>JAENZN010000001.1:0-284345 GCA_016841245.1 Syntrophomonas sp.
TTGAATTCATCTTCAACATTTTCAATTATATACTCGCCATTGTCCGTAAAGGTAACAATAATGGCATCGGCGGGCAGATGGGTGGGATTGCTTTGCTGAGCTTCCATGACCAATTCCAATGAATTTGCTACGGCCCCGGAATACAGGGCTGCATCTTCGTGATTAATCGTGCCGGATGACAAAAGTGAATCCAGCATCTTTGCCAGGCCGAAAATATGAAGCCAATTATCTTCCTCGAAATAACATTCGCTAAAATCACACAAGTCGATTAATTTAATTTTTATTTTGTTATCCTCTAAGCCATGGGGGGAATAGTAATATTTGCCGTTTATTTGTATGATTTCATTATTGAGGCTGGCGTAAAACATTTCACCAACTTCCTGTACGGATAAGTAATCCATAAACAATAAGGTCAGCGGGAAATTGGCAATGGTTAAGTCTTCTGCAACTTTCATATGGTGCTCGCAATCCCATATGCCTGATATAAGTCCGGTTTCTTCATCGCGCATGTTTTTAAACACAAAACGGACCAGATCATTAATGTTTGTTTTGCCCTGGTTTCTATCAACAAATCGGATCATCATCGGGTAGAATAATTCATGGGGCGCCGTTCCGAAGTCAATATTCAATTTGTCCCCGTATCCGTCCAAATCCATCTGAGCCAGATACATTTTATAGCTGCCGTCGTCGGCATAGAAGCTGTAATAGATTCCACCATTCCTGTATCGTGCTTGTTGTTCAGACAGGCAGGCCCCGAAGTATTCATCATTTTCGTGGAGTTCATAAGTATTTATATAATCATTGGTATAGGGCAGTACGGCATTAATATATTCAGGTTTGATTTTTACCGTCAGTTGCTGCAGGTCCAAGCCGGCTATATCCTGTCCTTCCACATACACTTCGATATTGCCAAAAGTTGTGCCGGGTATAAACTGCAGGACAACATCTCTGGCGGCTGTCATAAAGGTTTCATATGGAACGGTAATTTTTATTCGGCTGCCGTCCTTGACTGCATATTTTTCCAGGTTTGTCATTAGAAACGGCCGAGGAAGACAGTACTCTAAATTATAGGTATATGTCTCGTAATCTCCCTTGACATTGATAACCAGATCTTCGGTATCGGTCAGGCCGATAATGTACCCGCGATCAAACCCGGCCAAGCTCTCATCGCTGCAAACACTCAACAGATCGAACTCTATCACCACATTTTCTATACCGTCATTGACTTTAGGGTTAATGTGCCATATGTATGACGGCATAGTTATTATGTTTTGGAAGTAGCCTTCATTTCGGACCTCGTCGGTTATGTCAACCGTGTTTGTGTTGTCGCCGTTGTCTATCAGTATCTCGCCATTTATGGGCTGGGATATATCCAGACAGACCTTTTCAAGAGGCTCTTCACTGTCTTGAAGCTGTTCAGTGTTTATAGACGGTTTGCATCCGGTCAATAAACTGCTGATAAGCATCAACGAGATTATAACGAATAAGCATTTCTTCATCTTAATCTTTCCTTAAGCTCAACCCATTGACCGATATTAACAATATCCGCCGGTCCCGTAAAATATGAATAGGCAGTATCTTTGTCATCAAAGTCAAAGTTTAAAACAAAATGATAGGGGCCTTGTTATGGCAAATTACGCTCAAGAACGACGGCTGCAATACGGCCTGGAACATTGGATAAGGCTGAACGGTTGTTGGGAAAACATATGCTTTTACCCTCAAGTGTAATATTGAGTTGGTAAGAAATTCACGCTGCATACTCAGCTTTAATCCACCGTGTTTTGCCCCGGAGACGTTCAGCGCTCCATCCTTTACTGTGTAAGCAGTGTTTCTATTTCCATCTGCTTGGAAATAATTTAAATCGTCCTCCGAATAAAAATCTATTTTATAAAGAAATTCGTATTTATTAGGTGCTTGTTGTATTTCCTTAGTTTGTAAAATTTGCTCTGATGCTGCTTGCGGTTCTGTGGAGGCAGGGGAACTCGTAGCAACCGGGCTGTTATCGGAACAACCAGTTATTAATGATATTATAAATATGATAGTTAGTGTATTAAAAAAAGCTTTTTTCATAACATACCTATATTATATTTATTCCTAATTACAGCATACGCTGCGTAACGGTCAAATATTGTCGATACTCAATAAACAAATAAGAAGCTTCTTGTTCCAAATTGTACCACAAATAATCCGGGAGTTGAAAACAGTCTATAACATCAGAATAGTGGCAACTAATTGTCGGAAAATAAACACTACCTGCTGGCGAAAAATAATTCATCACCAAAAAATAAAAAGCCCATCTTGAATTTAAAATGTGCCTTCGGATTCTTATTTTTCTTTTCAATTTACAGATTATATAGCTCTTTAGAGAAAAACAGTTCTTGTTTTTACTGCTGCCGCACATAACCACCAGCCCCTCTATACTAGTTAAGAATTCAACTCCATTACTTGTATCTCCGAAATCTATAATTACACTAGAGTTCAGCGATATTCAACCATCAAGTATTGATGTTAATATCTGGGAAGATAATGCAGTTATCAAACAAGAATTAAACAATAATCAGCTGGTAGTTCCAGATTCTGAAGGGTTGGTTATCTACGAAGTTGCAGCAACCTGGGAACAAGGCAGGGCATTTTATGCTTTCCTAATAGATGTAAAATGATAGCTGTTCCCTATTATTTTAAGAGTAGGGAAGGGAAATAAATCATCATCGAAAAAAGGAATGCAAAAAATAAAAGGCACATTTTATATTATCCGTGGCTGCAGTTTGCTGTGTTATGAAGTGATTGCGTCTAATGTTTATTTGGGGGACTGCCCAGTAGGCTAATAACGTGCAGCATTTGAAGGGGTAAGTTGTGCTAAAATTAGTACAAAGCAAACCATCAATAGAGGTTAGGCAGATGGGGAAATATACATTTATAAATTTTTAACCAGATTTATTATTCGGTTTAGGACTAATTTTGGCAATTAGTCCACTTATTCTATATTGGTTTATTCATGGCGACTATGATCGATATATCTTGATTATAAATGGGCCATATCCATTCAGCTATTTTGGGCGGAGGGCCATTTCAGATATTTATGTATATGCGATTATTGGTGGTTGTAGTAGTGTTGGTTATTATTTCAATGATTTTAAAAGGAAGTATTAAACAATGAGAATCAATTATCATACAAGATAGGAGATTAAAAATGAAAAATCGGGCAGCAGCAGCAATGATAATTATAGCTACTATTACGGCTGTTATTGTTGGTGCAGTTTTAAATTTTCCTGAGTTCTCAATGGGAAGTCCTGCAACCTTAAGAAATTTAATTGTCACAATTTTATACTTAACTATTTGGATTATCGTAATAAGAATTTGTACCAAAAATAAGAATCGTGGCATCGTGATATATTGTTCTGCTTTTTGGTTTATAACGCTGCTTCTCTCTATATTAACGGTATGTGTTAATGCTACAGAAGTACACGCTGCTTGGGCAATACCGTTTGTTATTCTGTTTCTAAATCAGTTGTATGGAATCAGATTTTTGGCAGGCAGTTTGTTGAATACTTCTATCATAATAGCATTCATATCTTTGGTAATATTTTTTAATACTGTAATATCGTATCAACGCATAAAATGAGCATAATTATCTATATCAAGATTACCAACTTGCTTCGTGTAATCCAAATAACCCGATTCAACCGCCTCTTTCCCCTATCGGTTGATCAGTAGGGGAGGGGAATAGGAATTTTCTATCGAATTCTTGCGTGTACGTCTTAAAAGGGGGTGTGGAGATAAAAAATGTACTCAAAAAACGGTTTAATCTTCTGCATAGGCTTATTATTTTTATTGGGTATAATAAGCGGCTGCGGAATGCCTGAGAATGCAAAGAATGCATATGATGATGATTCAATAGTTGTACAGGATTTTGATACTTACAGCCTTCGTTCCTCCGAGACCAAGCACTCTGGCAATGAAATCACCTTTAAATATAGCAATTTTTACGGGTCTTATACTGTTTTTAGCCTGGAATCAGAAGAAGATGCTGAAGTCACATTTGAATATGACTCAAAAGTAGATAGCGGTGACTTTAAGGCCGTATTAATTAATCCTGATAAAGAAATAGAGATTCTATGGATTGGCAATCAACAAGCTGCTGAAACTGTACAATTAGAAAAAGGAACGTATGTGTTTAAGACTGTGGGTAGAGATGCTGATGGTAAAATTCATATTTCGATCGATACAAATCAAAATGTTGACATAATAAGCGGTGATTGAGTTATTTATTAAATCATGAAGATATTAAATAACGTGTATCGAGAGAACGGTTCCGCGATATATTATTCATCAACCAGTATATGCTAAAATAGTGAGAAAAAACGGCTGGGATAATCCCAAAGCTATTCTTATGAGAAAACGCTTAAATGAATAACAGCTATACATCTTGTTTAGTGATTTTTTTCACTTTTATAAGTGTAAGTCCCAAGAATAAATATACTTTATAAACTTATAGTCCATTGCACTAATTTACTCCTAATTATTTGCGATTTAAGGCCCCTAAAAATATTTTTATGATGTTTATATCATGGAGATATTAAATAAAACGTATCGGCGGCATATTTAAATCATGGCTATCCGGTTATTATAGATCTGGCAGCAAAATCAATCAGCCAGGTTGATGATCGATGATTAATTAAATTTGAATCCGTATTTTATAATGATAGAATCATCATATAAAATATCAATAATCAGATATGCAAATCTAAACTTATCAGCCATCATAAAAAAGCATCCAATCGTGCATTTAACGAATATTCATAAAACTGTAAGAAAATAATGGGGAAAAGCGTATTTATATCAAAAAAGGGTAAATAATCTTAACAAGTTTACATAATGTTCATTATCGGAACCATGAAAGGGGCTTAAAAAAAGATGAATATGATGGTCTTATTGTTGTGGAATTTCATTTGTGAGGAGCCCTGCTGAATTGGTTAGATAGTGTAGGAAGTCTTTTTTCAATCCGGTTAAGGATTCATTTGCCCGACATATTATATTTATATCCCAGGACAATTTTAATCCTTCTACTAAAATACTGCATATTCTGCCTTGCTGCAGATCCCTTTCCACTACCGGATATGGTACTATTGATATCCCTTTATTATTTATGACCGCGTGTTTAATAGCCTCGAAGTTTGTAATCTCCATTATTATGTTTAAATCATCATAGTTTACTGCATGTGTTTTAAGACAGTTATTAATATAATTGCGTAGAATAGATTCATCTTCTCTTGATATAAATGATTCTGCAAACAATTCTGGTATGGTAATAGATTTCCTGTTTGTCCACTTGTCTGTTGCTGGTGTAATAAGTACTAATTCACTGCTGCCGATCTTGCAAATATCCAGGTCGCGGTCATAAAAATCATTTCCTTCAACTATACCGATATCAAGACAGTGATCTTTAATTTCGCTGATGATCTCTTGACTATCGGATATATTCAATCTCACATAGGTGCTCGGATGCATTTGTTTAAACTCTAATATGGAATTAGGTAAATAGTAATTGCCAGCAGTATAACTGGCTCCTAAATTAATGTTTTCTTTACTAGCTCCAGATAGTCCAGCAATATCATTCTCCATTTGTTCGTAGAGGACCAGGATTTTATCGCCATATTCAGAGAATTTTTTCCCCGCATCGGTTAATTTAACCCCATTATTGCATCTCTCAAACAACGCAATGTTATAACGCTGCTCCAATAACTTAATCTGTGAACTTATGGCGGGCTGGGTAAAATTTAATATTTTAGCTGCTTTGGTGAAACTTTTAACCTGAGCAATGGTACGAAATATTTCAAATTGTTCTACGTTCATGCTGTATCGCCCCTACATCCGTCTAAACGATTAATCCAATAGGAATTTTTTTTTGTAGCTCTATTAATATAATATCATTATTCGACAAATACACAATGTTTTGTCGAAATTTTTCTCTTAATTTGTAACCCGCCTCCAAACCTGCTACAATTGATTAGACATTTTTGCCATTTAAAGAAATTATCAATTTAGGAGGTTGAACTAGCTAATGTATGTACTTTATGGACAAATTTCTATTTTCTTACCATATTCCTCTAATTTGAAAGAAAAGAGAAAAATTATCCTCAGTATAGTAGACCGCATTAGAAAACGCTTTAATATTTCTATCGCTGAAATAGACGATCATAACCTGTGGCAGCGATGCTCGCTTGGCTTCAGCGCGGTTACCGGCAATCATTCAGATATTGAAGTAATGGTTGATGCCGTTTATTCAACCATCGAACGACATATCAATGACATTGAAATTCTCTCTTTCAATTACGATATTTTCCGACCTTCCGATCGCTAGTCTCATCCCCTACCATTATTTACCTGGTTTTTTCTGCAGGAAATTAACATATTTTGACGAAATTAGCTGGTGCTTACTTTTTTGTTATAAAAGATTTAATAAGGAAAGGAATGATACATTTTGAAGAATGTAGGCAACCAGTCAAAACGTCTCTCAGTTTCCATTGCGTTAATACTATTTGCTATAAGTGTTATATTTGTAAGTCCCTCATCGGTCATGGCATTAACTGTCAACTATGCCATCTCTACCTCTGTCAATACTGACAGCCTGGTTTATAATTATAAGCTTGGTGAGGATAGTTCTATCGGCACATCGCTTATTAATTCCTCGGTAGATAACGCATCCACAGCTACCCCAGAGGTAGTTACTCAAATGGACTCGGCAGAAATTCAAAACCCCCAAGCAGATGTAAACATAGAGACTTTAGCAGCAGGTACTAAATATGCTACCGACCTTTACATTATCGATAGCGGAAAACCTGGTCCGGTGGTGCTGATAGTGGGCGGAGTACACGGCAATGAAACTGCCGGGTATACTGCAGCTGCTGAAGTAACAGACTGGCAGATAGACAAAGGAACCCTGCTGGTTCTCCCTCAAGCAAATAAACTGGCCATTAACAAGGAAGTCAGGTATTTAAGCAGCGAAGGAGATCTTAACCGGGATTTTCCGCAGGCTTCCAACGAGAGTGCGGATAATGCTTTATCAAAAGCTATCTGGTCAGCATTAAAGAAATATGATGTTGACTGGCTTATGGACATGCATGAAGGTTATGATTATTACAAAAACACTTCTACCAGTTCAGTAGGTCAAAGTCTCATTTATTATCCTAACAGCAGCACTAAAACAACAGCTTCTGAAATAGTCAGCACTTTGAATCAAGGTATCAGCACTTCTTATAAGAAATTCAGCCTGCTTCAGTATCCCGTCAAGGGCAGTCTGGCGCGCGCTGCCGGACAATACCTGGGAATACACAGTTTTATATTCGAAACCTGTGATAATCCCAGCCTGTCGATCCGGGTCAATTATCAACTCAAGGCGGCCAAAACTCTTTTACAGGAATTGGATATGATGTAGGCATTTTTTACCCGAATATAATGCCGCAATGATTGAAGCCGGTGCCCTTGTTCCGGCTTCAGTCTGTTTTCCAGAATAAATTACAAATATTCATATAATTCCATTTCCGTTATCTTGCCAACGGCTCCCAGTTAATTACCAATATTTACTCGCTAATATCTGCAGGATTATGACATATATTGACGAATTTTACTATTGTTTGTTTTTCTACTAAGCAGATTATTTTTAGGAATGGAATGATATTTTTTGAAAATTGTAAGCAAACCGTTAAAACTAGTATATATTTTCCTGGTATTATCAATATTCATTATAGTTTCCATATTTGCACTTTCAGAATCGGTCCTGGCAGTCACTTACAGCAACCAGACTTCTTCTGCAGGAGTGACTATAGAGACTTTAGCTTCGGGCAGCAAATATGCCACAGAGCTTTATATAATTGATAGTGGTAAGCCTGGTCCGGTAGTAATGATCGTGGGAGGAATACATGGCAGCGAAACTGCTGGTTATACTGCCGCAGCAAAAGTTACAGACTGGCAGATAGACCAAGGAACCCTGCTGGTTCTCCATGAAGCAAACAAACTGGCTATTGACAAGAATACTAGATATGTTAGTGGTGAGGGGGACCTCAACCGGGACTTTCCCCAATCTTCCACGGAAAATGCTGACAATACTTTATCCAGGGCTATTTGGTCTGCTCTAAAAAAACATGATGTTGACTGGCTGATGGATATGCATGAAGGTATCGATTATTCCAAAGCCTCAAGCTGCTCAGTCGGGCAAAGTCTGATATATTATCCGGAAAGCAGCACTAAGTATTTAGCCGGCAAAATTGTTGCTGGTCTGAATAAAAATATCAGCACCTCATATAAAAAATTCAGTTTGCTTGACTACCCGGTTAAGGGCAGTCTGACTCGTGCTGCCGGACAATACCTGGGAATACACAGTTTTATATTCGAAACCTGTGATAACCAACTCTTATCAACTCGGGTTAATTACCAGCTCCAGGCTGCCAGAACTCTTTTGCAGGAGCTTGACATGATGTAAGTATAATGAACTAGTAGACCATTATCGCTCTGCGCACACCACCAGGAGCAACTATCCTCCCCTGAGTACCCGTATCCCCGATAGGTCCGGTATCCTGAGGTTGATTCTGAATAACCACCGAGTTTCTGGTAAGATTCTCAACCCTGCTAACATTTATGACGCTGCTCCTAGTGCTGCGGCGGCTTCGGCTGGATCTGTCTGTTGGTCTTCTATCACTTGATCGACTTCTACCTGAAGTCACACCTGGTGTTGACATGGTATCTCCTGAATCGTCGGGCAGATGACGCGAGTTCTCCAGGGCTGCCCGGCTGTTATTTCGCTTGCTGCCGCCAGTGATGTTCCAGCCTTTTCTGATGTCCATTTTTTCGTCCCACTGTATGTCGTTTTTTATCATCCAGTATATTATTCCTATCTCTTCAGCATATTTATCGAATAATTTAGTATATTCCAAGTCCTTCCATATATTTTCAAAATCCTTCATGAAATAATCTCTATCACCCGTATAAAACGCCTGTTGAGCTTCAGCGATATTTAAATAATTATTTTGCAGCTGCAGATAATTACTGGCCACAATTTTGGCCAGGCAAATCACTGCGGTAGCGATTCTCTGAGACATAAGCCAGCTTCCAGGAGTTCTATATTCAAACCCCCCGTAATCTTTTTCCCGGTAATCACCCAGGAAACCGTATTTTTTTCTCCTCCTGGCAGCGGTATGAGGTTTTTCTATCATAAACACCAGCAGACCAACATAATTATCCAGAGCTCTCAAAAGTGCTGCGTTTAGGTTTACATTACTAAAGTGAATATGCCCTCCTATAGAATAACCTGCTACTGGTTGACTGCCCGCCACCCATTTTACATTCTTATAAGGAGCCATTGAATTGGCTCTGGTAAGAGCATATCTAAGATTTCCAATCAGCTGTAGAGGAGATTTCTCAGGTTTAGGCCTTAATTCAGCTACCGGCCGCTGCTGACGGTTAGGCAGCCTTATATTATCGCATCCCACTATACCCTGAACCGGAAAGAAATGTGATGCTGAAACCAGTTTTCCGGTGCGGTTATTGATGATCATAAATTCGGGATCAGCTCCAAGTTTAACCTCTCTCTTCTTGCAATCATATATCTTATCCAATTCATCTATCAGGCTGCTGATGTCTTTATCTCTCAAATCAGGACATGGATCTACTCCAATTACCTGCAGCCTTTTTCTGCTATTTAACTGAATTTTTATTACCGCCAGATCGAGACCGGATAACAGGAGAGCTCTTTTAGCTATTTCTGCCACCCGGGATTTCTGGTTTTCCCGCATATATTTTGTCTTACCACCGCCCTTTCCCAGAACCTTCTGGCGAATAAATATGATTTTCATATCAAAAAGCAGAGCCTCGTATATCTTTGATGCTTCTCTATCCTCCGGCCCGGCATGGACCCGGTTTAATTTCATAACACTTAAGATGTTGTCCGGGTCGGTGCAGCGTTTAATCGCCTGCGGGTGGTTTATGGTTCGTTCGAATCTTGCTTTTTCATTTCCCAGGTTTATGTTTATATAGTTGATTTCTCCCAGGGTAAATTCATCCCAGCTTACTTCTTGCCAATGAGATTTAATCCCTTCAAGCAGTTTATTCCCCATTTGATTGTTCTGATATACTACCTTAAGCTTCATATTTTCCTTTCCCATTCTTCTTTCGCGCCGCATATATAAAATAGTCGGTAAGGTTCTGCAGATGTTTCTTTCTTATATCATCTTCATCAAAACTGGACGGTTTTGAATTCACTTCCAGAATCCATATTCTTCCATACGAGTCAATCCCTAAATCCATGGTAAGAATCCCCAGATTAATTCCCAGCTTTTCTTCTAAAAGCCCTGGCACCAGGGTAGTAATTCCCCTTAACTGCTGATGTATTGACTGCCTGATTCGAATGGCAGGAAAGACCCGGGTTATAACCTCATCAAAAACCTCGGCCCGGCCTCCATTGGGTATATGAGTTACGAATCTATCCTTGCCGGCTACCCTCACCGCTGCCCCGGTAAGAATCCATTCCCCATGGAGATTTTTCTGCATCTGACTGCGTACGTCAAATAATCGGGAGTTATATCTGGCTAGATCAACCGCCTGCTGTATCAGATAATTTCTTCGCAGCACTTCACTGGATAGCTGGCGATACAACAGGTTAAAAGTATAAGGGCCTTTCCAAACCGGAGCTGTGGAGCTAGCCCCGGCAAAACAATAGCGCCCTGGAGGTTTACAAATGATCTTAAATATTCCCCGTCCAATTGAACCATCATTTGGTTTTATGAATAACGCTGGATATCTTTGCAGCATAAGCTCTAAATTGTGGCGGTTATATATTTCGCTGTCTGGTATCATGTTTTTTGCCTCAGGATGTTTTTTTAGGGCATTATATACTTCTTGTTTATTCAAGAAACGGCTGTTAAAAACATAAACCCGTTGGTCTCCATCCATTTCATAAAGTAGTCTGGTAATCTCCTGCTGCTTTTCTATCTTCCTGAACCGAATCCGGTTATAAATAACATCCGGCCACGCAAAGGTTCCTGCTTTCCAGGAGTTATGTCCGGTGGTTATTCCCCGGATATATCGATGATCTTTAGATATTCCTTCCGGTCCAAAAAGATATACGAATATTCCTCTCCTACCCGCGTATTCAATCATCTCTTTGAATAGCTTACCGGTTTTACCATGAGGCAGACTTCTATTTCGGATGGCGCTGGTCATTACTCCAACTACTGGTCCAATTAGTAGTTCGTTTTTACTGCCGGCATAAATCAGATATTGAAAACCCGGTAATTTAAGTTCTCTGGCAGCACCTCTGTTTAATATTGCAAAATTTACAGGCATTGGGCTGTTTTCTGATACTATAGATAATTTTGCTGTACAAGATAAAGATCCGGCCTTGAGCTGAACCAGGCTGTTGACCGGTGCGTTTTTCAGGATATGGGGGTTTAGTTTAATTGCTGGTGAACAGGAGTCCATTTTCTGCATTTTATAACCCCTCTGATTTTGTTATATTTCATTTTATGAATAATGATAATATCCGGTGCCTGTTAGCACAACAAAATAGAGCCCGCCAGTCAACACCCGGAATTTTAAAGAAAATAAAAAGCAGGAAATGATATAAAAAACCATCAACCCTGCTTTGCTCTTCTATTAGTATTGCTATTTAGAATTACTTTTTATTTTTTCGAGTTCAGAAACAACTTTTCCACCTTTTGAATGCTTTTGGAGATTGAAAAAACCATCAGGTGATCATGTGGCTTTATCTCATGTTCACCACTGGGAATGATGACCTGGTTTTCTCTCACTATGGACCCGAGAACTGATCCGGAGGGAAACTTAATTTTACTCAATTTCTTACCCGCGGCTATGGAACCCGGTTGGGCAACCAGTTCTAGCATTTCAGCCATTTCTTCGCCCATTACGGTGACGGAAACTATGTCCCCCCGACGAATATATTTCAATATAGTACCTGCTGTTAACATTCGTGGGCTCATGATAATATCAATGCCGATCTGATCTACCAGAGGCATAAGGTCTGACCTTTTCACTTTACAAATGGTTGACTTAACTCCCAAACTTTTAACGATTAAACAGGATAGTATATTTAAGCGGTCATCATCTGTTACCGCAATAAACATGTCACTTTCCCCGATATTTTCTTCTCTTAAAAGCTCCAAATCACTTCCATCACCATTAATAATCAGAGCATTCTTTAGCTGGTTTTCCGCCTTTCGGGCTTGCACTATATTTTTATCAATAATTTTTATATCAATCGGCCAGCGTCTCTGTTCAATTATTTTAGCCAGGTAGCAGCCAGTTCTTCCGGCTCCCAGTATTGCAATGCTCTCAACCTTTTTAGGCTGTATGCCCAGAGATGGCAGCACTGCCGGCATATCAGCTGTTCTAGCCATTATGTACACCTTATCTTTCGAAAACAGACAGTCATTCCCAGCCGGAACTATAGTACGGTGTTTCCTTATTATTGATACTATAACAAAACTAGAGGTATCCAATTCCTTAAGTTGAACTCCATCAAGAACAGAATCATCAGGAATCTCTACTTCCACCATTTGTACCCTGCCGTCTGCATAATATTCAACACTTAATGCTTCCGGGTTTCTAACTATTTTGGCTATTTCCAGAGCAGTTACTCGTTCAGGGTTAATTATCAAGTCAACACCCAAAAGAGCTTCGGGCGAGAATATTGGGGTTTCCATATATTCAGTATTTCGCACCCTGGCTACTGTAGTTTTAACCCCATATTGTTTTGCTAAAAGGCAGGCAATCATATTCAGCTCATCCATCTCAGTTACTGCGATGAGCATGGCAGCTTCCTTAACCCCTGCCGCCTCAAGTGTGGCCGGCGAGGAACCACTTCCCAGAACCACCTGAACATCCAGGCTTTCATCAACAATTTTAAGTCTTTCTTCATCCTGTTCTATTACTACCACGTCCTGGTTTTCACTTGATAAAAGCTGGGCAATACTGTAACCCACTTTCCCGGCACCTATAATTATTGTTTTCATATTCATCCACCTATACGTTAAATCTAAAATTTATTAAATCTCCATCATTAACCAGGTATTCCTTGCCTTCCAATTTAAACAAGCCCTTTTCTTTAACCGCATTCATGCTCCCCAACTGCACAAAATCTTCATACTTGATTACTTCCGCCCTGATAAATCCTCTTTCAATATCCGAATGTATTTTACCTGCTGCAATCTTGGCTATAGTACCTTTTTTTATGGTCCAGGCTTTGACCTCATCTTCACCCGAAGTTATAAACGAAATAAGCCCCAGGCTTTCATACACACTTCTTGCTATTCTTAGCACCCCTGACTCTTGCAATCCCAATTCTTGCATAAACATTTCTTTTTCATCCCCATCAAGTTCTGCAATCTCTTTTTCTATCTCAGCCGACACTTCAACCATCTTCATCCCGTGTTCTTCCAGGTAAGTAAGAAGTTCCTCCCGGCCTGGATAGTTCTTTGCTGCCATATCATCTTCTGCCAGATTCAAACATATAAGTACCGGTTTGTTGGTAAGGAATTGATATGTTTTCATAATGTCCTGCTCTTCATCATCAAGTTCAACCGATGATAAATGTTTTTCGTTTTCCAGAGCATTTTGGAGTTTTGCCAGCAGACTGCGTTCTTTCTCCAATTGTTTTTTCTTTTTACTCTCATCAATACGCCTCATGCGTTTCTCTATAAGATCAAGATCTGCCAGCAGCAGTTCATAGTTCAAGTTTTCAATATCACCTACCGGATTAATGCTGTCTGCCTGCCCATCTGAAAAAGCTCTGATAACCATCAGCAGCGCATCTGCCTGACGGACCGCTTCTAAAAAAACTGCCGTGGATTTTTCACCACCCGCTACTAAACCAGGAATATCCACGATCTCCAACTGGGCATAAGTAGTTTTCTTTGGTTTATAATAATCCGCAAGTTTGTCTACCCGATAATCAGGTATACGCGCCATAGCAGTATTAGTTTTACCCGCAACGGTAGTTTTTCCTGTATTTTCAGTAAGTAACTCGAATATGGTTGTTTTTCCCACCATAGTCATACCCAGAATCCCAAGCTGCATATCAAATCTATCCCTTCAAAATCGAATTCAAATTTCATTATATCTTTAGGTTTCCTAAAACACCAGTGTTTCGTTATTCTTTTCACTGTATTTATTTTATCTAATTTTTACGCTAAATTCTAATAATCTACAATATTATATATCATGCTTAACATCTGACATATATTCACGTCATATTACATTTGCTTAATGCACAAGGTATAAAAGGAGGTGATCAATTAATAATGCCGATATTGACGCATTACAGCCGCATAGGGTTAAATAACATTAATACTATACCGGAAACCGTTAGTGAACTGTATCATTTGGGAATGGAGTTTAATGACCATATTAGTAAGAATTTAGATGATATTTATTCTGCGGTATCTGATGCATATGAAAAAACCATAAAAAATCTGCTGTATTATCAGCAAGTGGAAAAAACCAAACTTATAGAACTATTGCATAACGAAATAAACTATTGTGATAGAGCTTTCTATGATCGAAAAAAAACCTCTATTACCGTTTATAGAAGCAGCAGGTATGATTCTGCCAAACCAAATACCTTTTTTAAAAAATCCCTGGATACTTTTACTGAAAGACTAAACAACTTTAATTATATCTGCCGTGAACATAAGGATCTTAGCGAGGTAGATTTATTGATCCTATATCTTGGACTCAGGGATTACTGCGCTAATTTCTACCAGCAGATGGGGATAAATTATTATGATAAAAACATGATGAGTACCTGTAAAGAAATGGTGGTTCTGATTGACCGAGTCAGCGATGATATCGGTCTGGCATATATGAGTCAAAAACAAAATAACCCGGAGCAAGAATAAAATATTCTCGCTCCGGGTATTTTACAGGCTTAATTCAGCCAACGTGAGGATGAAGAATATACCTGTTACCAGGATGCCAATGGCCAGCAGCACATATCCGCCCGTTGAGCTGAATTGGTATAATCGTTCCGCGTTGCCAATATTGAAAAAGAATAAAGCCAGGGCTAAAACTAATAATAATATGATGAAATTAGGAGCTCCTGAACCAGGGAAAAAGATGGTCAGATACAAGCCATAAGCCAACAGCATAAGCAGATTGATCCTCAGCAGCAGTCTGAAAAAATTATCCTCCCGGACATTCTCTCCCTTTTCCTCATCGGGTATTTTTTCAGTATCGAATATGGTAGATTTCTTGCCGCTCTTGTTTTCCAGGGTTTTGAGCAGGTCGTCATATGCTTCGTCTGCCGGGGTAATCCCGATAAAACCCTGGCTGGACTTAATGTACAGCAATTCGTCACCTGCTTTGGTGGCATACAGCCTGATTGGGCCGATTCCTCTTAGAGTAAACAAACCAATTTTGAACCCGGGCCAGTTGGCTCCTATCACTGAAAAAAGATTAACCTTACCTCTCACATTAATAAGTTCGTTTATCTCATCATAAGCAATGGTAAACCTTCTGAAACCCGCTTTTATAAGCAGACCTTTTTCAGTGGTTTCGTATTTCAAGGTAAAGGCACTGAAAAGAAAAACTGCATAAACTGCCATGAACAGATAGGCCGGAATCAGCAGCATCAACTTTAAGACCTTATCTTCTTCACCCAATGAAAATCCTATCCCCCATAAGCAAATCCCAAAAACTGCTACTCCAACAATGAGTCCATACCAGGCACCATATGATTTGCGGGGTTTATACTCCATCTCTATCCCTCCAGGTTTATTATTCATCATGCTTTTCATCAGGTGAGCAGTTGTATTCATAAAAGCCCTTTCCGCTGTTAACCCCCAGGTGTCCTCCTCGGATCATGGTTGCCAGGAGCGGATGGGGCCTGTATTTGGAATCCCTGAATTCATCATTAAACCCAATAATTGTATGGTATAGATTATCCAACCCCATTTTATCAGCTAGTTCCAGCGGCCCCAGATCCATACCCAGGCCCAGTTTCATAGCGGTGTCGATGGCTTCTTTTTCGGCCCGATTGTCTGCATAAACAAATATTGCTTCATTAATATATGGCAGAAGAATACGGTTGACTATATAACCGGGGCTCTCTCGCTGCACCAGAACACTTCTTTTTCCGATTTCATTACAAAAAGCCATGGCTTTTTGTACCGTATCATCGGAAGTCTCCAGCCCCTTTATTATCTCTACCAGCTTTAAGAGATGTACCGGATTGAAGAAGTGCATACCCAGAACTTTATCTGTCCTTTCGGTTGTAGCCGCAATTTCAGTAATAGATAGTGATGAAGTATTGGTAGCCAGAATCGTATTGGCGCCACACAGGCTGTCCAGTTCAGCAAATATCTGTTTTTTTACAGACATATTTTCTACTACCGCTTCGATAACCAAATCTGCATCACGCAGATCAGACAGGTCGGTAGTACCGCGGATATTATTAATGGTCTTTACCTTATCCTCTTCTGTAATTGTACCCCGGTTCACCATTTTACTCAGGGTCTTTTCTATCGTGTTCAGCCCGTCTTTTACCAGGTGCATCTGCAGATCACGAAGTATTACATCATAACCTCCCCTGGCTGCGGCCTGGGCTATGCCTGCTCCCATGATTCCAGCTCCTAGTACTGCAATCTTTTCCACCATCACAAACCCCTTCCACGAAAAAAGCACAATTAGCTATTTTATATTTTCTTGCTATCTCCCAGACCAATCCCCACTGCTCTGGCTGATCTGACCAGATCTCCATTGGGATCGATTTTTTTGATTTCTTTTATCGCATCCTCTAACTTCACGGTAGATATTTCTGTACCCCGTAGACTTACCATAGTCCCATATTTCTTATCCATAAATGCTTCAACTGCTGCTACCCCATACCTGGTGGCTAGAACCCGGTCGTAAGGAACTGGAGAACCACCCCTCTGCAGATGTCCCAGAACCGTAACCCGGATTTCGATATTTTTTAACCTGGCGCCAATCTCTTCCGCAATCTGCTGTGCAACCCCTCCCAGTCTAATAGGATCATGACTGGTAGGTACGTAATTTTGTACTACCATCTCTCCCCCTTCAGCGGCTGCTCCTTCAGCAACTACAATGATACTGAATTTCTTGCCCTTCCGATAACGCTCGGCAATCTTAGCTAGAACGGCGTCTATTTGGTAGGGAATTTCGGGTATAAGTATAACATCAGCACTCCCAGATATACCAGCATGCATCGCAATCCAGCCAGCATAACGCCCCATAACTTCAAGAATCATTACCCGGTGGTGGGATTCTGCGGTAGTATGCAGTTTGTCTAAGGCCTCGGATGCTGTGTTTACCGCGGTATTGAAACCAAAAGTTACATCTGTGGAAGACAGATCATTATCTATCGTCTTGGGAACTCCTACTACTTTTACCCCCAATTTATCAAAGCGGTTGGCGATAGATAAACTGCCATCACCTCCTATTACTATAAGACCGTCCAGAGCTAAATGTGACAGATTTGACAAAGCCCGCTCTGATTCATCACTCTGGGTCATCTGACCCTGACGAAAAGAATTATAGGCGAATGGATTATCCCGGTTACTGCATCCCAGTATCGAGCCGCCGGTATGACTTATACCCGATACCGTTTTTAAGTCCAGGGGTCTATAGTCGTCCTCTACCAATCCGCGAAATCCATCCATAAAGCCTACTACTTCCAGTCCATATTCTAGAATGGCACATTTAGTGACCGCTCTTATGACCGCATTTAGCCCGGGACAGTCCCCGCCTCCGGTCAACACCCCGATATGACTAATATTTCCCATTCAGAGTTTCCCTCCTTATATAAAAACTTAGAATTTATATTCCCAGATGTTTTGATAAATCGTCCATGGCTGCCAGGCAACCCTTCATTACTAATGGATCTCCTACTGCAATTATTATCATGATTTATATAATTCTCTATGCAAAAGCATTCTCCTGTCAATATTAGGGTTTCTCTGCTAATTTAAGCGAAACAACAATTGGCCTTCCTTCTCTAATTATTTCCAGCACAACGCTGTCTCCCACTTTATGTTCTTTCAATATAGTCTGAAGCTCATCATAATTATTTACTGACTTTTCATTTATTCTGCTTATAACATCATATTTTATGATACCAGCTTTTGCAGCAGGTGATTCAGGCTCAACTCCGACTACCACTATTCCCTGCTTCTCTATTTTTAAGTAATTAGCTATATCTTCATCCACCGACTGCAGGTAAATTCCAATATAAGGTCTGATAACTTTCCCATTTTCAATCAGCTCGTCCAGCACATCTCCAGCTGTGTTAATAGAAATTGCAAATCCAATACCCTGCGCTTGTGCGTTTACAGCGGTGTTTATTCCCACCACTTGCCCATTGGTGTTGAGCAGGGGACCTCCACTGTTGCCTGGATTAATGGCCGCATCGGTCTGTATCAAATCTTTATAAATGCGGTTTTCGATCTGCATGGGCCTTCCTTTGGCGCTTACTACCCCTGCAGTAACCGTATGGTCCAAACCATATGGATTGCCGATAGCAATTACCCATTCCCCTACCCTCAACTCATCTGAATCACCAATTTTTAAAGGTATCAAATCATCCGCTACCTCTATCTTTAGTATGGCCAGGTCCATTTCATAGTCCTGTCCCACTACTTCTGCCTTCAACTGGCGGCCATCGTTGAGATTAACCAGGATTTCGTCAGCCCCATCGATTACATGCTGATTAGTGGCAATATGACCCTTTTTACTTATTACAAAACCTGTTCCAATGCTGTTTTTTATACTGGGGTTGTTATCTCCAAAAAATTCCTTAAAGAAAGGATCGTTATAAAAGTAGCTGGATCCGCTGACTTTCCTGCTTGATTCAACGTTTACCACCGATGGACTTACCATTTCAACCATGTCGGCAATATCAACAGGCCCTATGATAACAGAAGAAGTGCTGTTGTTTGATGCATCCCCTTGATCTGTTTTGGCGGAATCATCTGCTATAGAATCCTGCTGTCGGATATCTTCTACTACACTGCTATAATTAACTAACAAAACACAACAGGCAATCAGAGCAAGTACAAGTATGATTAATAACGCTTTAAGCCATCCGGGGGTGCCATTCTCTGTGTTCACAATCTCTCCCCTTTCTTTATAAAGATGCTTAATATTTTTCGTTCTGGTAATGAGATGAAGACTTCCGTTTCATCCCCGGGGGGCATCCCTATGTTCCCTGACTTAAGTTTATTATATAATAACAGAAATTATCTTGTCCCGCTTAAATACGAAGGAAGGAAACTCATGAAGATCAACCTTAATTAGTCCCCCTGAAAAAGTCGACTTGGGTGTAAGGGTAGTTTTTAGAGTCTAACTAGCAGACTGCCACAAGTGCACTTGATAAGCTTACCGGAGCAAGTCTAGGAATCACTTGACCGGGTCTTAACCGGGAAACCAGCCAGATAGGATCCATATTCCAGCGGTCTTTTAAATGAATTGCGCATAATAATTTGTGATGCCTCAGTTTCGGTAGTTTTTCGGGGCTTCGAATTGACTTCTATCAGCCAGGGCCAACCCTTTTTATCTATCCCGATATCCAGCCCCAGTTCTCCAAAATTGCCATTGCTTTCTGCATCCAGAGTAACTGCCACTCGCTGGCAGAGCTCTTTTATCTCAGCATTCTTTTCTTCGATCAGGCTTTTCTTTTTATAAAGGGATTTTAATAAACTCCTGCTGGTGACCACTCGCCCTCCCCGGCTGAGATTTGAAATACTGCTTCTTCCTGGAGCTATTCGGGCAAATTTTTTGCCGATCTGCCATTCTCCACGGCCATTCTTCTGATAAATAATTCGAATATCAAACACCGAACCATGATATCTGGTCAGGTCCAATCCCTGCTGTACGATATATGGTTTTCCTTTTCGATATACGCTGGTCTTTTTCATTATTTGGCTGGCATTATCGGTACTGCCATTAATCCTGCTCCGAGAGTATACCGTAAACTTCAGGTTGTTCTCGCCCAGTTTTTTAACTTTGATGATGCCAATACCCAGGCTGCCATTACTCGGTTTAAGGTACAGCACACTATGTTTGCTCAGCATCTCTGCCAGGCTCTGTTCACTTAATTTTTGGGTTTCCGGTAAATAAGGTTTCAGGAATAGATTTTGGGCAAGGGTTTGATAAACCTGCCATTTATTGAGATATGATGGGTTGAAAACTTTAGTATAGGGCTGTTCCTTCAGCATTTGCAGGGTTGATTGAACATTACTTCTGATTTCACTTCTTCTGCTGGATATTCGATTATATACTACATCGGGCAGCGGATAGGTGGATGATTCCCATACTCCATGGTTGGTGCTTAAATATCGGTAATTATAACCCTTTACAGTCTTACTGCTCCAGTTTATTGATGCCGGCAAAAATATATAGACCATCCCGTCGATGCTTCTGCCAATATGGCTCAAATAGGTTAATTCTGCCTGCAAGCTGGTAGGATCTAATTCATCTAACTTAGCCCGGTTGGGCAGAGCTGTGGCCAGTATCCCGATTACCGGTCCCAGATGAATCATATTCTCTTCACAATCATATCTCCATCGGAGTTTCTTTCCGCCCTTAAGGTGCATTTCTCGATCCAGGGAGGGTGATGCGCGGTATCCACTCACATCATCCTTTATTTTTAATTTACTTTCGACTACTATGCCTCCCACTCTAACTTTGACTATATTCACCCGGGGTACATTATATTTAGTTGCTAGTCTTTCTGAAATACAAATTTCTCTTGTCATAGACATCCATCAACCTCACTCAAATCAAAATCAGCCAGATGTGGGGCATATAACAAGGGTGTTTTCTGGCTGCTTCGAGCAGTAATCATTATAAATTCAGGCATGTTGATACCACCGTTTTATACAGTTTTGTACCTTATAATATGAAATAGGCTTCATATTTGATAATATTAATAACGTAACGTTTGATCCTTTTCTTTCTTGATCAAAGAATACTAAAGATGGAGATGAATCTATTGAAATTAATCAGCGCCTGTCTCTGTGGTATTAATTGCAAATACAATGGAAAAAACAACGTAAATCCAGTTTTCGAGACCATGCTGTCTCGTAATGAAGTACTGCCGGTTTGCCCTGAACAAATGGGAGGGCTTCCTACTCCCAGACCTGCCTGTGAGATCGCTGGTGGTGCTGGTATGGATGTTCTGGCAGGAAAAGCCCGCGTTAAAGGCCAGGATGCCAGGGATTTAACGAAAGCCTTCATAAAGGGCGCTGAACTGGTATTAGAAATGGCTGCCGAAAAAGGGATAAAAGAAGCTATATTTCAAAGCAGAAGTCCTTCCTGTGGATGTGGATATGTTTATGATGGCACTTTTTCCTCTCATCTTATTAAGGGTGACGGAGTCACTACCGCTCTCCTGCGGCAGCATGGTATCAAGGTGATCAATGAAGCCGATTTTTTAACGACTGTTTCTGAATAAGTTAGTAAGTTAGTGCCAGGCACCGAACTTATTATTTTTGATAAGGAGAATGATTGATTTTGAAAGCATTAAGTCTATTTTCGGGTGGCCTGGATTCACAGCTGGCCGCAGTATTAATTAAAGAACAGGGCATTGAGATAATTGGGATCCACTTTACCACTCCTTTTTTCAGCGGCAATCAGGACATAAGCACGGCTGCGCAGGATTTGGGAATTGAGTTATTAGATATAGATATAAGCGAAGATTACATCCCCCGAGTTTTGTTAAATCCAGTTTATGGCTATGGGAAAAATTTTAATCCCTGTATCGACTGCCATGCTTATATGCTGAATACTGCCGGCAGACTGATGGAAAAACTAGAAGCTTCCTTTATGGTTACTGGTGAAGTGGTGGGCCAACGACCTATGAGCCAGAACCGCTCCGCCTTGAACGCGGTTGACAAATTATCTGGATTCAAAGGTTATGTAGTCAGGCCCCTATCAGGCCGACTGCTGGACAAAACCATTCCCGAACGGGAAGGATGGATAGACCGCGAACAGCTATTGGATATTAATGGACGGGGACGTACCCGGCAGATGGAACTGGCCGATCAATACGACCTAAAAGATTATCCTTCCCCGGCCGGAGGGTGCCTGTTAACCGAATCTAATTTTGCCAGCCGTCTGCGACAGATGCTTCAGTTTGAAATTGAACCATCCCCCCTGCAAATGCAGATTTTAAGGCTGGGACGGCATTTCTATATAGCTGATGGAATACTTCTGGTAGTAGGCCGAAATCGTTCCGAGAACGACCGTTTGGTAAATATTGTACTGGATTCTGATCTGCTGCTTAAGGTAGCGGACAGACCGGGACCTCTGGCCGTTGTTCGGTGTATGAAAAATAAACTGAGCAGAAGTGACCTGGAATACGCGGCATCGATCATGGCAAGATATAGTGATGCTAAACTAGAACCCCAGGCTCGCATCAAAGTCTTTTCTAAAAACCAGGAGCATATAGAAAGTCTAATGATTAAACCATTGCCCTCTGAGCAGGTTCCATCCAGTGTTTAATTATTCTGGACCTGGCAGGCCCCAGATTATTATTTGAAAATATTGATATCTATTTGTTTAAACATTTCCTGGTATCCTTCAACTGCTGGATGCGCTCCGTCCAGCAGCAGCAGTTCAGTTTTCACCTGACCGTTTTGATCATAAAAGGCCCGGTTAAACTGAATGACTGGGATTTCGTTTTTCTCTGCATAGTTTCTCATCCAATCCCTGATTCTGGCCAGCAGACCTTCCAGATACTTGTCATCAATAGCAGTCGGAAGTCCGAATACTACTTTTATGTCATTCTCTTCGGCCTTTTCCGCCATTAGTTGAATATTGCTTACGATTCTATCAAATGATTCCGCCATCAGAATATCGTTAGAGCCACCCATAATTACAACATGGGTAGGTTCATAACTCACAACTGCTCTATCAAAACGGCGCAGCATGTCACTGGTGGTATTGCCGTTAATACCTTTATTGATCACTTCTACTCCCAGGCTATCTTTAAGCATGGTAACCCAGGAAGCCGAAGGTCCGAATGGAAAACCCCAGGTTATACTGTCACCCAGGCAGACAATTTTCATTTCTTTTGCCACCTGCAAAATCCTCCTGTAAATAATTATTATCCTGGCATCATTCATGCCCCGGCCAATACTGACCGGGGCATAACGAAATTCCATATATATCAGTTATTCTACTCCTGCTGTTGCTTCCAGTTGGGCAAGTGTTTCTTTAAGTTTTTCAAGATTATTCCCATAAGCAGTCCAATCACCAGCCACCAGGCTTTCTTGAGCCTGATCATAATACAGGCGGGCCTGTCTGGCTAGTTCCGAAACACTGCCAGAACCCGGGCTTACAGTAGGAGTGTCGTCTGGATTCTGATCTGTATCGCCTGGTTCTGCTTCTGCCTCACTATCTTTACCAAATAATGCGATAAGGGCTCCCTCCAGGGTTGGTTCCATCACTGTCTTGTTGCCAAAACCTGCAATTACCCGTTTTAATTCGGGCAGTTTACTGCTATCTGCCTGCAGGTACATAGGTTCTACATAGAGGATAGACTTACCCATAGGAATTACCAGCAAATTACCACGGTATACGCTGGAGCCCTTCTGGTCCCACAGGCTGAGCTGCTGGGATATCTCCGTATTCTGGTTAATCCTGGACTCTATCTGTTCAGGACCATAGATGGTCTCCTGTTTGGGGAAGTTGTAGACCAGCAGTTTTCCATAATTGTCCCCGTCCATACGAGCACACATCCACCCTACCATGTTAGGCCTGCTCTTGGGAGTAAAAGGCATCATTAAAATATATTCTGCTTCTTCTTCACCTGGAAGACGCATGATTATATAATAAGGTGCCATAGCCTGGGACTTATCATCCACCACTTCGTTTGGAATCAGCCAGGGGTCTTCTTTATTATAAAACACATACGGATCGGACATATGGAAAGTTTTATAGGTATTGGCCTGAATCATAAACATATCTACCGGATACCTGACGTGAGCCTTCAGCCCCGCTGGCATCTGACTGATAGGTTTATATGTTTCCGGGAATATAGCCGCATAGGTCTTGATTATTGGATCTTCTTGATCAGCAATATAAAACACCATATCTCCAGTATAAGCATCTACGGTAACCTTTACTGAATTACGCAGATAGTTGTTGCGGGCCGAGTCAAAAGGCTCTGAATAAGGATATTTATTGGTATAAGTGTAAGCATCGATAACCCAATACAGCTTGCCGTCATCATTAATTACGATATAAGGATCAGAATCATATCCCAGATACGGTGCCACCATGTTCACTCGATCAACAATATTTCTATTCATTAAAATCTGGCTGTCATTGGTGACCTGGGAAGACAGCATCATTTTATAATCCTTCAATACCCAGGAAAAAGCCAATTTCCTGAAGATGGAATTTACTTTTATCCCATTATCCCCTTCATAGGTAGCGTATACGTTCTGTTCTCCCATAGGATAATCGAATTCCTTTTGCAGGGTATTGACGATAACGTAATTATTGGTTACTTCTCCAAAATAGATTTCCGGCCTGGCCATGGTTAAATCAGTAGTTACTCTAGGAGGTATGTCTTTCACAAAGAATTCTGGGAAGCCTTCTTCCGCCACTTCCGTAACCGGGCTTACTACCAGTCCGTAACCGTGGGTGTACATCAGCCGCTGGTTTATCCAGGTCTTGGCCTGTTCCGGCAGTTCTGCCTGATCTATCTCCCGGGCTGATACCATAACCTGCCTGTAATTACCGTCAATAACATAACGGTCTACATCTACATCATCAAATACATAATATGGTCGCAGCTGCTGCAGATTCTTATAAGTAGTCATCAACGGCTGCCAGTCCCATAATCTTATATTATCGATAGTACTTTTATGATCCGGATCATAAATATCCAGATTATTATCTACATCAAACTGCTGAATTTCCGCGTTATCCAGCCCATACGCCGCTCGAGTGTATTCTATAGCCCGTTCAATGTAGGGTCTTTCTTTATTAAATTCATTGGGCTGTACGATGAAGTTCTGGATCACTGTAGGATAAATACCACCCAGAATTATGGCTACCAGTATCCATACCCCAACACTAATCAATACCAGGTTAAATTTCTTTATAAATATATTGATAAAAATAAGCAGGGCCACGATAATCGATATGACCATCAGCACTTTATAGGACAGCAATCTGGCATACAGATCGGTATAGGTGGCTCCGAATACGATTCCTTCTGGTGAAAAAAGAATGCCATATGAAGACAGGACATATCCCCAGGCTTTTAATCCAAATATTAATGCTATTAGAATTGCTATGTGGCTCTTGGCCACGGTAAACTGGCTCCAATTGCCAAAAAGCAGATCCGATGAAGCATTCAGGGCATATATTACCCCAGCAGTAATAGTAACCAGGATCAGGCCGGTCATTACCGTACTGTATATGAATTGATAGAAACTTAGATTAAAGAAATAAAATCCCAGGTCTTTGGAAAATACCGGGTCAACCGTTCCTACCGGTACCCGGTTCAGATACTGCTGTATCACAATCCAGTAATCGCCTGCCACTGAGCTCA
This sequence comes from Syntrophomonas sp., assembly GCA_016841245.1. Classification (GTDB taxonomy): domain Bacteria; phylum Bacillota; class Syntrophomonadia; order Syntrophomonadales; family Syntrophomonadaceae; genus JAAYJK01. The sequence goes on from JAENZN010000001.1 coordinate 25,589, forward strand.
AGATGAATCCTCCGAACAGGCTGATTCCTATAAATATCCATTTTGCATAAGGACCCTGGATAAAACCCCGCCACGGTGTAGGTCTCTCTTGATCCAGGTAAATTACCTCTCTGCTCTCATCTGCAGTTTCATCCTTTTCTCTTATACCCATATTTTTTCGGGTTATCAGTAAATTAATATAGAACAAGAGAAATCCGAAAATAAATAACACTGCGTAAAGTGTTATTTTGCTCATTAATATAGTAGTAAAAACACTGCCATAGTTTACAGAATCAAACCATAACCACTCCGCATATAGTCCAGTAAAAAGCGACAGCACCCCCAGGATTAATATAAATATGATCAGTCTTATCGTACTGCCGTTCATCCTCTGTTCCATTATTATCTCCTCCATTTGTTTAATATGCTTATGACATAACATAATAATTGACAGCTTGCTGGATAAGCTCGTAGTTCTATATTTTAATATACCTTAGACAGCAAAGTATCTTTTCTAAGCTCTGGACAGCCGCATTCCTGCTTAACCGGCAGATTACGCAGTACCTGCAGCATTACCGCAGCCACCGCCCTGCTCTCACCATAAAATATATCCTCTAGTTCTTCATGCTGCCAGGGCGATACAATCCCCTCGGCATAATTAACCACCAGATACAAACCTGCATAACAAGCCTCTATTTCACGAGCCAGATATACTTCCGGACACAAGCTCTGCCCTACCACATCTGCCCCTGACATCTTGAAAGTGTTTATTTCTGCCGGGCTTTCAAAATGTCGTCCATCGGTATTGACATAGACTCCACGATCAAATACCCTTCCACTCTGCCATATACCTTGCAGCACTTCCACAACAGCCTGTCTCATCTCACTACACAGGGCATCTCTCATTACCAGCAGGTAGCGATCAGACAATGAGACATCCTTCCTCATGGATACATCTATATAATCATAGGGTACCACAATATCACGAGGCTTCAAAAGGTGGTTTATAGCACCCACCCCTCCTTCGGCCAAAATTCTTTTAACTCCAGCTTCCTTAAACACATAAAAAACCTGCCGAGAAGCATCTGCTCTGTTTACACCGCTTCTCCAACCATGCATCCTACAACTTAGAACACTTCTTTTTATTCCGTCTTCTCCCAATAGACTGAGATATTTGAATTCTGGGCTTTCTCCATAGGGAGTAGGAAAAACCAGCCCATTTTCCAACACTTCTACAAAATCATAATTCATTTCTTCGGGCAGTTCAATGCTCAAGGTACTTGACCCGCCCAGCAGACCAAAATCAGCAGCAGGTATACTCATTTAATACTATTACCCTCTCTTTCTTACACATTTACTTCTCAATTCCCTGCTAGAATCCTTGTTTTTTATTCCAATTTGTTGTGTCAGGGGTGTCAGGGGGACGGTTCTTTTGACACAAGTTTTGCATCTAAATTTTGTGTCAAAAGAACCGTCCCCCTGACACCCCTGACACATATTAGAGTACTCTCAATATCTGGTATTCGGTATTCCTGAGCGCGGGTTGACGTCCGCTTTCTCTAATCATATCCACCATGCGCTTAAACTCCATATTGTGGGTGGTTCCGGCTGCTCTTACTACATTTTCTTCCAGCATTAGACTTCCCAGGTCATCAGCCCCAAAGTAAAGAGTCAGCTGACCAATACGATCCCCTTGAGTAACCCAGGAACCTTGTATATGTTTCACATTATCTAAATACAAGCGAGCCAGAGCCAGAAAGCGCAGGTAAAGCGCTGAAGTGATTTTTTTTCCCAGGAGTTGGTTATTGCCGGGCTGATAGGTCCAGGCAATAAACGCTCTGAAACCTCCGGTTTCATCCTGCAGATTGCGGATCTTTTCAATATGATATAAACGGTGTTCCAACCCTTCTACACTGCCCATCATCATAGTGGCGGTTGATTCCAAACCGATTTCATGTGCTGATCTCATTACTTCCAACCAGCGGTGGGTCATGATTTTGTTGGGACTGATGGCTTTCCTTATATCATCATGTAGTATTTCAGCTCCCCCACCGGGCAATGAATCTAATCCCGCATCTCGTAAGCGAAGCAGTGCTTCTTTAATACTCAAACCTGATTTTTCAGCAATAAATACGATTTCTGGAGCCGTCAGGGAATGAATGGTGATATCATAACTAGATTTTATACTCCGGAACATTTCTTCAAAATACTCAATACCCAGATCCTCATTCATGCCTCCCTGTATCATAAGCTGGGTAGCTCCCAGATCCACGGCTTCGTCAATCTTTCTCATCAGAGTTCTCTTATCTATCACATAAGCTTCCGGGTGATCTTTTTCACGGTAAAAAGCACAGAATTTACATTGGCATGTGCAAATATTGGTATAGTTAATATTGCGGTCTATTATGAAAGTTGCCAGGTTATGGCCAAAAATGTTCTCTCTGACCTGAGTTGCTGCCTGACCCAGTTCCAGCAGTCCGGCATGCTCATGCAGGAACATAAACTCTTCTTTGGTCATGCGCCGCCCTTTTACTATATCATCTAGTATGCTTTTAGTGTGCAATTTTCCCTCCACTATATATCAAGAATCTCCAGAGACGGTACTTCATCGATAAGACCATGCATACTGGCCTGCCGATAGTACTCCGTCAGTCCTTCCTGCTGTTTAAGGTCAAAGTCAAATCTCAGAGTCCTGAAATAATCTACCAGATATTCTTCTTCGAAGTCTTCCCACTGGGCCACTTTGGCTGCCACATCCCAGATGTTCTCCAGGCTCAGTTTGATCGAATCGGTAAAAGTATCTTTAATGATTTTTATCTGCTCCAAATTATTTTGGGCAAAATCTTTGCGGATGGCCCACACCGCAAATACCATAGGAAGTCCGGTGAACTTCTTCCATACTTCTCCTAAATCATAAATATGCAGGCGATGGTAAGTTTTACAGCGTGCTCTTAGAGCATCATCACCGATTAAAAGGGCAGCATCAGCTTCCAACAGCATAGCTCCCAGTTCCGGAGTTGACTGAAAATATTCCGGTACCGCCTGGTAGTAGCGAGCCATAATTATTCTCAGCAAAGCTTGAGATGTGGCCGATGCATTGGTTAAAGCTATTTTTTTACCATGCAGTTCCTCAATGGGGAATTTGGAAAACAGGTATATGCTCTTGACTTCTCCATCTGAACTTACAGAAATATCAGGCATCAAAACATATTCCCGATAGTTTCTGGCATAGGCGATAGAAGATATGGGGGCCATATCCAGAACATTATCCTGCAGCATCCGGTTCAGATCGGTAGGTATTCCTTTAATCAGGTCGATTTCCAGCAGGAATTTCTTTTCTATCAGCCCATAAAAGAGAGGAAAACAGTTTATAAATTGTATATGCCCTACACGTGGTCGCATTTTTACCCTCCTATCAAAATTCTTTTATAATATTATAAAGGGTATCCCGCTCAGTAGGTATATACCCTGAATCTTTGATCAGATTTACCAGATCTTCTTTACTGATGCCCTTGGCCGTGCCGGCACCAGCAGCGTGCATTATTCTCTCCTCTACTACGGTACCATCAATATCATCTGCTCCAAAATCCAGAGCTATCTGCGCAATGGGCAGACCCAACATGATCCAGAAGGCCTTGACATGAGGTATATTGTCCAGCATAAGACGCGATATGGCTATGGTCTTCAAATCATCAACGGCACTGGTTCGCTTGATATGTTCCATGGAAGTGTTTTCGGGCAGAAATGGCAGAGGAATAAAAGACTGAAATCCAGGCATCTCATCCTGCAGTTCCCGCAGTCGTATCATATGTTCGATGCGGTCTTCTTTACTTTCAATATGTCCATAAAGCATGGTGCAGTTGGTTTTAATATCCATCTGATGAGCAATACGGTGTACATCCAGCCATTCATCACTCATTGCTTTATTCGGACACAGTTTTCGCCTTATTTCATCGTTGAAAATCTCTGCTCCTCCACCAGGCATAGAGCCCATACCCGCATCTTTCAGTACCTGCAGGACTTCCCGTATGGTCCTTCCGCTGATCCGGTGCATATGAAAAATCTCTACGGCAGTAAAAGCTTGAATATGTATGTCAGGAAACCCCTGATTTAACTTTCTAACCACTTCAGCATAGTAATCCAAACCCAGGTTCGGATGCATAGCACTAACTATATGAAATTCCGTAATCCCGTGGTCAACCGCAGCTGCTCCAAATTCAAATGCTTCATCTGCGGTCATTAAATAAGGGCCGCCTTCTCCATTTTCATCTACTCCAAAAGCACAGAATTTACACCGAGATACACATATATTGGTCAGGTTGATGTGGCGATTCACATTAAAAAACACATTCCTGCCTGACATCTCCAACTTTTTATCCCGGGCCATTTCACCTATAGCAAGCAGATCATGACTCTCATATAAATACAGCCCATCTGCCCGGTCGAGCCGCTCATGACTCTTCACCTTCTCCTTGATCTCCAGCAGTCTAATATCCATAAGTTAACTCCTATCGTCTTACTTAAAACTTATTATATCAGATAAGCTACTACATTTTATACCAGAAGCCCAATTTGCAGGATACGCAGGCGATTAATGGCAGCAGCCAGTTCATACCTTCTGGGCATAGCCAGTTCCCCGGGATGCATCCCGGTCTTATATAGAGTAACCTGGGCCAGATCCTGATTCATATCTCTGCAAATTAAGTTGAGCACCTCTTTCAAGGTTCGCTGTCCATCCACGTACTTTTCCATATAGCGCAGGCACTCAGCAATGGCCCGGGTTTGACTGCTTTCCAATAGTTGTTCGATTCCCCCCAGATCAACTATCTCCCTGCCGGCCATGATAGTCTGCAGTCCTTTAGCCGAAACTTTAACTCTATCCCCCCGGGCAAATTTCAGACTGGCCCTTTTGATCACCCGTTCCGGGGAACTCAGCCACTCATCCTGGGATTCCTGTACTCTTCCACTCTTTACCGACTGGGTCACTTCCCGGGCTTTATTTGTCACGTCATAGACCCGATAAACATCCAACATTATCACATGGTCGGCAGTATCCAGATAATCCCCGGCTCCACCTATTACCAGTATGGCTGATATACCATATTTTTCATACAAGGGCCGTACCCGATCAACAAAAGGAGTTATGGGCTCTTTTTCTTTGGCAATCAGCTTCTGCATCCGGGCATCCCTGATCATAAAGTTTGTGGCACTGGTATCTTCATCTAAAAGCAGCAGATCAGCACCAATTTCTATGGCTTCCACGATATTGGCTGCTTGCGAAGTACTGCCGCTGGCATTGGCAGTTGAAAACTCCCGAGTATCCTGCCCCAGAGGTAGGTTGTCAATAAAGTATCTTATGTCAACTTTTTCCACCTTACGTCCATCTTCAGCCCTTATTTTTACCGCATCGGGCGATGTTATAACCCACTCCCGACCATCTCCCTTAATATGATTGTATACTCCCCTCTCGATGGATTTCAGGAGAGTGCTCTTGCCATGATATCCTCCCCCCACAATAAGGCTGACCCCCCTGGGTATCCCCAGGCCCTTAATCGTTCCGTGATGAATAGTCTCCATTTCAACTTCCATACTAGCCGGGCTTTGAAATATCACACAATCCTTTTCCAGCATAGGCAGGTCACTATTACCGCTTTTTCTTGGCAGGACGGACCCATTAGCCACAAACGCTGTCAGGCCGAGTTTTGCTAAATTCTCTCTGATAAAATCCTGATCTTCATACAGATACACAAATTCAGCCAGATGCTTCTCTAATCCCTCATTAAATACCAGCGATTGCCGGGCAATTTCCAGAAGTGCCTGACATAATATGTTTCGTGCTTCCCGGCCCTGTATCCTTCTCCCGGCGGCTGGAAGTCCTACCGTCATTCGAACCTCAACAAAATCAGGCGTAACCTTGGCAGCAGTGCGCTTTAAAACCTGCTGTTGCCCGGCATCGATGTTTATGTCTCGTGAGTAATTTTCTTTTATATTAGTCTTCACCCGGCGAGCAATGTTATCTTCCAGGGCGATCACGCGAATTCCTTCATAAAGGTATTCTGGAAATCCAGCTTTTTTCATGGGCAATCTTAACCTAATCTTACTAGGAGGAGCATAAGGATCAGCCTGAACATGGTCTATAAACAAAAAATAATCTCCTGCTTCATAAGAACCCTGTATATCCTTATATGCCTTGTATCCTAATCCGTCAATTCTCCCTAATTTTTGAGTTAAATCATCAATATTAAACAATTATTATCCTCCCCAAACGTTTGTTTGTGCAATATTTTTCAGCTTTTTTTACGCAAATAGCCCTAAGATACCATCTTAAGGCTAATGATTTTATTGATATTATTATTTATGAGATGCTTTCTTTTTAATCTGCTGCTGAAGTAATAATAATTCGTTGGGATTTACTTCCTCGCTAAAAGCCAGGGCCCATTCCAGTCTTTTAATTATTTCTTCTGTACTCCCAGGACCAGTATATATTAAGGGCTGGCAGGTAAATTTCTCAATAAACACCCACAGGTCCAGGGTCATTTCTTCCAGTTCCTGAAGGCCCTTCTGGACATATACCGTATCACTTTGAGCAAGTTTCTCTTTAATCTCAAGGATTTTCTGGCAGATATCTTCCAGGGTCTCGTTTATCATACCGGCCGGCAGAAAATTAGTCATACTTATACCTCTGTCCACATAGTGTACTCTTATTCTACATTTCTTTTCTCTATCGGCCCTCAGAATACCTTTTTGTCCCTCTATTTTTGCAGAGCCAGGCGCACAATTCGGTCTACCAATTCTTCATAGCTCAGACCTGCTGCCCGAGCAGCATCCGGCACCAAACTCATGGCGGTCATTCCCGGTATAGTATTTACTTCCAGCACAAATGGATTTTCATCCTTATCTATCATAAAATCCACTCGAGCATAACCCTGGCATTTAAAGCTCGAATAAACTTTTTTGCTTATCTCTACAACTTTGGCATTCACTAATTCGCTCACCCGCGCCGGAATAATATGTTCACACATTCCGGGGGTATATTTGGATTCATAATCATAGAACTCATTGGCTGCCGTGATCTCTATAATGGGTAGTATCTGCGGTTCTTCATTGCCTACTATGGCTGCGGTCAGCTGTGGACCCTGGATAAACTTCTCGATCAATACTTCCTGATCATATTTAAAAGCCTCTTCAATGGCAGACTCCAATTCTTCTGCTGTTTTCACTATATATACCCCGATACTGGACCCCTGGGTAGCTGCTTTCACTACCAGCGGCAATCCCAGTTCAGTGACTATCTCACTTAATTTCTGCTGGTTCTTGCGGTATTGGTATTTAGTAATTATTACAAAGTCAGCGGTAGGAATACCCTCATAACAAAAGATTTTTTTAGTGCTTACTTTATTCATGCAGATGGCACTGGTCTCAACCCCGGAACCTGTATATGGAATTCCCAGTATATCAAGATATCCCTGCACAGTTCCATCTTCTCCATATTTACCATGCAAGGCTATAAAAACTACATCTGGACTGATATCTTTTATCTTTCCCAGGTTATCCCTGCTCAAATCAAGGGTTTTGGCCTGATAGCCCGCCTTTTTCAGCGCATTATAAACGCCTGCTCCACTCCTCAGAGATACTTCCCTTTCTTCGGACATCCCACCCATCAACACCAGAACATTTATCATTCAATTCACCGCCCTGTTATAATTTTTATAGCCCACCCCTAAAGGCAGGTTTATGTAAGAAATATTATTTTGCATCTGCTATTATTCCATGCATTAGGGTTATTTTAGATTATATTCCATACCAGTGCAAAATGCAGGTTCATTTTACTTGGTTTTATTAATTTTTGATTAAATAATCTTTTGTATTGTTATATAAGAAACAGTTTTGGGAGGATTTATTAATGACTGTAAAATGGGTACAAGATTTCCCCGCAGCTATAACCGTTTGTGATTCCAGGGGTATCATCACCGCCATGAATGAAAAATCAGCCGTACTCTTCGCCAAATATGGAGGATATGAATTGATCGGAAAGCAGCTCCTGGATTGTCACCCACCTGGCGCCCAGGAGACCATTGAAAACATGCTGGAGAAGCAGGTTGAGAACTATTACATCAGCGAAAAAGACGGGCAGAAGAAGCTCATCATCCAGTCCCCCTGGTATGAAGGAAATCAATTTATGGGCCTGGTGGAGATTGTTAAAGAAATCTCCGGTGATATCCCTCTTTATAAGAGGTAACCAATCTGCTTAAGTATGGCTTCTTGATTAAAGGAGTCATCACAAACGAACAAGTCATGAATTTTGATTGCTGTCATTTACACGAAATCTAAGACATTCTCGCTTATAAATCATATTTGCTTAAGCAATTCAGACCTGACCCTGAAGCTGGCCACTGTTAAAAATACACTCTTGAAGCAGTAAAGAATATATGCTAAAATTGATTCTGCTGATGATGCCTTATAAAGCATCATCAAATGCAGGGGAGTAGCTCAATTAGGCAGAGCACTGGTCTCCAAAACCAGGGGCTGCAGGTTCGATTCCTGTCTCCCCTGCCATTATAAAGTAAGAATAAGTGTCAGGGGGACGGTTCTCTTGACACTTATTTCTATTATGAGACAAGCAGCAGGGGGTCACTTCAAACCGTCCCCCTGACACACCTGACACTCATCCAATATTATTTGACTCGATTTGATAGCTCTTTTTTTCTGGCATATGTAAGTGCACCAACAGTTAGCACGATGTACAAGAAAATAATAAACAACATTTGCGGCAGTGCATGGGTAAATTCATAATATAGTATCAGGATACCGCTGACTGCAAGCACAATGATGGACAGCATAGTAATGAAAGACGAGGACTTAGTCTCTCTCTTTATTGTAAAGTTGGTATATGCCACCAGTAATGAGACCAGAAGAAAGGTAATGCTGCCAAATTCCAGTATCAGCTCCAGACCGCCTATCAGTATCAAAAAGCTAGATATCCCAGCCATAATTATGATTGCATTAACCGGAATACGCTTTTTCCTTACGGACAGATACCTGGGCAAATACCCATTATCGGAGATAACCGCCATTTGCCTGGAGGCTCCAAAAAGAGTACCGCTTATTGCGCTGCTAGTGGCGAGAATCGCCCCCAGTATCACGAGATCAGCACCCCAACTGCCCATTACCTCACCGGCACCATAGGCCAGGGCAAATTCCTTGTTTTTTATAATATCCGCTGCTGGAATAGTCAGCACTGCACCAATAGAAATGACCAGATAAATGATAATCGCCAGAAAGATAGCCAGGTAAATCGCCCGCGAAATGTTCTGGTCTGGATTATGCATTTCCTCCACTGCATTTATAACCAGTTGAAATCCTTCATACGCCACAAATGTAATAGATGCAACGATCAATATACTTAAAACACTGATTTTTCCAGCATCTGCCGAAATATTTCCAATGAAATTCGAAAGGTTCGGAGATCCGAATTTAATCAATATCACGGAGATGGCTAGAAGTATAGCAACTTTCGTATAGACCATAATGTCTTCTATTTTCCCCATCCCTTTGACGCTCCAGATATTAATAACAGTAAATACTGCGGTAATGCCAATAGCCACTGCTTTACGAACCCATATGTCCTGGGCGAACGGAGAACCACTGAGGATATATGATGCAAACGTGTAAGCATACAAGGCCAGTGTGCTGATAAACCCGAAAATGACCCACCATCCTATTATAGAAGGCGCAGTATGCGACTCAGTAAACGTTCTTTTAATAAATGAAAACGTAGCACCTTCATCCTTATAGTACACGCCGAGTTTAATGTATGAATACGCTGCCAGCAATGCCACGATGCCCCCAATAAATATCGCAGCCGGTGTCAGGTATCCAATCATGGCAACCGATACTCCGATTACAGTAAAAATACCGCCCCCTACCATTCCCCCAAGCGCAATCGCGACAAGCTCAAGCAGCCCCAAGTTCTTATTCTGCTTTCGGTCTATGGGCATATGCAGCTCCTTCTCTTCGAAGTATATATTTTCTCATTTTCATTATTACTTTTTATAGATTATATCATTGACACCCCAGTGGAACACGGATGTGTACCTGCCCGGTGCCCCATTTACTTTTAGGCAAGTCAGTTGGCAGTTCCCATGTGGAAACTGACGACGGCATATTTATTCATTCAGAATCACGAATATTACTTTTTGCAGTGAAATCATTCTTTGATAGTATCCATGTGCTATCATCAAATAAACTACTTTAAACAATCCGGTAATTTATCATTTATTGAACAAAAGTAGATTTGCTTTTATAATTAATTGCAGTACTGGTTACTTTATGGTATATATGAATTAGGATTCGTGGGGCTGATCACCCCCAACAACGATTCCAGCAAAAATGATCTCTGCTGAAGAGCTACCAGGGCTATTAAGCCGGTAGCTCTATCTCATTATGAGAGCTAGAATAAACAATATGATAACCATAAATGATAGGGCCTCATATGTATTCATTCATTATCACCCCCTTCTGCCGGAAAGCATTCGGGGGACCCCACGAACTTATGTTCTATTATAACATTAATCCCATATTTTTACACCCAACCTGTTTTCCCCAAACAAATGGATTCCAGGCGCAGTTTGCAAGTCAAGAATAGTCCCTACCTGCACTGCAAGCTATATCCAGCTATACATGTCTCTTACGGGGATATGAATTACCAGCGTTGACTGACAGGGGTGTTTCCTGTACTGGTTTTTGGGTTTTATTAAAGGTCACATTGATTATTATTGCTGCTAGAGCCATAAGTACCATTACCAGTATTATTACTCCTACTTCTGCAATGCCCAGGTTCTTAAGAGTAACCATCCTAAATCCCTTGGCCATCCAACTGTAAGGCATTATTTTCCCTAGTGAACTAATTGGCTCATACATGTACGCCCAGGGCCAGGTATAGCCTGATAAAAAGAAAAGTGGGATCGACAGCAGCAATAAACAGCGAGTGATTTGCAGAGAATTATAGGCTTTTAAGGATATGAAGAAACCTGTAAAAGTAATGATAATATCATAAAGCAGTCCCAGAATAATAATCAGTAATACCCCGCCTTCGATTTTGACATGTATAAATTGAGCTGAAATCCACAGCAAAAGCGTATAGTTGAAAAAATTTATTATAAAATAGGGCAGACATTTACCCATAATAATCTGCTGAACAGAAAGGACAGAAGATAAATACTGGGACCAGGAATGACGTTCCTTTTCCCTGCTGACAGTCAAACTAACCGATAAAAGACCTAGCTGATGCAGTATCATCATTACCAGACCCATGAACAGAAAATAGGTATAATTTATATTGGGGTTATACCAGACAGTGATGTTGAAATCTACTGCATTGACGATGCTGCTGATCTCCACACTGCTTAGACCTTTCCCGGCCAGATAAGCAACCGTATTTTCTGAATTGAATTGTTTTATTACCTCGATATTCTTTTTCTGAATATTATATCCCCATATTAAATTAGAACCATCATACACCGTGAGCACTTCCGTATGCCTGTGCAATGAGGTGTTTTTCTGCAGATCTTCCGGGATTACCACTCCGGAGCGAATTTCCCCCATCTGCATAGCTGTTTGAAGTTCTTCATAGGTATCTACATCTTCCACTATATTGAAGTATGGACTGTTGGCATAAGCGTTTTCAATCTCTCTGGATAATTCGGAATGATCCAGGTCAACTATAGCCATGGGTATATTGCTTAACAGTCCTGAAAAATATACTGCGCCAAAAAGAGTAACATAGGCTATCGGCGCCAGAAATACTACTACAAAAAGAATGGGGTCTTTTAGTATATGAAGCACTTCATAATAAGCGATTTTAGTTATACTGCGCATCCTAATCACCTCTCCAACCAGCTTACGGCTATAATGCTTATTCCATAACACACTAGTGCTATAATCAGCATGGCCACGAAATAATAAGACAGCATATTAAATTCTGCGCCTTTAAAAACCATAAAGTTGTATCCCTGGAAAAACCAGGTCTGAGGAAGTATCCAGGCAGCTTTCTGAATAACTGCCGGCATCGCTTCCAACGGCCAGGTATAACCACATAAAACGAATGAGGGCAGTGCCACCATCATTCCCAACCTGCTTGAATCTACCGCGTTATTGGTCAGACTGGACATCATAGTTCCTATACTATGTATGGCTATAGAAAATACGAAGGTAAATAGTAATAATAGCCCAAAATTACAGTGCAGCGGGAGTTTAAAGACTACAAAAGCGAGAAAATATACCGGCAGCACCAAGAGCATAAAAATTGTCAGGTGTACGATGGACTTGGAGCCAAATAAAGCCAACTTTGATATTCCTGATGCTTTAATCTGCAGCCAGCTGCTCATGCCAATTTCACCTATAACATTTACCGCAGCAGTTAAGGTACAGCACTGCTGCCAGATGTTTAAAGCTAAGGCCAGTATTAGAAAATACGCATAATTGAGTGTAGGATTATACCAGGCCTCCTGCCTGAACTCTATCGACTGATAGGCATTTTGAGCCTCATCAAGAGTCATTCCCATTCCCACCAGGATTTTTATTCCGGTTTCTGCACTTATAGTTTGGGTAACTTCCATTATTGCACTGGAGGCGGGAGTAGCAAAGGTTATATTACTACCATCAATCACTGCCAGTATTCTGGTCTGCCTTTTCAGAGTTATATTTTTGCCATAACCTTCCGGAATCACGATTCCGACCACTATATCCCCATTTTCTATCATAGTTTCCATATCGCTATAATCCGCCGGATAGTCGGTTACTTTCAGGTTTTGAGCAGCTTCCAAGTCCTCTCTAAGTTCGCAGCTCTGACTACTGTGATCCAAATCTACTATGGCAGTGGGTATATCCTGGATAACCTGCATACGATACACGTAAGCAAATAGCAAGATCCCCAATATGGGGCCGAAGATTATTATGTTTCTAAGTGTCCGGTCACGCCATATGTACAAGCATTCACGCTTCATTATCAAAAAATATTTACGCATAAGTGTTGCCCAACCTGTCTGCCATAGACCGGTCCAATTGGTTATATTTATCTCGGGCTTCTTCTGCGGTTAGAATACTTAACTGTCTGTTTTCCAGCCAGCCAACCCGGTCCATATATTCGCAAAATTCTATATTACTGAAACCGCATACCAGGGTTCCTCCCTGACTATTAAAGGTTTTTAAGCGGTTTACAATCAAATGGCGTGAATATAAGTCAATATCTTTAATTACCTCGTCCAGTATCAGTAATTGCGGTGAATTAAGCATGGCACAGGCCAGAGATACCCGCTGGTAAATTCCGCCTTCCAGCATAATAATCGGTTCTTTAAGGTAGGGTTTAAGCTCAAAATCATCAACCACCCTTTCTATATCCTGCCTGGAGGCGTTTTTTAAGGCTGCTATAAGTTCAAAATTTTCTGCGGTTCTTAGATCTCTGAAGAGGCTGCGCTTCTGAGTAAGTAAACCAGTATGTTTCTTAAAACTCTGATCTTTACGCACGTTACATCCCAATACCTCAACCCTACCGGATTTAAAACGGTCTATTCCTGCCATGATATGCAGCAGACTAGTTTTTCCACTGCCTCGGTTGCCGTATATTCCCAGACACTCATTTTTTGCTACTTCCAGATTCACATTATCCAGCACCACCTGTCGGGAAATAACCTGTACCAGATTATTAACTGAAATTACCCGTATTTCTTCCATTTCTTCATTTTGCTCCATAATTAGTTCCCCTCATTAATTATGTCAGCTGCAGCCGTCATACCGGTCTTTAAACGTAAATCGTCATTGGGTACATTGATTTTTACTTCAAAACTTCGTATATCATGAGAATCCTGTTCACTGACAGCTTTCTTCACAGCAAACTGCCCGGCATCACTAATCCATACCACATTCCCGATAAATACTTGATCGGGATAAGCATCTACGCTTATTTCTACTTCCTGTCCGAGTTTAACCAGGCCTATTTTCGTCTCATCCACAAAAACACTTACATAGGTATGCTTTAAATCACTTATCTCAAAAACAGGCGTACCTGCATTAAGCATTTCTCCTTCATCCAGCATTTTACCGGTAATATATCCGGAGATAGGCGCAGTAAGAATAGTATTATCAAGATAAGCCTGAGCCTCGGCAAGTGCTCCCTGCGCTTGTTTATATAGACCGGATGCCGCTGTACATTTTGATTTTGCCACCTCTACTGTCAATCGGGCAGAACAGGCTTCATCATACTGGCCCTGAGCTGCCTCCAGATCATTCACAGCTGCATCATATGCATTCCGGGCTTGATCTAACTGCTGTTTTGAAACCGCTCCTCCGGTATAAAGTTCCTGTACCCGTTCCAACTGCTGACCGGCATCGGTAACGCCCACCTCAGCTTTGTCCACCATGGCCTGAGCCTGAGTTATTGTCGCATCAATCTGCTGGCTGGTCAGAGGAACAGCCGTACCAGCCTGGTCAAGCTGCCCTTGAGCTGCCTCACAGGCTCCCTGGGCCTGCATTACCTTGGCCTCCAGTTCACGTTTATCAAGCACCGCCAGTTCCTGTCCCTTCTGTACTTCATCCCCTTCTTCCACCATAATGTTTTCAATCTTCCCCGCTACCTTAAAAGATGCCATGACCGTTCTGGCCTCTACCGTACCGGTAACGTTTAATCCATTCCTATCTGCTGCCAGCACTTGCTGATGCTTATAAAAATACCCAAGTATTGATACGGTACCCGCAAGCATTGCCAGCATTAAAATAAGAATTACCATCTTTTTCCCTTTTCCTGGAATTGTTTGGTCTATCATGTTTAATACCTCCCCATGGATGACAGTGGGGACGGTTCCCTATTGTCATCTCTTTCTTTAAATTACCAACCTTATTGACCCATTTATTGTTTGGCATCCCGTAATGACTGATTGAGAAAAATACCGTTGCTGATAACCATTTTCACCAACTCCATTACCTTCTTAAGGTCTTCTTCCTCTTGTTCTTTATCCAGCAGACTGTAAGTAATGTCCCGGAATATATTTTCCAGCAAGCGGGCCAGTTGATATGGATCAACTTCTATAAGGGATTGATTTTTTATTCCTCTTGCCAAAACCTTAGTCATCATCTGAAGTTTTTCTTCCCTCATATCTAGCACATCTTGCTCCCATTCAGGCTGAATACCTGCATCCAGGCTCCGACGCAGCCAGGAAGAAAATATCTGGTGGTTAGCCTGGTAATAATTATAGTGGAGCAGCATGTAATTATATATTGCTTCCTGTATATCCGGGTTTTTCAAGCATTTTTCTTCTATTTCCTCACACAAGTGCTTTACATCTACTGATACCAGATAAGCCAGAATATGATCTTTGTTCTCAAAATACTGATAGAGTGTCCCCTTCCCACATCCGGCCGCCTTTGCAATATCATCAACGGTTACAGATTCGTAAGGCTTTTTAGACAGCAAACTATATGCTGCATCTGCAATAATCTGCTTTTTAAACTCCTTCTCCCTTTCCCTCATGGTAACCATCACGGCTCCTCCTGTCTGCTCAGTACTAACATTGACCACTCAGTTCTGTTAAAATACATTTTATTCCTATTCACATTCGCCTGTCAATATGTCTTTTAGATGACCTCAGGAACGGGATTTCCTTGCCCGCCAAATAGTTCTTCTACATCAACATAATAATAGAACCGGCTTTGTTCCGGGAAGCGCCCCACGATACTTCGCACTTTAATATTTTCGAGGTTGTGTAAGTGTATATGTATATGGTGATATATTTAAATTGATTCTTTTTGTAGGCGATGTATCATATAAAAATATAATTAAAACCATCCTGCTTTTTTATATCTTAATTATTTCTCTCTCATGCTGGAATTCAATAACTTCATATAATAAAAGCCTCTCCAGTTAAACACGGAGAGGCTTTTTAACATGGGTTATAATTTATATCATTAGATGTTGCTAACCGAGCTCCTTGTTGTTACCCTGTCCTATGGAAATTTATTTAAATAATAGCTTTGCTGCTTCTTTCTCCCTGTTACAGGAGCAATTTGAAATGACTCTGTAGTGTTTGCAACTAGACTGTTATTGAAATTTATTGAATTACTGTTCGCCTTATGATATAAATAAATCAGGATTCGTGGGGCTGATCACCCCCAACAACGATTCCAGCAAAAATTATTTTGTGCTGATAGAGCTGCTATGTTAAATAGACAGCTCTACTTCGTTATGAGAGCTAGAATGAATAATACCATGGCAATGAATAACAAAACCTCATATGTATTCACTCACATTACCCCCTTCTGCTGAAACGCAGTCGGGGAACCCCACGAACCTATGTTCTATTATAGCAATATTTACATATTTTTACACACAGCATTTTTAGTCACCCAAACTGCATGAGCTCAAAAACAAAAAAGGCTCAACAGCCAGTATATCTGAATGTTGAGCCTTACTGGCAATATCCCCGGTTTACGGGTTATTCTGCTTTAAATCTTAAAAATCTCCGGATATTTGTTGATGAATTGACTCTGCAGATCATCATCATAATCAAAGGTGGCGAAGTAATCCGCCGGGGTTTCTGCTCTGCGGATCAGTTCACTGGAGCCATCTTCTTTCAGGAGAATTTCTGCTGAACGCAGTTTGCCATTATAGTTATAACCCATCGCAAATCCATGGGCTCCCGTGTCATGTATAACCAGCAGGTCGCCAATATCGATCTTGGGCAGCATTCGATCAATGGCAAATTTATCGTTATTCTCACACAGGCCTCCGGTAACATCATATTCATGATCCAGGGCTTGGTCTTCTTTTCCCATAACCGTGATATGGTGATAGGCTCCATACATGGCCGGACGCATCAAGTTGGCAGCGCAGGCGTCCAAACCTATGTATTCCTTGTGAATATGTTTTTCATGTATTGCGGTAGTAACCAGACAACCGTAGGGACCTGCCATAAACCTTCCCAGCTCCGTGTATATGGCCACGTCATCCATACCGGCAGGGACAAGTATTTCCTCATAGATCTTACGAACCTCCTGAGCAATAGCAAATATATCAGCTGGGGTCTGCTCCGGGCGATAAGGTATGCCAACACCGCCTGAGAAGTTAATAAAGGCAATATGGGCACCCGTTTCCTGGTTTAATTCAACCGCAGTTTCAAACAGTATTCTGGCCAGAGCAGGATAATAATGATTATCGGTGGTGTTGCTGGCTAAAAAGGCATGCAGACCAAAGTGCTTTACTCCTTTTTCCTGCAGCATCTTAAATCCTTCCGTCAGCTGGGGCCGGGTAAAACCATACTTTGCTTCCCCGGGGGTATCCATTATTGCGTTATTAATAGTAAACTCACCGCCTGGATTATACCGGCAGCTGATGGTTTCTGGAATTCCAGCCACCTGATCCAAAAATTCAATGTGAGTTATATCATCCAGATTGATGGCAGCGTTCAGCTTTCGGGCCAGAATAAAATCCTCCTTTGGAGTTACATTGGACGAGAACATAATTTCATCCCCACTGAACCCCACTGCATCAGAGATCATAAGTTCTGTATAAGATGAACAGTCTACGCCACAACCTTCTTCTTTTAATATCTTCAAGATAGTTGGATTAGGGGTGGCTTTAACTGCGAAATACTCTTTAAATCCTTTGTTCCAGGCAAAGGCCTGATGTAATCTGCGGGCGTTTTCTCTAATGCCCTTTTCATCATACAAATGAAACGGGGTAGGATATTTTGAGGTAATCTCCTTTAATTGATCCAGGTTAACAAATGTTCTTTTCATAATCGACCTCCGTTTTCTGTTTCTGTTTAATTGATTAGACTAATCTCCTGCTAGATATTGTCTATAGCAATGGCACCATCGCCAGTACTGCCAAACGTTCGGAAAAAACCAACCTCTCGTCTAAGCATAATAGCACTCTGACTGCTGTACTCACAGGTATTTTCTGGCTTCACGCACACTCAATGAATGCAGCGGATTACTGTCTATAAATTCTTTGACCCATTCTTTATCAGTTTTCGAGTATTCCCGGAGCGCCCAGCCAATAGCTTTGTTGATAAAAAACTCCCTGCTGCTGCTGTTCCCGATAATAATTGATGCGAGTAATTTTTTATCAGTCTTTTCCTTGTGTTTTAATTGAAAGAGGATAGCTGTTCTCACCAGCCATATATTGTCGCTATCAGTCCAGTTTAAAATATGACTCTGAACCAGTTCCGGCTCTTTTACACACAGTGTGCCGATGGGGTTGGCGGCCAGGCTGTCTACTGTATCCCACCACGATTTTTTCACAATCAAGTCTGTAAGTCTATCCATATCTGCCTTCGATAAGCTGCTTGTAAGAGCTATAAGATAATCCAGGGCTAAATATTGAAATTCACGTTCCGGCAAATCCCACAGTCTGAAAACAAACTCCCAATCGAGTAATTTTTCTTTCCTGGCTTGCCTTATGAAGCTCTTTTGAAGCTCGTTTCTCTTGGGCCTGGGTATACCCAGGAAGGAAAATTGATCTTTCATGTAAGCCGCCATTTTAGCAGCCCGCTCCAGGTCCTTATTCTCATAAAATGATAGTATTAATTCTTCCTGCAAACTTAAACACCCCGCTTGAAGTAAATTATAACATTTTTCGCCATTAACAAAACTGCTGCCAGCATTTTATCATCAAATTCCGAAAGACCCCTCTGACAGCGGAGTGGCCTGGACCCAGACTTACAAGAACCTGCCTCTTGCATACCTGCATACAATATATCTGACCAAAAAGCCAGGCCTAAACATACAAAAATCAACGTACCCAAATACCGGGTCTAGAAATCACCCATTTGAACGGCTGACAGAATATATTTCTCAACAGATTTTAACCGGTCTGGGCTCAGGCTCTGCACGAACCTGTCGTATTCAACCTGCCACTGCCTATTGGCGTCATGTTCAGCAGCATTTAGCAAGGAAAAGCTGCTCGAGTCGGCTCTCAATTCTTCCATATACACTATTCTAGCCAGTACTGATAATTCCAGGTCTCCCAGGGTATGGTATACAGCTCTAAAATCTTCTCCAAATAGGCAGTTCGCCTCCAGCACATCAATGAAATCACCTAGAGTTTGAATACCGCCGCTTATAATCTCCGCTTTTTCAACCGGATCAGTATGTTCCATGATTTCCTCAACCAGACTGCAAAAGCTATCATTGTCCAATCTATCGCCCTCATTAAAAATGATGTCCACCTGCAGATTCTCTTCCCTATCCATAATAATTACATTAGCAAGAGTATTATTTTCCACGGCACATACAAATCTAGGCATCAATACCGCTGTGAAATCTCGCATGTACTTTTTCAGCTCGGTCTGATCTATTTCCAGTTTCTCTATCAAAGCTTCAACTGTTTCACCGATTATGGATACACATTGGGTAGTATCTAAATCTTTAAATAATTCCTGCAGATGAGCCATTTGGAGATGGGTGATGCTCAGTTCATTGGCTTTATTCCCTGCCATAACAGAGAAAATGGAATTGGTGAGTACTATTTCAAATATATTTATAAGGGCTTCCCGGTAATCAATCCCATACACCCGACCGTAGTTAGATAAGAGCTTGCTAATCTTCTCTAGAGTAAAAAACCTGCAAAACTGAGTTTCGAGTTCTAATTTTCTAATATACTGTTTAATATATAATATTCCCTGCTTCTTCATATCATCAAAGAGCAGCGGATAGTCGATGCTGGCCATAGTATCGTGGGCACTAAAGAACACATCGTATTTTTCGAAAAAATCTAGCAAGCCTTGATCTATAGTAGTTTGATATGCTTCGACGGGAATATCCAGCTTCTTATTCTTAATTTCCTTATAACTCTGCTCTGTTTCCCTCAGGCATGACTCCACCATTTCCAAACCTGCTTGATGTATTTCCTTGATGCTGCTTAACGTTAAGAGGTTTATGGCATCTTTGGGACTGTTAAAACTTCGGGTACAGGCATCGATACAGTATAAAATCGATAGCATAATTCTCTGTCCAGTTTCAATTTTGACTGATGTACTCTCCCCTTTGGTATATTTAATAATCAATTCCCCTAATAAAACCATCAACTGCTTTTGAATACTATCTATAGTCGGCTGATCCATCAGATCCAGGCGCTCTGCCTCTATCAAGAGCGAAAGAGTATAGTGATTGGGATCCAGTCGTTCTTTTTTAACCGGGGAATATCTCTCCATATCCATGTTTCTCATCACCACTACTCCTCTTTCCAACCATTATCCATTTGCTGCAGCAGGCTGCTTCTGATATCTATTACAAACCGGGCCATTTCTCTGCTCCTCAGCAGCTCCAAGGATCCCTGACAGGAACTATCATAGTATTCTTTCATCATAGATATCAGTTCATCATCACCGATCAGGTCTTCAGTTTCATTTTTATAATGATAGAATATATCTATAAGCTCATTTATAGTTTTAACATACTCTTCACGGTTAATATGAGGCGAAATACAGAAAGCGGCTATAATTTTGCGGGCTGCTTCTATACCTAGTTCAAGACGCCCGTGGTTTTGAATAGCCTGGTTTCTTGCATCAATAATCTCCTGTGCTTGAGTGGAAGTTAATATCAAGCCATATTTTACTGACTCCTGGTTAGTTTTGAGTACTTCGCTGATTTCAAGCTGCTTTCCCATAGAGCGAAAAATATCCAGCAGGTTCATTACACTTGGCTCCCTTCGGGGTATTACCCATTTTTATCCATTGACATTTGTCTTTGTTTGTGATAAACTGAATTTTTACTTTTATTGGTGCTTGTATTATATGTTTATAAGCCATGATTGTCAATACATAAGGTTAGGTCTTCTGTCTTTTCTCTTTAGCCGGAAACATATTCAGCGGCTTGTTGAATTCCTGACCCCGGAAGGTTACATATAGCTGCAAATATCAAAACATCAGTATATATCCTTTCAATATAATTCATGCTTGCTTTAATATTTTTTTGGATATCATGATAAGCATTCCCAACATTATCCCTTTTAGTAAACAACCCTTGATAGTAAATTATTATTTACTATTTTGTCTTGAAGATTTATACTTATCTAAGTAATTTTGAATTTCTTTTGAGTAGGTGTAAATATGACTGATTTAGAAAAGGTTGTTGACGACTTCATGTTCTTACTGAACTATATGCGTCAGAGCTACTTACGACCGGCCGAGCAGATTACGCGGCTCAAGTTAAGTCATGCACAGTTCCATGCCATATCCATTTTAGCTCTTAAAGGGCCTTTGCCCATGACCGAACTGGCTAATAAAATGACCATTTCCAAGCAGCAGCTCACCCCTCTGATTTATAAGCTTATAGAGGCCGGGTGGGTAGTAAGAAAGACTGATGAAAATGATCGGCGGATAGTGCTGATAGATGTTACTGAAGAAGGTTTAAAAACCTATAACGATCTGAAAGCAGAAATAAAACATAAATTCATAGAAAAACTAAGCGAACTGCCAGAAAATGAACTTGAAGAACTCGATGACATGCTGCAAAAAATTCAGATGCTTCTTAAAGGCGTCACATAATGGCACCTGCCATATTAAATGGAAAAAATTATTAAGGTGGTCAATAGAATGGAAAAGTTGAAAAAAATCTTAACGATATTAGGCATTGTTGTTGTTCTGGCTGGAGTAACTGGTTTATCCTACTATGTCTATCAAAGCATGTACTTTTTTTCTACCGAAGATGCCCAGGTTACCTGCGATATCGTCACCATCACGCCAGAGCTCACCGGGAAAGTTAAGAATTGGGATATAAAAGAGGGCGATACTGTAAAGAGCGGTCAGCTTCTAGGGAAACAGGATGTCAGCAGCATGGTCACCAGTTCGTCAACCAACTCCCAATCAATGGCCAACTCAGCTGATTTGATTATCAGCAAATCAGAGATCAAGTCTCCTATAGATGGTAAAGTAGTTCAGTCGAATGTTATCAAAGGCCAGGTGATCAGTCCCGGGATGGAAATAGCTACCATAGCAGATACTTCTCATTTTTATATCAAAGCACACATTGAAGAGACGGATATTCTGAAAATTGAGAAAGGGCAAAAGGTTGACATCAAAATCGATGCCTATTCTAAGCAAAGTTTCCAGGGCTATGTAGAAAGTATCGGACAGGCTACCACCTCGGCCTTCAATACCCTGCCATCTTTAAATACCAGCGGCACGTACTCCAAGGTAACCCAGTTGATCCCGGTCTATATCAGCATTATGGATGCTGATCAACTAACTCTTATGCCTGGTATGAATGCGGTTATAAAAATCCATATCAAATAAAGAAATGAGGTTTTCTTATGCATCGGCAAAATAAACGGCTCATCATTCTGGCCGGCTCGATACTGGTACTCTTGCTTGCCTGCTGTGGATGTGCGTGGAGAGAATAAAATTATTCCAGTAACAACGGCTTCAGCCAGTTATCAGGACCTGGAAGTACCTCTGGAACTTAGCGGTGTTCTGGTCCCGTTTCAAACCGTGGATGTTTCCAGTAAAATATCCGGCAAGGTGATCAGCCTGGGTTTTACAGTAGGCCAGAAGGTGAACAGGTGGTAATTGCCAACGGCCATGCTCTGGCTGATAAAACCCCGGTTGAGGTTCAATAAGAACTACTAACACTGGATGGAGATTATCATTTATGCTTAAATTATTCAGCGGATTAAAACCATATACCTGGAGTTTATTCTGGGTAGTTTTATTTCTTTTTGCCCAGTCTCTGGCCGAGCTTTACCTTCCTACCCTCATGTCGGAAGTGGTTAACAACGGTATGATGAAGGGTGATACCGGCTATGTCTGGAGGTTTGGGAGCTACATGCTCGTAGTGGCCCTTATCAGCAGCCTGTGTTCCGTCGTGGGCAGTTATCTTTCATCGATTATCGGTATGAGTTTTGGACGAGATACCCGGTATAAAGTATTCTCCCGAGTAGAAAACTATTCTCTGAATGAATTTGATAAAATCGGAACTGCTTCGCTCATTAACCGAACTACCAATGACATTACCCAGGTGCAGACCCTCCTGGTGATCGGCCTGCGCTTCATGGTCAATGCCCCGATTATGTGCATCGGGGGTATCATCATGGCTTATTCCAGGGACAGCCACCTTACCCTTATTCTGGTCGTAGTCTTGCCACTAATGCTGACCTTCATCGGCGGTGTTGCAACTTTTATAGTACCCCTGTTTAAAGCCATGCAGATCAAGCTGGATAAGGTCAATCTGGTCTTGAGGGAAAATCTAACTGGAATAAGAGTAATACGCGCCTTTAACCGTCTCAAAAAAGAAACCGTACGCTTCGATCAAGCTAACCGCGATTTGACAGATACAGCTATCCGGGTCAATAAAATCATGGCCTCTATGCAGCCGGTAATGATCATTTTCATGAACTTTACATCTATTGCCATAATATGGTTTGGGGGCTTGCGTATCGCTCAAAACAACATGCAGATCGGGGATATGATGGCCTTTATACAATATGCGATGCAGATAATGTTTTCCATCATTATGGTTACCATCATGTTTGTTATGGTGCCCCGGGCCCAGGCATCGGCTCTTCGTATCAATGAAGTGCTGGATATGGAACCGACCATCGTGGATCCCGAAAATACTAGATCTTCTCATAAACAGAGGGGCTATGTAGAATTCGAGGATGTGACCTTCTTCTATCCCGGGGCAGAAAACCCCGCCATCAGCCATATATCTTTCCAAGCCTGGCCAGGAGAGGTAACTGCTATCATCGGCGGCACCGGCTCGGGCAAATCCACCCTCATCAATCTCATACCCCGGTTTTATGATGTTACCAGTGGCAGTGTCCTGGTAGACGGTGTGGACGTACGGGAGATGAGCCAGGAGGAACTCCGTACAAAAATGGGCTTTGTACCACAAACCCCCATTATTTTCAGTGGTACTATTGCCGATAACATCCGTTATGGCAAAGCCGATGCTGCCGATGATGAGGTTAAGCACGCTGCTGATACTGCCCAGGCCAGCGAGTTCATCAACGCCATGCAAGATGGCTACCAGTCAATTATTGCTCAAGGCGGAACTAATCTATCCGGGGGACAGAAACAGCGTCTTTCCATCGCCCGGGCTCTGGTCAGGAAACCTGGTATTTATATACTGGATGATAGTTTTTCAGCCCTTGATTTCAAGACTGATGCCCGGCTTCGAGCTGCGCTGAAAAATGAAATCGTCAACTCTACCCTTATAATTGTGGCCCAGAGGGTGAGCACGGTCATGGATGCTGATCAAATCATCGTATTAGATGAAGGTCAGATAGCTGGAATCGGTACACACAGGGAACTCCTGGAAAGCAGCCAGGTATATTATGAGATCGTGTCCTCCCAGTTATCACAAGAGGAGATTGCATAGATTATGAATATGAATCAGCAAAACCAATCAAAATCTCAGCCACCGCCTCGCCGCGGACCTATGGGTGGTCCACCTATAGGGATGCCGGCAGAAAAAGCCCGGGATTTTACCGGAACCTTGAAGAGATTGATCCAATACTTGAGTCCGGAGAAGAAACGCTTCATTTTGGTTTTTTGTCTGGCTGTCGGCAGTACCCTTTTCTCCATCGTCGGACCCAAAATTATGGGAAAGGCTACCACCAAATTGGGCGAAGGGCTCCTGGCTAAATATGCTTATTTATTAAATTTAAATACCGCCATCCAGAATAATATGCCGATAACCTATATCAATCAGCTGCGAAAACAGCCTATCCCGACCTTCGATTTAGATTATATTGGCAGGATTCTGCTGCTGTTGATTGGTCTTTATCTCTTGAGTGCTCTTTTCAGTTACGTTATGGCGTATATAATGTCTACCGTGTCCCAGGAAACCGTTTACCGGATGCGCAATGATGTAAAAAATAAGCTGGATCACCTTCCCCTGAGATATTTTGATCAGCTTACTCATGGTGAAATCCTGAGCCGGGTAACTAACGATATGGATAATATAGCTAATACCCTGCAGCAGAGCCTGACTCAACTGATAACATCATTCGTTTCCATCATCGGTATACTAATCATGATGCTGAGTATCAGCCCCCTTTTGACTCTGATTGCGTTGGTGTCACTGCCTGTCAGTGTGGTCATTACCGGAGTCATCACTAGGTACTCACAGAAGTATTTTATACAGCAGCAGAGATGCCTGGGTGAATTGAACGGTCATGTGGAGGAAATGTATTCCGGGCATAAAATTGTCAAAGTGTTTGGCCATGAAAAGGACTCCATAGAGAAGTTCAAGGCCATCAATTCCCGGCTGTACGGGGTAGGATGGAAAGCTCAATTTATGTCTGGTATTATTTTTCCGGCTTTGAACTTCGTTAATAATATAGGATATGTTTTAGTATGTATTATCGGCGGTGTTATGGTAGCCCAGAAGGTTATTCAGATCGGTGATATTCAGGCATTTATCCAGTATATCCGGCAGTTTACCCAACCCATCATTCAGGTGGCCAATATAGCCAATATATTACAGTCTACAGTCGCTTCCGCGGAAAGGGTTTTTGAAATCATGGATGAAAGCGAAGAAATTTTGGAGCATGAAAGCCCTAAGGTGATTCCCTTTCCTCAGGGCCATGTTAAATTCGAGCATGTCCGCTTTAGCTACCAAGAGGATGTACCTCTTATCGAAGACCTGAACATCGATATCAAGGAAGGCCAGACGGTTGCCATCGTAGGTCCTACCGGAGCCGGGAAAACTACCCTGGTCAACTTGATCATGCGCTTCTATGAAGTTCAGGAGGGCAAAATCACCGTAGACGGGGTAAATATCAGGGACATGAAACGCGGCGACCTGCGTACCATGTTCGGTATGGTGCTGCAGGATACCTGGCTCTTCAATGGAACCATCAGGGACAATATCGCCTATGGACGAGAAGGAGTGACCGAGGAGGAAATCATCGATGCGGCTCAAGCAGCTCATGCCCATCATTTTATAATGACCCTGCCCGAGGGGTATGATACTATCTTGAATGAAGAAGCCTCCAATATATCCCAGGGGCAGAAACAGCTTCTGACTATCGCCCGGGCTATACTGGCCAACCCGGCTATCCTAATACTGGATGAAGCTACCAGCAATGTAGATACTCGAACCGAAGTACTGATTCAGAAGGCTATGGGCACTTTGATGAAAGGAAGAACCAGTTTTGTCATCGCCCATAGGCTTTCAACCATTAGAGAAGCAGACCTGATACTGGTGATGAATCATGGTGCCATTATTGAACAGGGCCGACATGTCGAACTGCTGGCTCAAGGAGGGTTCTATGCAGACCTCTATAACAGCCAGTTTACAGGAGCTAACCTGGCTTAAAGGCAGTCTCCTGAATGCCGATATCAATAATGGCAGTAGTATTATCATGGGATTATGGTATCAAGGAACATGGATCATATATATATTCTATTCATGGTCAAATCAGCTATTAGAGCATGGGAAGAATTATAATTTCCCAATGTAGGGCATGCTTCTATGTTACAGTCAGCTAACTTTATTAATATATTGATTCCACTGCAAAAACCCTAAAAATAACTTTTGCAGTGGAATTATATATTATCCTTCCAATATTTCTAAATCCATATCCTGAAGCAGTTCTTTCAGCTTAATTAGTTCCGCCTTATTGAGTGTTATGCCCTTCCCTATCTTCTCGTGTTCTGGTCCCCAATCACGAATATCTATTTTAGGACTGCGGTTATTCCAGTTCACCAGGTTTATTTCTTTTTGCCATCCTCTGGAACCCTCAGATAAGACCCCCATAGATCTGGTGATTTCGAATTTAATATCAGCCACAAAATCATCCTCCTTATCAAATGCCGATTCCTTTACTTCTCTTTTTTGTATTATTTTAACATTTTATTGAAAATATATCACTATCTATATCTTTGGATAATATTTCAAATTGCTATGCTATTACAGCTTCACTGTTATTATGCAGGAGAAGCTCTGATGCTGGCTAATTATATCGAGGATTAATCAGCTTGCCGTATAACCCTTCAGACTTGATGACTTAAGAAGATACCGTGGTAATACTCGTACCTGAGAAACTAAAAGCTTCCCCAATACCTCGCTCGCCAATCATATAAAAGTATTGATGAAGTGTCTGATAACTTCCAGTCCACCCAGCATTGCTCCCATACTGCTGCCCACATTAGCCAGTGCAACTACCAGTAAAATGTGGGTCACTTTATTATTCCAAAATCCCCGTACAGAATTGATATCCTCTGCTATATTCTCAAAATCCTGTACTTTGGGTTTTCTTATGATAGCTTCGATCAGACCAGCAAACCATCCGGCAGCTAAAAGCGGATTTAAAGAACTGATAGGTGAGACGATGAATGCTGTCAGTATAGACAGGGGATGAGCTAAGGCCAGTAATGCTCCTAAGGCAGATAAAGAACCATTCCATATAATCCAGGCGGCTACCTGATCGATTCCAGCTGTTTTATCCACAGAAAAGGTGGAAGCAATCAGTGCTAATATCAATACCGGTATAGCCCAGGCCACTATTTTGGTGATTTTAGAGGCAGGCATAACCTGGGACAGCCTTTCCAGATCATTTTCCCTGCTCAATTCCAATTTGATCCCTGGAATATGTCCGGCTCCTAACACAGCAACAACTTTATTCCCGGGAGCTTCCTTTATTTTTTGAGCCAGGTACTGGTCCCTTTCATCAATTAAAATTGACTTTATGTGAGGGAAGGACCGGGATAGTTCTTCTAATGCTGAACTCAGCATGTCACCGCTCTTCATTTTCTCTAGTTCTTGTTCGTCTATTTCTTCATTAATGAACATACTCATGATAAGCTGAAAAAACAGTTTCATCTTGCCCCATAAACCAATACTCCTCCATATGCGCATCATGGTAGTCTGGATATCACGGTCAGCTAAACAAAGAGAAGCTCCTATCTCCTCGGCTGATGCTATCCCCTGCATCATTTCCTGACCGGGTTTGATGTCAAACTGCAGGGCTAATCTTTTTTGATAAGAGGACAGGATTAAATTTACTAAGAGGAGCAGAGCCTGACCTTCTTTAATAATCCTAGTGATATTTGTATTCTTCCAGCGATCAGTATCAGCAATGTTCCGATAGCGGGACGGACATAATTCTATACATACCGTCTCGGGCTGCTCTTCCTTGATTACCTCTCTAACCTCATCTACACTTTTTGAGGAAACATGAGCTGTTCCAATAAGTATTATCTGCTTGCCATCCATTTCTATATGATGAACATTTCCATCAGTCAAGTTATCACTTCCTATATTTTCTCTTTTATAAGCCACCATTATATTAACACATTAAATAGAACTGGCCACTCTATTCCTTCCAGCTAATTTGGCCGTATATAGTGCCCGATCGGCTTTATTTATACTGGGACCCGGTTTATCGTTGGTTGATGGTCTAACCATAGTGATACCAATACTTACTGTCAAATAAGGTGCTGCCTCGGAGTATTCGTGAAGAATATTGATGTTCTGAATACTATTTCTGATATTATCAGCTAAACTTCTAGTCCCTTCCTCATCCATATTTATAGCTATGAATAAGAATTCTTCTCCCCCCAGCCTGGCCACAAAATCGCTGGAGCGCCGGCAGTGAGATTTTATCGTTTGAGCAACTTTGATCAGACAATCATCTCCTGATAAATGACCATAATTGTCATTAAAAGCCTTAAAATAATCAATATCTATCATTAATATTGATATCGAGTTCCCCTCACGTATCGCACGATTCCATTCTCGGTTCAAATAATCTTCCAGGTTTCTTCTATTGGGTATTCCTGTTAAATCATCTATCAGGGTAAGTTTTTTTAGCTCTTGATTAGCTTTTTCCAACTCCTCTTGAATGGTCTTTCTTAAAATAACTTCATCTGATAATTGTCGGTTAGTAGTATTTAAAAGGTCATTTTTGCTCTTGATTTCCCAGCGGGAGGCAAAATCTCTTACATAATTTTCATAAAGGGTTTTGGCCATTACCCATGACAAAATCAATAAGATCCCAATATTAACATAATGCCCTATCAAAATGGCTGTGGAGGGCTGATAAAATGGTAAACCGATCATAAGTATACTGAGAGATATAAGGTAGGGAATAATCAACATCCTGCTGTTCACATAGAATATTATTGATCCCAGGATCAAAGCTACTAAATAGGCTGATATGCTTCCGTATAAACGCTGATCAAATAAAGTTATCACCGCTGACCAGGTCATGATAAAGGTCAGGTAAGAAACCATCAGTTTTTCTATATAGGGCAAGTCAATCTGCCCCATCTGCGCCCGTTTTTTCAAGCAGCTGGACAAGTATAAATATATACAAGTTACAACGATGGTAATTCCATACATGAGACCATAAACTGAATTTTGAAAACCATGTTGCATGCTTACTGTTTTATGCGAAAAATGCGAAAAATATAGATTTGCTAAAAATAAGGCCATCTCTAATATTATAATTACCATGGCAAATGATTTTCCACGGTTAATATTTTCTAAGGCAATTTCTTGAGCAAATTCCAGCTGGCATTGTACTTCAATACTGCCATTTACCAAATTCCTGATGCGCATAAGCAATTCCCTTCCAGATGCTAAAACCTTTAGTCCATGCTTGCTTTTCATCCTTATCCCTTAGGCATAAAAAAGATGATTATCCTTTATTATCGATAATTAAAAGCTTTTTCTATATGTTTACAATTATTCATATTAATTTGGTGCTTGGTCTACTTAAAACCAATGCTAGCAATACTTATTTTTTTAAAATAATTACTAATTACTACACTAATAGTAATTATAACCATTAAACTGTTGACCTGTTAACTTTTTGTTCCGCAATTAACCTTATTAGCAGAGGTCCCATAAGGCTTCCCCCATATATATTTAATCTAATATAAATTTTATAAATCTAACCCCGTTTTTCACAGTATTAATAACGCATTTATAGAAGATACGTATATTATATCTTGATAGAGAGAATGGAGTGAAATCTTGAAACCAATGAAAATTCTTTTATGCAGTGACAATCTTTTATATACCCAAAATCTTGCTGCTGCTTTTGAACATATATCATCTTTTGATGTAATAATGAGGGATGTTCTGGCAGATAACCTAATATTTGATGCCAGTGTTTTTCAACCAGATATTGTAGTATGGAAACTAAATGAGCATCAAAAATGTTTATCCAGCTTAAAAGAACTTCGCTTCTGCTGTCCATCTTCCTACCTGTTCATATTATGTGATAATCCAGCCTATATAGATATATCTACTATGTTTGATCTGAAACTGACAGCTACTCTTCCTGCTCTTCTTCCAGCAGGACAGATTGCAAATGCGGTGGAGCTTTCTATTGATGCAGGATTAATATGTTTGCCCCTGTAAACGGCAGGGACTAACTTAAGCATGGAGGAGGGCCTTCATTCCTTCCCCTACAACCTTAATATTTGATTAATAGGAGCCGTTGCCTCTCAGGCATGCAGCTCTAAATTAGTTATGACCTCCACAATTATCTATGCCCACTTATTTATGACCATCTCACCCGAATCAAATTCGCGATGCACCTTCATCCACTGCTCCAAAAGGGGATAGCGGTTTTATGCCAAATTTAAGTTAGGCAACAATATTATTACTCAACTTTAGTATCCCGACCCCATTTTCCCTGTATATTAAATATTTTTTTAATGGTACAATTTCCTATGGTGCTGATGGCGTTAGATTACAATCTGGTAAGTACTGGTCTGCATCTTTATTTATTAGATAGGAAATTAAACATTTTTAAGGCAAGGAAATGAAATAATGGATGAAAGAGCCCTTCAATTGGGAGAAAAAAATATCAGTCATCTTCTATGGCAGTTTTCATTGCCGGCTATCATCGGTATGCTGGCCAATTCTTTCTATATAATAATTAACCGCTTATTTGTAGGCAACGTGGTAGGTGCAGATGCAATTTCGGGAATGACAGTTACCATGCCCATTTCTTTAATCATCATGGCCTTCGGTATGCTGGTTGGCATTGGTGCCGGCGCCATGATCTCCATTCGTCTTGGGCAGCAGCAGCAGGACGAAGCCGAACAAATTCTGGGCAATGCACTTTCTCTGCTCCTGATCATTGCCGTAGTGGTATCGGGAATATTACTGCTTTCTCTTGATTATCTCCTAACTGCGTTTGGAGCTAGTCCTGATACCCTACCTTATGGACGTCAGTTTATAAGCATCATCCTATTTGGATCAGTTTTTCAGCATATAAGCTTTGGATTGGGAGCTACAATTCGCTCCGAGGGTAATCCCCGTATTTCTATGAATATCATGCTTATAAATGCGGGCTTAAATATTGTTCTGGATTTTATTTTCGTTTATATTTTAGGGTATGGAATGCCAGGTACGGCTTTTGCAACAGTTATCTCGCAGGCCATCTCAGCCGCACTGGTTATTCGCCACTTTCTCAGTCCTGCCAGTGTGTTACGGCTTAAACTTAAAAACCTCCGTTTGCACAGGCATATACTTATAGGCATATTAAGCATTGGCATGGCTCCGTTTTCCATGCAGCTGGTCTCCAGCATGATAATCATTCTCTACAACCAGGGTTTAGCCAATTATGGAGGAGATGCAGCCATTGGTGCTTTTGGAATAATTTATTCCATCACCATGTTTATTCTCATGCCGGTTATTGGTATCAGCCAGGGTGCACAGCCGGTCATTGGTTTTAACTACGGAGCAGGAAAGTATACCCGCGTGAAAGAATCTCTCAAACTGGCTATCATCTACGCTACGCTCATTGTAACGCTAGGATTCATTCTGATCCAAGTATTTGGTGCACCCATTATGAAAGCATTTACCTCAGATCAAGAGCTGCTTCAAATCGGGATACATGGTATACACATCTTCTTGTTGGTTCTGCCGGTAATTGGTTTCCAGATCGTCAGTGCCAATTTTTTTCAGGCTATTGGAAAAGGTTTTACCTCCATGTTTCTGAATATGCTGCGCCAGGTGATTTTACTCATACCAATGCTTTTGACTTTCCCGCATTTCTTCCACTTGAACGGTATATGGGTTTCCTCCCCGGCATCTGATTTAACTGCTTCAATGATAACTGCCATCGTGCTCTTTAGAGAATTGCGAAAATTAGATACAAAGCAGAGCCAAATGCTGCTGGAAAATGATTAGATGTTTATGATTTGCGGTTGACCCTGACATTAAAAGTGGTTTCGTGTGAACCACTTTCGATATCAATAGCTGCATTATGCCGTTTAGCTATTCCATAGCATACTGCTAACCCCAATCCTGTACCTTGTTCTTTCGTACTAAAAAAAGGAGTACCCATTTTCTCCAATAGTTCAGTAGGTATTCCTTCACCCTGATCTTCAATTGAGTTAATTTTTTCTATTTGCCGGGAATACCGGGTCTGGTTACCTGAAATAGATTCAGGATCTGCAGAGCTTGTTCTTCAGGCATAATATCATCTTCCGCCAGCACCTGTTTAATAGTTTTTCCCTTTTGACGAGCTTTTTCGGCTATCTGGGCTGCCTGGTCATATCCGATATAGTCGATTAGAGCCGCAGCTAGAGCAGAAGATGCTTCAACATGTTCACTGCATTTCTCCACGTCAAATGCAATTCCTTTAATACATTTATGATTAAAAATATCAACGGCCCTGGTGAGTATCTCTAGAGATTCCAGCAGGCATTCTGCTATCAATGGAATAAAAGCATTCAGCTCCAGTTGGCCAGAAGCTGCTGCCAGAGTGATACATGTATCATTGGCTATAACTTTCATAGCAGTTTGAACCACCATCTCACATATTACCGGATTAACCTTACCCGGCATTATAGATGAACCGGCCTGAACCGCCGGCAGCTTTATCTCCCCTAGTCCTCCGGCTGGTCCTGATGCCAACAGCCGCAAATCATTGGCTATTTTCATCAGGGTAACTGCGGCCGATTTCAAAAGCCCTGATACTTCAACAAAGATATCCATATTTTGAGTGTTATCTATAGGATAATCACTTCTGGCCAACCCCAATCCGCTTAAATCCTGCAGAATATCCGTTACTGTGTAGATATAAGCCAGAGGAGCATTAATTCCTGTACCTATTGCCGTACCTCCCAGATTAATTTCTCGGAGCCTTTCTTCTATTTTATACAGCCGCCATCTGTCCCGGGATACAGCCCTTGCATAAGCACCGCATTCCTGACCTGCCGTTATCGGCAGCGCATCCATTAACTGAGTTCGCCCCAATTTTAATATGCCGCTGAATTTGTTTTCATTCACCTGCAGGCTTTCTTGCAGCGCCGCAAAGGATTCACTTAAGATTCTCAGCAGCTTGATAGCTGCAATCCGCAGAGCGGTAGGATATACATCATTGGTAGACTGGCAGCAGTTTACCTGGTCCAGGGGATGAATTATATGGTAATCGCCTTTTTTCTCTCCCATTATTTCCAGAGCCCGGTTAGCTATTACTTCATTAACATTCATATTGCTGGAAGTTCCTGCCCCACCCTGCAGGGCGTCTACAATAAAATGCTTATCCAGTTTCCCTGCCAGAATATCTTCACAGGCCTGGATAATTGCCTGAGCTTTATCCTCTGGCAGTTGTCCGATATGGACATTGGCCAGGGCCGCAGCCTTTTTAACCAGAACAATGGCATAAATCAGGTTTTGATTGGTTTTTCTATCGGACACCCTGAAATTTTCCAAAGCGCGGGCTGTGTGTATTCCATAACAGGCATCAACAGGAATCTCGACCCTTCCCAACATATCCTCTTCTATCCGATAGGTCAGTTCTGTTTTCATATGTTATTCGGTCCTTTCTGCAGCCCATTCCATCCTGGCCCGGGGAAACGGTATCAAAGCCCGATCCAATATACCGTGAACCCAGGCAATCAACACCCCGTAGTTCACAATGGGAACTCCGACCTTTTTGGCCTGCTCAATACGGTGCATTACCTCTTTTCGGTTCAGCATACAGGCACCACAGTGGACTACCAATGCATATTCACCCAGGTTTTTAGGATATTCAATTCCAGATACATGGTCAAATATCAGCTGTTTTCCAGTCCTCTGGCGCAGCCAGCGTGGTATCTTGACAGTTCCTATATCATCAGACTGGCGGTGGTGGGTACAGCCTTCACTGATCAATATCCGATCCTGGTCTTTAAGATTTTCTATAGCTGAGGCCCCTTTGACCAGTTCCACCAGATCTCCTTTGTAACGGGCAAAAAGTATAGAAAAAGAGGTCATCATAATATCTTTTGGGGTATCAGCCGATACTTTTAAAAATACCTGGGAATCAGTAATGACCATTTTAGGTTTTCTGCCCAGATTAGCCAGCGTTTCCCGCAGTTCATATTCCTTAGTGACCACAGCTATAGCATCGGTTTCCAGGATATCTCTTACAGTCTGCTGCTGAGGCAGAATGAGTCTTCCTTTGGGTGCCGCCTTATCTATCGGTACAACCAGTACTACAAAATCTCCGGGATTAATCAAATCGCCCACCAAACGAAATTTGTCAGCTTCATTCGGTAGATTTTCCATCATATTCTTCTTTAGCGCTTCTATCCCCTGCCCGGTTTGAGCTGATACCGGTATAACAGGAAACCCGACCTCCTCAGGTAGTTCATTTACCTGACCATTGTCATTGCAGTCAATTTTATTCCATGCCGCCACTATGGGTATATTTTTTTCTTTTAATAGGACAGCAATAGATTGATCATAGCTCGTATACCCTACCATTGCATCTATTACTAACACTGCCAGATCTGCCTTATTTAAAATATCCAGCGTTTTCTCTCTTCTCAATTCTCCCAGTTCACTGACATCATCCAGGCCGGCAGTATCGATCATGACCACCGGCCCAACTGGGAGCAGTTCCATCGGACGGTATACCGGATCGGTGGTTGTCCCTTTTACTGGCGAAACCAGTGCTATGTTTTGATTGCTGACAGCATTGATCAAACTTGATTTCCCCGCATTAGTCCTGCCCAAAAAGGCAATATGATATCTGTTGGCACGGGGTGTGGAATTAAGACTCATTAATATCCCCTCCCAATAAAAATACCCCTTTCCTGCGATAAGAGAGGAAAGAGGTGCACTATGTTCCAGTATTTTATTTTAGCGCCTTCCTCGCTCTCAGGCAAAAAACCCTTGAGGTAAGAATACTTTTATTTACTTGCTATTATTTTCCTGTTAGTATTGGTTTTTGTCAAGAAGATAATTTTGACAGGATGGATATCACAACGCAATAACAATTTAGATCAGTGGGGTCAGGCACTAACTTACTAACTTATTATTATATAGTTTGGCAATAAGTTGGTAAGTTAGTGCCTAACACCTTTTAAGTCACCATTAAAGTCATGTAAGCTTAAAGCCTCCCCGCCCGCAGGGTGCGGGTCGCGTTGAGGACAGCCAGCAAGGCTGCACCCACATCGGCAAATACTGCCTCCCACATAGTTGCTGTGCCCATTAAGCCTAAAATGACAACGGCGGCTTTTATCCCCAGGGCGAGGATAATGTTCTGGATGACTATTTTTCTTGTGAACCGTGCTATTTGTATGGCATGGGGCAACTTGTTCAAGTGGTCATCCATCAATACCACATCAGCCGCTTCAATAGCGGCATCAGATCCCAGTGCTCCCATGGCCACACCAATATCTGCTCGGGTGAGCACCGGGGCATCGTTTATGCCATCACCGACAAATATCAGCTGGCCCTGGCGATCTGGAACAAGTTTTTTTATGGCCTCCAAGTGTTCTACCTTATCCTGGGGAAGAAGTTCAGCATATACCTGATCTACCGCTAATTCACCGGCGGCTGTATCCGAAGTGTTTCGATCATCTCCGCTGAGCATTATTATTTGTCTCACGCCCAAATGTTTTAACTGCTGTATTGAATCAGCTGTTTCTCTTTTTAACTCATCGGATATCAGCAGGCAGCCAACATATTGCCCATCGACTGCCACATAAACCATGGTCCCCGGTTCAGTCTTTCTCAGGTGCTCTATTCCTTCCCTTTCCAAAAGCAGGCTGCTTCCAGCCAATACCCGGCTGCCTTTTATAACCGCTTTAATACCACTGCCCTGGATTTCTTCATATCTTCCAATTACATCCTGATCTAGTCCACCCTGCCATGCTTCTCTTATTGATCTGGCTATAGGATGGCTGGAATATATTTCTGCTAAGGCTGCCCATTCCAATATTTCTTTTTCATTAAAGCCATTTATGCTTTCTATCCGAATTACTTCAAATACTCCCCGAGTGATAGTACCCGTTTTATCAAATATTACCGTGTCCACATTTACCAGTTGATCCAGGATATTAGCTCCTTTAACCAGAATACCGGCCCGGGAAGCAGCGCCTATTCCCCCAAAGTAACCAAGAGGTATGGACACCACCAGGGCACAGGGGCAGGATATGACCAATAGAATAAGAGCTCTGTAAATCCAATCGTTAAAAGCTGCTCCGGGTAGAAATAACGGAGGAATAATGGCAGTCAGCAGTGCTCCTGCTACTACCAGTTGAGTATACCGACCTGCAAAGCGGGTAATAAATTGTTCCGCGGGAGCCTTCCTGACTGCTGCATTTTCCACCAGTTCTAATATTTTGGCCACCGAGGATTGAGCATACTCTTTGCTGACCCTTATTCTCAGCAACCCAGAGCCATTGATAACTCCGCTGAGAATTTCCATCCCCGCCTCAACTCGACGCGGTTTTGATTCCCCGGTCAGTGCAGAACTATCTACATATGAACTCCCCTCTATGACAATACCGTCCAAGGGCACCCTTTCACCCGGTCTAATCTCGATAATTTGCCCCACCAGGACTTCATCAGGATCTACTCTTTCGCTTCTGCCGTTTAGCAGCAGGTTAGCATAATCCGGGCGAAGGTTCATAAGCTCTGATATCGAACGGCGCGACCTGTTCACTGCCAGATCCTGAAACATCTGGCCTGCCGCATAAAAAAGCATAACGCTGACTGCTTCTCCCAGGGCATTAACCGCTATAGCACCTAATGTAGCAATAGACATCAGGAATTTTTCATCAAATATTCGTCCCTTAAAGATATTATTCAGAGCCCTTATTAATACAGGATACCCGACCACAAGATAGGCACCTGCATAGAATAGATATGAAATATCGCCATAATAATCTTTTCTATCTAATAGCAGAGCTCCCCCCAGCAACACTGCGCTGATAAATATTCGGACGAGACTAATCTTTGGATAATAATAATCCACCCTTTCGGCCTTAGCCCCAGTTTTCTCTATGGCTACCAGACGAACACCAGGTTCCACCCGATCTGCTATCTTCTGAACTTTATCCGCAAATGAAGGTTCTAAATGCAAGGACATAGCAGCCAGGTTGATTTTTACATCTCTTAATTCTGGTATCTGATTTATCTCTTTTTCAATCTTGGCAGCACAGTTAACACAAGTGAGTCCTTGCAGTAAATATTTCATAAATCCGGTCCTTTTCCTTTCTCCCGTCAAATCTTAACGGTTCAAGTACTTGTCAGCCTTTTAATATGGTTTACCCCAATTGTATTAATAGCCTCAGATTCTTATAGTATAATTTCCCTTCTCTACCCGATGATCTTATAAAAGCATCCTCACTGGCCCTAAAGCATATCTTCTTTAAAGGCTCTATAGAAACTCTCTCTGAAAAGGGCTAATTTCACTCATTTACATGCTCTAATGCCTGGTTAAATAACATGCCAATATGATGATCATCAAGTGAGTAATATATAACTTTTCCATCCCGCCGAAACTTAACCAGTTTCTGGGTTCGCAAGAGTCTGAGCTGGTGCGATACGGCTGATTCTGATGAATTAACCACCACAGAGAGATCACAAACACATAGTTCCTGCTGCTGCAGAGCATGGAGAATCTTCAGACGGGTCGGATCCCCCATACATTTAAAAAGTTCGGCCAGACTATTGATTATTTCATCCTGCAGTATATACTGACGGGCTTTTTCCACTTTCTCAGTATGAATACATCTTACCTGGCAAATATCATTAAGTGACTGAGTCATGGGCTGCCTCCTTCTTTCAAATGCGTACACCTGAATTATTGTTCATATGTACATTTTCTCTTATTTTGTTAGACAGGTCAAGCTGTCCAAGCAAAAGAATATTTTGCAAGATATTCCCCATCTTTATCTAAAATGAGATGCAAGGCCCGATTACCTTGCATCTCATTTCCTGTGCTTATTTTCATTTGGCTTAGCTTATCATATACCCTATTTGCTTTCCTTAATCATATGATATTAGCTATTTAATATTTCCCTTAACAGATCCAATAATTCCAAGCATCATAAATATCATACTTAAACCCCATGCTATACTCAACAGTCCAACCGTCAGACTATTTTCTTCCGCAAGCATTGCTGAGGGTACATTAACTTGATTATCTATTAGCTGTAAGAAGAAGAACATACTTAGTGATAACATTACTAATTGGGGTATAAACCATAATAGACCTCTATTCTTGGTCATTTTCCATAATTTGCCAAGGAATAATCCTATAATTGCAATCACAATTATAAACCCTGCTATAATCAAACCTTTTACTTCTTGTTCTACTGGCAAAATAGCACCTCCCAAGTATAGATTAAGTTATATGTAACTGTTCGTTGATAGCCCAATCTTCTTTTAGCTATAAGTCAAAGAGAACCTGTTAAATTCAACTGGCTATTTTTATTAATCTCCGTAAGATAGAACATACCCGGCTTTATCTTTTTCGAACATCTTGCTTCGCCCCTTTTAGATTCGATATCCAACTTCAATAATTCAGACTGAGCTTTTGGACTAAGCTGTTAGCTTTGATCCGTATTAACCTTAACTTAACATACATTTAATAAATTCTTTGTTATAATTTGTTAAATGCCTTTAGATTTTACATGGAATATACTATTATTCTGAAAATACAATAAATATAGTGGGGAGGTGTCATAGGATGAAAAAGACTCGTGGGTTTGATGTTATGACCAAATGTCTGGACAAGAGTAATGACACTATAGCAGCGCTGAAATACTTCGGTTATGATACACAGGAAGATGATAAGTTGCTCTTAAGAATATTTTCTGCGGAGAGCACCACCGAAAACGGTACCTATATCCAACCTACCTGTTTGACCCTGGAAGGTAAGCAGGTAGTGGAGCTGTACAATTTCTTATATCACTATTTTGGTTCCCGGGATATAGAAACGGCTGGCAACGAAAAGGAAACCTGATTATATCAAGTCCTACAGAAATACCCGCAAATCTGCGGGTATTTCGTTTTTTTACTGGTGTTCTTTGGAAATATGCCAATCTAAAGTATAATAAAACTAAGCAGTTTAAACCATCCAAGTTTTAATATTCTGCTTGCTTCCAGCATAATATTTTAGTCTTTCCTGGACCTATTTTCTATTTGCAACCTGTTGTTATTTGTATTTAAACATAATAACTAAAGGGGGAATTTTATGTTCAAGCATATTCTAGTCCCAGTAGACGGTTCCAAATTTTCCACCAATGCTGCTCGCAAAGCGGTAGTTATCGCTCAAAAACATAGCAGCAAAATTACTATTCTCCATGTAATTAATCATTCCCAGCTTTATAGCATGGGTCCTCCTCAATCTCTGCCAATGATAACCGATGCCATGATGGATGGTTTAAAAACCGGTGCAGAAATGATTCTTGCAGACACCCTCAAAGCTGTAAGTCCAACTACTGTAGAAATTAAAACTGAGTTAGAATGGGGAATTCCTTCTCAGGTGATTATTGCTAAAGCTAGAGACGGAATTTGTGACCTTATTGTCATGGGCAGCCGCGGTCTGGGTGCCGTATCAGGTTTACTGCTGGGCAGTGTCAGCGATCGGGTAGCCAAGTTAGCCCCCTGTCCAGTTTTGCTTGTAAAGGAAAATTGATTATCCATGAGGCCATAGATAGACAGCGTAAATTGGGAGAAGCAATTAGGAGGTTTTCCTTATGAACCATGATTTTCTTATTGAACGGGCATGTGAATTGGCCGCCCAGGCACATGCCGGCCAGGTTCGTAAAGGCACGAACATTCCTTATATTTCACATCCAATGGCAGTAGGCATTATTCTAGCTGAAGCCAGGGCTACAACTGATGCGGTGATAGCAGGTATAATACATGATGTGGTAGAGGATAGCAGCTTGACTCTGGAAGAAGTGGACCGGCTTTTTGGAAATAGGGTTCGTACTCTGGTAGAGGCTTGTTCTGGACCTGATAAATCACTACCCTGGGAAGAACGGAAGAATCATACCCTGCATTCACTCCAGGATGTTGATCGTGATATCTGGCTGATGACTCTGGCCGACAAGCTGAATAATATCCGCACTATGCTGCGGGACTATGAAATATATGGTGAGGAAATATGGAATCGCTTCAATCGGGGCCGCCAGGAACAGGAATGGTATTATCGGGGACTGGTGGAAGCTCTGCGCCAGAACCGCAAATATCTCCCCTGTTTGTTCAATGAATTCGAGAAGCTGGTAGATAGACTATTTGACTAAGCAACTTAACATATTAGCAGGGATCGAGGTCACATAAACCCCAATTCTACTCCCCGTGATTAAGTTGGTGTAGATATTTTTTCAAATTTTCGGAATCTTGCTGTTCGAATTCTACCAGGGCCTTCTTATTGGCATCAATAATGGCCTGGTTTACGGGCTGTTCTAATGCCCGACCTTTAGCAGTTAAAACTACCTGTAGAGCCCTTCGGTCCCGCGGACAAGGCTGCCGCTCTATCAAGCCCTTCTGTTCCACACGATCTAATATTCCAGTAATGGATGAACTATCAAGTGAAAGACGGTCAGCTAGCTGCTTGGGTGTTTGCCCATCCTCGTCCCACAGACAGCTTAATATAGCATACTGGCCTGGTGTTATTCCAAAAGGAGCCAGTTCAGCTTTAAAAAGCTGCTGTACTGCCTGCTGTGCTTTGGTGAGGACGAAATTAATGCACTGTTCTAATTTCATAACCACAAGAATCCTTTCCATATGGCTTAAGTTGTTCCTTGGTCCTGGTTATTTAAGCCTGCTTCAATATATCTGTATAATCTATATGAATAGTGTATGACTTTTTTATCTGGTATACAAGATTTTAATGGGGTCAGGCACTAACTTACTAACTTATTACCTAACTATAAAACCATAAGTTAGTAAGTTAGTGCCTGACCCCACTGAGTGTTTTGGCCGCACTTCTTATTTCATCTGGTCTTCCTATCATTATCAAACAGTCATCAGACTGTATTACATTTTCTGCACCTGGGTTGGCGATGTACTCTTCTCCACGATTAATGGCCAGGATAGTAGCGCCGTGTTGTTTGCGAAAATCTGCCTCCAAGAGCGTTTTACCTACTATTTCCGATTCTTTCTCAACTCTCATCTTCTTGACTTCCATATCACTCAAGGATTTTTTTAGTACATTCATTTCTCTGCCCAATACAGATACGCTTCGCAGCATTTCATAATCTTCTCTGCGCACCAGTGAAATATAGTCTTCTATTTCGTTTCGGGGCACCATGTATTGATCCAGCACCCGGGCAAATATCTCCACCGAGGTTTCATATTCTTCGGGGATCACTGCATTGGCACCAATTTCATGCAGATCAGCCATATCAGCCACCAGCCTGCTTCGTACGATTATATGAGTAAGCGGATTCAGTTTTCTTACCATGAAAGTTATTCTCCGCAGGGCAGCCGAATCACTAATGGCGATTACCACAACTCGGGCAGCCTGAATCTTGATGTGGTTTAAAACCGTCTCGTGAGTCGCATCACCGAAATAGATAGGCTGACCATTTTCCTGTTCCTGGCGTACCGTTTCAGCATTAATCTCCAATATGACGTAGGGTATCCCAGCATAGAGAGCTGCCCGAGATAAGTTTCGACCATTCAGTCCGTAACCTATTATAACCAGATGGTTTTCCTGATCAATTTCAGCTTTTAAATCAACCGTCCAGGGATATCTGCCGCTCAGCAGTCTCTCTGGCAGGGGAAGTTTAGATATC
Organism: Syntrophomonas sp.; assembly: GCA_016841245.1. GTDB lineage: Bacteria > Bacillota > Syntrophomonadia > Syntrophomonadales > Syntrophomonadaceae > JAAYJK01. The sequence continues at coordinate 67,561 of JAENZN010000001.1, forward strand.
ATATCAGCTGCCCGAGGCGCAACTGCAATAAGGAAGGGGGTCAGCATCATGGTTAATATGGAAGCAGCTAGAAATCCCTGATAGAGTTCACTGCTCAGCAAACCATTAGCTATACCGCTCTGAGCCAGGATAAAGGAAAACTCCCCTATCTGACACAAGGTGAATCCAACCATTACCGCCACCCTCAACGGATATCCCAGGATTATCGCAGCCATAGAAGCTACCAGCCCTTTTAAGGTAAAAATGGCTAGAGTAAAAATAATGATGATACCCAGATGTGCGAAGGCGGTCTGCATGCTTAAAAGCATACCAATAGACACAAAAAACAAACTGGTAAAGGTATCTATGAAAGGTATGATACTAGCTAAAGCCTGATGACTATACTCCGATTCAGCAATGATCAACCCGGCCAGGAATGCCCCCAGGGCCAGCGAAAGACCGGTACTGGAAGTAAGCCAAGCAATAGAAAAACATATCACTATGATGCTTAACATAAATAATTCCCGGCTCTGGGTCCTGGCAATCTGGTAAAGCAGCGGGGGAATTACGTATATTGATAGAATAATAACCATCACAATTAAGACGGCAGCCTTAATCAACACTATCCACAGGAAGGTGGTTTCCGCAGTTCCGGAACCTAACCAGGGGGTAAATAGCATCATAGCCACTACTATTATATCCTGGTAAATAAGAATACCCAGAGCTGTCTTGCCATGAGGAGCTTCTATCTCCAGTCTTTCCCCCAGCTGTTTGAGTACAATAGCAGTACTGCTTAGAGCAACTATGAAACCCAGGAATATCGCCTGGTTGACTGGCAGTTCCATCACACGAGCTATAATAAAGGTTAAAAGGATGGTCAATCCGACCTGAAAGCTCCCCCCCAGCAGGATGGTCTTTTTTATTCTGATCAAACTTTTAAAGGAAAATTCCAGACCGATACTGAACAGCAGGAGAATAACACCAATTTCCGCAATCGCCTCTACCTGATGGACCGATTTGACCAGACCAATACCATATGGACCTGCCAGTATCCCAGTCAACAAGAACCCCACAATGGAGGATATTCTGAGCCGATGACAAATAAACAGTACTACGACTGCCATACCGAATATTATAACTATGTCATGGAGTAAATTCTCTTCCATATTCACTCACTTTCATATGCCGTCAGCCGTTTTCACCCACCTGTACTATTCATAAATATATCACCGGGTGATGTTGGGCAGCTAATTTCTACCCCTGCTTTCCTTCTATCCTGATGTATTCCAGCATATGCGGCATGAAGTACGGGATAATTTCATCCAGCATTTTCGGCATCAGAACCTCCATGGTTTTAGGCATCAAGGCTGGCATCTGTTCTTTAAGATAGTCGGGCATTATAATGGCCTCTCCTACCTTTTCCAACATCCTGGGCATTATCTTGGGCATCATGTCCGGCAGCAATTTCGGGAACAAAGCTGGCATAACGGCTTTCATCATGGTAATCATGGGTTCCTTAAAAACATCCGGAGATTCAACCGCCATATGCATCATGCTGCGATACATATCCGGCATAGCTTCGATCATTTCCGGAATCATTTCCGCCATCATCTCGGCCATTCCCCAGGGTGTCAGCATCCGTATCATCTGTTCAAAAACCCCCCACTTTTCATCGATTACCAGATCTGAATCGGGGATATCAAAACCCAGTGACTCGGCTGCCAAAGTGGCCAGATCCTTTATTTCAATGGGCATCTGTCTTAAGTCCCGGGAACGTTTCAACTGCACCCGGCAGCAGGGACAAGCGGTGATCAAAGTATCTGCCTCTACATCCAGAGCCTCTTGTATCCGAACCGCTCCCAATTCTTCCGCTACATCCGGATCAGCGACCAGACTCAATACTGCCCCACAGCAGTGAGCGTCATACTTATTGAATCTCATTTCCCGGAAATTACTGCCCGGTATGGCATTAATAAGGGTACGCGGGCCTTCAAATCGGACTCCCGCCCGGCCCATATGACAGGGATCATGGTAAGTTACCTGGCGGTTGATATCACCTGGCAGCTTAAACTCACCCGACTCAATTTTTTCTGCCAGTACATCAGCATAATGCATAGCATGGAAAGGATATTCAATACCATTATCTTCTGCCCAGTGCCGGTAGTATATCTCCCATACCAGCCAGCAGGCTGGACAGGTGGTAATAACTGTTGTCGCACCAGTTTTCTTCATATTTTCGATATTTTTAGCTGCAGTCTCAGCGAATACTTCCCACCGTCCCGCTACCAGCATAGGAATTCCACAACAGTCTTCTTCTTTACCTATATAGGTGAATTTTATTCCGGCTGCATTCAGAATATGAGCCGCGGCCTGTGCTACATCATGTTCAACAAATGAGGATGTGCATCCCGGAAAGAAAGCAAATTCGCCCTGCTCTTTAACAAAGGCTCTGATTTCATCTGTCATCCATTCATCCCGATCCCGGGCGTAACTGCCCCATATATTACCCTGCTGACGCATGGTATTGACCATAATTTCAAACGGCGGAAAGGTTCTATATCCCATCTCATCAACCAGCAGTCCCCTCAGTTTCAGCCAGGAGGATTCATTGGGCAGATCCAACTGACAGGTCCGGTTGCATAGTTCACAGGTAGTACAGGCCAGAATGTTATCAACAGCTTTTTGAGTCCACTCTACTTCCCCCTCCAGAAATAATTTTAAAAAGGTCCACTTGCCCCGGGGGGACTGAGACTCCCATCCCCGACCGTAGTACTGGTCACAATCATCTACGCAATAACCGCACTGGGAGCAGGCATAAGTATACCAGGCAACATCACCGGGTATACCTTTTCTATCCTTGAACACTTCCCCGGGTTCTTTGGCCTTGGCCCAATTACCAAATACTCTTACCAGGGGCTCAAAGGCACTGGCTATTTTGAGCCCGCTGGCTATCAATGTCCCATCCATTACTTTACCCGGGTTCATAATTTCATTTTTATCTACTTCCTGTTTGAATTGCTGCAGCCTCTCCAGTCGTTCCTTACCCAGCACTTCAGCGGCAAATCCGGTAAAGTACAGTCCGGTAGCATAGGGACGCCCCCCGTTTCTACGGGCGGTCTCCAGTGCGGTCAAGGACAAACCATAGGCTACATTGAAATTCAAGGTACGCTCGTCATGAGGAATAAATCCCAACAGCACGAATTCTCTGCGGTTGGTAGCAAATCCCTCTAAGATGAAAGGCTGTTTTATACTCTGGCTGGTCTCTTTAATCACAGCAGCCAATTCACTGACCGGGACTACTACTTCACTGGGAATTAATGACGGTGCGATCCTTTTAGCTTTCATGGGCTCAAAACGGCCCTCCCACTCGTGGTTGGATATCTCTTCGCCCAGTAACTCTCCATGATATTGTTCTGCCAGCTCTATTACATCATTCAGGATCAAGTCACATCGATCCGCAGTACAAGCCAATAAAGCGATATATTTTTCCGGGATCATCAGGCGTTGTTTATCCTCTACCGGACGACCATGATGCAGATGAGGTGGAAGCTGGTTTTTCATCCGAGCCGCCTCGGGATTGATAAAACTGACTGACCATACCATAACTTTACGGTGATACAGCCCGTCCATGAAACCAGCCAGATCTTCGGCTGTATCAAAGGCAATTGCATTGGTATGCATAGGTTTCAACTGTTTTACTCTCACTACTACCTGGGTAATAAATCCGGTGATACCGTTAGCTTCACTTACCAGTTCCAGGTCTTTTCCCACAAACTCCTGCACCACCCCATCCGGCCGGACCACCCGCGCTGATACTACATTATCTATGAAATAGCCGAATTCATAACTGCCTATCCCAGCCCCCCCTTGAGCCAGCCATCCTCCAACTGTAGATGATGGTGCGCTGGTAGGGTAAACTGCCAGAGTCAAACCTTTCTGATTAAGCTGGTACTCCAGTTCCTTCCATACCACTCCGGATTCAACTGCAGCCGTACGGTTGGTTTCATCTATGTCTATTATCCTGCGCATACGATTAAATTCAACCACCAGACCTCCGTCCACCGGCAATACCCCACCATATCCGGAAGTGGCTTTAGCTCGTGGAGTAAGTTTGATGTTATGCTGGTTGGCCATATTTACCATATCGACTAATTCTTCTTCTGAAATCGGCTGAACTATACCATCGGGTATGGGATTTCCAACCAGCGGTCTAACCATGGAGGGAATGACTCCCATATCATGGGCGTATATTTTTCTTTCCAGCTCATCAAAGCTTACCCGCTTTCCCCAACCTGACCCCAGTATCTCTTTAAGCAAATTGATCTTATTCATTCAACTTCCTCCCCTCACTCATTATACCAATGATTATTGTAAGCTTGATTCCGCTGCCAAAACTCTAATGGTAACTTTTGGCAGTGGAATCAAGCTTTTGTTTTTATACTAGCACATGTGATGCCGGTTATATATATAATTATCCGGCATCTGATGACCCGTTCACATTGTTTTTTGCTTTAACACAAATGAGAGTAGAATCGAAGGATATATGAATTCGTATGTACATTTTTCCTTTACATCTTAGCATACCGCCGCCAAATTATATTAATCTGAATCAGCTGGGAACATGTTTTTGGGGAACAGGTCAATTTTATATCCTGTCATCTTATTGTTTGGGTGAATGCCAGTGCGGTAGGAGTTAAAGCACAGCCACCCCGGGCTGTTTCTTTCAAATCACTCGACATCATATTCCCTATACGAAACATGGCGTCCACAACTTCATCAAAAGGAATAAAACTATCGATTCCTGCCAGGGCCATATCAGCACATATAATGGCATTAGCAGTTGATGTCGCATTCCGTTTGGAACAGGGGACTTCTACTAATCCGGCTACCGGATCACATACCAAACCCAGGAGTCCTTTGAGAGCCATCGCTGCTGCCTCCATACATACACCCGGATTTCCTCCTCCCAGGTAAGCCGCTGAAGCAGAGGCCATGGCGGACCCTGCTCCACATTCTGCCTGACACCCTCCTGCTGCCCCGGACAGTGTGGCACTGCTGGCTATAACCTTACCAATACCAGCGGCAACGAACATAGCATTTATAAGCTGTTCTCTAGAGTAATTCTTTTCGTCTTTTAAGGCCATAAGTATCCCCGGCAGAATACCGCTGGAACCTGCTGTGGGTGCGGCCACGATCTTGCCCATGCAGGCATTGTATTCCGTAACCGCTAGAGCATAGGCCACAGCCTGGTTGATGATCTTTCCGCCCAGACTGCCATATTGTATATAGGACTTAAGTTTAGCCGCGTTTCCGCCTATTAAACCGCCTATAGATTTTAAATCCGGTTCAAGTCCTTTTTCAACCGAGTTTTCCATAATCTTAAGCCTGGCCTCCATTTCATACCATATCTCATCCCGACTGCGGCCCCATTCCTCTTGTTCCGATAGGATCACTGCATCAGGCAGTTCAAGATTTTGTTTTGCACAGATTTCCAGCAGTTCATCGGCTCGACTAAACTGAAACATAAACTATCCTCCAATTTTTAATTCTGAAATCACTATCGACAACCCGCACCCGTGGCATTTTTCTATACATCTACGAACATTATTTGCTTAATTTCAGCTACCAACGCAATTTCATCCAGCATCGATGGTTCTACTTCCTGGTCAGTCTCTATCACCATCGATGCCACACTGCCTCTTGATTGGCGAAATACTTTGAGAAAAGCTATATTAACCGCATGATTAGCGAATATGGCGCTTACCTGAGCGACTATACCCGGCTTATCCTGGTGAACGGTGATTATGGTAGGGTACTTCCCTGAAAACTCGATATGGGTATTGTTAACAGACGAAACCCTGACCTCACCTCCGCCAATAGACGCGCCGGTTAGTTCGCCTGCTGATCCATTGGCGCAGTTAATAATTATTTTTACGGTATTGGGATGCACATCTCCCAGGTCCGCAGAGTGAAAAGCGAATTCAATTCCGGACTCCCGGGCGTATTCCAATGAGTTCCGAATCCTTTCATCTGCAGCATTCATTCCCAGAATTCCGCCCAGGAGAGCCCGGTCCGTCCCGTGACCCCGGCAGGTCTCAGCAAACGAACCGTGAAGATAAAAATCCACTTTATTTATCCTGTCAGCACAACACCGGCGGGCAATATTACCAAGTTTCACAGCTCCTGCGGTATGCGAGCTGGATGGTCCTACCATTACCGGCCCAATAATATCAAAAACGCTGGCCACTTCATAATCACCTTCTTTACCTGCCTTAATAACAGCTATAGTATATTCTGCCCTGGCTCCATATTTTTCATAAGTTGCCCCACCCTGCCTGGCCCAATAATTTTGGAGATATATAGTACAATATCCTGCTAGGTGCTTTCAAATCCTTGATTATAAACTAGTTGGACATTATTTAATATTTCCAGCATAAATTTAGAACTACCAGTTTTTTTAATAGGAGATATTATAATGTTTAAATTAGATTCCAGAATTCTTTTGACCCTGATTATCAGCTTGACACTTATCAGTGCCGAAATAGACAACGCATTCCCCCGTAGCCTGGAAGTCAGGTTGGGAAATAATGAGATCGCTAATATACTCCTTATCGGCATAGATGCCAGACCAGAAGAGATCAATGCTCGCAGTGATACCATCATACTGGTCAGTATTAATAGCCAGATCAAGCAAGCCGCCATTGTATCCATACCCCGCGATACACGCATAATATTCCAGGGTCGAAACAGAAAAATTAACATGGTTAACCAATTAATAGGGCCTGCTGCCTTGTGCCAGGAAGTATCGACTTTAATGGATACCAGGGTTGAACATTATATCCTGACCAACTTCAACAACTTTAAGCAAATCATAGACCGATTGGGAGGCATATATATTGATGTGGACATTAATATCCAGAGTCCTCTTACAGGGGTATATCTGAGCAAAGGATACCAGTGTCTGAGTGGGCAAGAAGCCTTAACCTATGTGCGCTTCCGGAGTGAGGTAGATGGCGATATCGGCCGGGCCCAGCGCCAGCAGAGATTTATTACCGCCCTGGCCGAACAGATGTTGAAAAAAGAAAACCTACCTCTCTTGCCTGGGGTCGTCATGGAAATAAAGGAAAATGTAGAGACTAACATAAGCCTGCGGGATATGGTTTACCTCGCCCGTCTGGCGCCAGAGTATAAAACGGATGATCTGATTACTCAAACTTTACCAGGCTATCATTACTGGGCTCAAAACTCAGGGGCCAGTTTCTGGGAAGCAGATCGTGAAATCGCCCGAAGCCTGATCGATTCATTATTTAACGGTCACCGCTATGAAACCCGGCTTGAGGCACCACCCTGGGTAAATAGTTATTAAAAGTATTGTTCATCATCGCTTGATAAAAAATTTAAGATAATCGTTTTCCATGTAATATATGGCCTGTCCCTCATCACATAGATAGGATAGGAAAGCCGAAATGCTGGCCCACAGGCGAAAATAGTGGTTGCGGTTCACCTGTAGACTCTTGCGGCCAATAACTTCCCGCATAATTTCCTCCCGGGTCCGGGGTTTCTCAAGTATATTTATCATCATATTCAGGATATCCATTAATATTCCATAGTTCATATCTGTAACAACCGAGACATCCTCTGTTATTCCCCCGTGGGACAGGTATATGGGCAGATGACTTTTTAAGGCGATTTTATCAATAGTTTTCAATTGTTCCCCTAGATCGGAAACATAGAGAAATAAGTTAAGCTCTAATGCAGCCGGGGAAATCAGGCTATCACCCACAAACACAACTTGATCGGGAGTCATTAATCCCATATGCCCCAGGCTGTGTCCGGCCAGATCTAATATTTCAAATTCATCTCCTCTAATACCATGAAATCCCGGGGTTATTATACTGCTTACTCTGGATGGGGGCGGCACAAGAAATTTCCCAGTTAATAATTTTACCGGATGAGATGAATACATGCTGTAAGGAGTTAGAATGGGATGGTTAATAAAAGCGGCCTCAATCTCCGAGGCTAATATCTGGCAGTGGTTCTCTTTCTGCATATATTGATTGCCGCCGCAATGGTCTGCATGAGCATGGGTATTAAATATTCCCCATACTCCCCAGCCTTGTTGTTCTAATATCTGTAAAGCTTCTGCGGCCTGGGTCTGGTTAGGACCGCTGTCAATCAGCAGACAGTTTCTATCTTCAAACAGGTATAGACCTATAGCGGCTGAATTACTCTCCAGGGCATAGGTGCTGCCCTTTATGTGCCGCAGTTCCATTATCATCCCTCCAGATATCCCTTTCTCTCACCATAATATACCAAATTCTTACCTGCACAGCAGATCTATGAATTCTTTTTTATTGGTGTGAGGAAGATATTTTTCCAGGTTAAATTGCTCCAGACATTTATTAATGTCCTCTTCCTGATACACTTTACCGATCAATATCTTTTCCAATTCTTCAATATCACCACCTGCAAAGTAATCGCCATATATTCGGCATCCACTTATAAGGCCGCGTTTAATATCAAGCCGGATATCGATATTGCCCCACGGATAGGTGTGTTTTTTTCTGACATTATAAGCTGGAGATTTTCCATAGTTCCACGCCCAGGCAGAATATTTATTGTCCCTCAAATCGTTTACTGCCAGCAGATCGCTCTCTGTGAGTTGATAGCTATGTTTACTATCTTCCGCCTGCATCACTTCTTCGGCTAGTATTTGTTTGAATTCTTCTACGCTGACCGGAGTCGACAGGTGTTCACTGATATTGGTAACCCTGCTCCGCACCGACTTTATTCCCTTGGAAGATATTTTTTCGTCATTGGGATTTAATGCCTCAGCCATATCCTCCAATCTGGAATTGAATAAGATGGTGCCATGATGCAAAAGCCGGTCTCTAAACTTAAACTGGGCATTGCCGGAAAACTTCCTGCCTTTAATGGTAATATCGTTCCTCCCGTTATTTTCAGCCTTAATCCCTATTCTTTTAAGAGCCGTTATTACCGGGCGGGTGAATTTCTCAAAGTTAGCAAAGTCTTTATTCCCATTTACTACTATAGTAAAATTAAGATTACCCAGGTCATGGTAAACAGCACCTCCTCCGGACATTCTCCGCACTACTTGTATACCCTTTTCCTGCAGGTAAACCTGGTTTATTTCTTCAATAGTATTCTGGTTTCTTCCTATAATAACCGCAGGCTGATTCTGCCATAATATGAAACAGCTCTGGCTGCCGGGCCAGTTTTTTACCGCATATTCCTCCAGCGCCAGGTTAAAATAGGGGTCGCAGGAACTATTAGTAATTTCTATCATCCCGGCAGCTCACCTCCGTAAGCCGAGTTATAAACAGCAGTAATGCTAAGATCACAGTGCCCCCTGGGTTAATACGTGTCAGCGGGTATGTGTCAGAGGAGACGTTTCTAGCACCGGGGTGGAGCCAAATGAAGAGCTTTTCCCTGAACATCGAGTACTGCTTCCAGTACCGCTTCACTCAAGGTAGGATGAGGATGAATAAGCCCAGGTATTTCAGTCACTTTCATCCGTTTATTAACCATCATGGTCCCTTCGCTTATTAAATCGCTGGCATGAGGCCCGATGATGTGCACCCCGACGATTACATCATCCTGGTCGGCCAGAACTTTGACCATACCATCAGTTTCCCCCATAGTAACAGCCTTGCCGTTAGCCGCAAACTGGCATTTGCCAATCCGGTATTCTATTCCCCCTGCCCGGGCCTCCTCTTCGCTCATACCAACACTGGCAATTTCCGGAATAGTAAAAACACATCCGGGTACAGCATGATAATCAACCCGGGTATTATACCCAGCCATGTTTTCAACTGCGGCAATGCCCTCTTCTGATGCGGCATGGGCTAACATGCAGCCCCCAATTACATCACCGATGGCATATATCCCGTCTATATTCGTAGAAAAGCTGCTGTCGACTTTAATAAAACCTGATTCATCCAGGTCCACCCCCAACTTCTCCGCTCCTAATCCCTCAATGTAGGGTTTCCTGCCCCCGGCTGCCAATACGATGTCAGCCTGAGCTTCCACAACTCCCTTTTTCCCCCGGGCGATAATCTTCAAAGCTCCGATCTCTGTTTCAATTTTTTCTACTGTAGCCGAAGTATGAACTGCTATGTGCTGTTTTTTCAAAAATACCAGCATGCGTTTACCCAGTTCGTTATCCAGATCGTTCAACAGGTAAGGCATATATTCGAATACGCTTACCTGGCTGCCAAAGTAATTAAATATACAGGCAAACTCCAATCCTATAACCCCTCCCCCGATAACCGCCAGTCTATCAGGAACTTCATCCAGTTCCAATAACTGGTCGCTATTCAAAACTTCCGGCAAATCTATACCGTTAATCGACAGGGAAGCCGGAACTGAGCCCGTGGCTAATAAGAGCTTTCTGCCCTGAATGCATTCGCCATTGACCTGCACCGTATTTTTATCCAGTAAAACAGCTTCACCCTTTATTCTTTCGACCCCATTGGCCTGCAGCAGTTTTTCAATGCCCATAGTTAAGCTATGGACGATTTTATTTTTACGCTCTCGAGCCCCGGCCATATCGAATGATACATTGTCGATCTGTATGTTAAACTCACTGCGGTTCATTATATCCTTCATAACCAGGGCATTCCGATAATATGCTTTGGTGGGAATACAGCCCCGATTCAAACAGACCCCACCCACGGTATCCTTTTCAATCAGAACCACACTCATTCCCAGCTGACGGGCCCGGATGGCCGCTACGTAGCCACCTGGACCTCCCCCTATTATAATCAAGTCTTTCATAATCAAGGAGCCTCCCACTTAACCACGGGTTTACGGGCCGCGGTCACCTCATCAACTCGTCTTATTGCTGCATTATGGGGCGCATTAATGACTAATTCCGGCTCTTCTGCCGCTTCTCGGGCAATAGAGCGCATAGCTTGAACAAAGTCATCCAGACGCTCTTTACTTTCAGTTTCAGTAGGCTCAATCATTATGGCTTCACTTACGATCAATGGGAAATAAACTGTGGGTGGATGATACCCATAATCGATCAGACGTTTAGCGATATCCATAGTAGAAATTCCATTCTGGTCAGCCTGTTTTTTGGAATTAGCTACGAATTCATGTTTGCACAGCCGGTCCAGGGGGATATTATAATCATCCCGAAGTTGATGGCGCAGGTAATTGGCATTTAACACCGCATGTTCACAGATTTCTTTTATCCCCTCCGCTCCCAGTGCTTTAATATACACGTAGGCTTTGACCATAACTCCAAAATTTCCATAGAAATTCTTCACTTTGCCGATGGACAGGGGCATATCATAGTCAAATCCATAGGCATCATCTTTTTTAATCACTACTGGCTTGGGCAAAAAGTCGAGCAGTTTTGATTTAACCCCCACCGGTCCTGATCCTGGTCCTCCCGCACCATGGGGAGTGCCAAAGGTTTTATGCAGGTTCACATGCAGGACATCAAATCCCATATCTCCTGGCCGAGCAATTCCGATGATACCGTTCAGATTAGCTCCGTCATAGTAGAGAAGTCCTCCTCCTTCATGCACTATGGCTGCAATTTCCTGGATTTCTTCTTCAAACAACCCCAGAGTATTAGGATTAGTAAGCATCAGACCGGCTACCTGATCATTCATTTTAGCCCGCAGATCATCCAGGTCCACCAGGCCGCGATGGTTGGATTTCACTTCGATGACATCAAATCCTACCATATTAGCTGTAGCCGGATTAGTACCGTGAGCGGAGTCAGGAACCATCATTTTGGTTCTCTGGTAATCCTGACGGTTATGATGATAGGCTTTAATAGTCATAACCCCAACCATTTCTCCATGGGCTCCGGCCGCCGGCTGAAGTGAAAATCCATCCATCCCGGTTATCTCTGCCAGCATCTCCTGCATTTCATAATATATTTGCAGAGCACCCTGGATTGTATCTTCTGCCTGGTAAGGATGAAGTCCAGCCAACCCTGGCAGCCTGGCTGCCCACTCATTTATCTTGGGATTATACTTCATGGTGCAGGAACCGAGCGGATAAAAACCACTATCTACACCATAGGCACGGGTAGATAGCTCGGTAAAATGCCGTACTGCTTCTACTTCACTGACTTCCGGCAAGGCTATTTTCTGCTCCCGCAAAAATTGCTGGGGAATACTATCCGGTTTTACTGCTGGTATTGCCAGCGGAGGCAGGGTAAAAGGATTGCTATCTGGGACATGCTTTTCGAAAATAAGTTTACTCATCCTATTTCCCTCCTAACACTGTGGTTAACTGGTCAATTTCTTCTTTGGTCCTCTTCTCGGTAAAAGCCAGCATTAGAGCATCATTCAGTTCATATCCGCCTATAATACCGTTTTCCAGCAATTTTCGATTAGCGGCAGCAGGATCATCTACTTTAATGGCAAATTCCTTGAAATAAGGCTGCTTATATTTTAATTCCATCCCTGCCCTTTCTAATTGCTGTTGGGCATATAATGCCAGCCGGTGACAGCGAGATGCTATGTCTTTCAAGCCCTTTTCACCCACAAAAGTCAAATACATACTGGCCGCCAGGGCACACAAAGCTTCATTGGAGCAGATATTGGATCCCGCTTTTTCACGCCGGATATGCTGTTCCCGGGCCTGCAAGGTTAATACATAAGCCCTCTTGCCATCCAGATCGCTGGTTTGTCCAACTATCCGCCCGGGTATTTTACGCATTAAAGCCTTTCGAGCAGCGAAAAATCCCAGGTATGGTCCTCCCAGGCTCAGACTGTTTCCCAGCGGCTGACCTTCCCCCACGGCAATATCTGCCCCCCATTCGGCAGGAGACTTCAATAAAGCCAGTGAAACAGGTTCCACGGCCATAATAAACATACCCTTGTTTTCGTGAACCGCCTTTTCTAAGGCTTCAGCATCTTCCAATATGCCATAAAAATTGGGCTGTTGAATGACAGCACAGGCAGTCTGATCATCAACTGTCTGAATCATAGCATCAATATCTGCTGATCCTTCTTGCCCCGGTACCAGGACTACTTCCATACTCCCTGAAAGGGAGTAAGCCTTTAAAATATCCAGGTATTCAGGATGAACCGTATCCGAAACTATAACCTTTTTTCGGCCTTTACTGCTGGTACAGGCCAGATTGCAAGCTTCGGCCAGGGCGCTTCCCCCATCATACATGGAAGCATTAGACACATCCATTCCTGTGAGTTTGCATATCATGGTCTGGTATTCAAAAATCGACTGCAAAATGCCCTGACTCATTTCAGGCTGATAGGGTGTGTAAGCGGTGTAGAATTCCGAACGCAGCAGCAGCTGTTCCAGTGCTGCCGGTATGTAATGATCATAAGCGCCGGCTCCCAGAAAACATGGATGATCTTCAGTATTAACATTCCTGTTGGCCAGATCTTTCATTCTGCGGCGAAGCTCCATTTCGCCCATTCCTTCAGGAAGATTCAAACCTTTGGGAACCTTAACTTCAGCTTTAATGTCGCTGAACAACTCATCCAAACTGTTTAGCCCTATAGTATGCAGCATTTCCTTCACTACGGATGGCGGATTAGGATTATACTTCATGGCACTCCCTCCTCTTTTAAATATTTTTCTCATGTTAGCATAAGTTAGTAAGTTAGTGCCTGACCCCCCTATTCGAGGTTTTCACAGAATGCTGCATATGCTTCAGCAGACATGAGTTTTTCCAGGTCACTGTGGTCAGTCAATTCTATTATGGCAATCCAATTACCATAAGGGTCTTCATTTAACAATTCAGGAGCTTCCTCTAATTCCTCATTCACTTCAATGATTTTTCCTCCTGCCGGGCTGAAAAGAGTAGCCACAGCTTTTACTGATTCAATAACCCCTATAGATTCAGCCACAGCCACTTCCTCCCCCACTTCTGGAAGTTCTACAAAAACTATATCTCCCAGATGGTGCTGAGCGTAATCGGTAATACCGCAGTGACCTTTTTCTCCGTCAACCCTGATCCACTCGTGCTCGCTGGTGTAAAGCAATTTCTTAGGTATATTCATACTAATCCCTCCATTAAATTTATTGATAATAATACATATGATAACTGCTAAATCTCCTGTACCAATGTACGAGGGATAAAACAGCTGAAATTATAGGAGACTTAGATATCTTGTACTAATTAACCTGAGTCGTTATTTAGATTTAGTCTTTTTTTGATAGAATATGCCCGAGTCCACTACTGCCTGCACTGCTTTATCCCGAATTATAATATCTATCTGAGTGCCCGGTTCAGTATAATCAATATTTATCAGTGCCAGACCGATTGGCTTTTTAAAAGTGGGAGCATGCAGTCCCGTAGTAACCTGTCCAATAGAAACCCCATCTTTTTGAACCTCATAATGGGAGCGAGGAATTCCTTTACCGATCATAGAAAATTCAACCACTTTTCTTTTTAAACCTTCTGCTTTCTGCTTGAGGAGAGCTGACCTGCCGATAAAATCATCCGTATCCAGTTTGACAAAAAAACCCAGGCCTGCTTCCAGCGGAGTTATCTCCTGATCAATCTCCTGCCCATATAAAGGAAGTTTGGCTTCAAATCTAAGACTGTCCCTGGCCCCTAATCCGACCGGGCTTACCATATCCCCACCCGCCTGCAATATTTCTTCCCAGATAAAGATTGCATCCTCGGGTTGGACATATATTTCAAATCCATCTTCTCCAGTATATCCAGTCCTGGATACAATACATTCCACTCCCGATATTTTAACAGCAGGATTAAACCAGAAAAACTTGATACTATCCAGATCAACATCAGTAATTTTCTGCAATATTGCCGGGGCTTGCGGACCCTGTAAGGCTAGCTGGGCATATTCATTAGATACATTACTGGCACTTACACCTTCGATAAGGTTTTTCTGTATCCACTCAAAATCCTTTTCTACATTGGCAGCATTAATTACCAGAAGATACTTGCTGCTGTTGTAACGATACACCAGCAGATCGTCAACTACTCCACCGCTGGGATAACACATAAGACCATAAATAACCTGAAAATCCTTCATGTTTCTGACATCATTGCTAAGCAGTTTTTGCACAAAATCTTCGGCCTTTTCCCCGGTTATAAAAACCTCACCCATATGCGATACATCGAAGAGTCCTGCCTTTTCACGCACCATCTGGTGTTCTTTGATTATCCCCATACCTTCATATTGTACCGGTAATTCCCAACCACCGAAGTCTATGATCTTACCGTTATACTTAAGGTGCATGGGATAAAGTGGTGTTTGTTTTAACGACATCATGTTCCTCCTTTTTTATGTAGAGTCATATGTTAATAATGGTTTTCTTAATCAGAGGGGAATTCAAGTACCATAAAATTAAAGCCAGGTTAGAGATCTATAATGAGTTATAAGCCTGAACCAACCGTACCATTATTCTTGCTTTCACCTTATATTTTCATACCAATAATAGTCGTTCTATGCACATCATACTGTGTTTTCATAATATGCTATTATTTTCACATTATATATTCTGGCTATAATTTCCTGCATTATCATCAGTATAATTAAAAAAATATTAGAAAAATATAGTTTTCACCTCTAACCATTAGTCTGTATTTTCGTTTTCTATCCATACCCTTATCCCCTATTTTATATATGGGACCTCTCTCCCCATTCTCTTTTCCAGTTCGCAATCTACAATCAAACCTTATCTTATCACTTTTCTCGGTCCTTTTAGTCCAAGCAAAAAAATAACCTGCCCGAAGCAGGTTTTATATGGAGATGTAATAGGGATGGGGGGTTAATTAATTCTATCTAGTTAGCACAAGCTGGAGAGTGAGAGTGTATTTTAGAAGGAAGTAGATCGAGGGAAATTCTCTGGTTTATCATTAACCCACTTACCTTCATAAGCTAATGTTCCATCCGTGTAATAGGATTTGCCCTGGCCGCTGCGGCCGCCATCTTCCCATTCGCCTTCATAGCGAAGAGTTCCATCCGGGTAAAATTCCTTACCCTGCCCGCAGCGTTTGCCTTCTTTCCATTGACCTTCATATTTACCCCCGCTTCGATAATAAGCATTTCCCCTGCCATGGGGTTTACCATCAACAACTTCTCCCTCATAGTTGGCTACAATATTATTGGCTAAAGTTAAATTTTCAATTCTTTCCATTTGTTCACCTCTCTCTTTATATGTCTCTGTTTTTCCAAGATAATTGTACCTTTATTTTATTTATCTTCCAGGGCAATTGTACTTTACTTAATCTCAATCCGATGACCATCAGATGCACTTTCCTGCATCTTGGGAAGGACAATTTTTATAACCCCATCTTTATAATCTGCAGTTATTCCATCACTGTTAATATTCTGTACATAAAAACTCCTGCTCACCTTGCCGCGCTTTATTTCCCGGCGTACATAGTTTTCTTTCTCTTCATCAATATCTTGTTGTTTCTGGGCTGAGATGGTTAGAACATCTTCCTTGAACTCAACGACTATTTCTTCTTTGGTGACTCCGGGCAGTTCTGCTTCTACTATATACTCACTATTATTTTCCTTTATATCTGCACGGATGCTCATACCCAGCTCGTTAAGCAAATCACCGCTAACAAAATCTTTGACTACCTCCGGGTTAAACAGACTTTCAACTAATTCCCTTCTTCTACGGCGGTGTGTCAGGTCAAACATGTTCACATCCTCCTTTACTCAAGAAATATTTTATCATAGTATTTGCAACAAATATGCCAACTCAATGAATTTTGATGATAAAAATTAAACGCCCTTACCGAGCGGTCTTTCCTGCCAATAGGTTTTGTTATCCCAGGGTAAACTATCTTCTTCCAAGTGATGCATTGTGTGGTACATCGTATTATATTGCATCACTTCGCCACACTTTTACTGTTGAATTTTATAAATCTTCATTTTTCTGTATATGGTACTGCGATTAACCCCCATCTCTCGTGCTACTCTGCTGATGTTACCTGCAAAATGGTCAATCAAGTAAATTATCATCTCTCTTTCCTGCTCCTGCATTAATTTTTTTTGTTTCCTCCGGGCCTCATATATGCTTATATCAGACGAATCAGCCGCTGTATTAATAGGAATTTCTTCAGTTAGTGTACGTCGTATCTCAGGAGGCAAATGATTTACTCCCATCGGCAGGCTTCCGGCAAGATGCACCATTCTTTCCACTACATTTTGCAGTTCCCTGATGTTTCCGGGCCAGCTGTATTGGATTAGGAATTTTTCCATTGTTTCACGCTCTTCTTCCCGGGGTCCCTTACTGATAGGAATTTTACTAAGAAAATAATTGAACAGTACCACGATATCTTCCTTTCGTTCTCTGAGTGGTGGTATATCGATGTTAATTACATTTAACCGATAATACAAGTCGGCTCTAAAATTGCCTGCTTCAACTTCCTGCCACAAGTTTTTATTGGTAGCACAGATAACCCTTACATCCACGGGAATAATTCGACTGTCGCCTATGCGGGTAATACTTTTTTCCTGAAGTACTCGCAGCAAGTTTACCTGCTGTTCCAGGGGCATATCTCCAATTTCATCCAGGAACAGGGTTCCTCCCGAAGCCAGTTCAAATTTGCCGGGACTGCCACCCTTGCGTGCTCCGGTAAAAGCACCTCCGGTGTATCCGAAAAGCTCACTCCCAATTAATTCTCTCGGTATAGCCCCACAGTTTACGGCCACAAACGGGCCGTTGCTTCGCTGGCTTTCACTGTGTATTGCTTGTGCAAACACTTCTTTCCCGGTACCACTCTCCCCTTCCAGCAAAACATTACTAACACTCGAAGCTGCCATTTCAGCCAGGTGTATAGCCTCTTTCATACTATGGCTAATGGTAATAATATCCTGAAAAGAATATCTGGCCCGGGCACCACTAAAACGATTAACTAAAAGATGAATATTTTCTATTGGGCTCAGGAAAAGCACTCCACCCCTGATAATCCCTTCCCTGTTTCTAACTGCAATACCAGATATAACCGCATGCAGATTATGTTCCAGCCCAGGTATTAACAATTCCACATCCCGGTAAGATTGGCCGGTCTCCAGCATGGTGCGAGTATGAGGGATATCTATTCCCAGGTATTCACTGAGGTGTTTGCCCTGCATTTCCTGCAAGCTTTGGCCCAGAATAACTTGTGCGGCCAGATTGGCCTCGGTAATATTTCCCTTCTGATCAACTATGATCGCACCATCTGGCATATGCATAAATATGTTATTATAAATGCTGTTTATATACTGCAGCCGTTCATTCTCCATCTGCAATTGATGCTGCACACTGTCACTCACTTATATCTCCCTCCTAATAGTTGCCAGTGGGGACGGTTCTTGCTGTCATCCTCCTGAATCATGGAAGGCTTATCTTAAATTACCCTTAATATTCCTATTCTTTATTTTCTATTAAATCCCTGCCCCAGGTTATCTCAGCAGCTATCAAGGAAAGCTCTTATTTGATGGCTCGTTAACATTGATACCTTATCCCCTGAATGTATACTTTCATATACTGGAAGATCGAGGTTATCCAGTAGTCAAGTCCACTACCCTGAGTTTGGAAGAGTTTGATGAATTAAGGGCGGGTATATTATTTGCAGCAGAATATGCTGAAGTCTGTATCCTCTTCCATCGTTTTGTGCAATATTCCCTGTTTGCAAGGAATTATCACTCTTTCAGGTGACAAAACAAAAATATTTTAATATTAATTGTTAAAATTGCGTTATTTCTATGATTTTTTGGCTATCCAGGAAGGTATTTCTGGGGTACAATCGAATTGATAGTCATAGTTCTATTGAAAATTAATTTGATCAAAATATGATTTGACAAAAAACTGTTTTCGCCTGTTCTTTTTCCTGGACGGGTGTTTTCATCTTATGATTTGTCAATTTATATCAGAGGTATAATTATGAATGATAATCAAGGAGAGAAGATAAGTAATAATACAGGCCTGGAAATTTTTACCTTGGGCCAATTTGTGGTGCGCCGGGGAAGCGATATAATTTCGGGCGAAAATAAACGCTCCTATCGGATATGGGAACTATGCAAATACTTTATTACTAAACGAGATAAACCTACTTACTCGGAAACCATAATGGAGGATTTGTGGCCTGATCGTGATTATTCTGATTCAAAACAGGCTCTTCGAACTCAGATATATCGGCTGCGCATGCTTTTGGATCAGAAGAACACTCCTGAAGAATACTCCTGTATCGCCTTTTCCGGTGGCGCTTATGCTTTCAATAAAAATATCAGCTACCGGTTGGATGCCCAGGAATTTGAAGTTTTATATAATGAAGCTGTCCATATCACTCATAAAGACCCGAATTCGGCTATAGAGAAATACAAAAAGGCAGCCAGCCTCTATAAAGGAGATTATCTTCCGGAAATTTCTTATGCCGAATGGGTCATTCCGGTGAGAAATTATTATAATCATCTCTATATACAGCTAGTGTTGGATCTAACCTCCCTTCTGCACGATCAGAGTAGAAACGAGGAAATTATCGAAGTCCTGGAGAATGCCTTTCTTATTGAGTTTTTTGAGGAAGAATTCCACTTCCGATATCTAAGAGCATTGATTGCAGCCGGTCGACAGAGGCAGGCCCAATCTCATTATGAATATACATCATCAGTTTTTTACCGGGAGATGGGCATAGAAATGTCGTCCTCTATGCGAGACTTATATAGAAATATTTTATTTCAAAACAATTCTGTCAATCGCGACCTCCATCTGGTTCAAAACAGCCTCTATGAAGTCCCTGAATCAGACGGTGCCTTTCTCTGTACCAGTGATGTTTTTCGCTATCTGTACAATCTGGAAGTACGGCGCAATGAACGTACTGGTCAGTCAGTTTTTCTGGGTATGCTTACCCTGAGCTGGCCATCCTCAGAGAACGAGGATCTGGTCGGGATGAAAAATGATATGCACTGCCTGGAGGAAACCCTCTTAAACAGCCTGCGCAAAGGAGATGTAGTCTGCCGCTGGAATGAATCGCAGTACCTTATTCTCCTGCCCGAGATAGCCCTGGAAAACACTGATCTGGTAATGCGTCGGATCAAATTTAATTTCCGTCGTTTTGCAAATAATCAGCAGGTGGATATCACTACCAGTGTAAAACCAGTACAGCCAGGAAGCATTATATAAATACCTCTGCCTTCCCATTACCACCCCCCACCACTATTATTATTTTGTGTTCCCGGTTAGAAGGACAAGTATGCCTTACGCTGAAGTTCACAGCTTAGGAAAATATATCATAATTAATTAGCAAAATTAACTAGGTTATCTTATTCCTGTGACTGAGTTGTTACTCACACCTGTTATGATTAATCCAGTTTAATGACTGAAGGTTTTTGCAGCAATAAACAAACCCGAAAGGAGGGACTTTTATATGGAATGTATTTTCCATTAGTTATTCCTGCAAAGACTAGTCAATTCAGAGTAAAGATTATAATAAATCTTATCAAGGAAATGTACAAATAATCCAGTTAAAAACAGACACCGGGTTTCCGAAGATTCCTGGAGATATGTTTTTATCCCCTAACGCGGTTTGGGAAGGAAGCTGTTTTTGTACTGGAGCATGGAGGAGGTAAGCAGCATGGCAAGTGAAAACCCATCTGCTCAACCTAATGGAACCACATTTTTGGTACGGGTGCAGTTCCGGCAGAATGCAACCTGGCAGGGGCGCATTGAGTGGCTGGAGGGGAAAAAAACCAGACCTTTTCGCAGCCTGTTAGAGATGAGTCAGCTGATGCAAGAAGCCTGGGAAGAAACTCAGGGCATTCAACCCGGCCAGGAATTTGCCAGCTGGAACGAAAAAGACGAGGTTTCTTGAGGGAAACCATATTAAGACGTTTATCAGAACAACAATCATTAGAGAACCATCACAGATAGAGAAAAAGTTTGATAAACATTAGGAACAATTTTTTGAATAGGAGGTCAATTTATATGAAAAGAATCAAGACATCAGGGAAAATTTCCCTGATGGCAGTATTTCTGATCCTTTCCCTGTTGATAACGTCAAGTCTGGTTTTTGCACAACCGGAAAGTGGAAATGAATATCAAGGAATGATTTTTAGTGCCGATGCTTCTACAGACGATTATACGAACGCCATTTTCGTTGAGAAAGAGGTCATAAGTGGTGAACCTGAGGGGGTCGCATCCTATAAGATATCTCTTTCCACCCAGGACGGCTCTGAAATTGATTCTATATATCTTGCTGACGGAGAGAAGGGTGAGTTCAGTGATTTAGATGGTAAAACAACTTACGTGCTGGAAGAAACCGCTCTTTTTGACGGTTCTGATGACCAGAGCCTGCCCGGCAACCTCAGCATATCATATAGCGGTGACATAGATTCATCAAGCCATAAAGTTATTGCTGATTGGGGAGGCCCAACTTACCTGTACTGTCACATTACCAATGCTGGAAGCACGGTAAAGGATTATGTTTATGATAATCCAAAATGGGAGTTATGGTATAACGCCAGCGGGTATGCGGAAGATGGAGATATAATTTATTCATCAGCCCTTACCGATGATCAACTGCAAGATCTCTACGGGACAGACGTGATAGAAGGCCAGACTACTATCACCGTAAGCGCCTGGGATCTATATGATGCCGGGTATAGTCTGGCTGCGGGTGATTACGTCTTCAGAATAGAACAACCTCAGGGTTATTCTGAAAGCTACTGCTGGTCTGATGATACTACTGCTGAAGGGGAAATCCGCTGTGTAACCGTTAGCAACACCTTTACTCATACTCTTACAATCGTAAAAGAGGTAGTAGGCGAATATGAGGGTGATCCGTTTATATTTGCCGTGGGGGGACATGGCGAGAATTCGCTTTCTCCCATCTCTCTTAATAATGGTGAATCTTCTTCTACTCCGGGACTGACGGGCCAGAGATTTGTCTCAGAGGCCAGTGACGGGGATGCTGACCGAACCACGTATGCAGTTAACGGTGAACCGGTAAAGCCTAAAGATGGCCATGTTTGTGTCGATTTGACCAATGAGGACCAAACTGTCAAAGTTACCAACTATTTTTATGAAGACAATCAGTTGATTGTGGAGAAGAAAATAGGCAGCGGAACCTCAACCCGGGAATATTACACAGTTGAACTGCAGAAGTGGGTATGTCCCTATATATTAAGTTTTCAATCAATCAAAGTCGCAGCTGCCGAGCCTATTACCGGTCAATGCAGTTGGCAGCCTGTATACAGCTTTGAAATAGCCGTTAGCGATCCCTGGATGATGCCTTTATCAGATCTAATTGCATCCTATGGCTCAGGTCAATACAGGGTGGTTGAGACCGGAACCAATGACATATCGAAATGGAAGTCCCTGAGCTACAGCTTAAATGGCAATGGTGTCAGTGAAGCCAGCTTTTATTTGAATTCAGATGCTGCAGTTGTAATTAATGATGAAATCATCGATGGTCCCACTACTGTTGAAATCACCAATAATTTCAAAACCGGCGGAAGCAATGGTGGTGACACCTGGCCGAAAGTGACTATTGAAAAAGAAATCGGTGAAGGTACTGCCACTCAGGACAGTTTTACTGTCGAGCTGCAAAAAGATAATGATGGTGATTGGGATGTAGTAAAAACTATTACCGTGACCCCTGATGAAGAAGTTACTGTCTATATGCAGCAATATGGCGCAGGCACCTATCGGGTAGTGGAAGTTGACACTGATGAAATCGACAAATTCGATTCCCTATCCTATTCTACCAGCGGCGACACCGGTGATGAGGAAAATGAATTTGAGGTAGTTAAGAATGGCCGCAATTCCTCGGTGGTAATAACCAATAACTTTGAAGAAGAACAGGAAGAGGAAGTTGTTCCCGAAATAACTGAACCGGCGGCACCAGTAGTCGTTCCCGAACCAGCTCCTGAACTGCCCAAGACTGGTGCAGCTCCGATAGCAGCAGGACTGGGACTTATTCTGGCAGCAGGCGGACTGGCAATCAGAAGAATCAAGAAATAATATTACTTATAATTAAGACGGATTAAGCACACATCTGATCACCTGCAAAGAGGCTGTCCCCAAGGGATGGCCTCTTTTTTAAGAACGCGGAGACAGGAACCTGTGCAGGTGTCCCGTCTATACTTTTGCCGCTAAGCAAGGTTTTTAATGTATACCAGACCTAAATTTTCCTTTATCTTTAACAAATTTATGTCATTCTATGCTAAAATATAGCAGAATTATTTATGTTATTTTTTTCTCGTCTTCATTTAATCCCCTCCAATAACTGTAGTATCTCGTTTGGAGTTGATAATTAGTGAACAGCATTTATCCCATTTACAACAATATTGAGGAGAATACTCTGGTAATATCCACTCTGGGTCAATTTGTTATCCGCAGAGGAGATAGAATTATCTCATTCGAGGCTAAACGCTCCTACAAACTATGGGAATTTTTCAAATTCATCATCAGCAATCGCGGTCGAGATGTGCATGGAGATACCATAATCGAAAGTCTGTGGCCGGAGCAGGACTATAACGACAGCCGAAATTCCTTGCATTCTATGATATATCGCCTGAGACAGCTTATCGATAATAACTCTAATAATACCACTGGTGAATCCTCAATCATATTTTCTGCCGGAACTTACTCCTGGAACGAAAATACTGACTGCTGGCTGGACTCAGTTTATTTTGAGAAGCTATATGAAACTGCCCGGCACATCAGCAGCAGTGACCCGATACAGGCGATAGACTTATATACGAAAGCCATAGACATGTACCGGGGCGATTACCTGCCGGAACTCATGTACACCGAGTGGACCATCCCTTTAAGAAATTACTATCACCGGCTCTATGTAAGTGCAGTTCAGGAACTGATCAGCCTTCTCGAAAATGCTGGCAGTTATGAGAAAATTATTGAAGTGTGTGAAAAGGCGATCCAACTGGAGTTTTATAAGGAAGAAATCCATGCTGCTTATCTTTTCGCCCTCATAAAAACTGGCAGTATTACCCAGGCCCGTTCTCATCTGGAATATGCATCTTCGGTTTTTCAACAAGAAATGGGCATCGATCTAAAAAGTATTATGCCTAAAGTATCACTGCTACCCGAAATCGAGAATAACGATATCGACCCGGACCTGGCAGTCATACAGCAGCATCTGGATAAATACATTGAACCTCCAGGATGTATGCTGTGCACTCCCGAAGTTTTTCGTTTTTTATATAAAACTGAATTAAGGCGTTCGGAACGCAGCGGTCAACCGGTATTTCTTGCTATGTTTGTCCTGGAACTGGATTCCAGTAATAAAGCAGTTGATCCCAGGGAATGTATGAACCTGCTTCATCGTACCCTGACTATAAACCTGCGCCGTGGTGATGTGGTTTGCCCCTGGAACGATCAGCAGTACCTGCTCCTGTTAACCGGTCTGAATGCCGACCAGGCTGTCAAAGCTATTAATCGTATCCAAAAGTCATTTGAATCTAACTGTAAATTGCCTGCTAAACTTATAAATGAAATTAAGCCCATCATCTTGACCAATCTTTAGTAAAAATTCATCTCTTCAAGATTTTTTCCTCTTTTTTTGCATATTTTCCCTCTGGTTAGCTTTTGTTTCTAATGCTTTTGGTCTATTTTTCTAAAATTACACATACTTGTGACTGAGTTGTGATTCCTTCCATATATACTTATAGTTAGTTAAGGCTCCTTTGAATCAGGTTCTTTCATCTTAAAGTAATGGCCGAGGAATGGTATTAAAAGCTTAACAGGTTCAAGAGCTAATTATTACCTAATCCAGTACCTAGGCCATAGGGAGGTGTGCGATGGACAAAGATGAAATGTCTCTTAGCCAGGAATCAACATTCCTAATTAAGGTATACTTCCGCCAGAACAATACCTGGCAAGGTAGAATCGAATGGCTGGAAGGCGGACAAAGCATATCATTCAGGAGTCTTCTCGAGATGTTGACACTTATGCGAGAAGCCAGTGAAACATCAGCGTTCCCAGGGGAAACGAACTTCAGACAATGGACAGATAAAGAAGATGTCTCCTAATATTGGGACAAAAAATATTTTTGCTAGGAGGTCGATTTATGAAGAGGATAAAAAAGTCCAGCAGGTTTTCGCTGCTCGCAGTATTTTTGATCCTTTCCCTGTTGTTAACATCTAGTTTTGTTTTTGCAGGAGATAATAGCGGCAATCAAACTGGAGTGTCTTTTAAAATTGATACCGGAGGCAATGTTGAATATGCTGGTTCATTAACTGTTAAGAAAGTTGTTGAAGGTAATGAACCTGCTGGTATCGATTCCTATAAGATGCATCTTACCGGCCCTGATTGTGATGAATCCTTTTATCTTGTTGATGGTGATGACCTAGAATTTAAGAATCTAAATGGGACTTACATTGTCGAAGAAACTTATGTCTTTGATGGTTCTGATGATCAACCCCTGCCCGGTAATCTCACCACAACATACGAAGTTGATGGCGTAGCTGGTAATTCTGCTACTGTCACCCCTGGAGTAATCGCACTAACATGCGATATTACCAACACGGGAAGCAGCTACAAGATAAGCGTGAATGACTATGTATATAGGGTAGAAACCGGTTATTTGGATCAATGGGGTGACCCATATGAGTATCCCCAATGGGAATTATATTATAAGGGTGATGCAAACCCGATTTATTCTGATACCCTTACATATTCTCAGTTAGATGAGTTATGGAACAATGGAAATACTACTATCAGAGTAACTGCTGAACAACTATCCAATGAAGGATTTACATTGAAAACAGGCGACTACTATTTTATTGTAAACCAAGTTTCAGATCATCCGCCCCAGGGTGCTTCTTGTCAAAGTAATGACATAACCGTAGATTCGGTAGGCAGCTCAGCCACGCTTACAGTAACCAACACCTTTACTAAGGTAGAAACCGCCTCACTGAAGGTTATTAAGGAAATCGCCGAGGGCTCGGCAGAACTCCCAACGAATACGGATGCTTTCCAATTCAACCTTAAGCAAAAGGTTGGGGATGGTTGGGTTCTATATCCCGATGAAAACTCGAATCCTTATAGTATCGCCTACCCCACTCCCGGTTATTATGAATTCGCTGAACTTCCGGTAGGTACCTATAAAGTAGAGGAGATCACAACTGGTTTAACAGGTTTGGTGAGCGGTTATCCGATATATTCACCCGATGATGAAATCACGCTGGCAAAAGATGAAGCCGGGGAAATTACCATCACCAACAAATTTGAAACCGGGAATGCTTATCTGCAAATAGAAAAATACCGTGATCCGGAAGATACTACAGTTGCATTCCCGCAGAATGAGTTCAAATACTATTTGTACGAACAAGATGCAGCTGACCCTGATCAATGGAACCTCATTGATGAAGATTACATCAACAGTACCGGACCTGTCTTTAATACTCCTCTAGAAGTTACACCTGGAGTCAAATACAGAGTTTTTGAAGATATTCCAGAATTATGGAATAACTGGTTTAATGTAGATGGAGCGTCGTCTCCTAAGGATGTATATTCAGATGGTTATGGATGGGGAGTCGAATTTACTGTTCCTGAACCGAGCGATAATAATCCAAATGTTCTAGTAACCGTAGAAATTACCAACATCGATCCAGGATGGCTTATCGTTAGCAAAGCATGTACCGGAACCGGTATTCCTGAAAACGGTGTTTACCAGTTCTACCTGTATGCATGGGATTATTTAACTCAAGCATACGTTCTTTACAGCCAGACACCTTATGAATTAAATTCAGCTAATAATTACCAGATAACTATACCAGTACAGTTTGAAACCTGTTACAAAGTAATTGAAATCACACCACCTGGTTCACCTGCCTATGATACCTGGAAATCTGTTTACTACAGCGGCGGTGATGGCATTGATTATAATGAAGCCCAGAATATCATGAGCCATGGTGATTTACAAGAAATAACTATAACTAATATTTTCGAAGAAAACTGTGGCAATGAAGTTAAAATAACAAAATATCTTACAGAATCATCCAGTTCTGCAACTCAGAATTCTTTCGAAGTAGAACTGCTGAAATTGGAAGATGGGAATTGGGAGACATATACTGGTAATGGTGTTGATACTAACCCCTTTAATATCCAAATCGGAGAAACAGTAACCCTGACCAACCTGGATTTGGGAGAATACAAGGTAGTAGAAAATGATGACTCATATTTGAAGTATATCTATGTTAACAATGTAAAGACAAATGAGTTTGCCATTGATACAACTGAAGGAATACATGGAAATTCAGCTGATAACGATGGTATACAGAGAATCGAAGTCGAAATCTATAATGAGTTTGAAAAAGATACCCCAGGTGATGATCCCGAATTGATTATCAAGAAGAAAATCGGCAGCGGAAACTCAACTCAGAACGATTATACGGTTGAGATTCAGAAATGGAACGATAATTCTTCAGAATGGGAAACTCAGGTAACTTATACTGACTTGTCTGTAAGCAATCCTATCAGCATTGAGCTGAGCGACTTAATCATCAAATATGGCGAAGGGGAATATCGAGTTGTTGAAACAGATACCGACAGCATCAGCAAATGGAAATCCTTCAGCTATACTGTTGATGGTGATGCTACTGGGGTAGATTATGCACCTTTCGATGTTGACGAGGATAGTGAAGATGATATTACAGTTGTAGTTACCAATAATTTCAAGACTAGTCACGGCGGTGGTGATGACTCCTGGCCCATATTGACTATTGAAAAAATAGTTAAAGGAGATACCACTGAAGACAGTTTCACTGTTGAACTGCTGGAGAAAGATGGCGATGATTGGGATGTTGCAGATACTTTTACTATAGAAGATGGTGAAACACTCACCATTGATATGGAGGACTACGGTGCAGGCACCTACATGGTCGTTGAAGACACTGATGAAATCGATGACAAAAACTTTGAATCAGTTTCTTACAAAGTTACCGGTGATACTACTGACGATGAATTTGATGTAGTTAAGAATGGCAGGAGCTCTAAAGTAGTAGTAACCAACAACTTTGAAGAAGAAGAGGAAGTTATTATCAAAGGGGCTGAACCTGCAGAACCAGTAATCATTCCTGAGCCGGCTCCTGAACTACCCAAGACCGGTGCAGCACCGATCGCAGCAGGATTGGGTCTGTTACTGGCAGCAAGCGGATTGGCACTTAGGAGAAATAGAAAATAATACTTTTAGCAAAGCCAGGTTAATTAATACCTGATCACCTGAAACAGCAGGGTTTAACTTCCCTGCTGTTTTTATTTGTTTTTATCTTGCTATGATAGCCGTCTATTTGCGACAATAGAAAGTGTATCTACTAATTATTTATAGAGGAGAATAGATATGGAAGAATCTAATATTCCAACGATTCCCAAAAAGCGAATATTGATATCGGTTTTAGCCGCTTTATTGATATTGGGCGGTATAACACTGGCCGCCTTCCCTTACCTGCAGAGTCTATATTATGATGTAATAAAAGCACCTGATGCTGTAGAGGAAGTTGTTGATACTAATGATGTCACAGATATGGATACGATCGAAAATACAGATAATGAACCAACTG
Source organism: Syntrophomonas sp. (assembly GCA_016841245.1). Lineage (GTDB taxonomy): Bacteria > Bacillota > Syntrophomonadia > Syntrophomonadales > Syntrophomonadaceae > JAAYJK01. The sequence continues at coordinate 96,045 of JAENZN010000001.1, forward strand.
AAGTCGTTGAGCCTGCTGCTAATGACAGTTCCTCCGGTAAGCCCTCAGGCGCTAACACTACCGCTTCTACTTATGGAGGACAAGGAACACTGCCGGTGGATTCTACCGGAGTACTTGAGATACCTAAATTGGGATTAAAATTAGATGTGCTGTATGGGGTTTCTGCAGCGGTTTTAAAGCAGGGTATTGGCTTCTACCCGCAGAGCGATGATCCCAGCACCGGTAATGTGTGCATTGCCGGTCATCGCAATGCCTATGGTTCTCCCTTCTGGCACCTGGACAAATTGATGCCCGGTGATTCTATTATCCTATATTACAACAATAACTCTTATAATTATAATGTTGCCTTAAACTATATTACCGATAATAAGGACTGGAGTATAATAGACCCTACCGATAAGCCTGCTATTACATTAACTACCTGTGACCCCAAAATAAGACCCGCAAACGGTATATACAACCGTCTGATTATAAGAGGCTATATAGATTAGATAACACTTGGGGACGGTTCCAGATTGTCATCTTTTTGACACTTTGGATATTCTAAACCGCACACGCGATCCCTCCTAACGGGGGCAGGCAGATTGGCATATTTTTGGGAAGTCAATAGAGAGTTCTATTGTTCAAAGCGCTATTTAAACGTGGTGAAATAAGAAATGGTCAGGAGAATGATTCTCCCGACCATTCAGATAAGTATGAGACTTACAAATCGTTTAAGGATTCCAAGGCCAGACTACTAATATTTACTTCTATAGAGCTTACGGTATCATTAATGCTGCTTATACTCCCCTCAATTTCACCCATACTGCTATCCAGGGATTCTATATCCTTTTTTATCAATATAAACCCATTTTCCATGTTGGTCAGCCTCTGATCCAGGTTTTTTATTTCATTCAGTATTTGCTTGAGCATCTCTGCAGACTTTTCATTATCACTCATTATTATACCCCTCCTTCTGGATAGACATCAGTCTGGGTTAGGAAAAGAAGCCTCTAGCGGATAGGGCTTTTTATCCTTTTTTCTGTATTTTGGCCCAGGTATCCCTTAGCGGTACAATCCGATTAAAGACCATAGCTCCCGGCCTGGTATCTGGATCAACCGCGAAATACCCCTGTCGTAGAAATTGGAATCGCTCTCCTGGCAGTGAATTTTCCAGACCCGGTTCAAGCATGCAATTGCTTATAACCCTTAATGAATCTGGATTGAGTTTCTGAGTAAAGTCACGGCCATCGTCATCATTATCAGGGTTTTCCGGAACAAATAAATGATCATATAAACGCACTTCGGTTGGTACTGCATGACCGGCCGATACCCAATGTAGAGTACCTTTAACTTTCCTGCCAGCTGCAGGCCCACCGCTTTTGGTATCTGGGTCGTAAGTGCAGCGCAGCTCTATAATTTCACCAGTTTCATCATTTTTTATTACTTCTTCACATTTAATAATATATGCGCCTTTTAATCGGACTTCCCGACCCGGGGCTAATCGGAAAAACTTTCGGGGCGGATCTTCCAAAAAATCATCCTGTTCAATATACAGTTCCCTGGCAAAAGGTATCATTCGGGTACCGCTCTCGGGTGTTTCCGGATTATTTTCTATTTCCAGCCATTCCATCTGTCCTTCGGGATAGTTTTCTATTACTATCCTCAAGGGCTGTAATACTGCCATAACGCGAGATGCCCGCCGGTTGAGATCTTCACGAAGACAGTATTCTAATAATGCAATATCCACGGTACTGTCCCTCTTGGCTACTCCAATGCGGTCACAAAAATCTCTTATGGCTTCCGGGGTATATCCCCTGCGTCTTAAGCCAGATATAGTTGGCATACGGGGATCATCCCAACCATTTACATATCCCTGTTCTACCAGAGCCCGCAGTTTTCTTTTACTCATTACCGTATAGTTAAGATTTAACCTGGCAAATTCATACTGGTGCGGCTTAAATTCTGTTTTAACATTTTCTATAAACCAGTCATAAAGCGGGCGGTGGTCGGCAAATTCCAGGGTACATATCGAATGAGTAATAGCCTCCATCGCATCAGAAAGCGGATGGGCATAATCATACATGGGATAAATCAGCCATTTATCTCCCGACCGATGGTGGGGTTGTTTCAATATTCTATACAGTACCGGGTCCCTCATGTTTAAATTAGGTGAAGCCATGTCGATTTTGGCCCTTAAGACCCGTGAACCTTCTGGAAATTCTCCTGCTTTCATGCGTTCAAATAAATCCAAATTTTCTGCCACCGGGCGGCTGCGGTAAGGGCTTTCCTGGCCCGGTTCAGTCAGTGTACCGCGGTAGGCCCTGATTTCTTCTGCGGTCAAATCGCAAACGTAAGCTTTGCCATCTTTAATGAGCTGCACAGCCCATTCGTAAAGCTGTTCAAAGTAGTCTGAGGCATAGTAAAGACGTTCTTCCCAATCAAATCCCAACCAGCGCACATCCGCCATAATTGAATCGACAAATTCAACTTCCTCTTTGCTGGGATTGGTATCATCAAAACGCAGGTTGCACAGGCCCTCATTAGCCTGGGCCAGACCAAAATTAAGACAGATAGACTTGGCATGTCCGATATGCAGATAACCGTTTGGTTCCGGTGGAAAACGGGTATGTACTCGTCCTTCATTTCTGCCGGCCTTTAAATCCGCACTGATAATATCTTGAATAAAATTGACTGGTAAATCAGGGTTGGTTTTAATATTCTCTTCTTCTCCACCTCTATTGGCAGTCGGTGCACTGTTTTCAAGTGGCTCCATATATGATGTATCCTCCTTTAACAACTGGCCGTTTCTAAGCGATCAGTTACATATTAGCTATAAATTAATATTTAACATTCGAAGCCTTAATTATAAGCCGCAGCTGTACATTTTCTTATATAATCAAGCTGTTAAAGCTAATTTTCACCTGCAATAACTTGATATTCCACACCTGCTCAAAAAATCCTCCTAATATATCATAAAATTGCCCAATGTAACAAGGGGACGGTTCTGTTGTTACATTACCAAATTTAAAGATGTAACAACAGAACCGTCCCCTTGTTACAAAAACGATATTTCTTGGGCCATGATGCTGACCCCATTCCCTCTCCGGTTAATTCTTCCCTTTACCAGCAGGGGGGCTTTTTGTTCACCAAATATGAAATCACCATATTTCATATAAACCGGTTCGAAAACGCTTACATCTAAAAGACCAAATTCATCCGTCAAAGAAAAGAAAACCACTATTTTGCCGCTGCGGGTAGGAGGTCGGTGGGGCCGGAAAAGGAGTCCTGCTGCCTGCACCTGTTTCCCGCCGGGAAGTTTTTTTATCTCGATACTGGAATATATCCGGCGTTTATTAAGTTCGCTGCGTAATTCACCCATAAAATGACTTCTTATATCCAACCCCAGTATCTCCCGTTCCAGTACTTCTTTTTCCCGACGGGCAAAGTCAGGCACATCCCCCAACTTTAAGCTTTTAAAAAGTACCTGTTCCCGGTTCTTTTTATTTTTTATATATTCCATCCAGGCCGGGAGTTCGATCAGCATCTGCCGACGATTTTCCTGCAGGCTATCCAGAGCTCCGCATTTAATCAGGTTTTCCATAATATCGCGGTTCACTCTGCTGCGTTCCATAAATTCCAGCGGACTTTTGAAAACGTCCCTGCTGCGCTCTGCGGCGATGCGCAGCAGGGCATCGCCGCTCATACCTCTAACCTGTTTTAGCCCTACCCTTATGGCGTTTTTATTCTCAGTCTTAAAATCTGATCCGCTGTCGTTTATATCCGGCGGCAGTATGGATATCCCCCGGCGGCGGGCTTCGCCGCAGATAATATAGGGGGGATAAAAACCCATCGGCTGGTTATTCAGAATAGCCGCATAATACTCTGCCGGGTAATGTTTAACCATATAGGCGGTCTTAAAACTGGTGGTAGCAAATGCAGCGGCATGAGCTTCACAAAATCCATAACTGGCATATCCCCGTATGCAGGCAAATATCTCCCGGGCCAGATCGCCAGCTACACCATTCCTTTCCGCCTGTTCCACAAACTCGGCCCCAATTTTCTGCATCACCTTTTCCGAGCGGGCATGGGTCATCACTCTTCGTAAACGGTCAGCTTCCCCGGGACTGAATCCAGCGATAGCAGTGGCAATCTCTATAACCTGCTCTTGAAAAAGCACCACCCCGTATGTTTTCTCCAGGATAGGTTTTAGAAGCGGATGCAGGTAGCTGATATCCTCCTGACCATGTCGGCGGGCAATATAGGGTTCTACCATATTCCCTTTAATAGGTCCGGGCCTGATCAGAGCCATACTGGCGACCATATCTTCCATGTGGCTGGCATTAAAATGCGACTGCAGAGCTCTTTGAGCCGGGCTTTCCAGTTGAAAAACCCCTATGGTATCTCCCTGGTTTATCATTTCATAGCTAGCCTGATCATCCAGGGGAATAGCTTCATAATTAAACTGCTGCCCCGATTCTTCTATAAAGCGGGCGGCATCACTTATAACTGTCAGGGTACGCAGGGGCAATAGGTCTAGTTTAGCCAGCCCCAGTTCTTCCACATCATCTTTATCGAATTGGGTTATAATTGGACCCAGGGCGGACCTCTGCAGCGGGGTCAGGTTCATAAGGGGGATATTGCTTATTACTACCCCGCCCAGATGAGTACCTAAAAAACGGGGGAACCCGGCTATCCTCTCACTCACATCCAGCAGCAGCTGGAATCTCTCCTCCCACAGTGGACTGTTTTTTAATTCCGGCAGGGTAGTTAAGACCTTGCGTATATTATCAGCATGAGTATGAGGTATTTTTTTGGCTATCCGGCCCAGCTCTTCTTCAGCAAAACCCAGGGCCTTTCCTATCTCCCTTATCGCTGAATGCGCCTGGAAGGTATTATAGGTCGCCACCCTAGCCACCCGTTCATTACCATAACGCCGATAAACATAATCAATCACTTCATCCCGATAACGAGATTCAAAATCTACATCGATATCCGGCAGCCCTTTTCTTCCCAGACTCATAAAGCGTTCAAATAAAAGCCCTCGCTGGAGAGAATCCACCTCTGATATATAGAGGCAGTACACTATCAATGAATCAGCAGCCGAACCCCGACCCGCATAACGTATTCCCCGACTGCGGGCATAGCGGGCCACATCCCATACCACCAGAAAATAGTCTGCAAAGCCCAGCTTTTCTATGACTTCAATTTCACTTTCCAACCGCTCCTTCACCTGCCGGCTTACCTTACCATACCTGCTCTGAGCACCTTCAAAGGCCAGCCTTCTTAACATCTGCACCGGAGCCTCCCCATTTAGATCACAGCAATAAGGCAGATGGGGCTGAGCATTCTGAAACACTGCTTCACATTCCCTGGCTATACGCACAGTATTTTCCAGAGCCCGAGGGAAGGATGAAAACAATGTTTTCATCTGGAGAATTGATTTCAGATAATTTTCTCCGTTTAAAGGACGCAGGTGATGTATATCCTGCACCCGGGTAAGAGTCCGGATACAGGTTAAAAGGTCATGAATTATAAAATCCTGATGTTGGGCGTAATGTACGTTACTGCTGGCAACCATTTCTATATCCAGGTATTCCGCCAGTTCCATCAATCGGCGGTTCAAAAAGAAATCCCCCGGCAGGCATCCACCCTGAAGCTCAATATAAAAATTATTCTTATCCAGAAGATTCAGATATTCCTGAGCACGCAGGCAAGCCGCTTTATACTGCCCCTGCAGTATGAGTCGGTTAATTTCACCCTGGCGGCAGCCGGACAAGACAATTACCTCCTCCAGCCCTTCCAGACTTCTAAAGGCTGCCGCCGGTTCACCACGAGGATTATCAACATGCGCCCGGGTTAGAAGCGAGCATATAGCAGTATAGCCCCGAGAATTGCGAGCCAGAAGAGTCAGGTGCCCACCGCCTTCCAGAGTAAGCTCCACGCCCTGCACCGGCTTAATACCAGCCGCCCGGGCAGCATTATAGAATTTTACTCCCCCGCAGACATTGTCATGATCGGTAAGCGCCAGGGCAGGCATATCCTGTTCCGTTGCCCTCTTCACCAATTCCTCAATCCCGCTGGCACCATCCAGAAATGAAAACGGACTGTGGGTATGCAGATGAACAAAGCTCATCAAAATTCAGCTCCTTCTGAATCCCGAGGACGTGGACAAGAGAACCGTCCCCATGTCCACCCTAATCATATACCCGGTACAAAAACCATTCTCCAGAAGAGAGGTCTTTAAATATTTCCCTTACTCCCCCATCCAGGCAGTAAACACGGTAAAACACCTTTTCACTCTCACCTTCCCACCAACATCCGGTATCATGCCAGGATTCCAGAATGGTTTCCACTCCCACCCTCAGACTATTTATTTCTATAGTCAGCGGCCTATGCAGGTTTCCGCACTGCACTTTTAGCAGTTGAAAATACTTTTCTATCATGCTTTTAGCCCCTAAGTTAGTAAGTTAGTGCCTGACCCCATTGAGTCTCCAGGGATCGAAATAAGCCAATATCTTTTCCCGCCGGACTTCTTCCTGCCCCAGCAGCACTTTCCCAGGAAAACGCTTCTCCAGTTTTCCCATAACTTTTTCTATCCTTAAACTGCTGTCATTCCTTTCACAGGGCAAAAAAGAAAACAAGTCCTGCTCCTCCCAGTCGAGAGATAATATCTCCGCCAGTATTATTCTGCTCTCTTCCGGAATCTGGCTGAATTCCATCTTGTCCAGCAGGCCTTTAATGACAGCAGTTAGAACCTCAGCCCTGCAGCCCTGGATTTTCAGCCTGTTCTCACATTTCATGGTCTGATCAGCAGCCTTTATTTCCAGGCTGACTATCCGACATCCGCAATTCCTCTTTTCCAGCAGCGTTTGCAGCACCTGGCAGGCTTCCCTGATTTGAATATCAATAAACACCCGGGTAAAGCTGCCTTCATTAAAAACCAGGGGATAAGATATTTCCACCGGAGGATACAGTCCTAAAACCGGCCTATCATCGATACCCTGGCATTGCCGGGCCAGCCGTATCCCCTTTTCCCCTAATAGAGCTACCAATCGGGTTACCGGTATCCCGGTTAATTCTCCAACTTTAGAAAACCCTGCTCTTTTAAGCTTTTTACTTTCCTGGGCCGTAATAGCGGTAAACTCCTCCAGAGGAATGGAAGCCATAAACTCCTCTTCCCTTCCAGGTAAAACCTCTATAAATTGAGTTTCCCGTCTTTTAACACAGAGATATAGTTTTTCTTCAGGCAGCCTGCTCCGCTTCAGGGCATTTTCCGCTACCATACGAGACGATGCCAGTGATATTCTGGCTCGCTGACCGCTTACCTGATAATTTCTTTTAACGATAGCCCTTAATATATCTAATATCGGGCCACAGCCGCTGAGATCACAGAACAGGCTGCCATCTTCCTGCGGTTCTACCAATGGCGTATATAAGCTGCATTCATCCAGCACTGCTTCCACCAGCTCCTCTTGGGCAGGTTGTAAATAAATAATTCTGCGCATCTTCCATCACCATTACTTTTATTGTATTAATAATAGTATAACAGAACATTTGTTCGGTCAATCATTGTTTACTGTTTACCATTATTTGCATTACAATAAGGGACTTAACATGATGACCACCCGCTCAGCGAGTGGTTGAACCTCTTGAATTAGGAGAAAATTTTTAAGCCGGTGTTTTTAAATTTATAGGTAAAGGGATATATGTAATGCAGACATTCAAAGCGGCTTTTTTAAAAATCTGATACTTAGAAATTTAGTTGGAATTAATTGCAAATTAAATTTGATGAAAACGATCAACCTTTATGACGAGGTTCTTCTCCTGCTTCATTTTTTTTAAAATGCTCTGCTTTAATTTTTTGAAAAATAATGGTTTTGTGTGCCCGGGGAACGAATATCCCCTATATGTGTTTTCGGGGCACACGATTTGCTAAATTTTTATTGGTGATTTTTGCGGGAAAAATTTTTTCAATCGCTTTTAGTTTTTTAAGAGCTGCAAATTAAAATCAGGGGGTGAGAAAGAATTTTTTCGAAAGGAGTTTACATTAATAAGGTCAGGGGACACACCCGGCTAATCGAGTAGGAAGCTGCCCATTAATTGAGCAGCCGTTCAACGATATGACAGTGGGGAAGGTTCCAGATTATCATCTTTTATTCCTGGGGCGTTTCTTCCATAGTATAATTCTTTACTATCTGGGGATTTTCGAAATATATGCTGCGGCTGGGAAATGCTACGGATACTTCCAACTCTTCAAGAATATCCATAATTTTAAAGTTTATATCCTGGCGAACGGCCAGGAATTCTTCCCAAACGATAGTATTGGTAAAGAAATACAAAAATATATCCAGGCTGCTGTCGTTAAATTGTTCAAAGTAAACCATGATTCTTTCCGGATGGACATCGGGGTGATTATCCAGCATCTCCTTTAATCGCTTCACACACTGCTGAAGTTTAAGGCGGGGCGTATCATAAGTAACTCCCAGTTGAAAGGTAATTCGTCTTTTACCCATACGAGTATAATTGGTAATCGCTTCCTTGGCCAGGGTAGAATTCGGTACTGTTATAAGTGATTGGGCAAAAGCCCTCACTTTAGTACTGCGAAAATTTATATCTTCAACTATTCCCTCCACACTGGGAGTGACTATCCAGTCTCCTATCGAAAATGGTTTTTCCATTATAATTACGATCCCCCCAAATACGTTGGAAAGAAGATCCTGGGCTGCCAGGGCGAAGGCCAAACCACCTAATCCCAATCCAGCAATGAAACCATCAACTTCATAACCCCATTCCTGAGCTATGATGACTATGGCCAGGGCTAATACTATGAATCGTACCACCTTGGAAAAAAACGAAATAAGTATATCATCTACTTTAAATTTTTCTTTAATTTCCCGGGATAAAACTGATTCTCCAGAAGATAAAGCATAGAACCCCCAGGTAATAAGCCCGATGACCAGGGACCGGTAAATATCCAGTATGATGTTGTCCGCACTGATGCTCAAAGGCAGGTAACGAAGGGCAAAAAACAATCCGGTTAACAGTATAAACCATTCAATAGGCTTAAAAAATGCAGCTGCTAGTTTATCATCTAATTCGTTCCCGCTTTTCCGGGTCAGTTTTTCTATCCAGGGGAAAATACATCTTTTCACCACTTTGTCTACTAGCAAAAAAACCAGATATATAAACAAAGCGCCAATTACTGCTCTGACTATTGTATTGGCAAACACCGCCTGGATTGAGGTTAGGCCCAGTTGGTTAAGACATTCTTTTATCATATAATTATCTACCGGTTATTAAAACCCGGTAAGTACCCCCTTCCGATATATGCAACATATAAATTTTACCATAAATCCTCGCTCAGGTCATGGTTCTGCCTCGCATTTCTCTGCTGCCGTGAATTACGACATTATCTTTCCCAGCCGCGAATAACAACATTATCTTTCCCAGCCGCGAATAAATTCACGGCTATACGATTGTAGTGCTGGAAGTGATTCGCGGCCCTTCGTATTCGACCACTCCACCGCACACTCGTTGAGGAAAATACATTCTCCGACGGCTTTACCCGAAGTTGTTACTTATTGGCGAAAATCAGATCAGTATAGGCAAGATCATACTTCAAGTAGATGGACTCTTTGCTGGGTAAGAAATGCTTGATCACTGATATGCAGGCGAATTTTAATTATCAGTCAGCAGGCGGGCTCGTACTATCTGACGGACAGAGCGTCCATCCTGGTGGCAGGTAGTCAGGGTCAGGGCTGCATATCCACAGGGTTCAATCACGCTCCAGTCATTGTTCTCCACGGTATACAGCTCTTCCACTTCGTATTCATAGACTTCATCATCATAGGAAAGAAAAATCTTATCTCCCGGTTGCAATTCCGCCAGGTGGAGAAAAGGGTTTCCATACATATTGCGATGTCCTGCAATAGCCGTATTGCCTTCGCCCGGGAGTGCTGATTCCGTATATCGCCCCGGTGATATGGCCAGCAGATCCAGGGAAGTTCCTTCCTGTACCGGAACAGATAAATCTATGGCTGGGATTTCCAGCAGCGCTCCATCAAAAACAGCAGTGCCCGATGACACATCAGTATCATCGGGCGGTATATTTATATCCTCGCTATTTACGATCTGCTCTTTCAGGTCATCCTGTTCATACCAGGCATAAAAATCTGTCAGCAACGGGTAAAGTACTAAGCTTACGCCTGCTATTATTATCAGGGTACTCCAGCGGTTTAGTTTTAATAAAGTTCTTCTTTTCTTTCTGGCCATATAACACTTATTTCCTGCGGCGTTTAAACATAATTCCCAGTCCGCCCAGAGCAGCACCTGAACCAATAAACATCATTATATTACCGCCAGTAATAGGCAGTTCTGGAAGTTTTATCGGCAAACTAATACCTTCGGGCTCCGGTGGCGTTATTTCCTCAGGGTCAGTGGTTGGATTATCTTCTGGTTCTATTACTAATTCTTCTTCATCTGAGCTTCTCCTTGAACTGCTGCTACCGCCACCGCCACCTGAACTATGGCTTTCGTCTTGCCGGGCCTCTATTACAATACTAAAATTATAAGTAGTGGCTTGCTGAGCTGACTGCAAAACACGAGTAATAAGCACTACATCCATACTGCTGTCTTTGGACAAAGTAAGCTCATCGCCAACAAGTTCATCCCCATCAGTATCTCTAAGACTTACCAGAATACAATCAGGTTTATCCTCCACTCTAACAGAGGTGATTTTCACCGGATTTTTGGTAACATTAATTATCCTGGTATTGATATTAGCTTGATAACCCGGATAAGCATTGTCAATAGCACATGTTATAGTACCAGCAGTAACCTCAACGATATCCAAACTGCCAATATCCATAACACCATCGCTATTTGGATTACCCGGGTCCATAGAATCTAACTTATTATCATCGGGGTCATCGTTTGATTCACAATAGTCTTGGTCCCATTCAATTAAGTTTTTCGCAGTATCTGCATAAACAGTACCCACCATCATGTAAGAAAAAATCATAATCAAGCATAAAACGTATCCAAGCTTTCTCAAGTACACTTCCCCCTTTCCGTCTTTCATATTCATCTACGATTTTATGTAACTGAGAAATAACCTCTCCGTTATGGTCTTGCTAAGATAATCCACCTATACTATAATAATATAGCACTTAAAGCAAATTATAACTACGCACCCGAGTCTAGTGTTTATGTATCCTAGGGATTAAGCTGACATTTACACTAAAGTACCACAAGCTTTCAAAATCCCTTATTTTATAGCAGCTGACTTAATAATAGAATACCTTCACCCTTGAAGGAGCAGCTATCTCCTGTTCACTCATCGGCGTCTGCAGATAGATACAGGAATAGAGTATAGATCCATACCAGAATTAGCTACTCATTCCCTGCTATCTTTCGATTTGCCTCCCAGGATATAATGGTAAATGATCAATTCACTGATCACGTAGAAGGAATGAAGCCCCTGCTGATAATCTTCTTCATATAGGATAGGCTGTCCCGCTTCATCGGCCACTTTCAGCAGATCGTCAAAGGACTGCATGGGCAGCATCTTCTCCGAAGACAAAGCCGGTATGCGCCCCTGACCGACGGCAATCCAATCCCCGTGTTTTTTCATTATCTTTTTCAATTCTTCTTGTACCGGGTCCAGTTTTTTGGCCGTGGTTTTAAGAAGCATCCCCAGCAGCAGGAGCAGAAATACAACTGCTGCAATAGCATAAACGGTACGCTTATCTTTTACTCCCGGCACCGGGGTAAGCTGGGTCTCGCTTATATAGTCTTCTTTTTGTTCAGCCAACTGCCCCTCTACCATAAAGGTATTGCCCTCCACCGGGATTATCATGACCGGTGCCATCTCCCGGGTGATTTCTCCATCCGGGGTGTCAATCTGGGCGGCGACATGAAAAGTAACCTGCAATTGAATCAAATCAGCAGTTAATCTTAATTCTCTGGTCATGTCACTTATAAAATCGGCATAAGCGACATAATCCAGCGGGAATTCAGCAGACACCGTAAGTGTACTGTCATCAGCATTGAAGGGGGTGGCAGGTATCAGTATATCTTCCTTGCTAAAAAGGGGCACCAGTTCCTTTTCATTATTCTGACTCCCCGGTTTTTCCCGGGTCACATAGCCATTCAAGGCAGCGGTGACCTGGTATTCCCCGCTTATTTGAGCCTGCTGCTCCCCGTTCATCTGATAGGTAAAGATAGTATCGATATAATCGGTCAAGGAAGTAATATAGGCCCGACCAGATCCGGCACTCTCATCAGGAATAAAATCATTCTTCAAAAAATATACCCGGTAGTCTATACCGGTCGCCTGCTTAAAACCATAAAGCGGTACCTGCTGTTCCGTTTCCGCAGGCTGCTTAAACCACCAGAAGCCCATACCCATTGAAAACAGCAGCAATAATACCAGCACTGCTATTATGCCTTTACGCAGCTTCGGTCTGATTTTTTTCTTTCTGTTCATAAACCTGCCCCCTTGGTAATTATTTATGATAAACCGCATGCTCAGGGATATTCTAACTGCCCCTCAGCAGAAGAGTTAGCTTGCCAAGCTGAGGGATAACCATAACCACTTTACCCAGCACATTTTTCTCATAGAGCAGATCGCCCTCCGGATTACTGTTGGCATCTCCCTTGGTAGTAAAATACCTCTGGCCTGCTTCACCCTCTACCCTCACTATGCGGTGGGTGACTTTCATACTGCCTATTTGGAACATAACTATATCCCCCAGCCTGGCCTGGCTGCCGGGAATTTTATGAACAACTACGATATCCCCGATATTCATAACCGGCACCATGCTGCCGCTCACTATTACCCGGGGGCTGTAACTGAATACTCCTACACAGAACCAGATGATGAGTATGCAAGCTATACTGGTAAAAAACGGGCTAAACATACTCCCTCCTTGATGTGAAGCCCGAGTATGGCCGGCTTCTTCATTATATATCTGGTAAACCAGGATCATTCCGATGATGGGAGCCAGGGTACCTAGCAGGGTGGTAATGGCCCAGTTGGACTGGGGCAGTACCGGAGACAAGCGCTCCACAGCCAGCATACTGCCCCGGTAAATGACCGCCGGGATCGGCCCGCCCAGGAAAGCCAGCAGTGTGGCCAGCAAGTTCTGGACCAGTCCGGGGAAAATATTGGTGCCTAAAAACTCGGTCATGGCCTTGGCCCCATGAAGATTGGTCAGTTTATTCAGAGGCAGGGAGTAAATCATATAAAACAAGGCTACCACCGGAATACCCAGCCGGGGCCGTTTGGCAAAAAACCGATTGAGCAGCCAGGAGCGTGTGAATTCCACAGCTAATAGGCTGCTGCCCAAGGTCAGAATATTTATTGTTATCCCTACCAGGCTGTGATCGTAGGGACTCTGCCCGAAGCCGCCCATGAATCCCTGTACCATTATAAACAGCAGACCTATGAAAACGCAGAGCAGGGCCAGCCAGCGCACCAAGCGCTTTGATCTCAAGCTTCCGGCGTTTTTCACCCCGGGCAAGTAAAAGGTAAAAGCGAAAAGCAGCAGCCACATAAGGGATGGATAAATATAGTTGCCGGATAAACCTCCTACCCGGGGCCCAAATACCAGGTTATCCATCAGAAAGGCTGCTATTATCAAAAATAACAGAATAAGAGGATAAGATATAGATTTTCTGTCTTCTAATAGCTTGACTCCGATCCCGGAAATATTGATCCCTCCCACAGTCAACCTGACGCCCAGATATAAGATACTGGATGCTCATTCCTAGTACGTATTAGACATAAAGTGGTAAATTCCTGCCTGCTTTTCTGATTTGTATCAGCTGTCTCAAAGCCCAGGCAGCTTATCTGGCGATGAGCACAAAAAAGGCCGCTCATATCAACCACAGCCTTTCAATCCAGATTGCTCATTTTCCCAGCCTATCTCTGGCATCCACAAAAGAGAAACGGGGAGAAGACTCTCCTTCTCCCCGCTAGCTAACATGTTATTTATATAGTATTGGTGGTATTGTTATAATCTGAATATTTACCTTCATCATTGTTTGTTCCATTATCAGAGTCATACAACGGGTCTTTTCTATCTTGAGTAATAATCTCACTGGGCAGAATTCCTTGATCACCATTAGGATTTTCATAGATACCGCTGTCCGGAAGTCCGAATTCATTCCACTGCTGAGCCTGCAGGGTGATAGTAAAGTCTATATCCGTATCCTGAGGAGCTGCCTGCAGAACCCGGGTATATACTGCTACGGGAATGGTTTCACCGGGATCGATCTGATAACCCTGCAAATCTAGTTTGGAGTCATAACCGTCTGCATTGCTCCAAACCATAAAATCTTCACCATCATCTTTGGATCTGGTAGGATCGGCATCAAACCAGATTTCTACAATCAGCCAATCGGGGATGTCAAGTGCGTTAATATCAAACTTGGCCGGTACTGTGCCCAGATTCTCAATAGTCGCGAAAACGCGATCCTGATAACCGGGATAGCCGTTGCCAAGGGTAATATTTAACTGGTCAAGATCGGAATCTATATCACTACCACCATCATCTACGATCTCGGCGTCCAGGTAACCGACATTTTTAGCATTGTTGGGATTACCGGGGTCTAATTCATCCAATCCTTCATTGCCTTCGGTAACACCATATACATCTCCATCATACCCTTCGTAATTCGGGCTTGGATCAGGCACTTGTAATGTGTTCCACTCTAAATCCAGATAACCGGTAGAAACTGTTTCATCGACCACCAGATCGTCATACCACATGGCATAAGCTCCGCCCAGGGCGGCAAAGGCAAATACCATTACCAACGCCAAAACTTTCATCTTTTTCATTTTTTTTCCTCCTTTTTAACTTTACAAAATTTTATATAGCTTTTTAAATCTATCACCAGCGGATCTGTAGTAATTACAGTTAGGCCGCGTGGTTGCAAGTTAGTTAGTAATTCATGTCTCCATCAATGTGCAGAGTTTCACTCCAATTACTTGTACTACCATCATTCCAGGGTACAAATTTGATATATCCATCAAATGTACGGTCTTTACTTTTAAGTGCTTTTATCTCCACTTGAACACTGCCAGTCACTGATGCACCCGGATCAATAACAGTCCCATCCTGCGGTTCAACCAAATATTCATATACGTCTGTATTTTTCATGCTGAATGTACTGTCTTCTAATTTAACAGGAATGGTTCCATTGTTGGTAATTGTAAAGTCAGTCTGCCAGACAGACCAAAGCCAGCCTTTATCAACATCTACAACCAGAGTATTGTCATTATCAGTAATTTCAGTGTCAATACCACCAGACCCACAACAATCCCCACTACTACCAGAGACTTTAAACCCGGAACTAGCAGTAAAGTCGATGTCCACATATCCGGTATCCACATCTTCATTGATACACAGGGTGTCTCCCCATAGAGCCATCGCAGATCCTATCAAGCCCATGCCCGCTACAACGGCAACGACAATCATCAATAACGGCCATCTGCTGTTTTTGTTCTTATATCTCAATGATTTGTTAATGGTATCACCTTCTTTCCTTTTCTTGCAGGTTGGGCCTTTGGCGAGATTTTAGGATTTCTGTCTCGCTCAGCACTGGCCAAAAAGCCATCAGCCTATGCTGTACATATACTTTACTATGATACTGCTTTGGTCCCTACACTCTGTGGTCTATTCTTCCTGTGTCCTATGAGATAATCCTGTCGTTATACTTTAGTGCCATAAGTCATTGGGATGTATTTCCTGTCAGATGCATAATTGTCAGGCAGCTCAATGCTGATCATGAACCTCATCTGGTCGGGTTGCATTTTTGATTATGCAGCCTAATGCAACTGTAATTCGGCTAAGCTATCCGGTTTTTTATCACCATCGTCACTCTTTGCAGCTATCACAACAAGCCAGAGTCACACCACGATTACAAATAGTAAAATTACCATTATTAAATTTATTTTAATCTCTTTAGGCTTGGTTTATCAGCTGCAGAAGGCAGTAAGCTGACCAAACCCACGTGAAAATGCGTACAATGCCACCTGAGTACGATCAGACATATTTAATTTGTCTAAAATCTGGCTTACGTGTTTTTTTACTGTATATTCGGTCACAAACAGGCTGGTAGCTATATCCCGGTTGGACATGCCGCTGGCCAGTGCTGCCAGCACTTCCATTTCCCGGGGGGTAAGTTCTTCGATGGGGTCTTTTTCTTCACACATGAAAGACTGCATAATGGATGGATCAATATAGGTTCTGCCCCTAGCCACCAGGCGAACCGCAGTTATAATTTCCTCGGGTGTGGCTTCTTTGAGTATGTATCCTTCAACTTTTTCATTTAATGCACGCCTTACATCCGCTCGTTCACTGCCTGAACTCAGAATGATAAATCGGCATCCAGAGGCCAGCTTTCTCCCTCGGGTGATCAAATCAAGTCCATTTTCTCCGGGCAGCCTCAGATCAACTATGGCTATGTCCGGCTTATGGTCACCTATCAGTTTCAATCCTTCCTCAACACAGAAGGCAGTTCCAACTACTTCAAAATCGTCTTGATACTGCATAATTGAACTAATGCCCTGCAGTACTAATGGATGATCATCAATAAGTACCAGTTTCAAATTAATTCCCCTCCTTGCCTCTCTTATCTCTTCGAGAATGATGTATCTCATGATGTTTCCTTTTCTAAAGTTATCTTAATAAGTTGGAGTTACAATTCGATCACAAATGGCAAAACCAACCATATTTCTTGGTAAATGGACATTTTAGCTTATAATTAACATCACTAGAGGATGATCATCAATGAATACCAACTTTATAAAAATCCCCCTCCTGGTCCTTTCCAGGAGCCGCTTTGGGGATGACACACCTGACGGTGGTTCCTTTCCCAGACCGGGTCTCTATTTCTAATTCTCCGCCAAATAGTTCAGCGGCCTGGGTCATATTGCGCAGACCAAGCCCGGATTTTTCATCAGCGCGAATTCCTTTAAACTGCCATCCGATACCATTATCTTTTATCTCCAGTATCGTTTGCCCCGGGTACATGTGCAGGGCCACCTGGAGTGAAGTGCATTTCCCATGGCGCAAAGCATTGCTGCTGGCTTCCCTGAGCATACGATACAACGCTTTGCGAAGGGCCGGGCTTACTACCTCTTCACTTCCCTCGGCCTGCAGGTCTACCTGTATCCCGTGCAGCCGGCCCAGATCATCCAGATAGGAAGCCATAGTATCTACAAATATACTTTCTCCCCGCTTGCGCGGGCTCAATCCATATATGGACGCTTTAAGTTCCCGGGATGCCTGGCTGGCCGTGTCTTCCAGCAGTTTTAGCTGCTGCTGTACTTTTTCATCCTGCAGGCTGGCATCCTGCCTGGAGAGTGTATTTACAGCACATACCACACTGAATAGATACTGGGCCACTCCGTCATGTATTTCATTGGCAATGCGGTTTTGTTCTTCACTTACCAGGAAGCGGCCATAGAGCTGATCCGCTTTTAGACGTTCCAGAACAATCCCCCCCAGGCCAGCCAGAAAGGATAGAGATTTTATCTGCTCCTCGTTGGACTGATCTCGCTCCCCATGGTCCAGGTAAGCCAGAATACCAAAACATTCACCATGGGAAGCAATCGGCTGATAAACAAGACGCTTATTAATATCAATATCCAAGGACAGAATATCATTCGGATATGCTTCTATCTGGTTCCAGGTTCTATTCATTTCTTCTTCCAATACCCGATGATCAAGCTGATTTGCATTTCCAGCAGTCTTCAGCAGTTCCCCCATGCCTCCTGGCTTTTCTTCCATCCCACCTTCCTGAAACATAAGGCAAGCCGAAGGACGGTGGCAGAGTTTAGCCGTATAGGCAGCCAGCAAATCGGCCATCTGAGCCTGATCTTCTCCAGTCGAACAGGCTTCCAGGGCCTGGTAAAGTGAAGATATATGCTCCAGGGCACTTTCGCTTTCTTTATGGGCGCTTTCCAATTGAGAATAAGCCCGGGCCAGTTTCTTGTATAAAGCTGCGGCTACCTGGGCCAGAGACGTGCACAGGCAGAACAGCATAATCAAACTCATGTGATTGAATAACTCTATTGTTAAGGTATTGGTAATTTCCGGCAGGATATAGCTGAAGAGCAAGGCCGCACTGAGAAATACTCCCATAGTCATCCAGGAGTAATAAGAGACCAGATAAAAAGCTGCTGCTATAATGGGATTTAAAGCATACCATACAAATGGGCTGTCAAGCCCGCCGGTCGGCAAAGTCAAGAGCAGCGTACCCAATGTTTCAATCCCAATCAAGGTAAGCAATAAGGCAGGCTTTTGGTGCTCTTTGCTTATCGCCTTTTCCTCCAGTGCTATTTCAGCCGGGTTATAAAGGTGAGCCAAAACATCCTCAATTTCTTTACTATGATAAAGGTTCTGGGATAGAACAACGGCAGCCAGCATGGCACTTACCACCAGTATTTTAATAAACAGGGGAGATTGCGGCGGACCGATCAGATAGAACAATGAAGTCAATGATATCAATAATAAACGGACAATTAACAAAGAATTGCGTACGCAGGCAACGGGATTAGTTGCTCCGGAACTGTCAGTTTCTTCCTTTTTGTCAACTGGAAGGATCAAGTTTATTAAATTAGGAATCATAGTCTTTGTACCTTTTTTCTCTATATGGTTTGTCATCAGCAAACCTCTCTAACAGGTATTCCAAACTGTTGGTATATTGTCCTATACAGAATGGTACCATTAGCTTACTATGCTATGACCCTAATTTTCTATTAACCTCAAGTTTGAAAATAGTCTATTTTTATGAAAGTAATAATCGGTACTGAATATTACTTGCTTATCGTTGAAAAGGCTTATTTCCGGGGTATATGATATTCATCTTGTTCATTAAGCGCTAATTCCGAGTATTAGTTCCTGGCCTCATTATCGCCAACGTACTAGTTCTTATTTCCTATTGTTCTAGACTATCGTCCTGGTCCAATAGGGTGGTTTCAGATTTTTAAAGGTGATAAATCCCACTATTGCAATGTATACAGAAGTGCGCTATTTTTCTGAATAATATGTTACGGGGGTGATATAGTTTGTTATGAGGAGGTATGTTTTTATCATATTATTTTATTAATTTAGACATGGAGCTGTTTCTGTTCTACCTATCCTGTATATCATGGTCTATCCATACTGGTAAGTTTTTTACAGAATTGATACGGTCAAGATTATACAGAACCTGACTGGGGTCCAGATTATATTTAGAAATTTTTACTTTTACAGCTTCCTTTTCAGACAAAAAGTCCATATCAGCAGGAATATGGGTGTCAACCAGGTAAGGCATTTTACTATCATCAACCAGATGGTCCATATTTTTTCCTAAAATCGCTTATATCCTCGTCCCTTTACTATTTTTTATGACTGTTCATTGTCATGGTTGAAGATTACCCGTAATGCCTCGGTACGGTTGCGGACTTTCAGTTTCTTAAAAACATTGCTGAGATGAGTTTTTACTGTTGATTCTGATAGACTCAGAGAAGCGGCTATTTCCTGGTTACAACAGTTCTCACTCAACAAGGACAGTACTTCACGTTCCCGCTTGGTTAGAGAATTCAAGTCGGAAGCTTCTTTTTCTTCCAGCAGTACATTACTAAAGTGTTCTGGGCCCAACCTGGCCAGGCAGATAATTCCAGCGTGTACAATCAATTCCACAGAATTTACAATCTGGGCCGGTAAAAGTCTAGATGGTAAACAACCCCGAATACCACTTTTAAGCAATTGAATCATATCAAATTTATTGGGATCTTCCACTACCACCACCACCAGCACCAGGGGGCATTTGCTCTTAAGTTCACTTATGCCATTCAAAAGTCTGGCATCATCCACTTTCCATATCACTACATCCGGTTGAATACGAAGGGCAGTATTAAGTAACTCCATTGAACCGACATTGTCAACTACCTTAAAGGCATAGTGTTCTCTAAAGGCAATAGACAAACTCTGTGTATATAATGGTGAATCACTGCACAATAATATTTTGATCTGATTCATTCCTTATCCCCGTTCATTTATTGTTCTGATTTTTGAAGCTCGCGCATATAAGATAGGCATTTATTACTATGATTGGTTAAAATTATTATATTACATGCGTTAGAAAATGACAATTCCTGTCGGATGTCGGATGCCTGTTGCTGTCACAGGGGAGAATTCAGTCTCCCTGCCTTCTTGAGGAAGTTATTGCCTGACCCCGTTTGAATGGAATAATAATTGTTAATAATTTTGTTATGATGAAGAATGTTTTTACCATAACCCTATTAATAATAGAACTATTGATAAGCCAATTATCATTTTTCGCTCTAGTTTATACTGAGAATCCGGCTTACCTGCTGGCAATTATTATATCTGCTGCTGGAGTTGTTTATGCTGCCTGGAGTTTAGTGAAATATTCTTCTTCCCTGCCCCATGACTATTCAACTCATTATCATATTGTTTATATTGCCGAAAATATACCCCACCCTTTGGAAACTGGAATTCCATATAATAGGCGCTGGTAATATTCCAAAAATGCTCCCTATCTTCACTAGGAGAATTCTACCTCTCCTTGGTAGTTTATGGGAGCAATGCAATAAATATTTCACTTTCCAGAAGGTCTTTACCTGTTCAACTAATCCCTCCGCCATTGATGCCTTAGGATAGACAAGCTATGTTACGGAGGAATTTTTGCACCTTGACTGTCTCAACGTGCTTTACCACATAGATTATAAAAGATAACACATATTTTCGGTTAACCACTACATCATATAGTTTACCCCTGTAATATTAGTCTATCTTTCATCCGCACCTTTTTGTAAAGACTGACGCAACATTCTGGCTGTATCAAGAAAAGAAAACCTGTTATATTTAAGCTCAATAAATTCGTGGAACTCTCCAGTCCTGTAATTATCTACTTATCAGTAAAGCCGACTTCCTGTCAAGGTTTCGTCATAGCCGTTAATTACAAGCACTCCGTCCGACCCCATGACTGATGTAATGTATAGTTTTTCATCAAGAATATAGTTTTTGTCACGCCCTAGTAAACGGCTTATTAAGCATCTTATGATAATAATTGCAGTACCCCGAAATATTATGTTCGATATCATCAATTCTGGAACGGAAAGAATGATGCCGAATATAAAAGGCCCACAGAATATTAATCGGCACCTTATAATACATGGCCACTTCCGGGAAATACAATCCATTCAATTGGTGTTCCACACGATGCTCAATAGCTCTCAGAAGTTTGTCCTCATCAAAAGATTGAAGTAATTCAGGAAACAGGTTCTCTTTTTTCATTTTTTCAGTCAAACCATATGTAGCCATTAGCAATTCGAGTAGGGTTGGATAGGTAGTCTCCCGGGTAAGGCAAAAATCCAAAATACCACTGGCATTCTTTAGGTTAAACTCAATATATTTTCTTTCTGGTTTATATTTTACCAACTCATAGGAACAATAGCTTAGCCAATGGTCTTTGTATTTCCAGTATTTATTCTGGATAAAATGCTTAAAGGCTTGCTCAACGATATTCAGCCATTTATCATTCTTATCAAGAGCATACAATCTCATTAAAGCAAAAGCTGCTTCTCCATCATAATAAATAGTTCGATATTCTTCTTTTAAGGATAAATCAGGAAAATTTAAAATATGGACAAAGGATCCGTTATGTTTATTATGGAAAAAGTCAATCCCTTCAGCCAGTTCATGCATCAACTGCATATATTGTTGATCATTAAATACCACAGTATATTTTGATAATGCTAGTATAGCGTGAGCATTTGCACCCAATTTGAGTTCATTGTCTCTAGTCCTTTCAACCACCACAGCTCTGGTAACTCCATCAGCACCTTCGAGGCGTTCAATACCTTCATTTATCAGGTAATTCAAGGATGATCTAATGGCCTCTCCCAACTCAGCATCCTGAGTTATCTCATATGCTTCAATCATTGAGTAAGTTGTACTCCCGTGTCGCAGTATATTATAACCTGGGACTTCTTTGTTAAAGCAAGGAAAATATCCATATCGGAATTTACCTGAATCATCAAGCTGCTTTGATAAATAATTTGAGGATTTTTTTATTATAGCTACAATTAATTCTTGATCAATATTTTCAATATAACGACGTCCATTGTTAAGCCATTCATTATTCAATTTATGACACGTAATACCATCATGAAAAAAGCCAATCGTTTTGAATGTATAAACATTTTCTATTGAATTCTCGTCAACCATATAGCTCATTCCAAGATTATTTTTTATGTAGAAGTTTAAATTTTTCCATACAATATGCTTTATAGCAGAGCCCTTTTTTCCATCAATAAATACGTTTGAATTTACTTCCTGTTCTAAAAATGCTGAATTAAACATTTTATCAAAAGAAATACCTTCTCTGAAATAATTAGTTTTTATATGAGAGATGTAATCAATAAAAGCATCATACGTGTATTCATTGATCTCTTTAACAATATCAGCTTTAATCCACATAGGATTAAATTCAATGTTTTTAATTTTTTTATTCATTATGTCGATTGCATTCATCCAGCTAGTATCAACCGAATTGCCAATTCCTTTACAAACATGGGCACGCGATATTCCATCACTAACCGAAATAAAAACAACATACTTGGGTTTATTATCGAAAAATGACTTCATATTATCAATTATCAGTTTTTCCTGTAAAAGGATCTGTTCTTTTAATTCATTGAGTCTCACCTTTAAGTCATTTATTTCCATACCAGATATCTCCATGTATTTACTCCTTTGTTATAATTGCAAAGGAAATAATTAGCTAGATTATATATATATTGATATTAAGAGCTTGAATGATTTGTGAGAATCTTCAAGCTCTGTTCTTGAGAATTATGCCTAAACCTATATTGTTTATTTTCATAATGAAAGTGCCAACTAGAATAGCCAAAATTGAAAATTGATACAAATAGACTAGTTATAAGCCTGCAGGGATATTAATAATTTGCTCATTATATTCGATGATATTATAACAAAGTCTTGTATTTTTGCACAGTTGAGGGAAAATTTAAGACTGGGAACTTGGGATAAATTACTCTCACCCATTAGACTGCGCCCATACCTGTGCACACAAAAAAATACCGCGTTTCTGGATTGAAACACGGCTGCTATGAAGGTGGACCGCGCCAGTGAGCGCGGCTTTATTCGTTTACGCTTACTCTATAAAAGGAAAAGCAACAGAGAAATTCTTCCCCTGTCGCATTTTTTGGTTTATTTTTCTTTTTCTTCTTTTTCCTGCCGGGCTTTTTCGATGATCTTGTCGGCATTCTGAGCCGGTACTTCCTCATAATGTGAATATTCCATGGTGAATTTACCCCGACCCTGGGTCATGGACTTTAAGTCTATAGTATATCTGGCCATTTCCGCCAGGGGCACCTGGGCTTTGATAAGCTGTTTTTTACCAACCGGTTCCATACCCTGAACCCGCCCCCTTTTGCTGTTCAAGTCGCCAATGATGTCGCCCATGAAGGATTCAGGAATAATGATTTCTACATTCATAATAGGTTCCAATAGAACTGGTTTGGCTCCCTCCAGGCCCTTCCTGAAGGCCAAGCGGGCTGCCATTTTAAAGGCCATTTCAGAGGAGTCTACCGAATGGTAGGACCCATCAAACAAAGTAGCTTTTAAACTGGTTACCGGGTAGCCAGCCAGTACTCCTTCATCCAGAGCCTCCATCAGTCCTTTTTCTACCGCTGGGAAATACTGACGTGGTACTGATCCGCCAAAAACTTGCTCACCAAATTCGAAATCACCTTCAGTCAGCGGTTCAAATCGGATCTTAACATGCCCATATTGTCCATGCCCACCGCTCTGTTTCTTATGTTTACCTTCTGCTTCCACGGTAGCCTTTATAGTTTCACGATAGGGTATTTTCATATCTTTACTGATAACATCTACCCCAAATTTACTTTTTAATTTTTCTATTATTATATCTACATGGGTGTCTCCCATTGATTTTAAGAGGGTCTGCTTGGTCTCAGTATTCTTTTCGATTATTATGGTAGGGTCTTCTTCTTTTATTCTCTGCAGAGCACCGCTCAGTTTATCTTCGTCGCCTTTGCTCTTGGGCTCAATAGCCATGTTGAGGGTAGGCTGCGGGAATTCGATAGGATCCATGGATACCGGGTTCGACTTCTGGCAAAGGGTATCACCGGTAGCAGTTGTATTCAGTTTGGCTACGGCGGCAATATCCCCGGAGTTAAGTTCGGGAACTGCCGATTGTTCCTTGCCGGTCATCACCAGCAGCTGTGCAATTCTCTCGTCTTTTTCTTTGCTGGCATTATAATACGAATTATCCGCTTTCATGGTACCAGTAAATACCCGGAACATATTAAGACGGCCTATATATGGGTCTGCAATAGTTTTGAAGACCTGTATGGCCAGCTTGGACTGATCCATGTCCTGGTATAACAGGTTGTCTTCCGGGGTAGCAGCACAATCAACTATAAAATCCATGAATGGCTGGATGCCTATATTTTTGACTGCTGAGCCACAGAATACAAAAACTGCTGAGCCAGAAGCGGCAGCTTTCTTTATCCCAGTCAGAATTTCTGCGTCAGTTAATTCTTCACCTTCCAAATATTTAGCCAGCAGATCGTCATCTGCTTCTGCTGCAGCTTCAATAAGCTGTTCTTTATACAGTTCTATGTCATCCATCATATCAGCAGGTATTTCACCCTCGGTCATTTTCCCGCTGCCTTCTTCAAAATTGTAGGCTTTCATTTTGACCAGATCCACAACTCCTTTGAAACTGCTTTCTGAACCTATTGGAATCTGGACTGGAACCACCACATCAGAAAAGGTGTCTTTCAACTGATCCAGCACCTTGGAAAAATCCGCATTTTCCCGATCCATTTTATTCACAAATACCAGTTTGGGCATATCGGGGAAATCTTCCCAGACAACCTCGGTTTGAACTTCTACCCCGGCATTGGCCGATAGAATCATAACTAGAGTATCTACAACTCTAGCTGCTCCGATAACTTCAAAATAGAAATCCGCAAAACCAGGGGTGTCTAAAACATTTATTTTATGGTCCCTGTACTCACAGGGTACCAGAGATGTACTGATAGTAATCTTCTTCTTTACTTCTTCTGGCAAAAAATCGGCTACTGTATTTCCATCATCTACCTTCCCCAATCTCGTAGTAGCCCCGGTATTAAAGATCATAGCTTCTGCCAGTGAAGTCTTACCTGTTCCTCCGTGACCAACAAGAGCTATGTTGCGAATTTTATTCGTAGGGTAAACCTTCATCAAACGACCTCCTCACAATATACTGTAACTGTAAAAATGGTACTATATATTTATCCAAGTAGCAAAATTTTTTTACATTATTATCTGTTCCGGTTATTCATAACAAAAAATATCCAGTATAAAAGCAGAGCTGCTATTAGAAACAGTATTAGCTGGTATATCATAACTCCTTTAAAGGCATCTACTATCAGGGTGAAGACTATCCCCAAAGCCAGGGGAAATATTATAACCTTGGTCCAGGGACGGTCGGGATAATTTGGATCAGCTTTCCTATTCTGTAGATAAGACCAGTTAGTTATAAAAAAGAATATTGCTGTATTTAATATCAGGCTTATTGCAATCATGCCTTGTCCCCATCAAAAAAATCTAAATAACGGCGGAAGACATGCTTATACTCTTCGATCAATACATAATCGGTAAGATCCAAATGTATGGGAGTAATACTGATGTAATTTTCCTCTACCGCCAGAACATCACTATCTTGTTCCTGTTCTTCTTTTCTTACGCCACCTCCCAGCCAGTAATAAGTATTACCATGGGGATCCTGGCGTTCTTCAAAAAGATTATCATAATTCCTTACTCCCAGCCTGGTTATACGAATACCTTTAATCTCTTTAGGAGGAAGGGGAGGAATATTGATATTGACCACTGTCCTCTGATCTATACCATGTCTCATGACAGTTTTGATAAAGTTGCGGGTAAAGCGCGCCGAGAAATTAAAATCCATGTTGTCCTGATATGAGTTTAAAGATACTGCGATGGAAGGCACTCCCATAATTACGCCCTCGGCAGCAGCAGAAACCGTACCCGAATAGAGTACGTCCGTACCCAAATTGGGTCCATGGTTTATCCCGGAGACTACCAGGTCCATTTTTTCCGGCAGTAGCTTCCCCACCGCCAATTTCACACAATCTACCGGGGTCCCTCTAACAATCCAGGCAGCTTTAACCCCATCTATTTCTATCTTCTGGGTTATGATAGGTTCAAAAACCGTTATAGAATGACCCGTACCGCTTCTTTCCCGATCAGGGGCTACTACATATAAATCGCCCATGGTGCTGAGTTCTTTTATCAGAGCTCTTATCCCTCCGGCATTAATTCCATCATCATTGGCTAATAAAATTTTCACTCCCATGCAATCTCCCGTTCGTAGTTTTTACCTGTTTGAAAGGCCGCAGTGCTTTTACGTCTTCCTGTAAAGATACCTCTACCTGTATTGTAATAAGCTGGTAAATATCAGTGAAGGAATTGCCTATTCATATGCAACACTGCGCTCCATAAGCGTTATATGGTTTATAGGCCAGTAGATGAGAAACGCTTTACCTTTAAGATGATCCTCGGTTAACCAGGCATTCCACCTGTGGCTGTCAAAGCTGGCATTCCGGTTATCCCCCATTACGAACAGGGCTCCTTCTGGAACCGTAACCGGGTCATATTCGTAATTCAACGGTTCATATATATACGGTTCAGAAAGAGCTTTTCCATTCACGTATACCCGAGCGTTTTTAACTTCCACAGTGTCACCGGGCAGGCCAATTACCCTCTTTATATAATCTTCTTTACTATTCAGTATATCCGGGGGATCAAAAACTACTACATCACCTCGTTCAGGTTCCTTGAAAAAATATATAAACTTATTAACCATAACCCGATCCTGAAGTTGAATGGTGGGTAACATAGACCCGGTAGGTATGATTCTCCCTTCAACTACATAAGTTCTTAATATCATAGCCAGAACAAAAGCTATGACTATAATACTTATAACTTCCTTAAAAAAGCTTTTTATTTCTTCACTCATACATCGCTACTCCTAAAACTCGTAAATATTAATAATCATTTCGTTAGATTCTTTGTTTTTCTTAAGCCCGAAGGTCACCTTTTTCTCTTTGAGGCTGCGATTCAAAAAGTCGATTACATAGACCAGATCGGGATTAACAGCAAAACTCTTGGTGGCTATTAGATCAAGCTTACCCGCTTTACCTTCTTCAGTATCAGTATCATTATCCATAAATTGTTCTACTTCTCCTTCCCCTGTATTATTTTAATTTATGAACCTTTTGTTTACAAGTCGATTAATTAATGCCATTGATAGATATGTACCGAGATTCAAGATGAATGCCGATATACATAACATATACTACATGAAAAACTTTGTTTTTGCACCTGCCTGGCAGGGTATTATTGAATATACCTTAAATCAATGTTAAAATAGCTTATACGGCTATTGGTGTGTCAATTTTTAAGTTTTTTTGTCTATTTATTGCTATTCTTTTATTTTACCCTTTTATTGTCACAGACTCTTACTGCTGAGCTGTATACTACATGTCAAAAACTCTATTGCTAATTTCGTTTTATATAAATAATTGCTTTTCCAGGCAGGCTTTTACTGCTTACCTCTCTATACTTGATGCTGGATTATTGAGAATTTGTTTCCGCTGTGTCGTGTATATGTTATTAAAATGAAGCGTATCTTTTTCTAGTAACATGACAGCAATTTCGGGAACAAACATCTAGATGCATAACTTTTATTTATTATTGGAGGTGATAAGAAACATTTATCGAAGTTTTTGGGGCCAGGGTTGGTCAGCATCACTGGTCAATTGGCATTCATATGGTCAATTTTTAAAAATATCGGTGATGTGCAAGATTCATAAATAGAGGGGGAAATGTTTAATGAGTAATGTGTTAGAACAATACAAGAATAAGCTGATTACCGCTGAAGCAGCTGCCAAGTTAGTTAAGTCAGGCGACTGGGTACAGTACGGGGAATTTGTTCAGCAGCCGATAGAAATTGATGCTGCACTGGCAGCACGTAAAGATGAACTAAAAGACGTAAAAATTCGTCTGGTCACCATGACCTTTATGCCCCAAGTCTGCCAGGTGGATCCCAACAGAGAATCATTTTGTATGAACGATTGGCATTTTTCCGGGGTATCCAGGAAGCTCCAGGAAGCAGATCTATGCAATTACATTTCTCTAACTTACCATGAAGGACCTCAACATTACAGAAATGGCTATGACCCAGTAGATATTTGCTTCCAACCAGTTACCGCCATGGATAGGAATGGTTTTTTCAATATCAGTACATCCAACTCCATCTCCGCACCAGTATGGGATGTTGCCAAAACTAAGGTCGTTTATGTAAATACATCGGCCCCATGGTGCTGTGGTGGAAACCGTGAAATTATACATATCTCTGATGTAGATTACGTGGTTGAAAGCCAGACTAATCCTCCCCTGGCACAAGTCCCGGGGGCTCCGGCCAGTGATGTCGATAAAAAAATTGCCGAACTGATAATGTCGGAAATGCACGATGGAGATTGCATTCAGCTTGGTATCGGCGGTATGCCCAACGCTGTGGGAGCTATGATTGCCCAGTCTGACCTTAAAGACCTGGGGGCGCATACCGAAATGCTGGTGGACTCTTTTGTTGATATGTATGATGCCGGTAAACTTACTGGTAAGAGAAAACAGATCGATAAAGGGAAAATGGCCTATACTTTTGCGATGGGCACCAACAAGCTTTACGAATTCCTGGACCATAACCCTTGCTGCGCCAGCTATCCGGTTGATTACACCAATAACCCGTACGTTATCGGCCAAATTGACAATATGGTCTGCATTAATAATGCTATCGAAGTAGACATTTTCGGCCAGGTAGCATCGGAAGCTTCAGCTGGTCGCCACATATCTGGAACCGGTGGACAATTTGACTTCATATTCGGTTCGTATAAATCTAAAGGCGGCCGTGGCTATGTGGCATTGACTTCTACCGTGAAAGGCAAAGATGGCCAGATTCAATCCCGCATCGTACCGGGGCTGCTGCCTGGTACCATCGTTACGGTACCGCGTTCTATGGCCTTTTATATTGTTACTGAATATGGAATGTACAATCAGAAAGGTCAGAGCAGCTGGGAACGGGCTGAAGGGCTCATAAATATCGCCCACCCGCAGTTTAGAGATGAACTCATTAAAGAAGCGGAGAAGTATAAAATTTGGAGAAAGACTAATAAAATACAATAATTATCTAAAGATTTTCGAAAATCAGTAAGATCGCTGCCAGCGGTCTTACTGATTTTTATGCCTCTTAAACGGAACGCGGCCTGGGATGGTTTTCTCTTTAATGTTGATTCCACCGTAAAAACCCGTTTGGATGCATAAATATGTAGGAGCCGTCGACGGAGCATGGTAGAAACACCCTCCGAGGTGAAGCGACGGAAGGGGGCGGCCCCATGGACGGGGCGAAAGCGACGCTCCGCACGGATGCGGAATTGGAGCGTCCCCCTGGAGACACAAGACGAGCAGTTGGTGTTCCTCATGCGAAGTCTTGGGGACGGAATATTCATGCATCCAATCCGGCACATTATACCTTTTGCCAGTGGGATCAATGTTTAATACCATACTTGCTGGCTTTACGAGAAATGGTGGAAGCGTCTACTTCCAGAATGCTGGCAGCTTTGCCGCATGAATTGGCAATAGCAAAGGTTTTCTGAAGCAATTGCCTTTCAACATTTTCCACTGCATCTTTTAGCGGAATTATTTTATTTACGCTAACCGCCTGGTCTGCACCGCGTCCTCCCCCATATCCAGCCGTTACGAAAAAGTCTGGGAGGTGCTGGGGAGTTAAAATTTCACAACTGCTGGTTACTACCAATCTCTCCATAAGGTTTTCCAGCTGTCTAATATTACCCGGCCAGTCATGCTTCATCAATATATCTATTAATGAGGAATCCACACTCTTGCTTAAATTATAGCGACGGTTGAAATTATCTATAAAGTGTTTTATCAACAGCGGAATTTCTTCCCTTCTCTCTCGCAGAGGAGGCACCATAATCGGGACCACATTTAACCGATAATAAAGATCTTCCCGGAACTCACCATTATCAACCATGGCCGCTAAATCTTTGTTGGTAATAGCAATAATGCGAACATTTATCTTTACTGGTTCAGTTCCCCCTACTCGTATTATTTCTCGTTCCTGCAAAGCCCGCAGCAGTTTGACCTGCAGATAAATCGGTATATCACCCACTTCATCCAGCAATAGAGTTCCCTTATTAGCGACCTCGAACAAGCCTGGTTTACCTTCTTTTCTGGCCCCGGTAAAAGCACCGGCATCATATCCAAATAATTCGGACTCAATCAGATTTTCCGGTATAGCAGCACAGTTTACTTTCACAAACGGTCCATTCTTGCGAGCACTGTTCTTCTTAATAATTTCTGCTATAACCTCTTTACCCACTCCAGATTCACCGGAAAGCAGTACCGTAGAATCTACCTCTGCTACCTTTACAGCTTGATATATGATCCTTTCCATTTCTTTGTTTTTGAATACCAGTTCCCCTGATTCTTTTATTTTGATCTGCTTGACCTGAAACTCGAAATGCTGCTTGAGGCCTTCCATCTGTTCCAGTTTTTGTTTAAGCATATTCAGTTCACTTATGTCTCGTACATTAGTGATCACCCGGTATATTTTGCCTTTTTCATCAAATATGGGAGTAGCACTTACCAGCAGGGTTCTGCCGGTAATAGTTGCCAGGGTGGTTGTTGCCGGAGCTTTAGTTTCCATAGAAATAAGAGTAGCCGATCGAGATAATATTCCATCATCAACCAGCTGCTGCATGCTCTTATGGAGAAATGCTTCTTCCTCCAGTCCCGTTACGCGTTTAATGGCTTTATTGGTACGTATGGTGATAGCATTTTCATCAGTTATATAGAGCCCGTCAAATGAAGAATCAATCAGAGCATCCATTTCTGCATTCAGCGCTCTAACATATTCCAGTTCTCTGGATATAGCTTCAACTTCACTCAGATCATGCAAAACCGCAACCGCACCCGTTATTTCCCCATTGGCTATAATCGGTGCCCGGTTGGTAATAGTGGGCTTGTTCCCCACCTTCAATTTTATCCCAAATTCCCTGCGGCCGGTTTTTATTACACTTAAAAGATTGCTCTCGGGTATAATGTTACTCAAGAACCTGCCTAATACCTCGCTGGCTTTTTGATTGCTCATCTTTTCCATGGCCCGGTTCCAGATATTGATATAACCCTCTTTATCTATAGCCACGATCGGATTATAGGCAGAATTAATAACCGTTTCCATCTGTCCGGAAATTTCAGCAACTATTTCGCTCAAAGCGATCATTATATCTGATTTGGTGATGATACCGACCAATTGGCCGCTTTCGTCTACTACTGGATAGCGGCCGGTTCCGGAAATATCAACATTGAGTATTTCCTCCTCTGGACTTATGCTCCTAACTCTCCTGGTCATATAGTCTTTTACCGGCTGGTTCAGGTCATCTCTTGCGTGCATAGCTCTAATAAGATGGGTTTTCGTAAAAAGCCCAATCATTATCTTACCGTCTACCACTGGTGCACCATCAATTTTATTTTTCAGGAAAAGTTCTGCAGCGTTATAAAGAGTAGTGTTTAGATCAAGGACTATTACATCCTTGTTCATAAAATTACCGACTATCATTCCCTAACCCCCCATTGGAAATAGTACCTGCAAGCGCAGGCCGCCGGTGTATAGGTGGCCCCCTTATTATAAAGTATGTCAAATAATCTCCCTCATGGCAATTACTTTCGAGGTCACCGATATGTTCTCTTTCGCTGTGGCCCTGATACTCACTCACCGTCCCCAAAGACGGCTTGGCATTAGCCTCCAGAGGATCATTTTCGTTCCCCTCTGCTAACCAGGCTGCAGGGATTCTGATTGTTTCCCGGGCGGTCGCTGAAAACTTTGGTGCTTCGTGCTTCCAGCGAGAAAACCGATCTACTTCACTATTCTAGAATACTGTTCCCTGGTTATGAAGTAAAACACGCCGTACACCAAAGCATATAAGCCATACATCACACTCGAACAAGCCAGTACAGTAAGATAAGAGTTGCCAACAGGTATCATGTTGGAAAACACTATTGTATCCGCTGCCTTCATAGCAAATATAGAATGAATTATACCTACTGCCAGCGGTATAAAAAAGACCGGTAGTAACCTACTGCTTATTACTCTTCTCTCTAATAAATCATCCATACCGATTTTTCTGAGCATTCTATACTGATGTCGTTCCTCTTCAGCTGCCATAACCTGCTTGAAATATAAGAGACTGGCAGTCATCAATATGAACACCGCACTCATAAAAAATCCAATAAAACATATAAGCCCAAATACCTGCAGGCTTTCATCGAAATTACTATATGCTGTTCTGAAATTCCCGGTTTTACCGCTGAGAATTAAGCTTAAATCATGGTTCAGTTCTGCTGAGCGTAAAGGATTTTCATATGTAAACACTGTTACTGCATCATAAGGTGTCCCACCATTGTCACCATCCATAATATCTCCGCGTTTTATCAGGGCATTAAAATCGTTATCATTAATAACAATAGTATGAATCGCACCAAAACTCACAAAATTGGCCCGTAATATAGAAGTCACTGTTATTTTTCGATCAGAAAAAGCGAGTTCCTGCCCGTTTATTTCTTGGGCAATATCATCAGTCATAAAAGGATAAATATACAGTGCTTGTCCTGATTTGATATCAACAGGCTTATTATTGGTTCTGGATATCGTAACCAGTTTATTATAAACAGATTGAGAGTAAACTCGGAAGTAGTCGGTTTGGCTGGATATCCGATATGCCCCTGTTACGATAGAGTCATCCATCTGGGGTTTACAGGTATACCGCTGGGTTGTAAACTCCTGAATGATACGAGTGTTATGGGTATCAAAAGCCTTTTCGATATCACCTAAGAGCTCCTCCTGCCCACCATAGAAGTACATATCGTATCCTATAACTTCATAGGTATTTTTTTCAGTATTGCTGTATAAGGTGTATCCGGTAGCAATACCTGTTGTTGCGACTGCAGAGAGCACGGCAATAGTTGCCATTACAGCTCCGATAGTTCTCATCCTATGCGAAAAAGCAGATATAGATATGAGATTTGCTGCTCTGTAATACCGTCCTTTTCTCTTTTTGATAATGTTTAATATTACGGCCAGACCTTCCCAGAAGAACAGGTATGTGCCCAGTATGACCAGTACCAGAACCGGAATAGAGGCTGGAACAACAACTGCCGGCTCAGGACTTGAGGCTAAATAATAACCTGTACCGACTAATACCAGGGATATCAGTAAAACAATCAGAGAACCCTTCGACCTTCCTTCCGCTACCTTCTCCGCCTTGAACAGATCTACCAGTTCGAATTTGCTGATAACTCTTAGTCCTGATAAACCCATAATACCAAACACAGCTATAAATAATATGGCGGTGATATAGATGGATCTGGGAGCTATTGTGAAGGCCAGTTCACCGGTAAAAGCCGCCAGGGAGATATCCAGCAGGATCATAGCGATGAGTTTGGAAAAAAAGACCCCTATACAGATTCCAATGACAAGTGCTGCCAAACCTACAATCATGGTTTCTGTAAACAGCAGTTGGCCGATTTTAGCGTTAGTCATCCCCAATAATGAGTAGGTTGAAATCTCCTTTTTTCTTGCCTTAATAAAGCTGCTATTTGAACTTAGTAAAAAAAACATGACAAACACCATGATAACAATACCGAATCCGGTTAATAGTGATTGATAGCGGTCATCATATGTAAAGGCCATTTTAACATATTCATTATGCATAAGTGCCAGAAATGAATAGGTGGTAAATACACTAAAGCTGAGTGAAAAGAAGTACATCTTATACTTATCAAAATTCCTCTTTATATTACGCCAGGCTAATATGAATAGATTCATTTTTCTTCACCCCCAAGAACGCTCATAACGTCTATAATGGAGTTGAAAAATTCTTTCTTGCTTTCCCCGGCATGGAGCTGGTTGTAGATTTCGCCATCTCGTATGAATAAAATCCTCTTGCAATAACTGGCAGCAAATGCATCGTGGGTTACCATGATGATAGTAGCTTTATGTTCTGTGTTAATGAAAGTTAAAAGCTCAAGTAAATCTTTCCCGGACTTTGAGTCCAGATTTCCTGTTGGTTCATCGGCAAGTATTATTTTGGGATTGCTTATCAGTGCCCGGCATGCAGCAGCACGCTGCTGTTCACCGCCCGATACTTCATAGGAATACTTGTCGAGCACACTGATAATACCTAAGTCATTAGCTATAGTATTGACCTTTTCTTCCATAACCTCGGCCTGGTAACCGGATAAGGCAAGAGGGAGTATTATATTCTCTCTTATCGTCATAGTCTCCAGCAGGTTATAGTCTTGGAATATAAAGCCAATATTCTCCATTCGATGCCTGGCCAGCTGTTTTTGATTGAGGCTGCTAATATCTTTGCCAGCTATGAACAATCTGCCGGTTGTGGCTTTGTCAATACTGCCTAATATGTTTAGCAATGATGTTTTCCCAGAACCGGAAGCACCCATAACTCCGATAAATTCGCCTTCATTCACCGTAAAGCTTATACTTTTTAATGCCATATATTGCTTGCTGCTTTTCTGAGATCCGTAGATTTTCGATATGTTTTGTGTTTTCAATATCTCCATTTGTTTTAATCCTTTCCTCATATTATTTGATGATTGATATGATTAATCATATCTCGAATAAACTAATGGAAAAATCGAATCACCTTACAATAGCGGCTTTAAATCTTACATTTTTGTAACATTGTACACAGTTTTATTATCATTAAAAAAACTCATATCAAACTGCGCAAACTGACCAGGTTCAGACTCAGCCAGCAATTCATGTCCGAGTTTATCACTGAGTTTCTTAGCAAGATACATACCATATCCGGTTGCCTTCATGCCATTTCTGTCAATTGATGAGGTATATCCTTCAGCAAATATCTGTCCTATATCCCTTTGCAGTATCCCAGCTCCAGTATTTCTTATTGATATGGTAGTTTTCTTATCATCCTTACTCGTACAAATTGCGATATCTCCCTTATCTGGAGTATACTTGACCGCATTAGAAAGTATCTGAGAGATGATATAAGCGCTCCATTTTTCATCGGTTAGAACCAGATAATCTTCACCTTCTATTGATATGTTAATCTTTTTGTAACTGAAGAAATTCGAATATTCTTTGAGTACATCCGCAATTAATTTCTTGGTTCTTACTCTTGATATCCTGTAATCATGATAAAAAGTGTTAGATTTAATATTATATAAAATGGTTTGAGTACCCTGCTGTATTTTTGAGATCTCGGTATCCATCTTTTGATAAAATTCCTGCGGCAAATCACTGTCATAGCTTTCCAGTATTAATCGCAAGGCAGAAATAGGTACCTTTATATCATGAGTCCATTTCGTTACAAACTCTAAATCCTCTGATGATTTTGTCTGCACCTCTGCTTTATGTTTTTCATAGGCCAGGGATATAGCATGGACACACTTTGCATATTCATTATCTATTGGGTAAGAAAATTCATCTATGATATCTGAGGGAGCATTAAGCTCGCAGAATTTCTTAAACTTATTGGTGCGTAAGTTCATAATACTATAATCAATTACAAGGAAAGCGATAAAAAGCAGACCCAGTCCAGTGGTTATATAGGTGGCATTTGAGGTGGTAATGCTGAGATCAGTATCCAATTTATATACAGCAAATGCAAAGCCAAAACTTACTGCACAAAAAATTAATGTAAGCCATTTTTCCTTGAGATAATCTACTAAAGTCATATTAATTTATACCCTTCGCCCTTTACCGTTTCAACATAATCACTAAGTCCGATGCTGTTTAATTTCCTGCGTAAGCGATTGACATTTACAGTCAGTGTATTATCATCCACAAAGCTTTCATCGTCCCATAAAGCTTTTATCAAACGGGTTCGAGTAACCGTTTTACCTCCATTTCTCATGAGCATAGTTAAAATCTTACATTCATTTTGAGTCAGACTGACCTCATTATTCTGATAAAAAATGCGTGAAATCTCGATGTTAAGTATCACATTTTTATGTGCTATTATGTTCAAAGTTTGATCACTGTACGAATACGCTCTGCGCAATGCTGCCTGTACTTTGGCAATAAGCAGATCCAGGGAAAAGGGTTTGTCAATATAATCGTCACCGCCCTGACTTATTGCTCGTATCTTATCTCCATCAGTATCCCGGGACGATATAAATACGATTGGTATTTTTCCTATCTCCCGAATTTTTGCACACCAATAAAAACCATCATACGATGGCAGGTTAATGTCCATTAATACAAGATGCGGTTGAAACGAAATATATTTTGCTAACACATTATTAAAATCTCTAATTGCAAGAGTTTCATAACCCCATTTATTTAGTTTGTCCTGCATTATAGAAGATATTGTCTGGTCATCCTCGACAATTAGGACTTTATACATTAATGATCACTCCCTGAAAATCATTATATCAGTTTTTCTCAGGCAAATAAGGAGACTAAAATTATGCTTATATTGTTTACTTATCGGGAAAACAATATAGATAAGAAAAGGCAGGTTGAAATGGCCGTCACACCATGAAAACAATAAGCATTCCCATAAATATGGTAAACAGCAAAGGTATACTCAGGTAGGCTGCCGCCTCCTTTATTCCCGCTCGGTGGAGAGAGAAACTAATATAAAACATTATGGGCATCAGTATAATTGGCCCCAGCAGCATCAGATACAGCTCGTAAGGGGAACCATAACGATCTATTTCCCCCTGCAGATTATAGTGCAGGGGTATCTGCTCATTACTGCCAGCGATACATTTTTGCTTCCCGGCGAGGGTGATGCCTATTACGCAGTCACCTTCCAAGACCCCTTATACTCCCGTTGGTCATCATCAATAAAACACCCGGTCTAATTAAGCAGCTATAATACTTTAACCGCTTCCCCACTGGCAAAGAAATACAGATAGCTCTCTTTAACTTTTATCCCCTGTATCTGCTCTATGGCCTTCTGGTACTGCTGCAGCTGCAGTTGATATAGATCGATCCGTTCCTGGCGATTGGACTCGCTGAGCCGGTCAGTCTTGTAGTCGACCAGCACCGCTTCCTGCCCCTCCAGGAAATATAGATCGATAACTCCTTGTATTAGTAATTTTTCGTCTATCCCATCTGCTCCGCTGATCACTTCTTGGGCTGAACATACTCGATTAAACGCTGTTTCTCGATATACGCGGCAGGCATTCAGAGCCCGCTTTCCCAGAGGAGAAATGAAGAATTCCAAAATAGCTGATTTATCCGCCAGTTCCGCTTCTCGTTCTGTAAGCAGTTCCTTTTTCCGCAGCAGGTTGATCTGTTCCTCCACCTCTCCCAGACCTTCATATAGTTTGAATTCTATATGCTCCATAATCAAATGCATAAGATTACCCTTTTCCAGAGAGCTTAACTCGAAATCTGGACGGGAAGGAATAAATTCCGGTTCTTCTCCCGCCTGATTTATAATCCTGGTAGTGCTCTTGACAACCTCCCGGACTCCCATTCGCTTTATCTGGGATACCGATAACTTGGAAGGTATGATGACTGCATACTTATAGGGATACTGCCAATCCAAACGGTTTAACACTTCCCGGGTTTCTTCGCTGCTGCATTCCAAGCGGTGGTTCTGCAGTTTATCTTTAAATTCCTGTTTGAACTCCATCTTCCTGCTTTCTTCCACCTGCAGGTCATAGCGGCTGACAGTATATATTTGCCAGCGGGAATTATCTTCCCGTACTGCTATCCCCTCCCCTGCTTCCCCGGCAATTTCCCGCAGGGTATCAACCTGGGCATGATGCGCCAGGGCTGGTCCAATCCAATCCAGGAAGGTCCTGGCTCTCAGCAGTTCATAAACATTACTTATCCCACACCATTTCTGAGCCTCTTTTTCAATACCTTTAAGGGAACCCAGGAGTACCAGTCTGCTCTCAGCCCGGGTCATAGCTACGTATAGAATCCTCATCTCCTCGGAAAGGTTTTCTACTTTGATCCGATTCACCATGGCAATCCGGGCTATAGTATCAGTTTTAGTCCTCAAATCGGTCCTTATTAAACGAGGTCCCATGCCCAGCTGGGAGTGAAACAAAACATTACCTTTGATATCGGCTTCATTAAAGCGTTTACCCAATCCAGCTATAATAACTACCGGGAACTCCAGGCCTTTACTTTTATGAATGCTCATTATCCTTACCACATTATCGTTTTCCCCCAGTATCCTGGCTGCATCCATATCACTGCTGGACTTAATATTTTCGATAAAACGAGTGAAGTTGAACAAACCTTTGATGGAACTGTCCTGGAACTGCCGGGCTCTATTGACCAGAACTTCCAGGTTAGCCTGCCTTTGTCTTCCACCGGGCATAGATCCTGCGTAGAAATAGTACCCAGTCTCAAACATAAGCTGGTATATAAATTCATCTACCGGCATCAGCCGTGATTGTCCCCGCCATTGGTCCAACTGCTCAAGAAATAACTTGATTTTATCTGCCAGGCGGTTGTCTAAGGTATGAACATAATTTTCCAGTGCATCAAAATATGTACCCCGGGTCAGGCTCAATCTGATATCAGTGAGTTCATCTATATCAAAACCACCTATAGGCGAGCGCATCACGCTTAAGAGGGGGATGTCCTGACGGCGGTTATCAATTATTTTCAAGAGATTCAGTATTAAATCAACTTCCGCCGCCTCGAAATAACCACTGCTGCTATCTGAATAGACCGGGATTCCCTCCGAACGGAATACCTCTATAAACTCGGGGGCCCATCTGCGGGTGGCGCGCATCAACACTACTATATCATGGTAATCTACCCGGCGGTACTCCTGCTTTCTGGCATCAAAAACCAGACTGCCTACCAATTCTTTTATGCGGCGGGCGGCTATTCTTGCTTCCACGGCTATATCAGGCAGTTCCTGGATTTCGGTCATTATCTCATCTTCAAAATCACCCGCATTTATACCTTTTTCCACTAATATGAGCTCAATTTCAGAATCATTGGCCTCATCCAGTCCCAGTCCGGGATACAGCATGGCATATTCATCGTAGTCAATCTCACCCAGTTCACGGCTCATAATACTTTTAAATATGTAATTGATTCCGGCTAAAATTCCGGCCCGGCTGCGAAAATTTTTACTCAGGTCAATACGCCGGTCAATTTCCCCCTCACCGGTGCTGAAGTTGATATATTTGCCCAGAAACAGGGATGGATCAGCACTGCGAAACCGGTATATACTCTGCTTAATATCACCCACCATGAATAGATTGTTGTTCCGGCATATGGAAGTAAGAATGGTTTCCTGTACCAGATTGCTGTCCTGGTATTCGTCTACAAAGATATGGTGGTATTTCTTCCGGTATTCTTCCGCCGCAGCTGTATCCTTCAATATCTCCAGGGCGTAATGTTCCAGATCGTTAAAGTCCAGGATATTTTTTTCGTTTTTCTTCTGCCGGTATAGAGCAGTAAATTTCAGAACCAGGTCACACAGGTACTGCATAAAGGTATATATGGCGTTAAGATCCTTCAGGTATTCATCCGGATGTTTACTTAATAAATTTTTCTGTAGTTTTTCTATCAATGTCCTGCCGGCCTTGCGCTGTTTCTGTACTCTTTCCTTGAGATGTTTATCGGTATCCTTGCCGGCCCTTTTCAAAGCCGGGAAGCTTAGCGAATGCAGTTGACCGTACAATAAATCCAGACCCTTTTCTGATGCCTGGATCAGCTCCTCCACCAGTTCGATATCATTGTGGAGAGTATCTATATAGGCTGCAGGTCCGCCTGGTTTTTCACTAATTTTGACCGCATTGATTAGAATATCCCGGGCGGCTTCCAGCTGCAGGGCCGCCTGCCGGGCAATTTCCTGGAGCCAGGGGGAATCAGCAAATTCTTCTGGAGTCATAGCAAAATGCGCGGCGCTGTCCTGCAGCCAATTTTCCGGGTCAGGCTGGCTCTGTATAAATTCATAGCATTTCTTGATCAAATCCAGCAGACCGGCGTCACTCTTGCTGCTGCCAAACATCTCCACCAGTTCGATAAACTCTGTGGTCCCCTGTTCATACTCGGCTTCGATCAGTTCCTCCATAACATCCATTTTAATAAGCACACTTTCACTTTCATCTGCTACCCTGAAATTTGGGTCCACATCCAAAAGGAAAAAATATTTTTTCACCACCTCCCGGCAAAAGGAGTGAATGGTACTTATGGAGGCCTGATTCAGAAGGTTCAACTGCCGGCGCAGATGGGCCTGCCCCTCCTGCTGGCCCTCCTGCAGTTCTTTAAATATAGCAGTGTTGATCCTCTCCCTCATCTCCGCTGCGGCGGCCTGAGTAAAGGTTACTATCAAGAGCCGGTCAATATCGATATGATCCTTTATGATCAGGTTTATTACCCTCTGCACCAGAACCGCTGTTTTACCTGAGCCAGCTGCTGCCGCCACCAGCAGGTTGCTGCCCCGGCTGTCTATGGCCCGGGCCTGGTCTTCAGTCCACTTAGACAATTTCCTCACCCCCCGGGCTCTGAGATTTTATCCTGTTTATTACCTCCTCATCGGAAGTAGCAGGAATATTTTTATAGCTGTTGTTTTCCAATAATTGATCAAACTGGCATATGGATTTGTACTCACAATAGATGCAGGAAGTATGGAGGCCGTTTTTTACCGGTTCTATCATTATACATCCTCCCAGCATTTCGGCAGCAGATGCACCCACCCTCTGGACTGCATACTGCAGCAGTTTTTCAAACCATTCTTCATCCAGTACGGAAGCATCACTATAAAACTCACCATTTTGTTTGATTCTCACCGGTAAAACGTCAGAAATGGTTTCGAACTCCAGGTCCATCTGCCGCACTATCCTGGCGTCAGCCACTGCCAGACCAGTCATTTTTAATTTTTTGTTGATAGCGGTTTCAATCGCGTCTCGATCCAGCTCATCTCCTCCGTCAATCAGCGGGTCATCTAATTTAAAGTAAAATATACCACCCGGCCTGGCCGCCTTACCTTCCTTTTCCTGTAAACCATGCATTACCGCAGCCAGGTATATAATCAGCTGCAGGTTGAGTCCATAATATATATCAGAGATCTTTAAGCTGCGATCACCGCTTTTATAATCGATGATCTTGACATAAGCATCATCTTCATCAAGTATATCTACCCGGTCAATACGTCCCTCTATATAGATTTTTTCTCCATCCGCCAGTTCTACCTCCAGGGCCGGGAAATCACAATAATCCTGATTTCCAAATCTCATCTCATGTCCCAGAAAGCTAAAAGATCCTTTTTGCAGATGGGCAGTGAGGGTCCAGGCTGCACGCCTGCTGATCCGCTTAAGCCTCTGGCACATGTACCGGTAACGGCTGCTGCTCTCAAAGATGCCCTGGTTATAACTTTGTAAAATTTCCTCGCTCACTTTATCCGTGAGCTTATCGCAGACGGCCTGATCTATTTCCTTCCAGACCAGTTTCTCCTGGGATAATTCGCGACTCAGACCCTGTATAGTCTGGTGCAAAATATAGCCGATATCTGGAACACCGAGTTCATATAAGGTCCTTTTCTCGGGCTTCAAACCATAGTGCATAAAATGAGCAAAGGGGCAGTTAGCATACTGCTCCAGGCGAGACACGCTGGTTTTTAAAGGCCAATCATATATCTGTCGGGCTTTTTTCTCCTTTAGTGAGTCAGGCTGGTTATTATGAAAAAATCCGCTGATTATGGCGGTATTTTTATCCTGCCAGCTATGGTTATCTCGATACCAGGCATAAACATCCCACCATATCTCATCAATAACCCTGCCATCCAGATGATTGCGCAGCTTATCTATCAGGTATTTATAAGTGCTGTTCGATGTCGATATCATCTTCCTATCAATTTCCTGGTTTTCAATCAGATCATGAGATAATGGCAGGCTGCTAAAAAGCTGTTTAAAACGTGCTATCAGCAGTGAAGGTCTTAAAGCCCTGGACTCTAAATCAGATAAAGCGTAAGAAAGCCGCAGCAGTTGAGACGGTTTGGTAAGGGCACTATAAATCAGGTAGTTCTCCTCAGCCGTCTTGAGATCACGGCTTAGACCTACCTCCAATCCCTGACCCTTCAGCCAGCCTTTTTCATCTTCGGTAAAAATTCCTTCCGACCAGCTCCCGACCGGCAGAATACCATCATTAACACCTATCACAAATAAGGCCTTGATGTCATGGCTCTTGGATCTTTGAATACTTCCTACCAGGACTTGATCAACAGTAGTAGGAATTATACCCATCTCATATGACTGCAGACCTGCTTCCAGTATCTGCTGATACTCCTTGAGTCCGATTACCTGATCCCCCAGCAGTTCCATGATCTGCTCCAGCATCAGCATCACTATATCCCATATCTGCCTGCTTTCACTCTGCATCTCGTAATATGCGTTTTCACCCAGCTTATCGGCCCACTGGTCTATTTCCGACGGCAGATCTATCATTTCAAAAAATTCCAGCAGCGCCTGACTTATTTCCCGGGCCGTCTTCTTACCCCGGCTCTGCTCCTCCAGTTTCTCCAAAGGCATTACGATAGACTCCCTCCAGCAGTTAAGCAGGGGCAGATCTTGGCCTTCACCTCGAGTAAAAGACCTCTTCCAGTCCTTCCCTTTAATTCCGTAAGCCAGCACATAATTCTCTAAGATGTCACATTCCGCCCATCCCAGCCCGGCAAAACCAGTCTTCAGGTATCGAAATACCTCCTCATATCTATATCTCCCCCGGGCAATTTCCAGGACGGACAAGATCAATTCTATTATGGGATTACCCATTATCTCCCGCTTCTCATCCATAAAAAAAGGGATACCATAATTATCAAAGGCACGTTTTATGAGCCTCCCATAGGTTTCCATACTGTTGCATACTACCGCAATCTCACGGTAACGATAAGCGTTCTCCCGAACCAGCCCTACCACTTCGGCGGCCAGGTGTTCCACCTCGGTATTAATGCTCCGAGCTGCAAACAGCTTAATTTCCGGGCATTCATTTTCATAAAAATTAAAAGGATAAGCATAGATCTCTTTTTCCAGGTAAACCAGGGCCGGCTGTTTATCTTTTACCACTGCCGACTCGCTGATGGAGATAATTTCCTGTTTTAATCCCCTCTTCCCGGCTATAGCTCTGATTTTTGTATAGCTATACCAGGACAGATCAAAGATCTGGGCGTCCCGTGCATCCAGGTTGGTATCAATGGTCAGCGATATGGTGGTTTCATCTGCCAGGGCCATGATCTCCTCTATGACTCTCAAGCTCTGAGAAGAAAAGGTAGTAAAGCTGTCGATCCATACCCGGGCATTAGTTAACAGACGGGAATCCTTTATTTTTTCAATCAACAGGTTGATATAATCCTCCATATCTATATAACGATCCTGCATATAATCGTTAAAATACTGATAGAGAATACCTATATCGTGAAGTTTCTGACCCAGCACAGCTTCCTCTTCACTTAAAACCTGTTTTTCCAGCAGTAGGCCAGGAGTAATATCCTGCTGTTTTAGTTCCGTGATCAAATCGGCCATGTTTTCCACAAATCCCTGCTGCCTGCAGGCCCGTGAGTAGATGGTCAACTCCCCCGCCTTATCATTGATTATCCGTTTAAGTACCATGTTTTTGCCCTGTTTATTAATAAAAGTCTTATTTTTCCCTCCGCTTTCATTAATGATCCTGTTCCCGAGCCTGCTGATGCTCAATACCTCCACACCCATAATCCCCGGGTTATCCAGGCTTTTCAGCAAATCTCTTTCGGCCTGCAGCGTATACTGTTCAGGCACCAGCAGTATCAGCTTTTCGCCGCTGTTCTCTGCCAATTTCTTTTTGATTTCTTCGAATATATAATGGCTCTTCCCCATACCCGCTCGGCCCAGAATATATCTCACCGACAACCTGATCACTCCTCGTTAGTGCAAGACTCCTCAACCTTCTTCAATAAATTATTAATATATGATTTAGTCATCTGACATTCAATCCGTCCTGAAAGCTCAAGACTGGAAACATATGTTCTATTCATAATTCTACTTCTAACCAGTCATATCCTGCTATATATTTCTG
Organism: Syntrophomonas sp.; assembly: GCA_016841245.1. Classification (GTDB taxonomy): domain Bacteria; phylum Bacillota; class Syntrophomonadia; order Syntrophomonadales; family Syntrophomonadaceae; genus JAAYJK01. Next base: position 140,259 of record JAENZN010000001.1, read on the forward strand.
GCCCAGAGCACGATTTTCCTGTCCATTATCCTGATGAAAAAGCCTTCCAACTGTACAATGTGGACATGGGATTTTTCCCTGATCCAGTGTCTGTCGTCTGAAGTACAGCATAACCGGTACAGATAAGCAGTCCTGATGAGAACATAAAATGAATTCTTCGCTGCCCCACCTGGAGTTATGGAAAATTTCCGTGTGAAATAAGCAAAGCCGCACACTGCTGCACGGCTTGGTGAAGAAATTATTAATAAATCTTTGATTCATGATCTAAACTGGTGGCCGTTTTTATTCGGTAGTTGGATTAAATCACAGCGCAATCAATTTCATCATATAACTAGAAGATTTCGACATGAAGGTGGCTGGGATAAGGCGACAGATTTCTTGTCCCCCTGTCCCATCAATTATTGAGAAGGATGCGGGTACCTACGGCCAGGAGCAATATTCCGAGTATATCAGTATAGTGAAATGCATATTTTTTCATACCCAAAAGGCCCAGGCTGTCGATAAGCAAGGCGGTGATTATCTGGGCGGCGATAATGGCTGTGGTTGCGTTGCCTACCCCTGCCTGAGGAATAACTCTTACCACCGCATATATTATAACCACACTGAGCAGCCCTCCCAGATAAGCGTACCAGGGGGCCTGCGGGATTTTAGTCAGGTTACCAAACCCAATTCCCCCCACTAGAATAATTATTAAAACTGTTACCGTACCTATCAAGTGTACGATCAGAGTAGACTCCCAAATACCCACAACTTTACCCAGGGCCGCATTCAAGGTACCCTGCACAGCCATAGCTGCTCCTGCCAAAGCAGCCAGGGATAAAGAAAGCCACTTAACCATTAATACATCTCCTCTGCTCTTTTGCTTTATATTGTTAATAATTAAAGAATATTTTATGCGTGGAACAGAGGACCAGTAGTATTTCTGATAAAAGCGAAGGCCTTAACTCTCAAATTTCTTTATTTAACGAATTTATAGACTTACATTTTCTGGTATAATTTAGCATAGGTTCATAGATTAGGGAGACTAAGAACATGCGACTAAATGCAAAACAGAGGAGTTATTTAGTCATTCTTTTATCTTTTGTTTTAGTAAGCAGCGTTTATGAAATCGGATACTTACTTATAAAAGACCAGCTCGATTTAAGCCGTACTCCTTTCATTGTCAGCGGAGCTTTTTTCGCTTGTGTTATTGGGATTATTGCAGCCAAAAATAGAGATTTATCCTGACCTTTTGTTTTCTCATTCTCCAAATCATACCAAGGGGGTTTTTTTCTTGAGCAGATACCAGAAGTGGACTGTCACATTTCTTATTCTAACTAGTGTATCTCTTATCTTTGGGCAAGCAGCTAAAACAACTTTTACTTACGCTCCGTTAGCAGGATGGGGTACAGGTTTAATATTTCTCATTCTGTCTGCTGTTATGGCGGTTAAAGCCTATAATCAGAATATATAGCGAAGGTGGACAAGAGAACCGTCCCCACTGTCCACCCAGCTTTATACAAAAGTCGCCATTAAGATTATGATGATTCCTAGCAGAAGGCCTATCCATCTTTGCCTTTTTCCTTTTCTGCCTGCTTCAGGCCAGAGCTGGCAAAGTACCAGGTAGGCCATAATACCGGAGGCAATACCCATTAACCAGGGTAAAATACCTGGTAATGCTTCCAGCAGCACAATTCCCAATATGGTCCCCAGAGGGGTAATGAGTCCCAGAAGCAGAACCTGGATGAAAAGAACAGGTTTTCTTAGCCCACCCATCAAGAGCGGTGCTGCTATGGCCATACCTTCAGGTATGTTATGAATACCGATGGCCAGAGCAATTACCATTCCCGTCCTGGCTTTAAGTTCGCTGCCCAGAGCTATAGCCATTCCTTCAGGCAAATCGTGCATAGCGATTCCTAACATAATCAGATATCCCAGACCCAGCAGCGTATCACTGCTTGTAAGCCTGGAGAATAGTACCCGGTTAAACAACCATAAGCTGATAAATCCGATCAATACCCCGCCCATAGCAGCTCTGACATTATACAGCAGGGCGGACGGGAGCATATCGATTAATACCACCGCTGCCATCACCCCTGCTGCCAATCCAAGGAATACGGCCAGGGAATGGTCATTCCAGTTTTTTTTCATAAAAAGCATGCCTGCCCCTAGGACTGTGCATAGTCCGGCTGCCAGGCCCATCATTAATACCTGCTGCACATTTCTATCCTCTCCTCCGAACCACGGGTCCGAACCACGGGGACGGTTCTTGCGGTTTAACCTTGCTTAGTTCTTCCAACCGCAAGAACCGTCCCCGCGGTTCACCTACACCTTCGATGATATATTCTATTTTTATGATAGAAGGATTGAATTTAGGTTATAATTCTAATTGAATTTATCTTAGGGAGGTCAAATCATGTATAACCTTACTGTAAAAAGCAGCCATAAGAACGAGTTGATTGATATAACTGATAAAATAAATAAAATAGCAGTTGAATATGGGAAGAACAAGTCAGCCTGCCTGATTTTCGTACCTCATACCACTGCGGCAGTTACCATAAACGAAAATGCTGATCCTGATGTAAAATCCGATATCATCATGGGCATGAACCGTATGGTCCCTGACCATATGGACTTTAAACACATGGAAGGCAATTCGGATGCCCATATAAAAGCCAGCCTTATAGGAGCTTCCGAGATTATTCCTCTACAGGATGGAAAGCTTATCCTGGGAACCTGGCAGGGAGTTTTCCTGGCTGAATTCGATGGACCCCGCAACAGAAAAGTGCTGATTTCTTTTTTATGAGCCGCTGAAACCAGGAGAACAGCTAACTAAAGTCAATTCTCTTTCAATAAGTCAAAGACTGCGTTCGCCCTTACGCTGAACCTCTATCCCGGATTGCCCCTGCTTACTTTTCCCAGCATATATCACATCTCAACGTATTTTTATACTCTCAAGCCATAATACAATTCGTCGAGAAATTTTTTCCTCGGTAAAAATCATCATTTAAATTTTCAAAATCCTGTGCCCCGTGACCACATATGGGCAAGATTCGTTTTTCAGGCACACAAAATCATTCTCCATCATAAAATAAAAGCACAGCATTAAAAAAATAAAGCGGAAAATATTTTCTAGCGTAGATTTGGTGTATCTTCTGATCTTATAAATGATAATCACAATGCAGGATAAAGATTTTTGAGACTGAAGCTATATTAAAATTTAAGGAGGTCTTAAGATGGAAAAAATATATAGCGATATTGCTTTGAGGATAAAAAAAGTACGAAAGCAGCGGAAGCTGACCCAGAAGAAACTGGGTGAAATGATAAACATACCCCGGGCCACCCTGGCCAACTATGAGATCGGGAGGAAACGCATTCCCCTGCATCACCTGCAGGCATTGGAGCAGGCCTTGAAATGCAATCTGTACCCGCACCTGGGGCAGATACCTGCTGCAGCCGTAATTGAAAACCACCTGGCCTCCCTGGCCGGCTTACTGGCTGATGCCAGGTACCTGCCCACCATCCCCCGGCTCAGCTTCGAAGGATTGAACGGCATGGATCTCAGAGGACAGCGGCTCCTGCCCTTTCCGGAAGTAGCCGCAAAAGAAGCCGACTTCGCTATCGCCACCGGTAATAAAGAAAGCATGAACATGTACCTGTTGAAGAAAGGGGGGAGTCCGGAAACAGAAGACCTGGTCTGTGTGGAAAAAAAAGAATATATACCCGAGGAGAAAAACTATGAGACCAGCTACACCATAGAAAAATTCCAAGAATACCTGCAGTACAAAAAAGAAATCCGGGAATTAAAATTCCAGAGCAGGCAGGTCAAAAGAGTCATCGGGATAGTAAAAGGAGTACTGCAGACTGGCAAATTTATGCCCCTATCCACCGTGAAGTATATCAACATAAATGCGGATTCCATACAATCATTATCTGGCCCTTCAAGTACTTAAATAGTTCCCCCAAATAGCACACTACAGGTAAAATAAACTGAATGGAATGAATTATAATTTATTCCTCATCCGGTTCTTAATAGTCCTTAATCCTCCGGGATCGTAATCAGAGCTGATAGGCAAAAGGCTCGTTTAGCAGAAATTGGTACGAATATTATTATAAAGGTATGATTCATAACAATGGCTAACCGCAAGAACCGGAGCCTTGGTTTTTTGTAATAAATTGCAGTTGACAAGCATATTTTGCATACAGAGGAGGTGTATTTTTATGCTTAGAAACCTGTCAATAGAACTTGTGGGGTTGGGCAAGGCCCTCGCTGCTTCGGTGGTGCTTTCCCTTCTGGCGACATTACTTATCTATTATACCGGTTTGGCAGAAACCCTTTTTGCCCCCCTGGGAAATGTAATCATGGTAATCAGTGTTTTTTGGGGAGCCTGTCACGTTAGTAAAGCCCATGGTTCCAAGGGCCTATTGCGCGGGATTAATATTGGAGTAGCGTTCTTCATCCTTATGTTCATAGCAACTTTGATTTTTAATCCTTCTTTAATCAGTATGAAAACTTTTCTTTTCACCTTAATGCTGTGTGCTGTATCGGGATGTTTAGGTGGTATACTGGGGGTTGGTTTAAGTAATAATATTTGATGCCCGGGTACCGTAAGCAGCCTATCGGGTTAAACGGTATGAAACTCGCATATCCATATACCAAAAAACGGACTCGCATGTTATATACGGTCCGTTTTTGCGCTGGTGGATATCAGATAGGTTTTTAAGCGCAAACTAATTCACAGGTATTTTTCTAAGATAGAGGCTAAAAGCAGAAAGATACCGGCCATAATGAGGAAAATCCCAGCTTTTAATCGCATTCCTAACATCTAACCGGCCCCCTGCAGGTATTATGTTTATTTGTTAATAAGCATGCCTACTATTTGCATCAACCCCAAATCTTAAGCAGTACCTTACGCAGAAATCCAGGTATTTTAATATAGTATACTCGCATTATGGAATCCTCCTTTAAGCTGACTTGCTCTTTATGTATACTATGAAAATCTATCAAAAAGAGTTACATTTTATTCATCAGCCTCATCTGCAATAAATCTTCGAATCTCTTGGGCCAGATCTTTCTCCTGCAAAGATACCGTGCGCACGATGGGAATACTGTTCTTAAAGGTTCTTCCATAATTGCGTTTTTCCAGTCGGTTATCTAAGACTACTACTACTCCGCGATCAGTTTCGCTCCTGATTAAACGCCCCGTTCCCTGCTTGAAGCGCATAGCCCCATCAGGCAGCATAAAATGCTGAAAACTGTTCCTTTTATGGAATTGACAATGCTTATCGGAGGCTATGCAGAATGGATCTGATGGTGATCTGAAGGGTAGTTTGACGATAACCACACATCGCAGGGCATCTCCTTTTACGTCGATTCCTTCCCAAAATGTCTCCAGACCCAAAAGTACGGAATCTTTGCTAGCTATAAATTCCTCCAGGAGTAATCCTGATGCTCCGCTTTCGTCCTGCACCAGAAGGTTAATACCCCGGCTCTGGCACAACGGCTTGATAGCAGCTGCCACCTCCTGCAGCTGCTTGCGGGCGGTGAATAATATTAGCATACCTCCCCTGGTAGCATCGATAATATCTAATAATACCCTGGCTGTTGCCTGGCTGTGGTCCTGACTGTTAGGCGGCGGCATATTTGATACGGTATAAAGTACCGCCTGTTTTTCATAATCAAAGGGTGATTTTTGCAGTAAGGTCCTCACTCGTTCATCCTGCAGGTATTCACTCAGTCCCAGCTTATCCAGATAATAATCAAAACGATCTTCTACCGCCAGGGTTGCTGAAACCATTATCATACTTTCCAGGCGGCTGTACAAACGTTCTTTCAGAATATCTCCTATCATCACGTATGATGAAACCAGGGAAGAAGCCCATCCATCTTTGTATTCTATCCAATTGATGCTGTCTGAACGGTTCAGGTTTTCTTCCATTATTGAGTAGGCATATTCTGCCACTTCCTGCAGGGCATTGACGAACCCGTTTATTTCCCCTTCTTCTTCCTGTCCTGCCAATTCTGCCTGGATAGATCTTAATTTATCTAATAAAATATTGGTATTGACCTGCCATTCCTGATAAATGTCCAGCAGTTCCCCAAACCAGGATTGTTCCAGGTGCTTATATTCTATCACCATGGAATAACTGCTTTCTTTTAATGTTCTGCTGCCGGTTAGAATGGAAAAGATCTTATCTAAGATTTGCAGTGACCTGCTTACCAGTTCACCTGCCCCGTTTAACAACTCTATTAGATTGGGATAACTGCTCTTTAAATGCTGTATATACCCACGGGCATATTTCTTGTCCTTAAAATATAATGCATTAAGCAGGTCACTGGTCTCCAGATAGGAAAAACTGCAGGATAGCTTATCAAAAGACTCCCGGTCAAAATGGTGGGCCTCATCTATTATAAGGTATTTGTACTCTGGCAGGATGCTGTTATTAACCTGTAAGTCAGAAAGCAGCAGGGCATGATTCACTACTATAATGTCGGCTCTATGAAGGTTTTTCATCATTTTCAGGCGAAAACATTTATCATGATAAGGACACATATCTTTGCGGCATCCCCTGCGATCCGCAGCCAGTATAGGCCAGTGCCTCATAAGGTCCGCGCCCATGTTTAACTCTTTTCGATCCCCGGTCAAGGTCTTTTCCGCCCAGCTCAAAATCCTGGTTATAAACAGCTGTTGGGACTCATTCAAGGTTTGTTTGCCTGCCAGTATGGAGGTATATTTGTTCCAACACAGGTAATTCTCCCGGCCCTTGGCTTCCATATATTTCAGATCCAGGGATGCCGCCTCCAGCAGATCGGGGATATCTCGTCCTATAATTTGCTGCTGCAGAGCTTTGGTACGAGTAGATATTACCACTCTTTCTTTCTCAATAAGTGCCCATAAAAAAGCAGGAAGCAGGTAAGCATAAGTTTTTCCAACTCCAGTTCCCGCCTCTGCCACCAGAAACTCACTGTTGATAAAGGCATCGGCTATACCCTGAGCCAGTTTGACCTGTTCCTCCCGGTATACAAATCCGGGAACAGCCTTGTCTACAGGTCCTCCCGGTCTAAAATAATCTGCTATTCTTTCCAGATCATATACAGGCATATTATAAAAATCCCCTCTATCTTAGCAAAACTCTCAATTAGCCGGAAGCTGATCCAAAGTGATTTTATGAAGTACTTTTTTCTTACCCTCTTCTTCTATCCTATAAACTTCCTCAACCGGCACCTTTTCCCGAGCCAGGATCCTGAAACACTCTTCCAAAAAGGAAGGATCGATTTTTAAAGCCAGTCCACAGCTGGCTGATATTTCCCGGGGAGTCGGGATAATCATATGAAGCTTTACCAGGTTTTTCATTATTTTTTCGGCTTTAAGTGCATAAGATGTGGAGCCAAAAGTGATTATGGCGTAATTACTAATTTCCATCAGATTAATGCTCATGTTCTTCTACCCCTGATTCTGGCAATCTATATCGCTGGTTTTATAAAATGTGCCCCGGGTATCAGCCAGCAGCTTTTCTCCTGCAAAAACCTGGGATTCAGCAAATATCAGGTTTCTACCCGCTTTTAATACCCGGCCCCGGGCAATAATTTTTTCACCAAAAGGAGCAGCAGATATCATAGCGGTACTGCAATCTACCGTAACTCCTCTAATTCCCAGACTGCGAATAGCATTACCCATAGCTCCATCAGCGATAGTTAAAAGCATCCCTCCATGTACTGTCCCCAAAGGATTTGCGTGATCTCTGCGCGTTATAGTACTTAATTCCGCATATCCTGGTCCAAGCGCACTAATACTTATGCCTAACAAAGTGTAAAATGGCGATTCTTCCCCAGTTGTGATTATATAATTAAAAATTTTTTCATCGATGCCCAGGTTTTTACTGCCCAATTCTTAATAGCTCCTTTCCGGTTCTCTTCTCCATAGATTATTATAGCTTACTCGATCAATAATTTACGTTTTAATCAAAGATAGGTTTTCAAGTTAATATTTGGCCTTTATAAATACCAGTCATCCTGCACAAAGTAAGAAAAACGAGGTACCGAGTATGTTAGACACTAAACATCTGCGAATAATTATTTTAGCTGCCTTTATTGCTATACTGCTGATTATATCAGCTACTCTGATAATAGCCAATTCCCGCGATAAAATCAGCCAAAAACCAACCGCACCTGATTCATCAGAAACCCAGCCGCAGGATAACGAAGACCTCCAATGGTATATCAAATTCTCAGTTGAAAACCAGCGAGCTACAGCGTATGTTGAGGAAGCCTATGCCCCGGTAGCTGCCAATGGACAGGCATATTTTATCGGCGGTGTAGCTATGCATCCATTTTATCCGATTAATGCCGGGGGAAGCCCCTTAAAACCGGCTATACCTTTTGGAACTACTCTTTACCTGGAGAAACCGGTTAAGGTGCAGGGACAAGAATACACCTCCTTTCAGGTGATGGACACCGGAGATGTATACTATATTTTATGGCCTGAATATCCATATTGGGTGGATATATATTTTGGTACCGCTAATTATTACAACCAGCTGGATGCTAATAATTTTGGAACTGACCAGGTCAGTTATTATTGGATTGAGGAATGGAGGTAGGATCAAAACTTCTGCAGATAGCTTTCTATATAAGATCGAACCTTAGCCGCCGGTGAATATACACCATAATGACCTTCACACAATACATCCGCATTTAGCTCTAAGAGCAGCTGCATCGATTCTCTCCACTGCTGTTTATCGGAACCCCATTCTTTAAAAAACGGCCCATGCACATCCTGTGCAAACAGTATTTTTTTGCCGCCAATTTCTGCATATACGGATATACTGCCCGGGGTATGTCCGGGGGTATGTATACAATGGAATTCAATATTTCCCAGTTTAAAACTTTCATCGCTTTCTATAACCCGGTCAACCTTCACTCCTTCATACTTAACTCCATACCAGGCCTCTGCGGTCAATTCCGGCCGGGCTTCTTCGATAGCAGGCAGATCCAGGGTATGAGCTATAATTTGTGCGTTTAATGAATCCCGGAATTTCTTCAGCCCGCCAATATGATCGATATGCCCGTGGGTTATCACTATAAATCGCACTTTATCCAGATCGAAACCCGATTTCTTTATCAGATCCAGAATAAGTCCTGCACTCTTGCCTGCACCGGCATCAATTATGCACAGTTCATCATCGCTCTCGATAAGATATATGCAGCAGTCATCCGCATTACTAACTCCCGGGCCACCTACCATGTATACTCCTGGAACAATTTCCACCATCTTCCTCTTCATCTGGATACCTCCTATCTTAACCCTTTATAATCGACGCTTAACGGATATCTTTTGATTGTAGCATTCCCTGCAGCATGGCTCATATTTTTCCTGATTACCCAGCAGTATTACATTACCATCTTGCTCGGGCAACCCTTCTTTCAGCCAGGTAAATACTGCATCCTGACCGCAGGCACAGACTGCGGTTAGTTTAGTTACTGAATCAGCAATAGCCATCAGGTTTCCCATACTGCCAAACGGTAATCGCCGGGCATCCATGTCCAGGCCGCACACAATAACTGTTTTGCCCTGATCTTTTAAAGACTGGCAGTAACTAACAATCCATTCTGGAAAAAACTGAGCTTCATCTATGGCTACCACATCCGCCTCAATACCTACCGGTTGATAAAGGGTTAAGACTTCTATACCAAATTCCTGCCGGGCAGAAGCAATCATAACTTTACTATCCGTTCTCAAATCCAACGCCGGTTTAAAAAATACTACTTTTTTCTTAGCTAGAGTATATCGTTCCAGCCGTCTCACCAACTCAGTAGTCTTCCCGGAAAACATGGGACCAGATATTACTTCAATTCTGGCCATTAATCTGCCTCCCTTAATAGAATTCTTCACCCCTTATAGATAATAGCATTACTTCTATAGAGATTTATTCAATAACGATACTCGGCAAACCTGCAAATTCTGCAGCAAAATAAACTAAAAATGCTGGGGCAGTGATATGATAAAATCATTGCCGTGGATATGGTTCAGTCACGCCTGGATGAAGCTGTAAAGAATGGAGTAGCAGATATTGGACTTAATCCTAATATGGTAAATGTTCCGGAAGCTATTAAAGAACTTACCAATGGCCGCGGCGCTGACCGGACTATCGAAGCCGTTGGAGCCAAGGGGACGTATGAACTGGCTCTTGATTCGGTTAGAGCCGGAGGCAACGTATCTCTCCTGGGTGTTTTTGAGCAGCCACAGGTACTGGCTATGAATGAGCTGTGGATTAAGAACATTACCATTAAAATGGGACTTGTAAACGCAAACCGAATTCCAGAATTAATCAATCTTATTCGAGCCGGGAAGATCAACATGAATTACTTGATTACCCATCGCGCTCCATTGAACGATATCCTGAAAGGTTATGATGTTTTTGGCGGCAAGAAAGAAAACTGTTTAAAGTGGGTAGTTACCCCATATGAGAAATAACTGCGGGCTTAATTTATATTAATAATGCACTTAGTAATATGTGGCAGGAAAAAAATAATGTTTTTCCTGCCACATTTCGAGATATGTTATTTATATACTTCTTTATGTGATAAGCTATATTCTTTTGTCGGGCTCCTCCTTTGGCAATTCTTTTTGCGGTCAGTAACTGCGTTAGATTAGCAAATGGAGGAGCTTCTTTCTGTTCACAGGCTTTTTGTTCTTCAGCGTATATATACTTAAGCCGAAAAGCAAACAACGGAGAATTAATTCTCCGCTGCATTCATCGGTCTAACATCTTGCCCACTTAATCGATAAGCTGATCCAGGCTAGATCAGCCCCTTTTTATTATTGACTTAATTTCAATATTATTTTAATAGTCTCATGGTCAGTGGATACCTGAACGGCTCCCCATTGCTGACCTTTAAGGCTGCAACTATTATCATAATCAGATTAACCAGGCCGAATACCAGGAGCAGCATCCCCAGTATTACTGCCAGTGGTATTAATATTATGGTTATTGAAAAAACGAAAATCAATATGACTGCGGCTGCTCCATATAACAGCAGTGATATTTGAAAATTCAAAGACTCCTTACCCTGTTCATCTACCAGTTGAAACTCATCTTTTTTTAACAGCCATATTATCATGGGCCCCAGTATGTTGCCAAAAGGTATCCCTAGATATAGGGCCAGAGCTGAAAGATGGCATCCCATAGCCCAATTTCGGCTTAATTGATCATCCTGGTTCATATTAGTTTTCCCCCCCCGATTCAACAAGTCCATTTCCAATATAACAGCGTATTTTCAGTATAGAACACCTGTGCACATATTTCAATTTGCCCGGAAAAGGCCTCTTCTCATTAATAAAGTCTATGCGGAGGAATGACAATATGTAATAAAAATTTTTCATTAATTTGAATATTATCTTAGGTACTATGGCTGCACTGTTGTTATTAATAATCGGTTTAAAAAACCAGCAGGAAACCGACTGACAGCAGATATCCCATGACTACCGTGCAGACCGCTCCCACAGCTGCTTCTATAAATTCTTTTCTGCTTATTCCTTCGAACATTATCTACACCTTCCTCTAACTTATTTGGGAACATATGTTCTGTTAGGTATATTTTAGCCGCGAACACACGTTCTGTCAATCACCTAATCATATTTCCTAATGTACATACGATTAGATATGAAGATTCACTTAAAGCAAGAATTGCCTTATAATATTCTAGAACCTGTATAAAGTAACGGAGGTTATGAAATGAATACTATTGACAATCAATTAATTCCCTCGGTAATCAAAGATCCTGATCTGGCCCCCTCGGGTTATACCCGTCTGGCCTGGGTAAAAAATAATATGCCGGTTCTTAGTGCAATAAACCAGGAACTGACTAAATCCAAACCCTTGCAGGGACACACCATCGCCTGCTGCCTGCACCTGGAGGCCAAAACGGGCTATCTCTTACAGACCCTGCAGGCAGCTGGAGCACGGGTAGTCGCTTGTGCAAGCAACCCGCTTTCTACCCAGGATGATGTGGTGGCTGCTCTGGTTGACAGCGGCATAAGCATATATGCCGTCCACGGTGAGGACACGGATGATTATCACCGTTTTCTGAACCTGACTCTGGACAATAATCCTCGTGCGATTATCGACGATGGAGCAGACCTGATTTCTCTCCTGGTTAAAGAACGTCCCCAGCAGGCCCGGCAGATTATCGGCGGCTGCGAAGAGACTACTACCGGAATTTTCCGGTTACGATCCATGGATAAGGAAGGTGCTCTGGTCTTTCCGGTGATTGCGGTTAATGATGCCTACATGAAATACCTTTTTGATAATCGTTATGGAACCGGCCAGTCGGTCTGGGATGGTATCAATCGGACCACTAACCTGGTAGTGGCCGGTAAAAATGTAGTAGTAGCAGGATACGGATGGTGTGGAAAAGGCGTTTCTATGCGAGCTCTAGGTATGGGTGCCCGGGTCATTATTACTGAAATCGATCCTATTAAAGCTAATGAGGCAATTATGGACGGTTTTGAGGTAATGACCATGTCTGAGGCTTCCCGGATAGGCGATGTTTTTATTACTGTTACCGGTAATATCAATGTGATCCGCAAAGAACATATGGAGCTTATGAAAGATAATGTTATCCTGGCTAATGCCGGCCATTTTGATGTAGAAATAAGCAAATCCGATTTAGATTCACTGGCCGCGAGCAAACGCAAAGCCCGGAATAATATCGAAGAATATCTAATGGCAGATGGCCGCCGATTGTTCCTGCTGGCCGAAGGAAGGTTAGTAAATTTAGCAGCCGGTGACGGACACCCGGCTGAGGTAATGGATCTCAGTTTTTCCCTGCAAATATTGTCTCTGCTCTATGTAATTGAAAACCGTGATAAGCTGGGTACCCATGTTTACGATGTTCCCCAGGAGATAGACTGCCGGGTTGCCAGGCTAAAACTCCAGACATCCGGAGTTAATATCGACCAGCTTTCCGGCGAGCAAGAAAAATACCTGGCCAGTTGGGATAACAATCTATAATTTTTCCAGCAGCTTCTTAAATAATCAAGGATTACCATAGACTAATACTAATAATCAAACCGTACTTTTCACATAATACTAGCAGGCATATGAAAAGGCGGTTTTTTTATGGATACGTTAAACAAGAGATACATCTGGACTTTCTTTTTAGTTCTGCTGCTGGTCATGATCGGTGCATATCTTTTAAATATCTATGGAACTAAACCAGTACCAAAGTACTACAGCAGCGATTCCAGTGCCGAAATAAAATGCATTACAGTCAAAGACACCCAGGGAAATATTATTTTCCAGACCGGCGAACCGGTCAACGTCGAGGATGAATATATAAACGAGAAAAACCAGCACTATATAGTTACCAAAGTTTCCGGCAGCCAAGGAGTAGCCGAGATAAAAACAGAACTGCCTGATCCAAACCGTTCAGAAAAAGTCTTAAGTGTTCCATCCGGTGCAATGGTTTTTGATAGTGGTATTCCTGCCGCGGTATCCCTGGAAAATACCCATGTGGTCATATATCATACTCATACCGATGAATCTTTCACACCTACTTCCGGTACCGCCAGCGAACCCGGCAATGGTGACGTACTGGATCTAGGCAAGGTTTTTCAGACCGCTCTGCAGAACGAAGGGGTAAGTGCCACCCACAGCGAAAACCTCCATGACCCTCATGATATCAATGCCTATAGCCGGTCTAGAAGGACTGCCGTACAGCTGATCAAAGAGCAGCCTGATGCAGTCTTTGATATTCACCGGGATTCTGCCCCGACTGAGGCCTACCAAACAACCATCAATGGGGTTGATTCATCAAGAATAATGATAGTTATCGGCCGCAGCAATCCCAACATGCAGACTAACCTGGAATATGCGAAAAAGATCAAGGCTGCTGCAGACGAACTGCATCCCGGTCTCATGCGCGGCATATTCATGGGTAAAGGCGATTATAATCAAGATTTATATCCCACCTCGCTTTTATTTGAATGCGGTACTGAATCCATAAGCGAAGAAGATGTCCAAATTGCTGTAAACAGCCTGAGTGATGCCATCATCAAAGTCTTACAAGAAAAATAAACAGCCCGCTGTAATTCTTTCACCTTTCTTTTCCCTGCCCTATTCATCTTTTTTATGGTCTGTTCTATAATTGATAAAGTAATATTATGGCATTTCATTCTAATATGCCGGGCTTTTGAATACACAATAATAGTCTGGTAAGGGGAAGCAGGAAGGTAGCATCTATGAAGTTGGAAGTAAAATGGCAGGTCCTGGGTATAATTTGTGCCGGAATATTTATCTCTACCCTGGATGGAAGTATTTTAAATATAGCCAATCCTATAATAGCGGAAAGCTTCTCGGTCACCATGAATGAAGTGCAGTGGGTCACTACTTCCTATATGCTGGTTATCACTGCTACCCTTTTATTCTTCGGAAAATTTGGAGATCAGATTGGCAGCCAGAAAGTATATGCTTATGGATTTCTCTGTTTTACCGGTGGGTCTTTTTTATGCAGCATATCCCCTGCCCTGTATTATCTAATCGCCAGTCGTCTGTTTCAAGCAGTTGGGGCCAGTATGATGATGTCTACCGGGGTAGGGATTATTTCCAATACCTTTCCCGCCGGGGAGAAAGGAAAAGCCCTGGGGCTCACCAGCAGCATGGTAGGGATAGGCAACATGGCCGGGCCGGTCATTGGCGGAGTTATCCTGGCTAATTTTGGCTGGTCCTCGATTTTCCTGGTCAATATCCCCATAGGTTTGATTGGTTTTTACCTGGCCCTTAAACACCTGCCCGCTCAACCTTTAAATCCGGATCAGGGACGCTATGATGTCGCCGGCATGCTGTTATTTGCCCTGGGATCGGTAATGCTTCTGCTGTCCTTATCAAATAACTCTGCAGCGGCGCCTGTTATCGCTGTTGTCGCTATAAGCCTGTTGATCTCGTTCTATTTCTATGAGAGAAATCAAGTCCAGCCCTTGCTGGATTTTACCCTGTTCAGGATAAAACCTTTTCTCTTTGGCAATATAATGATTTTTATAGCTCAAATGTCCCAGATCTGGGTCATTTTTCTGATCCCATTTTACATGGAAGATTTTATGCAGCTCTCTCCACAGCTGATGGGGCTTTACATGACCATACCGCCTGTGTGTTTGGCCATTACAGCTCCCTTAACCGGAAGCCTTTCCGATCGAATAGGGCCAGGTCGTTTAACATCTATAGGCTTGTTTTTAATGACCCTGTCTCATTTGATCCTTTCATCCCTGTCCTCAGGAAACAGTACATTAAAAATTACCGCAGGCCTGCTGCTTATAGGCATTGGTATGGGATTCTTTGCATCTCCCAACAGCAACAGCATTTTTCGGTCCATCCCCGGGGAAAAAGCCGGTTATACCGGGGGATTTACAGCAACTACCCGTAATTTCTCCATTTCCCTGGGTATCGCTGCCTCAGCCAGCATCTTTACTTTGCTGATTAATACCCAACAGCAGCTGTTCTCCCCGGATATTGCTTACATGCAGGCTGTAGGTTGGGTCTTTAAAATATCAGCCTTTATCACCCTGTGCGGTCTCCTGCTCTCTATTCTTACTGCCAAAAGTCGGATGCCCTCGCCAAACAATGAGCTTTCTGCATAGCCTGGAATTGCTCGGGTACATTTATCTAGCGGGGCAAATCCCCATAAAATATAATCTTTCTGATAGGTTTTGACCCCTGCGGTTTATTCTGTTATAATAATCTAGCAATATGCGCCTGTAGCTCAGTGGATAGAGCACCGGCCTCCGGAGCCGGGTGCGGAGGTTCGATTCCTCTCAGGCGTACCATTCGAACTCTAGGCACTTTCAGAGGTTTCTGAAAGTGTTTTTTTGTTCTTGACAGCAACGTTGACAGCAACGGTTAATACATAGTCTCTACCGAGTCGGAATTTTCTGCTGGCATCACATTCCCAATCAGGCTGTTCAGCTTTAGGACACTAGCTACTTTGGCTCGATTAGTTATATGGCTATATGTGTTTAATGTGGTACTAATGTCAGCATGTCCTAATAACTCCTGGAGCTTTCTGCATCGGGGTAGATTCCCTATATTTGGGGATTCTTGTGATTGTACATTTTCACCTAAGTTCATATCTACTTCAATAGGCTCTTCATATATTCCCCATATCCTTCCTGTATATTTACCTTTTGCATCACGAATCCAGGTTCGATTTAAATAACCACACTGTTCCAATTCCTTTAAACCAGACACAACACTGCTGCGCCCATCAGGTCCATGACTGCAAATTTCGGTCTGATAAAACTGCCACTCATCCGACTGATCTAATAAATACATTAACAATCCTTTTGCTTTCCAACTTAGCCGGGAATCGTTTATTATTGCTCTATCAATTTGTACAAATGGATTTGCTTTTTTGTGTTTCTTAAGTCTATTAAGTACTTCCATGACCAGCCCCCCTGTATCAAATTATTACGACTTAAAAAAGTGCATAAAAAAAGGCCTGATAATTCAGGGTCTTATATAACCTTAATTCAATTCCTAATAAATAAGCTAAAGATTGTGCCTTACATTTTTTGTAATATTTGTTATTATATTAGTACTTAAGTAGCATGATTGTCTGGACAATAATTAGAGGTGATATTGCATACACTGATTAATTTTACTCGATCCATTATAGGAAATAATATCCTATTAACATATATTCACGAAATATTGAAGCCAACTTTAAAAAATTCATTATTTGACTTCTAAATTAATAAAGGAGATGTGAAATTATGGCTACAAAGTTCTTAAAAAAAGAGTTGCTTTATTACTTGTTTGCTGTTTCTTGGCGACATGTTGTAAAAGGTCTTGAAATGCGTTTTCTAAGATCTATGTGGAGCAGATATTTTCTCAAATAGACTTTTCGCAGAGAAATAAAGATTACTTTCAAAACAAGTCATGTTTTTCCATGTAATTATTAAGTTCCTTATTCAGCATATACCAGCTATCTATATTTGAATCAAAGTCTCGTGAATGTGTAATCCCAAACGCCATGAAATTGGCTTCATCGATATTTTCGGTAAAGGTCAACACCGCTTGTCTGTTTTCATCTGTATTCTTATTTACATTTCTCTTAAATGGTGCTTCATACTCATCCCACATATAACATGCCACAAAACGCAGATTTTCAATTGTATTAAAAACAAGATCCGGAATATTATCTCTTTCTTTGCATGCAACTTGGTAAGTTTCGTTCGCATTAATATAGAATAATTCCAGATATGAATAAATCTTATGTCTGAATTGTTGGCTGCTCCAGTCCGGTTCTTCTAAATGACTGTATAATTGCCTCAAAGGATAAAGGGTCTCGTTAGTATGGTCTGCCAGTTGGTTGATGATACGACATTCGTCCGATTTCTGATCTAGGTACACTGATGAGCCTATGGAATAGATAAGAAACATTATAGTTATTGTTATTAGAAATGTTTTTTTCTTTGTGCCTTTTCCCAAGCCAAAGCCCTCCCTATTAACTTAAATTATATGCGAAAAATATTACGGTTGGGAAATCCGCAACTATATATTATATTTTTCATTGAAGGCATAAATGGGAGTCAAAACCTATTTATGCCTATATATTAGTTTAATCCCAATCTACATATATGTTGCTAAAATTGATTCCATCGGAACCCGAACCATCACTCCAGAAGTCAGAATTCGCATTAATTCCACCATAGTTTACAGCGTCAGCTTCCACTTTGATTACTATTGCATACGTTTCTCCTGCGTCTAAATCCACATTACTAAAACGCTCATTTACGCTTTCCGCGAAATTCTCACTACCAAGCGCTATTCCTTCTTTTAACACTATATCACGTTCTACACAGCCAGAATCATCCCATAATTCGGCAATTATCTTTACTGAAGCGTTGCCACTGGTAGTAGCTGCTATTTTCCCTCTATAACTGAAACTATAACGGATATCAGCCTCCTGTGATCCAGAACCCGTTATATAAATGCGGGGACCAACTGCAGCCCATGCCTCAGCATCACCAAGGCCAAATGAATGAGACGATGCATCTGCATAATTCTGAACACAATATGCCTCATGGTTTGATTGTCCTACGCCCCAAGCCGATCCATCATCATCATCATAGTGACAATCTGATACATACTCATTTGTTCCTAAAGCTACTTCTTCATAATATAGACTTTTTGTACTAAAAGCTTCTATCATACTCTGTTGAAACTGTTTTTCACTTTCTTTTTCTATATACTGCAAGTCTTTCTTTATTCTTTGCTCTAATAACTCAGGATGATTATTCAAATATTCTAACTCGGATGCTGAAATTTTGTCTACACCTAGATCATAGGACAATATCTCTTGTTCAATCGCACAGCTTGAAATGTTGTCATTATCAGCAGCAGCCATTGTTATACAAGGTATTCCGAATATTATTGTTAAACATAGTATACTTGCCATAATTATGTTTTTGCTTTTATTTTTTATCATTCTATACAACTCCTTATTTTTTAGTAATATTTTTATAATATGACTTCCTAGATTACTTACATACCTCCTCAATAAAAGATATTTCATGCGCATGATTCATTACATCCTACCATATTTTTCTATTTTTATGTGGTCAAAGGCATGAACGACCGCTTATCGGTCACAACTGACCGCTCTAGAGTCACAACTGACCGCTGTTTTGTAATTGCAGAATATTTAGAATTTTCTGAATAATTATTGCACGCGTAGTTAATTAGTTATGTTCATCATGCATCTGCAGGCAAATCAGGATGAAGATCATAAAACGCTCCCCAAATAACTCTACAACTACAAACACACATTATTTTAAACCTTATCATCCTCCAACAACTGTCGTCAGTTGCCAATCACTTAAACACAAAACCTTATAGTTAGTGAAGCGACTTAAAGATTATCGCATAATTGTATTAGCTGTAAGCTTATAACCTAGTATTATTAGGGGCATTCGTTAACACACACTCAACTATTCAGGTGGAAAAGCAATATGCACGCATCACTCTACGTCCGTGTCTCATCCTAAGAACAAGCAGAACGCGGCACAATTGAAAACCAAATAGAATTCGCCACTAAATACTGTGACCTCCATGAACTAACCATAGCTAAATGGTATAAGGACGATGGTGTGACCGGTACAAATCCACTGGAACTGAGACCAGAAGGTTCAAAGCTGCTGAAAGATGCCAAAGCCGGCGAGATAGAGTTACTTCTCATCTATAAACTTGATCGTTTAGGCCGCTCTGCTAGAGTGATATTAAATTTCGTATATGAACTTGAGCAGTATGGTGTCAAGATCCGTTCAATGACTGAACCCTTCGATACCTCAGATGCCTCTGGACGGTTCCTGTTAAACATCCTAGCAGCAGTAGCAGATTTAGAAACCATCCTGGAACGTTTTAGCCAGGGTGTAGATAGAGCAGCCAGGCAAGGTAAATGGCTGGGCGATATCATTCCGTTTGGTTATACGGTCAACGAAGAAGGTTTTCTTGAAGTAAAGGAAGACAAGTTACCAGGCAGCGCATACAGTGAAACTGATAACTTCTTGTACCAGATGGAACGGTTGGAAATTTAATGATTCTAAACATAGGCAAAAGAACCGTAGCTTCACAATTTTTAAGATCAATCAGGTCTGCTTAAATAACTGAAAATGAAAACAGGGGATTTTTTTATTTTAAAAAATCCCAAAGTAACTTGACGCGATCCTCCATCCCTTCCTTTTTGACAACAATTGTCGATATTTGATAACATTAACAATGTACAGTTTATTAATTGGTTATGGGGAGGATCTTTTTTGGGTTTATACCGTTATACTATTAGGCGCTTAGTGCTTGCTATACCTACAGTAATTGGTGTGAGTATTATAGTATTTTTATTGATTCATATTATACCTGGTAACCCGGTAGATGTTATGCTCGGGGCAAAAGCTACTGAAGCTGCGCGGATTGCTCTCACCGAAAGACTTGGACTTGACCAGCCTCTATATCTTCAATATTGGAACTGGTTCACCCATGCACTGCAGGGGGATTTTGGCTCTTCGGTGACTAGTTATGAATCTGTAACAACTGCGGTACTGGGACGCTTTCCAGCTACTATCGAACTCACATTACTGTCAATGACTATAGCCGTGGTTTTTGGCATTATTTTCGGAGTTACTGCAGCTAGGTACCGCAATACTATTGTTGATAATCTGACGATAGGAGTATCCTTGTTAGGGGTTTCCATACCTGTTTTTTGGCTGGGTATAATGTTGATTTACATATTTGCAGCAGTAATGCACGTTTTACCTGTTTCCGGCCGTATTACCATGGGCCTTTCTGTAACAAATATTACCGGTCTTTATCTTCTGGATTCCTTGATAACCGGAAATTGGGCTGCTTTCAAGGATTGTTTTATGCATCTTCTGCTTCCTGCCTTCTCATTGGCAACCATTCCACTGGCACTTATTACCAGAGTCACTCGTTCCAGTATGCTGGATGTACTAAACGAAGATTATATACGTACTGCACGTGCCAAGGGCCTGCCCTATCGCAGTGTGGTATTTAAGCATGCGCTAAAAAATGCACTTATTCCTGTTATTACTGTTATCGGACTACAACTCGGCACAATGCTGGGAGGAGCAATACTAGTAGAAACGGTTTTTGCCTGGCCTGGCATAGGCAGACTTCTGATAACTGCAATTTCGAACCGGGATTACCCTACTGTACAGGGTATCGTCTTTATGATATCTTTCCTTTTTATTGTCATTAATCTGGTAGTAGACCTGATATATGCATACGTTGACCCCCGAATTAGATTTGAATAGAGCATTTATACAGGCCAGTGAATTATTTACTGTCTGTATAGTAAACATTAACGGAGCTGATAATTTTTGAATAGTGAATTCACCCAAGCAATAAAGCAATTTAAAAAGAATAGACTTGCTGTTTTAGGTTTTTACATGGCTGCAGTATTAATGTTAATTTCTATCCTGGCACCACTTATTTCGCCACATGACCCTCTGTCAATTGACCTGGTCAATAAGCTAAAGCCAGGATTTTGGGAAGGTAATTATCATAATTTTCTAGGTACAGATAATTTGGGCAGAGATATACTGTCTCGGATTATTTATGGTGGTGCCATATCCTTGAAGGTTGGTTACATGGTTATACTGATAACCACTATATTTGGCACTATATTCGGTTTGGTATCTGCTTACTTCGGGGGCGTTATTGATATGGTTATCCAGAGGGTGGTAGACGTTTTTCTCGCATTTCCCCCACTACTCTTGGCTCTTGCAGTTGCCGCATCCCTGGGAACTGGGATTGAAAAGGCCATGCTGGCTATTTCTCTTACGTATATTCCCGGTATGGCACGTGTAGTCCGGGGTTCTGTCTTAACCGTAAAAACACTGCCCTATGTGGAGGCCTCCCGTGCATTAGGGGGCAGCAGTACCTGGATTATAACTCGCCATATTCTGCCCAATATCCTTGCTCCAGCAGTAGTATACATCACACTGCTGCTCGCGGATGCTATACTGTATACTGCCGCTCTCGGTTTTTTAGGTGTGGGAATCGACCCATCAACTCCCGAATGGGGAGCCATGCTTAGTACAGGCAGAGATTTCCTGCTTATGGGACAATGGTGGGTTACCGTATTTCCTGGAATTATGATAGTCCTGGCTGTTCTCTCCTTTAACCTTTTCGGAGATGGTCTTCGTGAAGCCCTGGACTCGAAACTTAGAAACGATTAAATGCTATGGGATTTTATTTCCGCAGTTTTTTGAAAGGTAACGATTATGAGTAGTCTATTACAAATTAGTGATTTACAGGTGGAATTCAATACTGACAACGGTACTGTACTGGCTGTTGATGGACTTAACCTTAGGCTTGAAGCCGGTGAAACCGTGGGACTGGTTGGCGAGTCCGGCTCTGGAAAGAGTGTTACTTCCTTAGCTATTATGGGGCTCCTTCCTGATAATGCCACCATAAGCGGTAAAATATATTACCAGGGTGAAAATTTATTGACAAAAGCAGAGAATGAACTAAGTAAAATACGTGGGGATAGAATCTCTATGATTTTTCAAGAACCTATGACTTCTCTAAATCCAGTTTTTACTGTTGAAAACCAGCTGTACGAAGTTTTCAAACTCCATCAGGGCGGGAGTAAAAATGATATACAAAACAAGATAGTTCAAACACTTGAACTTGTAGGAATACCAAATCCCAAACGTCGTATGAGGGAATTTCCCCACCAAATGAGCGGTGGAATGCGCCAGAGAATTATGATTGCAATGGCTCTGGCTTGTCATCCAGATGTATTAATTGCGGATGAGCCTACAACTGCTCTGGATGTAACCATACAGGCGCAAATACTCGGACTTATGCGTAATCTTCAGGATAAACTGGGTACTGGCATTTTGATGATAACCCATGATCTCGGTGTGGTTGCTCAAGTAGCTCATCGAGTTGCGGTTATGTATGCAGGTCAGGTAGTTGAAGCTGCTTCAACTGACGAATTATTTGGTATTCCCCGCCATCCATATACCAGAGGTCTGCTGAACACTATTCCGCTGTTGCAGGGAAATATCACCCGACTGCATGAAATACCAGGCATGGTTCCTTCCCTTTCTGAACTTCCACAGGGATGCCGTTTTCATCCGCGCTGCGACTCTTCTCTGGCAATATGTTCCAAACAGGTACCGCCTGTGATAAAAGGAGAAGAAAAACGAGTAAGATGCTGGCTTTATGAATAAATGTGCTTAATGATAACTTGAGGTGTTTAAGATGATAGAACCCATTTTGAGAGTTGATAATCTAAAAAAGTATTATCCGGTAAAAAAAACTGGAAAAATCAGCGGACATGACCTTTTAAAGGCAGTCGATGGAATAAGCTTTGAAATCATGGAAGGTGAAACCCTCGCTCTGGTTGGTGAATCTGGCTGCGGCAAGTCAACTGCCAGGAAGGTACTGCTTCGTATGGAAGAAGCTACATCAGGACAGGTATTTTTCAAAGGCGATAACATATATAAAATGGACCGTAAGCAACTGCGTGATTTTCGCCGCAGCGCTCAGGTGATTTTTCAGGATCCTTATTCAAGCCTCGACCCCAAATGGAAAGTGGAAAATATAATTACTGAACCATTAACCATCCACAAAATAGGTGATAAAACTACCCGTAAAGAAACTGTGCTTCGTCTCATGAATTTGGTCGGCCTTAGAGAAGATCAATATGATCGCTATGCCCACGAATTCTCAGGAGGACAGCGTCAGAGAATAGGCATAGCACGTGCTCTGGCGTTAAACCCGAGTTTGATTATTGCCGATGAACCGGTTTCAGCACTGGATGTCTCTATACAGGCACAAGTTTTGAATTTGCTCCAGGATCTTCAGGAAAATTTTGGTTTGACCTACTTGTTTATTTCTCATGATTTAAGTGTGGTAAGACACATAAGCAACCGGGTGGCTGTAATGTATTTGGGTAAGCTAGTGGAAATAGCTGATACCAATACTCTTTTTGCAGC
Source organism: Syntrophomonas sp. (assembly GCA_016841245.1). Lineage (GTDB taxonomy): Bacteria > Bacillota > Syntrophomonadia > Syntrophomonadales > Syntrophomonadaceae > JAAYJK01. Next base: position 163,757 of record JAENZN010000001.1, read on the forward strand.
GCCTGTACACCCTTATACCAAAATGCTAATGGAAGCAATACCTTTGCCAGACCCAACTATAAAGCAAACTCTGTCTGGCCTTACCGGAGAAGTTCCGAGTCCAATTAATCCCCCATCAGGCTGCAGATTTTCCCCCCGCTGTCCTTATGCCACCGATATTTGTCGTGAGGTCGAACCTTTACTGATTAAAATAAACAAAAATCAACAGGCTGCTTGCCATCTGGCACAGTTGTTAGAATAGATGTTTTTTGAGAAAAGTAACGAGGAGGTTTTTTTATGAAACGCAGTAAGCTTTTATCTCTAATACTGGTAATTGCTATGACGGCAACAGTATTTGCCGGATGTGGTGGTGGAGACACCGGTGGCGAAGAACAATCGGCAGATACGGGAAATAACCTGATTATTGCCCGATCTACTGATGCACTGACACTTGATCCAGGTTATGCCTATTCTGAAGGCGAAATCGATCTTATGTACCATATGTTCGACGGTTTGGTTAAATTCAAAAATGCCGATTTAGAAGTGGAACCAGCCCTGGCAGAAACATGGGATACTTCTGAAGATGGTACAGAATGGGTATTCCATCTGCGTCAGGGAGTTAAATTCCATGATGGAACAGATTTCAATGCCGATGCAGTTGTTTTTAGTTTTTCCAGATTAATAGACGAAAATCATCCTTTCTACGGTATGGGAGATTACTCCTATTTCGATTACCTGCTGGGTGATGCTATAAAATCTGTTGAGACAGTAGACGATTATACGGTTAAATTTACTTTAAATGATAAATTCGCTCCATTCTTAACTTATATGGGATACTATTCTGAATTTATCGTAAGCCCAACTGCTGTGGAGAAATATGGTCAAGAATTCTTTAAAAACCCGGTGGGTACTGGTCCATTCAAATTTTCCGAATGGAAGAAAGACGAATATGTATCAATGACTGCTAATAAAGATTATTGGGGAGATGTTCCTCAGATTGATACTCTGATCTGGAAGGTCGTTCCAGATGATTCAACTCGTCTTATGGAATTGGAAACGGGTACAGTACAGGCCGTTAAATCTATACCCCCTAACCAGTTAGAAAAGGTTAAATCTAATGATGCTCTGATATTTGAACAAGTAGCAGGTGCCAATATTTTCTATCTGGCCTTTAACGTAACCAAAGAACCTTTTAATAACCCATTGCTTAGAAAAGCGGTGTCTTATGCAATTGATGTTCCTTCATTGGTGGCTAGTTCCTATGAAGGGTTGGCTACAGCAGCTATAAATCCGATGCCGCCCACAGTTTTTGGCTGGAATAACAGTATAGAAGGCTATACCTATAATCCTGAGAAAGCTAAGCAGCTTTTAGCAGAGGCTGGATATCCTAATGGTATTACAGTTGATTTGAATACATTTACCGGTGCCAGGCCTTATATCTCCCGTCCTTTGGATGCAGCTGAAATCATTAAGGCTAATTGTGCTGAGTGCGGTATCACTGTTAACATCGTCACCCTTGAATGGGGCGATCATAAAACTACCCTGGACAACCTGGAACACGATATGGGCTTTATCGGCTGGTATGATATACCTTACCCAGCTAACTTCCTAAGCACCATGTTGCTGGATGGTTCAAACACCGGGTGGGCACCACAAACGGTGGTTGATCTTACCCAAAAGGCACTTTCCACTTATGACCGGGATGAACAGTCAGCCTACTACAAAGAAGTACAGCAATTAGTATTCGAAGATACACCATTGCTGCCGATAGCTCACAGTGATTATACTATTGCCTATTCAAAAGATATTGAGGGATTGGAATTAACAGTTACTGGCGATATTAATGCCAAAAATGTAAAATTCAAATAGTGAGAACTATATAACTCAAATAACTACGGGGCAGGATCATAATCTTGTCCCGTAAATCAATTTTGATGGAGGATATAAACATGCCTACTTTATTACAAGGTGGTACTATTATAGATGGTACCGGAAGTGATCCTGTTTATAACGCTTACCTGCTTATCGAAGAGGACAAAATATCTTATTGTGGTCACGATAAGCCGGATGGCATACCAGAACACACCAAAACTATCGATGTTTCAGGTAAGACCATTATTCCAGGTCTCATAGATAGCCATATTCATATGGATTTGCACGGCTTTGCCGATACCTATGAAGAAAATCTGACAGAGGACAAACTCCGCACTATTCGTGCTGCTAAGGAAATGAACGATACTCTTATGGCTGGATTTACTACAGTCAGAAATCTTGGCAGCGTTAACGGTATTGATTTTGCGGTGAAAACTGCCATAGAAAAGGATTGTATTAAAGGTCCGCACATAATCACTTCAGGTAATATTATCAGTATCACCGCACAAGGTAATAATTATTTCCACGGTTTGTATCGAGAAGCGGATGGAGCAGATGAAGTTCGGAAAGCGGCCCGTGAGCAGCTCAAACAGGGAGCTGATGTTCTAAAAATTATGGCCACCGGAGCTGTTATGAATCCCGGTGGAGTACCTGGAGCTCCCCAGTTCAATATTGATGAAATCCGTGCCGTAGTAGAAGAAGGACAAAAACTGGGAATAAGAACATCCGCACATGCTCATGGCAAGATTGGTATTATGAACGCTATTAAGGCAGGGTGTGCTACTATAGAACATGGTACTTATATGGATGAGGAAGTTATCGAATTCATGATAAAACATGGTACTTATCTGGTGCCAACCATATCAGTAGATTACCATATGCAAAGAGCTGGAGCTAAAGCGGGTGTGCCACAGTTTATGCTTGATAAAATGGCACAGGGACATGGATATTTCATGTCTATGCTGGAAAAAGCGGCAGCGGCAGGAGTGAAAATAGCGGCCGGTACAGATGCCGGTACCAATTACAATTTTCATGGGCTTAATGCTATGGAAATTATCCTTTATGTACGCAGTGGAATTATGACACCATTAGCTGCCATACGTGCGGGTACCCTTCAGGCAGCATCTGCTTTGGGAATAGATAAAGAAACCGGCAGTTTGGTAAAAGGCAAACAGGCTGATATTGTAGTAGTTGACGGCTTACTGCAGGATAACCTTGAAGCGCTAATTGATGGAGTTAGTATGGTATTTAAAGCTGGTGAACGAGTTAAATAACAGAAGCAGGGGGAAGCAAGGGAGGTATTTTTTATGGCTAAACGAGAATGTCTTAGATTCCGTGTAAATGACAACAATCAAAACTAAGGAGTTGAACATTTATGATGGAATCTAAAGACCTAACCGGGTGTCAAGGGGACGGTTCTCTTAACACCTTATCTTCTGTTGCCCCTGCCATGTCTGTGCCTGCGACAGACACCGCCGCATGACTTCGCAAAGCCATCACAAAGTTTATAATCTCCGCCTTCTATCTTTAGAACTGTTCCCTTCACCAATAATTGCGCAACTTTTTTTCTTGCCTCACTGTAAATTCCCTGTACAGTTGTGCGAGCCACATCCATTTGACGGGCACACTCTTCCTGAGTGTATCCTTCTAAATCAATCAACCGTATAGTCTCATACTCATCGACTGTCATATTGACAGAATTGTTATTATTAATTTGAGAATCGAGAGGCCCAAATCGAATTATTTCCGGCAGACTGCAAACATTTCTCCATTTTCTCGGTCTGGACATAACTTGTTTACCCCATTTCGCAGCAAAAAGCAACAGCAGCACCCTCCTGTCGCTTTTTGCTTTTTATTATTAGTCTTCTATTCGCTTGTTAATCGCATCAAGCATATTTTCCAGCTGTTCCTTTTGCGCTTGCAACATTTCTTTTGACGTAGTTTGACTATTGGGGTATGCCCAAAGACCAAAACCTCTTCCGCATCCTCTAGCAAAGCCGCGGCCAAAACCGCAACCAGAACTTCTGGCAAAACCTCGTCCATAACCTGCGCCAAAGCTTCGTCCATAACCGCCACCATAAATAGGCGCATTAACTCCTGTGCATGCACCCTGACCTCTTCCTGTCATTGCACCCTGTCCCATTGGCCCAGTTCCATCTCTTCTTGGCATATCAATCTTCTCCCTTCTCTTTCTTTTCTACACTCGTACCATGTACGTTCCACAACGTGGGCACTGCATTTCACTACCCGGCTGCCCTATTTTAGTTGAAACTTTTGTCCCGCATTTCAAACATTCACAAAAACCACCTGGACCTGCACTTACATGACCCCATTCTGACTCTGCCTATTCCACGTCTGGATTGACGACCTTGATTATCGCTCCTGCCTGCTCTAGCTCGACCGCTTCCATCTCTTCCAGGCATATGTTTCACCTCATTTTGATTTATGACATATGTCGCTTTCATTATATTATATGCTATTACGGGCATATGTCAATAACATTTTTTTATTTTCTTTTCCTAAAATAAGAAGACACTTCACACGTATGAATGGTGACCTGAAGACGCGAAAATAACCTGAGCAGAAAAACGGAAGGATGATGCGCCGCATCATCTGATTGATATTCCAAAAAGAATCCATAATTAGCTAATGTCAATCTATTTATGGCCTTGGTTTTATTCTAGCGCATATTTTTTATTGCAATTATAAATGACAGTTATACTTCCTTTACTATGATTTAAAAATAAACTAAAAAATATGCTAAAACTCAGAAGAAATTTCTGGAAAGAATATTGCTTAAGTGACAGAATAAACTTTATAATAAAAGTGGTCTGACCACTAGGTCATTTAGTAATTAGGGAATTAGGCAAGCAATATTTTTTTGGGTGACAGAAGGACGGGAGGGAATCTGGTTTCATTGAAAGCTCCAGATAACATGTACCTCTGGCAGCCATGGAAGAATGGAGGAACAATATGTTAGAACTACGAATCAACGGGTTTGGCGGACAGGGCTCCGTTACTCTGGCTCACTTGTTAGCGCAGGCTGCGCTGGAAAACGGTGAGCAGGGACAGGCCTTGCCTTTCTTCGGGGTGGAACGCCGTGGAGCGCCGGTGCGGGCAGCGGTGCGCATATCCCCCACCACTATCCACGCGCACAGTCAATGCGAGCTGCCGGATTATGTGGTAGTAATGAGCGAAAAACTCACCGAAGCAGCAGTCAATGAAGGCATTACTGAGATCGGCACCGTGATCATCAATGCTCCCTGCGCCGTAGCCGTGGATAAACACCCTACCTGGCAGTTGGACGCCGACGCCATTGCCCGCGAAGCCGGATTATTCTCTGCCGATGGACCCTTTATCAACATTCCGCTGTTTGGCGCGGTGTGCCGGGTGCTAAACATCCCGCAGAATATTATGGAGCAAACCATCCTGAATAAATGGCCGGGCAATAACGAGCGCAATCTGGGCGCAACTATCAAGGCTTATAACGAGGTGAAAATATGTACCCCGCTTCCTTAAGCTATAGGCTTCCTATAAACTAAATAGGCGGCGGGTCTTAATTCCCCTCCTCGTTGCAGGGGTGGTTTGAAGCCGCTCCGCAGTTTCTTCTGATGCTTAAACACAGTAACGCAGATTAGTGAATAGCGTACTCCGCAAAAAAGGCGAATATCTGCGTTGTTTTAAAGAAAACAGTCTTGGGTCAAACTGAAATCACAGACCGAAGACCTGATTGTATTATGCTGGAATCGAAAAAATTTCACTCAATTAATGTACTCCATACAGGGACATTCCTTCTCCGAAGGGAAGGTGTGTCGTCATAAATTGACCGGCCTCATTGGCGGCATTTTAAAACGCCTTGATCTTCACCTTTTTATTCAGTCTGGCAGATTGCATAAGTTATTAACAATTTATAGCGTATAGCACGATATATATTTGGATTAGCGAAAGGAATGGAAATAAATGAAATCAGTTACTAAAGCCTACCGGCCCATTTCCTGGCCGATGAAGGGAGCCGGCGGTGACACCGGTTCCTGGCGAACGCACCGTCCGGTCGTTGACACTCAGATATGCACCAAATGCCAACTTTGCTGGGTATATTGTCCGGAAGCAGTTATTGACCGCAATGAAATTACGATTGATTACCGCTACTGCAAGGGCTGCGGCGTGTGCGCCACAGAATGCCCCACTGGCGCAATCAGCATGGTAAAGGAGGAGGAGTAGCAGTATGAAAGCAGCGCAAGTTATAATGGATACCGGTGCCCATGCCGCCGCGCTGGCCGTAAAAAGTGCCCGAGTGGACGTAATACCCGGCTACCCTATCACCCCCCAGACCAGCATTATGGAAGCGATAGCCGACATGGTTGAAAATGGCGAACTGAACGCCCGTTTCATCCCGGTGGAAGGTGAACACAGTGCCATGGCCGCTGCCGTATCCGCTGCCGCCGCCGGCGCCCGCGTTTTCACAGCAACCTCGGCCAATGGCCTGCTATATATGCATGAAGTTTTACATATGGCTTCCGGTGGACGTTTGCCGGTCGTAATGTGCAACGTCAACCGCGGTATTTTTGCCCCCTGGACCTTGTGGGCCGATCATCAGGACTCATTTGCCCAGCGCGATACTGGCTGGATCCAATATCACTGCTCCTCTAATCAGGAGGTGTTCAACACCATTTTACAAGCCTTCCGCGTGGCTGAACAGATCAATATCCCTGTGATGGTCAACTTTGACGGCTTTGCTATCTCCCATTGTCTGATGCCCCTCACCCTGCCACCACAGGAGGACATCGACCGTTTCTTGCCCCCACATGAACCAGAATGGAGGCTCGACCCGGAGCATCCCTCTTCCTTCAGCAATGTGACCATGGCAGCCGAATATGCACCCTTCCGCCAGATGCTGTCCGACGATATCATGGCGTCCATCCCTCTGGTAAAGCAGGCAGCGCAGGAATATAAGGATATCACCGGCATGTGGGATGGTGACACCATCGACACCTATCGGCTGGAAGACGCCGAGGTTATAGCCTTTGCCGTCAATAGTATGGCGGCAGAGTTAAGACTTTCCATAGATATCCTTCGTGAGCAGGGCATCAAAGCCGGCCTGTTGCGACCGCGCCTGTATCTGCCCTTCCCTGCCGAAGATATCATCAACGCCCTGCCGCAAAATGCGCAGGTGATGGTACTGGATCGCAACTATAACTTCGGCCACCCCGGCGGCATTTTGGCTTCAGAGCTGAAAAGCGTGCTCTTTGGCCGACGCAACGACATCACGGTTAAAAATCGGGTAATAGGCATTGGTGGCATCGATCTCACCCGCCGCTTCATGGCTGCCGAGATTCGCGACATGATAGATGATTAGAAAAACCTTACTTGCACCAAGTGCTTGACGTAGGCTAAAAACCGGTTTTTCTAATTTATCAACCTAATAGAAGTTATACGTTTTGATACGGATAAAAAGCATAGACCATGAAAGGAATGGATGAGATATGACTACCAGTATTAAAAAATTACCGGATATTGAGCAAGTTTTAAGCGGCAACGGGGCCTGCGGCGGCTGCCCCGCCACAATGGCCTTGCGCATCGTGGGCAAAGCTTTGGGCTCAAACGCTATCATGCTCCTGACCCCCTCCTGCTCGGTAGCCAGTATGGGTATGACCCCTAAGCTGGGCTACAACTGGCCCGGCATTAATATTTGCTTTGCGACTGCTGGCTCTTCGGCCTCCGGTATTGCCCACGCGGTTGAAATAATGCAGGAAAAAGGCCGCCTGCCAGGCGAGCTTCCCACCATATTTAGTTGGGTGGGCGATGGCGGCACCTATGACATCGGCTTCCAAGCACTTTCAGCCGCTGCCGAGCGCAACGATAATATGATTCACTTTTGCTATAACAACGAAGCCTACAGTAACACCGGTGTGCAGCGCAGCGGTGCCACCCCGCGCGGCAGCTTCACCACCACCACCCCCACCGGTAAGCGCCAGCCCAAGAAAAATATGGCCCTGCTGATGCTGGAGCACAATATTCCCTACGTGGCTACCGCCACCGTGGCTTACCCCGGCGACTTGTACGACAAGGTAGTTAAAGCCAAAAACATCCCTGGTATGAAATACATCGAAATTCTAGCCCCCTGCTATTTAGGCTGGCAGTTCGATATGCCTGAAACCGTGCAGATGAGCCGTATGGCTGTGCACAGCGGTGCCTGGCTGTTATGGGAAGCGGAAAATAGCATAATCAGCTTTAATAACCCCAGCTCGCATATCATCAGCGGCAAAAAAGACGCTGACCCGGTGGATGAATACGTAATGAAGCAGGGTCGCTTCAACCGCCTGCTTAAAGGCCCTGACGCTACGCAGCGCATCGCCGAAATTCAAGGTGACATCGATCGCGAGATCGCTTTTATGCGGGAACGGGCAAAGATTATGATTTAGTTTTAACTTTGTTAGGGTTTATCACGTAATAAATGTGTCCTCTGATGCCGTTGCAGATTTTTCGTCATGCAAGGCGGGATGGAGGGAGGCTTAAACACGATCGTGTCTAAGCCGACAACAACAAAGCACCCTATGGGCACTACTGACGTTCCCGTTGTTCACTATTAAGGTTGCAGGTCGGAAAATCTGCCGGCATGCTGATTACAGGTATTGCGTGGCAAACCCTTAGTATCTGCCTTCCATCTGTCTGTTAACATTTCTCACTTACATCAAAAAAAGCTACAGACAAAAATATTTGCCCCCAGCTTTTTTATCAGATATTACGCAATATTTTATTGAGCTTTTCTATTCTTCTATGACCCAAACATGGCCAGCAGGAAGCCCGCAGCCACTGCAGATCCTATAACCCCTGCAACATTAGGTCCCATGGCATGCATGAGCAGGAAGTTGGCCGGATTGGCCTTTTGCCCCTCCGATTGGGATACTCTGGCAGCCATAGGAACGGCCGAAACACCTGCGGAACCGATGAGAGGATTGACTTTTCCACCGGACAGGAAGCACATGAGCTTGCCCAACAGCAAGCCACCAATAGTACTAAACACGAATGCCATTAGCCCCAAAACAATGATCTTAATGGTTGCAGGGCTCAAGAATACTTCTGCAACAGCCGTAGCACCCACGGTGGTTCCAAGAAAGATAGTCACGATATTGATTAGTGCGTGTTGTACTGTATCGTTGAGCCTTTCTACAACACCCGATTCTCTGAAGAGATTACCCAGCATCAGCATACCGATAAGGGGTGAAACGGAGGGAAGCAGCATGCAAACCACAATTGTTACGACTATAGGAAATACTATTCGTTCAAGCTTAGAGACTTCTCTAAGCTGTACCATTTCAATTTCTCTTTCCTTTTTAGTAGTAAGAAGCCTCATGATAGGAGGTTGAATCATGGGAATCAGTGCCATATATGAATACGCTGCAATAGCGATGGCTGGAAGCAACTCAGGCGCCAGCCTGGCGGAAAGGAAGATGGCAGTTGGGCCGTCAGCACCGCCAATGATTGCAATAGCTGCACCCTCCTGAGGATTGAAGCCCAGGCAAATTGCAACCACAAATGCAATATAAATACCCAACTGTGCAGCCGCTCCCAGAAACAAACTGGAAGGCCTGGCTATCAGGGGACCGAAATCCGTCATGGCCCCAACACCCAGGAATATTAAGGAAGGATAAATCCCCAGCTTTACTCCCTGATAAAGATAATAAAGAAGTCCTCCTACTTGTGAATGGTCATCAGGCGGTGCTGCCATAAGGTTGGCCATAGGCAGGTTCGCCAGAAGCACACCGAATGCGATGGGTAAAAGCAGCAGAGGTTCATATTTTTTCACGATGGCCATATAAATCAAGATACAAGCAATAAGCATCATTAGTGCCTCCTGCCAGGTCATGGCAGGGAAACCTGAATTGTTCCATAATTTTAAGAGCGTATCAACTAAAGAGAAAGACATTATTATTCCCCCCACTACTGCAGTGCAAGAAGGATGTCACCTGTTGATACAGACGCTCCTTTAGCAACGACAATTTGAGTAACCACTCCATCTCTCGGAGCCTTGATCTCGGTTTCCATTTTCATGGCCTCAAGAATAAACAAAACTTCATCTTTTTTCACGGAAGCGCCTTGATGCACATTCACAGCCAGGATAGTACCCGGCAAGGGAGATTTCAGAGGCTCGCCGGAAACTGTATTATTTTGAACTGCCGGCGCAGCAGGTACCGCTGGAGCTGTAGGAGCAGCGGACACTGGTACTGCTTCCTGTACCGGCACTACGGCAGCTTCAGTGGTCTTCACGATATTTGCTTGTCCTTTTTCTACTTCAACTTCATAATTCTTACCATTGATGGTTACTATGTATTTCATTCCTGTTACCCCCCATTAGTAGGATTCGTATATTCTAGTTAATGGCCTTGATCATCTTGAATTGCAGCTCGGACAGAGGTATTTGAGACTCATGGCTCACTATGGCCATAATCATTGCAGCCGTTTTTTCATCAACACCTAAAAGCCTTAATTCACCGGTCGACCATCCTTCATCAACTATATTGGGCACTTCTGCCGTGACGACTGTTTCTCCCTCAGCCGTAAAATCTCCTGTATCTTTTCCCTTGGCAGAGGCTGCATCCAGCTTATTCTTATCTGTCATAATATATCCCAGAACCACAGACTGAAACTTTATCAAAAAACTCAACAGAATCAGCACTGAAAACACAACCACCAAACCAATCAGGGATACCATTAAGCTATCCATCAAAGTCATGGAACTCCCTCCTTTAGACTTTCGTTATGGTATAATTCACCTTTAAAGCAGCGCTTTCTTCTCTATATTTGAAGAATTTTTCAGCAATTGGTGGAAAGATAATATAAGAAAGCACATCTTCATCGTTTTTAGCCATACTGCCTATCTCCTTTTTGGCCTTTTCAAATTCGGGTTCCAGGGTATCTGCAAATCTATGGGTCATAGGCTCCTCATCTCCCAGAACCTTTTTAACAAGCTCTGCATTCACTTCACCGGGAGCCTTGCCATATTCACCCCTAAAGTAGGACTTTACTTCAGTGGATATGCTCTGGTATCTTTCCCCCAACAGCACATTGGTAGTTGCCTGAGCACCAACAATTTGGCTCATAGGCGTTACCAGGGGAGGATATCCCAAATCTTTTCTGACTCTGGGAATTTCCTGCAGAACTTCTGCCAGTTTGTCCAAAGAATTACTCTGTTTTAACTGAGAAATGAGATTTGAGAGCATTCCTCCGGGTACCTGGTAAACCAGGGCATCTGTCTCTGAGCCGAGAACATATGGATCCAGCACGCCGGATTGAATAAATTTATCTTTAACGGGTTTAAAAAAATCGTTGATTTCTTTAAGAATAACTTCATCGAGTCCTGTTTCATAACCTGACTGCTTTAATGCGAAATGCAAGGATTCAGTGGCAGGCTGTGACGTTCCTCCGGAAAAAGCAGAAATGGCACAATCGATGACATCACAGCCAGCTTCAACGGCCTTAAAATAGGTTATTGGGCCAAGACCGGTAGTAGAATGGGTGTGAAGTACAATTGGTTTATTGATAGTTTCCTTCAATGCCTTAATCAAGTCATAGGCTTCCTGAGGCCCCATGATTCCTGACATGTCCTTAATGCAGATGGAGTCTACGCCCATACCTTCCAGCTGTTTTCCCAATTTTATATAATTTTCGAGATTATGAATGGGGCTTATGGTATAGCAAATGGCCCCCTGTGCATGGCCCCCGCTTTTCAAAGTCTGCTCCACAGCTACTTCAATATTTCTGAAATCGTTAAGGGCGTCAAAGATCCGTATTATATCTATTCCATTTTGGATGGCATGTTCGACAAACTTTCTGACCACATCATCAGGATAATGCTTGTAGGCAATAATATTCTGACCCCTTAAAAGCATTTGGAGCTTGGTCTTCTTGATTTTTGATTTGATTTTTCTAAGTCTTTCCCAGGGATCCTCATTCAAATATCTGAGGCAAGAGTCAAAAGTTGCTCCACCCCAGCATTCAATTGAATGGTATCCAGCATCATCAATTTTTTCAAGAATTCCTTCAAAATCACTAAAAGGCATTCTTGTTGCAATCAAAGATTGGTTAGCATCTCTTAAAACAGTTTCTGTGATATTGACCTTCATAAACCCACTCCATTCTACACAAATTTTATATTAATCAGGGTTTGCTTAACAGCGAGTAAATTTCTAAAGCCCACTAAGCTGAATGTTATATTTTTTTACAGAGCTATATATCTTCCGGATTGATCTTGGATCTTGTCGGCCATTACGACTTCAGGGATAAAACTAGTATTTTGACGATAGTTTTCCTTGACTGGTTCAAGATTGTCCCGTTATCATTAAAACTTACACTTTACCTGAAACTGTATCCGTCAACGATACGATTGCCGGTGTGCGGTCAAACTCCACCTCAGCCCTAGCTTCGCCACGAACGATGGGTCTGACAAACGGCATGCAAGCTCACGATTCGATCTCTTCTTCCGGAAATGAGTCATGAGGGATGCATCAAAGGGAGCCTCCTCGAAAAAGGACAGCAGCCCATTGAAGAATTGCATATAAGGACTTTCCGCGATCTCTTCTATGCTATCTCTATTCAACCCGGATTTTCGCTTTTGTATAAGGAGTGCTCCCGTACTTTTGTTCCGCACAGTACATGAAGACATACTCCAAGTGCAAGGCCATTAAATAAAAACTACTATTTGCTATGTACCATTATACCTAAAAAACGCCTTTACGCCCAGTGTTTATATGGGTTTAAACGTTCAGCCGACCCTAATTGTCTTTTTGATATAATAGTATTTGATAATCCACCCCTAATAACCCACTCATCAATTTCACACAACTTCCAATGTCTGCCTAATTTATGTGCCGGCACTTATTTCCCAGCTATACAGCTATAATATTATCCTTGGCTAATTCAAGTTCTAATCTCATCTGACGCAGACCGTTTTTCACTTGTTAATTCTGCCATCTGAGAGCCTCTTTATAAATATATAAAATATATTGTATCATATTTGCAGATAATTCAAGTAGGTTTAAGCATGTATACATATGCTTTATTGCTACCGCTTCCCCCAAATTAGATTACTCATATTTATTGAGGCAAATTATTCCTATACACTTCCTTTATTCCCATCTAATAATCCCCACCTTGCTTAAAATAAGATGAGGATATTTTAGTTTTTCAATTATCATATCTGCCTAACTCACATATTTACCAAATTCAAATTCTTTTTTGAATAGACCGCCTTAATACATACTGTATGATCTGATCCTGCTCTCCAGGTTTTATATCGATAAATTTTATACCATATTTATATACTTGCGGTGATCCAATTTTTCGGACAACCTCTCCTTTAATAGTAAATTTACGGCTAATTTCTTTAAAAGCCAATTCAAATTTCAAATCTAGAATGGTTTTGATATATAGCTGCTCTTCTACACTAATCTTCAGCCCGCTGCCGGACAAGTCAAGTATCCTTCCTACCTGCCATCGTTCCCTTATGTTAGTGAATTTATATAACAACAAAAGATTGTCTGTTACCCTAAGCAAGTTTCTTCGTTGTATTCTCCCATATTCTAACGGATAATCAAAAACGCATATACTGTATTCTTCTTCCGGCACTATGTTCTGTACTTTAACCGGTGCCTGATAAATTGCATCAAAACCATTTACTTCAATAATTACTGTATCATTAATTTGAATATCACAAGCATTAAATACCCTGACATACATTTTTTCTTGTCCTGCTATTTCTACCAAAGTTGAATAACTTTCATCATTTTTCCAAATCATTATACTCGTATCATGATTAATAACTGGCTTCATATTTTCTCCTCCCTTCCATCACTCTCGTTTTATTAACTTAAATGAAAATTGCTTTAGTTCTGTGGTTTGAAGCCTTTCCATAATAATTTTGTTGTTCTTTTTCATGATGAAATACCAAAACCGGTTCGCCTCCGTCAATTAGGCTTTTAGGACTATTTTTCTATTCAATCTAGGCTTTTTGTCCCTTTTTATATAGTTATTTTACTATATTCCGAAGTATAATCCAACATATTTGTTATTTTTTGTATATTTTCCTATATCGCTCATATAGTGATATTTTCAAATTATTATACGTGGCTTACAGAGAATCTCAATAGAAAGCCCCTGGCTTGATTTAACGACCTTTTAGCATATGAAATAGATTCTTACTATCAAATGGCTTAAGAATTTAACAGCAACTGTAGCAAGTTTGGCGAAAGAACCGAGCACCACAATAAGATCCCGGCATTTCTGCTAGTCTACGGATTTGAGAGCAGATTTATCAGAATGCTGGCTTCGAGAAAGTTAATGCATAAAACAAAGTGGGATGTGTAATTTCATCTTCCTGCAGTAATGTAAATGTTATAATAATTAAATAATATGCGTTATAATATATGATATGTGTTATATATGCTGTTATTAATAGGGATGGTTTTTTATGTATGCTTACCATTTGTTTTATAGTGCTCAGGGGAGAATATGGATCATTTTATTGAATTGAATGATGTTAAAAAGATATATCGGATGGGGAGAGAAAAAATTATTGCCCTTAACAACATCAATTTGCATGTTGACAGAGGACAGTTTTTGTGCTTGTTAGGAACATCTGGTTCAGGTAAATCAACTTTACTTAATGTTATGGCAGGTTTGGAAAAGCCCACTCGGGGTACTATTAAAGTCCGACAATTTCATATAGAAAGTATGAGCGAAGATCAACTGGCCCGTTTCCGTAAGAAAAATATCGGTTTCGTATTCCAGTCTTATAATCTTATGCCTACCCTTAACGCCCTGGAAAATGTCAGTTTGCCTTTAATTTTTAGCGGAATGCCGGTTAAAAAACGTGAAAAATTGGCAGCAAAGTTATTAAAGGCAGTAGGTCTGGGAGACAGGCTGAGGCATAAACCCCAGGAGATGAGCGGTGGACAGCAGCAAAGGGTATCAATCGCCCGAGCCTTTATCAATGATCCCCGGATTATTTTTGCAGATGAGCCTACCGGAAATCTTGACTCCCGTACTACTAGTGAAGTTATGGATTTAATAACCGGAATGGCCCGCTCCAGGGGACAGACTTTAATTTTGGTAAGTCATGATCCGGAAGTCGCAGCCTATGCTAATACAGTTATTCACCTGAAAGATGGTAATGTTGAGAATACAATTATTAATGGGGAGGAAAATCAGTAGTGAGAAGATATAGAACTCCTGGACGTTGTTTAAGTGTATTTATTATGGTATTACTGCTGATAGGAATTTACAGCAGCGGAGTTTGGGGAGCTGATGATGATGACATTGAAATAATTGATTATGATTTCAGCGTTGACAGCATTGAAGTCGGAGATTACTTTACCCTGGACCTGGACATTCAAAATGGATCCGGTTCTGATATTGAGAAGGTATCTATGGAAGTAGATAGTTCTTCTTTTAAGGAAATTGACCGCGAAATGAATTGGAAGAAATTAGACGCTGGTGACATGGATGAAATTTGGCTGCAGCTGCTATGTGTAGATGAAAGCGGAACTATTCCTCTCAAGTTTAATTATGAGATTGACGACGATGAAACCAGCTTGACGAAATACGTATATATAAGAGTTGAAGACGAAGATGAAGAGGATGATACCGGTGTAAATGACAAACCGGTTTTTGCCGTGCAGGGTAATCAAGTGATTTCTGCAGCTGCGGGAGAAGCGCTGGAACTTGACCTGCGCATAAAAAACGTCAGCTCCATTTCCGCCAGCGATGTAAGTATTAAAGCATCTTTTGCGGATACAGATGCTCCTTTCAGCTTTACTGATGACAGCACCTTTTATTACCAGACCTGGTCCGGTAATAGTACTAAAACCATAACCTTGAATATCGATACTGATATTACGGCCCAAACCGGCACTTATGAAATTCTGCTGGAATACGATTATACCAACCGGGGATCTTATGATTTCAGCGATAGCGAAACCGTTAAACTGAAAGTTGGCCAGGCCACCCCTCCTTCCCGTTTAATATTTACCCCTAAAACTGAGGATCAAATTCTGGCTAAAGATGAACCATTCACTCTTACTATTTCTGCAGTTAATCATGGCGGCTTAACAGCCCGGAATATCAGCGTCAGCCTGGGAGGACTCAGCAGTGATGGTATAGTATTGGCCAGTGGCAGCACCCGTCAGTACATTGAGCAGCTGCTTGCCGGTCAGGAAAGATTTATCTATTATAACATTAAACCGGTTTCCGATCTAAAAGACGGTTCTTATCCGTTAACCCTCAGCATTTCATATACCGATGAGGCCGGCAGCAGTGTTACCGATGAACAAGAAATATTTCTGGAAGTAGAAGGATCAGGCGGCAGTTTTGCCGGCACACCTAAAATTATTATTAATCGCTATGAATCATCACCGGTTATAGTACAGGCAGGCAGCAACTTTACCCTGAATATGAGTTTCTTAAATACCCACCGGAGTAAAACCATTCAGAATATTAAAGTGATTTTGACCGTAAACGAAACCTCAAGTGAAACAACGGGCAGTGTTTTTTCACCGGTAAAGGCCAGTAATACTCTGTACATAGATGAAATCAAACCCCAGGAGACGGCAGCAAGAAGCCTTAATTTTTATACGGTGCCGGATGCTGACCCCCGTACTTATTCAATTACCGCTGCTATGGAATACCAGGATGAAGAGGGAACCGAGTACAAAACCGAAGAAATAATAGGGATACCGGTTAAACAGGTATCACGTTTAGAAATAGGCAATATCCAGGTTTATGGCGGCAGTCCGCTGGGACAGCCTGTTCCTATATCCTGCGAACTCTATAATACCGGCAAAACCAAATTAAGCAACCTGATGGTTAAGCTGGAAGGGCCCTTCGATACGGAAAATAATACTACCTTCATAGGCAATATGGAATCGGGCAATATGGAATATTACGATGCTACAATAATACCCAATGAATCGGGAGAACTTAACGGCACCCTGGTTTTTTCTTATGAAGATGTAAGCGCTGAACCGGTATTAATAACCAGGGATTTCTCATTTGAGGTAATAGACTTTGATCCGGCCATGGAGATGATGAATCCTCAAGATATGCCTGAAGAACTCCAGTCTGGCTTTGTGATAAAACCATGGTATTATGCTTTCCCTGCCGTGATTTTGGCAGTTATTGTAGTTGTTATTGTAGTCAGACGCAGAAAAAAGAGACAAGAAGAAGAGATGGCCTTAGATGAATAGTATAGATCTGCTGCAAATGGCAGTAAAAAATCTCATGCGCCGCAAGATGCGTACTTTTCTAACGATACTGGGAGTTATCATTGGTACCGGTGCTATTATACTGATGCTGTCGCTGGGAATAGGAATGACTGCGGCTATGAAACAGTCTATTATGGAAATGGGAAGCATAAATATCATAACCGTGTATTCCTCTGGTGGGTATGGTGGGTATTATTCAGAAGACATGTCAACTTCCACAACTTCAGATATGCAGCTTGATGATATGGCAGTGCAGTCCTTCGCTTCTCTGCCTGGTGTTGAAGCAGTAACACCCTATTTGAGCAGATACTGGAAAATTTATACTAAAAAATATGCAGTAGATGCAGAAATAGTTGGTATTGACCCAACCGCTATGCAAAAAATGAACTTTGAATTAAGTGATGGCCGTTTGCTGGAAGCAACCGATAAATTAGACCTGGTTATTGGAAGTGAAGTAAAAAATATGTTTTATGATATACGCTC
The DNA here is from genome assembly GCA_016841245.1 of Syntrophomonas sp. Classification (GTDB taxonomy): domain Bacteria; phylum Bacillota; class Syntrophomonadia; order Syntrophomonadales; family Syntrophomonadaceae; genus JAAYJK01. Next base: position 181,348 of record JAENZN010000001.1, read on the forward strand.
CAATAACATGCATAGTCATGATGAGAATGGGGTTGATATAGATTTGCTCCAGGAAAAGCTAAAACTCACCTATGATATGTCTTATGGGCAAAGAAACAGCAATAGCGCCGATAGTGATCAAAAACCTGCAGAACCTTACAAGGTTAATGCAGTAGGAATACTGCAGGAAGGGAACTGGGAACAGGCTTATTCAGTGTATATTCCCTTAGAGCAAATGCAGGAAATAATCGAAGCTGAGCAGCGATGGCAGAAGCAGGGGAATGATTACGGATCTCGTAATAACGGCAATAACACCAATGAATATGAACAGGTAAAAGTGAAAGTAGCGGATATTAACGATGTTGAGCAGGTACAGCAAAGCATAAATGATATGGGTTACCAGACCCAGAGTCTCAATGATATACTCGAATCCAGTAAGAAGTCCATGGCTGTGACCCAGGCTATCCTGGGCGGTATAGGTGCAGTTTCGTTACTGATCGCAGCTATTGGAATTACTAATACCATGGTTATGTCTATATATGAGCGTACTCGTGAAATTGGAATAATGAAGGTTATCGGTGCCAGTTTGCGAGACATCAGACGATTGTTTTTGCTGGAGGCTGCGCTCATAGGCTTAGGAGGTGGTGCTATTGGGCTTGGGGTAAGCTACCTGGGCTCATGGCTGATAAACTATATATTCGTGCAGCAGGCATCACATATGGGAACTGAAGGTTTTTCGCAGATTTCTCTGATACCCTGGTGGCTGGCCTTGATGGCAGTTGCTTTTACCAGTTTAATCGGATTGATCGCTGGGTATTTACCAGCAGTTCGTGCTACCAAACTCAGTGCACTGGAAGCACTGAGAACAGTATAGGTTTTCCATTCCCCGGGTTAGTCATATTAGCAAAGATTAATTTACTGATATCCCATATTTCCCAAACAGGGATTGTGATTTACAAAGAACTATCGATATTCCCGACCGCCATCTAAATTACCAAAATTCGGTTCATATTAAACAGATGCCTGCCAACCATATAGTTGACAGGCTAGTTAAGTTTTTTTGCCAGTGATCTTAATATTTTTGATTCCGAATTGATCTTTCTTCTGTTTGTTTACCAGCTGTAATCATAATCCCCATCTTCACACTCTACATAATAATCATCATCATCATTATCATAAAGCGTTCCCGTAAGTTCAGCATCTTCGAAGTCTGTATCATCAATTTCATCATATATTTCTTTTTCTAAATCATCTAAAAATTTATCTATGTCGTCTTCATCTACATCACTCAAATCATCATAATTATCTGAACTGTCGAAGTCTATAGTAACTTCGTATTCCACATCATCTTCATCACCATCCAAGCTTATTTTAATGTTCAGGTCATCATCATCAAAATAATCATCCCCTGCATCCTCAAAGGTGTCACATATTGCATCTTCAATATCGTCCAGATCATCTCCACTGCCCCAGCTATAGGTATACTGACTGCCATTATATCTAACATAATAACTGGAATTGTCTTTATCAATTAGTTTCCCGGTGATATCAGCATCTTCAAAATCTGTCCCATCAGCCTCTTCATAGATTTCTGATTCTACATCATCTAAGAATTCTTCTACGTCATCTTCGTCTAAATCTGCTAAATCATCGTAATTATCAGCATTATCAAAATCAAGCTTTATAAGGTACGCTATATCATCTTCATCACCGTTCAGAGTTATTGAAGACACCTCTATATTATCATCTCCGAAATAATCATCTCCAGCATCTTTAAAAGTGTCATATATGGCTTCTTCAATATCTTCCAAATCAGCTCCGCTTCCATCTTCAAGTTCATCAATAATAGCTTGTAATTGAGTAATTCTATTTTCCAGATTTGCTATTTGCGCATCCTTGGCTGATAGACTGGCTTGTGTACTGCTTGTAACGATAACTCGGTAATTAGCCGAATCCCAGGTTACGTCACATCCAATATTTTCCATTAACATGCGTAAGGGCACATAGGTAGTATCATTAATAATATAAGGCTGTTTTTCATCCGTTAATTGCTGCCCATTATAAAAGATTTTAACACCCTGGTACGCTTGGACCGTCTGCATAATCGATGAAGCAGATACGTTAGAAACCGCACCAATTGTGAAAATCAGTGCCACTGCTAAAATAATTATCCAGCTCTTTTTTAAATTTTTCATGATTTGTTCCTCCTAATATTATTTATAATCATAAGTACTATATCAACCCGTTCGTTTTTTCTGCCCTCCCCTTCATTAATCACATGAACCTATATCTAAGCATGGCTGTCAAAACAATACAACCCATACCAAAACCACTATATATTTTTATAGTAAAAAACACTATATAGCTTATAAGCTAGAATACTAATATCAATGAAATTTCAAGCATATATAAAGATTCCTTGATACCTGCCATATGAGGAAATAATAAACTTTATATCTTTCTTCCCAAACCAATTTCATCTCAGGAACCAGCTTCTTTTATCTAGCCTAATTTTAACACTTGTGGCTTAAGCATGAAATTATATTTTTTAATTCCAAACAAAGCTAAATAGTCCTAACAATCGGGTAAGCAAGCTTTTACACAGAAAAGGGAAGAAGAAATCGCGCAGATATTTTGTATAATTCATGAACAATTTATTTACATTTCTAATCGATTGCGTTATCGTAATCAATAGGATTAAGATAATCCTTTAAACAAAATAAGTTTTCTCCGAACCTTTTTGCCTAAGGATATTCTGCGGCGATCTGGCGTGAGCTTTCAACTCAGGAGTGTAGTAGAAATCTTGCAACCTTCCCGATCCGGAAAGGATTACCCGGAAGAATTTGTTTTGGCTTCTGTGCTCCTTTGGGTGCAAAAGTGTTTTTTTATTTTCTTTCACATGCGCCTAACGAAATGCATGAATAATTATTGATTAATTAGCCTTGAAATATATAAACTAAATACTTAACTCCGAGCCTTTTTACCTAAGGTATTCTATGGTAATCTGGCCTGAGCTTTCAGCTCATGGGCTGTAGAAGAAATTCTGCAACCTCCCCTGTTTGGAAAGGAGTCCCCGGAAGAATTTGTTTACCAATACTTCTGTGCTCTTTTGCATGCAGAAGTATTTTTTGTTTCTTGATGCGCTAAACAACATATATAATTATTGATTAATCTAGCTGGAAAATATATATAAATAAAATATTTGACTCCGAGCCTTTTTGCCTACGGGTATTCTATGGCAATCTGGCCTGAGCTTTAAGCTCATGGGCTGTGGAAGAAATTCTGCAACCTCCCCGATTTGGAAAGGAGTACCAGGAAGAATTTGTTTACCAATACTTCTGTGCTCTTTTGTATGCAGAAGTATTTTGTTATTTCCGCGGTGATATCTTAGCAGGTAAATTAATTACATAGTGAGGTGAGCAAGTAACCAAACTGAGTCCCCCTTGAGATTTCAAGAATCGCTGCAGTAAGACTGATACTTTGCACTATATCACTGTTATTAATTTATCTAGAGAACAAAGTCCCAACTTACCAGCAAATTTAGTATTAAGAAAGAGATCTCCTGCAATTAAACGGGAACTTAATGTGCCCTGGCAGTTGCCTGAATACAGATAACGATCCGAGGTTAAAGGGAGTTCCTTAGACTGTAACCAGTCTAGTGTATACAATCCACTTTACTTACGACTCCCTTTAACCCTCTCCCCTGCTTTATTAGAACTTATTTTGATAAACAAATTGGAGGTAATGGTATGAAGAATATAAGGAAAATAGGAACGCTATTACTCATAGCTGTTATGGTGCTGGGAGTACTATTGATCAGCGGATGCGGCAGCAGTGAGCAAACAGATACTGCCCAACCCCAGGAACAGGCCGCCGAAACCCTGCTGGTATACAGCGGTGCTGGATTAAGTGCAGCTATGGACGAAATTGCTCAAGTATATAAGGAGCAGACCGGAGTAGTAATTGAATACTCTTATGGTGGATCCGCCCAGAACCTGTCGCAGATTGAGTTAAGCGGCAAAGGTGATGTCTGGACTCCCGGTTCTATGACCGACTGTGATATAGCGGAAGAAAAAGGATTAATCGAAAACAAACAGAATGTAGCTTACCACGTACCGGTAATTATCGTTCCGGAAGGAAATCCAGCCGGAATAACCGGGCTTAATGATTTGGCTAATCCAGGGGTAAAAATTGCCCTGGGTGATGAAGAATCCTGTGCTATTGGTAAAGTATGCCCGAAGATATTGAATGCTGCAGGAATTTACGAAGCCGTATCTCAAAACGTGGTAACCCGTACCGCAACAGTAAGTGAGCTGCCAACTTATGTGCAGATGAAGCAGGTAGATGCCTCTATAGTCTGGGAAGATAATGCCCTGAACACAGACGGGGTGGAAATTATCCAGATTCCAGATGATGTAAACCAGATAAAAACTATACCCGTAGCGGTATTAAAGATTACCGAAAAACTGGAATCGGCTCAGCAGTTTGCTGATTTCGTAGCTTCAGACGAAGGAAAAGCCATCTTTGAAAAACATGGATTTAAACCTTGTGAATAAGCGATAAAGGAGTTCCCTTAATGATTAAGAATATACGGGCAGGTGACCTTACTTTCCAGGGAATTATAGTACTGGCAGGAGGCTTCATGCTCATATTCACCGCGGCAGCGGTAGGATTAGTTCTGATACGCGGCATACCCGGTCTGATAAGCAGCATTAGCAGTCCGGAAATTCAGTTTTCCATTGCATTGAGTTTGAAAACTTCTGCTGTTTCCACCTTATCCTGTATAATAATTGCAATTCCTGTAGCTTATGGATTATCTAGATATCATTTCCGGGGTAAAACCCTGACAGCGTCCATACTATCCATACCGGTATCTCTGCCGCCTCTGGTTTCAGGTACCGCTCTCCTGCTATTATTTGGTACTACTACTCTGGGAAAAGAACTATCCCAAGCCGGGGTGGAATTTGTTTTCACCCCGCTGGGTATTATAGCGGCCCAGTTTTTTGTTAATGCACCTTATATGATTAAAATCATGAAAAGTACCCTGGATGCAGTAGATCCCCGCTTAGAATTTGTAGCTCGGACTCTAGGTTTAAACCAGTTTGAGGCCTTCTGGCGGGTAACCCTGCCTATGGCTAAGAATGGCATTATCGCTGGAACGGTCATCACTTTTGCCAGAGGTCTGGGAGAGTTTGGGGCAGCTTTGATGCTGGCTGGTGCCACCCGCATGAAAACTGAAATACTGCCCCTGTCCATTTACTTGAACATTTCCACCGGTAATTTGGAGATGGCTCTGGCGGCAGCTTCAGTATTGATTATAATATCAGTTGCTGCTCTCTTTATTTTTGAGGCTCTGGGCGGCAGTTTTTATGAAACTTCTCGTAATAAATAGAGTTATAGACCAATTAGGAGTTAGAATATGTTGGAATTAAGAAATATATCCCTATCCCTGGGCGATTTTAAGCTGGATAAATTCAGCCTCACGGTGAAGGAAGGGGAATACTTTGTACTCCTGGGCCCTACTGGCACCGGTAAAACGGTTACCCTGGAACTAATAGCGGGATTATATCAGCCTGAAGAGGGGGAAGTATACTTTAACGGAGCCCGTATTGATAACCTGCCTCCCGAAAAAAGGCAGATAGGTTTTGTGTACCAGGATTATGCTTTATTTCCTTTCCTGACCGTAGATGAGAATATCAAGTTTCCCCTTACTCACCGGCGTATACATCCAAAAGAAATCAGGCAGAAGTGCCTGGAAACCATGGAAATGCTGGGAATCACTCACCTTCTCTCCCGTTACCCATCCGCCTTGAGCGGAGGAGAAAAGCAGAGAACAGCCCTGGCCCGGGCTCTGGTATGTTCCCCCCGCATACTGCTCCTGGATGAACCGTTATCGGCTCTGGACCCTTCAACCAGGGAATCCCTGCAGGAGGAACTCAAGAGAATCCATTGTATTACAGGTACTACTACCATTCACATCAGCCATGATTTTAAAGAAGCCCTGGCGCTGGCAGACCGTATCGGAGTAATGCACAACGGTGTTCTTATTCAACATGGGGACCCGGTAGAAGTCTTTAAATGTCCAGCCAGTGAATTCACTGCTTCCTTCCTGGGCAGCTGTAATATTTTCAGAGGAGAAGCTGATGGCAGCTGTGTTAAGCTCTCTGAATATATTCAAGTTTTTACCCTGGATCAGAAGCACGGCAGAGTCTCAATAAGCATTCGTCCAGAAGATATCATTATTTCCCAAGACCCTGTATCAGCCAGTGCCAGGAATAGCTTTCCCGGGGTTGTGACCTCGATTATAAACCAGGGACCGCTTTTCAAAATAGAAGCAGATTGCGGAATAGCTTTGACTTCCCTGATTACCGGGAAGGCAGCTACAGAAATGGAGCTGGCTATTGGAAGTGAAGTCTGGATGACCTTCAAAACTACTGCAGTTAACGTGATTTGAGCGATATGGGGCCGGTTCTTGGCAAATTCTTCACCCCGCTGACTGTCAGTAATTCACTCAACTTTCTGACCAGAAAAACTGGCTGAGAAGCCCCAAATACCAATAAAATTAGGAGCTAAAAAACTAGTATTGACGTAAAAAGTGCACCCTAGTTTGGTAAAATGTTAATAACCACAAAAGCACGCCAAACGTAGAAAGGATGCACAAGTTAATGTTATATCAAATCGATCCGTCTGAGAAGGTTATTAGTGAAGTTAATCAGCCAGTTGCTTCATGCAGCTAACATCAAGAAGTCCTGAAAATGACACACCAAAAACGGCAGACTGTGTCACTATGTGTCACTAAAAACGTCCCCCTGTGTGTCACTATGTGTCCTCCCAGGGCATAAATTAAAAAGCATCTCTCCCTTTTGATACAGCTAGCCCTAGAAAAAAACACAAGGTATATTCGAAGTTATGCCCGCTGAGAGAGGATGGTGCAAAATATTTTGCCACCGACTATATAGGCATATCTAAAATTCTGCGTTGGCATGTATTTTGCTACAAACAATAGGCAACGAGTTATTTTCAACCAGTATGCTTCTGATCGTAAGAATAAGGTACTCATAATATAACGAAAGGAGGTTTGCAGTCTATAATAATTATGGCAGGAATCGGATGTGTTTCCATTGATCGGCCTCTGTAAGCTTAGATCATATGTCCCCTATGCGGATGATTTATAACCCAATTTTATATTATTTTATATTGAAAGGATTGATATATATGTTAGGAAAAGTTGAATGGTTTGATAAGGCTAGAGGAATTGGCATAATTGAGACCCAGGATGGAGCTGAAGTGTCGTTTGACCGAAATACCCTGGAGAATTCAGCAGGATGCTTGAGCATTAGCAGCGGCCAGCTGGTAGATTTTGAGATAACCGAAAAGTCTAACGTTAAGGAAGCTACCATCATTCACCTGCTTTCTTAGTACACGGTGAAATGACGTGCTAAACAATTCATCTAAGGCACAGGGGAGTATGGAAAAAACCATGTTGGAAGTGTTATGCAGATGAATTTGGTCAATTGACGTATTTGCTTCCCTTCCCCAGCTCTAAAACCAATATGAGTGGTCAATGTTGAAGAAGAAAGATTAACTGTAATTAATGTACATACAACATTCATGGTTATATTTTAAAGTATTGAATAGTACAGCATTCGTGTCTTCCCTGTCCCATTCTGCCTTGGAGAAGTACAGCATCTTCAAGGCAGGAATATTTTATGGTGCGAAATTGCTTAGGAACTAATCTGACTTCTATTATTATCTTTGGGGCAGCTCTACGATAAACGAGGTATCTATTCCTTCCCGGCTTCTGGCATAGATTCTTCCCCGGTGCTGCTCGGCAATGGATTTAGCGATGGCTAATCCTAAACCATAGCCCCCACTTTCTCTGGATCGAGAGGTATCCACCCTATAAAAACGTTCAAATATTTTTTCAATATGCTCCTGAGGAATACTTACCCCGGTGTTGCTTACCGCCAGTTCAATCAGATTTTTTTCGCTGCTGAGACTCACCGATATACTGCCCCCATCCGGGGTGTTCTTGGCTGCATTGTCTATTAATATATTTATCAATCGTTTGATGCTCTCTTTGTCTCCGTTGAGAATAATATCTGGCTGGATGCGGGTATTCAAATTTATACTATTTTCAAACAATACTGCCTCAAAGGATAAGAGGCTTCCGGTCAAAGTTTTACTAAGATCAAATTCACATGAAAAGGCCGCTGGCTCTAAGTAGTCATACCTGGCTAAAGAAAGCATATCATCCACCAGATCAGACATACGATCAGCCTGTAAAGAGATATACTCCAGCCACTTGATCTGACTGGCTACCCTTTGATCACCATTGGACAAAACCAGGGCGGCATTAGTCTTAATGACCGTCAGCGGAGTCCTCAGTTCATGGGAGGCATCGGCAATAAACTGTTTTTGTTTTTCAAACATCTCTTTGATAGGAGTAATAGCTCGATTGGCAAAATAAATACTTATTAAATAGAGCAGACCTAAACTGATGGTACCTACCACAACAAAAATAATCAGCAGGTTAGTAAGTGCCCGCTGCTGTGAGGTTCGGTCCACAAAGACGATTTTAGTTCCAAAGTCAAAATTATGCTTGAGAAAAGCATAATTGCTGTCTCCTATATCAATGTGGGCTGATATTTTGTCGCTCTCCAATGCACTGGAAACTGCCTGGTCTATGGTTTCTTTTTCAAAACTTACTACGGTATTAGTTTTCACTATTCTGCCCTCATCATCCAGCTCTACCACAATACTGCTGGCCATAGCAGGTTTATCGGGACCCGGGTGGGCGGGAGAAAACATTATATTGTCCAGAGCAAAATTAGTCTGTTGTTCGCCGCTGACCGCCGTTAAAATATAGATAACCGAAAATATAACCACGAAAACAATCGTTAGTAAGGACATATTTATTTTAACAAATTCTCGTTTCAGCTTATTAAACACCGGTTTATTCCTCCATTTTATAGCCAATTCCCCTCAAGGTACTTATGGTTGCCTTAGTGCCTACATGCAGAAGTTTCTTTCTTAAAAAGGAAATATAGACTTCCAGGTTATTATACTCGGCCTCGGAGTCAAAACCCCATACTTTAACAATCAGATCATCCTTGGATACGGCTCGATTGGGCCTGTACATGAAGTATTTCAATATCTCATACTCCTTTAAAGTAAGCCTTACACTGCCGCTATCCCCTTCCAGTTCATAAGTGTCTAGATTAAGACGAAAATCAGAAATTGTTAAGACATTGTCAGGAATAATTTCACCTTTACGCCTGACCAAAGCTCTGATTCTGGCCAGTAATTCTTCTGATGCAAATGGCTTGGTTAGATAATCATCTGCTCCCCCATCCAGACCTTGCACCTTATCACTGGTTTCGCCCTTGGCGGTAAGCAGGATCACCGGAGTAGATATCTCGTTGGCCCGCAGTTCTTTCAATATTTCTAATCCGTTAATTTTGGGCAGCATGATGTCCAGTACAATAAGATCATATATCCCCGTTAATGCACAGTCCAGGCCGGATTCGCCATCCAGTACGGCATCTACTGAATAATGATTTTTAATCAACAGCTGAGTCAGTGCCTCTGAAAGCTGTTTTTCATCTTCCACCAGCAGCAATTTCATAAATCATTCCACCCTTGGTCAAATTAAGTTTAGTATTTACATCTCCTTCATTCTAACAGAGAAATCTTAAAATACCCTTTAGCTTTAAGATTAATTTAAGGTAAATGTTTTATGTTATTAGTGTAAACTTTAATAAAATTCGGAGGTGATACATTGAAACCGCAAAAATTGAGGCATGAGATCAAGCATTATATTATCATTAGCGATTACCTGTCCTTAAAAAGCAGATTAAAACATATTGCCTATCCGGACCGCTTTGCTGGCGAGGATGGAACTTACACCATCAGAAGTCTTTATTTCGATAACCTTGACAATAAAGCCCTGATTGAAAAAATCAATGGAGTCAGGCAGCGCGAGAAATTCAGAATACGTTACTACAACCATGACCCATCATATATACGGCTGGAAAAGAAAAGTAAATTTAACACCCTGTGTTCAAAAATTTCCTCCCGGGTAAGTCAGGAAGAATGTCAGCGGTTAATCGACCATGACATCAGCTGGCTCATTAAATCTGACCGCATGCTCCTGCAGGAGCTGTATACCAAGATGAAATATCAGCTGCTGCGCCCCAAAACTATCGTCGAATACACCAGAGAGGCCTACTGCTATAAAGCAGGCAATGTGAGAATTACTATTGACCGTAATCTGCGAAGCGGCTTGTTTTCCCGGGACTTTTTTAATCCCGAATTACCGACTATGTCCATGACTTCAGAAAGTCAGATAATTTTAGAAGTAAAATATGATGAATTCCTGCCGGAAGTTATTCGGGATGTAATTCAGACTAATCAAAGACGCAGCACATCAATTTCAAAATATGCCGCCTGCCGTATATATGGTTAGGCAGAAATGAGGTAAATCAAAAATGGATTTAAGTAATCAGATCGATTTCAATGATATTTTTAAATCGAATTTTTTGGATCAGATAACATCATTTTCTTTGTTGGATACCTTGATAGCAATGGGGCTGGCATTTGCCTTGGGACTTTTCATTTATCTGATATATAAGAAGACCTTCAAAGGGGTCATGTATTCATCCAGTTTTGGTGTTTCTCTTTTGGCTATGACCCTGATAACCACCGTCATCATTATGGCTATCAGTTCCAACGTTATATTATCCCTGGGTATGGTGGGGGCATTGTCTATTGTGCGATTTCGTTCAGCAGTCAAAGAGCCGCTCGATATTTGCTTCATATTCTGGTCCATTACCGCCGGTATTGTTTTAGGAGCAGGCCTCATCCCCCTGGCTATATTAGGCTCGCTGTTCATAGGTATAATACTGCTTATATTCGTGAACCACCAGAGTACCGATAATCCTTATTTACTGGTTATGAACTGCAGCAGTGATGAGAGCGAAAACATAGCCATGGATTACCTTAGCAAAAACATCAAGAAACATGTTATCAAATCCAAAACCGTGGCTGCAGGCAGTGCCATTGAGCTGACGGTTGAAATAAGGCTGAAGGATGCATCTACTAAATTTGTAAATGAAATCAGCACTTTAACCGGAGTAAATAACGTGGTACTGGTTAGCTATAATGGGGAATATATGTCTTAAAGGTGGTTCAATTATGATAGAAAATAAATATATCAATCATATAATCGTGCTTATTATTATCATAGCCGTAGTATTTACCGCCTTCATCTTTCTAAAACCTGAAATACTCGGCAGTACTGACAGCAGCGAACCGGAGTATATCAGCACCATATTCAATACGGAGCAGGTAAGTACGATTAACATTGACATCGATAAAGACGACTGGGATTACATCATCGAAATTGCCGACCAGGAGGAATATCGCAGCTGCGACATAAATATTAACGGCACCACCTTTAGTAATGTGGGCATCAGGCCTAAAGGCAACAGCAGTTTAAGAACCGTATTACAGGATGAGACTACGGACAGATTCAGTTTTAAAGTTGATTTTGATGCTTATATTGATGGGCAAACTGCCTTCGGTTTAGATAAGCTTTGTTTGAACAATATCATTCAGGATAACACCTATATGAAAGAATACCTGGCTTATGAGATGTTTTCAGCCATGGGAGTAGTAACTCCAGCCTATTCTTATGTTAATATTACCGTTAATGATGAGCCCTGGGGACTTTACCTGGCCGTTGAAGCCGAAGATAAAAGTTTTGTAGAAAGGGTTTATGGCAGTCTGGAGGGACACCTGTACCTTCCCGAGGGTTTGGGATCTGACTTATTATATACCGGCGATAATGCCTCCGACTATTCAGGTATTAAAAACGGGACGGCCTATAAAGTCAGTGACAGCGATTTTGAAAAAGTAATAACTATGATTAAGAACCTTAATGAAGGAAGCGACCTGGAGAATTATATAGATGTAGACGCAACCCTGCGTTATTTCGCGGTCAATACTTTCCTGGTCAATTATGATAGTTATCAGGGAAATCTGAAGCATAACTATTACCTTTATGAGCAGGACGGGGTTTGCACCATCCTGCCATGGGACTTCAACCTGGCCTTTGGCGGGTTTAGCGGCAGCAGTGCCCAGGAAGCAGTGAATGATTCTATAGACAACCCGGTTAGTGGTACTACTTTAGAGGAACGCCCTCTACTGGGCAAGCTGCTGGAAATTCCTGAATATAAGGAACTGTATTATCAATACCTGGATGAACTGCTAAGTACCTATTTCGAAAGTGGACTCTTTGATGAAACGCTAGATAGTATTGACCTCTTAATAAATACTTATATTGAAAATGATGCTACGGCATTTTGCACCTATCAAGAATATGAAGCCTCCCTGCCGGTTCTAAAACAATTTGCAGCACTGCGGGCCCAGGCGATTAGCGCCCAGTTAGCTGGAGATACCGAGGAAATCGATGCTTCATCGATCAACCTGCGCGACCTTGGCAGTATGGGTGCTGGCGGCAAGGCTGGCGGCAGAGGTAATGCTCCCGATAATGCCGGTGGCCAACCTGCAGATATGCAGCCACCAGACATCGGTGCAAATCCCGGCGATTGGGGGAATACTTCCGCTAATACTGGCATCCTACCTCCAGATATGCAACCGCCCAGTGGAGAAACAGCTGCCTTCAGCTCTGAAGCTGATGCCGCTGCTAATACTGAAAATACAGGAAATATGGTAAGTGCTGCAGCTGACGTCAACACCAGAGACCCTGACCTCGGCAATCAAGCCAATCGAGAAAATACGTCGGCTGCTATGAAAATCATTCGCAATGCCGAAGATGGAGAACTCAGCAAGGAACAAATAGCAGAGCTCAAGGACCTGGGCTTTGATGAAGAACAGATCGAAAAAATGCTGACCATGCCTGCCATGGGTGATCGTCCTACCGGTCAGGCGCTTGGCCCTGGAGGTGAAGCTGGAAGGATGCCCGGTGGCGCAGCAGAAGGCAATAAGAATACCAAACCGGACGAAGCTGGAAGCACCCTCACCGCTACTCAGCTTTATTACCTGGGCGGCTGGACCGGATTGCTGCTGGCAGGGTTACTCCTGGCAGGGCTGTTTAAGAAACGTAAATACAGAAGTTAGATTCAATTGCTGCAGGACAAATAAGAAATAAGCTTTATTAAGCATGCAGCAGGCAGAGAAGAACGATTACTGCTCACATTAATACGGATATACATATTCGTTGTCCGGTTTGCTGGTTGGCTCCAACTTGTCTATTACTATGACAGGCAGGGTTTGGCCATTGTAATCCATAACTTTTATGTTTCCAGTTACCTTAATCCAGGAATGATCCTCAAGATTTTCACTCTCTTCATAACGGCATAAAAAGCCAATCGGCACCGTATCGGCAACACAACAGGTCATCAGCAAACGGGCCAGAGCAAAATCATTTTTAATCAATTGCTCATTTTGCATAATAAATCCAGTTGCTTCTATTTGCTTGCCTGCATAAGCATCCATGTTCGTAAATATTTCTTCGCTCCACTGGTAAAAATTATCATCATCTAACACTATACTGCCATCAATCATCTGAAGCTCCGGTTCCCGACCTGAATAGGAGTACTGGTCAGATTGACTATCGTCTGCTACGTTTGAATCTCCAATATTGCTACCGCTGGAAGAAATTGAGTCATCACTTCTACTACCTGCTGAACCCTCTGCCCCAGCATTTGCAGAACCAAATGATATCGGTGAAGTGTCCATAGCCTGGGGAGGTAAGGCAAAAGCAGTCAGTAATGGCAGTAAAAAAATCAAATACGGCAGGTAAGTTACATTTTTCTGTCTCCTTCTTAAATCCGGCAGAGAAAATAAAACCATTAAGATTATAACTATAATAGCAAAGTACATATAAGGCACTATCCTGGGATGGACGTATGTCAGCACTTGCCCGCTTTGAATAATCAAGAAAAAGAACAGGGCGAAGCCAAGCAAAATAATGGTCTTCACCAGAGCATCCAGGTTCAGTTCATACAGAATATTTCTCATCATAACCTCCCTTAACCTAGCCAAGGTGCCACAATTAACATTAAGATAAAGGTAATGCAAAATATAATTAAAACTAACTTGATTACTACTCGTTTCTGAAAACTCCCCAAAAGCATCAGCAGGTTTTTAATATCGAGCATAGGTCCAAGTATCATAAATCCCATTACTGCGCCCATAGGAAACTGATTTACAAAAGTCCGGGCAATAAATGCATCTGATGTTGAGCATACAGAAAGCACAAATGCAGCTATCATCATAATAAGGATTGAAACAGCGGCTCCACTAACACCGTTTAAAATATCTTTTGGTACAAACACCTGTACTGCACTCGATAATAAAGCTCCGAAAATCAGAAACCCACCTACTTGAAAAAACTCCTGGGCAGCATGCCGAAAAATCATCTCGACTTTATCCCGGAGTCCCATCATTTCAACATTACTATGATCACAACTGCAGCTACAGTTACAACTGTTAAAGTTATCAGCAGTTAAAAGCAGAACATGCTCCTCGGGAAAAAGTCTGAACATAAATCCTGCTGCAAAAGCAACGATCAAACCAAAGTACACCCGCAATAAGGCCAGGTATGGTTCGTTGGGAAAAGCATACCAGGTTGAAGCAATAACAATAGGGTTTACAATAGGCGCTGCTAATAAAAAGGTAACCGCAGCGGGCAAAGGCACTCCTCTTTTCACCAGACCAGCTGCGACCGGCACTATAGCACAATCACACACCGGGAAAAATACCCCGGCCACCATAGCTACAATAAATCCCAAACCCGAACTGCGTGGGAATATTCTAGTAATTGTCTCACTGGAAACAAACACCTGTATAATAGATGCTACCAATAACCCCAGCAGTAAAAATGGAAACGCTTGAATTAATATACTCAAAAACACGGTATTAAAAACCAGCAGCCAGGATATATCAACATTGGCTGCCCAATTACTCGACTTAATTATTGCAAGCAGAAAATAGGCCGCCGCCATTATAATAAAGATGAAAAGCATTAAGTCGCCAGGCTTTTTAGGTTTAGGATTTTCTAATCCCGCTTCCGAATATAATTTAAGCTGGCCGGTATTATTCTTGCCAGAATCAAGGAATGAGCTTAATTTATCTATCTTATCTTTCACTGGTAATTTCCCAACATTTAATATTCCTCAAATCCTCACTATCGATATCTTGTTCAGTATAAGTGCATATTTCCCCAGTATAATCATTTCCTGCCCTGTTCAGTTTGACAAAAGTCATTCTTCTTGGCGGCGGTATTCGATTTACAGTCCTTGCATATGCCATATACTTCGAATCGGCATTCTAATTCGCTGAATCCTTCAGTCGATTCGGAACTCAAACCGTCAAGGGGGCAGGTATAGATGAGACTGGTTTTGCCACAGGAGCGACAAATCAAGTGGTGGTGATGCTCCTTCATTTCCCGCAGACAGTAAGCAAAAATGCCATTGTTTTCCCGATCTACCCGGCACAGCACTTCCAGCCCGGTCAGAGCATCCAGATTGCGGCACACCGTGGAGAAGTCAACATGTCCCTGGTGTAGGGATATTTTCTCATGCAGTTCCTTGGCAGTAACCCAACCCGAGTTTTCCATAAGGGCCTCCATGAGTATACGCCGGGGCCGGGTCATTTTGTATCCTTTACGGGCCAGATCCCGTTTGACACTACTTAGATTCATTAGCAGCGGGGCTCCTTTCATATTCTTCTATATAATTATGACTGCCGCTGAAACATGAGTCAAATTATTTATTTGGATGATGCAACCCGGGCCGGAAGCATAAAGCCGTGCTGGTATAAACCAGCACGGACAAGATTACGATGGCGGCCCCGCTAGGAATGTTGTAATGATATGACAGACACAGACCACCCAGGCAAATAAGTGCCCCCGCCATAACCGACAAACCCATAATGCCGGAAAGATCTGAACGGAAAAAATGCGCAAAGGCGGGCGGCGCACAGAGTAAAGCCAAGATAAGTATAATGCCTACCACTCGTATTAACACGACTACCGTAACAGCTATCATAGCATAGGTCAATGCTTCAGCCAGGAGCACTCGCAATCCCAGACCCATGCTGAACTCTTCATCAAACCAGTACGCCTGCAGCAGATGATAAAACCCAACTATGGTCAGAATCAGCAGTATATCCAAAAGAGCCATAACCAACAAATCTCCTCGGGATACCGTAAGGATGTCACCAAAAAGATAACTGCTCATACTAGGGGGATAACCAGGTGTAAGATAGATAAAAAGAATACCCAGTGCCATACCTAAAGGCCAAAACATTCCCATCAGTACGTCGGGCATAACCTGAGCCTGGCGTTGAATACGAGCAATGGACAGTGCAGACAAGAGTGAAAAAACCAGAGCGGCATAAATCGGCTCCACCCGAAGAAAATAACCCAGACCGATACCGCCGAAGGCCGTGTGAGCAATCCCCCCGCTCATCATCACCATTTTTTTCTCCACAATAATGGTGCCCAGTATACCACAGGCTATACTGGCCAGTATAGCTGCCATAAAAGCATTTTGCAGATAATTGTAGTTCAATAAAGCTGAAATCATTGCATTCCTCCATGCTGCCCCAGCACTCGATGAGGAACCCCATGAGCGATTAAATCCACCGGGCAACCGTATACTTGCATAACCAGTTCCGGACTGATATCAGGCTCACCATGATAATGCAGAGTATAATTAATGCAGGCAATATCTTTCACACAGGAACTGATGGCTATGGTATCATGAGTGACCATTACGATACTCAGTTCCTGGTTCAGTTCCTGCAGCAGTTCATATACCAGAGAACTGCTACTGGCATCCAGCCCGCTGGTGGGTTCATCCAAAAGCAATATTCTGGGCTGTACCACCAACGCCCGGGCGATCAGAACTCTCTGCCACTGTCCCCCGGACAGTTGGCCGATTTGACGATTAGCCAAATCCAGGATGTCCAGGCGAGTCAGACATCGCTCCACTATCTGGTGATCCCATTTGTGATAGCGATGGAAAAACGGTGTGCTTCCTGCCAGGCGCCCCTGCAGGACCACCTGGCGAACCGATATCGGAAACTGGCGATTACTGGATGCCGCCTGCGGTACATACCCGATCAAATGGCGGAAATAATGCGGTTCCCGTCCGAATATGCGCACCTTTCCCTGCCAGGGTTGAATTAGACCCAGCATTAATTTCAATATAGTGCTCTTCCCTCCACCATTAGGGCCAATAATACCAGTGAAACTACCTTCCTCAATAGCCAGATTGACTCCCTGCACTGCAGTTATGCTTCCATAACCAGCACTTACATTTTCCAGTTCTACTGCCATTTTACCTGCTGTCATCAGGATTTCACCTTTCTCTTTCCGCAATAATAGCCTTCAATTAGCCCTCGCTGCTAAATTTTAGGCCTGCTCTATGTAAATTTGATACCGTTTACTGTTCCTGCAAAACTTTAGCAAAAGTAAGCGCTATTTTCTGCAAGTTGTCAATGTAGTCCGGTGCCAGCGGGGCAATAAGCTCTGCCTTGCCTCCCAGTTCCTGCGCCAGCGTCTGGGCTTGCTTGCTGTCTATTTCTGCCTGGTAGAATATTACTTTTATATTCTCCTTTTTAGCCTGATCGATTACTTCCTCAAGACGGCCAGAGGTGGCCTCTTTCCCGTCCTCTTCCAGAGCGATCATGTTTAAACCATAATCACTGGCAAAATATCCCATAGCAGGATGATAAACAATAAAACTTTTCCCCGTTACCTGGACCAGAGAATCCCTTATTTCTGTATCCAGCTGCATCAGTTCAGCTTGAAAGGCAGCCGCATTTTCTTGATAAGTATCAGCATTTTCAGGATCCAGTGCCGCTAATTCGCTGGCAATAATCTTGACCATCTCTTGCACCCGCTGGGGAGACATCCAGCGATGCGGATCTGTTTCTCCCGGCGCCATTTCCAGAGCCGGATATACCTTATCCACCTGAGCGGCCAAATCCACCACTTTCAGATCTGCACATTCCGCCTGCAGACGGGGCAGGATACCATCCTTTTCTGCAGGAACGCCAATAGCAAAATAAACCCTGGCCTGGGCCAACTCTCCCATGGTTTGCGGGGTAGGGGCATAACTCTCCGGGCTGGCTCCTGGTGGAATCATGGTTGTCACTTCTACCAGGTCTCCTCCTACGGCTTCAACAAAGCTGGCCTGGGGTACAATAGATACCGCCACCCGCAGCTTATCCGGCTTTTCAACTGGCGCTTGTACCGCTTCCTGCTCGCTGCCACCACAGCCGGATACAGCCAATGAAACGAGAAGCAGAAAAGCAACCAGCATTGCCATGTATAATCTTTTCCTAAAATCTAACATTTCGCAACCTCCTGTAAAATAATACTAGATGCAAGCACTTGCATCTAGTATTATTACTCTTAATCCATTTATTGTCAATGTTTTTTTGGCTTAAAGCTCTAACAGTACTTCTTCCTCTAATAATTACAAAACTAATATTTGAAATGGCGGGGTCTTTGTTTTTTTTCTAATTTTTTCGTTTATGTTATAAAGCCCCCCTTAGAAAGGGGGTTAAAACTACATTTAATTTTCACACAAGCAAATAGGGGTTATTAGTAATATCCAGGCTACACTTATAGAAATAATTTGCTTTGCAACCCCCGCAAATCATCTTCGGTCATTTTATGGTTATCCAGTTTATAAGGCCAGGTGGGAGTTAAGTCTTTTATATGCAAGGCATCTTCCGGACAAACAGACATGCATCTTAAACATACGATACATTTTTCCATATCAGCAAGTCCACTTTCAGCATTCATGGCCCCGGTAGGACATACTTCCTCGCAAAGACCGCAAAGGCAACATTCACCCTCACGGGCAGGAGGATGTTCAAGCAGTTTAAATCTGAATTTTTCAAACCCATCCATTTCTTCATCACTAAAAGCAGGTAACGGGAACCCATCAATTTCTCCCGGGTCTTCACCCTTAAATCGGAGAAAAGTTCTAGCTGCATATTCCCTGGCTACGACAAAATCCGAGCTGTCCGGCCTGTCTAGCATAGCCTTCCATCCTCCCCGATTATAAGTATGGGCACCCAGGAATTGAGCCGAGGAAACCAGTATAAAGCCTTGTTTGTCGAGTATCTGCTTAGTGGTGTAATGAACCGGTTCAAGCCAAAAACCCCCGTAAGTAAAAAAGGTTGCACATTTTTTGCCCTGCCCCGGCAAATTTTCCAGCCATTCCCTGCAAACCCGAGGAGCCCGGAGGGAATGCACCGGGAAACCAAATACAAGCGCATCGTATGAACTGATATCTATGTTTTTTTGCCTGTTTTCAAACGAGGTAATATCCCATATGTCTACTTTAGCTCCCAGTCCCTCAAACTCTTCCTTGACGACTCCTGCAATTTTCTTGGTATTTCCGGTTGCTGAAAAATAGACCAGCATTATCTTCATTTAGGATCGTTCCTTTCCTAAGTTTTCGACAAAATTACTCATACCACGTAATCAAATTATCAATTTCCTCTCGTTCTCTCCTAATACCGTTAAGCGGATGCTCCCAATCCGGATATCCGATAGCAATTCCTACCACGATTTGTTTGGATTCGGAGATGTTTAACTCGTTTCTTACCGCTTCCGGGTAGTTGCTGGTACCACTCATAATGCAGGTCCCCAATCCATACTCCTGGGCAATAAGGGTTATGGACTGCGTTACCAGACCTACATCCAGTACAAACCAGCCTGATGCTGATTTGTCGGCAACAACGAGAATATAGGCCGGAGCATGATACTGTCTTTCAGCCAGTTTAAACCATTCTAACATTTTTGACTTGTCATCTTCAGCCTCTATACATTCAGTTACCGCCTTGAAAAGTTGCTGCCTTCTTTTGGCATGCAGTCCTGTGGGATTTTTGCCAAACATATTTACATCCGGATTGGGTTTTGAATCTTTGTTCCTAAAACTGTTACCTACGGCGTTTCCCATTTTAATTAATGCTTCCTGAGCCACAACGATAAATTCCCATGGCTGGGTATTGCCGCTGGAAGGGGCCCATCTGGCCGTATCCAGAATTTCTTTTAACACTTTCCTGGGAACCTGATCTGCTGTAAAGGCTCTTATGCTCTTTCTTGATTTTATGGCCTCCAATAATTCCATTTTTTTGTCCTCCCTTAATAAACTAAATATTTCTTCCAATATCTCTTACAGGCTTTCCGCCGGTTATACTCGCAGCGCCAAACTGGCACACCATCCCTAATTTTTCATAACAAGAATCGAGAGCCCATGCAACCGCAAGAACCGTACCCTTGGTTTTTGCGTTAATGGTGACTATTACCATTAACGCAGATGATAAAAAACCTAACTTGTTTATCTTTCTTGTTGTGGGCAACTCCGGTCTAACACACCTTCTTTTCTAATAGAGTATCACCGTTGTTCTCTTTGCTTCTATTATTAAAAGTTATAAATTCTCGTATAATGAGAAAAATACCTAATATTACGGTAAGTGAATCTCCCAGTGGCATAGCAAGCCATGCGCCTATTTCACCTATATACTTTGGTAAAAGTAATACAATAGGAATGAAAAACAGTATTTGTCTTCCCACAACCAATGCGGCAGCTTGAGCACCTTTCCCATTTGCCTGGAAAAACACTATAGATATTGCCATAAAACCATATAGAATAAATATTCCCAGGAAAATTCTGAACTGTCCAATACCGGACTGTACTAAAGCTGAATCTGTTATAAACCAACTTAATATGAAGCCAGGGAATAACATAAAGCCTAGCCATAAGACGCCTGAAATAACTGTAGATATTCCAGTGAATGACAAGAATGCTTGTTTTACTCGGTCAAATTGTTTAGCTCCATAATTTGCACCTATAATTGGCTGTACCCCTTGAGCAATACCCCATAATGATATAAACGCAAATGACATCACTCTATAGGAGGCACCCATTAAAATGACACTATTGTTCCCCCCATAATAAGACAATATCTTAAACATTAAAGACATCTGTATTGCAGGCATTATTTGCATGAGCATCCCAGAGACTCCCACGTTTAGAATTTGGGGGATAATACCAAATGACATTTTAAAACTGTGTTTTGATATTTTGATAGTACTTTTGCCTGATTGGAAATATAGAATATCTCCGATTACAACAAAAGCTTGAGCAATGATTGTTGCTAAGGCAGCTCCTGCAATGCCCATTCCAAATCCTTTGATAAGAATTGGATCTAGAACAATATTGATAAGCATACCTGCAATAATTATTCTCATAGCAGCTTTCATTTGACCTTCACCACGAATTAAAAAGTTCAATGCAGGCCCCAGGGCTGCAAACACAAAGCCCAAAGAAAGAATTTTTAAATATCTTGTTCCTAAGGTCAATATCTCTTCATTTGCACCAATAAACTCGAGCATTGGACCTGCGAAATTATAAACAATTATTGTTAATAAAACAGATATTGCTGAAACACCTATAAATACATTGCCAAACAGCATATCTATAGTTTTCTGATTCTTTTCGCCTATAGCCCTCGATAAAACAGATGTGGCTCCCATGGCCAATAGCATTGCACCTGCCAAATTCAATGCTATTATATTAGAAGCTATAACTACTGCCCCAACACCAGCAGCAGATACAAGTTGACCAACAAATATGGCATCAACCAGATTATACAAGCCAACTGCCATCATACCAATCATTGCAGGTATGCCTAACTTTCTAAAAAGCTTACCCATCCCCATTTCCAGTAATTCTTGTCGATTACCCATAAAAAAATCTCTCCTTTAATCTTAAACGGTGAAATATTTCATATTTTGGCATTTTTTATTTCTTTGCCAAAATCATTGTACAGATCTTTTTCGCATATAAGATCATCACAAGTACTATTCTGAAAAAACTTGCTATCATCAATTACAAGTATTTGATTCTTTAACATTAACACCCCTGCTAATACCTCACCCTTTTATATAAGACTGTTCTTTTCCTTTCCAGTATTAATTAGTTTGATATTGCGTCTTTAACATCGATGAAAAGATTCCTGGTTTTTCTTTTAATTCCATGGGTGTGCCGATTTCTGCGACAGCACCGTCTTTAATAACCACAATTTTATCAGCTCCTGATACTGTTCTCATGCGGTGAGCAATAATCAAAACGGTTTTGTTTTTTATAAGCACGCTGAGCGCACTTTGGATTTTACTTTCATTTTCCGCATCAAGAGATGCTGTAGCTTCGTCCAGCAGGATAATCGGCGCGTCTTTTAGTATGGCCCTGGCTATGGATATACGCTGTCTTTCGCCTCCTGATAATCTTTCTCCGTTTTCTCCGATCAAGGCATCATATCCCAGCGGAAGCTTTTTAACGAACTCATCGCATTGGGCCAGCTGCGCCGCCTTCATTACTTCTTCATCAGATGCGTCTTTCTTGCCCAGACGAATATTTTCCATAACGCTCGAATTAAACAGCGTAACATCCTGAAAAACGATTGAAAAATTATTCAGCAGGGTTTCAGGATCAACCCGGGCGATATCTTCCCCGCCCAGGGTGATGACCCCCTGGTCTATATCCCAGAAGCGCGCCGACAGCTTGGCTACCGTACTCTTTCCTCCGCCTGAAGGGCCAACCAGGGCAGTTACGTCGCCTTGCTTGGCGGTAAAGCTTACATTCTTTAATGTTTGCACACCGTCTTGATATGAAAAGTCGACATTATTGAACTCTATATCATAGTTTTTGGGATAAAACTCAGTATTACCCTCTTGTCTTGGCATTTCATCCATCTGTTTCATACGGTCTATCCGTACACTGAGATATATAAGTGCTGCAAAGTTGTTCAAAGCTTCAATAATCGGATTATAAATGCGTGCTGCAACTACAAGAAAGACAAGGTAAGTAAAAATACTTATAGAATCTGTTGACAAAAGATAAGCGCCGAACAATATAACACTTGGCAATCCCAAATTTAAGATTACATAAGACAGGTTTATAAATGCGCCTATCAAGAGCTCTCCTTTGATCGTAAACTTTTCGTAATTGTCCAGCTTTGAGTTTAAAGCGTCTGAAAACTCCTCTTCTCTGTTATAAGATTTTATTTCATAAGCTGAGTCAAGCTTCTCTTGAATACTGTCTGAAATATCTCTTTTTAGATGATAAAGTTTCGCATGAACATTTTTTTGAAACCTTCTGGACAGATAAAAGACCAGGATCGCCAGCGGAACTACCCAAAATACAGCCAGAGAAAGCTGCCAGTTGTAAAAAAACATCATCACTCCCATGATCAGCAGAGTCAATACCGCTGCATATATTTGAGGAACTGAATGGGAAAAGAGCTGTTCTATTTGTGTAGCATCTTCCATTATGGTTGAGCTTAAATCGGCAATATCCTTTTTTCCAAAAAAAGCCAACGGCAGTTTTTTAAGAGTTTCAGCCAGACTGATCCTTCTTCGGGCGCTTTCTTCATAAATTTTGGTGTAGGCCGAGTCGTATTGAAAATAAGCAATAACAAACATCACCAGAAAAAACGCCGCAGACATAATAACGTAGTAGAGAATGCTATTTTCCGGGCTGTTTGAAGAGTTTAACAGTAAACGCATGTATACATCCAAGAATATAAAGCTGAGTACTACCGGGGCCATAAAGCTAAGGTCCATTACTACAGACCAAATAATTGAGCGCAAAAGATCCTGGGCGCCTTTTTCAGACATGGCGTATTTATTCTGAAAGTATTTAATCATTTTGTCCTCCTTTGTTTACAGTATCTTTAGCGACTATTTTCCAGGCGGCGGATTTTTGGTATTCATCCCACATAGCTTTGTATAAGCCGCCTTTATCCAGCAGCTCCGCGTGGGTACCTTCTTCCGCAATTTTCCCGTTTTCTATAAGCAGGATTCTGTCCACATTTTGTACGCTGGTAAGACGATGGGCAATCATAAGCGTGGTTTTGCCGCGGCTGAGTTCTTTCAGGGCTTTTTGGATTAAATGCTCATTTTCGGGATCTGCAAAGGCAGTGGCTTCATCCAAAAGCACGATCGGCGCATTCTTTACAATGGCCCGGGCCAGCGCGATTCTTTGCTGTTCTCCCCCTGAAAGATAGGTTCCTTTAGTACCTATTACCGTATCAAGTCCATCCGGAAGATTTTCGATAATTTCTCTTGACTGCGAAAAATCAACAGCTTTATTTATTTCTTCCTCCCCAGCGTTTTCTTTGCCAAAGACTATATTATCTCTTAATGAACCTTTAAACAGCCTGGTATTTTGAAAAACAAAAGAGATATTGTCCATCAGTTCCTTTTTTGGAATATCCCTGACATTTATTCCTCCAACTAATACTTCACCTTCATCTGCATCCCAAAAGCGAGCGGCCAGCCGGGCAATTGTAGTTTTCCCGCCTCCCGAAGCTCCGACCAGGGCGATGGTTTCGCCTTCGTTTAGTTTAAAACTGATTTTGTTGACGGCGGGTTTGTCGGTCCCTTCATAGGAAAACACTACGTCCTTAAACTCCAGGCTGTGATTATTAATACTTTTAGTGTTTTCGCTATAGCTCATGACCGGGTAATCCAAAAGATTATCCACTCTGTCAATTGCCTGCTCGGCAATCAAAGCATTCTGCTGAAAATACATCGATTTCATCAAAAGCATGGTGAAGATCGGAGATATAAGAAGATAGAAGATGAAGTCGGCCAGCACCAGGGGGAGATTTCCTCCTCTGCCGATTAAAAAGATAGCCATTGGAATTAAGAAGAAGGCGGCTGACTGCATAATCACGATATAAAACGACATCGGTTTTCGCCAGAGAATAGTATAGGCGTAAACCATTTCTTTATATTTGATTATGCTGTCATAGAATCGTTTAAAAGAAAATATGGATTGACCGAATGTTTTTACAACCGGAATACCGCGGACATACTCCACGGATTCAGAGCTCATTTCCTCCAGAGAATCAAAATACATTTTTTGAAATTTTTTACCTTCAAAGCTGGTCATGAATCTCATGGTTACAAATCCCAAAATAATAGGAACCAGAGAAGCAAGACCCATTCTCCACTCTACGATAAAAATCAGCGCGATCAGAATTATGGGGGAAACGATGCTGCCTGCCATATCCGGAAGCTGGTGGGCCAAAAATGTATGCGTTGTTCCCGCTCCGTCGTTGACGATTTTGCGAATTTTCCCGCTGGCATGCTGATCAAAAAAGCCTAAGGGCATAGATAATATTTTTTCCATACCCACTTTTTGCAAGCCGACCTCGACGCGAAAGGCCGCCAGATGTGAGCTCATAAGCGCGCCAAAATATACCACGATTCCTGCTATGGCACTGGCAAAAGCAAGCCACGCATAATAACTGACATTGGCAATATCAATAGCTTGCGGAGCTGATAGTATATCACGTGTTATGAACCATACCAGCACAAAAGGCAGGATGTTAAGAACTGCGGAAATTCCTGACAATACTAATGACAAAGGCAGAAGTGCTTTCTTCTTGCCCATATAAGGCGTGAACCTTTTTAAAATGAATATTTTTTTCTCTTCTGGCATACTCTTTCTCCTCCAATATCTAAATGTTGTTTAAAATATTTGTTAATCCAAGTTAGGTATACCTAACTTAACGACAAAATAAAATATCTGTTTGGCAACCATCTTACTTACATAACATTATATTAATATTGATTATCATTATCAACCCTTTTGTGTATTATAATGCCCCGGGAAGTATTTCTGTTGATATGCTGCATATTTATTACCATTCTACATCTCTAAATATAATGAAACTCCTTGGCAAATTATATCTTCCCCTTCCAGGGAACGAATTATCGCCAATAACATGGCTCCCCCCACCAGATTATATGTACCGCAGTTTTCGTTACCGCCAATATAAGGTATTGGGGTAATGAGTTCTGCATATTCACGCTTACCGGCTTCATAGAACTTAGCTATTTTAGCTCTATCAAAATACCATCTAATGATCGTCACGCGTACTTAAACATCGTGTCAAAATCTTTCATCATTTTTGTTTACATATCCAGGTAATAATTTGCACCATTACCCTGCTTCATTTTAACTACCTCCTATGTTCCCTAGATTCATATTTTAAAACATCTATTGTTCATGAATTATCGGCACAAACGCAGGTAGCTCTCATAATACTAAAACTAACCTCTTGACCAGGTTCATAACAACTATCGGCCATAGCCTGAACTTTTAATATATAATCGTTAATTTTTATTTTGTAGTTTATTACACTACCATTAAAATTCTTAGTAATAATTTGACCTGTTAGATGTCCAGAACCTTCGCTAAGTTTAATATCTTCACTGCGGACTACCAATATCTGTTCGGATTCAAATTCCCTTGCTTTTCCGTTAATCAGGTTCTGCCCAGCCATTTTCCACAGCTTCATTTCCGCCGGATTGTCCTGTTTCGGGCAAATTAAATTGGAGTCGCCCATAAAACGGGCAACAAACTCCGTTCGGGGAAAACGATAAACTTCTTCAATCGTTCCGACCTGCACAAGTTCCCCCTGATTCATTATTGCAATACGATCAGCAATAGACATAGCCTCTTGCTGATCATGAGTAACATGAATTACTGTCAATAATAAGTCTCTTTGAATTCGTTTGATCTCTTCCTGCATCTCCTTTTTCAAATTAGCATCAAGATTAGAAAGTGATTCATCCAGAAGTAAAATCATTGGCTTTAAAGCCAAAGCCCGAGCCAGAGCTACTCGTTGTTGTTCTCCTCCACTCAATTCATGCGGATAACGGCGCTCCATACCCTGGAGCCGAACTAATTCCAGCAGCTCTCCTACTACTTGTTTTTGTTTGGAATGACTATATTTCTTAATTTTCAAGGGATAAGCGATATTGCCGAACACATTATAATGAGGCCACAGGGCATAATCTTGAAAGACCATAGCAATACTGCGTTTTTCCGGATTAATGTAAATATTTTCATCAACCGAGGACATTAACTTTCCGGCTAAGGTGAAGCTGCCGGCATCAGCCTTAACTAGACCGGCGATAATTTGCAGTAAGGTAGTTTTTCCACAACCGCTAGGTCCTACAATAGCAAATATCTCCCCTTGATAAATATTCAGGCTCAAATCATTTACAACCTTGACCTGTTGGTACTCTTTACTTATATTACTCAGTTGAGCATAAGCCATCACGACCCCTCCATCCTGGATTTTCCAAATTTTTCTATTAATACATTTCCTATTACAGTCAGCAAAATGACTAAAACCGCTAAAGCAGAAATTGTTTCTAAACCTCCGCTATCTGAACGCATATTAAACATAAGTACTCCTATAGTTTCACTTCCCACTGAGTAGAGCATTATGGATATGGGTATCTCCCGCAAAGCCATTAGAAATGACATAATCCACCCGGTCCTGATTCCGGGCATGATTACAGGCAGGGTAATGTCCTGGTAGGACTGAAACCTAGAGGCCCCCGATATCCGGGCTGCGTTCTCCAATACCGGGTCCATTTCCTGCATGAGACCGTTTACGTTTCTCACGGCAAAGGGCAGACAGGCCGCAACATAGGTAATTATTATTATCCAGGGAGTAGCATATAACTTAAATGGCGGATTGATCCACGCCAGGGTAGCAGCGACTGCCATAACCGTTCCCGGTACTGCCAGAGGCCAGGTTGCTGCAAATTCTATTGCCTTTCTGCTTTTCAGCCGGGTCTTATTGGAAATAAAGACCACCGTTGCTCCCAGCACAGCAGCAATTGAAGCTGCTCCTGCTCCAAAGCATATACTATTTCTTATTGCCCTTACTGCTGTGGCCTGCTCCATAAATATTGCCCGGTAATTAATCAGAGTAAAGTTTTCCAGGCTCAGTTCCATCCCCCATTTCTTCAGAAAAGAAGAAAATATCAACGTACCCAGTGGTATTAAGGTAGTTAAAGTTAAAATGCCTGCAACTCCAGAAACCACCGGTATTTTCCATCTGCCTAGAGGAATCAGTTCCGGCGTTTGACTGCGAGAGTTGACATGGATGTAACGTTTTTTGCGCAAACTGATATTATGCAGAATGAATACCAACCCGGAACAAAGCAGTAGTATTCCTGAAGAAGCTGTAGCCATAGGCAGATCCAGGCCGTTAAGAGCACTGTAAATTCTGGTGGTTAAAATATATTTTCCCGACGGTAATCCGATAACAGCGGCCACTCCAAAACAGGCCATAGTCTGCTGAAATACCAGGAGGCCTATCGATAGTATACTGGGCATTATCAGCGGAACCGTGATACTTAACAAAGTTCTTAGACGTCCAGCTCCGGCCAAGCGAGATGCCTTTTCCAAGCTAATATCGCTCATCTTCAGTGCGCTGGAAAGTGACATGAATACCAGCGGGAAAAGATGAATGGCCATGATGATGATAATCCCTTCCAGGGAATATATGTTTATGGGCTCATCTATAAAGTGCCATTCCTTCATTATACGGTTAAAAAAACCATTTCGTCCAAATAACTCTATCCAGGCAACCGCCAGTATATACGACGGGATAACAAAAGCAAGAAATATTAACACCCGGAAAATCCTTTTCCCTGGCAGGTCAGTCCTGCTAATCAACCAGGCCAGCCCCCCGCCCAGGAGACCGGCCATTAATGTTACTCCAGTCGCTATATATAAAGTATTTTTTATTGAGATTATTGTTTTAATATCGCTGAATGCATCCCAATATTTAACCAGGCTAAAATCGAATGAGTGTACACTTACACCCAGGCTGTACAGTAAAAGAACGGCCAGAGGATATAAGACTACCAGGATTAATATCAGAGCAACCAAACCACCCATAAGCAGTTGCCAGGAGTTAAATTTGCATTCCTTTGTTTTTATTAGATCCAGCATCTTTTATCAGAGTTCGGTCATTATTTTTTCAAAATTTTCCCGTATTTCATCATCATTGGCGCTGGCATTTTCCCAGTCCAGGGTAATTGCCTGAACTTTATTCGGTACCCCGGCCGGGAGTTCTTGATCATTTCTTACAGATACAAAACCATATTTTGCCGCTATCTGCTGCCCGGATGGCGCAAGCACAAAATTGATAAATTCTTGACATAATTCGTTGTTGGCATCTGGACGTGCCTCATTGGCAATTATAGCTATCGGCCTCTGTACACTAATAGCACCTTCTTCAGGCCACGCTATAGCCAGCGAACTATCTATACCTTTTTTCTTATCACTTTTAATAGCCCTCAATACCCCATCATGGGGAACGATAGCTGCATCGGCCTCGCCGGTAGATACCATTTCCACCGCCTGATTATTCTGTTTGGTAAGGATGACCCGGTTATCTTTAAGCGATTGTAAATATTCCCAGCTGCCATCGTTGATCTGCAGCAGCCCTGCTGTAAGAGCCAGAGCCATAGCAGACTGTCCGGCGTCAGCTATAGCTACCCGGCCTTTCCAGTTAGATTTGGTTAAATCTGCCCAGAATGAAGGTATCTCCTCGGCAGCGACTTTTTCCCGGTTATAAACAATGACTCCATAACGGGCGTTGCATAGAGTATAGTAGTTATCTCCCATCTTATACTCTGGTTTTATTGCTTCTGCTTCCGGAGAAGTATACTGCTGCAAAAGCCCCTTTTCTCTAAGATTCATATACAACAGAGGTTCTGCTCCCCATATTACATCAGCCTGAATGCCACCTGCTTCTGCTTCGGTACATACTTTTTGCGCCAGTGGGCCACATCCCATAGGCAGTATGTTTAATACATCACCACGTTCCTGTTCAAAGGCATTTTCCAAATCTGCCAGCATCTGTTCCGGTCCTGAAAGATAAATAGTAATTCGTCCTTCTTCTCCACTGTAAACCTGAGTTACCGCCTGATTTTCTGATGCTTTGTTTTCATTATCACTCGCAGCCTGCTGACCGGCACAGCCACTGAATAACAGTGCCAGGGCCAGAATTAAACTCCAAAAGACTCCTGTACTTTTCCTCATAATTCTCCACTTCCTTTTTGAAAACTTGATCTTATTTTACTGCTTAGGCGATTCATATTTAGTAGACATAATAATCAAAATTACCAAGACAATATGATCCTAATCTTAAGCATTGAAAATAATAAGATTACAATAACGGTAATCATTATCACTATAACGACAAGAAATATTACCCTGACAGAGCAACTACAGTCTTCATTGGAATTCCTCTGTTTTCAAACGGTATTATCCGTACGTCTACGTCAAAAAATTTCCTTAAATTATCTTCAGTAATTACTTCTTCTGTTCTGCCAAAAATATGTTTTTTGTTTTTCCCAAGAATAAGCGTTTTATCAGATATTCGCAGAGCATGTTCGGGATAATGGGTATTAATGATACAGCTTATCTCCTGGTCCCTGGCTATTTTTTTTAGCAAATCCAGAATCAACAGCTGGTTTTTAAAATCCAGATGAGATTCAGGTTCATCCAGTATGAGTATCTCCGGTTCAGAAGTCAGTGCTCTGGCTATCAAGACCAGCTGCATTTCTCCGCCGCTTATCTCTGAACACGATTTATCTCCTAAGTGTTCTATCCCCACTATAGCGAGCGACTTTTCAGCTATTACCCTATCCTTTTCAGCTGGAACAGAAAATATTCCCAGATAGGGCGCCCTTCCCATAAGTACCATATCCATAACGCTATAAGAAAACACGACTCCGTTACTCTGAGGTACATAGCCTATATTCTTCCATACCTGTACAGCTTGCATATCATGCAGTGGTTTTCCATCCAGGTAAGTACTGCCTTGTTTCCACTGATATATATTGGTAATGCATTTTAACAGAGTTGTTTTACCAACCCCATTAGGGCCCAGAATTGTTAGCGTTTCCCCAGCTTCAACTGAAAACGATAGATTCTTATAGAGTGTTCGTCCCATTCCGTATTTAAACTCGCCGTTTTTCACTTCCAGCTTCATTACCATTTCCCTCCTGTCTTTCTTAATAAGTAGGCAAAGAACGGTGCCCCTATTATCGCCGTGAGAATAGACAGTGGGATTTCTGCTGCAGTAGCTGTCCTGGCAATATCGTCAATAATCAGAAGATAAAACGATCCGATAGAAACGCAGGCCGGCAACAGCCTTTTATGATCGGGACCAACTATCATCCTGGCTATATGAGGTATCACTAGACCAACCCACCCTACTATTCCACATAAACAGACTGATGCTGCAGTAATAACCGTGGAAGCTGCAATAACTACCCATCTAGTCTGCTGGATATTTATACCCAGCGAGCGTGCTTCTTCTTCTTCCAATGACAGAATATTTATCCTCCAGCGCAGCAGTATCAGAACCACAATCCCGCCAATGATCAAAGGAGCTCCTATCAGCAGATCATCATAGGAAGCACCGGACATACTCCCCATCAGCCAGTACACAATAGCTGGCAGTTTATCCTCCGGATCGGCTATATACTTTATCAAAGAAATCAAAGCTTGAAAAAACGCTCCTACAATTACTCCGGAAAGAACCAGCATAAATATCGGGGTTCCACTTTTCAACCTGCTTATCGTCCAGGTAGCGATAACTGCTATAATTCCAAAAAACAGGGCCAGGGCCTGCACCGTCCCTACCTGCCCGGATAGAAGTATCCCCAGTGCAGCTCCGAAACCCGCTCCCGCCGAGACGCCCAGTATATGTGGACTGACCAGCGGATTAGCAAATAAGCCCTGGAATCCCGCGCCGGATATCGCCAGTCCCGCCCCTACCAGCATAGCCAGCATAAGCCGCGGCAGCCTTATGTTTATTACTACCGATTGTTCTACTTCAGTCCAATCAGGTGTCATCGGCATCAAATAGGAAGATAATATGTTCAGCACCGTTCCGGGAGATACCCAATATCTTCCCATACAAAGTGAAATGAAAAAAACTATTACCGGCAGCAGTACCAAGCTGATTATCAATAATCTATTCTGTTTATTAGTGTGTTCTCGTGCCAGTACATCCTGCATTAAATATCCTCCTAGACTATCACATCGTTCTGCTATAATTAGAAGTTATTAAGTGACGGGATCATATCAGCTATTCCCCCCCATTAATAGCTCCTTGATTTTAATTTTATTTATATCCTTCGGCTGCAGCACGTACTGGATTAAGAATCATTTCGGTTTGTTCATCGGAAAGGTTATATTCATAAAACCTGGAATAAAAGCTTTTAATTTCATCTTTTATGTCATAATCAGGAAAAACATCCGGATGATTTTTTTGAGCCAGCCATTTTAGCATCAATGGTGCATCTCCGCTGGGGGGAAACCAGCGGTAAATTCCCAGCGGGATCTTATACACCCGGCCTTCCTGTACCGCTTTTACTCGACTCCAGTCCTGGCCCTTAATAGTATTGTTTATAAGATCTTCCGGCTGGGTTTCTGTAAAGTTGGTTATATAGATGATATCTGGATTCCATTTGTATATCTGTTCCATATTGACTATTGATTTGATATTTATTTCCTCGGCTACATCTCTTGCACCCGTAGATACTAACCAATGGTGACCAAAGAATCCTGAACCCGATACCTCTATCTCGTTATCAGAATGGCGGAAGATCATTAAACCCCGTGGTTTTTCTTCTTCCGCAATGTTTTCAAGTCGACTATCGATCATTTTCTGGGTTTCACGCCCGTAATTGATTATTTCCTCTGCTCTTTGGTTTTTACCTGTAATTTGCCCTAACAGTTCTAACCAGGAATTCAGGGTTTCCACTGAATCGCCATCATACAAAGACGAGGTTTTTATCCCTATGGTAGGTATACCCGTATCAGCTACCTTTTCCAGGTTACCACCCATTCCGGTCTCGCCTAATACAAAAACCAAATCCGGATTCAGTTTCAGCAGTTCTTCAACATTAAGTTCTTCCCCCTTTACAAATCCGGTTTGCGCATTTAGTATTTCCGGAGCCAGTACTTTTAGCATAGAATTTTCAGCCGCACTTTTAGATGCAGGATGAATACCTGCCACTTCTTCGCATGACCCGGTAGCCAGATAATATGCTGCTGGAAAAGGCAGTATCCGGCCCATTACCACCTTATTTATTTCTGCCGGAATTTCCACAGTTCTTCCATTTTGATCAGTTACCGTCTTTTCTATCACAGCTGCTTCCCCGCTTGCATCTGATCCGGTATCCGACTCAGCGCTACAACCTGTCAGCAACACCAGACCCATAATTAGAATCAGCAATAGCACCATCGTTTTTTTACTTTTCATCATAATCCTCCACTCAACTTGGCTATTTTGTATATTTCCACTCAGACTGCTACCAGTTTCCTGTAGGTTTCGGGTTTAAAATCATTTTTATCTGCTCGTCATTGATTTCATACTCAAAAATACTGCTATAGAACTCCTTTATTTCTTCTTCCATATCGTAGTCATCAAATACATCCGGGTAGTTTTTCTGAGCACACCACTTAAACATCAAGGACCATTCGGCACAAGGCGGATCCCACCTGTATTCACCCAGCGGCACCTTATAAACTCGGCCTTTCTTTACTGCTTCTACCGAACTCCAATCCTGTCCTTTCACTTTGTTTTGCAAGATATCTTCCGGGTAATCGTCACAGAAATTGCCTATGTAAATCACATCCGGGTTCCATTCATATATCTGTTCCATATCTACACTTTGTCCCCATTCGCAGCCTTCCACCAGGTTTTTGGCACCGGCTACATCTACCCAGCAGTAATCTGCAACCTGCAGATCCTCCACGTTGGTCAGTGTAATCGCTTTAACCCTTTTATCTTCCGGTATACTTTCTATCCTGTTACTAATGTTTTCCAGAGCTCTGCGGTGATACTCGATGAGCTTGTCAGCCCGTTCCTCTTTTTCCATTACTTCGCCGATTATTCGGAACCAGGATTCAATACTGTGTTCATCACCCACATTAGCCTCCATTCCAGCTACAGTCAGGCCTGCCCTTTCCAGTTTGCTCATCTCTTTTTCATATCCCGACCACTGAAAAACGATATCTGGATTTAATTTCAGCAATTCCTCGGTATTTACTTCTGAACCTTTAACAAAACCGGTAGATGCATTTTTTATTTCCGGCGCCATAATCGATAGCATAGAAGCATCAGCCGCCGTCATCGCCAGCGGGTGTATCCCCACAGCTTTTTCCATGGAACCTACCACTGCATAATATGCCGCGGCAAAAGGAACACTTACCAGAACTACCCGATTTATTTCTCCAGGCAGTTCCACCTCTCTGCCAATCTGGTCTGTCACGACCCTGACGGTGGAACCTGCATTCTCATCAACAGGAGCTGATTGTTCATCAGAAGCTCCATTGCACCCTGCTAAACTGCCAAAAGCAAGCATAAATATCACAAATATCGCAGCCAAATTCCTATGTTTGCCCATTATTTACATCTCCTCCCGTTTTGTTCTTACCATTCCCATCTTTCCAAATACTCTAAAATCAACAGTTCATTCCATGTTGTCCTGCCTGACAGTAGTTATATAAGAGCTTATATCCCGCTTCACCTACGAAATTTATGGGTCTATCCCAATAAAGACGGCTTGATAAGGCAATATGGGGAAAATCGACATATCGGCTCCCTTTCTTCATATTCAATAAATTACGGTATAAGGGGTCCCCTACGACCAGGTCATAGTTGCCTTCTTTACTCAGGACAAGCAGGTCTGCTTCCTGTTCCAGCTGCACATCGCCTTTTTCCCTTATCCCGGAATTCAGCTTAAAAAACGAGGCCACATCAACTCTTTCTACCCCCATATCCATACGCAGGCACTCGCGGATCGAGTTGCTCATTACCTGTTCTCCAATCACAAGAACACTGCCTGCATCACAGGTTTTCTTCACGAATATATCATTTTCTGCTACCTTCTTTTTCCCAAGCACAGCGGCAGCACTACGAATAAATTCTGCAGCGGGCGCACTTCCGATGGGTATCCCGACCAGATAAGGAATTCCATATTCACTCTCCATAAAACGAGCTGCCGCCAGACCGGAATATGCTGCCACCACATTAAGAACTGCCCGGGCTGATCCTGCAATCTCTTCCATTCCCGCATCCATTCCCCAGCATAAAACTCTCTCAAAACCGGCCCGTTTCAACAAAGATGACATTTTTCTTACATTACCGCCCTGCCCCAGGTCCAGTACTGTAGCACCGATAATATTAACCAGAGGTTCCGTGGTTCCCCAGGTAGGTTTAACAAAACGCCGGGCTATCTCCAAGAAAGCCATCGAGGCTCCGCTATCGTAGTAATTGATCCCATTGGTATCGAAAGCCATAACCGGTAAGCCAGTTCTTTTTTCCAACAGGCAAGCCAGTGCCTGGTAATCTTCTCCTATTACCATTGGCGCAGGGCTGCCCAGCAGCGCTATAAAACCACGTTGCAGCACGTTGGCCGCATCTTCAATCTTCTTGATCATTTTATCGTCATCACCCAGTACTGCGTCTATCTCCCGCAGTTCTGAACTGAAAATCGCAGAATCATTACCATACCAACGCGGTTCATCATAACCGGTAATATTACCTGTACAGCCACCAGCGTCATGTACGACCACCATTCCTCCCAGATTATACAAAACTGAGCAAACCCCGGAATAATCAGGCGCAAAAGGCGGCAGCACTTTAAACAAGCCTTTCATTTCAATCACTCCTCCTTATATCACCATTCCAGAAGCATACATTTGTTCCCTATGACCGTGAGGGCTCTGCAGCGCCTGCAGCATTTGACGAAGCAACGATACAACACCCTGATAACCATAAGGCTGTCGGTCAACACTCAAGGGAGCGGTTTTAGCTCCCGAGCAGAAGTATCCGGCATCAAAGCCAATTGCCAAATCAACCGTCAGTTTTTGCTTGAGAAATTCCACCATAGTAGGATGAACATTAGTAAACACTTTGATATCTGGTTTATTTTGGGCAAGCCAGTTAATATGTTCCTGATCGAAATCAAGTACCTGATCTGCAAAAATATAAGGAACATCAAATCCATATACACTCAAAGCCCTGGCCAGTTCAAAAGGGCTAGCATTTGCTGTTTCCCCAATAGCAACGGAAATATTTCCCAGCATATTCCGGTATAGCCTAACTGCATTCTCGGCCTCTTCACGAAAACAATCAGCT
Organism: Syntrophomonas sp.; assembly: GCA_016841245.1. Classification (GTDB taxonomy): domain Bacteria; phylum Bacillota; class Syntrophomonadia; order Syntrophomonadales; family Syntrophomonadaceae; genus JAAYJK01. Next base: position 217,429 of record JAENZN010000001.1, read on the forward strand.
TCAATGTCAGTATCCAGAAATACCTCCAATCGCTGATAAGTATTGTTAATTGACTCTATTCCATATTCAACCGGCGCATAACAGTAAGGAATCCCAAGTTTATCATGCATAGATTTCACCGCAAGTCTTCCTCCGGGTTTAACCAGGATATTATGGGATGATTTTCCCATAAGGTATAGTTCTTCGAGATTCGAACAAGCAGCGATATGACGCACAAGAGATCTTCTCGCCCTTAGAATAACCTGGTAAAATTCACTGTCAATATCCAGCGGAGCAAAGCTACCAATAATATTTACTCCCCCATCTTTCTCGGCTGCCGCAGGAACGAAATCATAAATCGCCTGCTGCACAGTCAGATTCGGCGGAGTACTCCCATCCATAGCAATAGGATTCATATGGCAGGAACGCACGGGAATCCCATGTTCTATTTCCAGGTCCCGTGCTATCTGCTCATAATCAGATGCCAGCAGGTCATCAATACAGGTGGCACAAATAAGCATAGCTTTCGGTTTAATAGTTCGAAATATTTCAGCTGATGCCTGGTATACTTTTTCCAGGTGCTGACCGGTTACCAGATCAACTTCATTAATATGCAAAAAAAACAAACGTCTTTTAAAGCCTAACTGAAGTCCAGCTATAGCACCGTGTCTGCCACAGCCAGCTGGCGATACGAAGAGCATTACCGATTCGGGTACCAGCAGGCCAACGCGTATTATGCCCCATCCGCCTGCGCTGGGAGGACAGTAATGAAGGTTGCATGAAGGCATCACCCTTTTTCTCTCTAAATCACTAACCCCGCTTAGGTCACCTATAGACAAGCAAAATGCTTCACCCATTAAGCCACCTCCAGATCTTGGACCAAACTCCGCGCTATAGAAATAATAGTCCGAGATATTTCTAGATCAGGGTTTCCCTGTATTACAGTCTGTTTTTTTTGTTCATAATACTGCACATTATTATCTCGTGGTATATCCCCGATTATTTCTATACCGTTCTTCAGCGCAAAGCTTTTTACTATTTCACTTTCATTCTCAACGTTGCGGCGGTTTAAAATCATTCCCCGAAGTTTGGCATAATTGCGTTCAGCAAAATTGTCTATTGCCGTTTTGATATTTTGAGCTGCAAAAAGAGACATATTTTCCCCTGAAGTAACGATAATTACTTCATCGGCATATCCCTCTCTTATCGGCATAGCAAAACCACCGCACACCACATCCCCCAACACATCGTAAAACACAAAATCCGGCCGATAAATCTCAAAGGCGTTTAGCTCTTCCAAGATATTGAAAGCAGATATAATTCCTCTGCCCGCACATCCTAATCCTGGAGTGGGTCCTCCAGCCTCAACGCATACTATCCCATTAAACCCTACAACTGCAATATCATGCAGCGAATTACATTTACCTTTTTCTTTGAGATAATTCATTACCGGAGTAACTGGCCTGCCGTTGGTAAGATTAATAGTTGAATCAGACTTGGGATCACAGCCAATCTGCATAACCTTGAATCCCAGACTGGAAATGGCAGCCGACAAAGCACTAGTAGTTGTAGATTTCCCAATACCACCTTTTCCATAAATTGCGATCTTCTTCATTTAATATTCTCCTTAGCATTTTTAGATTTTTCCTATACCTAATCATTCTATTTTTAAACCGCTACAGCAAATAAATAGTACAATATTAAATTAAATTGTTTTTCAAAGAGGAATATAGCAAAAACTCGTGATATCAACCACAGCCTATGGCAATTAACGGTTATTATATGGTTTAAGCAGGACTAAAAACTTCTATTGTTCACTTATAAAATAATATCTAATCAATACTATTATTTAATTACTGGTTGAAAATCAGATACTCCAAAAATCACTTTTCCTTGCCTAATAAGTGTTAGGCTTACCTAACACTTCAAGCAAAAAAAAGAAACCACCTGCATCTGTGATATTGATTATCATTATTATAAATAATAATATACCTACCCCTCTGCTTTTGTCAACCCAAAAACTTCAAGGCTTTTCACAAAATTGTTCTATATCCTTGAATAAATTCATTAACAAGGGCCGCATTTTTGAGGTGTCGAATTCATAATAACATTCCATATCAGGTCTATATAGGAATGTTGAGTTTTTTCAGAACATGTACTAACCCTAAGCATGAACAGGCTTAAGGTCCGACTCCAACTGCTTTCTTACTATGGCTGAAATTTTTATTATTAAATAATAGCCATAAATCCTCTAAAGTATCAACTATATCTGGATCAAACTGCCTGTTTTTGTTTATTTTTATCTCATTTTTTGTTTCCTCAAAGCTGAATGCCTGCCGATAGGGTCGATCAGAAGTCATAGCATCTATCGTATCGCATACCGCTATTATTCGTGATCCTAAAGGTATTGCTGCGCCTTTCTTTTGAGAAGGATATCCTTTTCCATCCCATCGTTCATGATGATGCAGGACAATGTCAGCAAACACCGCTAACTCACTATAGTTCATCAAAATATTATAGCCTATTACCGGGTGCTGCTTAATTAACTCCCATTCGGCTTTACTTAGAGGCTCCTGCTTATTCAATATGTATTCCGGAATACATATTTTACCTATATCATGTAAATGAGCAGCAATATGAACCTTTTCTAATTCCAGCCCTCTGAGACCAATTTCTTTGGCCAGATAATAGGCCATGTCCCCAACTCTTACACTGTGCCCTCCGGTATATGTATCTTTTTCCTCCAGGTTGAAAGCCAGCCTTTCTATAATGTCATGAAAACCATGGTTGAGATATAAAGGTTCATTAACATTTAGTAACATTTAAAAATCACTTCCTCAATAATAAACAATAATTCCATTTACTTTTTTACACTAAAGGCATTCCAGTAGAATATCCGCTTCCTCCTTCCTATTTTTTTGGTAATAGCAAACTCTATTTCGGCCCTGTCTTTTAGCGGCATACAGGGCCATATCAGCAATCTTGCATATTTTATCAACAGCCTCATCACAATAAGCATCCATCGCACTCCCCCCAAAAGAGCAGGAGCTCCCTTTCCCGCACCTCAATCAAATGGGCCATCCACTTATGTCGCGCATAAGCGTACAAATTCATTTTCATCGGCATTTTCCCAGCCCTGATTGGGCAGACTATCAACATCCCAAGTCTTTTTTTCAATATGTGATATTGATAATTATTATCATGTAGTAATTATAATGCATAGCTCGAAAGATCAATATAGGACTTTAGGCCCTTTTTAAATATTTTTTTACACAAATGCACAACCGGCCCACATCATTCAGTAGTTTCAGACTATACTCAATCACTGCATTACACTATAATAAGAACAAAATTATTGTTTCCGGAAAGCTTAAAAAGAGTAGGAATTATGAAGGTTTATCCATCATGTGTTTCAGGGGGTTAAATTGTGACACTCCAACAATTAAGATACATTATAAAAATAGTTGAATGCGGCTCTATTTCCGAGGCTGCCAAGCAACTGTTTTTGTCGCAGCCCAGCCTTTCCAATGCTGTTAAGGAGCTGGAAAATGAGCTGGGCATCGAAATATTCTATCGCACCACCAAAGGCATTTCTTTATCAATTGACGGCACGGAATTTCTTTCATACGCCCGTCAGGTCATAGAGCAGACCGAGCTTTTGGAACAGCGTTATCTGGGTAAAAAGCCCTCCAAACAGCTTTGTTCGGTTTCAACTCAACATTACGCTTTCGCCGTCAACGCCTTTGTGAACCTGCTGTTGACATTGGATGTGGATGAGTATGAATTTACTCTTCGTGAAACGAGAACCTATGAAATTATTGAGGATGTTAAAAATCTTCGCAGCGAGCTGGGCATTATTTATTTTAGCAACTTTAATGAAAAGGTGCTGAATAAGCTGTTAAAAGAAAATCACTTGACCTTTAACCCTCTTTTTAAAGCCGATCCCCATGTTTTTATCAGTTCAGTTCACCCGCTGGCCAAGAAGTCAACGCTTACTCTTGAAGATTTGGATGATTACCCTTTTCTTGCATTTGAACAAGGCGAATATAACTCTTTCTACTTTTCAGAGGAGATTCTAAGCACCGTTCCGCACCGGAAAACCATCCATGTCAGCGACCGCGCAACCCTTTTCAATCTGCTGATCGGATTGAACGGGTACACGATCTGCACGGGTGTTCTAAACAGTGATTTAAACGGCGATAACATTGTTTCCGTACCGCTTGAAACAGATGAGATGATGCTGGTGGGCTGGATAGCTAATGAGCAGGCTCATTTGAGTGCCCTCGCAATGAATTATATTACTGAACTAAAACGGGTGATTTCCGACTATGGCTATACTGTAATGTGAAAAGACCTCCGCTATAAAGCAAAGGTCTCAGGGCGATGACAAAAGCGAATATCTGCGTCATTGTGAAAAGCCCGCTCTATCAACGTACTCTAGTACGCCTCAATCGCGGGCTTTTCACATTCCTTGATCTTCACTCTTGTCATCGCCCTGGCAAGCGAAGGTTTTCTCAGTTAGGCGGCCAGCAAAGTACTTATTGCAGCATAGATCTTGTGTGCAATATACGGGTTGTTCATCGTATAAAGGTGGATTCCATCAACGTCCTGTGCCAAAAGGTCAACAATCTGATCAATGGCATAGGCAATCCCCGCATCACGCATGGCAATTGGATTGTTTTCGTACTTTTCCATCATAGCCGTAAATTTCCTGGGCAGCTTCACTCCGCACAGCGATACCATTCTTTCAATCTGTTTTTTGTTTACCACCGGCATAATTCCCGCTTCCAGCGGGACGTTTATTCCTGCATGGGTGGCCCGCTCCCTAAATGTATAAAAATAATTATTGTCGAAGAACAACTGAGTGATAAGCTGATCCGTACCGGCATCCACCTTGGTTTTAAGATTGCCTATATCTTCAACAAGACTCCCGCATTCGTTGTGTCCCTCCGGATAGCACGCCCCGATAATATTGAATTCGCCGTTTTCCTTAATAAATGAAATCAAGTCGCTGGCATACCGAAAATCCTGTTTCGGTGCCAATCCAGGATTTATATCGCCGCGCAGGGCAAGAATGTTTTCGATGCCCTGTTGTTTAAAACCATCCAGCATTTTCAGCACATCGCCTTGGGTGAGATAAATACCCGGGAGATGGGCAACGCTTTCAATCCCGTAGTCGTTTTTGATAGCCGATGCAATTTCCAGGGTAGCGGTGTTATTCTCACTTCCGCCGGCACCATAGGTTACGCTGATGAAGTCCGGATTTAACCCTTTCAATTCATCAAGGGTATCGTAGATAATATCAATAGCGGCGGTTCGCCGGGGAGGAAATATCTCCAGCGACAGCACGGTTTTGTTTTTGAATATCTCTGATGTTCTCATGGCTGCAAACTCCTTCTTACTTCTTGGGCGGCATCAACCAGGTTTTCCAGGCTCGGAACCGTTTCAGCGTTCCCTCTCGTTTTGAGTCCGCAGTCCGGATTTACCCAAAGCTTTTCTGGCGGTGTTTTTTCCAGCATCTTAAAAAGTGCTATCTTTATTTCCTCAGCACTCGGAATTCTCGGCGAATGGATGTCATAAACACCCGGGCCGACCTCGGTCTTAAATCCGCACTGGTTCAGCACATTGATAATCGTAAGATCTGAACGCGAAGCCTCGAAGGTGATAACATCAGCGTCCATATCGTCGATATCCCTGATAATGTCGCTGAATTCACTGTAGCACATATGGGTGTGAATCTGAGTCTGCGCCTTAACCCCGCTGTGAACCAGCCTGAAGGCAGGAATCGCCCAGTCCAGATATTCGCTGTGCCAATCACTTTTTCTAAGCGGCAGCTTTTCGCGCAGGGCGGCCTCATCAATCTGAATAATTTTTATGCCGTTGGCTTCCAGATCAAGTACCTCTGCCCTGATGGCCAGAGCGATCTGCAAGGCGCTTTCCTGCAAGGAAATATCCTCCCGGGGGAATGACCAGTTTAAAATAGTGACGGGACCCGTAAGCATTCCTTTCATGTATTTCCTGGTAAGGGATTGCGCGTATACGATATAATCTATCGTAATGGGCCTGGAGCGGGAAATATCCCCCCATATAATCGGCGGTTTTACACACCTGGTCCCATAAGACTGCACCCAGGCCTTTTCAGTGAAGAGGAAGCCATCCAGACGCTCGCCGAAGTATTCAACCATGTCGTTGCGTTCAAATTCGCCGTGCACCAGCACATCAAGTCCGATTTTTTCCTGCAGTGCCACACATTCCGCAATTTTTTCCTGGTTAAACCGGGTGTATTGTTCAAATGTTATCTTGCCGTTTTTGTAATTGGAGCGGTTCGATTTCACCTCCCTGGTCTGCGGGAATGAACCGATGGTGGTGGTCGGCAACAAGGGCAGATTAAACAGCGCCTTCTGTATCTTTTCCCGTTCCTCAAACGCAGGATGTCTGATGAAATCCTCCTGCTCAAGAGCCGAAACTGCAGCTTGGACGGAGACCTCCGGGTGGAATCTGCTGGCTTTAAAAAGCCTGGCATTTTCAATGTATTCAGGAATCTCAGCCGGCCTATCGCCGGACATAATTCTCTTTAGCTCGGCCAGCTCCGACAGCTTTTCTTCCGCAAAGGCGAAATATTTTTTATATTCATCAGCTAGAGCACTTTCATTCTTTAAAGAATACGGAGCATGCAGAAGCGAACAGGAGGTACTTAAAACAATCCCCGCGCTGAATTTTTTCAATTCAGCCAGGATATTCATGGTCTTATCATAGTTGTTGCGCCAGATATTTTTGCCGTTGACAACCCCGGCAAAAAGGATTTTACCAGCGGGGAAACCGTTGCGTTTCACCAGTTCCAGCGTATTTTGGCCTTCGACAAAATCCAGTCCTATGCCGGCCAATGGCAGAGAGACGACCTCCTGGTAACAGTCACGTATGTCGCCGAAATAGGTCTGTAAAAGCACCTTGATACTGCCCTTAGCCAAAAGAATTTCACTGTAGATTTTATTAAAAAGAATAATATCGTCTGCGGTTAGGTCCATAACCAGCGCAGGCTCATCAAACTGTATCCATTCCGCACCCAAATCATTAAACTGATTAAGAATTTCCGCATATGCCGTGATAACATCTGCTGCGAAATCAACCGGCGTTTTGTTTCCGGTAGTTTTAGCGAGTTTCAAAAAGGTAAATGCTCCGATGATAACGGGTTTGGTAGTTATCCCCAGGCTCTTGGCTTCGGTGAATTCATCAAACGGCTTGGTTCCAACCAGAGAAATCCTGGTATCATCCTCAATCTCCGGCACTATATAATGGTAATTGGTATTGAACCATTTTTTCATGGCCAGGGCCTTCACATCACCGTTGGCGCCCTGATATCCTCGCGCCATGGCAAAATACTCATCAAGACGATCAAGCCGTAAATCATGGTATCGTTTGGGAACAACATTAAGCAAAACTGCAGCATCCAACATATTGTCATAAAACGAAAAATCATTTGATGGTAAAAAATCAATGCCATTTTCTTTTTGAGTTTGCCAGTGGTTTTTCCTAAGCAAGGCAGCGGTGTCTTGCAGCTCCGCTTTCGATAAACCGCCTTCCAAATATTTCTCCGTGGCAAATTTTAATTCCCGTAAAGTCCCTACTCTAGGGTAACCGGTTATGGCTGTTTTCATGATAATCTTCACCTTTCAATTATGATAATATAATAAGAACATACCATGATAATTAAGCCATAAGGTAATACCGAATTCATATGCCTTGCCATAGTTAATATCTATATATCTGATACAGAGCCGCTTAACTTAAGTCAATGGCGACCGGTTACCTCAGCTTGTACTGCTGTAATTTTTCGATCATATCCTCCTAACAGGGCATGAACCTCCCCTGCCGGTCCGTCCAAACCATCAAACCTTCCTTTACCCCAATCTCTCGCCCGGGAATTTCAACATTTAACGTTAAACTGGATCATGTAATTATAGCCCAGATCAACGTAACTAAATTTTTCAAACCCATACGGGGTTATCGCAGCTTCCAGTTCTCCAGGTGAATTGCGCATATGCATGGGTGGGCCAAAAGGCAGATCTTCTTTTTTGCATTCAATAATTACCAAACGCCCATCGAGTTTCAGAACACGACGGATTTCGCTAAATAAGATTTTCCCATCTTTATTGAGATTAAATAAATGAAGTACGGTAGCAATAAAGCAAACTTCAATACAGTTGTCTGTAACTGCCAGGGGGCTGTCAATATTAGAAACCATGGTTCTAATGTTTTCTAATCCTTGAAAAGCTGCTTCTTCTAGCAGGCCATCAAGCAACTCTTCCCGAATGTCCAGCGCATATACCACTCCTGAAACTCCCACGATTTTAGCTGCCTGCAGGGAGTAATCTCCTGCCCCACAGCCCAAATCAAGAAATGAATCCCCCTCTTTCAGCTTAAGCTCGCCAAAGACAATATCCGGATCATGCATGGAAAAACTGCTGGGACCGCGCCGGCGAGCACCAGGCCTGTTGTTGCATCCCATCAAATGTTCGTTTTTACATCTTTTTTTATAATCCATGACCATCATGCCCTTTCATTTTTTCTTAAATTCAATTTCTATAGGCTGGTTTTATAGTAATATTAAACACTCTATAGATAATACATAAAGGATTCAATCTTAGTTTCATCATTTTCATTCCTGTTGCCATCAAAGGTCAAATTAAGCACCGGCTTTAATGCTTCCCTGGCAAAACCCTTATGCAATACATTCAAGACAATAGCAGTATTTTCGTACATGGAGGCCACCGTAATAATTCCGTCAATACCTTGTAAGTCTTCCAATAATTTTGCTTCCCTGTATCTCCCGTTAGCACCGGCATAGTATCCCACTGTTTTATCCGCTCTGTCCACAAGATTGTCCAAATCCTTTGCAAAGGGCTCTCCTCTTCTAAACACTCTGATATAGCGCTGATATCATATTCAAATTTTTTCAATCTATGCCGGAACAGCGGCGTATTTTTATCAATATTTTTTTCCCAAAGTCTTTCCACAGCATCCACATGGCTTCACTCAAAGGACTGTAAACAACCCTGTGTCCTTGATCCTCAAGGTTGCTGAAAGTAAAGTAATTCAGGAAATCATTGAACAAAATCATGACTTCTCCAACAGCCAAAACTCTTTTCTTTGCTTTGGTAATCTTTATTTGCATATAAATCTCTTTTGAGATATCCAGCAGGTTTTTCAGTGAAAGTCGCCGGGCTTTAACTAAATTAATGATTCTATTCAATTGTCTTTTTCTATATCTTTTCGGTGCAATCCTAATCAGATCTCCCGCCAGCAAACCTAAACATATCAGCTTTACATCTTCTTCATCTTTTTCCAGCACATCCTCCATAAAAGGCGAAATGACATCAACATTTTTAAAGCCTTCTTCATCCAGTTTCGTCCTCAGCAAGCGGCTATACTGCCCGTCTGTTTCCGTCCCTTCATTCTGAGGAATTAAAAAGGCAATCCTTCCTTTCTCAACCTTTGTTAATTTGTCAAGCTCCTTGAAAACATCCCCCAACAGGGCAGTTAAAGAGAAATACTCCTCAGTGATGGTAAATTTCCTTCCTATATCGGCGGAAGCCCTGCTGGTTGCGGGCAGAACCCTGGCGTTTAGTCCTTTTTTAATCAGCATCTCCTTGAAAATTTCCGAGTAAGGGTATACATAGGGCAGATAAACTACTGCTTTATCGTTTAATTCATTTAAGCCTTTCTTGACATCGACCTCTTGATGTATAATATTGCGGGCATAGACTTCCATGTCCTCAGCTTCTTTCACCCCGGCCTTTTTCAGGCTGTTAACAAAAGCTTCCACCCTGGTAATAACCCCCACTCCGGAGGAATGCTCATCCACCTCGATGTGCAAATACGGCTTGCCGTTCATTTCTTCCCGGAAGTAGTGCGATACCACCGAATCAGGGCCGCAGCCGTGATGAGTCAGGAGGATGGCGTATAAATTGGGATGCTGTTTGACAAGCTGCGCCGGCTCCAGGATATGCTGCCCGAAAGGCCAGAACATATTGGGGTGTTCCTTGGAGATATCCCCCTCCGGCAAATCGTAGAAAGGCAGAACCTTATATCCCATGTCCATAAGCTTCGCTGGTATTCCCATATTTAACACCGGATCGGCCACGCCATAGATTTTGGAAATAAGCACAAAGGCTTTTTCGTCCGGTCTCAATTCCTTAATAACCTGCTTGCCGTTTTCACCGATTCTTTCTTCAAAGCCATGGAAAGCGACCATTCCTTTTTGCAGGGCCTGGGCAATCTGTTCCGGAGTTTTACCAAGCTGTTTTCCCAGATTTCCAAAGCTTTTCATCATGAACTCCTGGCCCAGGCTGAAAGCTATGGTGGGATCCAGTAATTCTATTCCTTTTTTATCTAATTCCATGGCCTGCTTCATAACTTTAAAGGCCAGCTGCATATAAGCACAGCCGTAATTCTGCCTGCTCATGGAGCCGGGATGGTCTACCGTAAATAGATCGGGGAAGAAGATATAATCCACCTTTTTCTCCACCAGTTCGGCCACATGGCCGGTAATGAGCTTCACGGGACGATCAGTTCTCCGATCATATACCTGCCGGAACCCGTAGCGCCGGCTCCAATCACCTTGACCCTGTCTCCCAGCTCTTCCCGCAATTCTTGCAGGCCTGTTCTTACTGCTTCCACAGGATTCCCCAGGGTTCTCAGATACTTGTATGATACAATTTCGTTTTCCGTATTCAGCAAAACCAGGTTGGTGCTGGTGGAGCCTACGTCAACACCCAGGTAGCAGTCTATAGTGCTTTGATAATTATTTATGGATTTGCAGATATGCTTGCCCAGGCTGTCGTCTTCACCAAAAGGTGTCAATTTTGGCAATGCAACCTCGTCATCCGCTTCTCCATAATCTTCTTCCAATTGTTCTATGCTGTTTAATAATTTCTTTAAATCAATGGTAGTATTGTCCTTTGCAGCTATGACAGCCGCTCCCAAAGCTCCAATATTGCTGAAGCAGAGGGGTATGATTAATTCCTCCTCAGCCAAATTGAGCACGTCTTTCAAAGCTGTAATAATTCCTTGATTATGGGCTACTCCACCCACAAATAAGATGGGCTTTTGCAAGGGGAGCTTTTTCATCACCGCTCCTTTATAGTTCCTGATTACAGCATAAGCAAGCCCCAGCAAGATATCCTCCATTGGAACCCCTTCTTGCTGGTGGTGAATAATATCGGTCTTGGCAAATACGCTGCACCTCCCGGCTATCCTTGGTATGGATTTTGCTCTGGCCGCATATACGGAATAGTCCTCCAATCTCAGCTTCAGCCTGGACATTTGCTCTTCTAGAAATGCGCCGGTGCCGGCGGAACAGTTGGAATTCATCGCAATCTCCAGCTGTGTTTTATCTAGCCCGTTTAACCCGGTGATAAATTTGGCGCTTTCTCCGCCGATCTCAACGATCGAACCGATCTTTTCATTGGTCACGGTGCTGCCTTCCACTATGGCTGCTACTTCATTGACAAATGCAGCCTCACCGGTTTTGCTTAAAAATTTGCTCCCGCTGCCTGTAACGGAGCCGTATTTTATTTCCTCCGCCTGGTAATTTGCCAGCAGATCTTCAATTGTACTTATTAGATTCTCTTTAACTCTCCCTTTATGGAGCAAATATCTATTGTATTTGATTTCATGCTCGCCATTCATCAAGGTTACTTTGATGGACGAATATCCGATATCGATTCCTACGCTATACACTTTATGCCTCCTCTTTTACTTTTTTAAGCATCGGAAGAAACTGTGGAGCAGTTTCAACACACCGCTGCAACGAGGCAGGGGATTAAACCCCGCCGCCTGTTTTGTTAATAGGAACCCGACCGCTTAAGAAGCGGGGGACATCTTTTGCCTCGTTAATGGTTTGAACAGTTTTTGCATATGCCGAAAACCGTTAACCTGTGGTTTGTCACCGTAAAACCCTTTTTCAGGAAGACATGCTGTTCCAAATGCTCCAGCATGTCTTCCTGAACGTCAATCACTTCCCCGCAGATTTCGCAAATAAGATGGTGATGCTCATGCTTTTCCTCCGGATCTGCCATCTGGTATCTCATTCGTCCGTCATCCAGGGAAATATGCTGAACAAGCCCTATTTTTTCAAATAGCTGCACTGTCCGGTAGACAGTTGCCAGCCCTATTTGGGGGTATTTCTTTTTTACCTCGCCAAATATTTCCCCGGTGCTTAAATGGTTTTCTCTGTTTTGTGAAATGACCTCCAGCACTGCTTGACGCTGCTTTGTAAACCTATACCCGCCTGTCTGAAGTGTATTAATAATTTCTGTCTCCTTGGACGCCATCTCCATCACCTCCCAATTATTCGGTAATGAAAATCAATTTCATTTACTTTCCTTTTCGATTGTATTACAATACTTTTAACAAAACAGTATCTCTTGATACACTTTTCTTTTTTGAAAGGAATATTCTTATGGATAATCTCTTAGCATTGCTGCAAAAATGCAGTCTGTTTCAAAACAAAAACCCGGAGAAAATTGAACAGCTTCTGTCAAATACCAATTATAAAATTGAATCCTTTAAAGAAAATGAAGTCATCTTTTCACCGCTGCAAACAGCCGATAAAATGGGAGTTATTTTGTCAGGAACCGTTGATGTGCAAAAGCTTTTTCCCTCCGGGAAAGTGGTGATTATTGAACGGAAAAAATATCCTGATTTAATTGGCGAGTCTTCTGTTTTTTCCCGGGTGGAGTATTATCCGGATACTGTCTCCGCAGGCAGGCCGTGCAAAATTCTCTTTTTGCTCAAAACTGAGCTTTTGGCCTTATTTGCCCTGGATAGAGATTTTATGCTTAATTTTTTGGAATCTGCCTCAAATTCCACACTGATCTTAAAACACAAAATCGGCATTCTATCTTTGGATTCTATTCAAGAAAAGATTGCCGGTTTTCTGATTCACGATAAAAAGCATGCTAATATCGCTAATTATTCCAATGTGGTTACCCTTCCTTTTTCCAAAAAAGCCTGGGCCGAGTACATGAATGTTTCCAGAACCTCTCTTTCCAGAGAATTAAGGGCACTGGAGAATGAGGGGATTATCTCTTTTGAGAAACGAACGATAGAAATAAAGGATTGGAATAGACTGGAGAAAATACTTTCACTGTAAGCAAAGTAGACAAATATACCAATGGCGGAAACTGTCATTTCTCAAAATGGGTTTCCCCCGTACATCCTCAATCAATCGTATCTCTATTATCATTTTGAAATTCATCCATTAGCAATGAATCAGCTTCATAGTTAAAACCAGTTGTTCACCCTTATTGCAAAATCATACTGCGTATACGACAGGTATCACTAACATGGTGAGCTTTGATCCGGGCGGGCATGAATGTGGCCGGGATATTATGGGCACTATGGCCAACACCTTGATTCTCACTTATACTGGTGGAGCCATCCCGCTTATATTGGTCTTTATGGCTTATAATACGCCCTTCATAAAGATCATTAACCTGGATCTGATCGCTAGCAAAGTTTACGGGCGTTAACCTCTCCCCTGCCGAAAGCAGCATTCGCGTTTTAATTTACGACTCTTTTGGATAGAAGCTATAGTTGATTTTAATAATATCAGCCCATTAAAAGCAGGCTTAAGGCCATTACTATCATTCCGCTAATTATGCCATAAACCGAATGATGCGCCTCCCCGTATTCCCGAGCGGCGGGCAGAAGTTCGTCTAAGGAGACAAACACCATTATTCCGGCCACTGAAGCAAAAAGCAGTGCGAATAAGGCGTCGTTTATGAAAGGCAATAAAAGAAAATAGCCGATTACGGCACCCAAAGGTTCAGATAATCCGGACAGAAATGAAAAGACAAAGGCCTTCTTCCGATCCCCGGTTGCAAAATAGACCGGTACCGACACCGCTATACCTTCCGGTATGTTGTGGATGCCTATGGCCACGGCAATGGCTATACCCAGAGCAGGATCCTGCAATACCGAGACAAAGGTCGCCAGCCCCTCCGGGAAATTGTGAATGGCAATGGCCAGGGCAGCCAGCACCCCGGTGCGAAAAAGCTTTTCCTGCCCAGCCGGCGTTCCATTGTCCTCCATTTCTTCCAACAGCCGGGGTTCATGCGGGTTTTCATAAGAAGGCACCAGTTTGTCAATTACGGCGATCAGTATCATTCCGGAGAAAAACGCCCCTGCCGCCGCCCATAATCCCCCATCTCCCCAGGCCTTTATAGCCGATTGCTGGGCCAAGGGATATATTTCAACCATCGAAACGTATATCATGACTCCCGCAGAAAATCCCAGTGCGAGTGACAAAAAAGCCGTATTGGTCCTGCGGGCCAAAAGGGCAATTAGGCTGCCGATGCCGGTTGATAGACCAGCCAATATGGTTAAAGCAAAAGCCAGCCATACATTATTCAGTTCCACTATCAATCCTCCAATCTATTTCCACAGAGGTCATATAGAGGGCTTACACTATAGAAAGAATTTGCTTTGCAACCCCCGCAAATCATCTTCGGTCATTTTATGGTTAGCCAGTTTATAAGGCCAGGTGGGAGTGAAATCTCTTATATGCAGAGCATCTTCCGGGCAAACAGGCATACATCTTAAACATACGATACACTTTTCCATATCACAGTTCCGCTTTCAGCATTCATGGCCCCGGTGGGGCAAGCTTCCTCACAAAGACCGCAGAGGCAGCATTCGTCATCTCCACGGGTAGGAGGATGTTCAAGCAGTTTAAATCTAAGCTGTTCAAACCCATCCAATTCTTCATTACTGGACTGCGTTACCAGGCCTATGTCCAGGACAAACCACCCGATGCTGATTTGTCGGCAACAACAAGAATATAGGCTGGAGCATTATACTGTCTTTCAGTCAATTGAAACCATTCTAACATTTTTGACTTATCATTGTTAGCCTCCATACAATCAGTTACCTTCTTAAAAAGTTGCTATCTTCTTTTAGCATGCAGTCCCGTTGGATTTTTGCTAAACATATTTATATCCGTATTGGGTTTTATAGCTTTGTTCCAAAAGCTATTCCCTACTGCACTTCCTATTTTAGTCAATGCTTCCTGAGCTACAATGATAAATTCCCATGGCTGGGTATTGCCGCTGGAAGGTGACCATCTGGCCGTATCCAGAATTTCTTTTAGCACTTCCCTGGAAACCTGATGGGTTACAAATGCTCTTATGCTATTTCTAGATCTAATTGCTTGCAATACTTCCATTATTTATCCCCTCCTCTTCAATCCAATGAGTTAAATGTCCTTAAAAGAACCGTTTTTCTGTCGCATTACCGCACGTATAGATATACTGCTTTCAAAGCTCCGCATGGCCAACATCAACCGGTATTTAATATTACCCGGACGGTAGTGTATGATCCTGGTCTAAATTCTCAATTACATCTATTTGATTTTTTTGCTTTCTTGTAAAGCTAAATTTTTCTCCCAGTTCATCCAAGAGTGAATAAAAGACCGGTACAACAAATAACGTCAGCAGAGTTGATGAAATCAGCCCGCCAATAATAGCATGAGCCATGGGAGCACGAAATTCCCCCCCTGCTTCCATGCTCAGGGCAACGGGCAGCATCCCCATGATCATAGCCAATGTGGTCATTATAATAGGACGAAAACGGACCAGGCCCGCCTCCCTTAAGGCCAGATGTTTTTCCACTCCCTGAGCACGCTGCTGTTTGGTGAAATCCACCAGCAAAATAGCATTTTTGGTGACCAGCCCCATCAGCATAATTATACCGATCATTGCCACCACGGAAATATCGCTTCCGGCCACCAAGAGCCCGGCAATTGCGCCAATAATAGCCATAGGCAGTGCCAGTAAGATAGAAAGCGGATCTATGTAGCTTTCAAACTGGGCGGCCAGTATAAAGAAGATGAATAGTATTCCTAAAATAAAAGCTGTTAATAAAGAAGCAAAGCTACTGGCCATATCTTCCGACTCCCCGCCCATATCTATCCGATATCCTTCAGGAAGATTAATCTCTTTTGTTTTTTGGTTAAATGCTTTATTGAATTCCCCGGATGAAATTCCATCCAGGTTGGCGGAAATAAATACTTCCCGGCTCTTATCAAAACGCTGAATCTCGCTGGAACCCGTGGCAAAAATTGCTTTACCGACCTGCCCCAAAGAAACCGGAACTGGATTGGAATCCGGGGACGTATACTGTCCTAAAAGGTAAACCCGTTCAAGATCTTTAACATTTCTGCGGTCCTTATCATCCAGGCGCAGGCGTACATCCACCCTGTCATTTCCATCGTTAAACCGGCTGACGACTGAACCGCTGAAGAGGGTGTTCAGCGTTAATCCCGTTTGCGCGGTACTAATCCCCAGATCGGCCGCCGCCTTTTGGTCTATTTCCACTTTAAGTTCCGGGTTTCCCGGCCGGTAAGAAGAACTAATATCAACAACCCCGGGTATATCTTCCAATACACGCTCAATTTTTCTTCCATAGACCTGCAGTTCCTGCATATTATCACCCAGCAGCCTGAGTCCCACAGGTTTGCCCTGACCAGTACCTGTTTCCGCCAATAACGATGCTTGTATACCAGGGATTTTTTGCAGTTCCCGGCGCAGGTCCTTAATTACACTTTGCTGATCCCGCTCACGTTCTTGGCGAGCACGCAGGTTTACCTGTATATTCATCTGGGAAGCTGTTACCGTGTTGTATATACTTTCTACATCCGGATCTTTTTTTATAAGTTTTTCAATATCCCGGTTTATTTCACCAGCTGCCTCCAGGTCCAGTCCGGCATCCAGATCTACGGTAAGATTCATCTGACCCAGGTCAGCCGTTGGTATGAGCGAAGAACCAAGCAACGGGACCAACATGATACTGGCAAAAAATAAGGCAAAAGCAACAATGAGGGTAAATGCTCTCCTTTCCAAGGCTTTTCCCAGCATTTGCGAATACCGTTGAGCCAGGATATCAAACCTTTCATTAAAGCGTTTAATCCACCTTGCGGGCCATCTCCTGGCTATATATTCTTCATTGCTAAGATAACGGGAAGATAAAAGCGGCACCAGGGTAAAAGAGACCAATAAGGATACCAGCACACAAACTGCAACCGTAATACCAAATTCTTTCAAGAATTCCCCAATAAACCCCTCGGCCAGCCCCACCGGCAGAAAGGCGGCCACAAGCGTCATAGTAGTAGCCGTAACCGCCAGTCCGATTTCCGCCGTTCCTTCTCGGGCTGCCTGTAAAGGCGTTTTTCCCATTTTGAGATGCCGGTATATATTTTCAATAACAACTATGGCGTCATCAATTAAAAGTCCCACAGAAATCGATAAAGCCAACATACTCATAGTATTGAGGGTAAATCCCAAGAGGCGCATGGCAAAAAACGAGGAAATAATCGAGGTGGGTATGGCCAGGGCTCCTATGGCAGTACTCCGCCAGTTTTTCAGGAACAGGAAAATAACCAGCACAGCCAGTATTCCGCCTTCGACCAGGGTTTTTTCCACCCCTTTCAGATTATTTCTGATACGTACTGAGTTATCACGTATTACATTTATTTCAACCCCTTCCGGCAATTCAGGTTTTATTCTTTCAACTGTTTTATTAACCTGGTCGGCAACTACAACCGTATTACATCCCGATTTCTTTATAATTTCCAGGCCTATAGCCGGTTTTTCCTGATATCTGGCTATATTTTCCTGATCTTTTATCCCGTCGACCACCTCGGCAATATCTTCTACATACAATTGAACGCCGCCACGGCGGGCAACCGGGATCTTCCTTATCTGTTCCACCCGGTCTACTTCACCCGTTGTTCTCACTATTAACTGTTTACCCGACATTTTCAGTTTTCCGGCCGGGATATCCAGGTTTTCATTTTGCAGGCTCTCCATAATCTCAAATACTGTTAGTTTGTTGGCCGCCAATTTATCCAGGTCAAGCTGGATCTGAATTTCTCTTTCCTCCGCGCCATATATTTCAACATCTCCCACCCCGTTGATGGTCTGCAAACGGGGCTTTAAGATATCTTCGGCCACTTCGGTCATTTCCCGCAAAGACCTGTCACCTGTAAGCGCCAGGGTTACCGTTGGTATGGCATTGGGATCAAATATCTCCACCACCGGTTCTTCAATATCTTCCGGAAACTCGGAACGCATGGCGGCAATTTTATCGCGCACATTCAGAGCCGCTTCTTCAACCGGTGTTTCCATGGTAAATTCCACCCACACCAGTGCGACGCCTTCATTGCAAATAGTATAAATATGCTTTACTCCGGAAATCTGACCCACTGCTTCTTCGATTTTTTCTCCAACATTGCTGGCTACTTGTTCTGGTGAAGAACCCGGCTGCACCACAGTAACGGAAACATAAGGCAGCTCCATTTTCGGCCAGTCATTAATACTCAATTCCGTGTAGCTGACAATACCCAGAGCCAGGAGAGCCAGTATTGCTACGGTTGCCAAAACCGGCCTTTTTAAACTTAAATTACTTAGAAACATACAGCCCTCCACTTACCTGCAAAATTTCAATCAAGTCTCCGTCTTTCAGGCTATTGACATTGGAAATAATGATCTGCTGGCCTTTTTTTAAACCAGATGTTATTCCCACCATATCTTCAATCACTGAAGAAGTTTTTACTTCCTGCTGCCTGGCCTTTTGCCCTTCTGCAACAAAAACATACTGCCGGTCAGATTGCCCGATTACAGCATTGACCGGAACAGCCAGAACTTCGCTTGTTTCTCCCGTTTTCATCTCCACGTTTGCAAACATCCCCGGTTTCAGCAGTTCTTCCTCGTTATTTACCTTAATCTTTACGGCAAAAACTCTGGCGGACGCATTGCCAGCGGGATTAATGGCAGCTACTGTCCCCCCGAATGCGTTACCGTCCAGACCGGGGACATTTATCATGGCTTCCTGCCCTTTTTTCACTCGAGCCACGTCCTTTTGTTCAATGTTGGTCACTACATAAACAGAAGATATATCGACTACTCTCATCAGTTCTGATCCCGGATTCACCATTTCACCCGCATGGATGTCGCAATCCGCAACCAAACCGGCAAACGGGGCAGGAATTGTGGTGTTGTTTAATAACTCGCGGGCACTTAAAACTGCAGCATGAGCAGCCTTCACATCAGCCTGGGCAATTCGCAGGGCAATAGAGGCATCGTCATATATGCTTTCAGATACCGCTCCCTGTTCATACAATTTCCGGCATCTATTATAATCCAGATCAGATTTATGCAAGCCCGCCTCCGTCTTATCCAACGCCGCCTCAGCAACAGCCAGGGCGTTCTGATAATCTAGCTGTTCAAGCATTATAAGAGCTTGCCCCTTTACAACAGCGGTACCATTTTCCACCTTAACGCTATCAGCTTTAGCTGCAACCTTTGCACTAATGGAGACTTCCCGGAAAGGAACAATATCCCCGTTTAAGATAATGCTTTCTTCCTTTTCCAGCACTCTGACTCGCTGAACATTAACTGGCTGCGGCTGTTCAGATAAAGCCACTTTTTCCTTTCCAAAATCGGCACTATTAAAAACCATACCCACAAATAAAATAAGGAACATCAGGATAAGCCACAATTTCCACTTGTTCTTCATATTGTTATTCACCACTCCTCTGGTATTTCTTTGCCCTTACCCTTCGGTCTCAGCTAGCATCATGATTATAAAACTACGACAAATATTGTTCAGCGGATTTAGTTCTTAAATAATCCTTACCATCTTCTGATTGCAACATAATTACTACAACCTTATTCAAGCAAATTTAAACCCCTTTCACTAATCGTCCACATAAGAGGCTTATTATTATTACATCCAGCCTTCATATAACAATTACGGCAACTTTCGTAACCGCATCCCGGTTCTATCTTTTCGATATATCCCATTCTTGCAAGCGATCCAAGCATATCATCCAGCATCATCTCATTAACACCCAAACAAGAAGCTAAACTGCTCTTAGGCATACTTATGCCCTTCGCCAACTGCATCAGCACTCTATTTAACACCGAATATACTCCTTTCAGTAACACAGGGGTATGGTTACGCCATTAGCCCCTAGAGAAGAATTTTTTAGAATATTATCAGACCTATATGATAAGCAATAATTCCTGCCACAATCGAAGTCAAGGTATAATATAACACAGCACCCAGTGTCCATGTTAATGATCTGCTTTCCGAATATATGGCTCCTACTGTGCCTATGCAGGGTACCGAAAACAGCATGGCAAATATAAAAGCCAGGGCCGTAGCAGGTGAAATCATAGTCATAAGATAAGCTCCCAGGCTGGCGTGTTCAACTGTTGCTCCCAGAAGTACAGTCAGGGATGACGCAGCTTCTCCCAATCCAAGCACTACCGCCATACTTGCCAGAGCCGCCTCTTTGGATACAAAACCAGCCATGAGACAAATAATCAGCCTCCAGTCCATCCCCATTAATCCACCCACAGGCTCCAACAGCCGGCCCAAAGATGCCAGATAACTGGTTTCAATAGACTCATTAGGCAGATAGGATAAAACCCATATGGCCATGGTTACAAGAACAATCAAGCTGCCTGCTCGTTTAAGGAATTCTTTGCCACGAACCCATACATAAGCAGCAACATTTTTCCAATCAGGTTTATGATAAGGAGGCAGTTCCATAATCAAGCCGCCGCTTTCACTGCGTATTACATAACGCCGCAGCAGGATTGAGGTCAATACCAGCTGCAAAACAACCGCTGCCAACATAGCCGCCACGATAATTACTGCACCGGAACTGAAAAACAAACTGCTTATAAATCCAGTTACACCCCATACAGCTGCGCAGGGGATAATAGGAGCAAGTATAATAGCAATTAAGCGCTGTTTTCCTGAGTCAATTACTCTGGTTCCCATAACTCCGCTGACATTACAGCAAAAGCTCATAAACAGCGGCATAAATGCTTTTCCCTGCAAACCAAGACGCTGCATAAAACGATCGGTTACATAGCTTAAACGAGCCATATAGCCGACATCCTCCAGAACAGCTATAACCAGAAATACTGCCAGCACGAAAAACAACATAGCCAGAGCCATACCTAATCCGGGAACCAATCCATCGATAACAGCTGCAGTTAGCCAGACGGGCATACCGGTCATAATATTAGACAGTATTCCAGAAAGTACGGATATTCCAGCCATACCAGCAGATGCGGCCGGCATCCCAATCACCATTGCTGCCATCAAGGCTCCCATCATGATAGCCAGAGCAATAAAATTCCCCCATACCGGATGGGTAGCGGCCCGATCAAATTTACTGCGCAGCGGGACTTTGGTTCCCGCCGGTAAGCTAACAACTTTTTCGCTTATTTCTTTTATCCAATTATAGCGGCTCTCCGCTGCCAGCAAGACTCCATCCGGATAGTGGCTCAGGGTCTCTTCCATTTTCGTCCATTCTTTCGCCTGCATATTTTCTTTTACGACTTTTACAACCTCACTGTCCCCTTCCAGCAATTTCACTGCCGCCCAGTCAGCAGGATAGGAAGATGGTATTATACCTGCAATTTTCTTCTTGATATCCTTGAATAGCAAGACAAATTCCTCTTTAAATTCTGGTTTTTGAGGATTATACTGCATCCGGCCCCAACGCATTTCTGCGATTGCGTCCTGGAGTTCCTTAACACCCTGGTTTCTGGCAGCACTCATGGGCACGACTTTTATCCCCAATGCTTTTTCCAGAGCGTTAACATCGATTTTACGCTCCTGTTCTTTCGCCACATCCATCATATTTAGTGCCAGGATAACTGGCGCCGGCAGCATAATGAGTTCTGATAAAATATAAAGTGAGCGTTCCAACTGCGAAGCATCTACCATAGCAATTACCAGATCAGGCTGTTCTTCTATAATATAGCTGCGGCTGATCCTTTCTTCCAAAGAATTAGCCGTAAGACTGTAAGTTCCGGGCAGGTCTACTAATAAATATTCATTCCCGGCATATCGGAAATTCCCGGTCTTTTGTTCTACTGTTTTACCAGGCCAATTCCCGACATGCTGCCGGGAACCCGTTAGTCTGTTAAAGACTGTTGATTTTCCAGTATTAGGCTGACCCGCCAGTGCTATAACAAACGATTTATCGTCTGGCGCTGTCTGTTCTGAAGCCGCCATACTATATCCTCCTCACCTTAATCTTCTCTGCTTCTCCCCGCCCCAAGGCTATTTGACTATCTCTCAAAAACACCAGTAATGGTCCCCTGGAAAAGTTTTGCAGCATAGTAAATTCCACGTTGCCGGTAAAACCCATAGCGGATACCCGACTTATAAAACTTCGGCCCCCGGTTATTCTTTCAACTATACCTGTTTCTCCAGCCTTTAAAGCTGTTATACTCTCCATTTATCGTATCTCCTTTCCTTTTAGGCTATCTCAACTTTTTGGTTAACAACGTCAGCTTGCACTAAACTGCAATCATTCTATGCTTCAATAATCGTTGATATTGATTATCACTTTCAACTCCCAGAAGTATCTTAATTGCCCCAAGAGGTATTTCTATCTTCCTAAACTTAGACTCGATGTTTTCTCTTTTCTGCCTTCATTTGTTGCTTGAACAAGTTCCGATCGGATATAAGCACGCTCATTCAAGTGAAAAATCTGTAAATAACTCAACTTTTTCATGTTAAAGTAACAACCGGGCTTGGTGATCATTATGTTTGGTTCTGCCGTCATCCTCCGGGCACCACTGATACTCCCGTTGGTTGCAATTAATGTTGCAGGCGGCGTATCAACATACCACTGCAACGAAGCGGGAGATTAGAACTCGCCGCTTGTTTTGTTAACAGGAACCCGACCGCTCAAAGGAGCGGCGGACATCTTTTCGCCTCGTTATATTTATATCCAGGTGAAACAGGAAAAAGTTGAAATCTTATAGAAATAATTAAGATAATGAAAATAGGGAAAGAATAGATTGATGTTTAATTTAAGCACCTTGAGCTATACCAATGAGGAAGTACTGACCCGAAGGAAGGAAGCAGCCCGGCGTTTAACATTAATTTCGCCCAATATAAAAGATATGAGCATCCGCCAAATAGGCAGTTCGGATCTGAAGCTGCTTTTCGACTTATATGATGAATTATTCTTTGAGCAACAATTTGCCAAAGAGTACCAGGGCAAAGTAAAATTTTCTCTTTCCACCCGTTTAATCAAGACCGCAGGAAAGACGATTAGTCCCCAAAACATAAGCCAGTTAAAACCAGAAAAAGTGGCATTGGAGATAAGAATAGGAACCTATTTTTTCTTCCGGTATGATGAAATAGAGAGTGAAAAAAGCGTAGCGGGAATTGTGTGCAGCAGCGCGCTGGAAGCCTTACAGCTGGTTTTCGAGCATGAGCTTTGTCATGTAATTGAGTTTATTATGTTTAAGGCTTCCAACTGCAGTAAGGAAAGATTCAAAACCCTGGCGAGAAATCTATTCGGGCATACGGAAAGCACGCACCGGTTGCCCACTCCCGCACACATCGCCCGGGAGAAATATGGTTTTAAAATAGGTGATACAGTAAGCTTTAATTTTAATGATCACAGGCTGAAGGGCACATTGTACAGAATTAACAAAAGGGCCACGGTAATGGTTCAAGACAAAAAAGGAAACTATGCCGACAAGCAAGGCAACCGATATATCAAGTATTATGTACCAATTAGCTGTCTGGAATCATAACAAAATACTTAACGGGGAATATCCAACAGACACAAAAAAGCTATCTACAGCGCATCGCTACAGATTCACCGGGTTAACGGGCTTGGTATAGATATTGTTTTCAATGCCTGATCGTTTAGCCGACAAAAAGAAAGTCCCCCTGTTGGCTTTGGCATATTCATTCGGATTTATCCCGTATTTTTTTCTAAAAGCGGAAGTAAAATGACTAGGATTGGAATAACCCACTTCCTGGGCAGCCTCTATTACACTTTTGCGGGCACCGCTCAGCAGAAAGCGGGCTTTTTCCATACGCATATCCCGCAGGTAGCCAAAAACTGTCGTACCCCACATTTCCTTAAAACCCACTTTTAATTTATAGGTATTCAGCTCTATTTGTCTGGCCAGTTCAGCAATACCTAAAGGCTCCTGCATATTATTAACTATAATTTTCTTGGCCAGGTCAAGCTTAACCCGATCTTCCTGGCTTAAATATATTTTGTAGTTCTTCTGCTTATACAAAACTGACTCATTGTGAATAAACAGCGAAAATATCTCGGCCGCTTTACTTTCAAGATATAACAGCCTGCCCACCCCTTGCTGGGAGCAATTCATTATCTGATAAAAGGCCATTTCCATATCCGGTGAATGGCAATAGCAGTCACTACCCTGGCTGCATCTGGCTAAAATAGATCGTACCGCTTCCACATCACCTGGAGTAGAGCCCAATTCCTGAAATGAATTAATGAATTGCTCCTGGTAATTAATTGAAATTATTTTCCAGGGCAATTTGCCCGGGTAGTTCATCCAGCTCTGGGTATTATCATTCAACCAGCAGTCACATTCATTGGCCTTAATTGTTTTTTCGATTGCTTTTTGGTAATTACCATAAGTAATCTGACCTTCAGCGCAGTAAAATATTTCAAAACAGATTTCTTCCATCTGGCAAACGATATCCATATCTTTTGTCAATTCCATGGTACAAATGTTTATATCCACCCCATTACGAAGATTGATCCTCTCTACCAGACCTTTACCGAAATTTGGATTAATGTGATAACAACAGCTTGAACCAATTTGCTCAAATAGCCCTACTTCAGAATTCATTAAGCCATAATAATCGTCGACATTTTTAATTTTAAAGTTGTTCTCATTGGCTTTATCCATAAGCCTGCAATCCTCTCTTAAGCGCTTAATTTCACTTTTATGCTCGCAATACCTATAGTAAAAAAGAGATACCAAAATCAGTAAGACTTTGGCCACCTGGTCCCCTCTTCTCTAGTCAGCTTTCAGTCTGAAATAACAGAACGGAATAATGGCAACCAGAAGGAAACTCAGCCGTTAATCGTCTGCAAGGTTTTTATATACAATTTCTATCTTTTGCATTTCTTGATTCCACGTAACCTCAGCTCCTAATGCTTCAGAAATGTAGCTTACAGGAACCATGGTGCGGCCGTTGACAATAATCAGTAGTGTTTCCAAACCGGGTCCTAATCCTCCTGTCGTTTTTATTTGTTTACATCCTGTGGCTCTTTATTCGCAAGTTTTGGTACTCCTTATTCCATCTATGTTGTCAGTGCCGCCTAACATCCGAGTCATATTTTTATTACCTTTCCTGCCCTTTCCCCTTGTTCGCTTTCAAACAATTTATTGCTCATACTAGCTGCCATTACATAACTGTCGAATATTCTATCCACCTCCTCCAAAGAGAATTTACTTAAGTCAAAAAAATCCGCTTTGATTTCATTTAAGACACCGACCAGACACTTTGCGCCAATAATCGCCACAAACATTCCTCCTCCAATATGTGTGTTTACAGAAATTGTTTGGGCCAGGAAGCCCTAAATACTTGCTTTTTCATGCATTGATTCAAAAAAGCTGACCAATCCCAGCAGCTTATGGCGAGCCTTCTCATATTCTCTTTCTTTTATCCAGCCCAGCGCCCTTAATACTTGCTCCGTCTCCATAAGGTTCATATCCCGGATAGGCTGCTTTTCATTTAAGTCAATGAGATAGTCCAGTACATTTTCTCCCCGCTTCAGCCCCAATATTATCGCCCCTTCCTCTCCAAGCCAGCCACTAACCGACCTGTTCTGTCAACACCCGGGCGATACCGCTCAAACTGCTGTTGTGCAAAAGGCGATATTCCTTTTTGAGTTTATCCGCATACTCTTTTACACAGTTGACGGCTCCATGGCTGTTCACATCCAGCGAACACAGTATTAAGTCAGACCATTTTAATCTTTCTATCAGGGTTTGCCGCCCACCATTGAGACAGCCATCGTGATAGCGAAATTCCCAGCCCATGTTTTCAATTATTTCACGGTAATAGGAATTTAAGCTGCAACTCCCACCTACCATCAGCAGTCGTCCTTTGTTTGATCCCTCATCTGTCAAAGCTCCATCAGCACAACAAGCCTGACCTCCAGTTAAAACTTTTATCTCCTGACACAGTTGCATAATAGTCTCTCTTTGCCGGGACACCTCCCTTTCCAGTCGTATCTTTTCCTTCTCGTTCTCTCTATACTGCTGCCTATAATCCTGCCTTTCAGCATCTATTTCCTGTAACTTATATTGAAGTTCACAATTGTCTTCTTTCAGCCGGTCAAGGCTTTGCTTCTGAATATTGTATTCTGACTGATTAGTACTTTTTAATTGCAACTCTTTGATCTGCTTTTCCAGCCTGCCGATACAACCCTGGGCCGCTTCCAAGTCTGCCTTCAATCGTTTTTCGTGGTCTTTATCCTGGTGCAGTCTCCTTCTTAGTTTTATTTTTTCTTCTTCCAGGCGTTTTAACTGAGTTCTTTCATGTCTGCACATCCCCCCGTTCAAGTGCGACATCATATGAACCTCTCCAACTATGTGGTTTAAAGCCCCCTGGGATAAATCTGCTTTGCTCACTGCCACCCAGAAGAATCCGCAGACATCTCCCTCTCTGGCTTTTTCTTCCCAAACCTTCAAAATATCGCACTCCTGCATTTTGCCATATTGCGCAATATCGTCGCTGTATTTTTTGTCTAAATAGTCATTAACCATTTGGGATAATTTATTGTGCTGATTAAGATTATTAGCGAAAATAGAGTGAATTTCATAATCTTTATAACCATTTTTATTGATTTTAAGCTTTTTCAATATGTCTATTTGCTCTTTTATTGTCATACATGTTCCACATATTGAGCAGTGTAAATTAGACGGAAGTTCCCATATTTTTTTACGTTTTAGAGGTCCGATGTTCTGACCCCTTTTACTTTTGCAGTGATTAATCTCCATTTTTTTGGACTCTCCTTTCTCACAATAATCAATTCCCTCATCCATATTTGAATCAATGCCAGGGATCTTAAATATCCATTAACTCTTTCCCACTTAGAAACATTATTTCAGTAATCGACGAATGCGTATTATTAGAATTAAAACCAAAAGTAAGAAGGCCAAAATTATAATTATTAAACACTCCACCAATACTGCTCCTTCCAGTCGGTTTGTTAGTCTCGACTAACTTTATGCTTAAAATTCAAGGCCCCTCGGCCTATTACTTGATAACGATTATCATTATCTTATAGTTCATAATACTGATACCTTTTATTTTTGTCAAGAAAATTTTTATGATTTTTCAATTAGCTGCCAATCCATAATGCCCTGGTATCCCCCTGACTGACACCTGTATTTTTATATATGCCTGGCATAATGTCAGCTTCAAACGTATAATTATAATTGCAGGGAGGGGGTACAATTATGCAGTTTAATCCTACAGAACTGGAACAGAAAGAAAGCGAAACTCTATTTAATGAAAGTCTCCAAAAAACCTGGCAGGAATTAGGTTCCCTTCGGGTAGATTTAATTATAGGAATACCTTTTTATAATGAAAAAGATACTCTGCCTGAGATATTGAAAATTATTGAAGAAGCATTAATATCCATAGAAAATTATAAAAACCCTTTGATTTTATGCGTAGGTGACCCTGAAGGTGCTGAAGCACTAACGCTCATTCAGGAGCTGGATTTTAGTTTTGCCCACTATGAATTCCTTATGAAGCCGGGCAGCAATGGAAGGGGCGCCAGCATACGGGCTATGCTGGAGATAGCTGACCATTTAACCGCTGATATAGTTGTCTTTGCTGCTGATCTGGCCAGTGAAAATGATAGAGGAGTAAACGCAGAATGGATAACGCGAATTGTAGAGCCATTAGGGTTGAAATACGACTTTGTATTGACCACTTGCCGACAGCACTACTTCGATAATATTGTCAACAGCTTCCTGGTATCACCACTGTTGGAACAATTCTACGGTTATAAAATCGAAAGCGCCATAAGCGGTATCTATGCCCTATCTCATAACCTGGTGGAAGACTTGTGTCTGGAACTAAAGTTCTGGCCTGACATCACCAGAAGTTACGGTATCGACCCCTGGATATTGACCAGGGTTATGACGTGGGACAAAGATATGTGCGAAGTTTCGCTGGGGGCCAAATTGGAGAGATTCTCCCTGGAGAAGGTCAATTATGTTTTCAAGGAAATAGCTAGGGCCTTGTTTGAATGTATTAAAAGCGATGAGGAGTACTGGTTAAAAAAACAGATTATCGTGCGAGTCCCTGATATATATGGGGTTAGAAATGAAGAAGAACCAGTGGAAGTAATCTTCTGTGCCGAAGAAATGGTGCTGTTCTTTAAACGTAAATTTAATCAGTATGCCAGCATATATGAAACCGCCTTGGAGGGAGCCGTGTATAAAGACATCCAAAACTCGGTCCTGACCCCCAGCAAGGAATTTAAATTCAAACCTGATAGTTGGGCTGAACTGGTACTCTCTCTGCTGTTCGAGTACTGCTTTGCCCGGGAATTGAATCGAGACGATATATTAAATACCCTTACTTCAGCCTTTAATGGAAGAACAGCCAGCTATGTATTGCATATGCAGCTTTTACAGGAACACTTGGAAGGTATAGAAGTTGATAACACCAGCCATTTGCCAGAACTTGAAGCAGCAGCCATGAAAGCTGAACAGCGCAGATGTTTTCTCAGGATACGGGATAGTTTTAACGATAAGTGGGAAAAAACGCTGCTCGAGGTTACGCCTCCCCTTACTCCTTCCCGCTACCTGGAGTATGTTCCGGGAATACCCATAGTCTTACCAAATACTATCGTTGGCAAAGGTGGTAAAGAAGTATACACGGAAGAAGTATTCAACCGTCTGCAAAAACGTTATCAGGAAGCATTTGAAGAGGTAATTCACCATTCACTGGGAGTGCCCCGAGATTCGAAACCGGATACTATATTTGACCGCTTCAGAGAGTACATGAACCAATTGGAAGCTACTATGGAATCTCTCTTCCCTGGTGATCTTTATACCGAGGACGGAGTTGAGCAAGTCTTACAACGGCTTTTTGAAATGCTCCCGTATCGAAAGATGTATTCTGTTAAGAACGAGATTTACAAGGAAATGTTCTTCAGATTCCCTCCGGTAAATGTTATGATACCTGCCGGATATCAAAGTATCAGGGATCTGATCGAGCAGATGGATATCAGGGATGCAGTAAGCCTGGCCAATTTGATTGAGACTCGTAAATGGGCCGACCGCGCACTTCTCTGGGTATTAGAAAACCTGCGCCCGGAAGGTCTGGAAGATGTGGATATCAAATATATCGTATTAGGCCCGAAATTCAGTCAGATCGCCAGGTTAGGCAATATCTCCAATTTAAATAAAGTGACGAGCAGGATAGTAACCACTCCATTTAATAAGGGTATGGGGGGAGACTTCCACAAACTCAGATTCTGTTTGTTCATAGCCCGGCACATTACTACAGCCGAAAACTATGGCCAGTTATGGAGAAACTTTGCCCGGGAGAGAAAGAATTTAGGAACCAAGATACGCAATTCCTTAATCGGCCGTTACGAAACAACAGCTTTTTCAGCCCATAATATTTTCGAAAATCTTCATCACCGTACCCTGATAAAAAACTTTAGGGGTCTGACAGAAAAACTCCATGACCAGGGTCTAGTTGAAGAAGCAAATATCATAAGGATAATGTGTGACAGTTATGGCTTAAGCCAGGTGCTTGATAACGGCACTTTTCTTCCCCTGTCCGCCTGGAGTTGGTCCAGCTACAATTATAAAGGAGGCAAAGGAGTACCTACACCTCTTTCCAGCCATGTGGAAGAAAAATGGTTCAATCATGATTTGCTGGAAGATATTTATAAAGAACTGGGTTACGATGTCTCCGGCATCGAGTCCGGCGTACAGCAGCTTATTGGTGAAGGAAGAGCCAGCGACAATGTTCTGGATTCTCTTCTGGGTATCAGACCTAAAGATGTAACGGTGGTGGCTCAAGAAGCAATCGCCTATCCTCCCGCAAAACCTCTGATCAGGTATAAGGGTAACCCCATACTAAATCCTATCAAAGATCATTTCTGGGAAAGTAAATATGTGTTGAATGCTGCAGCACTGAGACTTGATGACCGGGTCTATATATTGTACCGGGCTTATGGTGACGATGAAGTCTCCCGCATAGGTATGGCGGTAAGCGATGGCTTCAATATTCTTGAAAGGCTGCCGGATCCGATATTTATACCATTGAATGAAAAGGAGAAGAGGGGCTGTGAAGATCCGCGAGCCGTTATCATAGATGACGAAATTTACATGATGTACACCGCTTATGATGGGGTTATAGCCCAGATTTCGGCTGCCTCCATAAAGGTAACCGACTTCCTGGAACGCAGGTTTGATAAATGGGTGAGAAAGGGATTGGCCTTTAAAGATGTATGGAACAAAGATGCCATACTGTTTCCAGAGAAAATACAGGGAAAATACGTTATTTATCACCGCATCGAACCCAGTATATGGGTTTCCTACTTGGATAAACTGGAATTCCCGGTACCCCGGGAAAGGCATGCCATAATCATAGGACCCCGTTCAGGCCGGATGTGGGATTCTTTGAAAATCGGTTCCGGCACCCAGCCTATAAAGACCCGTTATGGCTGGCTGATGATTTATCATGGAGTCGACCGGCAGATGGTTTATCGTCTGGGAGTAATCCTGGTAGATCTTAATAACCCGGAACTCCTTATTTATCGTTCTCCCAACAGTATCCTGCAGCCGGAAGAAGACTATGAAATTGGTTCCAGTACCGGCTCTTGGGTACCCAACGTAGTGTTCACTTGTGGGGCAGTGGCCTCTTCCAACAAGGAAATCCTGGAAGACGATGATGAGATACTGGTATATTACGGAGCTGCCGACACCCACATAGGAGTAGCCACAGCCACCCTGGCCGACCTTATTCCCGAACAATATCGCAGATAAGAAAGGTCAAGGCAATTTCAACTAATGAATAAATATAAGCAGCCTGCTCCTTGGACGTTTCAAACACGTCTCAATCGCGGGCTGCTTTTACTCCTCAATATTCGCTTCTTACCCTAATCAGCGTATCATACCAACCTGCTCCTACTGTAATGGTAATGCTGCGCTCTATCAGTTTCCAATAACTCTTCGGCTATATCATGATAAAGCTTTGCCACACTGGGCCAGGTCAGGGAACGGCCCAGATCGGCTGCCTTGTTTTCCAGCTCTTGCTTTAGACCAGGATTCTTAAGAAGCAGGTCCAGGAGCTCTGCCAGTGCTTCGGGAGTAGTATCCCTCGCTATCATACCCCGACCCTGGACCAGGACTTCCCGGGCATACTCATAGGGAGTAGAGACGATAGCCCGCCCGCAGCCTACGGCAAAAGCCAGGGTACCGGATACCGCCTGGTCAAGATTAGGATAGGGACTAAGATAGATATCTGTCATGAACAAATAATCTCCTAATTCGTCATCATCAAGAAAACGGTTGTCAAAAAGCACATGCTGATCCAGGTGTAAATCCGTCACCAACTGTCTGACACTATCTCTATAGCGTTCTCCTTCATTTCTCAGCAGGTTGGGGTGAGTAGCACCAGCGATAATATACAAAAGCTGGGGGTGCTCAGCAACCACCTTTGCTAAAGTCTTAATACCAATTTCCAGGCCCTTTCCCGGACCTATTAAGCCGAAGGTAGTAATGATGCTGCGTTCCTGCAGACCATACTGCTCTTTCAAAGCAGGTCGATTCTTTTTAATAAAACTGGGAACCCCATGAGGTACTACAAATATCTTATCTGGCGTCACTTCATATACGCTGGCCAATAAGCTGCTGGCCCGTTCAGTCATACACAGAACTCTAGCTGCTAAACCTGCCAACCTGCTCAATATTTGCTTTTGCTTTACAGACGGCTGTGGCAGTACGGTATGAGTAACCAGCAGAAACGGTTTGGTGAGGTGCGTAGCTAGATCAATTACGTATTCACCATCCTGACCCCCAAATATGCCGTACTCATGTTGAATAATAAGCATATCCAGGTTGGGCTCATGATTAGCCCAGGTGGCACAAGCTATATAATCAGCTGTATTCTCCTGCTGAAGCTTCAATACTACCTCGGAAGGATATTTATGGGATTGAAAGGGATCATTAATAGCAGCTACTAGAACTTCTGGCACGTGTTTTAACAGATTATCCCTTAAGTCCTCAGAGAACGTTGCAATTCCGCACTTCCGGGGAGGATAGGTACTCACGATCAAGCAAGCGTTCATCCCTGAGTCACCTCCTTTTTCCGGTACTATGCAATTTAGCACAGTACGACTGAAGTTGAATCAACATCTTCTCAGCAGCTATATGGTGGGGCTAATATAACAGCAGATGAGGGGCTAATCAATTTTGCAAAGTTTAGCTCTCTTAACTTTAATTTTAACATATATTTCAAATATCGTCAGCGGGTAGATCATTAAGCTGGTATACGAAAGATAAGCTGAAATCGGATATTGCCCCCCAACTTCAGCTTGATTTTTTAACCCGTCTGGAATAAATTCGGTACCAGGCAGCGAACTTATTAGCTTACGTTTACGCCCAGACTTTCAAGATAGCCAAACAGCTCGCCTTGTATTTCATCGAGAGTTTCCGGGGTACTTCCTTCACATCTCACAATCAATTCCGGTCCAGTATTGGACGCCCGAACTAAACCCCATCCACCTGGAAAGAGAATACGTGCCCCATCCACATCCAGAACTTCATATAGGGGGCGGAAGTGCTGCAGGACCTGTTCTACTACCTGGAATTTATCCTCATCAGTACTCTTCACCCTGATTTCCGGGGTAGTATAGTACTTGTTCACATCAGCCAGCAATTGGGTGAGGTCCTTATCGCTATGGGATAGAATGCGCAGCAGCCTGGCAGCCGCATAAAGAGCATCATCAAAACCATAATATTCATCGGCAAAAAACATGTGCCCTGACATTTCCCCGGTGAAAATTGCCCCGGTTTCTTTCATCTTGCCTTTTATCAGAGAGTGCCCGGTCTTATAAAGCAGCGGCTTACCGCCCAGGCGGCAAATCTCATCTATCAGGCTTTGTGAACACTTCACTTCTACAATACAGTCCGTACCAGGATAATGGGGCAATATTTCGCGCCAGAAAAGAATCATCAGCATATCACCCCAAATAATATTTCCCTGACGGTCAACCACACCCAACCGGTCGCCATCTCCGTCCAGGCCGATTCCCAGATCAGCATGTTCCTGGGCAACCACCCGGATAAGATCCTGACAATTTTCTACTGCTACTGGATCGGGATGATGATGGGGAAATTTCGGATCAGATTCACAGTACAATTCCACCACCTGACAGCCCAACTCCCTAAAAAGGCGGGGAGCAAAAAGAGATGCTGTACCGCTGCCGCAGTCCACTACCACCTTAAGTTTTTTGGGTCCCAAGCGGATTTTATCCTTGATCATGTCTATATAGTCTTCAACTATATCTATTTCTATCAGGCTGCCTTCTGAACCAGAAATAAAATCTCCTCTTTCCGCTAGCTGACGGATTTCTTGAATCTCCTCTCCATATATGGTGGTTTCCCCCAGCAGCATCTTGAAACCGTTAAATTCCGAAGAATTATGACTGGCAGTTATCATCAGACCAGCATCTATATTCAAGTGACGGGCCGCAAAGTAGAAGATAGGGGTTATTACTACCCCCAGATCTAATATTTCACAGCCTGAATCAAGCAGTGCTTTTATGGTAATTTCTCTTAAGCGGGGCGAGGACATCCTATTATCCCTACCCAGTACGATTTTCTGCCAACCTCTATGGGCAGCCTGAGTTGCTAGAGCACGTGCTATTCTATAAACTGCTTCTTCGGTCAAATCTTCACCGACTACACCCCTGATATCATACAACCTGAAAATATTCTTCTTTATCACAGGGTTCCCTCCCCAACTCAAATTTTCAATAGTATTACTATTATGCTATTTATCGTTAGATTATATTTTGATATCCTGCTTCCTTTAGGGCTTCTACAACTTTCTTAATTTCCTGAGCCCGCTCTTTACTGCAAACCAGCAGACTTTCCTGGCTATCTACTATTATAAGACCCTCCACTCCCAGAGTGGCAACCACCTTGTGGGGCGCATAAACCATACATTCACGAGTGTCAATAAAAACCCCTTGGCCTTCCAGTACATTACTATCTTGATCGGACTCCCGATAGCGGCCCAGGGCTGTCCAACTGCCTACATCATCCCAGCCAAATGATGCTGGGATCACTAATACCTGATTCTGGCTGCACTTTTCCATTATTCCATAATCCACTGAAACACGTGGCAGATCCTCGTAAACTTCTCTTACAACTTCCTCTTCCCGCTCTGTTCCTATATTCTCTGCGATAGATGCCAGGCCTCTATTAAGTTCAGGTAGGTGCTGCGCAATTAATCTAAGGAGTAAATCTACCCGCCAAACAAACATACCGCTGTTCCACAAATAATTGTCCTGGTTTAAATACGATAAAGCCGTCTTTAAATCAGGTTTCTCGTGAAAGGCAATGGTATTATAAACGGGAATATCTTCCATATTATCCAAGGCTTCACCCTGCTGTATGTAGCCATATCCGGTTTCCGGCCGGGAGGGTCTGATACCAACAGTTACCACCCACTCTCCATAACAAGCCGACCTGACAGCGGCCTGAATTATTCTCTGGAATTCATCGATATCAGCAATAAAATGATCGGCTGGCAGAACCACCATTAGTCCCTCCGGGTCTCGGCGCTGTATATAGGCAGCGGCCAGGCCAACGGCGGCGGCTGTGTCTCGTCCGCAATACTCGCAGATGACATTTTCCAGGGGAATCTCGGGCAATTGTTGCAGAACCAATTCCCTATACTTTTCTTCGGTTACTATATAAGTATCTGCAGGATTCACCAGCCCTGACAGCCTGTCCATACTTAGCTGCAGCATAGTACGACTGCCTAACAGAGATAAAAACTGTTTAGGTTTTTCACGGCGGGATAGAGGCCAAAACCTCTCCCCCGTTCCGCCTGCCAGAATCACAGCATACATGGAGCTATCACCTCTTTCTTTTCCAAACATTTCCATACCCGATATAGCTGTTCTTGTTTGGCAGTTATTTACCTTTTTCCCTTTTTATTATCTCATAAACAAAAAATTCACGGAAGAACTGTCTGTTAATGGCAGAATCAAGATAATGCCTAAGACACATCCGTCGGGCTCTCCTTGCTGCTGTTTCTTTTAACTACTACAGCACCCGTATCACAACCTAAATCCCTGGCTATCACGGGACATTTTACTTTTAATAAAAAAAAGATATCTATATTTTGCACTTCACTGAGGGTTTCGTAGTTGGCCTGACCCTTGGCTATGATGAGATCCGCCTTATGAAATTCCTCAATAAATCGGGGTGAACATAACTTCAGGATAGTACCTGGAGCATCGCTGCCATTATCAATGACTCTTACCAGCCCAGTCATGCCAGCTGCAACAGCATCTTTCATAGTGGCATCATTAATAATCGGCTGACCTTTAACCACATAGCAGACTTTTTCCCCTGGCATCTGCTCAATCAAGAGACGATCAAATACAATTTCTCCGGCATTATCACCCAGAAACATTATATTATGCGCCTGCATTATGGAACGCTTCAATTCAGCACTGGTATTAAATGATATTGGACTCTGCAGGCATTCCAGCAGAGTGTCATTGACCTCCTGGGCTCCAAGATCAGCGCGAACTCCAAAATCAATAATATTGCCTGCAATGGAAATACGTACCGCGGTTTCGAAAGGATCCACCGATTCTTCTACCTGCTGCTGCAGATCCACATACATATCTAGGGCTAACTGGTTGAAGTGCTCCTTCACTTCCTGGTATGGATCTGGGTTATTCAGCACTTCTCTTATCTTTCTATGAATCAAGTTAGCCATATACGGTGGGGTCTCGCTTAAATCAATCTCAGCGGTTTCCCGTAATACGAATCGTATCAGTTTTTCCTGAATTCCCTCATCTGCTCCGGACATCCGCATAGCTTCAACAGTCTGTCTTAACAAGCAGGGAATACAATCATAATATGTTTTCATGTTCTTTTTCCCCTACATTAATTAATATATTTTTATCTTATTGTTTATAGTATAATTCAAATAATAATTAGCACTCTAGTTATATTATCTCTTTTGTTTTAAGGCAAAATATTGTATAATCAATTTGCGACCATAGTACCTAATTGTATTGTTTTTATTGTCAATTATCCGGAGGTTATATGCTTGATATAATAATGGCAATTGATATTAAATTGTTAATATTTTTTACGGGTATGATTATTCTATCTTTTGTATTCTATAAATTATCCGACCGCTTTAAGCCCAACCGCTCCTGGGCTCAATCTGCTGCAGGCACAGCTGTGATTGTCTATGCCGCACTGGGAGGTATATATGGCTATCTCCTGCCTGCACTGGCAGCCATTACATTGACTTTTATCCTTTATTATCCACTCCGTCTTTTATGCATCATGATAATCGATGCTTTACAAAAAAATAATTATGCTGTTATTAAAATTGAGGATGAAGATTTTCGTAAGCTGGATGTAGACTCGCAATTATCCCTGTTAAATATGCGTATTAAGTATTATAGGAAGGCAATCATCCGGCTGCAAATGTGCAGAGGTTTGGCTGTTATGACCTTTATCATCTCTTTAAGTATTTTAGTATTGGGCTTGCTAGTATTAAGAAAACTAGACTTTTCTGAATTGCTGCTTTTGCTGACCAATATTATCTTGTTTATACTCATCTTTAATATAACTCCTAGAACCAAAGGAATATTCTATGAATTTTTGAGAAAATATGTTTTTGCTCCGGAAACAATTAAACTCAGAAATTATTATGAACAGCAATTGCAGGAGAGTAATTACGAAATTAAAGCCATTGAACATGGCTATCATGTGGCCACCAAACAGCAAATCATGAATCGACTGAAATTTTAAAACCACATCCCATATAATGGCCGCTGTTTAAAAAACAGTATGTCTCCCTGGATACATTTTAACTTGATAGCCAAGTCGAGTGAAGAGGCTGGATAGCATCTATTTACCTTTGGGATCTGCTATTACACTAATGCGTTTTCGTAAATAGCTGACCCCGATTATGAGGATAATCAGCAGGCCCCCCAATATAGCCAGCGTATTGCTTATATTATGGCTCCTGTGAAAGTAATCACCCAAAGAAACGTAAGCAATAGCCCAGGGAAGCATACCCAAAGCTGAAGATGAAGCAAATATACCCAGCGGAACTTTACTTAAACCAGACCCTATATTTATTACCGGGGTTGGTACAATCGGGAAAACCCGAACTATTAACAGCAGTATAAAGATTGTCCTGATATTCATATGCTCGAAGTTCAACCGGTAAGTCTTAGGTCGTAAAGGTTGAATAAATTTTATCCCGGTATATTTAGCCAGCAGGTAGATGCATAAAGTCCCTGCCAGTGCACTGCTCCAGGCTATAAGAAACCCGGTTGTTTTGCCATAAATGATTCCTGCTGCCCCGGCCAGAATAGCGTATGGTATAATCGGTACAATAGACTGTATAAAGAACATTATTATAATAACTACTGGTCCGTACACTCCATAATCACTAATATATAAAGCTAGTGCATCAATACTGCTAAAGTCTATCTTCCAGCACTCCTCTGTTTATCCACGAAGTGTTTCCTCAGCCACTTAATAGTAATTTCTTCTCGATCCCGAATTTTATTTTCAAACCGGTGGTCAGCGTCATCCACTATGACCATTTCAGCATTGCAAAGCCTATTGAACATATATCGCGCATTATATACTGCTACTACCTTATCATCTTGCCCCTGTACGATTAAAACAGGACGTTGATATATCTTCTTCAGGTACTCGTCCATATTATGTTGATAAAAATCTTCTACAAAAGCTGGTTTGATATCATAGGCTCCCGATTCGTCACGTATATTCACTATTCTACCTTTTATTAACTCTTCATATGCTTCCTCCATCACCCGTGTAAAAGTCTGCTGCAATTCAACCGGGGTAGACCACAATATGAATCCCTTAACTTTGCTGTCTTCTGCACCACCTGCCAGCACTGTACTTCCACCAAAACTTCTTCCCAGTAGAATAATGGGTTTCTGGTAGTTTTGGTATGCATAGTCAATAACAGTTTTTAAATCTTGAACCTGCCGAGTCAGGGTAATTTCGCTAAATTCCCCATCACTCTCACCTGATCCGGTAAAATCAAAGGCTAAAACCCCTAGTCCGAGCTCATTCATTTGTTCGGCAAATGCATATATACGATCACTGTTTTCTTTTCTTCCCCTGAATCCGTGGCAGGTTATTAAAAGATGGTTAAAACTGTCCGGCAAGAAAATCAAGGCAGCAATTCTTTCCTGATTTTCCTTCATAATTTTCAGGGTTTGCACTAACATCCCTCACTTCTTTGTAAGCTTATGATCTACATAGGCTTCTGGGGTTTGTGTTTTTCTTCTGATTCATGCCTTACCCGGTAACCACATAAATCACAAATAAAGGTCGGAAGGTCTTTCTGCTGTTCTACCAGTTTCTTGAAGTCTTTGTGATCTTCCTCTACATCCCAGGTCTTACCGCACAGAAGGCATCTGGCAGAGATTGACTTACTCATGGTTACTCCTCCTCTCCATCCTTATAGTAACATGTGTTTGAATAAATCTGAAGATAATACATCTTTTAATAAAATGTTCGAATAATTATTTTTACCGGTAAATTTGTTTTTACCCCAATCTTTTATATTCACTCGGGCATTATGACTCCGGTTTAAAGGCAGCGCTTGGCCAGCAGATGAAAAGGCCAGAATGCTGGCCCTGATCAGTTCGTCCATTCCCATATTAACTACCTGACTCCTGAGTTCTTCTATTTGCGGAGTAGTATGACAGCATATATAGGTCTGACAGAGAAAAGGACGATTCTTATATATCGAACAGGTAGAATCGGGCTGTAGGAAGATACACCTTCCGGCCCGGGTCCGCCTGAGAGTTATATCAATTACATTTTCCTTTGCCTCTACCCATAAATATTTATAAGCGTCCGTCAAGTTGATTCCCTGGGCCTGACATATGTTTCTTACATCTATTGAGGTCAACGGAAGCGGTTCGTGACAGCACAGGTCACATCCATAACAGCTCTGCTGTCCTTCAGGCCACAGGCGTTCCAAGCTTCCCTCCTCAAAAAATAGGTTTAATTCATCCAGCAAGTCTTGGATACTGACTTTCTTCTCCATTATCTTTATTTCGTAACCGGGCAGCCCCTGGATATTATTCTTTTTTATCTGCAGCATGTTCAAAGTATCCTCCCATAAAATTAAGCCCACTCTACTCTATTAATTATAGAATAAAATGGGCTTTTTGTTTTAAAGTATATTACTATTGATTCCACTTTAAAAATACTAAAGATTACTTTTTTGAATGCATAAATATTCAGGAGACATTGGCGGAGCATGGTAGCAACACCCACCCTTCGGGTACAACTTATACTCCCTCTGGTCGTTTTCAATATGACGCTGCAAGACTCATAGGAAATGGGACTAAGCCCCACGGATGGGGCGAGAGGGCAGTTGAACACGGATGTGAATCTGCCCGGTACCCCATTTACTATGAGGCAAGCAGTTGGTGTTTGCCATGCGGAGACTGACGACGGTATATTAATGCATTCAAAATCACGAATATTACTTTTAGCAATGGAATCACTATTATATTTTAAAGAATTTTATGGACTGATCCAGTTCTGCTACCACCTGGTTTAATTCTAACATGGACTGGTTCATGTTTTTAATGCTAGCCATCTGTTCCGCCGTCAAACGGGTAATATCCCGGGCGTATCGGGAATTGTTCTCTGCCGCATTGGCAGTCTCCTGAACGGAATCAAACGCAGTCTGAGAACTGGCCGCCATTTCTTCACTGGCGGCCGAGACTTCCTGGATTTGCGTGCTAACAGTTGCCACCGCACCAATAATCTCTTTAAAGGCACTTCCAGCATGAGCCACCACCTCTATGCCATTGGAAACCTCACGGGTTCCTTCTTCCATTGCTTTCACTGCATCACCCGCTCCTGCCTGCATTTCCTTAATCACATCCGAAATACGGCTGGCAGCTTGACCTGATTCTTCCGCCAATTTCCTCACTTCTTCAGCAACTACCGCAAACCCTTTCCCCTGCTCTCCGGCCCGGGCTGCTTCAATAGCTGCGTTAAGGGCCAGTAAATTAGTCTGATTGGCTATATCAGTTATCAACACAACTATCTGACCAATCTCCTCGGATTTTTTTCCCAAATTTTCCACAATAACTGCAGTTGAATTAACGGCATCACTAATGACATCCATCTGTTTTATAGCCTTGTCTACCTCTTCCCCGCCTCCTTGAGCTTTGGATGTGGCATCTGCCACCAAATTAGATACATCGCTGGAATTGGCTGCAACCTGCTGGATAGCAGCTGACATTTCACTCAACACCACCCTGGAACCTCCCGCAAGTTCTACTTGGCGTACCGCTTCATCATTCATCTTTTCTGCCTGCACTGACATATCTCCTACCATTTTGCTACTGGCATCTATAAGTCCAGTTATATGTGAGGAGGCGCTTCCAACATGTTCAGACAGCTGCCTGGTTCCCCCGATCAAAGCAGACATACTCTCCGCCATCTTATTCACCATATCAGCCACTTTACCTGGCTCATCCTTGGCTTTGACTGGCACCTTATAAGTTAAATCGCCCTGACTGATCACTTCCACCCCATCTGTTATCCTCCGCAGCGGGGCATATACTGTGAATGCAATCAAGAAAGCAGCCAGAAATCCTATCAATATTCCAATGCCTGAATAAGCGATCATCATATTTCTGAACTCACTTACCGCATCATCATATGGAGTGGCCGGCACGCCCACATACCATATGCCGATTGTTTCCCCCTTATTATCCCGTATAGGTTCATAGGCGGTTTCATTCCAGGTTCCAACCACTTCAGCCCGGCCTATATATTTTTCTCCCTTGGTTAATACCGTCTCTGCAACCACATCAGAAACCTGAGTACCTACGCACCTCTCACCATTATTCATAACGTTGGTTGCTACGCGGGTATCTCCTTTAAATATAGTAACTGTATCTCCACCCGTTAATTCACCTATTTTATCAATCAATTCATAGTTTTCTTCCATTAGAACATTACCTTTATACAGCTGCTGGTTTTTAATCTGCCAGTCTCCCGGATAGTTGTAGTCTAACATCTGCCAGCCCATATTAAGATCGGAGCTTAACTTTTCCTGGGCAGAAATAGTAATCTTTTCCGACATTACAGATGTTGCATATAATCCCATTATTCCGGTGACCGCTGCCAGAACAAGAGTAAATGCAAGTATCAGGCGTATCCTGACGCTCATCTTACGAAGTAATCTTTCAATAAAATTCACTATAAATCCCTCCACTGTCTCTCCAAAAGTTTAATCAAAGATTCTGCCGCCGCTTTTCCCAAACCCCCCCAGGTAATGGTTTCGACATAAGAAAACAGGAGATGCCATTTTTTACATACCCCTGTTCTTTTTATCGATTATATTTTTTTTTTCTTAAGCTTTTTATGAAGATTCTTCATCTTGATCCTGGCTGGAGATAATCTTGATATACAATACCCTTTGATAATTGTAGGAACCCACAATATTTCCCCTGGCATCATATAAATAATTGAGCGATGAGCCTCCTACATAGACTTTTCCATCTTGTTGTATTCCCAGATCCTTTATGTACGTTTCCAAACTCTGTCCATCAGTAAAATATATTTTAGCCTTGATTAATTCAGGCTGACTGCTTCCCGAGGGGCTACCTAATATTTCTGAAAAATCATAGTTACATCCACTCAGGGGCAGAAAAAGTAACAGCAAGAGGACAGCT
Source organism: Syntrophomonas sp. (assembly GCA_016841245.1). Taxonomy (GTDB): domain Bacteria; phylum Bacillota; class Syntrophomonadia; order Syntrophomonadales; family Syntrophomonadaceae; genus JAAYJK01. The sequence continues at coordinate 259,295 of JAENZN010000001.1, forward strand.
GCTATATATTTATTTACCCTCATTTTCTCCTCCTCCTTCTTCGGCTGGTTGCCCCAATTTTTTTGGTCTTTCTGGTTAATGCCAGCCCTTTCTCCTGGTTATGCAGCTTTCTTTTAAGGCTCCATTCCTCCAGCTGCCGGTTGGCGAGATAATGTACCGTCTCCGGTAAAAAGGCTCCCTTCTCATCCTTTTCTCCTGCTGGTATTCCGGTTAGAATTTCCAGCCCCTCGTCTATATGGCTGACCGCCCATATATTAAACAGCTTGTTGCGTACTGCTGCGACTACTTCTTCGTCCAGCATTAGATTAGGCATATTCTTACGCGGAATTATAACGCCATGTTTTCCTGCTAATCCTTTTTCTTTGCATACTTTATAGAATCCTTCAATCTTTTCATTAACACCACCTACCGGTTGTATTTCGCCATTCTGGTTCACTGATCCGGTAACAGCTATTCTTTGATTTATTGGTACCCGGGCCAGACTTGAGATCAGAGCATAAAGTTCTGCACTGGAAGCGCTGTCTCCTTCCACCCCCTGGTAACTTTGCTCGAAGGTAAGGCTGGCTGATAGGGTCAGGGGCTTATCTTGTGCATAGTGATCTCCCAAATAACCATTGAGAGTTAAGATTCCTTTACTATGGATACGGCCGCTCATGGCTATCTCTCTTTCGATGTTGACCAGTCCTTTTTCTCCCATAAAAGTCTTGGCAGTTATCCTTACCGGTCTTCCAAATCTATATTCACCAGCCTGATAAACTGCCAGACCATTTACCTCCCCGATTAAATCTCCTTCGACATTGATTATCAGGGCATTTCGGTTTATTGCCTCCTGAAGCTTCTCTTCAGACAGCGAACTCCGATATATTCGCTGTTCTATGGCCTTTTGCGCATGTTCTCCAGTTACTAAATCAGCCCCATCATAATCTGCTACACAATTAGCTTCATATATTAGTTCCATCAGTTTGTTAAAGGAAGTACTCAGTTTCTGCTGATCATCGGTCATTCTGCTTCCATATTCCACTATGACTGCAGTTGCTTCCGGACTAAAATGCTTTAAACTTTGGTTTTCGCACACGGAGCTGATCAGACGAACATAATCATTTACATGCCGCCGGCTCCGGATCATCTCATCATCAAAGTCGGCTCTAATTTTAAACAACTTTGAAAATTCTTGATCATAGTGATGCAGCAGATAGTAATAAAACGCTTCACCTATTAATATTACTTTTATATTTAAAGGAATAGGTTCCGGCTGTAAAGTCTCGGTATTAGTAATACCAATCATTCGGGATATATTTTCTACTGATATCTCCTGGTTTTTTATTATTCTTTTCAAGGTATCCCAAACAAAATTGTTTTTTAGCAGGTCATATACCCTGAGTACTAAATAACCACCGTTAGCCCGGTGTACAGATCCTGCCTTAATCTTAGAAAAGTCAGTAGCCAGGACTCCGAATTCCCCTTCATATTCTATCTGTCCAAAAAGGTTAGCAAAAGTAGGGTTGTTCTCGAAAACAACTGGCGCATGCCGGCATTCCGAATTATCGACCAGCAGGTTAATCTGATAACGACGTAAAAAAGAACGTTTATCAATATGTCTGAAAAAGCTCAAGGCAGTATTTTCATCCTGGTTTACCAGGACATCCAGATGATCCAGAAAATCCTTCTGTACAGCCTGCAAGTATTCCATAACTTGGTAGTGATGCTGGTATTTATTGAATAAATCATCAAATTGAGGCTGGAAAACCTGTTGGGCTGTTTCCTGTTCCAGGATTTTGAGTTTTTCTTTCATTAACTTTTCCATACTGCGATATTTTCTCATGGCCTCGTTCATCTTTTCTTGAACCAGTCCACTGTTGGTCATCATTATAGCCCGCTCTTCTTCACTAAGTCCCACATACTCTTCCTGCCCCATTACTTCGCCATTTTTATTTATCGGTATAGTATTGACTCCACCCTGTTGATTCTGGGTGATGGAAAATCCATGAACCCGTGCTTCCTGGTCCAGCTCCAGATATAAAGCGTTCGATTCCGTTACAAAACTATTAAATATAACATTTTTTTGAGCTGTATATTCTTCACCGGCAAAGGTATTTATTACTGCTTCTATAGCCTCATTAATACAGACAGTCAGTTCCTGTTTAAGTTGTTTACCTTTCCCGGCCGGGATTTTCATAGCACACGGAATATCCGGGTTCTTAAAATTATAAGCATAACACCAATCAGGTGGCACGGGTTTTTTGCTGGCTTTTTGATGCAGCATCTTGCTGGCCAAGGTAGTTTTGCCGGTACCCGATTGACCGGCCAGATAAATATTATATCCTTCACTCTCGATATCCAACCCTATTGAGATAGCATTTAAAGCTCTATCCTGACCTATTATACCAGTCAGAGGTTTGACTTCTGCCGTGCTGTTAAATTTAAATCCGGATGGATTACATGTTTTTCTTAATTCCCCTGGTTTTAGTCTATATCTATTAAAATTCACCTGCGACATCCCCCATTATTTTCTTAAGTATTTATTTCTCTCTATATATGAATATGTTGTTATTTATCTTCGTGCTATAGATATTACATGATTCTTATACTAAGAGCATTAAAAAACGAACTTCATCCCCGTGTCCATTTTTATAACTCTATTCCGCCCCAGCTGGCTGTACAGCTCAGCTGCGGCATAAAAACCGGTACAGTGGCCGATAATCAGTTTCTGAACATCATACATTCTTACAGCTTTTATGGTATTTTCCAGCCTCTCCGGGGAAGCGTTCATCAAATGAGTACCTCCAACATATGCCAGTACTTTAGAGCAGCCAGTTTTCTGCCGGCAGTATTCCAGGGTATTTATCATTCCGGAATGAGAACAGCCGCTGATGATGATCAAACCCTCCGCGTGTTCGATAACCATAGCCATGTCATCCGGCAGCAGATCTTGGTGGAGCTGTCCATCCTTTTCAAATACAAAATCTCCTCCCACGTCCTCATATGCGGTTAATCTAGGAATTTCCCCGGTTAAATATATTCCCGAATGTATTTCTGTAAAGGTGTCGGTAAAAACCAACTCTGCTCCTGCATCAACAGCTTCCTGATAAGCAAACTTGCAGCCTATATCAACCATTTTGCCCCCTGACCTTCTAATCAATCGGCGGGGAAAAATGCCGGAATGAGCATAAATCTTTCTTCCCCCATATTTATTAAGAAATGGCATCAATGCCCCGGTATGATCATAATGGCCATGGCTGATAACTATCTCCTCAACCAGTGATAGGTCTATTCCTAGAACGCTGCTGTTTAAAAAAAGAGCATCCTTAGAGCCGGTATCAAAAAGTATATTATGGTTATCGATTAATAATTGCGCTGAAAAACCATATTCGCCAATCAGGGGTGAACTAGGAGTGGTGTTTTCTACTAAAACCTTAATTAATGTATTCATATTGTGAACCTCCTTAAATCATATTTATCCCTATCCTTCTATTATTCATCTATCTTCAGGACGTTTCCTGCCTCAATCCACATAAATAACCATTCTCCTATATAATTCTAATAATAATATACTTTATCTTTATATATAATCGACTATTCACTGCCCGAGAATAATAAGCTTTCATCTTTGTAATGAGATTTATAAGGCCAATATGATTCCTTTCCAATAATTCGATTACATGGTTTATAATTATTTACATAGTAAGGAATTTTCAATACGAGGAGGTACAACTATGTTGATAAACAAGAAAGTGAAACTTATGGCAGGGTAGCCGCATCCCACAGCAGCCATTCCAAATCGGAGGTATGATAATAACAGATTTCCTCAGGTTCGCTTCCCTCGATGAATGCCATCCGAATGCTGCGCGGGCATGATTCACTCGCTATAAGTCCGGTATCCAGGCACACATTTACCAAATTGACTTTAGCTGGCTTTTCAAAGTCGATAGCAGGAAAGCTGACTGACGCATCCCGAATAAAGTTAGCCCATATTGGTCCTGCGGCTACGCTTCCCACCAGGTTAACATTGCGTCCCTTATCATACCCTACCCAGACTGCACAGCAAAGCTGCGGAGTATAGCCTACAAACCAGGCATCATTAAAATCGTCGGTAGTCCCAGTCTTTCCAGCCGCCGTCCTCCCAACTGCAGCCTGCAGATTTGCTCCGGTTCCTCCTGGTTCCATTACGCCCTTTAACATATCAGTGACAATGTAAGCATTTTCCTGGCTTATAACCTGCTGTTGTTCAGTCCGATTTTCTTCCAGGATATTCCCATCTTTATCAAGCACTTTTAAAATATATATTGGTTTACTATATATACCTTGATTGGAAAAGACGCTATAGGCGGCTGCCATATCAAGAGGAGTCACCTCCTTGGAACCCAGAGGTAAGGAGAGAATAGGCTGTATGTCTTTAAATCCGAATTTTTCAGCATGCTTGGCTACATATTCGGGTCCCAGCATATTATTAACTTGAACTGCAATTACATTATCTGAAATCATAAGTGCTTCTTTAAGAGTAAATTCCTGCCAGTGATATTTTTCATCTCCATAGTCGGTTGGTTCATAAGTATCCCCGTTAGGAAGCTCGAATTTCACCGGTTCACATTTCATCATATAAGCCTCGGTGAGACCCCATTCAATAGCCAGCGAGTACATAAAGGGTTTAAAGGTTGACCCCGGCTGCCTTTCAGAAAATACCCGGTTATAAGTAGAGTTGGCAAAGTCTCTCCCTCCAATAAGCGCACGTATTTGCCCATTAGTGGTATCCAGAGCTACCAGAGCTGCCTGTACATCAGCCTCTCTTTCCTGCATGCCTTCTTGATAGGCTTTATTTGCAGCCTTCTGCATATCCAGATCTAGGGTGGTGTATATCTTCATCCCCCCTTGATAAACCATTCTCTCCCCATATTTTTCAGACAGGTAATCTCGTACCATGGCTATAAAATAGGGGGCCTCACCCAGTACATAATCAGCCTGTTGATAGCTTAACTCTCTGGAGAATATGGTGTCCTTATCCGCCTGACTTATATACCCTTCCTCAACCATGCGCTGCAGTACTATAGCCTGTCTTTCTTTAGCCTGGTCTGGATTCAGGTATGGATCGTACAGACTGGGGGCATTGGGCAGGCCAGCCAGCAGTGCAGCTTCCTCGGCAGTGAGGTCTTGAGCATTCTTATTAAAAAAGGTGCGCGCGGCAACCTCCAATCCATAGGCACCATGTCCAAAATAAATAGTATTACAATACATAGTAAGTATCTCATCTTTACTGTAACTGCGCTCAAGTTGTATTGCATAAAATAACTCCTTTATTTTTCTGGTCAGGGTACGTTCATTGCTCAAGAAAAGATTTTTGGCTGTTTGCTGGGTAATTGTACTTCCACCAGCAGTTATCTTGCCTGCTTTTATATTAAGAAATAATGCCCGCATGACACCGCTTATATCTACTCCATGGTGTGAATAGAAATTCTTATCTTCAACGGCAATAATAGCAGCTTTGAAGCTTTCAGGTATTTCCTCAAATCCTATGCTGATACGATTTTCCTCGGCCAATCCTTTTATCGGACGGCCATTGATATCATAGACTACTGAAGCTTCTGGAACATCAATAACAGATATATCAACGCCGCATCCACTGAAAAGCAGACTGCTTAACAATATTAAAATTAATAAATACTTCCTGAACATAAACTACCTCCTATTTCCTAAAATACCCATTATTGATGTATTTCATTCGGTTTCAATGCTTGCCGGGTCCTTTAATGTCATGAAGCTGTGGTCTGCTTATAATGTTTTTGCGGGTATTGACAGGACATACCTATACCAACTATATTTTAGGGAGCGAACAAATATAGGAATTGTAAAGGTGGTGGTATGATGGACCCCGTTCCAGATTATGGATCGTGTATCTATAAGCTGCTTAATGTTAGAAAATCAAATAACAACGGAGGGTTCAATATATTCTGCTGCCAGGTCAGCTGTTAAAACCCTCCGAAATTAAGGAGGGATGAGCTGTGATCAAAACCTATTTTTACAACTCTCAAGCTAACGCCATGTTTCATGATGTAAATCTCAGCCAACTGGATGACCTTCTATCATCTTCTGACAGCCTTTTATGGATTGACCTGTATGAATGCTCTGCCTTAGAACTCAACTCCATAGGCAGTCTATTTAACTTCCATCCTCTGGCTCTGGAAGATTGCCTGCAGGAAAGTCCACGCGCCAAGTTAGATCGTTATGATAACTATAATTTCTTCGTTTTTCATGGATTGAATTATTGTGAAGATGCTGAAGACGATGAGATAAGCAGTATCGAACTGGATGTCTTCATGGGATCAAATTATATTGTCACAATCCATCCCATAGCTCTAGATGCAGTAGGTAAAATAGCTAAAAAATGCCTTACTGAGACTACTTGCATGACTATGGGACCTGAACATCTGCTGTACAGAATAGTTGACAATATCGTTGATGATTGCTTTCCTACTATAGAAAGACTGGGCGAGAGAATAGATGAACTAGAAGATAATATTTTTATAAAACGGGGCCGGGAAATCACCGAAGAAATTCTATCTCTTAAACGCAGTATAATACTGCTGAGGAAAGTACTAATACCGCAGCGGCGAATTTTCGGCAACATTAATGGTTATTATTCTTTTTTTGTAAATGAAAAAAATCGTCCTTATTATCTTGATTTGGTAGACCATCTGGACAGTATTCTGGATACGGCTGCAACCTATCGGGATCTGGTTAACAGTTCAACTGAAACTTACTACTCCATAATTAACGGAAGAACCAGCGAAATAATAACCATGCTTACTATTTTTTCGATTATCATGATGACCTTAACGGTAATAACGGGTTTTTATGGGATGAACGTTAATCTTCCGGGGGCTGGCAATCCCTATTTTGTATGGTATCTCATGACGATCATGATCTTACTGGTATCCGGGATGATGTTATTCTTTTCTCGTCGTAAGTGGATATAATCGGCATAAGAAAACCCCTTGCATTTATACTGAACTTAACCAGCTATTTGACACCTGCAAGGGGTTCTATTTTTCTTAAGAGTATTTCACACAGATATTTATCAATAAATCAGCCAGATCCTGAATATAATCTTGAGCCATTTCAATATGCTCATACACTTCCCGCCATTTGATCAGGGTTATGGGTTCATCTTCATGCTCATCAAACAGTCTGGCTACCCCGGTTCTATATAGATTATCCTGCTTTTTTTCCAGCTTGATTATTTTCTTGCAACAATCCATTATTTCTTTATTGTTGCGTTCTATTTTATCCAGCATATTAAAAGCCTTTTCCATCAGTGCGATGGACTCACATAGAACTTCTACCATCTCTTTAACCTGCTCATCGGGATCACCAGCTTTATACAAAATCATCCGATCGATAATACCAGTAATATAGTCCAGGGTGGTGGCCAGTTTTTGCACTAATTGAAAGGCATCTTCCCGGTCAAACGGCAGAATAAAGCTGGTATTCAACCTGCGCATAAGCTCCTGTATGATGCGGTCACCTTCATGTTCCATAGCGGTCAATTTGGCCATTTTTATATCTAAATCCCGATAGTCATGAACCACGTTTTGCAGTATTTCCCCACCTCTAACTACAACCCGTGCGCTCTCACTAAAAAGCATAAAAAGTTGTTCATCTTTTTTACCAAATAACCGCAACTCTAACCCCCCCCTTAACAAATTGCAGTTACCACCACGATAAGCTTCTATATTATAACACGATTCATATTAAATTAAATACCGCTTCTGGTGTAAACTTGCACTTTAATTCACTTTTTATAAACCCCTCATATAATCCGGCCGCAGATAATTTCTATCGTTGCGTTTTATCATCTGATCAATTAATTCCAGTATTTTTCCCTTATCATCAGGCAGCCGACCTTTAATAGGCAAATAGTTGGACGCATGATTACTTCTGAATTCACTGCCCTGTACATCCAGATGCTCAATAATAATGCGCAGTTCTTCCAGTATTTCAAATGGTCCTGGGAGTTCGAATTCTCCTTTTTGCATACGCCGGTACAGTTCAGTTTTTGGTGTGAGCATCAGGGTCAGGGCCGCAATATAATCAGGATTTATTTCATTACAAATTTTGGCGGTATTAAGAGCATGCTCTACTGCTTTCGGAGTTCTCCCTGCCAAACCCAGAAGAATGGTAACTGACAACAGTATACCTGCTTCCCGGACCCTTTTGCCTGCTGCTACCATCTCCTCATAAGTAACACCTTTTCTTATGTCTTTCAGCAGTTCTTCATCGCCGGTTTCAACTCCCAGGTAAGCCATAGTTAAACCATGCTTCTTCATTTCTGATAGTTCTTCCACCGATTTATTCAATATACTATCAGGACTGGCATAAATACCAACATGTTTTAAACTGGAAAAACTTTGATATAATGCCGTCAATATTTGCAGCAGGTCCGAAGTTTCCATGGCCAGGGCATCTCCATCCGCCAGAAAGACCTTTTCCACGTCATGATAATAAAGTTTGGCCATGCGAATATCAGCCATAATTTCTTCTAATTCTCTTACCCGATATTTCTTATCCTTGTACATATTGCAAAATGTACATCTGTTATGACTGCAGCCTACTGTGCACTGCAAAATGTAACTTCTAGCTTCACTGGGTGGTCTGAAAATGTTGCCTTCGTATCGCATATAAATTCCCCCTGTAGTTTATATTATAAACCATATTTGTAGCGTGCTTAACACAATCTCAATTATCTTCCTGCTATATTTTGGCTTTAATTAGATAAAATAATATTGCATGCGAGTTTTAAGGAGGTTATATCTTGGCCAGAAATCGTGGAATCATGTCGGAACAGTTAAAGTATGAAATTGCCCGGGAACTCGGCGTTGACCAGATTGTGGCTTCGCAGGGTTGGGGTGCAGTATCTTCTCGTGACTGTGGCAACATGGTAAGCAAAGCTATTCAGTTAGCCGAAAGATCACTGAACCAGGTATAAAGCAACAACTCGCATTCCTGCGGGGGCAACCCCGCAGATTTTAACTAGAAACAGGGGGGACGTTCTTTTGTTCCCTGTTTCCTTAGAATTTTCTATATATTTTGGAAAACAGCTTTTGAACTAGATAAAAGAATAACAAGATAATTATTATTGCGGCACTAACACTGCTTAACCCAGCCCCAACGGCCATACCAACAATCGTAACCAGCCACAGGGAAGCAGCAGTTGACAAACCTTCCACCTTTTTTTCCGGGCTGATCCATATTAGTCCGCTGCCAATAAAACCCAGGGCCACAATTACTTGCGCTGATAACCGGCCTGGATCAGCATACCAGGTCATAGATAGGCTGCTAAAATATTGTGAAGATATATAAGTTGTGAGAGCTGCTCCCATGCCTATCATACTAAATAATCGTGCTTCGGTAATCCTTTTGGTACTTAAGCCAATAAATAGCCCTATTACTCCAGCCAGGATAATACGGCCCAGAGCTGTTTCGATACTCATAAGACCTGATAATTCGGAGCTTCTTGGGTTATTGCTATATCATGCGGATGGCTTTCTCTTAAACCGGCATTGGATATTTTAATAAACGTAGTTTTGTTTTTCATCTCTTCCAGATTAGCCACACCACAATACCCCATACCAGCTCTTAAACCACCTATTAACTGATAAATAGTATCCGAAGCGGCTCCTTTATAAGGAACTCTTCCTTCGATACCTTCAGGTACCAGTTTTTGAGCGTCTTCCTGGAAGTAGCGGTCACTGCTTCCCTGAACCATAGCTCCCATGGAACCCATGCCGCGGTAGATCTTGTAGCTTCTCCCCTGTAATATCACAGTTTCCCCGGGGCTTTCGTCAGTACCGGCAAATAAATTGCCCAGCATAACTACATCTGCTCCAGCAGCAATAGCTTTGGCAATATCACCGGAATATTTTATACCCCCATCCGCTATTATGGGTATATTATACCTGGCAGCAGCAGAAACACTATCTACTATGGCTGTAATCTGAGGAACTCCAATACCGGCAATAACCCTGGTGGTACATATTGATCCTGGTCCAATCCCCACCTTAATGGCATCTGCCCCGGCCTTAATCAATTCTTCGGTAGCTTCCGCAGTGGCGACATTGCCTGCGATAATCTGCAGGTCTGGAAACGCAGCCCTAATTGCCTTTACTATATTTATCACGAATACCGAGTGACCATGAGCAGTATCAATAACTATTGCGTCAGCACCGGCATTTTTCAGAGCCTCAACCCGGTCCATGGTATCCCGGGCTAATCCAACAGCTGCACCTGCCAGCAGCCTGCCTCGGCCATCCTTGGCGGCATGCGGATATTTAAAAGTTTTTTCTATATCTTTTATGGTTATCAGGCCCTTAAGGTTAAAATCATCATCTACTAAAGGAAGTTTCTCGATCTTATGTCTTCGCAATAATTCCTTGGCACTATCCATGCTGGTATTAACCGGTGCCGTAACCAGACTCTCGCTGGTCATAACATTGCTTATGGGCTGTTCAAAATCAGTTTCAAAACGCAAATCTCTATTGGTAATTATGCCAACTAATTTGGAGCCTACGGTTATGGGCACTCCCGATATATGGTAGTGCTCCATGATTTCCATAGCATCCTTAACTTTATTATCCGGAGAAAGATAAAAGGGATCAGTAATCACACCATGTTCCGACCGTTTTACCCGGTCTACCATGGCGGCTTGTTCCTTGATAGACATATTTTTATGAATAATGCCTATACCACCTTCACGAGCAACAGCAATTGCCATCCTTGATTCAGTAACGGTATCCATCCCGGCACTCATCAATGGAATCTCTAATTTTATTTTCTGGGTCAACTGAGTGGAAACGTTAACTAGATTAGGTGGAACTTCTGATCGACCTGGTACCAGCAGCACATCGTCAAAGGTGAGACCTTCTTTGCTAAATTTATCAGTCATATATCTTGGCCTCCTTGTTTTTTACCCTGGTAAATTGAGTTTATATTATCGCATTCTGACCTAATTTTCAAGCTGTACCAGGCAATCATGTTTATTATTGAATTACTCAGGTGCTATCCTGATCCCTAATCACCACCCATAACTGATCCTACTCCATACTTCATAAAGTGCTCATAAAGAGATTGCACTGTCTCCGGGTGGACATCAAATATTTCAGCCAGTTTTTCAATATCACAGCCTTTTTGAATGTGTTTGAGGAACTCCGCCCCATTAATACCAGCTTCACCTGCCATCTCTTCCAGTGAAGGCAGTCTGGTCCAGGGAGGAAAGGAACCTTTATTTTCATCATCTGCTTTAATCATATTGCTATCACCTCCTACACACTTTATTGTTTCTAAATACAGCCGTTAAGATACGAGCAAAAGAAAAAAGCTATGCCAGGCACAGCGTTAAATTTGGTAATATTTTTTATTTTCACCACTCACGCAGAAGTAAGCCGGCCTGATAGTCTAGGTGCCATAGCGAATGAATTCAGAATTCAAAACTGTGGTACCGGGACGGTTTTCCCCATCATCACTCCGTCCCGTAATATAGAAACGAACGCTCTGGCTAAAGGCACTGGCCTGGGCTTCCCAAATTTCCAAACTTCCTACGTCAAGATTAACGGTAACCGTCTCAAACGCTTTGAGTGAGTAACTGTTGCTAAACACCAGTTTTTTGGGAGTAAATGAAAGATCATAGAGTCGAATATCTACCTGGCGAGTGAAAGAAGTATTGTTGAGTCCCAGGATTTTAACCATACTCATGTCTGAACTGCTGGCAATCGGACCTGTGGTCCAGTTAATTTTGGTCGCCATCACACACACCTACCCTTTACCTTTATTTTATTTAAGGGTTTTCCTATTTTACTGTATGTGACAGTCTTAATTATGTTCCCATGCCGAAAATCAAGAGCAGTTCCAGCTTCACAACACCAGTATGGGCGTACAGAAGTGCCCCGGGGCATATACCCTCAGGGCAGAAGATAAACCTTGATTCTCTTTCGATTTTATTTTAATCAGATTGAATTATTCTTTAGCCTCATGTGGGTACTATCCAGGTCCACTACTATGACTTCACGTCCGATTTTTTTTACCGCATCCCATGGTATTACGAGTTTTTGCCGATCGGTCCAAAAATTAAAAGCATTTCCTCTATTCGGTAATATTATGGATACTATCTGTCCTGATTCCTCATCTATTACCATATCTGAGTCTCCCACGGTACCCATTCTCATTCCGTCATAAATATTAACCATTTCTTTGCCTATCAGTTCATTCAGCCGCACCTGCATCCTCCTCTACACCCCGGTATGCCCAAATCCTCCTGCACCCCTCACTGTATCATCCAGAGATTCTGCTTCTATTAATTCTGCACGTTCTACACTGGTGAATATCATCTGGGCTATCCGTTCACCCTTTTTTAAAATATACTCTTTGTCCCCTAGATTTATAACTATCACCTTAATTTCCCCTCGATAATCGGCATCTATAGTTCCGGGGGTATTTAAAAGAGTAAGACCATGATTGAGAGCCAGGCCGCTGCGTGGTCTAATTTGCGCTTCATATCCATCAGGGATGGAGATGGCTATCCCGGTTGGCACCAGTACAATAGCTCCTGCTGCAATGGTTATATCTTCATCGTTGGCAGCATAAATGTCAATTCCCGAAGAACCCGGGGTCATATATTGGGGTAAGGGCAGGTCAGAAGAACGAAGTCTTTTTATGTATACTTTCATTTATTACTCCTCTCTACAACAACTGATATCACTATTTCATATCTAGTGCCCGCAGGGTCAGGGCAAACATAATGTTCACGCTAAGTGTTGCTATTATGTCTGTTAAAGTTGAATATATGGTTTATATTAACCCCACAAATTTTTATATTGTTTTTCCACTTCTCCTAATACATCAGCAGGACCAATGGCTGCTGCTGAGATGGGTTGGCTCCCCAGCAGCTTGACCGCCAGGTCTTTTATCTGCTGTTCATTCACCTGCATTACCCGGTCGATAGCTTCTTCCGGGCTTACTATTTTATCGTACATTATTACCGATTTACCCAGTCTGCTCATACGATTCATGACACTTTCCAAGCCCAGATACATGCTGGACTTTATCAGTCTTTGAGTTCTTTCCAGCTCTTCACTGGTGATTCCCTGGGTTACCAGGTATTCGGTTTGACTTTGCAAAGCTTCAAAGCATTGACCTATTTTGTTTTTTCCCGTACCTATATAAATGGAATAGGCTCCGGTATCTGAGTAGTTCGAAGGATAAGAATATATGGAGTAAGCTAATCCCAGTTCTTCTCTTATTTTTTGAAACAGCCGGGAGCTCATACCCCCTCCGAATATGCTGTTCATAACATTCAAGATGTACCTATTTTCATCATTATAAGATAAACCTTGAACTCCCACACATATTTGCACCTGTTCCGTATCTTTCTCCAGCAAATCTATAAAACTATGATATTGATTAGGATTGGTAGAGGGAAAATCCACCTCTAGATTGGCCTGATGCTCCAGATGCTTCTCAATCTGGTCTTTTACTTCTATGGCATTTACATTTCCTGCTACTGATATAACCAGGTTGGATGGTACATAAGCACTTTTATAGAAGGCATAAACATCGTCCCGGCTAAAGCCTGAAACCGTGGCCAGAGTCCCCAGTATAGGTGAACCCATGGGATGATCCAACCAGAGGCATCGGGCAAAACGGTCATGAATTAAATCATCTGGGGCATCTTCATTCATGTTGATTTCCTCTACAATAACACCTTTTTCCGTTTCAAAATCACGCAAATAAAATTTTGAATCAAAAAGCATATCAAATAGAATATCAGCTGCCTCAAAAAGGTTTTCATCCAGAATCCGGGCATATAAGCAGGTATATTCCTTAGAGGTGAAGGCATTCAACTGCCCGCCAATAACTTCAAATTTTTCAGCGATATCTCTGGCGGACAGATGCTCAGTTCCTTTAAACAGCATATGCTCAATAAAATGACTGGCACCTTTCATTCCTTCCGGTTCGTGCCTCGATCCAACTTCAATATATATCCCTATGGCCGCTGAACGAATATGGGGTATTTCTTCTACCACCAATCTTGCTCCGTTGTTGAGTTTCCAATAATTAATCATTTAATCCCCCCGTAATCGGCATAGCTTATTATTCTTTTTTATGAGCGGTAATCCTTTAATAATTATAAATTTCTTTAATATAACTTATCCATCTGCTCTTTTTATCGATATTATCATGGCTGATAAGTCTGATGCTGTTATTAATTTTACCATCAACATAAACATAAAGAACACCCAGGGTCTGATTTTTGATTATTGGGGCACTAAGAAAATAATCCATCTCCACTTTTTTTTCAACATTCAAACCTTTTTCTTCAGTACCGCACCATAGACACAAATCCTTTTCAGGATATACCTCCAGATACTCCTGACTGCCCTGCTTAATTTTTATCCGTTTGAATGGCATACTGCTGTCTATTATTTTGTCCCAGCTTACTTCCTGGTAACCATAATCTAATAGACGAGTACAATCTCCATTTCGATCGTTGGAATTTAGGGTTACAGCAATCAACTGCCGGTTATCTCTTTTAGCAGATGCTACCAGACATTTTCCGGCAGCATTGGTAGTACCCGTCTTAATACCGTTAGCTCCCTGGTAGCTGTTTAACAGCCCATTAGTATTGCTAATGGTTAATGCTTGTTGATAGCCGGGGTGTTTAAATTCAATTTGACGAGTACCTACTAACTCATTGATATAGTCTTTACTCAACAAATATCTTCCCATAACCGCTAAATCATACGCCGTGCTTACATGTTCTGCATCCGGCAATCCAGAGGCATTAACAAAGTATGTGTTTACTGCCCCGATGGCAAAAGCTTTCTTGGACATAAGATAAGCGAAGAATCTTTCATTACCTGCCACATGCTCTGCTAATGCAACCGCAGCATCATTAGCTGACTTTAATAAAGCAGCTTTAAGCAATTCTGAGACTATTACCTCTTGTCCTTCTATCATACCTATAGTATATTCAGGAGTCCGATCACACTTCTTACTTATTGCCACGGTTTCCTCCAGACCAGCATATTCTACTGCCAGTATAGCGGTCATCATCTTGGTAGTGCTGGCCACCGGTCTTATTGTATCAGCATTATTGGCATAAATTAATTGCCCGGTGTCGGCATCCAGAAGACAAACATATTTAGAACTAAGATAAGGCTCGGCCTGAGCCTCCTGCAATTGAAAACCACCCAGGACCAGAGCCAGTACTGCTGCCACTACAATGATTCTATACCCATTGGTTTTCATATTAAGATTTCCCACCTGATTCATTCAATATCCTGTCAATAGTTAACATCTCATACCCTTCCGTTTTTAGATAATTCAATAAATCAGGCAGTGCCTTTAAAGTAGGATCAGTTGGATGCATCAATATAATAGCATCATTATGAACCTTGTTGATGACCCGCTTAACTATCGTTTCGGGGCTGGGCTTCTGCCAGTCTATGGTATCAACGCTCCACATAATCAACTCATAATTAATTTCTGCAGCGGCTTTTACCATCCTCTGATTTTGTTCACCATAGGGTGGTGCAAAGAAAGCAGTCTTCTTCCCTGTAATTTGGAAAATTATTTCTTCAGCTTTCTTGATCTGTGCTTTTGCTTCCACATCCGATAAACTGCTGAAATAAACGTGTTTATAAGCATGATTCTGAATGCTGTGCCCCGCTTCACTCATTTTTTTCAGTAACTCAGGATTCTTTTCCGCCCAGGTTCCAGTGACAAAAAACGTTACCGGGCAATCATATTTTTTAAATTCCTCCAGCATACCCGGAATATATTCCTCACCCCAATCAACATTGACACTTATGGCAACTGCTTTCTTACCAGTATTCCCCTGATAAACAGGCTCTTTAGTACTGGTAGCGATTACTCCGGTTTGAGTGAAGTTTATTATCAGCAGAGCAAGCAAACAACCTGTGACCAGAATGCCTGCTGACAACCCCAAGAGACTTTTTTTATTGAAAAAGTATATTTTCATCTTTCCCTCCCCAAAATATTTACCCAGACTTTACTTCCCGCAACCCCTGCTTTAATGATAATTGGACTGTTGCGGGTATTTTTAAATCTGAGATCAAGATAACCATAACTTACAGCAGCATCCTTGCCCATGGGAACATAGTGGATAGGTTCGCTGTGCATGTGCCTCTCAATAATCTCAACTCCCGCGCTTTCAGCCGCGTTAAAAAGAGTACTGGAAACCTGGCACACTCCCCCACCGAAATCCAACTCGCTATGTCCCAGCATAATAATGGGAGCAGGCAAATATCCTCTGGCCAGGCTTCTGGGTCCGACAACATTATTGAATGAGAAAACCTCACCAGGCCATACAAGAGTATTATTAATAGCGTTCGCGGCCAGATTTATGTTCTTATGTCTCTCCTCACTTCCACCGACCCAGGTCTCATAAGCTCCGATAATGTGTTTAGATGCTTCGATATCATCCCGGGTATATTCAGGGTATACCGGTATTATTATTAATTGCAGCTTATCCCCTTCCCGGGCTGACCTGATCTGTTCTATATTATCTTCCAAGCTGATTATGCAGCCGTTTTCCTCCGATATTATTTTTCCGGTGTTTTTATCTAACCGGGGCTCACATGGCATTTTTTGGTACCTTATGGCCAGGTACTCTACATACGCTCTCACCTCCTCCGGCAGAAGTCTTCCTACATCTTCTCCATTGACAGTTACACCGGGCTTAACTCCCAATAGATAACGATCCAGGTTATCCAGCCAAGCTGTTAGAAGTGGTATGCTGATAAATAAACCTAATAATATAAGAGTTCTGCCATCAATATTTACAGAGAAAAAACCTTGTAATGTGTCCCACCCCCTTGATATCCATCTTTTTATAAATATTCCCTAAGTCATTAAGCTATTCAGAATTTTTGTATATTTAGATTTCTGGACATGGGGACGGTTCTCTTGTCCACCCATCCCAGGATGCAGGATGGAAAAAGGTGGACAAGAGAACCGTCCCCATGTCCACTCCAGAAAATGCAAATAAACCGAGACATCTCGGTTTACTTGGATATTCTTATTAATGTTTTAGCAGTTTTATTTGTTCTTGGCATTCAGAAGAACGGCTTTTCTGGATAAGTTAACCCGTCCTTGTTTATCAATTTCAGTTACTTTTACCAGAATTTGATCTCCTATATCAACTACATCTTTAACTTTATTTACTCTCTCTTCAGCCAGCTGTGATATGTGCACCAGGCCTTCTTTGCCAGAGGTTCCCAGCACTCCCGGAATTATTTCTACAAAGGCTCCAAAATCCATTATTCTTTTCACGGTACCCATGTAGGTTTTTCCCACTTCGACTTCAGCAATAATTGAGTCAATATAGAACTTAGCCTTTTTAGCTCCTTCTTCATCCATGGACATTATATAGAGGCTGCCATCGTCTTCGATATCGATTTTACATCCGGTTTCATCTACTATTTTATGGATGGTCTTACCGCCAGGACCAATGATCTCTCTGATCCGGTCTGGATGGATCTGCATTTTGGTCAGCCGGGGAGCATAAGGAGAAAGTTCTTCATTGGGCTGGGCGATGGCTTCCATCATCTTATTCATTATGAACATTCTGCCCTCGCGAGCTTTGCCCATGGCAGCCGATACGATCTCTTTGTTAACTCCGGTTATTTTGATATCCATTTGCAGGGCGGTAACTCCCTTTTCGGTACCCGCCAGTTTAAAGTCCATATCTCCCAAGGCATCTTCAATACCTTGAATATCACTTAGAATGGCAAAGCCTTCTTCTCCTTTGACTAAACCCATGGCAATACCAGAGACCGGAGCCTTTATTGGTACCCCTGCGTGCATCAGAGAAAGTGTGCTGCCGCATACGCTTCCCATAGAACTGGACCCATTTGATTCAAGTACTTCAGATACTACCCTGATGGTGTAAGGAAAATCTTGTTCATCGGGCAGAACAGCCAGCAACGCTCTTTCTGCCAGAGCACCATGGCCGATTTCTCTTCTTCCCGGACCTCTCATAGGACGAGTTTCTCCTACACTAAAAGGAGGGAAATTATAATGATGTATATACCTCTTGGTGGCTTCTATACCCAGTCCGTCCAGGCGCTGTTCCTCGCTGGCCGAACCTAGAGTAGTGACAGATAAAACCTGGGTTTGCCCTCTGGTAAATAACCCCGAACCATGGGGACGAGCCAGATAACCTACTTCACAGCTAATAGCTCTTATTTCATCGAGCCTTCTTCCATCTACTCTTTCACCCTGATCCAGAATTGCTTTTCTAACTATTTCTTTCATCATCTTGTCAACTATCCCTGACACTTCTTTCCCATTGTCAGGAAATATTTCGTCAAAATGTTCTTTGATATTGTCCTTGGCCTGGTCCATCTGAACTTCCCGAGACTTTTTATCCGGGTTATTTACGGCTTCTTCCAGGATATTTTGAGAATACTCTCTAACTGCTTTATCAATTTCCTCATTAGTTTCCGCGATTTTAACTTCTGATTTAGGCAATCCGATTTCTTTTATAATAGGTTCCTGGAATGCCACTATTTTCTTAATCTCTTCATGAGCAAAGAATATGGCATCAATCATGGTTTGTTCAGGAATCTCATTAGCACTGCCTTCCACCATCATAATGGCTTCGCTGGTACCTGCTACTGCCATATGCATATCAGATTTCCCCAACTGTTCAACAGTAGGATTGATAAGTAGTTCACCATCAACCATACCAACTATTACGGCTGCTACGGGACCCGCAAATGGAATATCAGAAACCCCTAATGCCAAGGAAGCACCGATAATTGCAGTGACATCTGGAGTATTGTCCTTATCCACTGACATCACGGTAGCTACCACATGAATATCATTTTTAAAACCTTTGGGGAATAATGGTCTTATGGGCCTATCTATCTGCCGGGCTGATAGGGTAGCTAATTCTGTAGCTCTGCCTTCTCGCTTAATAAACCCACCCGGTATTTTTCCAGCAGCATATTGCTTCTCTTCGTAATCAACGGTAAGAGGGAAAAAATCTATACCTTCCCGAGGATTTTTGGAAGCAGTTGCAGTTACCAGAACTGCAGTATCCCCATATCTTACCATGGCTGCACCACTAGCCTGTTTGGCTACTTGCCCAATCTCAACAACTAGAGGTCTGCCAGCAACTTCTAATTCATATTTGTGAACTATCTGAGTTTCCTCCTTTCATAATATGCATAAATGTAAAGAGCGGCAAATCCGCTCTTTACCTGCGCAATCCAAGTTTAGTAACTATGTTACGATATCTATCGAAATCTTTTTTCTTCAGATAATCTAAAAGTGCCCGTCTTTGACCAACCATTTTCAGCAAACCTCTTCTGGAATGATGGTCTTTTTTATTCATCTTTAGATGCTCATTCAGATAGTTAATTCTTTCTGTCAATATCGCAATTTGTACTTCCGGGGATCCGGTGTCATTATCGTGTACCTGATATGTTGTTATCAGTTCTTCTTTTTTCTCGGGTGTTAATGCCAAAGGTCTCACCTCCTCTTATCAATAATCGCCATAGACCAAGCTAAACGTCGGTGAATCGGTATAACCTAGCCAATGGTTCATCAAACATTTTGCCTAAACTAATCTTCTTTATTTTTACAGGCCTTCTGGTCCTGCCGCTCTCTCCAGTAGTAGCTATCTCCAGCAATCAAGGTAAATTTTAACATACGCTATTTAAAATGTAAAACTGTCCACTGTACTTAGAAGAATTTTATGTGCTGCAGTCCGGTCCTCTGATATCTGTTTGACCAGCTCTTCGATTCCTGTAAATTTCATCTCATCTCTAATTTTCTCTACAAAATGCAGCCGAAGTCTTTTCCCGTATATATTTTGATTAAAATCTATAATATGAGCCTCTATAGAGACCGGATAATCTTCATGAAAGGTCGGCTTGCTCCCAATATTTACTACCGCCATGAGTTTTTCTCCACTTAATAATGATGCAAAAGCTGCATATACACCCTTAGCAGGTTTTTGGATGCCCGTTTCGACCTTTAGATTAGCGGTGGGAAAACCTATGGCAGTTCCCCGATGTTCTTCTTCAATTATCGTGCCCTCCAGTACTGGATAATAACCCAGTAAAGCACAAGCTTTTTTTATGTCTCCGAGGTCCAGCATTTTCCTTATCCGAGTACTGGAAACTGCTGCCTGGCCAACCTCAACTGAAGGTATTATATTGACTTCAAAGCCATACTTCTGACCAAATTCTTTTAATAATTTGGGAG
The DNA here is from genome assembly GCA_016841245.1 of Syntrophomonas sp. Classification (GTDB taxonomy): domain Bacteria; phylum Bacillota; class Syntrophomonadia; order Syntrophomonadales; family Syntrophomonadaceae; genus JAAYJK01. Next base: position 279,575 of record JAENZN010000001.1, read on the forward strand.
TTCCAACTCCCTTATGTCCAAAGGAGTAATTAAACCCCACAAAGACTTCCTGTATAGCTAATCTGCGCACTAAAAACTTCTGCACAAACTGCTCGGGAGAACATTGGGAAATTTCTCTGCTAAAAGTATTGTATATTAAAATATCTATACCCATTTTCTCCAATAATTCCGCTTTAATATCAGCAGTATTCAATAAATCCGGAGCTTTGCCCGGATTAAGTATTTGAATAGGATGGGGTTCAAATATAAAAGCTGCTGCAACACCATTATTGGATTTGGCTTTTTCGACCAGATTATTTATTAACTTCTGATGACCTTTATGTACTCCATCAAAATTACCCAAAGCAACATACATTGGTTTCGCTATTTTTGTGAAATTGTCAATTTCTCTTATTACCTGCATTAATAATACTCCTCATTACCAAGATTTTCAGCATAAAGGCCTGGGGACTTAAAAAAATCCTTTAGTTCAGTTTAAATACCTTTTTAGGCTGCACAAAAGTAATGCCATTTTTTATATTAATCTCACCTATGGCCAGAAAATAATCATGGGTCGAATATATTCTCACCCTGCCTGGACTTAAATTTTCCTTACATCTTAGTTCCCTGCCATTAATCACCATGCTTTCTTCATCGAAGGAATCTAATTTGATGCCTGGCATTTCCTGCAGCGGAAAATCTGCTGGATATAACAGGCTTTCTATTTTGGCAGGATTATCTAATATTTCCTCCAGCTTACAGGAATCCTCAATTTCAAAAATCCCAGATTTTTTACGGATTAGCCCGGACATATAAGCACCTGTCCCCAGCTTTTCACCAATGTCCCGGCATAGACTACGAACATAGGTGCCCTTGGAACAGGATACCTCAATAATAAGACGGGGTAGATCATCGTCCGTGTTTTTAGATAATAATTTAAGGGAAAATATTTCTATTTTTCGAGGGGTTCTCTCTACACTCACTCCCTGTCTGGCCAATTCATATAACCTCTTTCCTTCATGGTGAATAGCCGAGTACATAGGAGGAATCTGCTCCCTAGTACCTGTAAAGGAATCTAAAATATCCAAAAGATCGTTTTCCTTTAGCACGCTGCTGCCAGTATAGGTAATATTGCCGCTGCTATCTTCGGTATCGGACACAGCTCCCAGAATCAATTCCGCAATATATACCTTTTTCTCGTCCCTTATATATTCTATAACTTTAGTTGCTTTACCCATCGCTATGGGCAGCACTCCTCTGGCTATTGGATCCAGGGTCCCTAAGTGCCCCATTTTGGTTTTGCCTGGACAAATTTTTCTTAATTTTCTGATTACATCAAAAGAAGTAATTCCTTTTGGTTTATCTATATTCAAAAAGCCTTCCAATTTAATCAAGCACATCCTCAACCATTTCAATCACCAACCTGGTCACCTCATCCAAACCACCCTGTTTTTGCGCTCCGGCGGCACGTTTGTGCCCTCCCCCACCTAATCTACTAGCCAGGGCCGCCACATCAACTTCGGTCTTTGATCTATAGCCAATTTTCACTAGTCCCGGCCTAACCTCTCGGAATAATAATGCTACTTCAACCCCTTTGATAGAACGCACATAATTTATGGTTCCTTCTGGATGTACATCCAGGGCATCAATATGCCTGACCTCTTCATAGGGTAGTTTCATGCAGGCAATTCGTCCATTTTTATAGAATTCCAGGTGCTGTAATCCCTGTCTTAATAGCAATACTTCTTTATGAGGTTTGGATTCCAATAAGTTGTTCCGAACTTTATCAATATCCGCACCTTTATCAAGAAGCAGGGCAACAATATTCATGGTAGTACTAGTGGTATTGCTGTTCATGAAACTGCCGGTATCCATTACTATTCCTGCCAAAAGGCAATCCGCCAGATCACTGTTTATTTCAATTTTCATTATGGTTAATAGTTCATAGACAATCTCTGCAGTCGATGATGCCAGTGGATTAACAAAATAGTAATCCCCAAACATATCGTTATCCTGATGATGATCAATATTTATGATCAGTTTTGTATCATGCAATCGCTTAATTACTTCGTCTCCGGTTCTGTCTAACCTGGAACAATCTAATAGAATAACATTTTCAGGCATAGTATCAATATCATCGGGCGTGCAAAATCTATCGACAGCTGGAAGATAGTCATAAATAGATGATATTGGGTCCTGCATAATTATTTTTACTCTTTTTCCCAGGCTGCTTAAACCCAGATATAATGCAAGTATGGATCCTACACTATCCCCATCAGGGATTGAATGACCCACAATTGCAAAATCCTCTAATATGGACAGTTGATGTCCAATATTTTTTAGATTTTCCATAAACTTACCCTTCCGACTTATTACTGTCCTCTTTCAGATCTTCCAATATCGAAGATATTCTTATTCCATGCTCAATCGATTTGTCCAGTCGAAATTCTATTTCCGGAGCATGTTTAACTTGTAATCGACGGGCAAGTTCACTTCTGATATATCCCCTAGCCGCTCTCACGGCATTCATCATTTCCTCTTGTTTCATCTGGTCTCCCAAAATACTAATGTTAATCCGGGCATTACTCATGTCATTACTGAGATCTACTCTAGTCAATGATATAGCTGCCTGTTCTATGCGGGGATCCTTTATGCCTTCCTGAAGTATGTGTGATACTATCCGTTTTATTTCCTCCGACATTTTCTCCTGTCGACGTCTGCTCATATCTTGCACCCCCAAAGTATTACTTATGGAATTCCAAATAAGCTTAAGTTTTTATAATTCTCTTGGTATTTCTTCCATAGTATAGGCTTCAATAACATCCCCTTCTTTAAGATCATTGAAGTCCTTAATCCCAATACCGCATTCATAGTTTTCCAGCACTTCACGTACATCGTCTTTGAATCGTTTTAAAGAGGACAATTTTCCTTCGTAAATTATTACTCCATCCCTCAGTACTCGGATTTCCGCATTTCGCTGCATTTTGCCGTCGGTAACATAACTGCCTGCGATGGTGCCAACATTGGGAACCTTGAAGGTTGCTCTAACTTCGGCCCGACCGACAAATTTTTCCTTATATTCAGGATCCAGGAGACCTACCATAGCTTTTTTAACATCATCAATAGCTTCATATATAACTCTATACAGCAGAACATCAATTTTTTCTTCTTCTGCATTTTTTCTAGCTTTATTGTCTGGTCTAACATTGAACCCAATAATAATAGCATTTGATGCTGACGCCAGCATTACATCGGTTTCGCTTATTGCTCCTACCGCTGAATGTATAACATTCACCTTGACTTCTTCCGTACTTAATCGTAAGAGCGACTGAGCCAGGGCTTCAATAGATCCCTGAACATCACCTTTGATTATTAAATTCAACTCTTTAAGATCGTGATCTTGAATTTGTTTAAAGAAATCATCCAGGGATACTCTGCTGCTCTGTTTTTGTTCCTCCAGTTTTTTCTCACCCAGCCTGAGACTAATGATCTCTTTGGCCACTTTTTCGTCACAAGCCTGCACTCGCCCACCGGCTTCCGGCACTTCCGACCAACCGGTTATTTCTACCGGCATCGATGGATATGCTTCATCAACCCTTCTGCTTCGATGGTCTGTCATGGCCCGTACCCGGCAAATGTTGCTTCCGCAAATTAGTGTATCACCAATTTTAAGAGTTCCCTTCAATACCAGAACAGTGGCTACCGCACCTCTGCCTTTATCCAACTGTCCTTCTACTACAACTCCTTCAGCTAATCTATCGGGATTGGACTTTATTTCGTTTACCTCAGCAACCAGTAAGATCATTTCTAAGAGAGCATCGATACCCTGCCCAGTTTTAGCAGATACTGGCACAAATATGGTCTCTCCGCCCCATTCCTCGGGAACGATCTGATATTCAGTTAACTGCTGCATTACCTTGTCCGGGTTAGAATCTGGCTTGTCAACTTTATTTATGGCCACCAGAAATGGAACTTCTGCAGCTTTAATATGATTTATGGCCTCTATGGTCTGGGGCATAACCCCATCATCTGCAGCAACTACAAGAATTACAATATCGGTAAGGTTAGCTCCCCTGGCCCTCATGGCTGTAAAAGCCTCGTGACCAGGTGTATCAATAAAGGTTACTCGGTTATTATTTACTTTTACTTGATAGGCTCCTATATGCTGGGTAATACCTCCGGCTTCACCAGAAACAACATCCGCTTTCCTTATTTTATCCAGCAAAGAAGTCTTACCATGATCAACATGTCCCATAACAGTAACCACTGGTGGTCTGAGCTTCAAACTTGCTTCGTCATCCACAATTTCCTCTAAGATTTTTTCCTCTTCGGAAATGCTGTGTTCTACCCGCACTTCGTACAAACTGGCTAATATCTCCGCGGTCTCAAAATCTATAGACTCATTTATCGAGGCCATAGTTCCCATTTCCATCAATTTCTTAACTATTTCAGCAGTGCTTTTATGAAGCTTTTCAGCCAACTCTCTTACCGTTATTAAATCATCAACATTTATTAGTTCAGGACTGGGCATATCAATATCAGGTTTTTTGCGTTTATGTTTTGATTTCTTTTGAGGGCGGCTGTAGTCTTTCTTACCCTGCTGCCCCGGCCCCCTATTAGTTGGAGCAAATTGGCCTGGTCTGGTATTCGGTTTACCCTGAGGTTTTGTAACCCGGCCTCTACCTGCTTTATCTTGAGTTTCACCTTTATTTTCTGCCGTTTTATCAGGTCTCGATGCCTGTGGTCTGGCATCAGGTCTCTGTCCCTGTGGTCTGGCATCAGGTCTCTGTCC
>JAENZN010000001.1:284445-307435 GCA_016841245.1 Syntrophomonas sp.
CTCTGTCCCTGTGGTCTGGCATCAGGCCTCTGTCCCTGTGGTCTGGCATCAGGTCTCTGTCCCTGTGGCCTGGCATCAGGAGTTGTTTTTGGGGCATCTGATGGTGGCTGTTTAGCAGTTATCGGATCTTTTTTATCCGGTGTTTTTTGTGGTTCCTTTTTTTCATCTCTGACACTTGATGGATCAGATAACCTTCTTTTTACCCATTTAGCCTGGGTATCCTCCATGGTACTCATATGATTCTTAACATTCATACCAAGTTCTTGTAGAATGTCTACCATTTCTTTACTAGGTATTCCGATTTCTTTGGCTAATTCATGTACTCTTATTTTTGCCATTCAACCACCCCCGTGCTTTTTGCCTTTTCTCCCACTGCTTCAAAATTCTTTATTATCGTAGCAGCCATATTTTCGTCATTTATCGTAACGGCAACTCTATATGCTTTACCAACACAATTACCGAGCTCAATTTTATTACCATAGATCAACCAGGGTATCTTGTTTTTCCCACACAATTTTATCAACGTTTCTCCAGTTTTTTCTGATATATCACTGCTAATTACCAATAATTTAGCCCTGTTGCGTATTAGACTGGTTTTAGCGGCCAGGGTTCCCGAGGATGCTTTACCTGCTTTTTGGGCAAACCCTATTATACTGCTTACTCTTTTCAAACAATCACAACCTTAAGAAGAAATACTTTCAATTTGTTTTTCAATATGACCAATAATTTCACCTGGTATACTTCTATCCAAGGCTTTTTCCAGGCCTTTATTTTTTATAGCTTTCTTAAAACACTGCAGATCGGCACATATGTATGCTCCTCTACCTGGTTTTTTCCCCTGGGTATCTAACTCAATATCTCCCTGGGGGGTTCTCACTATCCTAATTAGATCTTTCTTGTTTTTCATATTCCGACAGCCAATACACATTCGCTGAGGAATTTTACGCATCTTCCCCATAATCATCAATCTCCTCCGCATCATCGTCGGCAGATAATTCATTCTCTTTCAGAGCTGCTGATAGTGCTTCTGAGAATTCGTTGTCGGCAGCATCAGGCCATATAAAGTTGCTGGAATTATCTTCGACAAACTGGCTCTCGCTCTTTATATCAACTTTCCAACCCGTTAACTTGGCAGCCAAACGAGCGTTTTGTCCTTCCTTGCCTATGGCCAGAGATAACTGATAATCAGGAACTACTACGGTAGCTATTTTATCCTCTTCATTTATAAAAACCCGGTCAACTTTGGAAGGGCTTAAAGCGTTGGCAATAAAGTGTTCCGGTAATTTATCATATTTAATAATATCAATTTTCTCTCCCCCCAGTTCAGCCACTATGTTTTGCACCCTTATCCCCCGTGGTCCAACACATGCCCCCACAGAGTCTATTTTTTCTTCCAGAGAATGCACTGATATTTTAGACCGGGCCCCTGCTTCTCGAGCAATTGATTTTATCTCGACAATACCATCATATATTTCAGGTACTTCAAGTTCAAACAAGCGTCGCAAAAAATGAGGATGAGATCTGGATAAAAATATATTAGGCCCTTTCGATGTGTTTTTGACCTCATATATATATGCTTTAATCCTCTGTCCAATATCGTATCTTTCCCCGCCTATCTGATCAGGAGGCAGCATAATGCCTTCTGTTCTCCCCAGACTTACATAGACGGTTTTACTTTCTATACGCTGAATATTTCCGGTTACTATTTCGCCTTCTCTTTCCAGAAATTCTTCATAGATCAGGCTGCGCTCCGCTTCCCTCAATTTTTGAATGACAACCTGTTTTGCTGTCTGGGCTGCAATACGGCCAAAATTAGAAGGGGTAATTTCCACATACACCAAATCTTCAATTTGGCAATCCGGGTATAATTCCCGGGCTTCCTCTAAATTCGTCTCCACCCGATTATCATTTACCTGATCAACTACTTTTTTCTGAGAAAACACTCTAACTACACCGGTTGCTTCGTCAATATCAACATCGACGCTCTGGACAATCCCAAAATTTTTCTTGTAGGCGGTATTTAGAGCAGATTTTATAGCATCTATTAAAGCAGCTTTTGGTATTCCGCGATCTTTTTCAATTTCATTTAATGCTTGAATAAGCTCACTAGCCAATGTTCTTCCTCCTCTTATTCATCTGGTTTTAACCTGACCCTCGATATTAGTTCACATGGTATATCAATAATTTTATCCAGGTTTTTTATGCTTAGATTTCCCTCCTGGCAGCCAACTAAAACACCGGATAGTTTTCGCGGGCCCTCATATCCCTTAAGGGTTTTAACATTGATTTCCTGCCCCATAAACCTGATAAAATCTTGTTCCTTTTTAAGTATTCTATCTAATCCAGGTGAAGACACTTCCATTTGATCATAGTATAAATCTTTTTCATCAACTAGATTTTTTATGGCCCGTGATGCAGCTGCACAGGTGTCTAAATTAACCCCGGCCTCCTGGTCGATGTATATTCTTAGCATTTGGCCTTCGCCTTCTTTACGGTATTCAACATCAACCAGTTCTATTTGTATTTTTGCCAATATTTTCTCAATTTCATCTATTATAAGCTGCAAGTTATTTTGTCCCACATACTGCACTCCCAATCATATATATCGATATATAACAATAGAAAAAGTGGGTGCAGACCCACTTTGCCATAAGAGTATCAGAAAACTATTATGATTATACCATAACCGTACAATAACGCAAATATATTCAGCCTTTTACTCTATTTTATATAACTTTTAACCAAATAAACTGATTTGGGTAGTTTCGGGCAAATCCTTGAAGCATTCATATTCCCTTAGAATGGCCATAGCTGTTTTATTCAAATGGGTTCTGGCCTGGAACTCCTCCACCGAGACAAATGGTTTGTCCAGGCGCGCTTCAACAATTCCCAGGGCGGCACTATCACCTACATTGGGCAGGGCAGAAAAGGGCAGCAGCAATCCATCTTCGCAAACCTTAAATTTACCAGCATCGGATTTATATATATCCACTGGATAGAATTTATAGCCACGGGCCAACATCTCCATAGCCAATTCCAGTATGGTTATCAATTTCTTATCCTTCTGAGTCGCAGAATATCCCATTTTGTCAATTTCCTTAATCTTTTTCCGAACTGAATGGTAGCCGTCTAAGATAGTATGGGCATCAAAATCCTCGGCCCGGATACTAAAAAAGCTGGCATAGAATGGAAGTGGATAATTTACTTTAAAGTATGCTATACGGAAAGCCATAGTTACATACGCAACCGCATGTGCACGTGGAAACATATATTTTATTTTCTGACAGGATTTTATATACCATTCTGGTACCTGACATTCCTCCATAACGGGTATATCTTTTTCTCCCAGCCCTTTGCCTTTACGTACCCGCTCCATAATATTAAAGGCCTGTTTCTTATCTACTCTTCGATTAATAAGGTAGGTCATAATATCGTCTCTGGTACATATAACCTGACTCAAATCGGAGATACCATTTTCAATTAAATCCTGCGCGTTATTAAGCCATACATCCGTACCATGAGAAAGGCCGCTGATGCGAACTAACTCTCCAAAGGTATTAGGGCGGGTAGCTTCCAGCATCTGTCTGACAAAACGAGTGCCGAACTCCGGTATGCCAAAGGTACCTACCGGAGAGTCAATATCTTCTTCCTTTATTCCCAGCACCTCTACTTCGGAAAATATTCTCATGGTATCCGGATCATCCAACCTGATATCTGCAACTTTCACCCCGGTAAGCTGTTCTAGTTCTCTGATAACAGTAGGATCATCATGCCCGAGGATATCTAATTTAACCAGCTGGTCTCCAATAGCGTGATACTCAAAATGAGTAGTAATTACACCCGAATCTTTATTATCAGCCGGATGCTGCAGAGGGGTGAATTCATGAATATCCCTGCTGGTAGGTACAACTATGAGTCCTCCCGGATGCTGTCCAGTGGTCCTTCTAACTCCCGTTATTCCCTTTACTAAACGTTTAATTTCAGAGTTTCTGGTGTTCAATTGATATTGATCCAGGTACTTTTTCACAAATCCATAGGCCGTTTTTTCAGCAATAGTTGAAATAGTTCCCGCCCGGAAAACATTTTCCTTGCCAAATAGCTCTTCTACATAATGATGAGCCTGCATCTGGTAATCACCTGAAAAATTGAGATCTATATCAGGAACCTTATCCCCTTCAAATCCCAGGAAGGTCTCAAAAGGTATGTTAAATCCCTCTTTATGCAAAAGCTCTCCGCATTTAGCACATTTTTCCCCCTCAAGATCCACCCCGCATTCTGCAGTTGTATCCACATTGAAGTTGCTGCTGCGGCAGGATCTGCATACCAGGTGCGGCTGAAGCGGATTAACTTCCGTAATACCAGTCAAGTAAGCTACCAGGGAAGAACCCACTGAACCCCGGGAACCCACCAGGTATCCATCCTGGTTGGATTTCACTACCAGCTTATGGGCGATTAGATACAAGACGCTAAAGCCATGTTCTGTAATGGAATAAAGTTCACGTTTTATCCGCTCTTCAACAATATCCGGCAGTATATCTCCATAGAGCTCATGAGCTTTTTTCCAGGTTAAAGCCGTAACCTCCTCAGCAGCAGTATCGATTTCAGGTGGATAAAACCCATCGGGAACCGGTTTGATTTTATCAATCATATCGTTAATCTGCTGGGGAAAATCGATCACTACCGCTCTGGCATCTTCAATCCCCAGATAGGAGAATTCCGCCAGCATTTCATCCGTATTTTTAAAATACAAGTCGGATTCAGATTCCAGGTCTTCATAACCCTGCCCCGCTTGTATTATGGTTCTAAATATACTATCTTCAGGATCAAGAAAATGCACATCTCCGGTAGCAATAACTGGCTTGTTTAATTGTTTGCCCAGATTTACTATGAATTTATTAATGTTCTTTAACTGATCTATCCCGGACAGCTTATTCTCTCGTATCAAGAAATCATTATTAGCTATCGGCTGAATCTCCAAATAATCATAGAAATCAGCAATATTTATTATCTCTTCATCCGGTTTTCCCTCCAGAATCCCTTGATAGAGCTCCCCGGCCTGGCAGGCACTTCCAACCAGTATCCCTTCCCTATGGTTCTGCAGCAGCTGCCTGGGGATTTTGGGATGTCTATAAAAATAATCCAGATAAGAGGTACTTATCACATGGTAGAGATTCTTTAAGCCGGTCAAGTTTTGGGCCAGCAGTATGATATGATAAGATTTTTCTTTCTTATCGGTTTCAACCAGATATCCTTCTAAACCATAGATAACCTTAATCCCGTATTCCTGGGATGCATGATAGGCATCGGGAAAAGCCTGGACACCTCCATGATCGGTAATTGCAATAGCCGGGTGTTTCCATTCCGCCGCTCTTTTGATCAGTTTTTTGACGTCAGCCAGTCCATCCATAGCACTCATTTTAGTATGGGCATGAAATTCAATTCGCTTATGTTCCTGGGTATCAATTCGTCCAGGCTTGGATAGAATCAGGTATGAGTCCATAAATAAAGCCAGTTCTTTAACAAAATTATCATAGCGAACGCTGCCGATAATTTTAACCCAGTCCCCGATTTTCAGATCATCTTCCTGTTTGTTTTTCACAAATATCTTAACCACCAGGCTGTCCGTATAATCGGTAAGGTAATAATTAATAATATATCTGCCATCTTTTAGAAGAGTGAATTCCTTATCCCAGATTTCTCCTTCAACAACTGCTGATTGCATGCCTTCTTCAATGTCCATTATCTTGGTTACTGATTTATTTTCGATCTGTTTTTTTGACCGTTTTCGGTCGGTCTTTTTTCTGGGCCTGTAACCGACTCTCTGATCATCTGCTACATCCAGCAGCTCTAAAGGTTTACGTATAATACTGCCTTCCATCCATTGCTCAGCAGCACAAATATGTTTTTCTTCCCATAAGGCTCTTACTAAAATCTGCAGCCGATATTGATTCCAGAACCACTGCGAAATACTGTCACAAAGCTGGTTTTCCAGCATATACTGGTAAATACTCTCCTCGTTCGTAACTACATCCAGCCCACTATGCCTGAGCCGCCATTCAATGATATGGTTTTGAGGATAGGTATCAGAAGCGGAAATCTCTTCCTTACATTTAGAAACAATCTTCCTGATCTGACTAAGGGGAGCCGATAAATCAGGTATAATATCCAGGTTATCAAGAAAATTCCATTGTTTATGGAGCTCCTGAATGGTTTGGGTGATAATAGAGGCTGGAAGAGGTTGTTCAAGATTAATGAATAACCTCCACGATCTCTTCTGCTTGCTTACTTCTAATTTATTAATAGACGTATTTTCCCAGGATAAAGCTAAATCGTGGTCCAGGTAATTATTTAAAATACAATAAAAGTCACTGTTCAGTATCATTCGCCTCCCCACCGGCATTTAATTTAATCTTTCAATAGTACGCAGACCTTTCAGGTTAGCTAATTCTTCCATTACTTGCTCTACTGAAAGATTGGCCGGAATTTGGAGAAGCAATTCTATCTCCAGGTAATTACCCTCTACCTGGGTCATCTGAATGTTTTTAATCAGTACACATAGATCACCCAGAATAGAACCTATCGCTCCAACCTGGCCCGGCTTGTCTTCTACCAGCAAGACAATACCTTTATATTCCCGGCGCCCGGTAAATCGGTCTTCAAATTTAATAAAATATATCAATACAAATAATATTAATATAGTGGTGGCTATAGCGGGTACGTAAAGTCCGGAACCAACCGCCAATCCTATACATGCAACTACCCAAAGTCCTGCGGCGGTAGTGAGTCCCTGAACCGAAGCCCCTTCTCTCATTATGGTGCCAGCTCCTAAAAATCCAATACCGCTAATAACCTGGGCTGCAATACGCCCCGGGTCAGCATTTACAGTTTGATAATACTGCAGGTATATGTCGATTGATACTATCATAGCCAGAGCGGAACCGATACTCACCAGAGTATAGGTTCTTAATCCGGCCGGACGGCTCAAGCTCTCTCGCTCCAAACCGATCAAACCGCCCAGAATACCTGCCAGAACCAGTTTAAATATTATTTCATAAATAAGCATTATGTAAAATGCACATCCCTCGTTTTTTATATTGTATCGAGAGGTCAGTTGTTTTTCTTTTATTTTTTCAGGTTCAATATATCTTCGGTTTTAGCGACCGCTTCATCAATGGGAGTTAAAACGGGTTCCTTTTCCCATCGTTTCTTTATTTCCACCTTGTTATCCTGCAGCGCTTTGGGACCTATAGTAATACGTACCGGGATGCCCGTTAAATCGGCATCTTTAAATTTTACTCCCGCTCTTTCATCGCGATCATCCAGAATTACCTCCAGCCCTTTTTCAACCAGCTGTTCATATAAACTCAATGCTGCATCCATCTGCTCATTTTTTTTGGCGTTTACGGGAACAATAATTACCTGGTAAGGTGCTATAGGTATCGGCCATATTATTCCATCCTCATCACTATTCTGTTCTACTGCAGCAGCCATAGTTCTGGATATGCCTATTCCATAACATCCCATAACAAACGGCCTTTCCTGCCCGTTATTATCCAAACAGGTAGCTTTCATAGCCTGGGAGTATTTGGTGCCCAGCTTGAATATATGTCCAACTTCGATCCCTCTGATGGTGTTAACCATGCTTTCACAAACTGGACATCTGTCGCCCTTAACCGCGTTTCTTAGATCGGCAACCATTTCCGGCACAAAATCTCGGCCCAGATTTACATTGATCAGGTGATAAGCATCTTCATTGGCTCCACAGACAAAATTTTTCATCTGTTGTATTTCCAGGTCAGCATAAACCTTGAATTCAGCGCCTACGGGCCCCAGCGATCCTACACTAACTCCCAAGGCTTCGCAAACCTGGCTCGCCTCAGCAATAACTAAGTCGTTGCAGCCCAAGAGATTTTTTAATTTAACTTCGTTTACTTCCCGGTCCCCACGAACGACAGCACCGATATATTGTCCATCAGCCCAATATATAAGGGTTTTAGCAATAGTATGTACGGGCAGGTTCAGTTCCTGCATAAGGTGCTCCACCGTCCTTACTCCTGGTGTATAGACTTTCTCCAGGGGTTTAAGGGCATTTTTATCTTCAGATAGCTTATCCACCCAACACTCGGCCTTTTCAACATTGGCGGCATAATTACAATTATCACAGTAAATGATTTCAGCCTCACCAGTATCAGCCAGGACCATAAATTCATGGCTTTCATTGCCGCCAATAGCACCACTATCCGCTTCAACTACTCGATATTTAAGATCAAGTCTTTGAAAAATGCGATTATATGCTTCATACATCTTCTTATAAGATATATCCAATCCTTCTTCATCCATGTCAAAAGAGTAGAGATCTTTCATGATAAACTCTCTGCCTCTCATCAAGCCGAATCTGGGTCTTATCTCGTCCCGATATTTGTTTTGAATCTGATACAGCAGCAAAGGAATATCCCGATAGGAATGTACATCCTGATTAACCAGGGTGGTAATTATCTCTTCGTGAGTAGGCCCCAGGGCAAATGGTCGGTTATGGCGGTCCTTAAGGCGGAACATCTCATCTCCGTACACATCCCATCTTCCTGATTCCTGCCACAACTCGGCTGGTTGTATTATAGGCATGAGCAGTTCCTGTCCGCCGGCTCTATCCATTTCTTCTCTTACGATGTTCATGATCTTTTTTAGTACCCTGAACGCCAGGGGCAGATATGAATAAACCCCTCCACTGGTTTTACGTATGAATCCACCCCGCAGCAGCAGTTGATGGCTTACAATTTCAGCCTCACTGGGCACCTCACGTAAGGTTGGATTAAACATTTCCGATGACTTCAAAGCCCTACCTCCTTGTATCTATTGTTAAACAAGGGTCACACACCCACAATATTGAAATGTTGACCATATATTCACAGCTATTCAGAAGCATAAATTTCCTTGAGTAATTCATTTACCAGCTGATTTTCGGGTATCTTCTTAATAACTTCACCGTTCTTAAATAATATCCCCAACCCTCTTCCGCCGGCTATACCTATATCTGCATCTCGTGCTTCTCCGGGACCATTAACAATACATCCCATAACTGCGATCTTCAACTTCCGGTCTAAAAATCTTATTTTTTCGTCTACTTCTTCTATGATTTTAAACAAGTCTATCTCACATCTCCCGCAGGTGGGGCATGATACCAGTTCTATCCCTCGTTCCCGCAGCCCGGCGCTTCTTAAAATTTCATAAGCCGCCCACACTTCATAAACTGGATCAGAGCTTATAGATACTCGCACGGTGTCACCAATACCTTCATTCAACAAAATGCCCAGACCCATGGCCGACTTGACCAGAGCACGGGGTATGGTCCCGGCCTCAGTTATACCCAGATGCAAGGGGTAGTCTACCAGTTTAGAAATTATTCTGTAGGCCTCGATGCTTAATGGAACTGAGGAAGCCTTTAATGAAATTTTAATATCGTAGAAATCCATATCTTCCAGAATTTTTATATTTTCCATGGCACTATCAACCATAGCCTGGGCACATATTTGGCCATATTTTTTATATATTTTTTTATCCAGTGAACCAGCATTAACCCCAATCCGGATGGGAACCCTTTTATCCTGGCAGATTTTCACCACCTCTTGCACCTTGCTTTTAGCCCCAATATTCCCAGGGTTAATTCTCAACCCATCACAACCCGCCTTAACACTGCTTATTGCCAGCCTATAGTCAAAGTGTATATCAGCTATGATCGGTATGTTGGTTCCCTCTTTGATCCTGCTAACAGCCTGTGCCGCCTCTTCATCGATGACCGCCACCCGGGCTATTTCACATCCGGCTTCCTGCAGTTGTATTATCTGCTTTATGGTAGACTCCACATCCCGGGTATCGGTGGTAGTCATAGACTGCACAGCTATAGGATGCTCTCCGCCTACGGGTACTTCACCGACAAATACCACCCGGCTTTTTCTCCTCATGATGATCAATCACCCTTTAATAAATTTCATAATATCATTGAATGTAACCAGTACAATGAGTGCCATGAGAAACATGAATCCCAACCAGTGAATAAATCCTTCTTTTTCCGGATGTACCGGCTTTTTACGAATTGCTTCTATGATCGCAAAAACGATCCTGCTGCCGTCCAGGGCAGGTATTGGTAAAAGATTCAGAATACCTAGATTAATACTTAAAAACGCTGCAAAGCTTAACAGAAACACGATTCCATATTCTGCGTAATCTCCTATTAAGCCTACTATGCCTACTGGACCAGCAATATCAGCCGCCGATGCTCCTCCGGAAACCATTAGCCACAAGCCACCCAGCAGTACCATGGTTAACTGATAGGTCTGCTGCAGACCAATACTAATAGCAGTTAGAAAGCCCTGTTTCTCATATACTATATTGCTTGTCACTCCAATGGCAGATAATCCGGTGCTGGGATTAATCTCTGGTATCACTTCAATTTCAGTATTCCTACCCTCACGTTCTATTTCTAATACTACCGCAGTACCTGCTGCTTGGGCAGTTAGGAGGTTGGTGAATTCTTCCCAGGTTTGAATCTCATTCCCATTTACAGCCAGTATCCGGTCCCCGGCCATAATTCCCGCCTGCTCAGCAGGCTGCTCAGCAAAAACTTTTCCTATTATCGGTTCATCGGTAGTCTGGGGTATGCCGATAAAGGCATAAATATAAATAAATATCAGCAGTGCCAGCACAAAGTTCATAAAAGGCCCGGCAAAGGATACTCGAATTTTCTCCAGTGGAGTACGATGGCTGTATCCATGGGGATTGTCTTGATCACCCGGCTCTTCCCCGGCCATCCGTACAAATCCTCCTAAAGGAAATAATCTTATAGAATAATCTACCTCATCTTTACGCCAGGAAAAGATCTTATAACCAAACCCGATACTGAATTCATAGACGGGAATGCCTATTCTCCGAGCCACTATAAAATGTCCAGTTTCATGAACCAGAATTAGAACTGCTATTATTACTATGGCAATCAATATGGTCATCATGAATCCCCCCTTTATTTCTTTATTTTTCCTTGCTTAAGTTTAAATATGTGACCCTTTTTAAGAGTACAACAGCTTGCTATAATTCCCGGCACATACGCCGGGCCCATTCATCAGCCTGCAGGATGGTGTCCAAATTAGGATCATTAACCGGAGTATGCCGTTCCATAACTTTTTCAACCAGCAATGGTATGGCAGTAAACGCTATTTCGCGAACCAAAAACCTATTCACCGCAATTTCATTGGCTGCGTTAAGCACTGCCGGCATAGTCCCTCCCATCTGCCCGGCCCGGTAAGCAAGGGCCAGCGCTGGAAATTTTTCCATATCCGGACGCTCGAAATGCAAAGCCCCTAATGCTGCAAAATCCAAGGCCGGGGCTGATGAAACAACCCGGTCCGGGAAAGTAAGAGCATATTGAATGGGAATTCTCATGTCATGCGAGCCAAGATGGGCTAGAAACGAACCATCCAGTAGTTCAACCATGGAGTGTATAATGCTCTCCCTTTGTACCACCACGTCTATTTTATCATAATTTATCCCAAATAGATGATGAGCTTCAATAACTTCCAGTCCCTTGTTCATAAGAGTAGCAGAATCAATAGTAATTTTCGGTCCCATAATCCAGTTTGGGTGCTTCAAAGCCATATCCACCGTAACATTATCCAGCTGTATCTTATCCAGATCCTTGAATGGCCCCCCGGATGCTGTCAGCCAGATTTTTTTAAGATGCTGGCTCTCTCCCTGCAGGCACTGAAACACTGCCGAGTGCTCACTGTCAACCGGTAAAATATCAGCATTATTATCCCGGGCGTTTTTCATGACGATGTCACCAGCTGCCACTAGAGTTTCTTTATTGGCCAGAGCAACTCTTTTTCCTGACTGGATAGCAGCCAGGGTAGGTTTAATACCGATGGCTCCGCTAACTGCTATTACAACTATATCCGCTTCCGGCCAGGAGGCGATTTCACACAGTCCATCTAAACCTGACAATACCGCACAATCCTTAGCAGCTTTAGAACGCAGCTCCTGATAAGACAAATTATCTCCAACAGCTGCGGCTGCCGGATGATATCTTTGTATTTGCTCTGCCAGTACAGAAACCTCATTTTTTGCTGCAATCCCCAGCAGCTTAAACATATCCGCATGCTTTTCTATAACGTCCAGGGTTTGCAAGCCTATGGATCCTGTCGATCCAAGAATAACCACGTTTTTCTTCCTACAAGCTGTCATTTCTTTTTCCTCCAGTTCAAGCTATCAAATAACCCGGCCCGGTAACTAGCGATAATAATAACCACTGTGACCGGCCCTAAAATAAGTCCTACTGCACCACCCATTTTTAAACCAATGTAAAGGGCTATAAGTGTAACCAGGGGATGCAAGCCAATGTTTTCGCCCACTATTTTAGGTTCGATGAACTGCCGGACCAGGGATATAATCAAGTATATTACCAACAAACCCAGCCCTAATTTAGTATTGCCCAGAATAAACTCTACCAGAATCCAGGGAACAAAGAGCAGGCCAGGACCCAATATAGGCAGCAGATCAAGCAGCCCTACAAAAATACCAATAGTAAGTACATATTCTACCCCGATAATTTTCAATAAGACTATGGTCAAAACAGCAGTAATGGAAATCAACATCAGATAGGCTTTCAAAAAACCTACCAGTATCTTTATCAATTGATTGACTACGCTGCTAGTTTTACTCTGAGTGTTTATCGGTAAAAATTTATATAGAAATTGTTTTATCGCATTGCGATCATTGCTTATTAAAAATGTAGCTATGGCTGCAATCATTACAAAAGCAAAAATGCCAGGCAGCAAGCTGACCGCAGCAGTTAAGATATCAATACTATTACTTACCAGAGAACTTAATGCCTGTATAGCTTCCTGCAGGCTGTTATGCATGGCTGTCTGGACTTCCAGAGGCAGATTCATCTGCAGATAAAACACTTTAAAATCACTGATAGCAGCAAGAAACGATTCTGTGACTTGATCGGAATAGGCTGCTACCTCTGGGAATAACTTCATCAGGTCTTTTATGACCCTGGATATTAACCACGAAATAATATAGATAAAGCCCCCCACAAAAACTAAAAGGCTTAATGCTACGGCCCAGCCCCGTTTTAACCTGATTTTAGTTTCGAAAACAACTACCAGTGGTTCTATGAGTAAAGCCATTATTACAGCTATAACAAATGGAAGTATTAATGAAGGCAAGCTGGAAAGTACTGTTCCAATTAAAGGCAATAAAAAGGATATCATCAAATATAGAGCCAGGATGGCTAATACGCTTATGCCTAATTTAACAAATAATTTAACATATCTGTTTAGTTCAGGATCCAATATCTTACCCCTTTTCTAAAACCCGATTTACCGTATGGTTAAAAGGTATATCAAATACGGACCACATACATAAAGAAATAATAAACTAGAGGAACTACCATGAGGAAACTATCCAACCTATCCAGTACTCCACCGTGACCAGGAATGATCTTCCCAGTATCTTTAACCCCAAAAAATCTCTTCATCCCAGATATCATTAGATCTCCTATCTGAGCAAAAATGCTGGCACTCAGTCCTAATATCAATACATATGCAAAATTTGTTTGTCCAATTTCTATTATATTAAAAAACAAAAAGGCCGCTGCAATAGAGAGAATGATCGCCCCTGCTGCCCCTTCCTGGGTCTTATTGGGGCTCAACCCCGGTGCCAGAGGTTTACTGCCCAGTAACCGCCCGGCAAAATATCCACCGGTATCGCTGGCCCAGGTAAGCAGTAAGCACAATACCATTATCCAGAAACGATTGTCCAGGTAAAATATTTTTAACGAGAAACTTAACAGCAGACCTATATAGAAAGCACCAAAAAAACTTAAGGAGATATCGTTAATATCTATTCGAGGATATTGGAAAATCATGAATAAGGCAAATATCATAATTATTATCAGAAATGCCGGAAGCAGGTATACGGGGATGGCGGTAGAAAAAAGCATAGCCAGCAGAACCATATAACCAGGGATATATATAGGATCATACCCTTTAATGGACATCATTCTATAATATTCATACAAAGCCATCATTCCCAGGAGGGCAATTAGACACCACCAGTATATGCCGCCCTTGTATAGGATTATTAATAATACAGGTATACCAATTACTGCACTGAGTATTCTAATTTTTAACATTTTGACCTTCCTACTGGTGGTGACTTAGTCCCCCAAATCTTCTATCACGCTTCTGATATTCGGTAATGGCCTGCAGCAAATGATCCTTGGTGAACTCCGGCCATGTTACATCAGTAATCCACAATTCGGTATATGCTATCTGCCATAATAAAAAATTGCTCAACCTCATTTCTCCAGCAGTTCGTATTAACAAATCGGGATCAGGAATGGTATTAGTGTATAAATATCTGGAAAAAACATCTTCACTTATGTCATTAGCATTTACTCGCCCCTCAGATATTTCCTGCCCAAGTCTTTTTACAGCTTGTAGAATTTCGGTTCTGCTGCCATAATTTATGGCCAGATTAAAGGTCATTTTCTGGTTTTGGCTGGTAAGCTGCAGAGCGTGCTCGATACTATCAACACAATTCCGGGGCAGTAAAGTGTAGTCACCCAGCACTTTTATCTGTATATCGTTTTCATGCATCTCCTGCAGTTCCTTGTTTAAGAACTCAATCAACAAATCCATTAAATAATTGACTTCATTCTGTGGACGCCTCCAGTTTTCGGTAGAAAAAGCGAAAACGGTTAATGCCTGTATTTTAAATTCCATACAAGCTTTAACAATCCTCTTTATTGATTTCATACCCTCTCGGTGTCCCATAGTTCTGGGCAGCAATCGTTTTTTGGCCCACCTCCCATTGCCATCCATTATGATAGCAATGTGTTGCGGCATATTATTTAATTCCAGGTTTCTATTCTTAATATCCACAATATCCCTTCTCTCGCCCAAACTATAATACCCCCAGAAAGGGGGTATATGGCTATTATAAGTATAACCAAAGCGGAGCGCAATCTAGATTATTGTTAATCAAACTTCCATGATATCTTTTTCTTTGGCCTGTAAAACCTGATCTACATTTTTCACATATTTATCGGTGTATTTCTGAATCTCATCCATGCCTTTTTTGTTCTCATCTTCAGATATCATTTTTTCTTTTTCACTCATTTTAAGCATGTCATTTGATTCTCGGCGGATATTTCTAATTGCGACCTTGGTCTCTTCCCCTTTTTTCTTGACCACTTTAACTAATTCTTTCCTTCTCTCTTCGGTCAGCTGGGGAATGGCAATACGGATGACAACCCCATCATTGGAAGGAGTTATTCCCAGATCAGATCTATATATAGCTTTTTCAATATCAGGAATTATACTTTTGTCCCAGGGTTGTATAACCAGCAGTCTGGCCTCAGGAACAGTAATATTTCCTAACTGGTTGATCGGAGTTGATTCGCCGTAATAATCAACTGTGATCTTTTCCACCATAGCCGGATTAGCCCGGCCAGCTCTCAGGGTGGAAAGATCTTTAGTCAAAAACTCAATAGTTTTCTGCATCTTTTCTTCAGCATCACGCAAAATATCTTTTACCATTTTGTTACCTCCCTACGTAAGTGCCGATTTTTTCTCCCATTGCTGCCTTAAGTATGTTACCGTAT
Organism: Syntrophomonas sp.; assembly: GCA_016841245.1. GTDB lineage: Bacteria > Bacillota > Syntrophomonadia > Syntrophomonadales > Syntrophomonadaceae > JAAYJK01. Next base: position 300,107 of record JAENZN010000001.1, read on the forward strand.
TTGGTCAAATCAAACACAACTATGGGTATATTATTCTCCATACATAAAGAGGCTGCAGTCGAATCCATTACACCCAATCCTTTATTTATTACATCTATGTACTCTAGAAAATTAAACTTTCTTGCTTGCGGATTTTGGATGGGATCGGAATCATAAACTCCATCTACTTTTTTAGCCATTAGTATAACATCTGCTTCTATTTCTGCAGACCTCAAAGCAGCAGCAGTATCGGTGGAAAAATACGGGTTTCCGGTCCCGGCAGCAAAAATAACCACCCGGCCCTTTTCCAGATGGCGAATCGCCCGGCGCCTTATATAGGGTTCTGCAACTTCTTTCATCTCGATGGCAGACATAACCCGAGTAGGCATATCAGTCTGTTCCAGAGCATCCTGCAGGGCCAGTGAATTAATAACCGTAGCTAACATCCCCATATAATCTGCAGTAGCCCTATCCATGCCTTTAGCGCTTCCAGCGACGCCGCGCCATATATTACCGCCGCCCACTACAATACCCACTTCTACGCCTTTTTGTACAACTTCAACTACCTGTTGCGATATATCAGTAATTATCTCATGGTTGATGCCAAAACCGTCGTTTCCAGCCAGGGCTTCTCCGCTGAGCTTTAGAACAATGCGCTTGTATGGAGCAGTTTGCAAACGATAACCTCCTAAAAATCTAAACCCCTATTTTAATTGAGACATAACCTCAGCTACAAAATCATTTTCTTCTTTCTCGATCCCCTCGCCTACTTCGTAACGAGCAAATCTTCTGACTGCAATATTTTCACCAATTTTTGCCACATTCTCAAGGATCAACTGTTCAATGGTTTTATCCGGATCTTTAATAAAAGCTTGTTCCATAAGGCAGCTCTCTTTGAAATACTTTTCTATCCTGCCCTCTACCATTTTTTCTATAATTTTTTCCGGTTTGCCTTCTTCCAGAGCTTGAGCCCGCAGTACATTTTTCTCACGCTCAATTTCACTATCTTGCACTTCACTGCGTGATATATATTCGGGTTTAGCGGCAGCTATTTGCATAGCGATATCGTGCACCAGTTGTTGAAATTCATCAGTCTTGGCTACAAAATCGGTTTCACAGTTTACTTCCACCAAAACTCCTATCCGCCCCCCACCGTGGATGTAAGAGGTAACAATCCCTTCGCTGGCTATCCTGCCTGCTTTTTTAGCAGCTTTAGCCAATCCTTTGGTTCTTAATTCGTCTATCGCTTTTTCAATATCGCCTGCAGTATCAACCAGAGCATTTTTGCAATCCATCATACCTGCCCCGGTTCTTTCTCTCAGTTCCTTAACCATTGCAGCTGAAATACTCACTTACTTAACCTCCTAATTATGGATTTGTAGTTTAAATTTTTATTTAGATAGCCAAAAAAGGGAGCATGGTTGTCTCCCTCTAAGCAGTAACTTGTTCTCCCTGTTTGCCTTCCAAACACGCGTCCGCTATGCGGGAGGAAATTAATTTAACCGCTCTGATGGCATCGTCATTACCAGGAATGACATAATCTATTTCATCCGGGTCACAATTGGTATCTACAATAGCAATAACCGGTATATTCAATTTGCGTGCTTCCGCTACCGCAATTTTTTCTTTTCTTGGATCGACTACGAAAACTGCTCCCGGGAGCTTATCCATATCCTTTATACCACCCAAAAAACGTTCCAGTCTTTCTTTTTCATTTAAGAGCCGGGCAACTTCTTTCTTGGTTAGAACTTCAAGCGCACCGCTCTCTTCCATCTGTTCAAGCTGCTTTAATCTAAGCACTCTTTTTCTGATAGTTTTATAGTTGGTCAGCATTCCGCCTAACCAGCGCTGGTTAACAAAATGCATACTGCACCTTCTGGCTTCATCTTTGATAGTTTCCTGGGCTTGTTTTTTGGTTCCCACAAAAAGAACACTCTTGCCATCTGCAACGGTATTCTTGACGAAAGCATAGGCATCATCAAATTTCTTCACCGTCTGCTGCAGGTCGATAATATAAATCCCATTTCTCTCCATATAAATGTAAGTCGCCATCTTGGGATTCCACCTGCGAGTCTGATGACCAAAGTGTACTCCTGCCTCCAGCAGTTGTTTCATAGTAATAACTGACATTGATATCCTCCTTTAGTTTTTTTCCTCCGCCATCTCATCCCAACTGGAAACTTATTGCTAAGCACTATCCAATCAGTCAATCAGCGTGTGTATTTACCAACAAATAATATACCATAAGCATCTGCTTAAGTGCAAGGAGATATGCAAAACTTGGGCAGAATTCTGTAATTTTGTAATAAAATACATACTCACCTATAACCTAAATTCTTTTTATTCCCCATAGAAGCTTTTAACTAGTAAGTAGACATACTACAAATCAATTTGTTTGTGGATTAAATTGCAATACTGGATTGAATATGGTATATATAAATTAAGATTCGTGGGGCCGGTCACCCCCAACAACGATTCCAGCAAAAATTAATTTTATGCTGTTAGAGCTGCTATGTTATATAGTCAGCTCTACTTCGTTATGAGAGCTAGAATAAATAATATGAGAACCATGATGATCATCGCTTCATATGTATTCATTCTTATCACCCCCTCCTGGCACAGCTGCAGCATATATTCATAATTCCCCCGGACCAAGGCAATAAATATCAGCCTGACAAATTGTATTTTTTCTTTTCACAATTTTATTGACTGATTGTCAGTCAACTATTAGTATATTTATTAAGCATGATCAAAAATATAAACAAAAAGGATGATATTAATTGTCAAAGCCAAAATCCAAATTATCACCCGATGAACGAAGAAAAGAAATAATCGATACCGCACGCCGGCTGTTTGCTGAAAATGGAGTAAAATCAACAGCTGTCAGTGATATCGTAAAGGCCATGGGGGTTGCCCAGGGAACATTCTACTGGTATTTCCCTTCCAAGGATGAAGTGATTAAAGCGGTAGCCCAGGATATGCTGTCAAATTACATAGATGTGTCCAGAGAAATAATTAATCGATCTGATCTGAGTACCCCTGAAAAGTTCACAGAGATGGAAAAGATGTTCCTGGAACAGATAGAATATGCTCCCGGCATTGTGGATTTCTTTCATAATCCTGACAATTTAGAACTTCACAATCAGCTGAGCGAGCAGGCGGTGGAATTAATGAGCCCATATATCCAAAAATTTATCGCCCAGGGAATAGAAGAAGGTTTTTTCGAAATCCCTTATCCTGAGGAAGCCGTGGTTCTTTTGCTCTATTCGAATCATGCCGTGCATCATTTTTACTTTCAAATAAAAGACGTTGCAGAGCAAAAAGATGAGCTGATCTGTCATTACCAAGGTATAACCTATTTTACTCTCAAAGGGCTTGGATGTACTGACCAGGATTTTCTTAACAGATATTTATAGGTTTGACATCATCTTATCCAAAAGTACTGTTTTCATAAAAACTATAGGGGAGGGGTGCAGGCTATGGTTATTGAGGAGAACAATACCGTTATTACGGAAGAGCCATCGATGAAAAACAACGGAAAAATCAAGGTTGTCTTGTGTACGATCTTGATTGCGGCCCTTGCTGGTTCCGGTTTCTGGTATGCTCAGAATAAAAATTACCTCGGTACTGATAATGCCAAAGTAACCGGGGATATAATCGATGTCAGTGTCAAAGTAAGCGGCACACTGGAGACCATGTCTGTTGCTGAAGGTGTACTGGTAGAATCAGGGCAAATGCTGGCTGAGATAGATGCCTCAGAATTCGAAATTAATCTCTCCCGTATGGAGGCCAGCCTGGAACTGGCTCAGTCCCAGCATGCAGGGCTGTCCTATGATATCAATTCGCTGCAGGCTGCGGTAGACAGTGCCAGTGCCTCGGTTAATGCGGCCCAGGCCCGCTTAAAGATAGCAGAAACAAATATGCAGGACACCCAACGCAATTATGAACAAAACGAAATACTCTACGAACAAGGAGCGGTATCCCGAGAAGTATTTGATAACACCCGTTCACTTTATGATAAAAGCCAGGCTTCACTTGAAGCCGCCCAGGCTGATCTGCAGTCTGCCCGTATAGTTATGCAGAGAGCAGAAAACGAGCTTCAGGCTGCCCGGGATCTGGGAGAAGACACCTGCCTGGCGCAAATTAAGCAGGCTCAGGCTGCGTATGACAGCGCCAGGTATACGATTGAGAATACAATTATAAAATCGCCGGTCGATGGTATGATCATAATGATAGCATCACACACCGGTGAACAGGTGAATGCCGGTCAGACTCTTTTCTCCATATGCGATCTGGAATCCACCCGGGTAACAGCCAATATCGAAGAGAAAAATATCAACCGAATAAAAATCGGGCAGCAGGTTGAGGTGACTATCGATGCATATCCCGGTATAAAATTCCAAGGAAGCATCAGCAAAATCGGCGGGGCCACACAATCTACATTTTCAATTATTCCTACTGAAAATACTTCCGGCAGTTTCACCAAGGTGATTCAGCGAATCCCTGTAGAAGTATCCCTGGATAAGCAGGACAAAATCATAAAACCTGGTATGTCGGCGGTAATCCGAATTCATACTTCTGAAAAAGTTTAACCGGGAGATGGTACTGTGAACACTCCAGATGCCGAGAAATTAAACTGGCCCATCCTGGGGATCATAGTCCTGGGCAGCTTCATGGCTGCTCTGGATGCCAGCATAGTTAATGTTGCACTGCCCAAGATGATGGCAATTTTCAATTCCTCGCCCCAGGAAATCCAATGGGTTTTAACCTCTTATATGCTGACCATGGGTATCATGATGTGTCTATCCGGATATCTGGGTGATGCTTTTGGATATAAACGAATATACATTCTGGCCATGGGATTCTTTACCCTTGGTTCTGCATTGTGCGGCGCCTCATGGGGAGTAAGCAGCCTGGTAATCTCACGCGTGATCCAGGCCCTCGGCGGCGGAATTCTTCCGCCTCTGAGCATGGCACTGTTATACAGAACATTTCCCCGCTCTAAAATAGGAATGGTGATGGGCATATGGGGAATATCAGCCATGATGGCACCAGCACTGGGTCCAATACTCGGAGGCTACCTGGTTGACACCGTAAGCTGGCGGCTGATTTTCTATATCAACTTGCCTATCGGTATGATAAATATTTTTCTGGCCTCGCTAGTACTGAAGGAAACAAAACTTATCAAGGGAACCAGCTTAGATATTTATGGTATCATCACCTGTGTCATTGGTTTATCCGCTCTTTTACTGGGCTTAAATCAGGGGACAGATTATGGCTGGACCTCACCTTATATAATCTCCCTGCTCTTTATTGGAGCAGCTGGAATCACTCTGTTTGTTTACATAGAACTGAATCACCCTGAACCCATAATGGAACTGCGGCTCCTGAAAAACAGAGTTTTTGCTATCGCTGTTACTATTACCGCTGCATTAACCATGGGGCTGTTCGGTGTTATGTTTCTCATCCCATTGCTGCTGCAGTCCGTACTGGGAGAAACAGCCATGAAAACAGGGCTGATCATGTTTCCCATGGCCCTGATGACCGGCATCATAATGCCCATAAGCGGAAGGATATATGACAAATTTGGAGCTCGTAACATTACCCTGCTTGGTCTAATACTGGTTACCATAATCACATTTTCTATGAGTCGTATTACCGCAGACACTCCCTATTCCACCCTATCCTGGTGGTTGCTCCTGATCGGTATGGGAATCGGCATGGCCAGTATGCCTATTGTCACCGCAGCTATGAATACCGTTCCCACTCACCTGGTCGGAAAGGCATCCGGTCTTAACATGGTTTTGAAACAGGTATCAGCTGCTTTCGGAATAGCAATCCTGACCACCATCCTGCACAACCGGCAGGTATTCCATTACAGCAATATAGCTACTTCCGTAAACATGAACAGCCCCGACGGTTTGGCCATAATTACTTATTTTCAAAACACCGCTGCAAATCTGGGTTTCTCCAGCGATATAGGCAGCGTACTAGGACTGGGGATCATCACCAAAATTGCAGCAGCGCTAGCAATGATAAGGGCAATAGATGATTGTCTTCTCTTCACCGGTTCTCTCTGCTTACTATCAGCAGTCATCTGCCTGTTCTTCAAAGAGGATAGAAAAAATCGTAACCCAGCAGTCAATAAGTGATGTTATGAAAGCGCATAATATAAAGAGGCCAAGATTTCATTTTAAGCTGGTATCAGTGGATCAATTCGTTTGAGTTTTTACTAAACATATACGTTTAGGATTTAGAAGATCTATTTCTTTTAAATCAGATAAATTTCTTCAGCTGAATCAAAAGTATTATTGTAATTAATTGCCATATCCAATTTTTTATGATATAAATTAATTAAGATTCGCGGGGTTGTGCACCCCCAACAACGAATCCAGCAGTTTTAATACTACTAGATTAAGGAGCCACTTTCTTTCAGGTAAGTGGCCCTATTTCATTATGAGGGCCAGAATGAACAGTATTACGACCATGAATAACATGACTTCATATGTATTCATTCCTATCACCCCCTTCTGCTGAATCGCAGTCGGGGAACCCCACGAACTTATGTTCTATTATAGCAATGTTTCCATATATTTACACCAAGTAAATATACTTCAGGCAGTTATCCCCAATATGCATTTTCATTATGGAGAAATGGGTTGAAGGTCTTTCCTGCGGGTTATCGGGCACTTCAAGCAATTTGCCCGTGAAAGGTGTAAATATTCACGATTATCATCAGCCTGTTCCTTAGCAGAAGCAGATGTTTTAATTTCTGCTATTTTTTTTTGTAATTAATTGCCATATCCAGTTTTTTATGATATAAAATGATTAAGATTCGTGGGGCCGGTAACCCCCAACAACGAATCCAGCAGTTTTATCCTGCAAGACTAAGGAGCCACTGCCTTTAACAGGTACGTGGCCCTATTTCGTTATGAGGGCCAGAATGAACAATATAAGAACCATGAATAACAAGATTTCATATGTATTCATTCCTATCACCCCCTTCTGCTGAATCGCAGCCGGGGAACCCCACGAACTTATGTTCTATTATAGCAATTTTCCCATATATTTACATCAAGCAAATATACTTCAGGCAGTTATCCCAAATATACATTTTCATTATGCCACTGAAGAAATTTACAGGAAGGCCTTTCCTGCGGGTTATCGGGCACTTCAAGCAATTTTTGCCCGTGCAAGGTGTAAATATTCACGATTATCATCAGCCTGTTCCTTAGCGGAGGCAGATGTTTTACTTTCTGCTAATTTGTTTTGTAATTAATTGCCATATCCAGTTTTTTATGATATAAAATGATTAAGATTCGTGGGGCCGGTAACCCCCAACAACGAATC
>JAENZN010000001.1:307445-403333 GCA_016841245.1 Syntrophomonas sp.
TTTATGATATAAAATGATTAAGATTCGTGGGGCCGGTAACCCCCAACAACGAATCAGCAAATTTTAATTCGCTAAAGAGCTGCTGACGTCCTAATGGGCAGGCAGCTCTATTTCGTTATAAGACGTGTTATAAGGAACAATAAGATTATACATAATATAAGCTCATAAGTATTCGTTATAACTCACCTCCCTCTGCCAATACGCAGCTGGAGACCCCCGCGAACTTATGTTCTATTATAGCAATTATTACATATATTTACATTAAGTAAATATACTTCTGCTAGTTATCCCAAATATACATTTTCATTATGCCACTGGAGAAATTTGCTGGAAGGTTGTTCCCGAGGATTATCAGGCACCTCAAGCAGCTTGTGCCCGTGAAAGGTGTAATACTCACGGCCGTTGCCGTAGTCTTCTTTGATCCGTTTGCTCACTTCAAATTAATTCAGCCCTCCCCCCGTGGGCGGCATGTAATCTTCTACGCCCCTTCTACTTCAGTAGCGTTCTTATTTATGGAATCTATAACACCTACTATTTTTATGGCCCGCTCCATTGGAAACAGGTTTGTGATACTCTCAAACGGTTCTTCCTGTAAAACTCTTTTATCCAGCATGTGACCGTTTTTTACGAAATAATCCACTATGTTTTTAACAAAACGAATTTGCTTGCTGTCCAGGTTTTCATCATTTAAAAACTCCGAAAAGGCCTCATTGGCTGCCTGTTGATCCAGACCTACTACTTGTCTTACCAGTACAGCCAGAGGGGTATCACCGAAGTCTTTTTCATAGTCTTCTCTGGTTCCTATTTCACCCCAGAGTATATGCTCCAGTGCCTGAATATCCGTATTGGTTATTGGTTTATTGTTTTTCAGCTTGTAAATTGCCAGATGGTCTTCATGTTCCCTCAGATAGGTATTGACTTTTTTCCTGTAGCTCTGGAGGTTATAAGTGCTGTATTCACCTTCGTTTTCAACAACATTTAGTATCTCATCTATAAAGTTGGTATAGTAAATCCTGCTCTCAAATTTTTCGATGAATTTTATCAGATCACGCAGCGCTTCCCTTACCAGCTCGTATTCAAAAATATCTGCTGTTATCCAGAAATCATCGGTCTGAACTTTTTCAATAATATTCTTCTTGTCCAGTACCTGTGGGATAGTACCTAAACCTGAAAGTGCATGGGCGGTTTTAACAATATTATCTTTTGCTTTGGCTGCAGGTTTGCCTAACAGGTACGCCAACTCAATGGTGAACATCAGGTAATCGAACCGCTTTGCCATTTCATCTTCTGGGCTGGGAATAAGCAGGGGTGAGATATGTTCCTTTATTTCACTCACATCAATGACCCCGAGCTGCTGCCAGGCTTCTTTGCTGCCGTACTTGTCAATATATCTCAGATGCTGTTTAATCTTGAAACTATCTCGATTTAGCTGGTTTATATCAGCCACCAGCTCCTTAATCATTCCATGGCGATAGATAATATACTTATCTTCCTGGTAATCAATATTCTGCAGTTCTTTAACCAGATCTACTTTTATATTAAATATTTTCTCGGTCAGGCTGGGAGCAGTTATTACTTCCTTGCCTCTCGCATTCACCCGGAAAAACTCAAAGTTCCCACAGAAATCAAATATCAGGAAGTTCTCTTTATCCATACCGGTTCCGAACAGGTCTGCACATAGCCGAGTTCCCCGGCCGATCATCTGCCAAAATTTCGCTTTCGATTTTACCTTTTTGAAGAACACCAAGTTTACTATTTCATGTATGTCAATGCCGGTATCCAGCATATCTACTGATATGGCTATCTGGGGCATCTTATCTTTGTCAGAAAACTTATCTAATAAATCCTGAGTATAGTTTTCCCGGTAATCTATAACCCTGGTAAAATTCCCTTTGCAATGTGGATAGAGCTTATCAAATCGTTCTTCTATTTTTTTTGCATGTCGGTGGTTTTTGGCAAATATTATGGTTTTTCCCAGCTTATCTCCGCCTTCAACCTTGATACCTTTATCCATAAGGATATACAGCACCTTGTCTATGGTATCATCGTTGAATAACCAGGTATTTAATTTGTCACTGGAGATGAAATCCGGCATTTGTTCTTCCTGGGCAAAGGTTTCTTCATACTCTTCTTTTTCTTCTTCACTCAAATCATCATAACAAATACCATGTTCCAGGAACTTCAGTTCAGTTTCCACAGTGTTGTATGGTACGAGATAGTCATCTTTTATGGCATCATTGAGATCATAGGCATAGGTAGGAACATTGTTCTCCAGCTCAAATATATGATAGGTGTTTTTATCAATATCATCTTTAGGGGTGGCAGTTAACCCTATCAGCAGTGAATCAAAATAATCAAATATAGCCTGATATTTCTTATAAATACTGCGATGAGCTTCATCAGTGATGATTAAATCAAAATGCCCCACTGTAAACAGTTTATTGCCATCGTTTGATTTTGTATCGTCGATCATATTCATCATAGTGGGATAGGTGGAGAATATCATTCTGCTCTCCGGATTATCCTTGTTATCCAACAGATTGCACAGCGATAAATTAGGCACGTTGTTGTTGAATGCGTTTTTAGCCTGTCTCACTAATGCTGTCCTGTCAGCCAGGAATAATACATTTTTAACCCATTCATGCCGGGAGAGGACATCGACCAGAGATGCGACAGTTCTGGTTTTACCGCTGCCGGTTGCCATCACTAAGAGGGCTTTCCGGTCACCACCGCTAAAGGATTCACATACCGCTTTTATAGCTTCCTTTTGATAGTAGCGATCAGTAATTTTGTCATTGATGCGTATATTATCCAACGAGATTATGCTGGTTCGTCTGTCTATCAGCAATTGCAGTTCATCCTGGGAATAGAATCCGGATACAGCTCGGGGCGGGTAAGATTTATCATCCCAGATAAATGTCTCAAAGCCATTGGTATAAAAGAGTATCGGTCTCTGTCCCAGCATGTTTTCCAGACAGTCTGCATACAGTTTGGCCTGCTGTTTCCCCTCATTGGGGTCTTTGCTGGTTCTTTTGGCCTCTACTACTGCCAGTGGTTTGCCGTTTTTGGCGAAGAGTACATAATCAGCATAACCAATGCCGCTTCCGTAAGGCATACCTCGAACTTCATATTCCTCCAGGCAGTCCTCACCAAATATCCAACCGGCATCTTTTAAATCTATGTCAATATATTTCTTGCGGGTTTCAAACTCACTGATTTCATCAACCTTGAAGAAACGTTCTTTCTCATTCTGTTCCCTGACTTTTCTGAGTTCATCTCTCAGGGCTGCATTCTCGTCTACTATGTCTTTTAATTTTTTATCTTTTGCCCCCAGCTGCTCATGCAGGGTTTCGATTTCCTTAGAGCTTACTTTCTTTTCCTCACCGATAGGTAAGGTGTCCTCACGGAAATCTCCTGCAGTATATTCTTCCGAATAACAGTAATCAATCCAGGACACAAACTGATGCAGGTTATGTAATGATAAAACAGCTTCACCCCGGCTGATCTTATTGCCGGTATGGGCAGCAATATTACCCAGTTTAACGATGTATTTGATCAAGGGAAACAATTCCGGGGTTATTACATCTTTAAAGGTCCGGTCATGTATCAAGCTGGACAGGTTGTCCTGATAAGGCACCTGCAGATAGCTGTCAGAACTGTAAACCCACTTCACTGCCAGTTCCAGGGCACGACGGCAGAGCAGTGCAGTAATAGCCGGGCTTATGCTTATGCTCTGCTCAGCTTCCATACAGGCACTGCCGAAGCTGTTATATTGCTTATTGTTTTTAAGAAACGAAAAGTTTGATTCCATAATATCACCACGCGTTGCGTTTAAATTGAAAATTGAAAATGCACAATGGAAAATTTCATTAATTTTCAATTTATTTAATTCTCAACTAATTTTCAATTTTCAACTTTCCATTATCAATTTTATAAGTTTCTTTTTGTGGTTTTCACTATGCTGCTTAGCAGCTTTTCTATTTCTACACAGTCACTAAATATTGATTGACTTTCATTTTGGTTAAGATAATCTGTTGCTGTAAGTAACTTTAACCAGTATTTACTCTCTCCGGCTTCTTTCAGGGCAATGTTCATTTTAGATAGAAAGTCCTTCTTGCTCTGCGCATTTACTGCTTCACTAACATTGGCACCAATAGAAGTTCCGCTTCTTAGTAGCTATTTTGATAGAATATATTCTTTTCTATCATTACATAAATACTTGTACATATTAATAATACGCACTGCAAAATCAAAAGATTTCTCCTCAATCACATTGGCCATAATCTCACCCCGGGTTCAAATTGAAAATTGATAATGGAAAGTGAAAAATTCCACTTCTTAGCCTAATTTTACTATTTTATAAACCTTAATCTCCAGTTGAGTTCCTATTTTCCCTTTATTTAATACTTAATTTTCAATTTATCTAATTCCTAATTTTCCATTTTCCATTCAAAAAATCTTTCCTTGAAAAGTTTTTTGCATAATGCTGTTAAAATTGTTCTCCATCTCGGTAAGACTTTTTTTTTTCAATTCTCTTTGTTTTTCGGCTGCCTGGACTATTTCGGCAAACTTGTTTTGAAGGTCTAGTGGAGGAAGAATAACTTGTAAGCTCTTTAATCCATTGGTATTAATATTATAATTTCCTGCGGTTGTTTTACTTTCCTTTTTTAATTTAACCCTATAACTTGGGTAAGAGAACATGTAACACAGATAAGTTAGATTCACTTCTTCTTGGGAGTCAATACGTACTCGTATTAAATATGAAGCATAAACACTCTTTACATCTAAATCATATATTGCACATCTGCCGATATAGTCAGGATTACCATTAGAACGCACAAATAATAAATCCCCACTTTCAAGCAATAATTTTGACACCTCCTCCTTATCTATAACAATATATTTTAAGTCAGTTAAGTCAATTCTACGTGAAGTTATATTAGGTATTCTTAGCACTGGTATACTAGATTTGTTTGGATTTTCAATAGCTTTTTGGTTTGTTCCGTACTTGAAGTCACATGCTATTTGTCCTAATAGCCTCACCCTCCATCCCTTCGGATTCTTGACCGGGTCTCCGAACATGTCTATGAATACGCTTTGCAGGAAATCATCCAGGAGTTCTATCTGCTTTTTTCTTATATCGATTAGTTCCTGGGCCTTGTCCAGCACATGAGCAATTTTCTTCTGGGCTTCCAGTGGGGGGAGGGGGATTTCAGTATCATTTAAATAATCATTTAGTTTTAAGTTGATTATTCCAGTTGTCTTATTTTGATATTTTAATACTCTGCCTGTATAGTGAAGATACAACATTAGGTATAAACAATATTTAGGGAACATTGATGGATTTGGTCTCAAGATGGAAGTAAAATTACTACATAGGTATGTACCCTCGCTAATATCAAAAAAAACCACTCGGCCAACGGGTTGATTGGGACTTCCACCTGATTTTTCTATAATAATATCTCCATATCGTAGTTTTTTCTCGTTAATCTTTTTCGTCTGAATATCTCTTAAAACAATGCCTGCCTCTATGTTTAGTTTACCTATATTAGTAAAATTAGTACTTCTTATTACTCCTATACCTGTATTTTGATTTGGTTCTATTCCCCATTCACCTGAAATTGGTTTTGCAAATAAATCTGATAATTTATACATCATTTTCTATTAAAAGCCTTTCTAAATCCTTTAAGCCACCAATGATTTCAGTTTCTAACTCTAGAATCTCACTTATTATTGCTTTAGGCGATTCATATTCCACCTCATCGTACTCTATCTCTTTATAACGATTTATTGATAAATCATACCCATTCTTAACTATCTCATCTTTAGGGACAAAGAAAGATTGTTCTATTCTCTTACGATTTTCTTCCTCAGACAAGTTGTTAAATCTGTTAATAATATCAGATATATCATCGGCATCTATTTTGTTTCGCTTGTCATCCAGGGAATAGCCGTCGGCTTTCATGTCATAGAACCAGACGTTATCAGTTCCCCCGGCTCCGGTTTTGGTAAATATCATTATTGCTGTGGAAACTCCGGCATAAGGTTTGAATACCCCGCTGGGCATGGAAATGATTGCATCCAGTTTATGATTTTCGATTATTTCTTTCCTTATTTCTTTATGGGCATTGGAACTGCCGAACAGTACACCATCAGGAACTATGGAAGCGCATCTGCCGCCCGGTTTAAGCATTCTTAAAAATAGTCCTAAAAAGAGCAGTTCGGTTTTCTTGGTTTTAGCAACCTTCAATAAATTGGGTGAAACTGCTTCATAATCAAGTGAACCTTTAAAAGGCGGGTTGGTCATTATCAGAGTGTATTTATTAATATCCGTGTTCTGCTCAGAGAGCGAATCCTTGTAAGAAATATTGGGATTTTCCACCCCATGCAGCATCATATTCATTGCTCCGATTCTGAGCATAGTCCGGTCCATATCATAGCCATTAAACATCTTATTATTGAAATGTTCTTTGGCTTCTCTATCCAAGAACAGATCTTCATGATTATCCCGGAGGTACTCCCCTGCTATAAACAGAAATCCGGCTGATCCTGCAGCCGGGTCTGCAATAATATCTTCCGGGGTAGGTTTCATAAGCTCAACCATCATTTTTATGATGTGTCGGGGAGTCCTGAACTGCCCATTAGTACCTGCAGTTGAAACTTTGGATAGCATATATTCATAAATATCACCATTTGAGTCCCGATCAGCCAGCGGCAGTTCCGACAAGCCGGTTACTATCTTCTCCAGCATCTGGGGGGTGGGAATCATAAATATAGCATCATCCATGTATTTTGAATAAGCAGAATCTTTGCCGTTATGCAGGGTTTTAATAAATGGAAAGACTTCTTCTGCTACAATTTTATACATCCTGGCCGCTTCCATATCCTTGAATTGGCGCCATTTATAATACTGTTTATCAGCAGGAAATATGCTGTGGTGTTCTACTCCCAGAACAATAGAGTCATTCTGTTTTTTATCATCTATTTCATCCAGTGTTCTGATAAATAATAAATATGTAATCTGTTCGATAACCGATAAGGGATTAGTTATGCCCCCAGTCCAGAATGTTTCCCATATCCTGTCGATCTTGTTTTTCAACTCTCCCGTAATCATTACATCCTCCTTGCAGCAGCTCATTCTAATAAAGTGTTCAAGTCCTTAATGATCGGTTTTTCATTAAGTCTGCATTATTTAAATGCCGTCATTATCCATTTTATCCTCATAATATCTGATCACTTTTCAACCTTGAACCCAGTGCCCAAAATATCTACAGGCCCGCTCTGGATCATTCCCCGTAATACAACAACCGCCCAGTACAATTTCACCACGTTCCGCTGCTTCAAATGCCTCATAAGCAGGATATCCATATATTTTAGTCGACCTGCAGGCAGGAAATTTAATCTTGGCCATAATTCAAATAACCTCCAGTTGTAAGAGCAGTAAAACGTTTTTAAAATATCAGTCAATTAAAGACTGGATTATTTTCCCATTCATATTTTTTACCTTAAACCTAAATAAGGCAGCATTATTTAGCTACTATAACAGCCCGCTGATTTTTACCAGTATCTCTACTCATCAATAAAATAATCGGAGTCAATCTTCATAATATCGTAGCTGGCCACTTTCGTAACCCCTACTCCGAAGTCGGTCATCAACTCAGCCATCCTTTCTCCATCTATAAGAATAATTTTGCTATCAATTTTATCAACGAAATCAACTGCTTCTCTGGAGAAATTTGATGTAGTTATGAATATTCCTTTCTTCGCACTCTTGCCCATTAAGGCCCCAGCAAATTTTTGAATATCAGGTCTTCCTACCGTTCCTTGCCACCTTTTTGCCTGTATGTAAATTATGTCGAGCCCCAGGCGATCTTCTTTAATAATGCCATCTATTCCTTCGTCCCCGCTCTTACCTACGGCTTCTCCTGCATCCTTCCTGGAACCGCCATAACCCATAGCCACCAGAAGTTCAACCACCATCTTTTCAAAAAATTCCGGCGAGCACTGTTTAACAGTTTCTATCAATTCTGCAGCAAGTTCTTTTCTCAGTTGTTGATAGGATAGCTCCAGCTTTTCTTCTGGATTTAAGGTTTCAATTACCTCAGGTTTATCATTGCCATTACCATTTATATCTTTTTGGGGATTGATAAACTCTCTAAACTCCTGATATTTTTTGAGCAGGTTCACATCAATCTTATCTGGTTTTTCTTTTAATAAGTCCCTGCCTCGCTCAGTTATTATAAAGTGTGCTCTTTTGGTATTCTCAATAACCACAGCCTTTTTTAGGTATGTGCGTGCCCATCCAACCCTATTCCGGAATACAGCCTGTTTTCCACTGGGTAACAGTTCCTTTAGCTCCTCTTCAGTGAGATTAAAGTGTTCAGCAAGATGGTCCATAGCTTCTCTTAATGAATGTTCTTGTCCATCAGATGCAAATGCTAAAAACGGCAGCATTATACTCTGGTAATCCGGTATACTCATATCTTTTTCTCCCTTATAACTTATTGAATACACTAATATCCATTTACACCCACCCATTTACATGTTCTGCTATATTACGTTATTTTCCTTCATGAGATAACTCTAATCATAGAGCTTCTTGTTATACACGAGGGGCTGATTTCGCTTAATAGATTCTACAATCGCTATCTAAAAGCTTTTCTATATTATCCAAATACAAGAAGAAAGAATGTTTTAATGTCTCAATACATTGTTTTTCATCTCCATAGCCAGAGATTTACATCAAGCTTTTAAAAACCAAGTCGCGCATTTTATCTGGAGATATTTTTCTGAATATTTTCCAGCAGAAAGGAAAATTTTTCTTTTCGATTAATTTTCTCGAATTCGATTTTGTGTGTCCTGGAAACACATATGCCCTATATGTGTTTCCAGGACACACAATTGATCAGATTTTTATTATTTTTTCGGCAGCCATGTTTTTTTACACCGTTGCCGGTTTATTTTAAATAAGTGAGATTTTGAATTATCTGATCCCACAAAAAAAACCAGCTTCATTTATGAGCTGGTATTATTTAAGCGGCTCGTTTACGTTTTTGAAAAGTCATATAGGGGGTTTAAAAGAATATAACAGGATGACAGTCTTGATATCTGGCAGGGTTTATGAGGGCCATTGACTCGTGGGCTATTAAATGACACAGGAGCTTGCGCCTCGGTTGTCGCCAGCGGCAGTGATGAAAATGATGTTGATGTGAGAAGTTTATTCATGAGTCTATACCAATTCACTCGATATTGGTAAAGGCTTAACGGTGATCTTGTGGACTAATTAATTATGCCATTGCGGAATCCTATAGCCACTGCATGTGAACGATTTATGGCCCCTAATTTCTTAAGAATTGAGGAACAATAATCTCGAACAGTAAGCTGATTGATCCCGAGGCGATCGGCTATCTCGTGAATCGTCAAACCGTACGCCAATTCTTGCATAACCTGCAATTCACGGGGTGATAAAGTTATCTCAGATTCGGGTGCCAGTGATAGACGAGGAAAAGCTGCATGTTTGCAGGATAAGATGCCCAGTTCATTGCCAATATTCTGCAAAAGATCGAATAGTAGCGAATTATGTTTAATGGTGTTATGGCATCCTGAGTCGAGAATTAAAAAACCGTTGACGTTGTGAGCGGTTATCAGCGGTTGAATAATAAGTGATCTAAGTGAAAATATTTGAATGTACTGGTGAGGTATTAGTTTTTCAACTAATGCTTCTTTTAGTAAAATGGTACGCCGGCCCATAGCGGCCATGAAAAAGGCTTGACACTCCCTGACATCTTCTCTTATTGATATGATGTCATTTTGGTTAAAACCACAGCCGATGGTTCCTTGTTTTATTCGCTTTTCTGCGTCGTATGATATAAAACCTGCTCGTTCAAAGGGAAAATGCTGTCTCATTCCCTCTATCGCCATCTCAAGAAACTCGGGTCCTTCTGCTGTGTTAAACAATTCTTTCTTATAAAGACAATACTCCTTCCGCCAATCTATTCTTTCCATAAATGACCATCCTTTACATACTGTTTTCTGATCGATTTTAAAATAGAATAGTATTGCGAATAATTATACATATATTTTTCCACATATTGGACCTTAAATTATACCCCCAAGAATCCTCATTGTCAATTACTGATATTTCAGTGATTGAATATTTTTTATAATACCCTATCCTTGAAATATAAGATTTTTTTTTAGGGAAGCTGCATTTTCCAAATGAAAGAATTTTATTGCGCTATACTCCAATATTATCAAGGACTTGAAGTTCTTACTTTTTGCAAAACTTGAGCTATTGTTGCCAATTCGATCCTGACATCCAGTCTTTCTATTGCATTCAAATTTTTTCTTTCATTTTAGCCGGTTAGCCGACGGACATAACAGCCTCAGTTGTTTTTTCAGGGATATTTATCACCACATTCAGTCGGCCGACCGACCTATATAGCATCCTCAGTTATTCTATTAAGGGTATTTATCACTATATTCAGTCGGCCAGCCGTTCGAGTTTTCCGAGAGGGGGTATGCAAGTATTGACCAGGTTTCAGGTTATTTGACAATTCAAGAATGGAGGAGGTTTAAGAATGGATCATTACAAATTGTTTATCAATGGTGAGTTTGTCGATGCAAAGGATGGAAAGGTGTATGAGACTATTGATCCGGGAAACGAACAGGTAATCGCAACGGTGGCCCAGGCCGGATTGGCCGATGCAGAAGCTGCCATCATGGCCGCCCGCCGTTCTTTCGACAGCGGAGTATGGAGCGGTTTAACTCCGGCGGCCCGTGCGCAAAAGGTCTATGATTTTGCTGATCAGATCAATACTATGGCCATGCGTCTGGCCGTTACGGAATCCATGGATGCCGGCCAGGTCATCAATTTTTCCAAGGTGACGCCCCTGGGCTTCGGTGCCAATATGATGAAGGATCTGGCTAATTATGCTTCCTTCAAATATCCCTGGGAGGAGGAAATAAAAGTTCAAGGCAATCCCTTTGATTTTGGACGCGACTACATTCGCCGCGAACCGGTCGGCGTCTGCGTAGGCATTATCCCCTGGAATTTTCCCATGGTCATGGCCTTCTGGAAGATCGGCCAGGCCATCATTATGGGCAATTCAATCGTCTTGAAGCCGGCCTCGGTGACGCCGCTTACGGCCCTCATCATCGCGGAGGCTTCGAAAATTGCGGGCATTCCCAATGGTGTCATCAATGTGATTCCCGGCCCGGGCGGATCGCTGGGCAAGGTTCTCTGCACCCATCCAGAAGTCGATAAGATCTCCTTTACCGGCAGTACCGAGGTGGGGCGGGAAATCATGCAGATGGCCTCCGGGACGGTCAAAAAGGTAACCCTCGAACTGGGAGGCAAATCAGCCAATATCGTCCTGGATGACTGCGATATGGATCATGCCATAGATGTAGCGGCTTTCGGAACATTCTTCCACATGGGTCAGGTTTGTGAATCAGGCACCCGGGTATTAGTTCACTCGAAGATCTACGATGAATTCGTGGAAAAATTCAAAAAACGGGCCGAGGCCCTGCGTGTCGGCTATCAGCTTCTCGGAACCACCCACCAGGGGCCTCTGGTCAGCCGTGAGCAATTGGCCACGGTTGACGGATATGTCCAAGTGGGTAAGAAAGAAGGCGCTACCCTGATCACCGGCGGTAAACGCGTAGAAGTCCAGGGAATCAAGGGCGGTTTCTATTATGCGCCCACCGTATTTGCGGATGTGAAAAACGACATGCGCATTGCCCAGGAAGAGATCTTCGGCCCGGTTGTTTCCCTTATAAAATTTGACAGCGACGAAGAGGCAGTGGCCATCGCCAACAAATCCATCTATGGGTTAGGCGGAGGTGTCCTTTCCAACAATACCGCCCGGGCCGAACGCATTGCCCGGCAGGTCCGTACAGGAACTATGTGGATCAACAACTACCATTACTTCGGCCACTTCTGTCCTTTCGGCGGCTACAAGCAGTCCGGCGTCGGGCGTGAACTCAGCCACATCGGTTTGTCAGAATATACGCAGACTAAACGGATTCATGTTAGCAGTTTTGCCCACGCCGAATCGAATTACACCATTTCGGCTCTCATTTCCGATAATAAATCGCTTCCTAAATATATCTACAATTGCCCCACCAAGATCAACGCCGGTCACGGGTCACTGGCTTCCGTAGCCAAGGAAGTGGTTGACCTGGGCTGCAGCCGGGCCCTTATCTTGACAGATCCCGGCATCATCAAGGCTGGTCTTGCCCAGCTGGCTCAGGATGCCCTGGCGGACTTCTGCGTCGGCGTTTTCAGTGATATTCCCCAGGATACGAACCTGGAAACAGTTGATGCCGCCGTTGAAATGGGCCGTCAATTAAAGGCCGATTGCATCGTAAGTGTAGGCGGCGGAAGCGTCATCGACACGGCCAAGGCAGTCTGCACTACCCTGAAGAACGGGGGGTGCTGCAATGATAATATCTCCTGGTCCAGACTCCATGAACCCCAAACACCTCATATAGTTATTCCGACCACCTCGGGAACCGGAAGCGAGGTAACCTGGGCTGCGGTTATCAATAACAAAGTCGCCGGACGCAAGTCCTATATTATTGAATCCTGGCTGGCACCGAATGTAGCTATCCTCGATCCGCGCTTCACCATGACCCTGCCTCCGCGACTGACAGCCGGTACGGCCATGGATGCCATGACCCATTCCATTGAGGCACTGACCACCATCACCACCAATCCTATTTGCGACGGCCTTGCCTTGCATGCTATTCGTTTGATTAAGGAAAACCTTCCAATTGCCGTCAAGGATGGCAAGAACGAAGCGGCACGCTTAAATCTGGCGGCGGCCTCGACGATGGCGGGGTGTGCTTTCACCATTTCCTTTGTTGCCCTGGCTCATTCCATGGCCCATACTCTTGGTCATCTCTATGGTGTGCCCCATGGCGAGGCCTGCGGCCTGGTGCTCCCCAAGGTGATGCGCTTCAATGTCGACCATGCCACGGATAAGCTGGCTTTGATCGCTCAGTCACTGGGAGTCAATACCTTCGGTATGGATAAGCGCGATGCCGCGTTCGCGGCTGCCGATGAAATCGAAAAGTTAATGAAGGAGGTTGGCCATCCGCTTACCCTGCGTGAGGTCGGTGTTCCGGAAGACGGTCTTATGGAATGCAGCCTGCATGCCATGGGCGACGCGGTTACCCTTTACAATGCACGTCCTGTGGCCAGCCCGGATGAAATCCTCGAACTCTATAAACAGGTTTACTAGGCGTCCAATAAAATTGCAGGGGCAGGGGGATCAACCCTTGTCCCTTACATCTATTAATGTGCGGCTTTGGACAGGAAGGGATGATGCTAACATAAAGCGGTGATCCAAAGACAAATAAAACGGACTTTGCTCCCTGCTAAATGAGGGACTAATGCCTCCACGTGTAAAAACACTTAATACTCAATGGGAGAGGTTCTGGAAATGCACATACTGGTTGTATATAAAACACAAGATCAAGCCAAAAAACCAGCCATCAAGCTAACGCGGCATCTGGCGGCAATTGAGGGTGTGGAAGCAGAATGTATTGCCGTAAATGAACTGCTAAGCCATCGGAGGCCGGATGTGGACTTAGTATATGTACTGGGTGGGGATGGTACCATTTTAAGGGTTGTCCATTGTCTATTCGATCAGGTTGTTCCAATATTAGGAGTTAATCTTGGGAAAATCGGTTTCCTGGCCAGCATCGAACTGGGTGATTTATTTAGTTCCGCAGATCAGGTCCTTAGCGGTGACTTCCAGATGGAAAACCGAATAATGCTTGATATCCTGGTATTAAGAAATGGGCAGGTTGTGCTATCCGATACTGCCCTTAATGAAGTAATCATTAAGAGCCAGGTCCCCCAAACTATCAACATTAGCATAATTAAAGACGGAAGATTTTACTCCGAAATTGAAGGCGATGGGCTCATTTGTTCCACCCCAACCGGATCAACGGGTTATTCATTTTCAGCAGGTGGGCCGATTATTGAAGGGCAGGTTTCAGCACTGAGCATTACGCCGATTTGCTCATTATTATCTATTTCTCGGGCTCAAATTGTCAATTCTGACTGTAGATTAGTGTTTGTTTATGATTCTGTTCATGACGCCAGAGTTTCCATAGATGGAGAAGAGAAAATTGCTCTTTTTCAGGGAGATCAGATCTGCGTTCAGAAATCTTCACAAATAGCCCGCTTTGTTCAGATGCAAGTGATCAGTTCGTCCGAGAAGATGCTGCACAAAGCCAATTTGAGGTTCAGTAAAACAACCTCTAACCGTCCCCATAGGAAGTCCATCATTCCCAAATGATTTAAAGCCGTTAAGAAGTGATCAGTTTTAAGGACCGAACTGCTTATTGCTTTCGCTTGTCTGGTTTAAACAAAAATCATTAATAAATTAGAAAATTTAAGGAGGATGCATGCCTTGAAGCAAACAGAAAAGTATCGGATTCAACGAAAAGCTTGCCTGGGGCCAGGCTTGAAGTTGATGGATATCTGGGCTCCAGAGATAGCGGCCAAAGCCAAACCGGGACATTTTATTATCCTGCGTACTGATGAAAAAGGTGAACGGATTCCTTTAACCATTGCTGACCTAAACCAGGAACAAGGGCTGGTCACCATCATCTTCCAGGAAGTGGGTCGAAGCACCGATGACCTGGGCAGGATGGAGGAGGGTGATTACTTGGAGGACTTTGTCGGACCTCTGGGCAGGGATTCTGAAATTGATAATTTTGGCACTGTAGTTTGCATAGGCGGGGGAGTGGGAACAGCTCCTATTTATCCTATCACGCGCGCCTTATATCTAAGGGCCAACCGGGTGATTAGCATTATCGGGGCCAGAAATGTCGATCAATTAATCTTAGAGGAAGAAATGCGGAAAGTCAGTCATGAACTTTTTGTGGTCAGCGATGATGGCAGCATTGGAGAAAAAGGACTGGTCACCGCACCCTTGTATAAGATATTGGAAGAGGAGAAAGTGGACCGGGTAGTGGCAATCGGTCCCCTGGCAATGATGAAAGCGGTCAGCGAGGCAACCCGAACTTTCGCAGTACCCACCATCGTTTCCCTGAACCCCATCATGGTGGACGGCACTGGCATGTGCGGCGGCTGCCGGGTGGTAGTTGGGGGCCAGACTCGGTTTGCCTGTGTTGATGGGCCGGAATTCGATGGGCATCAGGTAGATTGGGATAAGGCCCGGCAGCGGGCGCGCATGTTCCTTCCCCAGGAAAAATCGGCCCGGGAAGCCATCGGAGGTGAATGCACATGCCGGAAAAAATAAATTATGTTCGTGAAAAAATGCCTGCCCAGGACCCGGCAATACGGGTGACAAATTTTAACGAAGTGGCTCTGGGTTATGATGCAGAGACCGCTATGAAGGAAGCTTCACGCTGTCTGGCCTGTAAAAGGGCTCCCTGCAAAGATGGCTGCCCGGTGGGAATTGACATTCCCGACTTTATAAAGCAGATAAAAGAAGGGAATTTCAGTGGGGCTATTGCCACTATAAAAGAAAAAAACAGTCTGCCAGCTATTTGCGGACGGGTTTGCCCGCAGGAGAGCCAGTGTGAGAAATACTGCATATTGAGTAAAAAAGGCGATGCAGTAGGAATCGGGCGTCTGGAGAGATTTGCCGCCGATTATGAAATGAGCCAGGGCGAAACAAAGATAAAGAAACCGGCATCTCCCAGCGGTCGGAAAGTAGCCATCGTTGGCTCCGGGCCTTCCGGTCTGACGGCCGCCGCTGACCTGTGCTTGCTGGGGCATGATGTGATCCTTTTTGAAGCCCTGCATACCCCAGGTGGAGTACTGGTTTACGGTATTCCAGAGTTCCGTCTGCCCAAGGACATTGTGGCCCGGGAAATTGAGACCATTGAAAAAATGGGGGTTGAGATCCGTACCAATATGGTAATCGGGAAAATTTACACCCTGGATGAACTATTGAACTCAGATTATGACGCTATTTTCATAGGAACCGGAGCCGGGCTTCCTTACTTCATGAACATTCCAGGAGAAAACCTGAACGGGGTGTATTCGGCCAATGAATTCCTGACCCGGGCCAATCTCATGAAGGCCTATCTGTTTCCCGAGCATATCACCCCCATCTATGTGGGACAAAGGGTGGCGGTTATCGGGGGAGGCAATGTGGCTATGGATGCTGCCCGTACCGCCCTGCGGCTGGGCGCTAAAGAATCCTATATCGTCTACCGGCGAACCGACAGAGAAATGCCGGCCCGCCATGAAGAGGTGGAGCACGCCTATGAAGAAGGTGTGCAGTTCCATTTTCTCGCTTCACCCACCGGTATTGAAGGTGATGAGCAGGGTTGGGTCAAGGGGCTTAACTGCCTGCGCTATGAGTTGGGCGAACCGGATGCCAGCGGGCGTCGGAGTCCGGTGCCCATAGAAAGATCGGATTTCTTCATGCCCATGGATACTGTGATCATGGCCATCGGCCAGGGGCCTAATCCCCTGGTGCCAGCCACGACACCCGATCTGGAAACCAACCGCTGGGGAAATATCGTAGCTGATGAAGCATCGGGCCGCACTTCCAAGACAGCGGTTTTTGCCGGGGGCGATGTAGTCACCGGTGCAGCCACTGTCATTCTGGCTATGGGCGCGGGCAAAAAAGCGGCCCAGGCCATTGATGAATATTTAAAAAGCCTGTAGAGTTTGCCGATAATTTTGACCATCAACAGTTGCAGTATCTGCGAATTCTGTTGGGAAAGCTGTGCCAAAGATGCTATTTTGCTGTTTGAACAATGGCGGGCACCAGCGACTGTACTTAATAAACGCACCTGTTAATATCCCGATGGTGCGGAAATAGATGGATCTATTTTGGAGCAGTAAGATTTATGAAAACAACAGAAAGCAATATTTGATTATAGACAACTCGTACTGAAATGGGAACATATCCAAACCCAATACTGCCTGCCGCTAGTTGCATTCCCAATAGCGACATATCTATTGAATTAGATGCTTGAGGATACGGTGTTCCCAGCAGTAATAGTGTTATATCTATGGATGTTTTTGCTTATTGCATCAACTACCAATTTATTTGGCAGTAGAAATTCTAAATCAATCCATTAAACGAGGGATTGGAAGAACCTATCGAGGGTCAAACCAAAATTGCAGATTTTTTTTACATATGCTACTCTTATAAGAAGCAATCGGCCCATTGGTCGGTAAACATAGGAGCGTACATGTCGTTGAATGAAAAAACCAGCCCAGGTCGTATAAATAAACGACAAATCATTCTTGATGCAGCCACCAAACTCATGATGGAGAAGGGTATAGAGCAGACCACTCTTGGTGATATTGCGGAGGAGTCAGGTCTGAGCAAGGGGACCCTTTATTACTATTATCCTTCCAAAGCCGACCTGGTTTATGATGTTACGATGAGGCATTTCAAGGTTGTCACAACTGATATCATGAATTATATTATCGATGCTACAAATAGCGGAAAAGCTAATCAAGAGATTAGCCGCCGTGTTATTAATAGCGTAATAGGAGAATATACCCGCTCCAAGCTGCACTTATACCTCCTCCAGGAAGCAGTTTTAAATAATGAAGCTCTTAAAGTACGGTTTCAGGAAACCTACCGGGAATGGAGAAGTATTTGTTATGTATGGGCGACCGGTTTACTCTCGGAAGAGGATCCCAGATCCAAACCCTTGTCATTTATTTTGCTGGCTATTCTTGATGGATTTGTAACGCAAAGTATTATTGGAGCCGAACATCTGGATATTGATGAAATAGCAAATTGCATGAGTTTGTTATTTTAAAATATTATTGCCAGCTCAATCTTCACATGTCATTTTTATCACAGAACCAGGAATCCTGGATATCAGCCCATGTTCATATGTATCAGTTCTTAGGGGACGTTACTCGGATTTTAATCCCGACAATCTTAAATCCGGAATTGAGAAGGCCTCCTGG
This sequence comes from Syntrophomonas sp., assembly GCA_016841245.1. Classification (GTDB taxonomy): domain Bacteria; phylum Bacillota; class Syntrophomonadia; order Syntrophomonadales; family Syntrophomonadaceae; genus JAAYJK01. The sequence goes on from JAENZN010000001.1 coordinate 325,378, forward strand.
AATTACCCCACCACTAACAAGATTTATAAGGAAGAGTGTTCAGCCATCTCATTGTAGGTCCGGTTCTCATTTAATACACTGCTGGGTCTATTGAATGCTAATATTCAGATTAATTTTCTCGAATTTGATTTTATGTGCCCTTCTTGCCTTTGCGTTATGCGTTTGATAAATTACAAATAAGCAAAGGCTCTCTTTTTTGTGCATTGATTCAGAGGAAATTGTTTTTTCTACTGATATACTTTATTTGTCGGGAGGTGATTGCGTGGAATGGCTGGAACGGCTCAACTATGCGGTTGATTATATTGAAGAACATCTTACGGAGGAAATCCATTATGATGAGGCGGCAAAAATCGCATGCTGCTCTACATTTCATTTTCAGCGAATGTTTTCTTATATTGCGGGTGTTCCTTTGTCGGAGTATATCCGTCGCAGGCGCATGACGGTTGCCGCTTTTGAGCTCCAGCAAAGCGCTGCCAAGGTGATTGATCTTGCGCTGCGCTTTGGGTATGATTCACCGACCGCATTCAACCGTGCGTTTCAAGGCGTACATGGAGTACCGCCTACAGCGGCAAAAGAAACAGGTGTTACACTGAATACCTATCCACGCATCAGCTTTCATATTTCGATTAAAGGAGATGTAAAAATGGATTACCGTATTGAGAAAAAAGAGGCTTTTCGAATCGTAGGACTCAAAACGCCGTTGGACAAGGATATTGAAAAAAATTTTCAGTCCGTGCCGATATTTTGGCAAAAGGTTTCACAGTCGGGCGCAATCCCAAAGCTGTGCACGCTGATAACCGGAGAACCGAATGGTGTTTTGGGCGTGAGCGTCTGCATGGGCGATAAGGCGTGGGAGTACTATATTTCTGTAATAAGCGACCTGCCGATACCGAGGGATTTTCCGGACTTGTGCACGTATACGGTCCCGGCCAGTACATGGGCCGTTTTCCCGGGGAAAGGGGCTATGCCGAATTCCATTCAGGAGCTTGAAAAACGCATTGTCACGGAGTGGCTGCCCGCTTCCGGTTATGAGTACGCAAGCGCGCCGGATATCGAAGTATATCTGAACGCCGATCCGCAAAACTCCGTATTTGAGGTCTGGCTGCCCATTGTCAAAAAGTCATAACGAAGAGCCTTATGATAACACCAAGCAAAAACATGTATTTAACGAACAAAAAAAGGCTGACGATATACCAGCCTTTTTTTGTCCTTATGAACATTCGAGGTTCATTTTAGGTGTAGTCGGAGGCGGGATTTGAAATCGTACACCTTTGGGATACGCCCATCAAGTGGAGGAGGTTTATTTATTATGGATGATTTATATAAGGTGATACAGATAAAAGCAGCGAATGAAGTGTTAACGCCGCCCTAAAAGGTCCGAAAGGGGGGTGCGGACATTATGGGGGAGCAGTAACAATGAAGCTACTGCCGTTGATACTAAATGCAATATATTTTATATACAGTAGTCTGGGAAAGCTATAGAAGGTTTTTAGGATTAAGTAAAATATGAAGAATTGAAGATTTGCTATAAAACTATTCTTAAATGAATTTTGCCGTTGACTTAGAATCCCGGCAGGATTGAGATAATAGTCCACCCAGCCAGGTACTGTATGAGTAGAATTAATGAACCCGTGGGATAATCCCACCCTGAGAATGAAGCAGAAAATAATAATAGAATATAACGATAGGCATCGTCATACCTGCACGATAACCCTGCATCAAAGAGGATTTATCCGTGCTGCGGTTCAAATCAGGTATTAATATACTGCATATTCATTAAGTTTATAATCAGCTTTACTTCATCTTGACCTTTGCCCAATTTTTGTGCAATTTCTTTGGTTGTAAGGCCCTTTTGGTACAGGTTGTTTACTACCGAATAGAATTTTTGCATATCAAAACTCTGAGTATTACTGGCCTGATCAATTTGCGGAGATAAAGCTGCTTCTGTTTTTGGGTCAGATATATTAATGTTATTGTTATCCGGGATACTATCAGCTTTGATATCGTCGATGATGGCTGCCGTTGCATTATCTAAGCCTGGAGCAGGGCTTATCTCTTTAACTAATTGACTTTGCTTGGATACTCTGTCCCAAGATTGTTGTTCTGAAATAAGATTAAAGTTATCAATAATGTTTCCTGAGACATGTAAGACCTGATCTAATAGTTGTTCCAGGTCATCTTTCACGGATTTGGCTTCATCGACCAGCTGAATGAATTCATCGGTTTTCCGGGCTGCTAACAACCTGTTCTGATAGGTAATGTACATAGCTAACAGCATGAGGATAAGTATTATAAAATTAATCCATGTAATAATTATATGCACCCCCTATATTTTAATATCTACATTATGACCTTTGTCCGGGTCAATATTAAACTCACTATCCATACTCTCATTATCCAGGACTGCTTTTTTTCTTGCCTTTTTTGGGGGGTCCCTTTTATCTTTATCTTTGTCCTTATTGGTGTTTAATTGTGGTTTATGCTGCTCAACTTCCGGGGTTGCTTTACTGTTTTTGATGGTCTGGGCATTTATGGCCTCGGTAAATTCCTGCTGTTTATTGTTTGCTCCGGTCTGTTCGCTTTGCTGTATCCTGGCCACCTCACCAATTTTTTGAACCATTACCTGCATATCTAGACTTTTGATGGTCATAAATTAACCTCCCTACCCTAACGTAAGGCCGCTGTTCTTATTTCCCCACCCTCAAGCATAAACCTGGTGTATTTAACCGGATCATTAACAACATAGATTTGATCTCCAATGGTAATCCGCACCCCTGGATATGCTACATCCAGGACTTGCACCTCAGCATTCTGGTATCTTTGCATCTCCTTTTCCAAGTGCCCAATTCGACCTTCAATCTCTTGTAGTTCGTTGCGCAGGACTGTATAATGATCTAATAATTTGATCAGTATTTCTTTTTTCTTTTCATTAAGGTTTTCAACTGCAATACCACTTTTATTGTATACTTGAAGATTATGGGATATATTTTGAAACTCCTTGATTTTGGCCGTCTGCTCTTTGGTCAGTTTATGATATTCTTCTTTAATATATGGGTTAACGCCTACTTCCACAGTAGTTTGGGTTGCTAACTGTGATCCTAATACCTTGGACTCAACTTCTTTGGCTGCCTGAATTAAACCTCCAACAATTATTGCTTTGTTATCCGTCACTTTAACACTGTACCCAGCTTTAATTTGCGATTGTATAATGGCCTCTTTAGCTAATATATTACAGCCTGCTTCTACCACGGCGTTTTCGATAAAACGAGCCACGACATTTACTCCGGCTTTGACCTTCCCTTTCATCTTGCCGGTTATACCGCCCTTAACAATGATACTGCCATGGGCCGATACATCCGCTCCTTCAACCGATCCTTGAATCTCGATATCTCCTCCCGAATTTACGCTAAAACCAGTGGTCACATTACCTCTGATGACTACACTGCCAATAAAATCGATATTCCCAGATGAATAATCTACATCTCCGGTTACATTAAATACTGGATTAATATCAATTTTATTGTTGACCAAATTGATATGACCATCTATAGCAGCATACAGATTAATTCCTTCGGCATCAGATACGGTATTTTTCCCTCGAGGCAGATTAATATCTTTAGGAGCTTTGGCAGGTATAGTATGTCCCATTACATCAGCACCAGGAGTACCTATCTGACTGGGTATTTTTCTTACTAGCAGATCACCTTTACGCACATTATTTACCAGACCCAGATTATGAAAATCCACCTTGCCGGCCTCGTCTATTTTGGGCAGAATATTCGTTTTGGATTGAAATACATACTCTAAGACTGCGTCCTTGCCATCAATGGGCGTTATTCCCTGGGCTACTAAAATTTTGCGTTCCCAATTGTTTTCCTTAACCGCTTCCTGTACCTGCTTTTCATCAATACCAAAAACGATGTTTTTTCCTTTCAAAGCATTTAATGCTTCTTCCAAAGAACACCTTTTCCCATTTTCAGAAGGCCTGGTTACCACAATATATGCCTTCTGATTATCGCTGTCTAAATAAACATCGATACTGCTGTCTGATTTAATAGTATTGTCCAGCACTATTCTCCCCCCTTCTAGTTTTTGCAAAGCATGAACTTCTTTTTGCTCAAACTGCCCCTCATCCTCAGTATCGCCTTGGTGTGCAACTGAGATATCCTTGATTCAGATAATTCCAAAACAGCACCTATTTCCTTTAGGGTTAAACCTTCATAATAGTATAAATATATGACCTTTTTTTCCTTCTCTGGCAATTTAGATATGGATGCTGCTAATAATTCTTTAGTCTCCTTATCCCTAACTAACTCTAATGCATCTGCAGCATTATTGTCTTCCAAGACATCGACGATTCTCTTCTTCCTCTCGCTCATATTCTCCCCGGGAAGAAAATCATCTAGTGAAATCATAGTACTGCAGGAAACATCCTTTAATAAGGTATAATAATCTTTCATCTTGAGCCCTAGCTCTTCAGCAACCTCCGGGTCTGTAGCAGCTCTGCCCATCCTCAGTTCCAGTTTTGCAAAGGCCTTTTCCAGCTCTTTACCTTTTTGTCTTACTGATACCGGCACCCAATCCATGGAACGAAGTCCATCAATCATTGATCCTCTGACTCTGGTTATTGCATAAGTTTCGAATTTAATATTCCTCTGGTGGTCGAATTTTTCTATCGCATCGATTAAGCCTTCTATGCCGTATGATATAAGTTCATCAACTTCAACTACTGAAGAAAGAGTAATTGCCAGTCTGTTAGCCACGTATTTTACTAAATGCGCATACTGAATAATTAGTTCTTCTCGAGCTGTTGGAATATTTTTTTCCTTATATTCAATCCATAACGTCTTTTTATCAATGTTCATTTATATTGTTCTCTCCCCATGACCAATAGTACGTATTTTTAAATCTCCTGTTTTGGGATCAAAAACGATAGTTCTTCCAAAATTCCCCCCGGTGTCTGTGGCTACGATTTTTATGCCTATCCTCTTCAAATGCTCTTCAACCGCTAAGGCATTGCGCTGACCAATATTCATAATACTGCTTTCACCTACAAACTTGAACATTTGTGCGCCCCCTGCAATTTTGGCATATATTTTAGAAACATTAGCCCCTTTTTTTATCATTTCTTCCATAATTAAATCAACTGCCGTATCAGCAAATTTCGCTTTATTATGAGCTCTTTTAGACTGGGTACTTGATGGAAGCATTATATGCGCCAGGACTCCAAACTGGTGGGCGGGGGAACATACACATATACCTATACATGAACCTAAGCCCGCTGTAAGCAGTTTGTTGGGAGCAGTTGCAATTTTTAATTCAGCCATGCCTACTTGAATAATGTTTTCCACTAGCAATTCACCCCAAGCGCTTGTAATATGGTGCTTAACGATTCAGAATCAGGCATCATAAAAAAGTGCCCTACAATATCTCGGTCTTCTCTGGTAAACATCGTTTTTAATACCAGTACATCATCAACTACACCTCCAACCTGGGCCAGAACGCCATTCAGGATTGCTCCTGCCATATCCGTAGCCAGTGCCGGAACCGACGTTAACAGCCTTAATTGGGTAAAACACGATAATGCATTAAGGTAGGTTCCTGAGATTATATTGCCGACTTCCATAATTACTGACGCTTCCAAATCGCCTGAAATTCCAGCTGCTGTTTCGCCATTGTTCCTTCCCAGAACCATATCTACTAAGAGATTTGCCCTTTCAATGGGAAGCATAAATAATATGCTGCCGGTTATAGAGCCGCTAACTGCAAAGTAGAGCCCACATACCGGTACATCAGCTCCACCCACTAGTTTAGGTACATCGTCAAAAGGCAGGATGTTCACTTCAGGAACACTCATGTCAATTTTAGCTTGTACCATTTGAGCTAAAGCGGTAGCAGCATTTCCAGCACCTATATTGCCAATCTCTCTCAGTGCGTCTAATTGCAAGCATGATAGTTCAGTATAATCTTTCACTATATTACTCCTTACTCCCCCTGATCAGAGGTTTCACCAATAATTATTTTTTTCATATCCAGTAAAATTAATAGTCTACCAGATACTTTGGCTATACCTTTGATTTGGTCGGCACTAACAGAAGTATACACATTATCTACCGATTCGATATCACTGTCGCCCAGTCGGATTACCTCCAACACTTCATCAACTATTATCCCGGCTTTGATTTCATCGAATTGACATACAATTATTCTTTTTTCGTCTTCCAAACCTGATGTATCTAGATTAAATTTGGTATGCAGGTTAAGCAGCGGAACGATATTACCCCTTAGATTGATAACTCCTTCTATGTGCTTTTCTACCCTGGGAACACGGGTTACGTTTAATACCCTTATTATTTCCTGCACATTGAGTATATCTATGGCATACTCTTCTTTTCCTAATCTGAAGACTACCACCTGTATCTCAGTACTGTCCTGGGTTGCCACCCCCACCTGCTGGCTCTCCTTTTCCATCATCTACTGGACCTCCTTTCTAGAATAGTGTAGTAATATCGATAATAAGTCTCACATTACCATCACCAGCTACAATTGCTCCTGCAATGCCGGGTATGCCTGTGAGTATCTTGCCCAGTGATTTTATTACTATCTCTTGCTGTCCTATCAGGGTATCCACCACCAGCCCAATTTGGTAGTCGCCTTTGCGTACTACTACTACATACATCTGCGCCTGGGGTATATCTTCTCCCGGTACATTCAATATGTGCTTGAGCCTGTATAATGGCAGAACATCTCCTCTTAATATAATCACTTCCTGATTTTGTATTACTTTTATATCAGACTGATTAATTAATGATGTTTCGTTTACTGAACTTAAAGGTATGGCATAAATTTCATCTTTCACTGAGACCATTAAGGCTTGAATAATAGCCAGAGTCAACGGCAGTTTAATTCTGAATTTGGTCCCCTGTCCAGGTTTGGTTTCTATGGATATGTCTCCATTAATTGATTCAATTTTAGTCTTGACCACGTCCAGACCTACACCCCGGCCTGAGATATCAGTTACCTGACTGGAAGTACTGAATCCCGGGGCAAAAATAAATCTATTAATCTCATTATCAGTAAGCTGCTGAGCTTCATTACTGCTAATGAGCCCCTTTTCTATTGCTTTAGCTAAAATAACTTCCGAGTCTATACCCCTTCCGTCATCTTGAACATCAATATATACGTTATTCCCTTCATGTTGGGCGCTTAAGATCAATGTGCCCTGACCGGGTTTGCCTGCTGCTATGCGATTCTCAGGCAATTCAATGCCATGATCCAATGCATTCCTCAATAGATGAACCAGAGGATCACCGATTTCATCAATAACCGTTCTATCCAGTTCTGTTTCCTTTCCCTCCATGATAAAATCGATTTCTTTGTTTAATTCTTTGGCCAGATCTCTAACCATGCGGGGAAAGCGATTAAATACCTGCTCAATAGGCACCATTCTTACTATCATTACTACGGATTGCAGGTCAGCGCTTATTCTATCCATCTGTTCGATAGTCTCATTTAATTGCGGTATCTTAGTAGTAGCTCCAATCTGTTCCAGACAACCTTTATGCATAACCAACTCGCCAACCAGATTCATAAGCATATCCAGTCGTTCAATATCGACTCTAACCGTCTTTCTGGCTTTGGGGGCATGTTTATTTTCTGCATCGGATTCTTCCGCAACTTCCAGATTTTTTATCACTTTTTTACTTGTAACATCCTTATCAACCGTGGTCAGCATACTGTCATCAAACTCGGTGACAGTAACCGTGATTTCCGATATGCTTTTTATTCTCTGGCTTATTTCTTCTAAACCTGCGGTGCATATGAAGATTAATTCAAAATCACTGTCAAATTTCCCCTCATCCAAATCCTGTACATGTGGAACTGACTTAATTATTTCTCCGTCTTCCTCTATGCTTTTGAATACCATAAATGCTCGAACTGCTTTCATCATGCAATCTTTGTCTACCGATATGTGTGCATAAAAAATGTTGTTTCCTGCCATAATCGCTTCTTTGATTACTGTGATATCGAAGCTGTTTAAATCAAAACCAATTACATGCTTTTCTTCAGCTGGCTCATGATTTTCTTCCACTACAGCACTATATTTCTTAATATTGGGGTCAAAATTACCGGTTTGGATATCCTCCAGCATATTTATCAAGTCACTATTATCCAAATTACTGGCTCCCAGGGATTCCAATTTATCAATCATGAACTGCATCCGGTCAAAACATTGAAATAGTACATCTACTACTTGAGAATCAACTGTTAATATACCTTCTTTTAACGCACTCAATACATTTTCCATATGGTGAGTTAAATCCGCTACATCTTCAAAACCCATAGTTGAAGCCATACCTTTTAAGGTATGAGCAGCTCTGAATATCTCGTTAAGACTACTAGTGTTACCTGCATTTTTCTCCAATTCAAGCAGGTTTTCATTTAATATATTGAGATGCTCCTTGCTCTCTTCGAGGAAAATATCCATATATTGAGACATATCAATGGCCACTTAGCCACCCCCTTAAATTTCTTTCATTCGTTGGTCTTAAATATTCTAGTAAGTCATAACATAACAACTCCCCCTTACTCTTTCATTAACACACCTTCTCCCTAAATTCTGACCCATGCTATTATTTTGTGAATTATTCCCATTCGTCTAGAGCATCCTTACTATCCAGTCCCCTATTTCATTAAGGGGTACCACCTTGTCAACTGCGCCGGTTTCAGCTGCTGCCTTGGGCATCCCATATACTATGCAGCTTGATTTGTCTTCAGCAATGTTTTTTCCATTCTTAGCTTTTATTTGTTTTATACCTTCTGCCCCATCACTGCCCATCCCGGTCATAATGACACCTACCATATGGGCCCAAAATTGGTCAGCTGCTGATTCCATCATGCTGTTGACTGCCGGCCGGTGCCCTCCTATAGGCGCCGACTTATCCAGTACAATATACAGGCTTCTTGCCTGATCTGATACATGTGACTTTACCAGCATATGAGAATCACCAGGAGCAATATATGCACAGCCTGATACAACTTTTTCTCCATGCTCTGCTTCTTTGACTTTTATCCTGGACATGCTATCCAGTCTTTCTGCCAGTGATTTTGTAAAGCCGGGGGGCATATGCTGCACTATCAAAATTCCAGCATTAATGCTGGATGGCAGGGTGGGAATCACATCCTGCAGTGCTTTGGGTCCACCCGTTGATGTTCCAATTAACACCAGTTTATTTAATTCCTGGTGCTTATTGTCTAAATTCATCTTAGTGTTCGGAATATTTGGTACAATTTCTCTAATTGGCCTGGGAGGATTACTCCTATGGGTAATTTTGTTCTTGGTGCCGGCAGCTATAACTATTTTCTCTACCAGTTGATTTTGTATCTTGTCTATATCCAGAGAAATTTGGCCGGAAGGCTTGGCAATAAAATCGACTGCACCGAGCTCTAATGCTTTCATAGTCTTTTCCGCACCGTCTTTAGTTAAGCTGCTTAACATAATTACCGGCACCGGGTTATTTTGCATAATCCTCTCTAATGCTGACATACCATCCAGTACCGGCATCTCGATATCCATGGTTATTACATCCGGTTTAATATCCTGTATTTTTTTAAGCGCATCAGCACCATCTCGGGCTATGCCAGCCACTTCCAGGCCAGGAGCCTGATTAACAATGTCTGAAATCACTTTTCTCATAAAGGCTGAATCATCTACCACTAGTACCCTTATTGGTTTCATAACATCCTCCTTTATTGCTTATAAGCCTTATTAATTAACTCTCTTTCTTTTTCAAATATGTAATTAAACAACTTATCACGCTTGGCATCAGATATTTCCATGTATTGTATAGCCGCCCAAATATTTTTCCGTCTGAAATCGACTTTGTCAAAAATGCGTAAGACCCTGGCTTTGGAGCAAAATGGGTCGTAATTGGGTATATACAGTTTTATCTCCATAAGCTGTCGGGGTTCTAATCGTACATCGGTGCTGAGGAGTACCCCTCCTGCACTGACGTTTACGGTTTGCCCCTTATAAAATATCTCCCTATCATTTTCCAAATCATCATCACTATCACCAAGCAGTCGATATTCTATTGGCAACACTACTTCGATGCGAACATAAGCCCTCTTTTGATTAATCTTCGATAATTGCGTGGGTCTATCTGTTATCAGCATTGGAATAGGATTTTTGATTAGGCCCGTTACAATGGTAGAAAATGTATAATACTGGTTGCCATTGCGAAAAACGCATCGTATTTCCTGTCCTATCTGCAATCGTATTATTCCACCCTGTTTCATGGGCATGCCTATGAAAAGCGATTGTTCATCGATGTTTTCAATCCTAACCGGATAATATTCCCGGAAAGTATCTCCTTCGATAACTATATCCATAAGTTGATTAATCCTGAGATTTTCCATGCAATTACCCTACCCCTAAATCTTTATTCCTAAATATACTGCTCAGTTTCCTGAAGAATTTTCTTACTCCCCCTGGTTGGTTTGCATCAGAACACTGCATATCATAACCTGCCATTAACCTGTTAACTATAGACACAATATTGTGGGTTGCCGTGCTATGAGGAAATATCTGAGTAAATGCTTGCTGCCTCATTATACCTTCTACCACAACGGGTTCACTCACAACGTTTCCGATAGGTATAATATCCGTTGCTAAAAATTTGTTACAGGCTATCCGGAATTTCTCTGCTACCATTATTCCCTCAGAATTATTAGTGACCTTATTTACAATCAGATAAATTTGCCCCGCATAAGATTGTCTGATAATAGTTTTTACCGTACCATAAGCATCTGTTAAAGAAGTAGGTTCGGCTGTAGTCACAATAATTACATCATCGGCCGCTAGAAGAAAACTTATTACATTTCTCGATATTCCTGCCCCGGTATCAATTATCATATAATCATACTCTCCATCTACTTTCCCTAATTCCTGGATAAGCCTACTAGTTTCATTATCGTTAAGATTCGCCAATTCATTGATACCTGATCCTCCTGGAATTATCTTAACTCCAGCAGGTCCATCTATAACAATATCCTTTAGTCTTTTTCGCCCCTGCACTACATGTTGAATTGTATAATTAGGTACTATCCCCAGCATAATATCTATGTTGGCCATCCCCATGTCAGCATCCATCAATATTACCTTTTTGCCGTATGAACAAAGTACCAGTGACATGTTTAATGCTATGGTACTTTTTCCTACTCCACCCTTACCGCTGCTTATGACGATAACCCGGGTTTGGCTGCTGGGTTTATTAACCATTTCTACTTCTATCTGCCGACGAATACTGGAAGCCATTTTTCTCAGTTTTTCTGCTTGATCGTTCATGCCAGGCCATCCTTTCTTAACAGCAGGCTGGCCAAATGAAGTGGATCCGGCACCTCAATGTCATCTGGCACATTCTGTCCAGTAGTCAAATATGCTACTGGTTTATTTATTTCATATACAGTATTTAGTATCTGACCATAACTGTATGTTTCATCCAGTTTGGTAAAAATCACTTTATCTATATTCATAGGCGAAAATTGGCGATATATTTTTATTAAATCCTGACTATGGGTGGTAACACTTAATACTAAAATGGTTTCATCTGGCTGCCCTAGCTTCATATAACCTTTCAATTCTTCCATCTGCTGAGGATTCCTGGGACTCCTGCCAGCCGTATCCACAAATATGATGTCATTGTCCTGATAATCTTGGATAGCCTCGGTAAAATCAGCAGCATTGAATACTACACTGATGGGAATACCTATTATTTCAGCAAAGGTTCGTAACTGTTCTGCTGCAGAAACCCGGTAGGTATCAAGGGTTACCAGGGCTACCGTTTTCTTTTCTAAAAAAGTCATATTTGCTGCCAGTTTGGCAATAGTAGTAGTCTTACCAACGCCGGTAGGTCCAACTATAAATACTATATGGCCTTTTTTACCAGGAGTAATGGTTATAGGAGATATGTCACTGATATACTCCTGCAAAACATTAATACAAACATCTCTCACCCAGGTTGCATCATCCATCTTTTGTGCCGGCAGGTTAGATTCAATACTGCTCACTATACTTAGAGCGATATCCTGATTAACATTATTGCTAACTAAAATCTGATAGAAATGTTGAGCAGTATCAGATATCCCCTTTATTGCACCCACTTCATGCATTTTCATTTTTATGTCGGTCATCATGTCTTTCATCTGCTGCAGCTCCAGCAGTAATTGATCTTCTGCAGCAGAATTATCCATATCTGCTGCTTCTTGCCTTTTTAAAGCAATAGTATCTTTTAGCTCTGTGCTGCTGTAACCAGGGTTTCTTTCACGCTTCAGATCAGTATTCACTTTCAAATTTTCGTCTACTGCTACCGTTATCTCCACATGATATGGTGAAAGGAAGCCCAGAAACCTGTTCTTTTTTAGCTGACGGGTGTGCAGTATTATAGCATCGCTCCCCATTTCGTACTGGGCTTGTTTAATAGCAGACTTGAAATCTCTGGCTACAAATTTTTTTATTTTCATAATGACACCATCCCTATCACTTCAACATTAGTACTGTCATCGACTTCGTTATAGGACAGTACAGTAAAATTGGAAATGAACCTGTCAATAAATCGTTTAAAATACAAGCGTAATACGGGGGCACAAATAATGATTGGAGTCTGCCCTTTGGTAGTAATCTGTTCATGAAAAAGAGAAAGTTTATCTACAATTTTTTGAGCTACCTCCGGGTCCAGCGCCAAATAGGAACCATATTCACTTTGCTGAACTGATTCCCGCAGGTTTTCTTCCAGACCTGGATCCATGGTCAGTACGGCCAATTTTTCATCATCGGTGGCATACTGCCGGCTGATCTGCCTCTTCAATGCCTGCCGCACATATTCGCTGAGCAAATCGGTATCCCTGGTTACTTTGGCATAATCAGCCAGGGTCTCAAAAATTGTTAGCATATCTCTTATAGAAATCTGTTCCTTTAATAGATTAGACAATACTCTCTGTATATCTCCCAGATTCATTAAGTCAGGTACCAGCTCGTCTATGACTGCGGAATTTTGCTGTTTCATAAAATCTATAGTATGTTGTATTTCCTGTCTTCCCAGGAGTTCATAAGCATGGCCTTTTATTATTGATGTCATATGGGTAGCCAGTACCGATGGCGGATCTACCACCGTGTATCCTTTGGTCTCGGCCAATTCCCGGTCTTTAGAAGATATCCATCGGGCCGGGAGTTTGAAGGCTGGTTCAACAGTATCCATTCCCTTAAGCTGAGTGTCATTTTCTATATCCGGCCCAATAACCAGGTAATTATCAATGATCATTTCACCTGAGGCAATAGGTATTCCTTTGATCTTAACCGTATACGAATTAGGCTTAAGCTGCATATTATCCCTGATTCTAACCGGGGGCACGATAAACCCGAGTTCCGTCGCACATTGTCGTCTGATCATTACAATTCGATCCAGCAAGTCTCCACCTTGTTCCGAATCCACCAGTGGAATTAAGGCATAACCCAGTTCCAGCTCCATTTTTTCCACCTGCAGCAGTTCAATCACGTTTTCCGGCTTCTTTATTTCCTCAATTTCGTGTAAATTATCCAGGTCACTTTCATCTGCTGTTTCCTGTCCTGAAGAACGAAGGGCAAAAAACGATATTCCAAATACTAGTGCCAATGAATACATAGGAATTTTGGGCAAGCCCAGGGTGCCCAGGACCAGTAGAATCACTGCCGCTACTCCCAATGCTTTGGGATAATTAAATAACTGCAAGCCCAGTTCCTTGCCTAAGCTGAAACTAGAAGCGCTTCTGGTTACCACAATGCCGGTTGCGGTTGATATCAGTAAGGCTGGGATCTGGCTGACCAGGCCATCTCCTACGGTTAACAGAGTATATATTTGTACCGCCTCACCTGCTGCCATTCCTTTTTGAGCCATGCCAATAACAAGTCCCCCAACGATGTTTATAATGGTTATAATAATTCCGGCTACGGCATCCCCTTTAACAAATTTACTGGCTCCATCCATGGCCCCATAGAAGTCGGCTTCTCTCTGAATTTTTTCTCTTCTATCCCGAGCTTTCTGTTCATCAATGAGTCCGGCATTGAGATCTGCATCGATGGCCATCTGTTTGCCTGGCATCGCATCCAGGGTAAACCGGGCCGCTACTTCTGAAACTCGTTCTGCACCTTTGGTAATTACTACAAATTGAATCACTACAATGATTAAAAAAATTACCAGACCTACTACGGTATTTCCGCCTACCACTAACGAACCAAAGGATGCTATTATTTCTCCCGCTTGAGCATTCAGGAGAATCAATCGGGTCGAAGAAATATTTAATGATAACCTGAATAAAGTCATTATAAGCAGCAGGGATGGAAATACTGAAAATTCCAGAGGGTCAATATTAAACATGGCTACCATAATGATGATCAGGGCAAAGCTAATATTAAACGTTAGTAAAACGTCTAACATTATGGGCTTCATAGGTATTATCATCATCATTACGATGGTGATTACCACGAATGCTATTATTAAATCGCTGTAGTTAAGAATTTTTTTAAACCAATCTGCCCTTAGTTCCATCATTCAGGCCTCCCGCTTACAATACAATCCTCTTTTGCTTATATACAAATGCCAGTACCTCTGCTACTGCCTGAAATAGTTCTTCCGGTATTACATCTCCTATTTTCGCTGCAGCATACAGGGTTCTTGCCAGTGGTGGATTTTCCACCACGATTACGCTGTTTGCATGAGCCAGTTCTTTTATTTTCAAGGCCACAAAATCCTGTCCTTTGGCTACTACGACAGGTGCAGCCATTATTTCCGCTTCATATTTCAATGCCACCGCAAAATGAGTGGGATTGGTGATCACCACATCGGCTCGAGGTACTTCGGCCATCATTCGCTTCATAGCTATGTCCCTCTGTATTTGGCGCTGCCTTGACTTTAGCATCGGATCCCCCTCAGTTTGTTTGTATTCCTGTTTAATATCATACTTACTCATTTTTAAAGATTTGTCATATTCATACCTCTGGTATAAGTAATCCAAAACCCCAATAATTATAAAGGCAACTCCGACTTTTAAGGCCATCTCGTATACTACCTGGCTTAACACTATGATACTTGCTGCCAGTTCCATATCAACCAGTCTTGCAAACATTAAATAATATTTATTGACTACGGAATAGACGATATATCCGGTTATTGTAACTTTAAACAGCGACTTGGCCAGTTCCACCAGGGCTCTTTTAGAAAATATTTTTTTAGCACCTTCCACCGGGTTGAGCCGATCAAGTTTTGGCGTCAGTACCTCTCCACTAAAAACAAATCCTACTTGCAGATAAGTTACCAGCAGTGCTGTAATCGATGTTATTCCTAATACCGGCACCAGGCATTTGGCCATAGTAATTAACACTTCGACAAAGAGAATACTCAGATATTCATTCGAAAATTCATAAATACTCCTGTCAATCAAACAAAACTGGGTAAACGACTTCAAGGTATCAATCATATACGGTAAGGTTATAAATATTGTCACAGATCCGGCCATAAGAATAACTGCTGAGTTCAGGTCACTGCTTTTGAAAACCTGTCCCTTTTTCCTGGCTTCTTCGACCCTTCTGGGCGTTGCTTTCTCAGTTTTTTCTCCGGTATTACCTTCATCAGCAAAAAGCTGCAGATCAAAGGGGAAATTAACTATATATTCATCTATCATTCTCATACACCTAAAGCCATAATTATCTGATCCAGATAGGTGAAGAATCTATCAAATAATATATTAAATATCCATAAATAAACCGGGAGAAATAGACATAAGGCAATTAAACCAGCTATTATTTTCAGTGGTAAACCTACAATAAAAACGTTCATCTGCGGTACGGTTCGAGCCATGAAGCCCATAGCAATATCCGTAGTCATGGTTACTACTAAAATAGGCGCTGCTATCTTAACCGCTATAACAAACATATAAACGCTGATTTCAACTATGATCTGGTAGAATTCACCACTGAGATTCAGCCCCAACACCGGGATGATATTATAACTATGTACTATCGCCTGCAGCAGATAGTGATGTCCATCAATAGCCAGATACATTAGGAGAGCCAGAATCTGAGTTAAATTACCCATTAATGGTATCTGAGCACCGGATTGTGGATCTACAACATTGACTATGGCAAAACCCATTTGCATATCCATAACCTGACCAGCCAGTTGTATCGCGGCCAATACTACATAGACGGCGAAACCTATTATGTATCCCACAAATATTTCTGTTACCATGGCTGCGGTAAACTGTCCGACGTTCTGCACTTCAATTCCGTATTGAACAGGGACAAAGCAAGCCAGGGTAGCAGCCAGCGTAGCCAGGATCAAAGCTTTAATGGTTACCGGAATCTGTTTGCTGCTGAATATAGGGGCACTGATAAATAGACCCGATAATCTGCCCAGTATTAATAAAAAACTGTCTAAAGCAAAAGCACCCATTTAGCTCTCTCCCATTCCACTTTATATTGTCACCATCTGGGGTATCGCACTGTATAGATCTATTACAAAACTTGTCAGTATGTTTAACATCCACGGTCCAAAAATGATGACTACCAGTAAAACAGCTACTATTTTAGGAACGAAAACTAATGTCATTTCTTGTATCTGGGTGGTGGCCTGTAAAATACTAATTATCAAGCCGGTGGCTAAAGCTGTACCCAGTATGGGGGCTGAAACCAGAAGGACTGTTATTACCGCCTCATGCGCAATTCCAAGTACTATGTCCTGGTACATTAAAATCCTCTCCTATCTAAAGCTCATAATAAGCGATTCAATAACTAGTCCCCAGCCGTCCACCAGTACAAACAGCAGTATTTTAAAAGGTAATGATATCATCATAGGCGGAAGCATCATCATACCCATGGACATCAGGGCACTGGCCACTACCATATCTATAACCAGGAATGGAACAAAAATGACGAATCCAATCTGAAAAGCAGTTTTCAACTCGCTTATAATAAATGAAGGAATGAGTACATAATTGGGTATATCGGCAAAATTATTAGGTCGGTCCATATTGGCCATCCTGACGAATAGAGCCAGATCCTTTTCCCGGGTCTGCTTAAGCATAAAATCTCTCAAGGGATCCATGCCTTTATCCATAGCTATTTCCTGGTTTATTTCTCCATTCAGGTAGGGCTGTATTGCCTGAGAATTAACTTCCTGCAAGGTCGGGGCCATAACAAAAAAACTTAGAAACAAGGCTAATCCAATGAGTACTTGATTGGGCGGCATCTGTTGAGTTGCCAGAGAACTTCTTACAAAGGACAATACCACTATTATCCTGGTAAATGAGGTGAGCATTATAAGAATCGCTGGAGCAAGAGATAACACTGTTAGTAATACAACCATCTGCAATGCAGTTGACAGTCCCTGCGGATCATCAGTAGTCCCCTGCACCTGAAAGTTTATGTCAGGGATTTGTATCGGCTCCGCATTAACACCGGCGGGAAAAATGGTAACAAATAGTATGATTAGCGTTATAAAAAGAATGGCTCTGCTGCCCTTTTTAAAAATATCAAACATTATTATCACTTCTTCTAGTTTTATCATCTGCATCATTACGATCGTATTTAAATATATCCTCCAGCCTCTTGTTCTGCTCTTCCATCAGGGAATGAAAGTTCTTTTTGTTAGATAGACTATCGCGGCCCGCAAATAGTCTACTTACTCCATTTCTAAAGATTTTGAGATTATCCTGTTTATTGTGAAACGTATAATCACCAGATGCTATTTCCTCCATTAATTTGGGGTTGCTGATTTCAAATAACAGGGAAATATTATGGTCTGTCACCCCGACTGCATAAATCTTTTGGCCGACTTCACAGATAATAATGCCTCTGTTCTGACCCAGTATCACTTCATCTACCACATGCAGCCAGGTTCCCTGCAACCTGGCAGTAGCTTTCTGGCCAAATATTTTTACTACCGACCAGGCTGCTCCAATAATCAAAACTAAGATAAACAATAGTTTAATAAATTCCACAGCTACGTTATTGGTCTGGTTAGCAGCCGGAGTATCCTGGCCCAACTCATTCTGCAGTGCTTGAATGTCATCTATGGCCAGCACATCTGCAGCATAAATGTTTAGAATGACAACCACCAGTATTGTAGTGAGTATTATTAGAAATAGTGTCTTTTGCTTAGATAAAATCAATAGTTTTCCCACCTAATTATCGGTTATCTATTCAAGTGCCTTGCTTACTGCCTCGATTACTCTTTCGGGTTGAAATGGCTTAACTATGAAATCTTTAGCTCCGGCTTGTATGGCATCTATTACCATGGCCTGTTGTCCCATAGCACTGCACATGATTATTCGAGCAGCACCATCCATACCTTTTATTTCTTTTACCGCGGTTATGCCATCCATTTCCGGCATGGTAATATCCATAGTAACTAGATCCGGCTGCAAATCCTTAAATTTTTCCAACGCTACTGCACCATTTTCAGCCTCACCAACGACTTCATAACCATTTTTACTTAAAATGTCTTTGATCATCATTCTCATAAATGCAGCATCATCAACCACAAGAATTTTTTTACCCATCTCTAACCTCCTGATTCTTTATTGTAATTTATTTACTCTATCCAATGGACTTATTATGGTGGTTATTCTTATTCCATAACTTTCATCTATCACTACAACCTCCCCCTTGGCAATTAATTTACCATTAACCAACAAATCTACGGGTTCACCAGCCATTTTATTAAGCTGTATTATTGATCCCTGCTGGAGCTCGAGTATCTCTTTTATGGTCTTCCTGGTTTTGCCCAGTTCCACCGAAACATCCAGTGGGACATCCATAATTAAACTAATGTTTTGATGCGTTTCTCCCATATTGCTTTCCTGCAGTATACTGAATTGTGCCGGTTGAATAGTATGGGAATCACCCGATCCTACTATTGGAGAACTGCTGTTCATGTTGGACATATCACTCCAGGCAATTACTGGCTCTGAATCTGCCGGTCCAGATCCAGGTTCTTCTTTTCTGTCGGCAGTAGGTTGAGTATTAGGTGATGGCACATCATTTACTTCGGGAATCGCTTCATCAGTAGTTAAATCTTCTACATTTCTCTCTAAAACTTTAATCATGGTAGTAACGGCTTCCATAGGAATGATCTGCATTATTTCACTCTTCAACATATCTTCAATTTCCATCTTGAATTTAATCTGAACCAATTGGGTATAATCTGTGGGCAGAGCAAGATTTTCCTTACCCAGATCAATCACGTTCATAATGGGAGGGGCAATATCAATTCTTTGATTGAACATAGACGATAGACTGGTAGTAGCGGAGCCCATCATTTGATTCATGGCCTCGCCAACCGCACTCAAATCCAGTTCGTCCAACTCAACTCGTTTTTCTATAGGATCTTTACCCATCATTAAATCGGCTATTATACAGGCATCTTCAGCTTTGACAGTTAACAGGTTGGATCCATCCAGACCCTGAGTATACTGAACTTCTGCAATTACATAAGGAAGCGGATACTCATTCTGTATTTCCTGCCGAGTAGTCACTGTTACATGAGGAGTAGTTATGGATACCTTTCTTTTAAGCAACATAGAAAGTGTCGTAGCGGCAGTACCCATGCTTATGTTTCCAATTTCACCCAGAGTATCTTTTTGATACTCCGTTATCTGGGTATGCATCTCGCTGGTATCTTCATCATTATTGTTGTTGCCTGCTGAAAGCAGGGCATCTATTTCTTGCTGGGATAGTATACCTTCACTCATAATCTATTACCTCCTCTACCACACTGCATACCTGTATGGCTAACTTACCTTCATTTACCCCTGGCTTACCCATAAATTTTGTACGTTCTCCAATTACCAGGTCCAATTGTTCCCCAGTTCTTCTTCTCAGGGGAATCACATCTCCAACTGACAGCTCCAATAAGTCTTGAACTGTAATGGTGTTCTCACCTAAAATTGCCTTAATCGTTAGTCGGGTTGTTTCCAATTTATTTTGAATCAAATTCATGTTTTCAGGATTGCGTTTTTGTGAAGACGAGGAATAATAAAAATGGACGCTGAGTTTATCCATTATGGGTTCTAATACCAGGAAGGGTATACAAATATTTATCATTCCCAATACATCTCCCAGTTTGGCTTCAATAGAAATTATCATCATTACTTCTGCTGGAGAGACCAATTGGGTAAATTGGGGATTGGTTTCCACTCGTTCCAGGTTGGCTTCAATCTCTATGATGCTTCCCCACGGTTCGGTAAGATAGCTCAACATACGCTGTACTATTCTTTCCATAACGGTCTGTTCAATTTCTGTTAAACTCCTAATTTTTAAAGGAGCCTGTCCCTGTCCTCCCAGCATTCTATCTAAAATAGCAAATCCCAGATTGGGATTGATCTCCATTATAATGTTACCTTCCAGCGGATAAAAGGAACATATATTCAAGATGGTAGGATTGGGAATAGACCTCATGAATTCATCATAGGTCAGCTGTTCAACTGACAGGACTTCCATCTGCACTGGCATACGAAGCTGAGCTGATAAAAAAGTACTCAAAGCTCTCGCATAGGTGTCGTGAATCACCTGCAAGGTATGCAGCTGATCTTTAGAAAACTTACTGGGTCTTCTAAAGTCATATACTTTTACTTTTTTCTTGCTCTGTTCTTCTTTGAGTTCTTCAGCATTAACCGATCCGCTGCTTAATGCTGATAACAGAGCATCTATTTCGTTTTGCGATAAAACTTCGCTCATTATAACCCTCCCTACTGGTTATAATTACTGCATAATAAAGCTGGTAAAATAAACATTTTTTATGGTATCCAGGCCAATTTTTCGATTTATTTCATCCTTGATTTCCAATTTCAAATTATCTCGGTTGCGGATATCTAAATCGTCTACCATCTTGGCAGATAAAATCCCTTGGATACTGTCCCGTATTACCGGCATATATGCCTCTATCTTTTCCTGTGCATCTTCATCAGATGATTCAACCGTAACTTCAACTTTTAAATAGCGGGTACCAGCCACATCGTTAATATTAGTCATGAATTCTCCAATCGGTACCAGCACTCCAATATCAGCTTCGCTTCCTTCGCTCTCACTGACTTCTTCAGCTGGCATTAAAGGAGCCATTATGGACTTCATTAAATAAAAAGACCCACCTACCAGAACAATGAATATAACCATACCGAGAATAATGATTTTTAAGTCGAATCCCGATTTTTTTTCCCCTGTTTCTACGGTATTTTCATCTGCCACTTTGAATCCCCCTTACCATGACTAATCTTTTAAGGTTGAAAACTGTTTTCTTTTTAGCCAATTAATGTTATCCACAATTTCATTAACCGGTTCACGTACCACAAACTTCTTCCCGGTTGTGAGAGTGACTACGGTATCCGGTGTTTTTTCCATAAACTCAATCAAATCCATATTTAATATGATTTTTTCCCCATTCAACCGGGTTAGATAAATCACCGTTTCACCTCTTTATATTCTCCGGGAGATAATTCCCCCGGAGATGACTTCGTTATCTCTTGAGATTAACCAATTCTTCCAGCATTTCATCGGAAGTAGTAATTATCCGAGAATTAGCCTGAAAAGCTCTCTGGGTTACAATCATATCGGTGAGCTCTTCCGCCAGGTCCACATTGGACATCTCCAAACTTCCAGGAATAAGCGCCCCCGTCCCCCCTTCTCCCGGCGCTCCTATAACAGGAGTGCCAGAATTAGTAGATGATTGAAAGAGGCTAGAGCCAGTTTGAATCAGGCCAGCAGGATTTTGAAAATTGGCTAAAGCCACGCGGGCTATATCCATTGATTGGCCATTGTCATAGACCCCGGTTAGGGTTCCATCGATTCCAATCGAATAACTGCTCAAACTACCCGCGCTGTACCCATCCTGGCTGTATGATGCGGTTGATTCAGAACTGTATTGAGTAAACTCGGAAAGATCAATGGTTAGTTCAATATCATCTGCCCCTTCCGCACTGCGATCAATCACCAGCGAGATCTGGGCGTTGTCTGGATCACTTATTTCTCCACCGGTATCAAACTCTAGATTATAAGCCCGCAATATCTCCCATGTACTCGAAGATGTTCCGCCAGCTGAAATATCGTATAATTCAAAATCAGTTGCCGGAGTGTAGCCAGTGGCATCCTCAAAATCCGGATCCAACGAAATATCGCAAGCCCAGGTATCTGTATCCTGTTTAAAAAACCTTAGATATACGGTTATCTCATTGCCAAGTGAATCATATACCTCCGTGGACAAAATTATTGAATCATCATCACTGGCGTATTGGTCTGATGCAGTTACAGTAATATCCGCCCCGCTTACCTGCGCTACCCCATCACCTGCATCCAGATTCCCAGAGTATTCAACTTCTTCACTAGCTTTGGCAGCTATACTCTGGTAACTTGATATGTCAATATTCCCAACGGAATTGGTGGTATCTACGGTACCGCTATCATCTGCCATCCATCCCTGGACAAAATTCCCGGCGGAATTTACTAGATTACCATTACTATCAAAATTGAAACTACCGGCCCGAGTGTAATAAGTATTTTCACCATCATTGACTATGAAATACCCACCGCCATCAATAGCCAGGTCGGTTAGATTACCTGTAGTGCTGGTAGAAGTTGCTGTATGTATCTGGTCTATACTGCTTATCGTCATGCCTAATCCTACCGCCATGGCATTTGTGCCTCCACTGGAATCGGTGGGACTTGATGCTCCACGAATGGCTTGATAAAGGGCGTCTTCAAATACTACCCGGCTTTTTTTATAACCGGTAGTATTAACATTTGCAATGTTATTACCTATTACATCCAGTTTGGTCTGGAGATTTTTTAATCCCACTACACCGGAATACAATGAACGCATCATATTTCATCTGACCTCCTTTTAAATGTTGTAGATGCTTCTGTCGTTTGGCATCCAGAGCTTCCTCTTCGAGGTCCAGCCCTATACAATAATTGCACTATCGATATTAGTAAAAACATTATCTTGAACATTCTCTTCATTAACTGCCGTAATGACGGTATTGTTTCTTACGCTGACTATCAAAGCGAGGTTATTAAGTAATATTAATGAATCTTTCGCTCCTTTTGCTCTTGCTTTATCCACCGCGTTCTGCAGTTTCTGCAGATCCTCTTCATTCAACTTAATGTTTCTTGCTTTTAGCCTCTCCTGAGCATGTTTGGAGAATTTCACTTCGCCGTTAACTTCATTTTTAAGTAGACTTTTGAAACTGGCAGTACTGTTTAAAGCAGTGCTGCTGCTATCAAGTTTTTTCTCCGAACCTACGGGCTGTATAGATTGATAAGGAAAAATTATCTTGTCAGACACTTTATTCTACCTCGGTAGTTTCTGTCGCATCTGTAGTATCAGATGTTTCACTTTCTGTAGTATCTTCACTCTCTGTTTCATCTGTACTGCTGGCTATGCCTCCTATTGCGACTATATCTTCCGAGGTTATTACGTCATTGCCAACAAGATAATAGGGTACCCCGTCATCAAAATAAATACTGTCAATAACTCCGGTGGCAGCTTCACCTGCGGAATTTGTATAAGCTACTGCCCTTCCAATCAAAGCTCCCGCTTCTTGCAGACTCAGGCTTGTACCAGCATAGTATTTAAAACTACTTGCCAACGTTTCTATTTGTGCATTTAAATCTTCCATCTGCGATACTTGAGAGAGAGCTGCCATTTGCGCAATATACTCACTATTAGAAGTGGGTTCAAGTGGATCCTGATTCTGCAGCTCTGCAACAAATAAGGTTAAGAATTGATCTGTCGCTATGTCTATTGCTGAACTTGAGCTAGAAGTATCAACAGATTGAGTTAACCAGCTTGAATAGTCAGTATCATTAATTGTTATGCTCATAACATTACCTCCTCGTACAATTTAATGTTAATATGACTTTGTATTCCGTTAACATCTTTATTGATTTTTAACAACACGCCTTAGACTAGAAAATTCATACTGCCTTCTTTCACCATGTCTACACCCATATAGTCTTGTGCATTAGTCTCCATATTGTCTAAATGTTCGTCACCCGATGCAATTTCCTCAATATATTCCAAGCGGTAAGGTTCATACACCTGGTTCTGCCATTTATCCTGTTGATTACCTTCTGATCCGTCAAACATACCCCCATTATTCAGCTGTACGTTTACCTCAGTTTTCTCCACCTTAATTCCATGATCCTCAAGGGTCAGCCTCAAACTATTCAGGTTGTTTTCAAGCAATTGTTTAGTTTGCAGATTGTCAGTAACAAACTTGGCTGTTAATCCCCCCTCTTCCATCACCAGTTTAACCGTCATTTTCCCCAGAAATTCGGGCTTCAACTCTATTTCTATCTCTGATACTTTTTTCCCCTGAATAAGTTCTACTTTTTCAACAATCTGTTCAATCACATCTTTAGTGCTTATGGAATTTGGGAATTTGTTCTGAAAGTTCCCCTCCGTATTTCTCAGCTTCAATTCTGTCAACGATGTTTTATCTGTCATATCCTGCAAGTCGCTCCCGGTTTCCTGTTTGCTTGTTTCATCAATATCAGATAATTTGCTGGCCTTCATTCTATTAGTCTCAAAATCCATTAGTTTTTTTACGTCATTCTGATCGTTCTTTGCCGTTGGCTTATCATTTTGTCCTTGTTCTGCGATTATTTTTATTTTATCTTGATCAACCTCGCTTATTTCTTTAGTTGTTTGAATGACGTTTTTAACACTGATAGATTTACCGTTTTCGTCTGCTTCTTCCATACTATTCAGGATCTGCTGAGGATCAATCTGCTCACCTGCTTCCACGTTTTGAGTATTTTGTGCGTTTTGAGTATTTTGCAGATCAATATTGGTTTTTGGTATTACAGCAGACACTGCTGGTATTTCTGCTGTAATAATCTCAGCCTCCTGCAATAATGTTTTTTCTTCAATTTCCATATCTGTCATAATGCTATTATCATGCAAAATAGTTTGCACAGTATTGTCCATCGCTTCGGTCATATGTTCTGACACCGCTTCATTGTTTAATACTGGCATAATATTACCCGTAATTTCTTGCTCTGTTTCAGAAGCTGTATCCACCTGCTGTAATAATAACGGTTGAGTAATAAAAGCCAATTTGATTTCATCAGGAAGGTATGTAACCGCTTCCATTTCTTGTTTCAGATCAATCGCTTCATCTACAAAATTCTTACTATTTTTTTGCTGATATTTCTGAAGCTGTTGGTTAAAATCGCCTTCGTGGGAAGATGTATCCGAAACGGCATTATTGGTCAATACTTTCCTTTCACCAAAAATGACTGTTTGATTTTCTAAATTCAGAATAGGCACTTCAATCAAATGTTCACCTCCCTTCAAAAGATGTTAACAACTATATGTTCCACACCCCCATTCAAACCAGATTGCTATATAGTACTTGAGACTAGCATTTTTTTACTTATGACTGCTGCCCTATCCTTATTCATATTCTGAAGTATTGAGGCAGTATATTCGCTTTTCATTTGGTTGAAAATTCCTATTATATCTTCATCATCAAGCCGCACCATAATTTCTGCAGCATCCTTGGCTTTCATCAGCGCGTAATATTCGGCCAGGTTCTTATAGGTATCCTCCTTATTACTGCGCATTATTTTCGCTTTATCGACTTCCTGCTGCAGTTCTATGACCTGCTGCTCTAAGACTGCCTGCTCATCCTGGTTTTCTACTAATTCTTTTTGAAGAGCTTTAAGTTCGGTATTAAGCTTCTGTATTTCATTATTTTTTTCAGTCAGCTCTATCTTTAATTGATCGATTTCGTCTATGGTTTTTTCTTCTGGGGCTTCGCTTTCCTCTTCAGAGGTATCAAGAGAAAGGTGAGAACTAACTATAGGTATGCTTTTAAGAAATGCTGGTACTGGTAAAATTTCCATTTTTGTCAGGAAAAAATACCCTCCACCCATTATTACTAGTATTAAGAATACCAGTATTAATATTTGTGTTCCCTTTTTCATTGTTATTCTCCCATTTTCTCCCGTTTTACTAATTGTCTTCAGCGATGACTAACCATACCTTAATATCTATAAACTGCCATATCTCAAAACTACTTACCCCACAGCGGTTTGAGATCGGTTGCGGTAAAATCCTGCCAAAGCCGCTTCATCAATTTGTTTCTGCTCTTCCCTGGTGCATTCATAAATGTAATTAGACCAATCTCTCTCTCTCAGCTTTTCCAGGGTATTGGTTTCCCTGGCACGAGCCAGGAGATGGTCTCGAGCCTTATCCACTCTTTTCTCTGCCTTATCCAACTGTTGGATGATGTTGGTTTTTCTTTCATTTAAAACCGGTAGATATTCCCTGCTCAATACCATTCTTTTATATGTATCGGTACCATTCTTCATTAACCTTATAGATTGTTCTAAAATTGATACCTGCCGATTCAAAGATTGTAATTGGTCCGCTATAGTATCACGGCTTGATAATTGAACTCTTAGTTGGTCTTTAGCCATATCTTCATATATATTGGATACTTTAAGCTTGGTCTGCAACCGGAAGGAAAATGCTTGCATATTAATTCCCCCTGTGTATTGATTGATTTAATTGGTTCAGGATGTTCTCAAATGTAGCCTCTTCATATATTCCCTGTTTCAGAAACTCATTACACTGGTTTATATAACGGATGGATTCATCAACTCGCGGGTTGCTTCCCTCTTTATACGCTCCAATATCTATCAGGTCCCGGGCCTCTTCGTAGGCTGCCAAAATATTTCTGAATCTAGTGGCATCCTCCATATGTTCTTTATTGACCAGGTCAATCATTACCCGGCTGATACTCTGCATTACGTCTACTGCTGGGTATATATTCATTGCCCCCAATTTGCGGCTCAATACTATGTGACCATCTACAATTCCCCGAACTGCATCAGTAATCGGTTCATTCATATCATCCCCTTCTACTAGAACAGAATATAACCCGGTTATACTGCCTCTATCCGATGTACCTGCTCTTTCCAGCAGTCGGGGCAGCAGCGCAAATACTGATGGTGTAAATCCTCTAGTGGCTGGCGGTTCTCCAATCGCCAGTCCAATCTCACGTTGGGCCAGAGCAAAGCGGGTAAGCGAATCCATTAACAACAATACATCTTTACCCTGATCCCGAAAGTATTCCGCAATACTGGTAGCAACAAATGCACCTTTGAGTCTTACTAAAGCTGGTTGATCCGATGTTGCAACTACTACTACTGATTTGGCCAGTCCGTCTTCACCCAGGTCTCGCTCGAGAAATTCTCTAACTTCTCTTCCACGCTCACCAATAAGGGCAATAACATTAATATCGGCCTCAGTATTTCGTGCGATCATGCCAATCAAGGTACTCTTTCCCACTCCACTGCCAGAGAATATCCCCATCCTTTGTCCTTTGCCGATGGTTAGCAGACCGTCAATTGCTTTAACTCCTACCGGTAGTACTTGTCTGATTCGACTTCGCTTCAATGGGTTAGGGGGCCGATTCATTACAGGGTAAATATCCTCCATTATTACCCCACCCAATTCGTCGATGGGTTCTCCCAGACCATTCAGTACCCTTCCTACCAATCCCATTCCCACATGGACCTGCAGGGTTTCGCCGGTAGCCAGTAAATCACTTCCCGGTCCTATTCCTTCCAGTTCTCCCAGCGGCATAAGCAGTATCCGTTTATTCTTAAAACCAACTACTTCCGCTGGTATAAGCAGTTCCGGATGATGATCACTTTGCACATAGCACAGCTCACCCAGGCTCAATCGTGGACCGGTGGCCTCCAAGGTAAGGCCTATAGCCTGTGATATTTTGCCTTTCATTTGACAGATGCTGGCCGAATTTATTAGATTAAAATATTTATCTATATTAAAGGAGACTTGCTCATTCATTCCCAATCACACCCTGTATGGATTTTTCGATTCTATTTATACGGGTTTCTATGCTGGCATCTATCTGTCCCTCTTCACCATCAATGATGCAGCCTCCAGTTGATACCCTTTTGTCCGCCTGCACATCAAAGTCCACCAGTTTATTGTTCTTGTCTGTAATCTGGCCGGTGTTTACTGCATCAAGTACCTGCAGGACTTCCTGAGGATTTATATGAACCGAGATGTTTTCTGTTTTGTCCAGATAAGTTAGAGCTTCGCTAATAACATTTATTACCACCTCGGGATTAGTTTCAATTTCTCCAGCTATTACTTTTCTTGCTATGGCCATCACCAGACGCATCATATCAGATTCAGCCGTTCTTAAAATTTGCATTTTGGTTCTACCTGCTGCTGTAACGATTTGTTGACTTTCCTGCAGGGCAGTTTTTCTTGTTTCATCTATTTCTTGTTCGGCCTTTCTTATGCCCTCCTCATATCCTCTTTTAATATGCTCTTGTCTGATCTGCTCTGCTTCTTCCTTGGCCTCAGCTACAATGCTGCCGGCTTCTTCATTACCCTCAGCGATGATACTCTCTGCTTCTTCCTTCGCCTTTTCCAACAATTCAATAATCATGTCTTCTGTTTCGCGCAGTATTGCTTCACTTTCCTCCTTCATCTGTTCTAATTCATCGGTTTTTAATTTCCTGCTTCTAGGTGATCTAACATTACTACGCTCATATTTCTCTTGTAGCTCCCGGAGCTCATCTAGTTGAATAACTTTAGGCTGAGAAACATATACTGTTGAACCCTTTATTACTCTAGACAATTATTTCATCTCCTCCGCCTCTAGCAACGACTATTTCCCCTACTTCTTCCAGCCTGCGAATAGTATTAACTACCCTCTGCTGTGCTTCTTCAACATCCCGCAGCCTTACCGGACCCATGAATTCCATATCTTCTTTCAGCATATCAGCGGCCCGAGCCGACATATTGTTAAATATTTTTTGTGCTACTTCGGGACTGGAACCCTTCAATGCCAGGGATAGATCTTGAGAATCTACTTCCCTCAGCACTCTCTGTACCGAACGATCATCTATCATGACTATGTCTTCAAAGACAAACATTAGTTTTTTAATTTCTTCCGCCAGTTCAGGATCTTGAATTTCCAGAGCTTCCATAATAGTCTTTTCTGTTCCCCGATCAACTCGGTTTATAATTTCCACCACTGCTTTTATACCACCAGCATTGGTAAGTTCCTGGGGAGCTATAGACGATAGCTTCCGTTCTAAGACGTGTTCAATTTCCTTTATAACCTCTGGAGAAGTGGTATCCATCTCCGCAATACGTTTAGCCACTTCAGATTGCCTCTCCGGCGAAAGCGAAGATAATACCAGCGAAGCCTGTTCCGGATCCAGATAAGCTAGAATCAAGGCAATCGTTTGGGGATGTTCACCCTGGATAAAATTCAATAACTGCCCAGGTTCTGTTTTTCTCATGAAATCAAACGGCCTGACCTGTAGTGATGCTGATATGCGCGTAATGATTTCTAAAGTTTTTTCTTCACCGTAAGCTTTTTCCAGAACCTCCTTGGCATAGGATATCCCCCCTTGCCCGATAAACTGCCGGGCTAAACACATCTCAAAAAATTCCCGGTTCAAATCATCTAACCTGTCTGGCTGTACGTGACGCAGATTGGCTATTTCCAATGTCAGCTGCTCTATCTCCTCTTCTTTCAGATGTTTGAAAATCTGGGCTGATCTTTCTGGTCCCAGGAATATAAGGAAATTTGCTGCCTTTTGTCTTCCGGTTAATGTTTTTTTGTTCGTCAACTGCTTTATCACCTCTGGTCTTCCAGCAGCCAGGCCTTCACGACTTGTGCGGCTGCTTCAGGATTTTCATCTATTAGTTTTTCAATCTCATCCTTAATTTTTTGGCTTTCTCTTTCCTCCGGGGTAAGGTTTTTTTCTACCAGATCCTGAATATTTATTTCTTCCTCAGCAGTAAGATCAAACCCATTTAACCCGATTTCATCTGAGACTTTCTTCTTTTTTCTCCTCGAGATTAATATGATAATTATTACTAATAGGAGTGCAAAACCCGCCAAGATATATGGTAATAATGATGATGGTATTAGGCCATCCGCCCCACCTAACGCAACTGGTTCAGGCTCTGGTTCTGCATAAAAATCGATAAATTCTACTGATATGTTTTCATCCAGACGAACATTTTCATCACTGCGATTTTCTCTTAGTCCACAGGCAGCAGCTACAATATTTCTAATTTTTTTAGTTCGCTCTTCGTCGGTTTCGCCCAGGTTAGCCTGTCTGGCTCCTTCATTGTCCACGAAGACTGAAGCTGTCAAATAGTCATATTTTACTTCACCCAGGGCATATTGAGTGAGCGTTTCAGTCTTGTTAATTTCATAATTGCTGGTTTCGTCACTTTTATCATAGGAAGAACTGCCATTTTCAGTATCAACTTCTTGATACTGGGGGATATTAGTGTCTGTACCTGGAACTCCTCCAGTTTCAGTAGTATTAGTGCTGGATTCTTTGATAAGCTGTTCGCTGCGCACAAATGGGCCGTCTGGGTCATGACTGTACTTTTCTGAGGTCTCTTGAACGCTGTTAAAGTTGAGTTCAACATTTACTCGCACCACCGAATTGTCTTTGCCCAGAGTCTTATCCAGCATAGTCTGTATAGCACTCTGTTTAGCTGTTTCATAGGCCCGTTTGAGATCCAACTGCATTTGCAGTAATTCTGTGGCATTACTTTCCCCTGACATTTCTACGCCATCGGATAGCAGGGTACCGTATTGGTCGACTATGACAACATTTTCTGTATCCAGCCCTTCCACACTGTTGGCAACCAGATTAATTATCGATCGAACTTCCTTGGAACCCAGGGCAGCTCCACTTATGGTATTGACGACTACGGATGCTTTAGTGGGTTCTTCATTATCAGTAAATAATGATTGTTCGGGGATAGCTATATTCACTTTAGCAGCCTGAACATTATCAAGCCTCTGAATAGTTCTGGCCAGTTCACCTTGTAGAGCCTCTCGATACTTGACCTTTTTGTCCGTTTGGGTTTCACCAAAACTACTTTCCTGAAATAGCTCGAACCCAACCTCACCCTGCGGTAAATCTTCACTGGCTAGTTTAAGTCGAGTGGTGTATTTGACTTCCAGCGGCACCATTATCGTGCTGCCGTTGTCAGTAATTTGGTACTGAATTTTTTCTTCATCCAGTTTTTCAACTATTGCTGCAGCATCTTTTTGACTCAAGTCTGCATAGAGAACCTCAAAGTTGCTGTCTCCACCCTGCTTCAGCAAAAATATAAGGGTGCTCAATAGAAACAGGGCTGCTCCTGCTGCAATAACTTTTTGATTGAGGCTCAATTTCTGCCAGCTTTCCCTGGCTTGCATAGTTGATTGCTTAAACATGTTTACGAAACTTTCCATCCCTTAACTCCCAACCAAAATCATTTACACCTGCATGTTCATGATCTCTTCATAGGCGCTTACCAGTTTATTCCTTATTTCAACTGTAAGCTGCAGTGCTAAAATGGCCTTTTCATAAGCAATAGTAGTATTATGCAGGTATTCGTTATTACCTATTGCCAGGTTCATAGCACTCTGCGAGGCTTCTTGCTGGTAGTTATTCACCTCATTAAGTGCTTCCTTAAGATAACTCACGAAGTTGTTACCGGTATCTCCATCAATGTTTTGGCTAGGACTGCTGATGGTGTTCGCTTTGAGATTAATTGCTTCCACACTGCCAGCGTCAACGATACCCATTTTCATTCATCAGCCCCCTTTACTTTCCGATATCCAGGGCTCGCAAAGCCATATTCTTGCTAGCTTCTATGACTTTGGCATTAGCCTCATATGCCTTGGTTGAAGAAATCATATTGATCATTTCTTCAACTATATTTACATTAGGATATTTTACATAACCATCTTCATCAGCATCTGGATGTCCAGGTTCATACACCATCCGAAAAGGTGCGTCAGTTTCATCAAGTTCTATTATTTCTTTAACTCTGACCCCGCCTCCGGAAGCAGCAGATTGTTTTTCCAGCATTCCCTGGAAAGTACTCTTGGGATACTCCGATTCCCGGGCTCCAAAAATCACTACCTGTCTTTTATATGGCCCAGTACCATCTGCGTTTCTGCTTGTTTCAACATTGGCCATGTTATTGGCAATAGTATCCATCCTGAGTCTCTGAGCAGTTAAACCTGAAGCGCTTACATCTATCGAGTTGAGAAAATTCATAATTATCTAACCTCTTTCTATTGCCAGCCTGAGCAGTTTAATTTCATTGCTTATACTCTGGCCCATGGCATCATAATAAATCTTGTTTTTTGCCAGCTCAGCCATTTCCACATCAATGTCAACGTTGTTGCCATCATTACGAAAACTAGTGGCATCACACTGGACTATTTCAGGTTGAACTGCATCGATACCAGGACTTTTAGAACTGGATATATGTCTTTTATCGGTTATATTAAGTTTAACATGAATTTTTTCATTTTGTAGGACATTTTTAATCTTTTCGCAGAAAATTACTTCATTTTTTTTAAAATCAGGGGTTTCTACATTTGCCATATTGTTGGCAATGACTTCGTTGCGCAAACTTGCTGCATCCATCGCTTTAATCAGCAATTGCTCGTTTCCTGAATTTAATATTTTGTCGAGCATTTTATCCCCCCTTTTACTTTTTTTGTCTACAATTTAGTCTCTTCTGCTTCACTTATTCCAATTCCTTCTTTTTCTTCCAAAATGGGCTATTGTTCCCGGTCTTTTTAGTATATTCAGGGGAATGAGGCCTATATTTGGGCCCAAAATAAATCAGGATTACAGAGACGGTTAGACTTATTCACACCAATGACAAAAGCGAATCTCTGCCTTATATTAAAAAGCTTATAAAGCTATCAATATATTGTTGGCACAAGGCTCACCAATAATGAAGAAGCTTATTAAATCAACGTACTCTATATGGGGACATTACCTACCCGAAGGGAAGGTGGGTCCCCATATAGCAAAGTAAGCTTATGCCTCACCCTTAAACATCTGTGAGCATTGCGAACATAAAGTGCAGGTACCGCGGTACATCAGTTGCCCAGATGTATGGGGGGCTTCGGTCATCAGCCTGGCATATTGCCGACTTTAAGGATGCCAGGGCGAGCAAAAAAGGTCAAAGGCAAGGCAATAAGAAGGCCCCTGATTGAGACGTACATGAGCTCAATCAGGGGCCTTCTTGTATTAACCCAGCTATTGGTCTTTTTTGACGGTCTGAGGCTAACCGGAATGGTTAGCCTTTGTAAGCTTGTCGATAAACTAATTTTAGATTATGCTTTGCGCAGTTCTTCAAAAAGATAATCATTTAGTACTTTTATATATGTACCCTTCATTCCCAGCGATCTGGATTCTATTACACCAGCACTTTCGAATTTTCTAAGCGCACTTACAATAACTGAGCGGGTTATACCAACTTTATCCGCTATTCTGCTGGCAACTAGTAAACCTTCGGTCCCATCCAATTCGGCCATAATGTGTTCTATGGCTCCTTTTTCGGAATAGGACAGGGTAGCCAGAGCGATTTGTACTGAAGCTTTTTTGCGGGCTTGTTCTTCAATGCGTTCAGACGTCATACGCATTATTTCATTAGCCACCACAATGGCACCATATTCTGCCAGCATAATATCTTCCTCAGTAAATCTTTCACCATCTCTCACCAGTATCAGGGTTCCTATTCTCTTGGCACCTCCAAACACCGGGGTGATAGACCAGAGTCTGTTGGAGCAGTCACATTCTCCATAATTATAATTAAACAAGCATTTCCGGCCGGGTTCCATAGAAACATTAGTCTGGGTTTCCTGAATATTGGTAAATTCTTGATTAAAACTTTCCGGAAATCTTTCCACATGGCTCTTCAGCCCCTCTATTCCAATACAGGGTACTTTTTCATGAAAGGCATAACCAGATACCTGCCCTCTCCTGCCGACTATAAACACACTGCATTCGAGATTAAAAGACAGGACTTCTGCTATTTCATAAAAATTTACGGGATTTCCGCCTATTTTTTGAAGTGTTTTATTGATCGAACGCGATTTGTCTAACAATTTCTTTGCCACTTCACTTACCTCCTACAAAATATATCGACTCAGGTCATCATCTTCCAAAATGGGTTCCAGCCTCTTATGGACATAAGACTTATCAATCTCTATTTCCTGTCCCATCATATCTGGAGCTTCAAACATAAGTTCTTCCAGTACTTTTTCCATAACCGTATGCAATCTTCTAGCTCCTATATTCTCTGTTCTAGCATTAACCGAGTAAGCTATTTGAGCAATATAAATAGTCGCTTCATCAGTAAAATCAACTTTTAGCTGTTCAGTAGATAGTAATGCCGAATACTGCTTAACCAGTGAATTATGAGGTTCGGTTAGAATCCTGGTAAGATCTTGCTCCGTTAAACTGTCCAGCTCAACCCTTATGGGAAATCTACCCTGCAGCTCTGGAATCAAGTCAGATGGCTTACTGGTATGAAAGGCTCCCGCAGCAATAAACAATATATGATCAGTTTTTACCGGTCCATATTTAGTGGTAACGGTTGCGCCTTCAACAATTGGCAAAATGTCCCTTTGCACACCCCCCCGGGATACATCAGGACCCTGCGCGGTCTCTTTGCCGGCGATTTTATCAATTTCATCCAGAAATATTATACCATCCTGTTCGACCCTGTTAATGGCTGTTCGATAGACTTCGTCCATGTCTATCAACTGCTGTGCTTCTTCAGCGGTAAGTACTTTTCTGGCCTCTGATACGGTGATCTTTCTTCTCTTTTTTTTCCCGGGCATAAGATTGCCGAATATATCTTGAAGATTTACGCCCATTTCCTCCACCCCGGAACCAGATATAATCTCCATAAATGAAGGAGTCTTCTCCTCCACCTCAATCTCAATGATCTCATCTTCCATTTCCAACCGGGAGACTTTTTGTTTAAGAATCTCCCGCTGTTGGTCGATTTGTTTACGCCTGGAATCATCTTCTTCAATTATTTCCTCGCCATTATCACTCGAACCCAAGAATAGTTCTAAGGGATTATTAGGAGCTCGTTTCTTTTTCCTGGGTAAAGGAAGAATGTAATCGACGATTCGTTCTTCGGCCATTATTCTGCCTTTATCCTCCACCTCCTCCAGTTTTTCTTGTTTAACCATGCGTATAGATGTTTCAGCCAGATCTCTAATCATAGAGTCTACATCGCGACCCACATATCCAATTTCAGTGAATTTGCTGGCTTCCACCTTGATAAAAGGCGCTTTTACCATCCTGGCCAATCGCCGCGCTATTTCTGTTTTACCTACGCCGGTGGAGCCAATCATAATAATATTTTTAGGATATATTTCTTCCCGCATTTCATCGGAAAGCTTCTTTCGGCGATATCTATTTCGCAAAGCAATGGCAACCGCCTTTTTCGCTTCGTTTTGTCCAATAATATGTTTATCGAGTTCTAATACTATTTCTCTGGGGGTAAGATTATGCAGTATTAACGCCTCCTAACTAACCAGCTTGCTAATCCAAGACTTCTACGGTAATATGATTATTGGTATAAACACAGATTTCGGAAGCTATCATCAGTGCTTCATGTACAATATCCGGGGAACTCATGTCGGTAAATTTGCACATAGCCCTTGATGCTGCCAGTGCATAAGTCCCTCCCGATCCTATAGCCAGTATTCCATCATCAGGTTCTATTAATTCCCCGCTTCCTGAAATCATGAACATCTTCTCTTTATCCGCTACAATAAGTAAGGCTTCCAATCTTCTTAGTACTCGGTCTGATCTCCATTCTTTAGCTAGTTCAACTGCTGCCCGGGTCAGATTTCCTCCATACTCTTTGAGTTTGTCTTCAAATTTGGCAAAGAGGGTGAATGCATCAGCAACAGAACCCGCAAATCCAGCCACTACTTTACCTTCATACAGCCTTCTGATCTTGCTTGCGTTTTGTTTCATTACCGTGTTCTGTCCAAATGTTACCTGCCCGTCTCCAGCTATGGCAGTCTTCCCATTTTTTCTTACCGCTACTATAGTGGTTGCTTTAAACATGGTTCACCTCCGGGGGAGTGAATTTTTATGTATTTCCTTAATGTTTTCACGGGTCAGATGGGTATAAATCTGGGTGGTTGATAATTTAACGTGCCCCAGCAGTTCCTGTACTGATCTTAAATCAGCACCGGCATTAAGCAAATGGGTGGCAAAAGTATGTCTCATGGTATGAGGACTTATCTGCTGGGTGAGAGCTGCTTCCTGCATGTATTTGTTAATAATATTTCTGACACTCCGGGCTGATAATCTTTCTGCATACCTATTCAAAAATATTGCCTCACATGATTTTTTATTCCTGCTCAGAAGTCTGGCTCTATAGTTCATATAATGCAGCAGGGCTTTTTTTGCTTCTCTTCCCAGGGGTACTATTCTTTCTTTGCTGCCCTTCCCCATTACTTTAAGCAGTTCCTCTTCAAAATCTATGTCTTTCATATCCATGCCTACCAGTTCACTTACCCGTAAACCAGCAGCATAAAGAGTTTCCATTATGGCCCGGTCTCTGCTTCCGAGGGTAGTCTTAATATCCGGGGCCTCCATAAGCATCTGTATTTCTGGTGGATAAAGAAATTTAGGTAAACGTTTATCCTGTTTGGGAGTTGAAACAGCTGCGATAGGATTGCTGTCCAGTATTCCTTCCCGGCAAAGAAATTTCACATAAGATCTCAGCGCGGCCAGTTTCCGGGCCATAGTCGCTCTGCTCAGTCCATGTGACTGCAGGTAGGCCAGATAATCCCGGACCGTTTTATGATTAACATGTTCGTTTTTTAAATCTTCCCAGTCCACGTCATACTTATCTGCTGCAAAACAAAAAAATTGATGCAGATCATTTTTGTAACCGGATATGGTAAGATCAGAAGCACTCTTTTCAATCAGCAGATGATTGAAAAACGCATCCAAATATTTTGCAAACACCAATTTCACTCCTGAATCATAGTCTCCTAAAAAAATGCTAGCATATACAGAATTGTTTTACAACTATATTAGAAACAATTCTGAAAACTTATCCATTTCTTCTACCGATCGTCCCACATAAGATTTATACCTGGCTTTTTTATCTTTTATTTTAACATCAAGAGGTGGTAAAATACCGAAATTGGCGTTTATAGGCTGAAAGCTCTTACTTTCGGAATTGCTGATAAAATCCAGCAAAGACCCGATCATAGTAAATCTAGATAGTATAAGTGGTTCTTCCTTCTGTAAAATTCTAACCGCATTCAAGCCAGCTATAATTCCTGTTGCGGCAGATTCCATATATCCCTCTACCCCGGTGATTTGCCCGGCCAATAGAAGCCGGGGTATATCATTAAACTGCAGGGTGGGCCGCAAAATACGGGGGCTGTTAATATAGGTATTCCGATGCATTACACCATGCCTGACGAATTCAGCCTTTTCCAGGCCAGGTATCAGCCGGAAAACGTCCTCTTGTTCTCTCCATTTTAAGCGGGTTTGAAATCCCACCAGCCCAAACACCTGACCGTCTTTATCCTCCTGTCGCAGCTGCACCACGGCGTAAGGCCGCTCATCACTGCCAGGTACTTTGAGCCCTACTGGCCGCATAGGTCCATATCGCATAGTGTCTATACCTCTGCCGGCCATAACTTCGATGGGCATACAGCCATCAAATACCGCCTGTTTATCTATACTATGCCCCTGAAATGTATCCGCCTCTATCAATCTGCTATAAAACAATTCATACTCATCCCGATTCATGGGGCAATTATAATAATCGGCGGTTCCCTTGCCATATCTGGAAGCTTTGAATACTTTTGTCAGATCAATGCTTTCCACTGTTATACTAGGAGCTACGGCATCATAAAAATACAGGTTGCCTTCCCCGGTCAAATCCTGCAGCTGCTGCGCGAAGGCATCCGATGTCAAGGGTCCGGTGGCAATTATGGTAATACCCTCCGGTGGTATTTGAGTAACTTCCTCCCTTATTATTTCTATGTTTTCCATGTTCTTTATCTTTTCGCTTACCCGTTCTGAAAATAATTTTCGGTCCACTGCCAGGGCAGATCCTGCGGGTACTCTGACCTCATCAGCACAGGATAGCAAAAGCGACCCTAACAGCCTCATCTCCTGCTTAAGCAATCCCTGAGCCGTATCTTCCAGGTATGATTTCAGGGAGTTGCTGCAAACGAGTTCGGCCAGGTCGCCGGTCTGATGCACAGGGGTATTCTTTACTGGTCTCATTTCAAAAAGCCGTACCGGGAAGCCGCTGCTGGCAATAAAATATGCTGCTTCACTACCAGCCAGGCCGCCTCCTATGACATTTACATACTTCACTCTTGATCATCCTTCTTAAAGTTACATGCCGTATTCTGACATACGATTTTAGGGGTGTCGGATTTACTGACTTTCTCCACCAAAGCATCTCCACACACCGGGCATTTTTCCCCGGTCGGCTTATTCCAGGATCGGAAGGCACATTCCGGGTAATTGCTGCACCCATAGAAACGGCGTCCTTTTTTACTCCTTAGGGCCACTATGGAACCCCCGCATAATGGACAGGTGACCCCTACTTCCTCATTCATCGATTCGGTATGCCGACATTCCGGAAAGCCAGAACAGGCCAGGAACTTTCCAAAACGACCATATTTTATTAAAAGCGGTCTGCCACATACCACACATTCTTTTCCGGCCTCTTCATCTTTGATTTCAATCTTATCCACCAATTCCTGGGCTTTTTCAATATCAGCAGAAAACGGTTCATAGAATTCTCGAATTATTTTTTTCCACTCCATGTTGCCATCGGCTACCTGATCCAGTTCTTCCTCCATCTGAGCTGTAAATTCCACTCCCACAATATTAGAGAAGTTGTCCTTTAATAGATCAACTACAATAATCCCCAGTTCCGTTGGCACAAAATTCTTGTTTTGTCTCTCTACGTAATACCTGCGCAGAATAGTATCTATTATGGGAGCATAAGTGCTGGGGCGGCCGATATTTTTTTCCTCCAGCAGTTTTACCAGACTAGCTTCCGTAAATCTCGGGGGCGGTTGAGTAAAATGCTGTTCTGCTTTCAATTCCTTAAGGGCTACTGGCTGTCCTTTCTTGAGAGCAGGAATAGGGTTTTTGATTTCTTCTTCCTCACTATCGTTATATACCTTTTTGTATCCAGAAAATTTCAAACGTGATGAGCTGGCCTTGAGTCCATAGTCACCTGCTTCTATATCAACCGCTATAGTATCAAATACCGCCGGGGTCATCTGGCTGGCGATAAATCTCTCCCATACCAGCTTATACAAGCGATATTGATCTCTGGACAAATAGTCTTTAATGCTCTGGGGGGTTCTATACACCGAAGATGGCCTGATGGCCTCATGTGCGTCCTGGGCGCTCTTTCTGCTTTTAAATTCATTAGGCTGGTCTGGAGCATATTCTTTACCATAGAAAGATTCTATAAAATCCAATGCTTCAGCCTGTGCTACACTGGATACTCTAGTGGAATCGGTTCTCAGATAAGTTATCAACCCCACGGTTCCTTCTTTGCCAATCGACAAACCTTCGTATAATTCCTGGGCCACCCTCATGGTACGTTTAGCATAGAAATTGAGTCTTTTTGATGCCTCCTGCTGCAACGTACTGGTGATAAAAGGAGGATTAGATCTTTTACGCTTTTCTTTCTGCTCTACTTTGGATACCTTTAGCTTGGCCAGGTTTAGAGCTTCTGCAATTCCATCTTTTTCCTGTTGGGATTTTATTTCTAATTTTTCATTATTATATAATGCCACCCGGGCATTAAAGGCACTTTTCTTGCTATCTGCCAGAATTGCTTCCATGGTCCAGTACTCTACCGGTTGGAAGTTATTAATTTCTTCTTCACGTTCACAGATAAGCCTCACCGCCACCGATTGTACTCTGCCGGCACTTAATCCTTTCCTGACTTTACTCCACAGCAGAGGGCTTAGATTATAACCTACCAGACGATCCAGTATCCTTCTGGCCTGTTGCGCATTGACACGGTTCATATCGATAGGTCTGGCTTTCTTGATGGCATTTTTTACGGCGTCTTTAGTTATTTCATTAAACTCTATACGACAGGCAGAACCGTCCGGAATTTTCATAGCTGTCTGGAGATGCCAGGCTATGGCTTCACCTTCTCGGTCAGGGTCAGTCGCCAGCAGTATTTTAGATGCCTTTTGGGACTCGTCCTTTATTTCTTTTAATACGTCACCTTTACCCCTTATAGTTATATACCGGGGCTCAAAATCGTTTTCCACATCTATGCCCAGCTTACTCTTGGGCAGGTCCTTGACATGCCCTACCGAAGCCTTGATCCTATAATTTTTACCCAGGAATTTGCCAAGTGTTTTGGCCTTGGCAGCAGACTCAACAATTATTAAAGTATTACCCGCCAATAATATCACCTCTCCGTGTTACAACATTCTAATTAAAGCTTTACATAGTAATTACCCGGTAATGATTGTACTATACCTCTAAGTTCAAGATTAAGCAGCAGGGAACTCAGCTGACCAACATTAAAACCGGTTATATTTAACAATCTATCAAAATGGCACGGTTCATAACTCATACTCTCAATTATTACCGATTCTTCCTTATCGAGCAACAACAATTCTTCCTGTTTAACATCAAGGGAGTCCAATCTGGCTTCCAAATCATGATATTCTTGTATTACATCCATTATTCCCGTTACTAAAATAGCTCCCTGTTTGATCAGGTTATTAGTTCCTGCACTGGCCGGGCTGTTAATAGGACCGGGTACAGCAAACACATCCTTACCCTGTTCCAGTGCAAAATCTGCAGTTATCAGAGCTCCACTTTTTATACGTGCCTCAACTACGATAATACCACGTGATAGCCCTGAAATGATACGATTTCTCATAGGAAAATGTCCGGATTCAGGATTAGTGCCCGGTGGAAATTCACTTATAACCAGCCCCCTGCTGCAGATTTGTTCATACAACTGGTAATTTTCTCGGGGATAAATCACATCAATACCACTACCCAGAACTGCAATAGTAAACCCGTTTTTATCCAAGGCCCCCCAATGAGCTTCCCGGTCGATACCCCGTGCCATACCGCTAACTACCGTAACATTATATTCAGCTAAAGACTGCCCGAGCTCCCGGGCAGTCTTTTTGCCATATATAGTCGCTGCTCGGGCTCCTATTACCGCCATACAGAAACTGCCAGCTGCGGCAATACTGCCTCGATAATAAATGAGTGCGGGCGGGTTATGAATATTTCTCAATATTTCCGGATAAGTGCTATCGTTAATAGCTGCCACCTCAATACCCCTCTCATCCAGGTCATCCAAATATGATAGGGGGTCTATCTTATGCCTTACTGCTATTAATTCATCAACCACATAAGCCGGTAAAAAAGAAGCTCTCATCTGTGCTGTATTAGTATTAAAAAACCCACTAAAGCTTCCAAAATCCTGTTGAATTTTCATTAGGCTCCGGTGCCCCATTCCTTTGATCGAATGCAGCACACATAATGCAGCCCTTTCATCCCTGTCCATATAACGCACCTCATAATTTACTTTTTTTAGATGATATGTTAAATTATATCAAAAAACAAGCCTGATAGTGGGGTCAGGCACTAACTTACTAACTTACTAACTTGCTCAACAAAATTACTATTCAATAATTTACCACCTATTCACAAGGTTAGAGTCAACGGCATTTTGATAATCTTTAATAGTAGTTAGTAACTTAATGTCTGACCC
This sequence comes from Syntrophomonas sp., assembly GCA_016841245.1. Taxonomy (GTDB): domain Bacteria; phylum Bacillota; class Syntrophomonadia; order Syntrophomonadales; family Syntrophomonadaceae; genus JAAYJK01. The sequence continues at coordinate 367,071 of JAENZN010000001.1, forward strand.
CATTACATAAGCAGAGCATCCCGAGGGCAAAATATACATGAATCATTTTATGAAAGGAGTGATTTTTTTGATAGCTGGACTCATGGATTATAAAAACTCGGCAGTAAAGAAAATGATGCACCAGGACAAGGTAGATCCCGGAACTTTCAGTTTTCTAGAGCCTGGATGGTGGGCACTTCATGCTACAGCCATAACTACCATATGGATAGTAGCAGATAGGATGGCGAAAAACTCATCCCATAGAAATGGCTGAGACTAAACGGAGGAAAGGATGCATATTTTGAGTATTAACCCTATCAATTATATAAATCACAGAGTACAAATCCCACTCCGAACTGAAGATATTATGGATGAAAATGTATATGAAGACGTCTGGCTGCCCTGGGGAGATAATCCGGAAACAGACATTTTCCGTCTTATGGAGCAGAATCGATTGAGTAAATAAATTAAAACACACAGGGACAGGTTTCTTGTCTCCACAATTAGCTGGGACAAGGAACCTGTCTCTGTATCCCACTTAGTTTCGGCGTGGTGAGCATTATACTTTGTTCCGCCGTTACCCTTCGGGCACTACCCCGAACCGGGACAACTGATGTGCATTCACTTGGTTACTGCACTATTTGCTGTGTTCCCGTTGGTAACTATTAATGTTTCGGCCGGTTTTATTTTAAACAAGGCAGAAATATGGTCTTCATACGTAATACCTGGTTATTCAAGTCGTTGGCCTCTGTAACCGCCTTACCCTCCTTGCTAAAACAAAGCATAAAACTCACCAGTGGGGTAAGTAAGAAAGCAGTGCCTTTTACATATTAAACTCCTGGACCTGCAAGGCACTATCGCCAAATACATCATATACCTTTACTGCTATCTTATATGCATTTCTTATAGAAACTCGCAGTTTTAAGCTCAGGGATATGGAGTCATCATATACTTTCCTGTCTCTTAATACTTGTACCTCTGACTTAAAAATACTTCCATCATAATTCAGATCCACTTCCCAAAAATCTATGAGATTTTTAATTCCCCAATTATTTTTTAATAAGGACCGGTTTTGTTCATGGGGTATATAATCTTCAATACCCAGCAGCAGAAGGGCTGACGTTTCATTAAATCGCTGGATAGATGGCGGTTTAAGTTTAAGGTAGCTGCGTTTGTCAGGAGGTTGGGGATCAATGCCAACCTGCTCTATCGTAAATGTTCCCCTTCCCTGCTTGATCAACCTTTCCAGAGATGTTTGGATAGCGATCGGGCTGTCATCACAAATTACCCAGCGGCGTCCCATTTCCTGACTTACTGCTGCCATGGTACCAGAACCGGCATAAAAATCTGCCACCAGGGATCCCTGGTTTGATGCTGTTAAGACAATCCTTTTAAGCAAGGCCTCCGGCTTCTGGGTAGGAAATTTTAGATTTTCACCTGCGGTAGGACTTAATATCTTGTTTATATCCGTCCACCAATCCTGCATTAAGGCTCCTTCTTGATGAAGCTGATACTTATCTCCTTTTATCCTGGTTAATCCTCTTTCCAGCGTGCCAGCCGTATAAGGCCGATACTGGGGATGAAAAATATATTCTTTACTCCCTGCATACCATAAAATCACATCATGTTTACGATGAAAATGTCTTTTACTGCCGCTTCCTCCACCATAACACCATACAATCTCATTTATAAGACTATCTGGAGAAAATATTTCATCGAGAAGAATTTTAACATAATGGCTGATATGCCAGTCAAGGTGAACAAATATGCTGCCCCGTTCTGAAAGCAATTCTTTCATGATCTTTAAACGAGGATAAATATCATTAAGATATTTATCAATCCCCTCAGTTCCATGATCTGAAAAAACTGGTCTGCTTATGTGATCACTGATGTCACTGCCGCTATCTTTAATTTTTATAGTGGAATTATAAGCACTGGAACTAAGATAAGGTGGATCTATATATATCAGGTCAAAAGCCCCCCGATATCCATTATTAATCAAGAACTCCATAAGCAGAAGGTTATCCCCTCGAAAAATTCTTCCATTAGGATCTTCAGCTCGTGCATAGTCCGGTTTCTGTATCCACAGATCAAAAATCGAATCATAACTGGATGCCTGGCAGGGATTGATAAATTCAATCGTTTGGTGGGTTATTTCATCTGCAACAGGATATATATTTGATCCTTTGCAATCCCATACCAATCTAACCTTATCATTATTCTGCACTCATTATTCTCCTTAAAGATTATTTTATAATCTAAAAGAAGTTTACCACAAAATAAAGTTAAACTTAATGGAGATCAAAAGTAAAGAAAGTTGCCAGGCACTAACTTAGTAATAGTAAGTTAGTGCCTGGCACCATTCTCATTTGTAATCTAATTCCAGTTTAACCAGATTATCTGGTGTAAAGGCCTGTTCATTAGCATAATATTGACTAGTAATTGGAATCAGCAGTGTGAATATTATCGCCACCAGTACCACCAGCAGCAGATTTCGTCCCATCCCTCGGCTCCTCCTTTTTTATATATGTTTCTTCAACTGCTTTAAAGCGGCCTTTTCCAGCCGTGACACCTGAGCCTGAGATATACCTATCTCCTCAGCAACTTCCATCTGGGTTTTCCCAGCAAAAAACCTTAAATTAACAATATGTTTTTCTCTATCATTCAACTTTTTCATGGCTTCTTTAATGGCTATTTCTTCCAGCCACTGCTCATCGGTATTTTTGTCATCGCTTATTTGATCCATTACCAGAATTGGATCTCCGCCATCGTTATATATGGGTTCAAATAAAGATACCGGTTCCTGTATAGCATCCAGGGCGAATACCACTTCTTCCCTGGGTATATCTAACTCCCGGGCTATCAGATTGATAGATGGTTCAGCTTCATTGGCATTAACCAGCCTTTCCCTCACTTGCAGGGCCTTATAAGCTATATCACGCAGCGACCGGGACACTCGCACGGCATTATTATCCCTTAAATACCTTCTGATTTCACCTATTACCATTGGTACCGCATAGGTTGAAAACCTTACATTCTGCCCCAAATCAAAGTTATCTATAGCTTTTATCAATCCTATACATCCTACCTGAAATAGATCGTCAACATATTCGCCTCTATTGCTAAATCTCTGGATTACGCTTAATACCAATCTTAAATTGCCCTGTATTAGTGTTTCCCTGGCTTCATTATCACCTTCCTGCATCTGTGCAAATAATATTCTCATTTTGTCATTTTTTAGTACTGGGAGCTTGGAAGTATTAACTCCACAAATCTCTACCTTGTTTGTCAACACCTAACACATCCCCTGCTAAGTTTAATTCTTGAAGGGTACTTCTACTTTTTAAGCTTTGCTTTGGATTAACAAAAAGGTTTTATTTAATTGTTTACGTTTATATTAGAAATTATTCGGCAAACCGGTAATCAAAGGTTATTCTAGGGTAAAAAGGTGCCTGGAACCAAGATATGATTCTAAGGCCAGCTATTTTATTCTATTTTTCGAATTTCACGCTGCAAGCGTTTTAGAATACGCTTTTCCAGCCGCGATATATAGGATTGGGAAATACCTAAAATATCAGCGACTTCTTTCTGTGTTTTCTCACCACTGCCCATTAAGCCAAAGCGTAGTTGAATGATGGTTTTTTCCCGGTTGCTCAGCTTGTGCATAGCCTGCCATAAGAGACTTTTTTCTACTTCTCCTTCAATCTTTTTGTAAATCATGTCACTCTCAGTCCCTAAAACATCTGAGAGTAAAAGCTCATTCCCATCCCAATCCACATTCAGGGGTTCATCCAGTGATATGTCACCTCGGTTTTTCAAATTCCTGCGTAAATACATTAAAATCTCATTTTCTATGCAGCGAGATGCATAAGTGGCCAGTTTTATATTTTTACTGGGCTCAAAGGTATTAACTGCCTTGATTAAGCCAATAGTTCCTATCGAAACCAGATCTTCAATATTTATACCGGTATTTTCAAATTTTTTAGCAATATAAACTACCAATCTCAGGTTATGCTCTATCAGCGTTGATTTAACCGTCATTTCACCCTGTCCCAACCTGAAAATCAAATCCATTTCCTGCCGTTCTCCCAGGGGAGGTGGCAGTACTTCAGTAGAGCCAATATAATGTATAGCCCTGCTTAACCTGAGTGAAAGAATAATTTTTATTATTCGGAGTCTGAACTTACTAAAATCTGCTGCCCATCTCATAACCTTCTCCTCCTATCCACCCTCAACTATTTCCGCCGGCACCAACATCTGATACTTATTTTGCGATGTCAATTTCCCTTTATAAATACCAATAACCATATTCTTATACAGGGGATGATTTTTACCCAGGTCCACCTTAACTTCATCGGCCCGTATGCCTACCAACATTCCATTGCTCTTACCAATTGATGTAAAAGGGATCAGCCTTAAACGCCTGGACCAGCTGGAGAGTATCAATTCATCCAGCATCATTCCTTCATCCTGGTTGTTTTCCATTGCTTCTTGAACATCTCCCGGCAGGCACTCCTTCAGGAAATCATACTCAGCCACTATTACCGGTTTGTTAGTCAGCGGATCCCGGAGGCTGTTTCCAGTATCGAGAAAGCCTTTCCCGGCACAGGTCTTCTGGTCGAATTTCATTTCTACTCTGAATCTGAGCAGGTTGGGTATAACCCGGTTACCGATAAATTTTCCTCCATAAATTCCGATCAATAACGCACATACAACTCCCCCGGCCAACCAAACATAGTTGGAATTAAAAGCAATAGTATCGGCTTTTATCATATATGAAAATGCTATTGTGGCACCGGCTACAGTGAAGTTTATAGCATAAAACAGAACGAAGGCTCTTTTAAGTACTTCCCAGTTTTCAATAGGTAGTGCTAATATAACCATCAGAAATGAAAAAATAATTTTGGCTGGAAAACTATAGAAGAATTGAAGTTGTGGAAACAGGTATCCTACCGCATATATCCCTCCCAGAAAAGCTGCGATTGCCATCCTGCTTATTATAGGAGTTATCCTGGCCAGCCTGGCTGTTGCCCATAGAATAATAAAGTCCATAACAAAATTTATCAGCAGAGTTATATCGGCATAAACCTCAGGCCTATCCATTACATCACCATCTTATCTATCAATTATTTATTCCCCTGCTGCTGCATTTATGCGCATTCAATGCCCAACTCACACTACTAAATAATTATTCCGATCTTAATGCCTGCATGTATTCCAAATTATACCAGAGGGCTATATGATTTTTTGTATATTTCTGCGATTAAACATCCCTCATAATACTCCATAAAACAGGAAAAACCGGGAATCTCAAAGATCCCGGTTCTGATCTAAAAAGCTTAATTAATAAATCGCTAAATTTATTGGTAATAATTACATGACCAGCTCTATTTCTACCTATTTCGTCTTAAGAAAGGAGGTATTTCCAGATCGCCTTTATCTAGAAAAGTTGGAGGTGGCTCCATCCCTTTATTCTTAGCAGTTTCACCCATTAAAGTTGGCTTTACCGTATTAAACCCGGTTGCTATTACTGTAACCCGCACCTCATCGTTCAAGGCTTCATCAATATTCGCACCAAATATTATATTGGCCTCCATATCAGCAGCCTGATGAATAATTTCCGCAGCTTCATTTATTTCAAACAAAGTCAGATCACTGCCTCCGCTGATATTAAATAATACCCCTTTGGCACCTTCGATAGAGGTTTCCAGCAGGGGACTTGAAATCGACAGTCGAGCAGCTTCTGCGGCCCGATTTTCACCTTTAGCCTGCCCTATTCCCATTAATGCAGAACCAGTATTCTGCATCACCGTCTGCACATCGGCAAAATCACAATTAATAACCCCGGGTACCGCAATCAAATCAGATATACCCTGTACTCCCTGCCGCAGAATATCGTCAGCTATCTTAAATGCATCATTAAAGGCAGTATTTTTATCTACTACCTGCAAAAGACGATCATTGGGTATGGTAATCAAGCTGTCGACTTCTGCTCTTAGCGTACTGATTCCATTCTCAGCCTGATTATTTCTTTTTCTGCCTTCAAATGTAAATGGTTTTGTTACTACTCCAACTGTTAATGCCCCTATTTGCCTGGCTATCCTGGCCACAATGGGAGCTCCTCCGGTTCCAGTGCCCCCACCCATACCGGCAGTAACAAAAACCATATCCGCACCCTGCAGAGCTGCTTTTATTTCATCGGAATTTTCCTCGGCAGCTTTCATGCCAATTTCCGGATCTGCCCCTGCTCCCAAACCTTTGGTAAGTTTTCCCCCTACCTGTATTTTCTTTTCAGCACGGGAAAGATACAATGCCTGTGCGTCAGTATTAACGGCAATAAATTCGACACCTTTCAACCCCGCTTCTATCATGCGGTTAATGGCGTTGTTGCCGCCTCCCCCAATACCGATAACCTTGATGTTAGCAAACTGCTGCATATCTACATCAAAATCTAATGGCATTCAATAACCTCCTCTAAATTACCCAAAAAATTCTCTTAACCAGTAATTGACCTTATTAAACAGGCCTGAAACACCATGCTTGTTCTCATAACTTATATCGATATTTTTACCAGAATAAATTAGCCCCCCGATAACCGTCGCATATTCAGGGCGACTAATATCTGATTGAACACCTCTCAAATTTTCGGGTATACCAGATCTTACCGTAATATCCATATAGTCTTCCATTATTTCTTCAATCCCAACCAGATGAGCTCCGCCACCCGTAAGCACAATTCCACCCGGCAGCTTGTCCAAACAATTAAACTGTTTTAATTCTGTATATATCATTTCCATCATTTCTAATACCCGGGCATAAATGATGTCGGCTATTACCTGCTGGGATACCTGCCTGATCTCTTTTCCATGCAGGTTATGTACATTAATTGTAACATCATCAGAGGCCTGGGACGGCCCGGCCACCCCATCAGTCTCCTTGATTTTCGCTGCCTCTTCTAATGAAGTTTTTAATACGATAGCCAGATCTCTGGTAATATAATCACCGCCCACCGGCAGCACTGAGGCACACAACAGGTTTCCCCCCTCGAAATAACTTATATCTGTAGTTCCTCCCCCAATGTCAATCAGGACTACCCCCATTTCTCTCTCAGCCGGCAGCAAAACAGATTCCGCAGCGAGAATGGGATTATATACTAGTTTGCTAATTTGCAGATCGATCCTCCCGGTACTTCTCTGCAGATTCTGCACCGCAGCGGTGGCTGCAATAACAATGGTTACTTCAGCTTCCAATCGGCTGCCTACCATACCAATGGGATCTTTTACCCCGTCATATCCGTCAATAACATATTGCCTCTCAATAGTCTGCACTACACATCTATCCAGGGGAAGGGCTACATTTCGAGCCGATTGCAGTACCCGATCCTTATCTTCTGATGTTATTTCATAATTGGAATTACCTACTGCTACCACAGCACGGTTATTAAGAGTATCAATGCTGCTGCCTGAATAACCTACCAGAGCACTGCTTATTTCTACTCCAGCCATTCTCTCCAGTTTATGCAGACATTCATCTATGGATCTGGCTGCAGTATCTATATCAATTATATTTCCTTTTCGTAAACCCTGACTATCTACCGTTGTTATCCCTAATATATGAATATCCTCACCGTAGTTAACCTCGCCCATGGCAGCTTTAATCATACTGCTGCCAATATCCAGACTAACAACTATATTTCTCTTATTGATAACAACGCACCCCTTATGAATACTTATACTTCTAAATACCACAAATGCTTTGCTATTCCTTTAATTAGGCAGAATTTTATTTAGTGTTTTTTTAATAGATATCGACGAATTATACCTAAATTATTGAACAAGCGTACACCGAAAACTATTACCGCGGCCAGGTAAAGTTCCACTCCCAGTCTATCGCCCATATAAGCCAGACCTGCAGCTAAAAGCATATTCACAAAAAAACCACTGATAAAAATAACATTATCAAAGCTTTCTTCCATATAGGCTCGAATCCCGCCGAAAACAGAGTCCAGGGCTGCCAGGACCGCTATAGACATGTATTTGGTATATACCAGAGGCAGCAGAACCGGCAGTTGAAACCCTAATACCAGTCCCACCAATAAACAAAATATCACAAATACCCACATAAGTTTATTCCGCCTTTTCTTGATACTGAGAAGGAATTGCGTATGTTATCTTCATGGGCCCACTATAGGCCTGCAGTTTAATGTTCTCCATTTTCTGCACGCTGGTCTGCAGTCCCAAAAATTTCAGAGTATTCAGGTGCCCCCCATTAAGCATAAGTCCGCTCTGGAGCATATCCGGATCTCCAATAGCTTCAATAACAAAAGGAGGTCCTATTTTAGTCCAATTAACCAGAATTAAGGTGCCTGCACACCGAATCTCTGACATAGCAGTAATTCGTTCACCATTTATCGCTATAGCTTCAGCACCTGAAGCTTTTAGTTCATTTACCAGAATTAATAAATCGGTATCGTGAATAATAGAGTAATTAGCATTATCTCCCGGTTGGATACTAATGGTGCTATCATCAAGAGAAACTGCTACACCCGGTCCTTCAACTGGTATTGTACCAGCTGCCATCTGTACCTTTTGTAATTCATCCTGCAGGTCTTTCATAGCCTTGTCGGTTTCACGCACATTTATTAATTTATCCCTTAATGACAATACCTCTTCTTCCAGAGCATCTCTTTGCTGAGTTACGGTATTCAGTTTTTGGGTTAACTCATCAATTCTCTCCGGTATCAGATCCGTTTGATAATTTTCGGTAGCTTTAAATTGGATGGCTAAGAGCACACCCATAACCAGGCAAACCAGGGCTATAGAAATTTGAGCACTTTTGTTTTTCATAAAACCACCTTCTATGCATCCATCTACTTCATTTTCAATGCCGGTTGGCCAGTAAACCTGATATCTATATATTCTAACATGTCCGTGCCATCTTTCTCCATGTCATTTTCCATTATAAAAACCTGATCTATTAATTCTGCTTTTTCTTCCATCCGGTCCAGATTACCGAATTTTATTTCAGTTCCTTTTAAAGTATAAATCATTATTTCTTCTTTAATATAATCATAGTGGAACTCGGAAATGTTCTGAAGTTGCTCTTCCGAAACCGCCTCATATATTTTTCTAATCATTTCAATCCCTGGAGACGCTACGGCATGTCCAAGATTTACTTGCTCAGGCCAGCTATCCATGGTAATCAAGCAATAATCACCAACCGGGAAATTAACCATTTTGTCTATACAGATTCCTTCCGGATCCAGAACCAGGAAAACATCATTATATGGCATTACTGCCCACATCTTTCGTTCTACTATACTTATTTTTATCTCCCGCGGCAGATGCCGGGTTACCTGAGCTGATTTTATTATGGGATGAAGTTCAATCGTACGGGCACACAGTCGATTGTCCAGTTTAAATATGTTAGTACCCTTCTCAATTCCAGAAAGTTTTAAGACCTCGTTTTCCGTAACTTTTTCAATACCGCTTACGGTAATTTTATCAATATAAAAAAAGGAGCTGTACAGGAAAAGGAAGATACAAATCAGCGAAATAAAAAATAATATGATAATTTGAAAAAACCTGCGGGATCTATGTTTTATCATTTTTTCTCCTGCCCCACAATTACTGTGATGATTATACCAGAAATCTATGGGAAAATCATTATTATATGGTTCGTATATGGTTTATTATAAAAGAGCCTCAATAGCTCCCAAACTACAGCTTCCTTTGTATATCGGCTCCAATACTCTTTAACTTCAGGTGAATATTTTCATACCCCCGGTCAATATGCCTCAAGTTGGTGATTCGAGTCTCTCCGCCAGCAAATAACCCTGCCAGTATAAGTGCAGCTCCTGCTCGCAAATCACTGGCCTCAACACTGGCTCCCTCCAACTGGTCTTTTCCCTTTATTATGGCTACCCTGCCTTCAACTTTTATTTCTGCTCCCATACGGCGCAACTCTGGAACATGCATATATCTATTCTCAAAAATAGTTTCAACTACTACACTGGTTCCTTTTATGGTTGATAACAATGCCATAGTCTGGGGCTGCATATCAGTTGGAAAGCCTGGATAGGGCATAGTTTTAAAGTCTGTCGGCCTTAGACACCTGCTGCCTATAACCCTCAATCCTGTACTGGTTGGCATTATTTCAACCCCAATTTCCCTTAGTTTGGCTGCCAGGGGTTGAATATGTTCATTGGCAACGTTTTCAATGAATACATCACCCCGGGTTATGGCTGCCGCAATCATGAAGGTTCCTGCTTCTATGCGATCAGGGATTACTACATGATTTATACCTCCGAACTGCTTTACCCCTTCTATTCTTATTAAATCCAGACCTGCGCCCCTGATCTTAGCCCCCATCCGGTTTAAGAAATTCTGCAAATCTATAATTTCAGGCTCCCGGGCCGCATTACGGATTATGGTGATACCGGGTATAGTACTGGCTGCCATTATCAGATTTTCGGTTGCACCAACACTGGGAAAATCCAATAAAATTTCCCGGCCCATTCGGGGCTTACCTTCTCCGACCATGAAGCCGCCTTTTTCGTATACTTTATATCCAAGATTGTTGAAACCTTTTAAATGCAAATCTACCGGCCTGCTGCCAATGGCACATCCCCCTGAGTAAGCTATTTTGGCAAATCCAAAACGAGCCAGCAGTGCACCCATAACCAGATTGGAGGCTCGCATTTTTCGGGAAATATTTTCTGGCAGCTCGCAGGATTGAATGTATCTTCCATCAAAAACTAATGAATCTGCTTCTCTTTTTATTCTGGCACCCAGTATGGTCAAAGCATCGGACATGACCTTAATGTCTTCCAGGTCCGGCACCCCGGATAAAACTACCTCACCCGCAGAAAGCAAACTAGCCGCCATTATTGGCAGTATTGCATTCTTGGCTCCACTAACTTTAACCTGACCTTTTAAGGAACTGCCTCCTTTTATTACCAAGCTTTCCAAACAAACACCTCCGCCAGAATTTTGCCGAGGAAAATATATTAATATTATTTATAGTTTCTCCAGTATTTCTTGACCAATTTTCCATATGTCGCCAGCTCCCATAGTTATCACCATGTCGTTTTCTTCAAGTATATCCGCCAAATACTGTTCGATATCAATAAAAGTTGGCAGGAAGACCGTATTGCACCCCGTCTTCCTGGCTGCTTGATAAACGCTGGCTCCGCTTATTCCCTCAATGGGCATTTCACCCGCTGAATATACATCCGTAATCACTACCAAATCCGCCTCTTGAAGAGATTCTCCCAGTTTTTCCCCCAGCAGCTGGGTCCTGGTATAACGATGCGGTTGAAATACTGCTATAATTCTGCCATTGTGAACCTTGCGGGCAGCTTCGATGGTAACCTTTATTTCTGTAGGATGATGGGCATAATCATCAATTACTGTAATGCCATTTTTTCTCCCGGTAAGTTCAAAACGCCGGCCAGCTCCCTTAAAGTCTTTAATGGCCTTTTTGGTCTCCTCCAAACTACCACCTAACTCCAGGGTGACAGCCACCGCTGCCAGTGCATTAATAGCATTGTGTTTTCCTGGAACTGAAAGCTCTATGGTTCCTAACCTCTTACCATTTTGGTATATATCGAATTGTGATCCCATACCGAAAGGTTTCCAATCAGACAGATAATAATCATTGGAATTATCTTCGCCATAAGTGATCACCCGGGTAGGAGTAATTGATTTGATGGTTTGATTATATTCGTCTTCGCCATACAGAACGGCAAACCCATCTGGACTAACTTGATCTATATACTGTCTAAAAGCCTTCTGAATATTTTCCACCGATTTATAATAGTCCAGATGATCATCTTCTATATTGGTGATAACTGCTATATGAGGATTTAGTTCCAGGAAAGAAGCATCACTTTCATCTGCTTCAACTACTGCATAACTGCCTTTTCCCAGACATGCATTTAATCTGCTGCCCTGCAGTTCTCCTCCTACAATGAATGTCGGTTCAAAATTACTATAGGAAAGACACATATAAATCATAGAAGTAGTAGTAGTTTTTCCATGAGCCCCGGCAACTGCTATTCCTTTTCTTTTGTTAACCAGCTCAGCCAGCATCTGCCCTCTTGATAAAACCGGAATATTTTTATCACGAGCTGCAGCTAATTCAGGGTTATCGCCAGGAATGGCTGATGATACAACCAGCCAATCGATACCTTCCCTGACACAGGATGAAGAATGGCCCTGGAACACTTCCACTCCTAATTTAGAAAGTTTTTCGGTTATACTATTACTCTGCAAGTCAGACCCGCTGACTCGATATCCTTCTTCTGCTAAAACCCTGGCGATACCGCTCATGCCTGCTCCTGCAATACCTACCATATGCACCCATTGTCCTGTGGCAGCAGCCATACCCTCATCTCCTTATGCCCTATATTACAAATCACACCTTATAGTATGCATTTTTAATAAAAGTGGTTACATTTCTATAAGCCTGTCCTCTACCAAAAAGCTTTGATAAATAATAAAAACCCTGGCATGGTTTTTAAGTATGCCCTATTTTAAAATAATATCCAGTATCTTGTTTAACGCATCAGGCCGGGCTTCTTTGTTCATATTCAGGCTCATTTCCCCTAAGCGGGATTTATCATTTTTTAATTCTTCCAATTTATTAAATAGAGTATCTCCATCCAGGAACTCATCAATAACCATCTCAGCAGCTTTTTTCTCAATCAATGCTCGGGCATTCTTTTCCTGATGGTTTTCAGCAGCATAAGGGTAAGGTACTAAAATAGCAGGCAGACCTAGTATGGCTAACTCGCTCACAGTGCTTGCTCCCGCCCTGCATATGGCTAGATCAGCGGCGGCCATGGCATCCTCTATATTATGCATAAAAGGTTTTATTATCACTGTACCCTGGACTGCTGCAGTATCTCCCATTTGCATAAGCATTTCTTCATAAGCATCATCACCGGTTATCCAGATAACCTGTATATCATTAATGGGGTATGCTTGCAATAACTGAAGCATGGCTTGATTGATCGAAGCAGCCCCCCTGCTTCCTCCAAAAGCTAATAGGGTAAATGTATTCTCATCCAGGTCCAGTTTGCTTATTGCCTGTCCTTTATCAACTTCCATAATTTCCTGTCTTACCGGCAAACCAGTAACCTTTATGTTTTTAGCCTTCAGGTGCCGGGCGGCCTCAGGAAAATTGATCATGGTGCAGTCAACTTTTTTAGCCAGGTTTCGGTTGGCTATCCCCGGAAATGCATTTTGCTCATGAATAAAAGTTCGACAGCCCGGAAAAAGCGTGCCCGCTGATACCACCGGAAACGACACATAACCACCGGTTCCCAGGACCATGTCAGGTTGAAACTGCTTGATTATACTCCAGGACTGGAATATACTCTTGGGAAACTTGGCCAGTGACGCCGATGCCTTGAGGATAGACGACCTGTTGAGTCCTGAAATGTCTATAGAAGCAAATTCGAATCCTGCTGCGGGCACTATTTTGCTTTCCATTCCCTCCCGGGTGCCCACGTACAAAATATCAGTATCTGGAAGCCTGCCCTTTATCCCTCTGGCTACTGCCAGTGCAGGATAAATATGCCCTCCTGTGCCTCCTCCGCTTATTACAACCTTCATTAGTTTTAATCTCCTATCTTGGTATTTGAATAATTGTCCAGGGGCTGCTCTGTTCCCAAATCCGCCTCACTCCACTTGAACACAGATCCTCCACTTGCTGTCACAGCTTTTATACAGAATTTCTAACGATTTGAACTATATCGAGAAATATTCAGCAGCAGGCCAACACCTACCATAGTAAATAACAATGAAGACCCCCCATAGCTGATAAAGGGCAACGTAATTCCTGTAACTGGCAGTACGCCAGAAACAACCCCAATATTTATTGCGGCCTGAAATACAATCATTATAGTAATCCCCGCAGCCAGGAGGCTTCCGAAAGTGTCCGGGGCATAAATAGCCGTTTTAAATCCCCGCCAAGCAAATAAAAGAAATAAAGCCACAATTAATGAAGCTCCGATAAAACCCAATTCTTCTCCCAAAATAGCAAAAATAAAGTCCGTATGCTGTTCAGGAAGATAAAAAAACTTCTGCCGGCTCCTTCCTAAGCCCAGACCAAATAATCCCCCTGATCCCAAGGCATAGAGAGATTGAATAGTTTGGAACCCCTCATCACTGGCATATTTCCATGGATCAAGGAAAGCAATCATCCGTTCCATCCGGTAGGGGGCTTTAATAATAAGTGCTCCAACCACTGCTGAGCCTGCCAGAGCCAGCATACCCAGATGAGTCATCCTGGCTCCGGCTACTACCATCATAAAAAAAACTGTCCCGGCAATAGCAAAGGATGTTCCCAGATCAGGCTGGAACATAATGAGACCACACACTAATGCTACCAGTAGCACATAGGGAATTATTCCAGATTTAAATTCCTTCATCTTATCAAGGTTGATATCCATGGTCCTGGCCAGAAACATAACCATAGCCAGTTTAGCCAGCTCAGAGGGGGCAAAACCAGTAAAGCCAAGGTTTAACCAGCGACTGGCACCATTGGTGTCAATCCCCAGCGGAGTCATGACTAATATAAGGCACAATACTGCGACCGCCATCAGAGGTAAAGCTAATTCCCGCAAACGAAGGTAACTTATCTTCATTACAACTATCATGGCTATAATGCCTATTACATCCCACAATAGCTGCTTTTTGAAGTATAAATAAGGGTCATCGTATTTGACTCCTGCTGTTACTGCACTGGAGCTAAAAACCATTACCAGTCCAATACCCAAGAGTACCAATGTAGTTACAAAGAGAATAAAATCAGGCGGTCCTTTTCTTAATCTCAAATTACCTTTCCTCCCTGAAATTATACGTCAGTTTACCTCTTAGCTATGACTCAATGATGGAATCAACTACCTGACAAAACAAATCCCCCCGATGTTCATAACTGGGAAACATATCCCAGCTTGCGCAGGCCGGTGATAATAAAACCACGTCTCCCGCCCGAGCCAGTTGTTGAGCAGTAATAACTGCCTCTTCAAAACCTTCTACCTCATGTATATTCTCATAGTTCATTTCCATGACTGCCTGTTTGATCTCAGCTTTTGCTTCTCCCAGAAGAACCAGTTCTTTCACCTTTTTATTAACCAACGAAGCCAGCTGCCCAAAATCGGAACCTTTGTTCCTGCCTCCGGCAATAAGTATAATAGGGTTATCAAATGATTCCAATGCCTTAATAGCGGATTCTGGATTGGTGGCCTTGGAATCATTAATATACAGTATGCCATCCTTAACACCTACTTCTTCCATCCGGTGTCTTACACCCTTAAATTCCGCCAGCGTATCTGCTATAGATTGTGCTCGCACCCCTCCCAGGAAGGCCATCATAGCAGCACACAAAATATTTTCCAGATTATGTCTGCCTCTTAATTGAATTTGGTCCAGGGAACAAATTCTTTCCTTTTTATCATCCGTGGCAATGACTAGATAATTGTCCTCTATATAGGCGCCTTCCGGGAGTACCTGCTCAGAAGAAAAGTAAAATATTCGTGATGGGCATCTGGACGCTATCTCTCTTATTATCCTATCTTCATAATTCAATACTGCAAAGTCATCCCCAGTTTGCTGGCTGAATATTCTGGCCTTGGCCTCAATATATGCGGCCATGCTTTTATGTCTATCCAGATGGTCGGGAGTAATATTTAAAAGCCCGCAAATCCAGGGCCTAAAATTAACAATGGTCTCCAACTGAAAACTTGAAACCTCAACGCTAATAACTGCATCCTCCACCTCATCTACCAGAGTGGTTAATGCAATTCCAATATTCCCAGCATAAAATGACCTTCTGCCATCTCTGGCAAAAATTTGCTGCAGCAGTGCGGTAGTTGTAGTCTTACCATTGGTGCCGCTTACAGCTAGTATTTGTGTCTTGTCATTTTTTAGCTGGTAGGCCAGTTCCAATTCTCCAATAATAGGAATACCTTCTTCATACGCTTGCTGAAAAGGTTGGATGTCCAAAGATATCCCGGGACTGGCAACCAGCAGGTCGTATTTTTCTGTGCTTACCAACGGGTATTCACCTGCATATATTTGAATCCCAACCGACTTTAACCCCTCAAAATCGGCATTGAGCTCACCTGCTGCTTTTCTGTCACACACACTGACCTGAGCCTGGCGTCGTTTTAGAATCTCAGCCGCTGCCGCACCGCTTCTCCCCAAACCTACAACCAGCACTCTTCTATTTTCTAGATTCACCGAACAACACTTCCTTTTGTATGCTGCTGATAAAGACTATCTTATGTCTTATCCCAATCCTTTAAAGCTCCACAATCCTACCAATATAAAAAAGAAGCCTGCAATCCAGAATATTCGCACCACTTTCTTCTCTGACCACCCTTTCAGTTCATAATGATGGTGCAGGGGCGCCATTAGGAACATT
Source organism: Syntrophomonas sp. (assembly GCA_016841245.1). GTDB lineage: Bacteria > Bacillota > Syntrophomonadia > Syntrophomonadales > Syntrophomonadaceae > JAAYJK01. The sequence goes on from JAENZN010000001.1 coordinate 383,484, forward strand.
CTTTTTCCAGTAGTCTGGTAAGATATTATTTGCATTAGGACACTGAGTGTTTCAATAACATAGACCCCGCCAATAAGTATAAGGGCGATTTCTGACCGGGTTATAGCAGCCACAGCAGCAACTGCTCCCCCTAAAGCCATAGATCCGGTATCCCCCATGAAGAGTCGGGCTGGATGACGGTTAAATACTAAAAATCCCAGACAAGCCCCGGCTACGGTACCACAGAATATACTTAGATTGTAATGAGCAGACATCAATGAGACTATCGCAAAAGCCATAGCTACCAAAAAGGTGACCCCACTGGCCAGACCATCCAGACCATCAGTAAGATTAACCGCATTCGATGCCGATAGTAAGACAATCACCAAAAAAGGAATATATAAGTATCCCAGGTCAATTGAATCACCGCTGAAGGGAATTATTATGCTGGTTCCCCGCTCCAGGTAAAAAATCAGGAACAGGGCAAATAATATTCCTACCAGGAGCTGCAAGCCCACCTTTTCCCGGGCTCTTAATCCCAGTGAACGTTTGAGAACCACTTTAATGTAATCATCCCAGAAACCGATGCCTCCTAAAGCCAGCATAACCAAAACCGCCACTAAGACCTCCACACTGGCGCCAGCCATAATAAAACTGGATACCATGACGGAAGTAATTATGATTATGCCGCCCATAGTGGGTGTGCCAGCTTTTTGCAAATGTCTTTTAGGCCCATCTTCTCTAATATTCTGACCCACTTTTAATCTGCTCAAAAAAGGAATCATAAATGGCCCCATAGCTATAGATATTAGTATTGAGATTCCCGCTGCCAGTATAGTATTAATTATAAATTCATATCCCTGCATCAACCTGTCTCCTCCGGGTACCCGTAAGAATGTGTATTATTATTGTCTATAATCCGCCCTGATTTTACTGGCACCCTATTTCAATAACTCATCTACCAGAGTTTCCAACTGCATACCCCGGGATGCTTTAAAAATTATTGTATCTCTTTTATTAAAAATTTGCTTAATTAATTTTATACTCGAGCTTTTATCTTCAAAATAGTGAACCTTTTCAGCAGCCATTCCTGCTTCCAGTGCTCCCTGGGCAATATATCTGGCCAGACTTCCTACGGTTACCAGAGTGTCCAGCTTAAGCGCTGCAGTTTTTTTGCCTACCCCAAGATGACCTTCAACTTCATGTTCTCCCAGTTCGAACATATCACCTAAAACTGCCAGCAGCTTGCCATCTCCCGCAATCTCCCGGCCGGTTTCCAGGGCGGCAGCCATAGATAATGGATTGGCATTATAGGTATCATTAATCAGTGCTCCCCCCTGCGCAAAGCGGGTTATATTAAGTCGATTGCCGGTAGGTTTATAGGCTTCCAGACCGGCTTGAATAGAATCTATATCAATTCCCATTAGAAATGCCACCCCAACACAGGCAGCGATATTGGATACCCAACGTTTAGAGGGAAGAGGAAAATAGAACTGGGCCGGCTGCCCCATAAGATGCATATAAATATACATCCCTCGATTATCCGCTTTAATTTTATCAATCTTAAAATCACAAATATCATTAAAACCAAAAGAATATAAGCGGCAGGGATAATTTGATGCTGCCCTTAGCAGTATTTCATTATCTCCATTAATTAAAGCAAAATTCTGCTCTTCTAAAAAGGTCAATATTTCACATTTAGCATCAGCAATGTTTTCCAGGCTGCCCAGGGTTTCCAGGTGGACTCCTTCAACGTTAGTGATTACTGAGCAGGTAGGCCTGGCAATTTCCGCTAATCTCAGTATTTCGCCTTTTCCTCTCATAGCCATCTCCAGCACTGCCGCCTCATATCGGCTTTCCAGTCTAAATACTGTCAGAGGCAGCCCTATATCATTATTAAAGTTAGCTTCGGTTTTCAAAACCTTTAATCTGGTATTTAAACACCAATAGATCAGCTCTTTAGTAGTAGTCTTCCCCACACTTCCAGTGACCGCTATTATAGGAATATCAAATAATTGCCGATAATAACGGGCTAAATCCTGTAAAGCCTGCAGGGTATCATCTACTTTAATTATGGCTTTGCCCTCCAACTCAGAAGGCTCAATATCTATATTTCGTGATATGACTGCTGCTGAAGCTCCCCCCAGAAAAGCTTGACTCACATAATCATGCCCATCATAATTCTCACCCTTAAGGGCAAAAAACAGGCTGCCTGCAGTTATCTTTCTAGAATCCGTATCTATTGCATTGATATTCAATTCCGGAATTCCGGTTAACAATTTCCCATTTATATTGGTACAGATAGTCGCCAGCGACAAATTCATAAAATCTATCCTTTCAAAAACTCGGCTGCAACTTTCCTATCATCGAATTCCAGGACCTTATCCTTGACCAACTGGTATGTTTCATGTCCTTTACCCGCGACTATGATTAAATCACCCTTTTTACCAAAGTTTATCGCATGCCGAATTGCCTCCCTGCGATCTACAATAATAGCATAACGTGAATTTTCCACCCGATCCAACCCGGGTATAATTTCGGCAATTATAGCCTCCGGTTCCTCACTGCGTGGGTTGTCAGAAGTAACTATACAGAAATCACTATATCGTGCTGCTATTTCTCCCATTAAAGGACGCTTGGTCCGATCCCTGTCTCCTCCACAGCCGAAAACGGTAATAAGCCGATTTTCTACTATCTGCCGAGATGTTTTCAATATATTCTCCAGGCCGTCAGGAGTATGGGCATAATCTACAATCACTGTAAATTCACGTTCAGATGGCACCTGTTCGAAACGGCCGGATACTCCCAGCACCTTTTCTATAGCTTTTTTAATAACCTTCGTTTCTACTCCCTCTGCCAATGCCCATGCTATGGCTACCAGAGCATTATATACACTAAAGCGACCAATGAGATGCATATTTACAGAAACCGCTTTTCCCTGGTAGTCAAATTTGAATCTGCTTCCTTTAATATTAAAGCTCAGTTCGCTGGCCTGAACATCCGCCGGCTGGTCAACACCATAAGTAAGGTATTGGTCTCCGGCGGCTTCTATGAAGAATTCGGCATATTGGTCATCAGCGTTTACGATACTAATACTGTTTTTGCCATCTACCAGTTTAAAAAGTTTTAACTTTGATTCCAAATAGTGTTCCATGTCCTGATGATAGTCAAGATGATCTTGAGTCAGATTAGTATAAACGGCAGCAGTAAATGGTATTGCATCAACCCGGTGTAAATCTAAGGCATGAGATGAGACTTCCATTACCAGATATTCTGCTTTTTCGCGGCAGCAAAGACTCATGAATTCCTCAATTTCCAATGCCTCCGGTGTGGTTCGCCCCAGATCCATTTCTATTTCACCGATCTTAGCATACAAGGTTCCTAAAATTGCTGTTTTTTTACCCGCTTCCTCCAGTATGGCCTTTATTAAGTGGGTAGTGGTTGTCTTACCATTGGTACCGGTTACCCCTATAACCCGTAATGAACGATCAGGTTTTCCATAATAGTTTCTGGCTAGTACAGCAAGGGCTTTTCTGGTATTGGAAGTCTGAATCATTACCACCCCGGCAGGAACATCAACTTTCTTTTCTACAAGAACTGCTGCTGCTCCTTTAGTAATTGCTTCAAAAGCAAATAAATGCCCGTCCGTTTTAAAACCAGCGATACACACAAAAAGAGAACCCGGGGTCACTTTTCTAGAATCATATTGGACACCACTTATCTCAATATCAGGATCTCCAGAGATAATATCATATTCTACACCCTGGAACAGTTCCGTTAACTTCATTTTCGTCCCTCCCTCGTATAATAAATGAATCTATTTAATAATTTGTTTTCCTATTATTTGAATTCTTGCCAGGTTACGCTGCTTTATTCTCCTATAGGCTGAAACTTAACCTTCAAACTTGAACCGGTGCTGATAACTTTACCCGCTTCTGGCAGCTGTTCATATGCCAGTCCTGAACCTTCCGGGATTAAATGAAGACCAAGCTCAGCCAGAATACTGGCCACTTCTTTCATGGATTTGCCCTGTAGATCGGGAACAGTTACTTCCCCAGTATTATTCTCTTCATCAAAGGGTGACATTTTGATAATTACCTGAGATCCCTTATTAATTTTGCTTCCCGCTACCGGCGTCTGCTGCCAGACAATATTCCCGGTTCCAGCTACTTTCACCTCCAGACCACGGTCCTTCATAGTAGATATCGCCTCTGTCAGCGGAAGATTAACCACATCTGGAGCAATTACCTGCTCCGTTTTTTCCACATCGTTTTGATTATCACTGCCTTTAGTTTCGCTCATAGGTTCTTCTAAATATCGCAGGGAGTCCCTCATTATTTCCCGGAACGCCGGAGCAGCTACCCATCCACCATAATAAGGATATCCCTGGGGTGCATCCACTACTACCAGACAAACCAGGCGGGGGTCATTGGCAGGAGCAAAACCAACAAATGAAGCCACATATTCGTTAGCCAGATAGCCACCGGTGGGAGATATTTTTTCAGCTGTACCCGTTTTGCCTGCACATCGATATCCTTCCAGATAAGCATTTTTCCCGGTACCGTTTATAACCTCACCTTCCAGAATCAGACACAAGCGATCCGCGGTATTCTCTGATACCACCTGTTGTGCCATTACCGGCTGATTTTCTTTTATTATTTGCCCTTCACTGTTGACCACTTGTTTCACCAGATAAGGCTGCATCTTCTGACCATTGTTGGCTACCGCAGAAACAGCTGTAATCAACTGTATGGGGGTGACTGCATTGGCCTGCCCCATAGCCATAGTCGCCAGATCGATCTGCTTGGCATTAGTTTTGTCTACCAGTATACCTGCTGCCTCACCTGGAAGATCTATTCCGGTAGCTTTACCAAACCCAAACTTTTCTACATAGCTAAAATATCTAGACAAACCCAATTCCAGACCTACCTGTACAAAACCAACATTACATGAGTTCTCAACTATCTCAGCAAAAGTCTGGTCTCCATGAGCCTTACGGTCAGGACAGCCTATGGTCTCTTTACCTACTTTAATATAACCGGGACAGTAAAACTTGGTATTCTCATCCACGATATTTTCTTCCAGGGCCATGGCTGCGGTGGTAATTTTCATGGTCGACCCGGGTTCGTAAGCATCACTAATACACCAGTTACGCCGGTTTTTATCGGGATAATCTCCATAATTATTAGGATCAAAGGTAGGTCGATTGGCCAGAGCTAGTATTTCACCGGTAGCCGGATCCATAACTATAGCTGCAGCGGCCTTGGCCTGTCGTTCCTTAAAGACTTTATCCAGTTCTCTTTCAGTTATATATTGTATAGTTTCATCTATAGTAAGAATGAGGTCAGCCCCATCAATCGGGGCAATATATTTATGAGTAGCTTCTGGTATGGGTCGATTGGCAGCATCATGTTCTATCACAATCTGTCCGGGAGTTCCACCCACCAGGTCATTATAGTAGTAATCGATACCCTCCAGTCCGGTATTGTCCATACCCGCAATTCCAAGCACATGACTGGCCAGGGTTGCTTTGGGGTAATACCGCCGGCTTTCCTCAGTCATATCTATGCCCGGAAGATCCATATCCCTTATGGCTGCTGATTGGTCTGCATCGACCTGACGCTTTACCCACTCAAAAGAGCTCTGTTTACTTATACGTTCTAACACCGCAGCCTGGTCCATATCCAGTACATTGGCAAGTTTTTGAGCAATCACCTTTGCCTGCCCGCTGGCCAGAACCTCAGCAGGAATGGCATAAATAGAATCGCTGCTGATTGATATGGCTAACTCCTGCCCATTCCGGTCATATATAATGCCTCGTTTGGATTCTACCGGCACATCCCTCATTCTATTTTGCATAGCTTTTTCAGACAACTCAGTTCCACGCACAAACTGTACCCAGAAAATCCTGAATCCCAGGCCAAAAAATCCTACCGCAAATAATAAAAAAAGCGTTATAATACGCTTCCTCACAATAAGATTGCTGGTTTGCATTTTTCCGGCACCCCATTTTGTTATTAGTTATTATCAGCGAGCTGCATTAAGCTGGCATATAATTTTTCCAGAGAACTTCCATTAACATCTGCACTAGCTGTTTCTTCGGATATTGAGGCTGTATTTGAATTATGCTGTAAGGATAAATTATCGGCGTTTAAAACTGCTACATTAATATTACTATCCGGTTTACACATGTTCAGCTCGTTTTGGGCTACTGCTTCGATTCTCTGCAGGGAAGTCATCTGAGCTATCTGGTATTCTATTCTTTCATTAGCAGTTTGCAGATCACTAATATCCTGCTCTAATTGCACTATCTGATAACCGAGAGTTGCAGATTTGATACACAGAAAGACCAGAAATAATCCATATAAAAATAATGCCATGCCTATTTTACCCAGCAGTTTTTTCCGGGTATTTACTTTTCTTTTAGTAACCTTTTTTACCATTCTGCCAGGTGACACCACAGCTGGTTCTTCTTCCCATTGTGGCGCATAGTTGTAGCCCGCCTGTACCATATTATTCTGTCCTCCTTCAATATAGAACTATATTTTCTGGGCAACTCTAAGCTTAGCGCTTCTGGCCCGATGGTTGATCAAGCATTCTTCCTCATTAGGTGTTACAGGTTTACGATTTACAAGTTTAACTTTGGCCCGCTGCCCACCGCATGTACATACCGGCATCTGGGGAGGGCATATGCAGTTCCTGCTCTTCTCATTAAAGAACTTTTTTACCATCCGATCTTCCAGGGAGTGGAAGGTAATTATACCCACTTTGCCTCCTGATTTCAGGGCCTCTAAAGCCTGAGGGAGTACTTTTTCTATTGCTCCCAGCTCATCATTTACTGCGATTCTTACAGCTTGAAAAGTCTTGCGGGCAGGATGTTTTTCTCTCCTGTATTTAGCCGGCACCGCGTTCTTAATAATTTCTGCCAGCTCCAGGGTAGTATCGATATTCTTATTTTCCCTTGCCTGTACAATAGCCCGGGATATTATCCTGCCATATCGTTCTTCACCATATTTAAAGATAATATTCGCCAACTCAGCTTCGGAATAAGTATTGATAATGTCCCAGGCCTTTAATTTCTGGCTGGTATCCATCCTCATATCCAGGTCTGCATCAGAGTGAAAACTAAAACCCCTCTCCGGAGTATCAAGTTGAAATGAGGAAACACCCAAGTCTATCATTATTCCATCCACATTAGCAAATTCTTCTTTATTAAGGATCTGTTTCAAGTCTTTGAAGTCGGCATGGACAAATCTTATTCTATCATCAGCCAGCTGCTGACGGGTTTGTTCTAAAATATTTATATCCCGATCTATAGCTATCACTCTGGCCCCTTCACTTAAACGGGACATTAATTCCTGTAAATGTCCGCCTCCTCCCAGAGTACAGTCAATATATAACCCATTGGGATCACCCAATATATGATCAATAGTTTCCTGGAGCAAAACCGGTTTATGTGTCATAAATACACTCCTATATGCCTAAACCCACCATTTTCTCTGCTATTTCTTCATATGATGCTTCAGCGCTTTCGTTATAGCTTTCCCACTTATCCGTGGACCAAATCTCAATTCTTGCTCCCACCCCTATGACTGTTACATCCTTATCAATCCCGGCATAATTCCTGAGATTAACGCTTAATACGGTTCTGCCCTGTTTGTCAAGTTCTAGTTCTGAAGCCCCCGAGAAAAAAAAACGTACATAGGATCTGACATCTGCTCTGGTCATTGGAAGAGCATGTAATTTTTCTTCTATAACCTTCCATTCATCCTGGGGATAAAGGTAGATACAATTATCCAGCCCTTTAGTCGCTACAAATCGTTCACCTAGCATTTCACGAAATCTAGCTGGAATTGTAATGCGGCCTTTAATATCTAGCGCATGCTGATATTCTCCCAGAAACATAAAGCCTTATCCTTTCTCGTTTATTCTTAGGGATTATCATCCACTACTAACCACTTTACTCCACTCTATTCTACTTTAGTTTTACATTCCCCTCCTTTGTGAACATAGTAACAAGCAACAAAATTCAGACACAATCCGCCTGGCATGCAACACAAAACCCGTAACATTGGAATTTATCCGCGTTATTGTCACATTCAGTTTTTTATTGGCCTATAGAAAAATTGTATAAAAGTCCTATAAACTTAAGGACTAGAACAGGAATAAATGGATTTGATTAGGTGGGAAGGATGGCAAAAGCAAGAAGGAATAGCAATAAAGGGTTATTCTACCCATATTGAATTGGAGAATATCCAGGGACGATATCCCAGTAAGTAATGGTGGTATACTTCAATTCGATATACCCCCCGGTGTATATCAGAGAATATATGTCTCTTGCCAGAACTCGTCTGCCATTCTTTTCCATTTTTTATCAATTTCACTCTGGCTGTGGCGGTCGTTGTTACCTGAACCTTCAAATGTCTGCTAAATGGAACAGTATCCCCCATCTGCCAGCTCTTATCCTTGTCTTGGATAGAAAATCTGAATCCTCGGCTGTCCATAAAGTAATCATACCCTATCCAAAAAGCCCCTTTTCTTATGGATGCATATAACATTTGTCGGTCTGCCTTAACTTCCCCGCTTAGAGGCAGTTCCGTTATAACATGTACATTGATACACTTGAATGAAGACTCATAAGGGGACACCTGAAAATGAAACATCCCCAGTTTCATTGAATATCCATGGGCATCAGACCCGCCGGTAGCAATGATTTTTTCTCCCCGGCTTTGATACTCATCTAGTTTAGCTAAAGCTTGCGGGCAAGGGCCTCGAAGAGCTGCATGGGGATAAACAATCAAGAACACCCCTTTGACGGTACTGGTAACCTCATCTTTCCACTGGGAGGTGAAGTTCCATATTTCGATCCCCTGAAAACTATGAACCTTCCAATCGGTCCAGGGAAAATTAAGTCCGTCTGCAAACAAAGGTGATCCCTTCTCAAACGGATGGGCGATAATCCCTATTCCATGCTGTTTGTTCACCTCATCAATAACCACCTGGGGATTTTCGTTATCGTTTTTCACTTCCTTATCAATATCCAGGCAGAGATAATGATTCTTGCTTTCATTGGCTTCCATACCTATCAGGACCAGTACGTTCTGCTGATAACCCTCTTTTTCGTCATACAAACCGCCCAGGGTACAGTGATCCGTTATAATAATGAAATCCAACCCCGCCTGGGATGCTTTAGCAGCGATATCCGTTATTTCCAGAGAGCCATCTGAATATGATGAGTGTATGTGCATATTACCAGCATATTCGTACATTTTATATCCACCTTTGTTGACACCGGGGACGGTTCTTGCTGTCATCTTTTCTATGATCCTTTTCTTGTTATCTTCTTATTACATTATATTATCTGACTAAGAAAGTAGGCAAAAATCCGGTTTTAAGTTGTTTAATTATACTTCTCTTTTCTCGCCTAGTTCTCTTCAACTGGCAAGCATATTAATCCGTTTATTAACACAATTTATTTCTTTTTAAAAAGTTGACAGCAGGAACCGTCCCCACTGTCATCTAGAAAAAATAAAAGGTAGAGCGATAAAGCGCTTACTACCTTCATAATTCTTATACCAACTATTGCAATAGAGATAACGACTATAGTTTGTATAGAGTGTTTTCATCCAGAAATTTTATTCCTTTTTCGTTAAATATTTTTCTGGCTCTGCTTATATCTTCAACTTTAAAAATAACCAGGGCATCATCCCCTTTGGTTCCCAGAAAAGCATAAAGGTATTCGATACTCAGCTCCTGTTCCGTCATCTGTTCCAGAACTGAAGCCAGTCCTCCAGGTGAATCGGGTACTTGTACCGCTATTACTTCAGTCTCACTCACGGTAAACCTGGCATCCTTTAAAACTTGGTAGGCTTTGGCTGGATCACTGACAATTATCCTCAGTATTCCAAAATCTGATGTATCGGCGATAGATAAAGCCCGGATGTTGATTCCCGCTTCACCTAAGACTCTGGTTACATGGGCTAATCGTCCCACTTTGTTTTCCAGGAATACAGATATCTGCTTTGCCATAACTATACCTCCTTTAAATATTCCTTTTATCGATTACTCTTTTCGCTTTACCCTCGCTTCGTTCAATGGTTTTATGTTCCACCAGGCGTACCCTTACAGCTATACCCAGTGCGCTTTCCAGCTCTTTGCCTATCTGCAGTCCCAGGCTCTCCATTTTACGCACTTCATCACTGAATACCTGTTCTGATACCTCCACATGAACTTCAAGTTCATCCAGATTACCTTTTCTGTCAACTACCAGGAGGTAATGTGGTTCTACGCCTGGTATATTCAGCAGTACACTTTCCACCATGGATGGAAATACATTAACCCCGCGGATAATAACCATGTCATCAGAACGTCCCAGTACTTTGGCCATCCGGGCATGGGTCCTACCGCATTCACATCTTTCCATATTTAGCGTGGTAAGATCCCGGGTCCGATACCTGATCATCGGAAGGGCTTCTTTGGTGATGGTGGTTAAAACCAGTTCACCAGCTTCACCCTCCGGAAGTACTTCACAGGTCTCAGGATCAATTATCTCGGGAATAAAATGATCTTCACCTATATGCAGCCCAGCTTTTTTATTACATTCAATTGCTACCCCCGGGCCTATTATTTCACTTAAGCCATAAATATCGTAGGCATCTATTCCCAGCTTAGTTTCAATTTCCCGGCGCATATTCTCAGACCATGGTTCTGCACCGAAAATACCCGCTCTTAGTTTTAGTTCAGAAGGGTTAATCCCCATTTCCCGCATAACTTCATACATGAAAAGGGCATATGAAGGGGTGCACATCAATTCAGTAGTTTCGAAATCCTGCATAAGCATAATCTGTCTGTGAGTATTTCCACCGGAAGTAGGTATAACTGATGCTCCTATCTTTTCAGCCCCGTAATGTGCCCCTAATCCTCCGGTAAATAGGCCATACCCGTATGATACTTGAACAACTGAATGTTTACTTGCACCTGAACAATATAGTGCTCTGGCCAATAACTCGGACCAGGTATCAATGTCTTTGTCGGTATATCCAACCACGGTCGGTTTGCCTGTAGTACCAGATGATGAGTGTATCCTTACTACATCACTCATAGGAACCGCAAACAATCCAAAGGGATAATTATCTCTCAAATCTTGTTTGGTGGTAAAGGGCAGTTTACTAATATCCTCTATTCTCTTAATATCCTCAGGTTTTACTCCTACCTGATCCATTTTTTCTTTATATGCCGGAACAAAGGCATAAGCCCGGTATACAGTCTCCTGTAATCTCCTGAGCTGTAATTTTTGCAGCTGTTCCCGGGGCATACATTCTTTTTCTTTATCCCAATAAGTCATTATTCTACCTCCTGTTTTCTTATTCCTGCAAATGGGGAGATTGTTCGCAAAAGTTCATAAGAGGACACACCAGACAATCTGTACGTTTTTTTCTGCAGCAGTCTGCGCCCAGAGCTACCAGGAGTGCATGATATTCATTATAAATATATGTATCTGCTTCTACGTTCTCATGCATAAAATCCTGCATCTGCTGGTAAGTGATATTTTCATCCACCATACCCAGTCGGTTAAAAATTCTTTTGGTATAGGCATCTACCACAAATATTGGTTTATCTCCTGCGTACAATAAAATTGAATCGGCGGTCTCCGGCCCAATTCCCCATATGTTGATGAGCTTATCTCTTAAAACTGGCAGCGGAACCCGGAACATCAAATCAAGTTCCCCGTTAAATTCACTTTTAATAAAGTTTATCATGGCTTTAATCTTTTTGGCCTTCTGCTGATGGTACAGAGCCGGTTTTATTAAAACGGCCAGCTTTTCTTCCGATATATCCAACAAGGGCTGAAATGCTAGTACCTTCTCTATTTTTAGATTATGTATGGCCTTTTCAACATTTTTCCACGCCACGGCTTGAGTTAATATGGCTCCTACAATTATTTCCAGCCTGCTTTCTCCCGGCCACCAACCCCTAGGTCCATAATGGTTGAAGAGCAGTCTATATATCGCATTAACCGCAGCTTTATCAGCACTCATTCCTAATCCTCTTCCAATAATTATCAGCTCTTATCCAGGCCCAAAATATTATTAACTGTATGAGCAGCCAGAAGTAAACCTGCAGTCGCTGTCACATATACTATACTTCCCAGTTGGGCTCCTTTTCTCAAAGGAGTTTCCTGTGAGTATACTACCGTAAGTCCTGCATGTATACCATATCCTCTGAGCTCATACCTTACTTTACGAGCTACCGGACATATACTGGTATCTTTTATATCTGCTATTTTAAGCAGCATAGGGTTAACCCGATTAGCGGTACCCATGGAACTAATAATGGGAATTTTTTGTTCAAGGCAGGTTTTTATCAAATGTATTTTATCTGGTAGAGAGTCTATGGCATCAATTACATAATCGCAGGTTTCCCTGTCAATCATGGCACTATTTTCCGAATTATAACGGTCAGGGTAATGATTTATCTGGAGCAAAGGATTGATTTGCTGCATTCTTTCAGCCATAACCTCGGTTTTATATCGTCCTATAGTCGAACTTAAGGCTGGAATCTGACGGTTAATGTTACTATCCTCAATTCGGTCAGGATCGATGATCGTTATACTTCCTACCCCGCATCGGCATAATGCTTCTGCCGCATGTGATCCTACTCCGCCCACTCCAACGACAGTGATCCGAGAGTGCTTCAGCTTCTCCATTCCATCTTTTCCTACCAGCAGCTGGGTCCTTTGAAAATAGCTGTCATTCCTGTTCATAAACCACTATTGACCTCATTATATTAATCTGGAAACCAGGGGACTGTCCCCTGGAAATAAAAAACACCCCACCGAGCCGTGGTCGCCGTGGGTTTAACCTGCATTGCAGGTGGGTGCCCTCCCGCATAATTTGATGTGTCCCTAAATAGGGCATACAGGCCTTACGCGGAGTCCAGGCTCCCTAAGTGTTGGTGTTGGAAAAACTTGACCGGCTTCTCACGTACACAGCAGGGATTCTCTTGCAATTCCTCTGGTTAGCAAAAATATACCACAGAATAGCCTTTTCGGCAAGAAAGTTGGGCTGTTATTATCATCCAGCAGTTGGATATATTACTTATCCCGTATTTTTAGAGCCAATTCCCTCAATTGTTTGGCACTGACGGTTGAAGGAGCATCAGTTAAAGGACAAGCAGCGCTCTGGGTTTTAGGGAATGCTATGACGTCCCGGATACTGTTTCTGCCGCTCATAATCATTATCAGGCGGTCAATTCCAAAGGCAATGCCCCCATGGGGAGGAGTCCCATATTCAAAGGCATCCAGCATATATCCAAATTTATCCCGAGCTTCTTCCATGGACATACCCAGGAGTTTAAACATCTTCTCCTGCCAATCTCTTCTGTGTATTCTTATGCTGCCACCCCCAATTTCAGTACCGTTTAAGACTAAATCATAAGCACGTGCTTTAACGGCACCCGGATTGCTATCTAAAAGATCCAGGTCAGATACTCGGGGAGAGGTAAACATATGATGAACTGCCACATAACGTTCCTCGTCCTTGTCATACTCGAACAGAGGAAAATCATAGAGCCAGACGAAATTCAGCTCGTTTTTATCGATTAGCTCCAGCCTTTTGGCCAGTTCCAGTCTCAGAACTCCCAGAACCCGCGATACTACTTCATGGCTGTCTGCTGCAAATAAAATAAGGTCTCCTGGTTCTGCTGATAAGGCATTTAAAATCTGTTCAATCTGAGTTTCGCTCAAGAATTTGGTAATAGGAGATTTCAATTCGTTTTCTGCCACTACGATCCAGGCCATACCCCGAGCTCCATATTCTACCGCCATACTGCCCAGGCTATCGATCTCCCGGCGTTTAAATGAGGCGCAGCCTTTGGCATTGATGGCTCGCACTGCTCCCCCACTGTTTATGGCACTGGAAAAGACTTTAAATTCTACATCTGCCAGCAGTTCTGTTAAATCTACTATTTCAAATCCGAATCGGAGGTCGGGCGCATCACTGCCATATTTTTTCATCGCTTCATCATATGACAAACGGGGAAAGGGGATGGTAATATCTCTTTTCACCTGCTCAAATATCAATACCATCATTGCTTCGATCAAGGTGATTATATCCTCTTCATCCACAAAAGACATTTCTATATCCAGCTGAGTAAATTCTGGCTGCCGGTCAGCCCGCAAGTCTTCATCCCGAAAACATCTGGCCACCTGAAAATATTTCTCCAGACCCGAAACCATCAGGAGCTGCTTGAATATCTGCGGAGACTGAGGCAGGGCAAAAAATTCCCCGTGATGAACTCGACTGGGTACTAGATAGTCTCGCGCTCCTTCCGGACTGCTCTTGGTCAAAATGGGGGTTTCTACTTCAATAAAACCCTTATCATCCAAATAATCACGCATGGTTTTAACTACCCGGTGTCTGAGCATAAGGTTTTTCCTCATTTCTTCTCTTCTCAAGTCCAGGTAGCGATATTTCAGACGTAGGTTTTCGTCCACCTCTATACCATCTTCGATATAGAATGGAGGAGTCTTAGCAGAATTCATAAGCTCCATTTTATCAACGTAGATTTCGATCTTTCCTGTCTTCAAGTTAGGGTTTTCAGTATCAGCCGGCCGATGGCTCACCTTCCCCTGTACGCCTACTACGTATTCACTTCTGACCTGTTCTGCCAGGTGGAAAGCTTCTAAATTTACTTCGGGACTAAAAACTACCTGTATGATGCCGGAGCGATCGCGCAAATCAATAAAAATAAGTCCTCCATGATCTCTGCGGCTATCTACCCAGCCATTTAATATCACCTCGACTCCAATATCCTTGACATCCAGGCTAGTAGCGTTATGAGTTCTTTTCATCTGCCTTTATCCTCCTAATCTATCAGCAAAGTTTTGCATACACTGCGAACCAGATCTTGGGGGTCAACCTGAAACTGTTCCTTACTGCGCATGTTCCTCAAGGTTAAAAAGCCTTTCTCGACCTCTTCTTCTCCAATTAGAATAACTGCCTGGGCACCAATTTTATCTGCGTACTTCATTTGCGCCTTGGCCTTGCGCTGGTTATAATCCTTTTCCGCCTTGATACCTGCCTTACGCAGCTGCTGCAGTATCTTCATACCCTGGGATTCATAAGCAGGATCCATCACTGCTATAAATACATCAGTTTCCTTATCTTCCACACCTTTTTCTCCCAGTTTATCGACCGCCAACAAAAGCCTTTCCATACCCATAGCAAATCCTATGCCAGGTAAATCAGGCCCCCCACACTCTTCGACCAACCCATTATACCTTCCTCCTCCACCAACGGCACTTTGAGCTCCTATTCCTGGTATATGTATTTCAAAAGCCGTGTTAGTGTAGTAATCAAGACCGCGCACCAGATTGTCATCATGCATAAAAGAAACCTCATTTTCTATCAGGGTCTCTTTAACTTTCGCATAGTGTTCCTGGCATTTATCACACAGGTGGGAAAATAGGGTCGGATATCCCTCGATGGCCTGGTGACAGGCTTCATTCTTGCAGTCCAGCACCCGGAGCGGATTTTGCGTATATCTCGTCTGGCAGTCTTTACATAACCTGTCCTGATAAGGCTTGATATGTTCTATCAGCTTCTGCCGGTATTGACCACGGCATTCAGGGCAGCCTACGGAGTTAAGGTGCAGTTCATATTCTTCTAAGCCGAGACGCAGCAAGACCTCTATTAAGAGCATTATTACTTCCGCATCAATATAGGGATTGTTGCTGCCAAAGGCTTCTGCTCCAAACTGATGGAACTGCCGGTACCTGCCGGTCTGGGGGCGATCATATCTGAACATGGGTCCTGTATAATACCATTTTATAGGCAGCAGACCTCCATATTGACTGTGTTCAATGAGCGCCCGCACACAGGATGCTGTGCCCTCTGGCCGTAAGGTAAGGCTCCTGCCTGCTTTATCATTAAAAGTATACATCTCTTTGCTTACTATATCAGTAGTCTCACCTACACCACGCTCAAACAGCTCGGTATGTTCAAATATCGGTATTCTTATTTCCCGATAACCAAAGATTTCGGCAGTTTCTTTCATAATTTTTTCAATATACTGCCATCTGGATGAATCCCCGGGTAAAATGTCGTACGTCCCTCTGGGAGCTTTTATCAGCATATACTTCCTCCGAACCTTATCATACAAGGTATAGTTTTCATTCCTTGGATAATTCTAATTTAAGGCCCAGAGCTTGTCAACTTTGCGTTTTATCAGCTTTTCTATCGATTCGCAATAAGCTGCAGGATCTTTAGGATTGTAAGATGAAGTAAGCTTCCAATCAGCGGTATTGATAAACTTGCTGGCCGCACCTCCACCCATACCGATAATAGTCTGTCTTTCTTCAATCATCTGGATATTATACAGACATTCCTGGCCGGGAAGGGTATAGCCGGTATTTTCCATTCCCGCTTTCATATATTTCTGTCGATACATGTAATAAGGCATATAACCAGCTTCCCGCAATTTGCAGGAAAAGTACTCTACGCCTGTTTGTACTTCTCTTACCCGGTCGTCAATTTCATCCTTACCTTCCACAGCGGCCATTTCCGAGCCCCTTTTAAAAGATAAAGTATGAACCGTGACGTTTTCCGGGCCTAATTTGAGAATCTCATCTGCTGTGCTGGTGTTTTCCGGAAGTTTTTCTCCCGGTAATCCCACTATTAGATCCATATTTATTTGTCTGATACCTGCTTCTCTAACCCACTCGATCGATCGCACCACTCCTTCCTGATTATGATTCCTCCCGATAAGTTTCAACGTAGAATCATTCATACTTTGAGGATTAACGCAGATCCGGTCTACTCCCGCTTGTTTCAGGATTTTTAGTTTGCCTGGATCAAGGGTATCCGGTCTGCCTGCCTCTACCGTGATCTCTTGGGTCCTATGACTAATGTACCTGCTGTTCAACAGATCCAGCATCTCCTCCAGGTCCTTTGCAGAGAGCACGGTAGGGGTACCTCCGCCAATATATACTGACTGTATTGAGATATCCTGCTCTTGCAGGCAGTCAGCCATACGGTTCATTTCAATATATAAGGCTTGCAAAAACGGTTTTATCTCTGAATCGTAATCTTTAAGCACTGCACCGGGAAAAGAACAATAATAACAGCGACTGGGACAGAAAGGGATACCGATATATATACTCACCATTTTCTTAGCCTTTTCTGGAGTCAGCAGAAACGGACGATTGTTCTCAGCCACTTCCAATAACAAAGCCGCTTTTTCCTGATTAAGCATATAATCGTCCTGTAAAATATCTGCTATATCTCTCTTGCTGAGTCCTCTATCTAAAAAACGATGAACTAGTTTTACCGGCCGAACCCCGGTTAAGAGACCATAAGAATTAATATTCTTATCTATATGCTGGCACAGCAGCTGATAAGTAAACCGGCGGGCAAACCACCTGGCTTCATCATCGGTTTCTGCTTCCGATCTCCTGAAGTTATATTCTTCCCGCAGTATGGTATTGCCCTCGGGTGAAAATACCGCTCCCCTGATTACCGCCAACTTTTCCAGGGTTTCCATGCTGATATGGACAACGGTTGCATGGTGTCCCCCTTTTTCCTGTATTATCTGGCATCCTGGAAAAGCCAGACGAACCAGTTCATGCAAGGAATAGTATAGTTCTACCGGTTTAAAATCACAGTGGATTATCATCGATCATCCCCATTTCTTCTGTTATATGAACCCAGGTACTTCACGCTATAACAGTATTGCTTTAATTCTTCCAGGGCCTGGACCAGCATTTGCTTATTACCGCCGACCTCAACTTCGATATAGAAGCAAAAACTGCCCTGTTTAATCCTATCGGGTCTAGATTCAATCTTATTTAGATTCAAGTTTTTCACCGCAAATATCTCCAGAGCTTTATATAAGGCTCCCGGTATATCAGGCAGGGAACATATCAAACTAGCCTTTTCCCCGCATTCCATAGATGGACTGTTATTGGCAATGTGTACGAAACGGGTAGTATTATCTTGATTTTGTATATCCTTTTGTATTATTTCCAATCCATAAATAGCTGCCGCCCTCTGGTTACCTATGGCGGCGGCCTTTTTGCTCTCGGCACCTATGATCTGTAAAGCTTTAGTGGTACTGCTGGTTATTTCTGTCCTGACCCCGCTTAAGCTGCGTTCGATAAAATCACCACACTGCGCCAGGGCAGTTGGCTGCGATACAATTAATTCAATATCTTCCAGCTGATATTCCCTGGCCGCGATCAAATGCTGACGAATAGGGATCACTATTTCCCCTTTAATACTTACCTGATATTCCTGTAAACACCTGATACAGACATCAATCGAACCAGCTTGAGAATTATCTATGGGGACCAGAACATCTTCAACTTCTCCGCCTGCCAGCATACGAAACAGTTCGGGTATACTGGAGGCTGCCGATACCTCCACACCCTCTCCCCAGTATAGATGAGCGGCCTCTTCACTGAAAGTACCCTCCGGACCCAGAACTGCACATAACATTTACTTAACCCTCCTTCCACAAGCCCGGGCGACAGGTTCAATTTCCCGCATCAATTGGCTGAATCCCTTGGGAGTCAGCGACTGAGGTCCATCAGAAAGCGCTTTTTCCGGGTTAGGGTGCACTTCAATCATAAGAACATCTGCTCCAGCAGCTATGGCTGCTTTGGACATGGGAGCTACCAGACTTCTTACCCCGGTTCCATGACTGGGGTCAACCATAACCGGCAGGTGGGATAATTCCTTAACCAATGCTACTGCTGACAAATCAATAGTATTTCGCGTCCAGGTCTCAGAGGATCGTATACCCCTCTCGCACAAAACTACCCGGCAGTTTCCTCCCGCCATGATATATTCTGCTGCCAGAAGCCATTCCTCTATGGTAGCTGACAAGCCTCTTTTCAAAACCACCGGTATATCTAATCTTCCCAGTTTTTTGAGTAAAGAATAATTATACATATTGCGGGCCCCTACCTGCAGAATATCTGAATATTCAGCAACCAGCCCAATATCTTCACTATCCATAACTTCGGTCACTACCGGCATGTTCATATCCTGACCGACTCGGGCCAGTATTTTAAGTCCCTCCTCACCATGTCCCTGGAAGCTGTATGGCGAAGTCCGTGGTTTATACGCACCTCCTCTAAGCATGGAAGCCCCGGATGCCCTGACTTTGAAAGCGGTTTCCTTGAGAATATCCTCGCTTTCTATAGCGCACGGTCCGGCTATCACAATAGTTTTTTCCCCGCCTATAACGCAGCCTTTTACCTCAAATTGTGTGTTCTCCGCCTGCTGCATGCGGGAGACCAGAAGATCATTACCTTCTTTAACTAATAAGTTTTTCATATGCCATACCTCCTTAAAAATACAAATAACCTCTCATCCGTCTAGGGACGAGAGGTGCAAAAACTTCCCGCGGTACCACCCTGATTGGCATAGATACCCACTTACACAAGATACGAGATAAAATCCATCCAAGAAAACAAAAAGCTTCTCCATCCTCTATGGGACGAGAAGCACTTATGCTACCCGCGGTACCACCCAAATTGCCTTTTGGCCCGCTTAGAAAAGATACAGGACATATCCGATATCCCCTCTCTTTTAACGGTAAGAGATCCGCCGCGACCTACTTGCAAACGTTTCAGCCGGGTGCTCCAGAGTGAACTTCAATATGCTTCCTTATGGAGATGCTTTCAGCCGATGACATCTCTTCTCTGAATAATTCCACATACCTACTTTACTCATTCATCACATTTAGTTTATTGGATTACAGATTATCATAAATAAATTCAAAAGTAAAGTGTTAAATTAGGATACTGCCCCGCCCCGGGTTTTTGACAGTTGAATAGAAGAAAAAGCCTTGGGAAGCCCGAAAAGGGC
>JAENZN010000034.1 GCA_016841245.1 Syntrophomonas sp.
TTTGAAAAGGGAGTGAAGTATAAATGTCAAGAGAAGTAGTAGTAGCAGGAGTATGTCGTACACCTTTAGGAACCTTTGGGGGTACGCTGAAAGATACTAAAGCAGTAGAACTCGGCAGAATTGTTATGGAAGAGTCCTTGAAAAGATCTGGAGTTAAGCCGGAACAGGTAGAGGAAGTAATCTTCGGATGTGTATTACAGGGTGGACAGGGACAAAACGTTGCCCGCCAGTGTATGATACATGCTGGAATCCCTAAGGAAACTACCGCGTTTACTGTTAACAAAGTTTGTGCTTCAGGAATGAGAGCAGTTCAACTGGCAGCGCAGGTTATTAAAGCCGGGGATGCAGATATTGTACTGGCTGGTGGAACGGAATGCATGAGTGCTCATCCCTATTATCTGCCTAATGCCCGCTGGGGATACAGAATGAATATGGTAAAAGGTGATCTTATAGACGGCATGGTTTATGACGGATTATGGGAAATCTTCAATGGCTACCATATGGGTATAACCGCAGAAAATGTAGCAGAGCAATATGGTTTAACCCGGGAAGAACAGGACGCTTTTGGATATACCAGTCAGGTAAGGGCTGCAGAAGCTATCTCATCCGGAAGATTCAAAGATGAAATCGTTCCCGTAGTTATTAAAGGCAAAAAAGGTGATAAAGTATTTGATACTGACGAACATCCCCGCCTGAGCAGTCCTGAAACCATGGCTAAACTAGGTACTGCTTTCAAAAAAGGTGGAACCGTTACGGCAGGAAATGCATCAGGAATAAACGACGGAGCTGCTGCCATGATCGTAATGTCCAAAGAAAAAGCTGATGAACTGGGAATCAAACCGATGGCTAAAATTATCAGCTATGCTTCTGGCGGTGTAGATCCTTCAGTTATGGGATTGGGTCCCATTCCAGCTACCAAAAAAGCGCTGGCTAAAGCCGGTATGACTGTAGATGATATTGATCTTATCGAAGCCAATGAAGCGTTTGCTTCACAGTCACTGGCTGTGGCCAGAGACTGCGGATGGGCTGATAAGATGGAAAAAGTCAATGTTAACGGTGGAGCTATTGCTCTGGGTCATCCGATCGGGTCATCTGGAGCCAGAATCATTGTAACCCTGCTTTATGAGATGCAGAAGCGGGATCTCAAGACCGGCCTGGCAACTCTCTGCATAGGCGGCGGTATGGGATGTACCACTATATTTGAAATGCTCTAGAACTAGGTGGTAAACCTGTAAGATGATAAGCCTTATCATACGGGCGCTGCTGTAGTTTACTATAACGGATGGCCGGGTGGATACAGATCTATCCGGCCAATAAAGAATCTGAGAACGGGGTTGATTCCGCTCTCAATAAAATAAAACCTTAACAGAACGATTATTATGGAGGTTGATTACAAAATGAGCTTGAAATATGCAGATGAATACATTGAAAAATTTACCTTTGCAGAAGAAGCAGTGAAAGTAATCAAGTCTGGGAGCCGGGTGATTTATGCTTTCGGAATATGTAGCATAAATGGACTTGACCGTGCCTTGGCGATGCGTGCAGATGAACTTTATGGTGTAAAAATAATTTGTAATGATATCTCCTGCGGATATTATGCTATGGACGCTGATTTAACTGAAAAACACTTTAAGTTTTACGAGGGGATTTGTCCAGGGGGCAGAGGTGGTGTTTCTCATGAAGGAGGAACCAAAACTACAGGTAAGCGTACGGTCAAAAACGGTCCGGGTCAGGATGTGCTTTCGGGTCATGTTTTTATGGCTACAGTAAGTCCGATGGATGAAGATGGGTATTTTTGGTTTGGCAGCAACGCTCCGGGACACCGTATATTCAAGAAATATTATGAAACTGCTGAGCATGTCATTCTAGAAGTAAATGAGCGCATTCTCGAAGGCAGCGGAGTAGGACGGGAGTGTATTCATATATCTCAGGCAGATATGATAGTGGGCAGCAATAACGATAACCTTTTACAAATTGCAGAAAAACCTAGCAAATACCATTTATATCAGAAAAACACAACAGCTGCTAATCGTGCTGTATAGTAGGTGAAAAATTTATCATATCAACACGATTATAGGTGTATAATAGGACAAAAAGACTGAATAAATGGTGACATTAATATAAATAATGGGAATAGTTACAGTATGTGGCAGTGAACTATGCGATATGCATAGAGGCAAGGGGGGATGATGGTGGCCATAAAACAAATAACAAACCGCGTGGAAATGTGGAATATGTGGGAAGAGGTTCATGTCCTCAAGACAAACCGGGAAATATTAATGCATGATTTTGTGCACGATTCCTGGGAAAGGAGTCGAAATTATAATGTTGATCCCAATAAACCAATAAATACCGTAGTACTTAATAAAGAACAGCTGGACGAACGTATCAGGGCCAATCAATTATTATTAGACATAGTTGTTCCTGCGATGGAAGATATATATAAGATCACAGAAAATTCCGGTTTTTGCATAGCTTTAGCTGATAAAGATGGTGTCATTCTTAAGCAAATAGGTTCTCCAGCTGAATTAAGGTTTGCATCAGTTGGCAATTTTGTTGAAGGGGCAATTTGGTCGGAAGAAATTATGGGGACAAATGCAGTTGGGACAGTGTTAGCGCTTAATAAACCGATACACATTTTTGGTTATGAACATTATTGTAAATGTGCTTGTCTTTCCACCTGTTCTGCTGCACCTATTCATAATGAAAATAACGAAATCATTGGCGTTCTTGATTTAACTGGACCATATAAAAATGTACATGCACACACCCTGGGAATGGTAATGGCAGCGGTAGGGGCGATAGAAAGAAAATTAAAACTAAATATAGTTTACAATGAAGTGAAGTTAGCAAACCTGGAAAAAGAGGCTATTATGGAATCAATATTAGAAGGATTAATAGCTATTGATAAAAATGGACAAATAAAACAAATGAATAAACAAGCACAGGACATATTAGAGATTTCAAATAATATTGTTAGTAATTTTAAGGATTTTATTCCTCAAGATAACACTTATATTAAGGAAATCTTAAGGTCAAATAAACCAGTTTATGGAGAAACGGTAAGTTTAAAAACTTTTACAGGAAAAACAAAAAAATTTATTATGAATGTGACACCCTTGAAAAAAGAGGAAAATATAGATGGCTATGTTATTATTTTACATGAAATGCACAATGTGCTTCGCAAGATCATTAGAGCAAGGAACAATATAACTTTTGATACTCTTATAGGCGAAAGCAGCAATTTTAAGTTTGCTTTAAATCAAGCTAAAATGGCCTCACAGGCAGAATCCAATATACTGCTGATGGGAGAAAGTGGTGTAGGCAAAGATTTATTTGCACAGGCCATCCATAATGAAGGCTATAGGAAAAAAGAAACATTTTTTGCTCTAAATTGTGGTGCATTACCACGTGAGTTAATTTCCAGTGAATTATTTGGATATGATGAAGGAGCATTTACCGGTGCGCGCAAAGGAGGAAATCCCGGCAAATTTGAATTGGCTGATAAAGGAACCCTATTCCTTGATGAAATTGGAGAGATGCCTCTCGACCTGCAAGCATCCTTATTAAGGGTACTGGAGGAAAAAACTATAATTCGTTTGGGTGGCAGAGAATTTATTCCCATTGATGTACGTATCATAAGTGCAACCAATAAAGACTTGCATGATGAAATGGCAAAGCATAATTTCCGTCAAGATTTATTTTTTAGAATAGGGGTTATGACAATTTCTATTCCACCACTTAGAGAGAGAAAAGAGGACATACCAATTTTCACAGAGTATTTTATTAAAAATATCAGTTCTAAATTGGGGAAAAATGTTACTAAAATCGATCCTAAGGTAATGGATATATTTATCAATCATAACTGGCCGGGCAATATTAGGGAATTAAGTAATGTTATTGAAAGAGCAATCAATATGGCACAAGGAAATACCATAACTATGGATTTATTGCCACCATCACTTAACAATCATACTTCCGCTGATAGTATTCCCATATGGGATAAATCTCCTACTAAAGACAACGTTGAAGAGCAGCTAATTAGAAACTACCTGGTTAAATTTAATAATAATAAAACTGAAGTAGCCAAAGCCTTAAATATTTCCAGAAGCTGTCTGTATAGAAGAATGGTTAGATATGGTATTAATGTTTAATTAAGTCTGGGGGAATAGTGATTTGCTAAATCCCAAGAAGAGTCAAGAAAATTGGGTTTCCCCTTTTTCCGTTCATTGCACATTAACATTATCGGCAGATTGTGTGCTGTAACAAATTCTGCTGCCGATATTGCATACGTCCTGTCCGATGGCTAGGGTGGTTATAAACAGCATTATTAGCAGAGTGTCGTCCGTTGGAAGATGCTCTTTCTTTTGTTACTTACGGATTCCATTTGGGAATTATTATGGTCATATTTTCGTCAACTTCTGCACGATATATAGGTATTTATTGTAGATATTATACTCTATTAACCTCTCAATGACACAATAAAAGTTTATAGATATAATTAAGTTACAGGGTAAACTAAAAATACTATTCATAGAAAACGCAATAAATATCATTATAGTTGATATAGATATGGGGGATGATGAAGGTTACGTTACAAGAAATAATGGAAATGTTGAATATATGGGAAAATATTCATGTCCTCAAGACAAACCAGGAAGTATTAATACATGATTTTGTTCACGATTCCTGGGGAAGGAGCAGAAATTATAATGTTGATTCCAATAAACCAATAAATACCGCAGTACTTGATAAAGAACAGCTGGAGGAACGTATAAGGGCTAATCAATTATTATTAAATACAGCTGTTCCGGCAATGGAAGATATATACAATATCACAGAAAACTCTGGCTTTTGTATAGCATTGGCTGACCGAGACGGTGTTATTTTAAAGATAATAGGTTCCCCAAAAGAATTGCGGTTTACATCCGTTGGTAATTTTATCGAGGGGGCAATTTGGTCGGAAGAAATTATGGGAACTAATGCAGTTGGAACAGTATTGGCAATTGATAAACCAATACATATTTTTGGTTATGAACATTATTGCAAATGTGCTTGTCTTTCCACCTGTTCTGCTGCACCTATTCATAATGAAAATAACGAGATCATTGGCGTTCTTGATTTAACTGGACCATATGTAAATGTACATGCACACACTCTGGGAATGGTAATGGCAGCGGTAAGGGCCATAGAAAGAAAATTAAAACTAAATATAGTTTATAATGAAGTGAAATTAGCAAACCTGGAAAAAGAGGCTATTATGGAATCAATATCAGAGGGATTAATAGCTATTGATAAAAATGGACAAATAAAACGAATGAATAAGCAAGCAAATGACATATTGGAGATTGCATCAAACGATATTGTTAGTAATTTTAAGGATTTTATTCCTCAAGATAACACCTATATTAAGGAAATCCTAAGGTCAAATAAACCAGTTTATGGAGAAACGGTAAGTTTAAAAACTTTTACAGGAAAAACAAAAAAATTTATTATGAATGTGACACCCTTGAAAAAAGAGGAAAATATAGATGGCTATGTTATTATTTTACATGAAATGCACAATGTGCTTCGCAAGATCATTAGAGCAAGGAACAATATAACTTTTGATACTCTTATAGGCGAAAGCAGCAATTTTAAGTTTGCTTTAAATCAAGCTAAAATGGCCTCACAGGCAGAATCCAATATACTGCTGATGGGAGAAAGTGGTGTAGGCAAAGATTTATTTGCACAGGCCATCCATAATGAAGGCTATAGGAAAAAAGAAACATTTTTTGCTCTAAATTGTGGTGCATTACCACGTGAGTTAATTTCCAGTGAATTATTTGGATATGATGAAGGAGCATTTACCGGTGCGCGCAAAGGAGGAAATCCCGGCAAATTTGAATTGGCTGATAAAGGAACCCTATTCCTTGATGAAATTGGAGAGATGCCTCTCGACCTGCAAGCATCCTTATTAAGGGTACTGGAGGAAAAAACTATAATTCGTTTGGGTGGCAGAGAATTTATTCCCATTGATGTACGTATCATAAGTGCAACCAATAAAGACTTGCATGATGAAATGGCAAAGCATAATTTCCGTCAAGATTTATTTTTTAGAATAGGGGTTATGACAATTTCTATTCCACCACTTAGAGAGAGAAAAGAGGACATACCAATTTTCACAGAGTATTTTATTAAAAATATCAGTTCTAAATTGGGGAAAAATGTTACTAAAATCGATCCTAAGGTAATGGATATATTTATCAATCATAACTGGCCGGGCAATATTAGGGAATTAAGTAATGTTATTGAAAGAGCAATCAATATGGCACAAGGAAATACCATAACTATGGATTTATTGCCACCATCACTTAACAATCATACTTCCGCTGATAGTATTCCCATATGGGATAAATCTCCTACTAAAGACAACGTTGAAGAGCAGCTAATTAGAAACTACCTGGTTAAATTTAATAATAATAAAAGTGAAGTAGCCAAAGCCTTAAATGTTTCTAGAAGCTGTTTGTATAGAAGAATGGTTAGATATGGTATAAATGTTTAATGAAGTCTGGGGGAATATCATTTTCTAAATCCAAAGAAGAGTCAAGAAATTGGGTTTTCCACTCTTCCGTTCATTGTAAATTAACATTATCGGGCAGGAATTGTGTGCTGTGACAAATTCTGCTGCCGATATTGCATACGTCCTGTCTACTTGTGAAGGACGGCTAGGGTGTTTATAAATAGTATTATTAGTAGAGCGTCATCCGTTGGGAAGCTGCTCTTTCTTTGGTTGCGTCTTTATTATCCTGGGAATAGCCTTGAGCATAGCTGCGACTTCCTTCATTTTTGAACGTGGGGTAACTGAGAAGACATTGCGGTAAAAGTGTACAGTACAGCGCTGGTATTTAGCATCTGGATACACCTCATTGACTACCTCTAGCAGTCCCAGGTTCTTATCGCCGATGAATAGCTGAGTTCCTTCTAACCCTCGCTCTTTCAGGCTACGAAGGAATTCCAGCCAGCTAGCCCGATCTTCTTTCGTGCCTTCTGCAGCTCCGATTACTTCTCGGTAGCCATCCTCATTTACTGCCATGGCTATTAGTATGGCCACATTCTCATATTCACCGCCCCAATAGCGCTTGAGATAGATCCCATCTACGTAACACATAGGGATACTTGCCTTGCAGTGGTCGATTGCGCCAGGTCTCAATATGACCGTAGACTTTCTTGTTCAGGTTGCTGACTGTATCGGCCGATACCTTGGTGCCTCATAATGCTTCGGTTTACCAAATGGCTGAGTCCATGTCCTATATTTATCTAGACGCTATTCTGATTTGCGAAGTTTATTCTATCAAATAAATGAATTACTGTAACGAAAAAGGACGATTAAAGCCTTGTTTTATTGTCCTAAACCAATACGACAAATGCGAAGCAGTGAGAAAATAAACAAATAGAAGATTTAATGACTATAATATTTCCACATCTAAGCATGGACATTACAGCCATATACCAATAAAACTTAAAGTTATTTTTTGAGAGCAGAAACGTTGGCATGTGTTTTGCATATTTAGGAAACCAAGGAATTAAATAAGGTTTAGAAAAGGAGGCAGAAAAGAATTTAAAGGGCAAGACGTGTAGTAAGGTAACATTCGGGGATAAAACTAAGTCCAATATGAGCATTACTGAATATGACCTGGTTATGCTTGCAGGGATTACTGGAGATCTAAATCCGGTTCACATAAACAGATTTGCCAATACGACGATATTTCAAAAGAATTATTCATGGAATTTTATCAATAGAATTTATATCTGGTGTATTCCGAAATCAGCTCTCAGGACGGGATATTTACGAACAGAGCAAGACCTAGGATGATCAGGTGCAAACTAACAAAGGCATTTAAGGTACTTATACATTTGAGATAACCCAATTATCTTTGCCATAGTGATAAAACAAGTGGGAAATTGGCATTTTGGCCATCTAACTAATATATTGTTTTGATTTGTCTCCGTCTTCTTTCTGGAGGTACTTGTTTTAAAAGCAATGTGCTAGAAGGGATGAAATGTTCTCGATTGTTTTTTAATTTTACAGAAGAATCCATTTGATGGAGGTGAAAAAATGGTAATATGCGAAGTGCAAATAGACGAAGAAAACAAAATACGGATACCAGATGAAATTATACAGAAAATTGGGCTTAAACCCGATAAAGCATTCAGTATTTACATTGATCCATTCACAGTTAACCAGGATTTAGAGCAACAATTAATTGTTGACCTGACCCGCGAAGGTATAATTATTGAAATGGGTGAATAATTAAGTTGATTTTGTGGGCCAGAGTTCAATTGTAGCTGCAGATAATCTTGATTTCAACAAAAACCTTATTGATCCAATGTTGAGGCTGTTTTCAAAGTCAGAATTGACAAGGAGCAGCATCAAGGACAGTCATACCCCAATATTAAATGTATCTCGGCTATCTTTTGCTATGAACAAAGAAAAAAATATTCCGAATTATTACTGAAACTGAAAGACCTATCCATAAATGCTGTGACCCCCCTTCAGTATATAGGTAAAGAGGCAGAATAGAGCAAATTTCTGCCTCTTTACTATTTGTTAACGGTAAGTGATGCCAAATAATATTGAAGACTACACTAAGGCCGGGAAGCAAGCTTTTGTGTAAACAAGCTTGCTTCAGGATGCAGTAATAAACAAGTTGATTGTTAAAGAGGCTGATCCTTTATCTATTTGGGGCAGCCTCTTAAAAATTGACAATGTTGCATCACCTGAATCAGGATCAGGAAACTGGACTGTCATCCTTTAAACCGGCAAATGGATAGAAGTTCTTTTTCATACTGGCAAGTAATTCCCCGCGCAGGTCAGGATGAGCTATAGCGATTAACTCTTTAGCTCGTTCCCGTCGGGTCTTGTTCCTCAAGTTGGCAATTCCGTATTCGGTAATTACGTACTGGGCAAAGGTTCGGGGAACAGTAACCGGGCTTCCGACTGGTAGCTCCGGGACTATGCCGGATACCAGGCTGCCATCTTTCATTTTTCTGGCCGAGCTTAGCAAGGTAATACCTTTGCCACCCGGTGACCAATAGGAACCGATCATGAAGTCCAATTGGCCCCCGGTGCCGCTTACCTGCTGATGTCCCAGACCTTCCGAGTCGATTTGACCGCTCAAGTCCACCATGAGTGCCATATTCATGGCAACCATATTCGGGTGTTGAGCAACCAGAACAGGACTGTTGGTATAGGAGGCAGGGTAAAACTCGCAGGATGGATTACCATTAACATAATTATACATATCCTGGTCTCCCATGCAGAATGTTGCTACAGTTACCCCTTTATGAATTGGTTTTCTATTATTTGTAATAATACCTTTCTCCACGAGATTTTGCAGCCCGATGGGAAACATCTCAGTAATAACGCCAAGATCCTTTTTTCCTTCCAGACCGCTGACTACTGCTTCCGGAATGCCTCCAATACCCATTTGTATTGTGTCTCCATCATCAATTAACTCCAGTACATACTTGGCAATGGTTTTTTCTAATTCTGATGGTTCACCTCGACCAAAATTGGGCATGGGATTTGAATTTTCCACAAAATAGTCAAATTCTGAAATATGCATCCAGTTATTTCCGAAAATAGTTGGCATTTGATCGTTTACCTCTCCAATGGTAACTCGTTGCTTACCGGAGGCTTTGCCCTGTCTAATAGTCTCCATGGTGTAGAAATTAGTTAATCCCAGATTTACATAACCCTGGGTATTGGGTGGCGTGACCATAGCAATAAATACGTCAGACCTGTTTGAGTACTTGGTAGCTAGATCAAGCGTAGTACACGGCAAAAAATCAGCCTGCCTGGTACTGCCCATTTTTCTGACTGCTGCCGTACCAAAACCCGGGGCATAGTTGATATGCCCGTCCATTGCCGTCATGTATTCAGGATCATAAAGTTTGGAAGGGCGTATCTGTACCGTATCACTGATCCAAACATCCTGTAACTCTTGGTGCCGTTCAAATATAGCATTATACATATCGGGCGAACATGCTCCCACGGCTAGACCAGTGCCCACAAAATCTCCGGAGTTAATAGTCGAGGCCGCTTCATTAAAAGAAATCACTTTTTTTTGATATTCCTGCTCCCAAGATGACATACATATCTCCTCCTTTGTTTTATTGGTAATGTGGATTAGCAGATTTTGTTGGATTTTCGCCAGATGTTCTGGGCTTCTGCAGCCTTAATCAGGTCATCTCGAACATCAGGATGAGCTATATTGATAAGTCCCTCGGCTCGCTGCCAGACGGTCTTTCCCTTCATGGCAAACTTGCCGTATTCGGTCACGATATAATCAGCAACGGTTCGGGGGTCAGTAACTATCCCCCCAGGAGTAATAATAGGTACAATTCTGGATTTTAACGTGCCATCAGCTCCTATGTTTGCAGATGGCAGACATATAAAGGATTTACCTCCTCTTGAGCGCCAGCCCGCCAACACGAAATCCAGTTGACCTCCGGTTCCGCTTATATGCCTGGTGCCAGATGACTCCGAGCATACCTGACCGTATATATCTACCTCTAATGCCAGGTTTACTGTTATTAAATTATCATTCAATGAACTAATGGCAGGATCATTGGTATAGTTTACGGGATAAGCTGCACACTTGGGATTATCGTCTATAAAGTCGTAGAGCATCTTGGTCCCTAAAGCAAAGGTGTAAACCATTTTGCCGGGATCGATACCCTTCCTGGTTCCAGTCACTTTGCCAGCTTCATGCATGAACACATACGCATCAATCAGCATTTCTGTGTGGCATCCCAAATCTTTTAAATCTGAATCGGCAATAATCATGCCGACTGCATTAGCCAAACTTCCAATTCCGATCTGGATACATGCCCCATCCCCTATATCTGCCACTATTAATTCGGCCACACTCCTATCGATATCACTGATTGGCGGCTGCGGTATTTCAGCCAGAGGAGAATTTTCACCTTCCACGATAAAATCCACCTCGGAAATGTGGACCGCTTCTTCATACCCACCTAAAGCTCGGGGCTGTTTTTCGTTTACTTCGACAATGACGACTTTGGCCCGTTCGCAAACTGCTTTGTTATGAGTATTTTGAGGGCCGAAGTTAAAATATCCATGTTTATCCATAGGGCAGACCTGCATCATAGACACATCTATAGGATCTATACGTTCTCTCACGTAGCGTGGAACTTCACAGTATTTTACAGGAGAATAATAGACCGGTTTACCGCTTTTCATGATCTTGCGATCTGCACCTGAAACATGCCAGCTATTCCAGACAAATGATTCACCTTGGGGATCTACTGTATTAACCTCAGTCGGATAGGGATTGACGCAGCTCCATATTTGTACATCCATTAACTCATCTTTTCTGGCTGCCAGGGCTTTGTCCAGGACCCTAACCTGACCACAAAAGGAACCATAATCCACCCAATCGCCTGATTTTATTACCTTCACCGCCCGATTGGCCGAAACCAGCTTGCTTTTATACTCCTCCATCAAACCCATAATAATCCTCCTTCTATAATATTATTCGATCATTCTGGAAAGCTTTTATGTCTTCAGCCGTATAGCCTGCAGTCATGAGGACATCTTCGTTGTGTTCTCCCAAGCGGGGAAAAATCATTTTGGCCACTCCAGGAGTACCGGATAGCTTGACGGAGACCCCGATAAGAGCCAAATCTTTTCCTGATCCCCGCACATTTCTAAGCTTGACTATCATATCTCTGGCCAGTACCTGCGGGTGCTCACACATTTCCTCCAGGCTGAGAATAGGAGTAAAACAAATATCGCTATCGGAGAAATATTCCACCCATTCGTCCCTGGTTTTTTCTTGCATGAGCATCTGGATTTCTGCTATCATGTCTCTCTGCAGGGATTTATCAAACTGCTGCTTAACATAATTCGGTTTATTCAATTTGTTGCAGAAGCCAGCCCAGAATTTCTCTTCAAGAGCTCCCAAACTCACGAACTTATCATCTTTGGTTCTGTATATCTGGTAGAAAGCATAGCCTCCACTTAAAAGATCGTCACCCATTTCGGAGAGTTTTCCCCAACCGGACCATTGTCCAAGGGTTAAAGCCAGGAGACTGATGGAACCATCCATCATGGCTATGTCGCAAAGCTGGCCCTGGCCGGTTTTTTGTCTGCTGGTTAAAGCCAAAAGAATAGCGATGATTGAATAGAGGGTGCCCCCGGCAATATCGGCAATCTGCATCCCGCATATGGCCGGCATACCCTTATAGGTTCCATTCAATCCGGTGATACCAGCCAGGCTCAGATAATTCAGATCATGCCCGGCCGCATCGCGCAAAGGGCCATTTAATCCGTATCCGGTTATGGAGCAGTAGATAATCCCCTCGTTCACCTGACGCAACTGATCGTATCCCAGGCCCATTTTGTCCATAACCCCGGGTCTAAACTGGTCTACCACAATATCGCTCTTGGCCACCAATCTTCTGAAAATGGCCTTGCCTTCTTCCGTTTTAAGGTTCAATGTAACGCTCTTTTTATTGCGATTAACCGAATAAAACCCCGCACTTTCCCCTTCAATCATCGGAGGTACATGCCTCATCAAATCTCCACCCTGTGGATCCTCTATTTTAATAACTTCAGCCCCAAAATCAGCCAGCATCTGGGTGCAAAACGGACCGGGTAAATACCTTGATAAATCTAAAACCTTGATTCCAGCTAAAGGAAGTACCACGGTACCACTCCTTTCCCATTGTATTAATGCGAGGTTTTTTATCAATCACAGCCTCAAGGCGATTCGTTTTGAGGCTGCGATGACGGGTTCCTAATTGCTGATACTAAAAACAGGTCTGGCCATTTCTCCGGCAGAATATTTATCTCCCGGGAATACTCTATGTCCCAGCTTGACTGTCTTCCCAATTACATCCATGGTCACCTTGGTAGGGTCCATGTCTACAAGGTTGCCCATTATCCATGGCCCTTCATCGAGTTCAACCATTACTATAGTAATAGGCATTTCATTCTCGCGACCTTCAGAATTAATAAAGGATGTAGTGAAGGTAACAACTTTCCCGTCGCCCTTTAGTTCCACTATTTCTTGATTGGTACCGGCACAGTTCTGGCAAACCATCATGGGTGGACAAGTAACCGTCCCACAATCATTACACTTCAATCCCAGTAACTTGTTTTTCTTAAGTGCTTTACTATAATCTTTAAAAATGATCTTATATTCCATTTATAACCCCCCTTTATTCTGCTGCGAAGATGACGCTAACCAGCACTCCATCTCCACCCAAAGTATCCATAAGCGCGTGTTTGGCTCCATCTACCTGTCTTCCCTGATCTGCCATTTGACCTCGTAATTGACGGGTTAATTCATAGGCCTGGGATACTCCGGTGGCTCCGATAGGATGTCCCTTGGATTTCAGTCCTCCCGACATATTAATGGGTATCTTGCCTCCCAGCCTGGTTTCGCCTCTTTCCCAGGCTTCTCCGGCAGTACCGAATTCAAAGAATCCCAGTCCTTCAGCCGCAATCAAGGACGCTATACTGAAGCAGTCATGAAGTTCACATATGTCTATATCCTTGGGGGTCAACCCGGCCATACTATAAGCCTGCTGTGACGCCAGTTCTCTGGCCCTGAGCCTGGGAAGGTACTGGAATTGAGAACTGAGCTTACCGGAGGAAGCCTGACCGATTCCGGTAATGTAAACCGGCTTATCGGTTAGCTTTTTAGCTGCCTCTTCGGAAGCCAGAATAACTACAGCTGCTCCGTCCGAGAATGGACAGGCATCATGCAGTTGTATGGGGGTGGTCACCATAAAGCTTTTTAGAACATCCTCTTTGCTTATTTCCTTATGAATCTGGGCATTGGGATTTTTCATCCCATATTCGTGAGATTGAACTGATACCGCTGCCATCTGTTCTTTAAGTCTCTCCAGAGGTATTCCATATCTATCTGAATAAAGGTGGGCCAATAAAGCAAACGCAGCTGGAAATGTAAAGCCGGCCGGGAACTCGTAATGGCCATCTCCAAACATGGCAAATGTTCGGGTCGCCAATGCAGTCCCCATAGCAGTTGCTCGTTCCACACCCCCTACCAGTACAATGTCGTAATAGCCTGAGGCTACCCACATGACGGCATCTCTTAAAGCCATACTCCCTGAAGCGCAGGCACCTTCAAACCTGGAGGCGGGAACATTAAAACAGCCAATGTCGTTGGCAAAGAATGACTGCACCATTCCCTGCCCTTCCGCAAAGTCTCCCAGGACATTTCCAACATTAATAGCTTGAATATCTTTAGGTTTTAAGTTTGATTCAATGATTGCATCCATAGCTACCTCAGATAGCATTTCTACAGATGTCTTAGGCGAGTTAAAACAAAATTTATTATGCCCCCCACCTAGCACAGCAACTTTCCTCATATTTATTCCTCCCTTTCAGAATGTCGGTTTTTTAATAATTGTTATTTGCAGAACCTCGGATTTCAATCATATCTGATCTATTTGGCAGCCATACGGATGGCCCCATCCAGGCGTATCGTTTCTCCGTTTAACATGGGATTTTCAATAACCTGTTGTATGAACATGGCAAATTCCTTGGGTTTTCCTAACCTGGAGGGGAAAGGCACCATTTTACCCAGAGAGTCCTGAACATTTTCGGGAAGTCCGGCCATCATTGGGGTTTTAAAGATTCCCGGCGCAATGGTACAGATCCGTATTCCATACCCGGCAAGATCTCGGGCTACGGGCAGGGTCAGGCCTACCATAGCAGCTTTGCTGGCCGCATATGCAGCTTGACCGGTTTGCCCATCAAATGCTGCAATAGAAGCGGTATTTATGATTACCCCTCTTCCTTCTTCATCATTCAGTTCATTCTGGAGCATTTTATCTGCAGCCAACCGCATTACATCAAAAGGCCCAATCAAGTTAACCTCTATGGCTTTTCTAAAGGTGTCCAGATTATGAGGTCCTTTCTTACCCGCGATTTTCATACCTGGAGCTATGCCGGCGCAATTTATAACGATATCTATCCGCTGGAATTGTTCCAATGCAAAGTTGACGGCTGCCTCAACCTCCTGGGAAGCGGTAATATCTGTCTTGAAAAATGCAGCACCCTTTCCCAGCTCTTTTGCCAGAGATGTCCCTCTTTCTTCATTTAGATCCAGCAAAACAACATAGGCACCTTTCTCAACCAGCATCCTGGCAGCAGCTTCTCCCAGTCCTGAAGCGCCACCCGTGATAATAGCAGTTTTTCCCTCTATCTTCATGCTCTATTGCTCCTTCCTGATATTGTATTGAGGTAAGTAACTTATCATAAACTAGAGTCCCAAACCTCTGCTGATAACCAGTTTCATTACTTCGGATGTACCTGCGTAGATAGTCTGAACTCTCGCATCAGTCCACATCCTGGAAATTTCATATTCTTTGCAGAAACCATAACCGCCAAACAACTGCAGGCACCGTGCTGCTACCCGGTTTTCCATCTCACAGATCCAGTATTTGGCCATGCTAACTTCCTGAACTACATTTTTGCCTGCCATGTGCTGCAGTACCAGTTGGTCAATAAAACTACGGCCCACCTGAATCTCGCTGGCTATTTCAGCCAGGGTAAACTGGGTATTCTGAAATTTGCTCAGAGACTTCCCAAAGAGAGTTCTTTCTTTGACATAATCCAGGGTTAATTGCAGACAGCGTTCAGCCGATACCTGCGCCACCAGTGAAACCATAATCCTTTCCTGCTGCAGCTTTTCCATCAGACACTTAAATCCGTTTCCTTCTCCACCCAGCATATTCACTGCGGGTACCCGGCAATCTTCAAAGAACAGTTCAGCGGTATCCTGGGCATGCAAGCCTACTTTGGGGATTTGTTTGCCTTTTTCAAAGCCGGGTGTACCATCTTCAACTACAAATAGGGTTATTCCTTTAGCACCTGCCCCGGGATCAGTCTTGACTGCGAGTACTACCAGGTCTGCTAAAACCCCATTGGAGATAAAGGTTTTAGAACCATTTATTATATAGTCATTGCCGTCCTTGACAGCTCTGGTTCGCATGGCGGCCAGGTCAGAACCGGCTCCTGGTTCGGTCATTGCCACCGCCAGAATTTTCTCTCCGCTAGTAGCACCGGGCAGCCACCGGGCTTTTTGTTCATCTGTACCATACGTACCTATATAAGGTGCTACCAGATCACTGTGCAGCCATGCAAAAACGCTTCTGCATCCCTGCCTGGCTATTTCTTCTGCAACTATTACTGAATAGAGAAAATCGGCTCCTGCCCCTCCGTATGCTTCTTCTACCCAGGGACATAGAAATCCGTAATCCCCCATTTTTTTAAAGATTTCGCGGGAAACTATGCAATCTTCTTCCCAATGGTCGTAATAGGGTACCATTTCACTGGCAACGAATTTGGAAAAAGCTTCTTGAAACATCTTGTGTTCATCAGTAAATGGTAAAATTCGGTCCATTAATTCTCCTCCTTTTATTGTTTCTTTGGACCCGCGGCCCTAAATGTTAGCCTATCTTTCTTGAAACTGGGGCTTTCTCTTTTCAACGAAGGCTTTCATGCCTTCCTTCTGGTCTTTCGTACTAAAGCAGAGACTGAAGATATCTGTTTCTATACTCATAGCCCGGTCTATGTCAGTTTGCATTCCCTCATTTATGGCCGTCTTACAGAAACGTACTGCCAGCTGGCCTTTGGGTATAATCTGCCGGGCTATTCCCTTGACATAATTTATGAGGTCGCCTGCTGATACCACTGCATTAACCAGTCCTACCCGCAGTGCTTCTTCTGCATCAATAATGGCGCCGGTATAATGCAACTGTTTGGCCATGCCCACTCCTATCAATCTTGGTAAGCGCTGCGTACCGCCAAATCCTGCAGTTACTCCCAAACCTACTTCAGGCTGCCCAAATTTGGCATTTAATGAAGCGATGCGAAAATCACAGGCCATAGCCAGTTCGCAGCCACCTCCCAGGCAAAAACCATTGATAGCAGCAATCACTGGTTTCGGCAGGGACTCTATTTTCCTTAGCACGCCCGTACCGAAAATAGCAAATTCCCTGGCTTCCAAAGCAGTCATGTTCTCCATAAAACCGATATCTCCTCCGGCCACAAAGGCTTTATCGCCTGCTCCGGTCAGAATAACAACTTTAACTTCATCGTCTATGGCTACTGAACCAATGGCCTGAGATAGTTCTTCAACCGTAGTTCTATCCAGAGCATTAAGAAACTTGGGGCGATTCATGGTGATAAATGCAATTCCCTCTTCCTTGCTCAGGAGAATATTCTGGTAACTCATTAAAAGATAACCCTCCCCTCTTCTATGCTCATTTTCTATCACAAGGGCTGATAGCAGAGCAAAATACTCGTTGATCACAAATGTTACCCTGTATTTTTTTGAATCACCCCTTTCAAGCACCGGTACTCAATCAAGCCGGCCTGAAAAATTATCAATAGTTCAAACCTATTTTTCAGCATCGCCGCCTTCGTGAAAAAGAGCCCCAGTAGAAAACATCTAACGGGGCTCTATGGCTCTCTTATACTTAAGGCAGAGTGGATAAAGACTTAAATGCCTCATATTCTATTGCTTTAGCAGACAATTCTATCGAGTAAGATGGGCATTTCTTACAAGCGATATTTGTGGTTTCTGCTGGATAAGGGAATTTATCAAACCACACCGGGGACATTTAATCTCCAACTCTTGGCATTCTCGGTACTTTCCCAGGATTTTATTGCACTTCTGACATCTGAAATCACGCATTGCAAATTTCACCCCCCTGGCTTCAGATGGTAAATAGTCGTTGATCACAAATATTACCCTGAATTATTTTGGAATCACCCCTTTCAATCAGCTGGCATTTAATCAAGCTAACATAGGAAATTATCCATAGTTCTTACCCATAATGAGGCGAAAAGATGTCCCCCGCTTCTTTAAGCGGTCGGGTTCCTATTAACAAAACAGGCCACGGGTTCCCCGCCTCGTTGCAGCGGTGTGTTGAAATTGCTCCGTAGTTTCTTCCTTATACTATTGAGCCTGCGAACCCAAATTGCACCATTAAATGTGCCGCAATGATAATGAAGGCACATCAGTTGCCCCGCCACGGGGTGGTGTTCGCAGAGTGCTTCCGATGCTTAAAGATGTCAGCATCGCCGTCTTCAATAATAATAAGCCCCGTAGAATAAAAATCTGACGGGGCTCAATGGCTCTCTCAAATTGAAAACAGAGTAGAAAATAATTTAACTACCGGACACTGCTCAAGGGTAATTTTAGAAGTTTCATAATATTTTCTTTTATGAGCTGATTTGGCCTTGCCTGCTATAATTCTGATAATTGCAAATATAATGCCAAAGTTATCATGTATCTCATATGTCATTTTTTTAAATAACTTAAAGGTTACATAACGAATATAAGATAGGGCCATAGGCCATAGACGATAAATACAAGCGGGGGAAAAAAGTGGTTTCCAGATGGATTTACTACTGTAAATCACTTTGGTGCAGGTGTTTTAGATATGAAGCTTTATATCTAAATTTAATAAAAGATATGTGGATGTTTGTATTTCTTATGGCAATCGTTGAGATATTGCAACAAAAAAAGTGCAGTATACGTACAGCATATATGGTGTTGGTGCGGGGTCGGTGAGAAATTATGGTATGGGCGGATATTGTTGCATGAATACATCATATATAGTGTTTGACATCATGGGTCTAAAACTTATTTGAATATAATCCCGATATACCGGGATTGATTGATATTATTCTCAACAGCTGAGTTCTTTCCCGCAAAGTAAATGGAATCTTGATGCACATACTTTTGTTGAAATAATGCAACAGGATTTTGCCGTTTAAAAAACCATCTTATTTACTTTGAGAAATACCATATTTGGCCGCTTTTCTAACAATGGTAGCAGCATCCACCTTCAATTCCTTTGCTATTTGGCGAGTAGTTCGGTATTGGGCATAAGCTTTCTGTAGAATTTGTTTTTCTACACTTTCCACTGCATCTCGTAATGGAATTATGCCTGAAACCGATATCTTGGACTTATTATCTTGAAGTGCTTCTCCTAAATAGGATGGTAAATCATCAATGGTTGGGATTTCATCAAGGCTGACAACTACCAGTCTCTCAATGGTATTCTCCAGTTCTCTAACATTACCAGGCCAGTTATATTTCATAAAAACGTCAATCAATTTAGGAGTGATTTTCTTATTCAAATTATATTGGCGGTTAAACAACTCCGCGAAGTGCAGTGCAAGGGGTGTAATGTCCTCCTTCCTATCCCGAAGAGGAGGAACATTAATAGATACTACATTTACCCGATAATAAAGATCCTCACGAAACTCCTTGCGCTCAATCATCTTCTCAAGATCCCTATTGGTAGCAGCTATTATGCGGTTATTTACTTTAATAGGTTTTTCGCCCCCTACCCGAAAGACTTCTTTATTTTGCAATACCCGAAGGAGTTTAACCTGAAGGTGATAAGGCAGATCCCCGATTTCATCCAGGAACAAGGTCCCGCCGTTAGCCAGTTCAAAATAGCCTGCTTTACCTTGCTTTTTGGCACCTGTGAATGCCCCGGATTCATATCCGAATAATTCTGATTCCAAAAGGTTATCCGGAATTGCCCCGCAATTTATCTTAATGAACGGCCTATCTTTACGAGAACTATTCTTGTGAATGGCCTCGGCAATAAGTTCCTTGCCGGTGCCTGTTTCACCAGTTATTAAAACAGTAGAGTTTACCTGTGCCAGTCTGATAACCATATCCAGGAGATGTCTCATCCTTTTTGATTTAAGAACCAGCTTATCCACGCCCGAGTATTGTGAACGAAGGGAACGTAGCTGGCTTTCATAGTGCTGACTCAAACCCTGGGCTTGATCCAGTTTCTGTTTAAGTATGCTAAGTTCAGTAATATCGCGAACATTACAGACTACCCTGAATATGTTGCCCGTTTCGTCAAACACTGGTACACCAGTACTCAGAGTAATATGATTGTTTTTAGTTTCCTGCATAAGGGTTGCGATATCCCTTTTCTTCAACACAATAGCCGACACTGATTCGGAAACAACCCCTTCTTCGGTTAATTCGTACACATCTCTGCCCAGGCATTCACTGGCTTTTACACCGGTCAGCTTTTCGAAGGCCCTGTTAAGCCGCAAGGTAATTCCATTTCCATCAGTTATATAGAGTCCATCGAAGAAGGATTCAATGACAGCATCCATTTCCTTATTTAAGTTTTTTACATAAGTTAACTCTGCACTTATTTTGTTAAGCTCAGACATATCCTGGAGAACAGCTACTGCACCGATAAGTACACCGTGTTTTGTAATAGGTGTACGATTAGATAGAAACGAACGGTTATTCAGCATTACTTCCTGTAAAGGTTGCGCACTAACCGTGCGAATAGTATCCATAAGACCACTGGAAGGAAATATATCCACTACTTTTTCCCCTATAACTTCATCAGCCTTCTTACCCAGTAATTTCTCGGCTGACTTGTTAAACACCCTAATTTTCCCCTGCTCATCAACCGAGACAATCAGGTTGTGGGTTGAATCTATAATGGTATCAAGTTCACTGGAAATATTGTGGTATGAATTAAAAAAAGCCCGGGCAATATCGGTTTGAGAAATCATACCTTCGATAAGCCGGTTATCATCTATAATGGGCAGAGTACTTATTTCTGTATATGGGAAATCCTCAAACTCATCATAAGGATGGCCGGCAAGAATGTCCCGGGTCATTATTTCTCTTACTTTAGTTCCCATCTCTATGCCCTGAGTTATCAACCGAAAGAGTTTATTCTTAGTTAAAAGCCCTATTAATTTGTTGTTTTCATCTACTACTGGAGCACCATCTATCTTTTTTTCCATAAATATTACGGC
Organism: Syntrophomonas sp.; assembly: GCA_016841245.1. Lineage (GTDB taxonomy): Bacteria > Bacillota > Syntrophomonadia > Syntrophomonadales > Syntrophomonadaceae > JAAYJK01. Next base: position 20,867 of record JAENZN010000034.1, read on the forward strand.
TGCCTTGCCAACCGTTTGATGGGGTTTTAATACCAGAGGATTAGGGGTCATAATTTCTCTGAGCTTCATGTATACCACCTCCTTTTAAACTTATCACAAACACCTAGCAAACTCATAGTATGAATAATATTTGACATGCTATGCAAATGGATGCAAAGGTAATTAAGAACAGGATGCGGTCTCCCCAGTCAGATTAATGTTGTTAGAAATTCATTCTATCCGGGCAGTACCTTATCAAAGACTAAATAAGAAAAAAGTCTCAAGCAGTATAATGTATCCAAGTTTATTGAGCGGCAAATCAGATTGAGGGGATATTCCTGATTATTTATTCTCACACTTTACTGCTTGAGACTGAGGGGGAATTAGTATTGGGATTATATAATGTCGCAGGCATTCTTAGATTGCCTACAAAAACTTGAAAGCTTATGTGAACGGGAGCTGTTTCTCAAGTCCCCGAAAAAGTCTGACATATCGATTCTCCCTCCAGCCATTCAGTAGGTAAGCAATCAGTAATTTGCAGATGCGTATCCACTTCTCGCACGCAACTACAATAACTCCGCAATAATAAGCAGTTTGTTCCTTAACGGTTACTTCCTGTATAAGTATAGCTTTCATATCATAACCTACTTCGAATATTTATTGGCAATTATATTTACATCATTATTTAATATAATTATGCAAATATTGTGCCAAGCAACAATTGATCAACACTCTCTATAGAGTTTTTCAATATGGCACATTGGATGACTCGCACCTTAACCATGCATCGGGATATTCAGTTTTTAAATAACCAATGGCAGCTGGAACACTTCTAACAGCCATTAATGACACTGAAACCAGGAATGCATATAACCTGGTAGATTGGTTCCCATGGGGGGGCGAAGCCTTTACCCTGGCCAAAGCGGAGGACAAGCCGGTATTTTTGAGTATAGGTTATAGTACCTGTCACTGGTGCCATGTTGGCCAAATAAACCATGGATATTGATAAAAAGCACAAGAATTAATATAGATGGCGTCTCAGAAAAATAAATAATTGATGCGGCTTGTGTCTGGTGTTTACCGGTTTACTATATTTGGATATAATTAATTAAGACCTAAATAAGGGGAGTATTGATATGGCCCAAAATCAGCGCGGCTCGATCTTTAATGATATTCAATTTAAGAAAGACAGTATTATAAATATTGCCGAAACTTATGGTGCATCCCAATGTACGCATTTTTGGCTCTGTGGCCAGAGGAGAAGATGATGATAACAGCGATATCGATTTTCTAGTAGAATTTTCTCCGGGCAGGAGTTTATTTGATCTTATAAATTTTAAACTAGAACTTGAAGATTTGTTAGGTCGAAGCGTAGATATCGTGACTAAAAAATCACTACACCCGCTGATACGTGATTCCGTCATAGAATCGGCGGGCGAACTGTGAAAAGTGATGCGGTATATCTAATCCATATACTTGAATGTATAGCTATAATTGGAGTCTCAGGCAAAGCTCTATATTCAGCACCAAATCATTAATAAAGAATATGAACTTGTATATGGTCATATATCCTGGAATATGAAACAAACAGAATCCATATGAAATCAGACGTAATGACATTATTGGATGGAAAAGTATTGCCGATGAAATTGTGGTAGAAAATGAATCAATATTAGAATTTGCCGAACAGCTCTTTTCCAAAGGAATTAAAGCTAAAGACGCCTTGCACATAGCGAGCGCCGTATACAGTGGTTGTGACTATTTTATAACGACAGACAAAAAACTATTAAATACCGGCATAAAGGAAATAAAAATATGTAACCCTATTGATTTCATCGGCGAAATGGAGGGGCGAGTATGAGGTCTGATACAGTAATAAAACAAGAAGGCATGAAAATTTTGCTGGAAAAACTAGGTAAAGTTGATGCTGAAAGATTTATATCTCTAATTATTAGAGAGCCGTTTGATTACACGAAGTGGCAGAAGAATTTATTTGATAAATTAAACGTTGCAGAACTTAGTAAAAGGGTCATGGATTCTTTAGCTGAATAAATTTATAACAGGAGAACGCTGTCAATATTTTTCGGCAGCGTTTTTGTCAAAAAAGGCCTTTTGAGCATTATATCGTACCAAGATTTACTCCTCTCAGAGTGCCACTGGATAGGAATGCAAGGGATTTATCAATCCAAGAACTTTATTCGGAAATAGTAGCCAATGAAATGCGAAATCAGCTTATTGTTGATGATGTGGTTAAAAGCTTTAAAAGCGGGAGGAACTGTATCGTTTTAACTGAAAGGACTACCCATGTCGAATTATTTGTGAAAAAAATTGGCGAGAAAATCCCTGATGTGATAGCTTTGACGGGCGGCATGGGTACAAAGCAGGATTATAGTACCTGCCACTGGTGTCATGTTGGCCCAATAAACCTATCTAAACAGAAACAGTAATGGAATTGTGAGCTTCTTTTATCTAGATCTTTTGATTAAACTCTACACGTATATGGTAAAATGAAAATACCAAATAATTGCAAATGGGTTTAAAAGACAAATTTAATGTCAGTATAGCTATTTCTATTATAATATAGAGTGTGACATATATAAATGTGAATGCTGGGGAGGTTTATAAGAATGATTAAAACTCTTACTTCGCACGATAATGGCGCAGCCCTGATTATTGATAAATCAATTCTGGAGCTGTTGGAAATAACATTAACTACCCCTCTTAAGATTACTACTGATGGAAAAAGCCTTATTATTTCACCTGCAACCGATGAGGATAGGGAAGGGAGATTTCAATCAGCACTTCACAAAGTGAATGATGAACACGGTGAAACACTAAGGAAGCTTGGCGAATAATATGAAAGATACTATATTTCTAACCATAGCTGAAGTAGTTGAGATCCATAAAGATCAGATAGAAAGATATGGAGGTCATGCAGAGATAAGAGAATATGATTTGCTTTGTTCTTCTGTATCAGCCCCAAAAGCATCATGGGCAGGTCAATATTTGCATGATGACCTCTTTGATATGGCAGCAGCTTATATTTTTTATATATGCCAGGATCATCCTTTTATGGATGGGAACAAGAGGACAGCACTGGCCAGTGGCTTGGTGTTCCTGGAATTGAACGGTATTTCAATTATAGATAATGAAAGAGTTTTGTATGATGTAGTCATGGAAGTTGCTTTAGGAAATATGCATAAAGTGTATGTGGGAGATATTCTTCGAAGGCTGGCAGGCAAATAAAGAGAGTCATGATGTTCTAAATAGAGCTTAAGGCTCTTTTTTTAATCTATAAAGGGGTTAGTTGTAATGATGTACTAGATTTTTCAATTTTAAAAAAGGAAATCATAAAACAATAAAAATTATAATAAGTTGAACCTGTAGGCTACCGGTACATTGCTTGTATAGGATTTTGCGAAAGTAAACTCCTATTTTAATTTACAAAGATGCATATTTTTTAAACAAATTACAGATTATAAAGACCTTTGCAGAAAGCAAATAATAATTAAAAATCGCTATTATTTTACATGTCCCTGACCCCATAGATAACAAGCTGGATTTAGGGCAATATATCTATAGTTAGAAGGAGGTGCTTTACTTATGACTGCAAATGCCAAAACAAAAGCTAACCGTTTGATAAACGAAAAATCACCATATCTCTTACAGCATGCCTATAATCCAGTTAATTGGTATCCCTGGTGCGAAGAAGCGTTTAATAGAGCTAAAACTGAGGACAAGCCGGTATTTTTAAGTATAGGTTATTCGACTTGTCATTGGTGCCATGTAATGGAAAGAGAATCCTTCGAAGACCAGGAAGTGGCTAATCTGCTTAATAAAGACTTTGTTTCTATCAAAGTGGACCGGGAGGAACGGCCGGATATCGATACTATATATATGGATGTATGCCAGGCTATGACTGGCCACGGCGGTTGGCCATTGACCATTATCATGACCCCGGACAAAAAACCATTCTTTGCGGCTACTTATCTGCCAAAAAATAGTCGTCAGGGTGTGAATGGTCTTGTACAGGTACTCCCCCGTATTCATCAATTATGGATAACTGAAAGAGACATGGTGCTGAATTCCAGTGACCATATAAGCGACTATATAAAGACCCGGGATGAAAATATTTCTTCTTCCGTAATATCAAGTGAAATCTTTGCTAAGGCCTTCGATCAACTTGCTTCTAATTTTGATGAGGTATATGGAGGATTTGGCCGTGCTCCTAAATTCCCCAGTCCTCATAACCTCCTCTATTTGATGCGCTACTATGAGTTGCAAGGTGAAGTTAAAGCATTAGAAATGGTGGAGAAAACCCTCCAATCTATGTACCAGGGAGGGATATATGACCATATAGGTTTTGGTTTTGCCCGCTATTCCACCGACCGGTACTGGTTAGTCCCTCATTTTGAAAAAATGCTCTATGATAATGCTCTGCTAGCGATAGCTTATTTGGAAGCTTATCAGCTTACCGGCAAGGAATTGTATGCCAGAGCATCCCGGGAAATCTTTACTTATATTTTACGGGATATGACCTCTCCCGAAGGGGCGTTTTATTCTGCGGAGGACGCCGATTCAGAAGGCGTAGAGGGGAAATTCTATGTTTGGACGGAAGAGGAAATCATATCACTGCTGGGGGAGGAAGATGGTGCGCATTTCTGCCGGTTATATGATATAAGCAAAGACGGAAATTTTGAAGACAAAAACATTCCTAATCTTATCAAAGGTATGATTGATGAGGATGCCAGGCAGCAGATCGAACCTGTACGGGAAATGCTTTTTAATTACCGGGAGAGAAGAGTGCACCCACACAAAGATGATAAGATTCTGATGGCCTGGAATGGGATGATGATAGCAGCCCTGGCGGTAGGTGCCCGGGTGTTAAAAGATCATAATTACCTGAAGGCGGCAGAAAAAGCAACAGCTTTTATCCTGGACCAAATGAGAAGGGAAGATGGAAGACTGCTGGCCCGCTACCGAGACCAACAAGCGCTTTATCCTGCTTATGCCCTGGATTATGTCTGTATGGTATGGGCACTGATTGAGCTTTATCAAGCCGGATTTAACAGCCGGTATTTGGAAATTGCGGTGGAGTTAAACCAGGATTTGATCACCTATTTCTGGGATGAAGGGCAGGGAGGAGTATTTTTATACGGTCAGGATGGTGAACAGCTGCTGACCCGACCTAAAGAGATTTATGATGGGGCTATTCCTTCCAGCAACTCTCTAATGATTATGAATTTTTTAAGGCTGAGTCGTATCAGCGGGGATATTTCACTGGAACAGAAAGCTGAGCAAGCTATACAACTATTCAGTGGTAAGATTAAGGAACACCCGGCAGCCTATTCATTTTTCCTGGCTTCTGCGTTGAATTACTTCCATCCCGGAAAGGAAATAGTGATAGTAGGAGATAAACAGGATCCAGCCAGTTTGGGATTTTTGGATAAGATCAACAGCAGATTTATGCCCCGGGCCCTGGTTTTGTTCAAAGCGGGAGGGGATAACGAGTTTATAGACAGGATTCCATTCCTCCAGGAAATGGAAAAAATAGATAACCAGGCGACAGTATATCTTTGTAATAAGAATACCTGCCTGCCACCCATAAATAGTCTGGAAGCATTTAACCAGCAGCTCATGCAAAACTAATCCAGGGGGTCAGGCACTAACTTTAGTAAGTTAGTGCCTGACCCCATTTAATTGTATTAACTTTATTAGTTCATGGAAAGCTATAAAAGTTAATATGATTTAAGGGAGATGATAACTTGCTAAAAAGAATTTTGCCGATAATAATTTTATCAGTCTTTTTAGTCATTTCAACCTGCAGCAGTATAGCCTTAGCCGAGTCAAACAGTACCGGAGGTCTGATAATTGACAATACTGATTATCCCACTTTATATTTAGCGGAAACTCCTATACAGGGAGAAGCGGTCTGGATGGTACAGGCTCGCTTAAAAGAAATGGGATATGATATAGAACCCAATGGAATATATGATAGAGCTACCAGCAACACAGTGAGCATGTTTCAGCTTTCCAATGGTTTAAAACCTGATGGGATTGTAAATGAGGCGGTATGGATAGCACTGCTGGGCGGTGACAAGGAAGATTCATTTTGTACCACCGCAGATGAACAAGACAAACAGGGCCGGATGTTAATAGTTATCGATGTGGCTACCAGGATGTTGGTTTTGTATGAAGATGACCAAGAAGTATGCCGGTATCCAGTCGCGGTGGGAAAATCAAAAACACCCACACCTATTGGGGAATGGAAAGTTATTCATAAGGCAGTAGGTTGGGGAAACGGTTTTGGTTCACGCTGGATGGGGCTCAATGTGCCCTGGGGTATATTTGGTATCCACGGTACTAATAAACCTGGTTCCATAGGCAGTTACGCCTCCCATGGGTGCATACGGATGTTAAACCAGGATGTTGAGAAACTATATCCGCTGGTTCCCTGGGGTTGCCGGGTAAAAATTGTTAGTGAGGGAAAAATGGTGCCTGAAACTATAAATCCAGTGAAATTAAAGATAAAATCATCTGGTCAGAAAGTGGTGTATGTGCAGAGCAGACTGAAGGAACTGGGAGTGGAATTAGATGGTGCGGACGGCCAGTTCGGCAATATGACTGAACTGGCGGTTAAATACTTTCAAATCTGGCATGGTCTGGAACCTACTGGCGTGGTTGATGAAGCAACCTACCGGGCATTGGGAATGATTGAATAAAGTAGGGGGGCTTTGCCTCCCTACATGAGTCAGCTTTCCTGTTGTTATACTTCAAAGCTTTGTTCCATGCCTTTTTCAATATTATTAATATGTTCGATCATTTTTTCCCTTGCTTTTTGGGGATTTCTTACTTTAATAGCTTCGTATATGGCTTCATGCTCACTATTTATCTGCTTGGTGTTTCTGAGCAACAGCTTTTCTCGATCAATTCTGAAAGTATGGTGCATGAGGTCGGCAACCGTATTCATGATTCTCAGCAGTATAGAGTTCTGGGTTGCTTCTGCTATGGCATAGTGAAATTTTAAATCGCATTCCACTGCCAGCTGGGTATTTTCTGCAGACTTCATTTCATCCAGGCTGTCCCTTATCTTTATCAAATTACTTTCATCTGCCCGTAAAGCAGCCAGGGCGGCTGATTCACTTTCCAGTACCCGGCGGACTTCCATCATTTGCTGCCCGGGATTCTTTTCTACTGCCAGTACAAAGGCTAATGGTTTAAAGGTTTCTGAGCTGCTGGTTTCTCTAACGAAGGTACCCTCGCCAGGACGTATATCCAGAATGCCGAAGGCTTCCATGGCGGTTAATGCTTCTCTTACCGACGCTCTGCTCACTCCCATAGATTCAGACATTTCCCTTTCCGAGGGCAGTTTTTGTCCGGCCTTTAACTCGCCCCTGGCTATCAAATCCCGGAGCTGGTCAACAATTTCTTCATATATTTTCTTAGTTACTATAGGCTGAAAAAACAAATTAGTCAGCACCTGCTTTCTATGAAAAAATTTATATACTAAGCTCCATAGCTAATTGTAACTGAATTTGTATATATTGCATATGGTGAAAAAATAACTAATTGTCGAAATAAAATACGTGCGAATGTCAATAAAAAAGTGTACCACGTGATGGAAAAAAAGTAGACCACTTGT
>JAENZN010000035.1 GCA_016841245.1 Syntrophomonas sp.
GGAACGGTGGCCTTATTTTGTCGTATCCGTGGTCTTATCCGACCGTAATACACAGGTAAGCGAAGAATTAGGAAAAAATAAGGATATCACGCTTTTTTCAAGCAGATGGATGAATACATTTTGGTGGAAGAAAGCAGTTGGAAACCTTTGATAATGAGTAATTAGTAATGAGTCGTTAGTAGTTGAGGAAGAAAAAAAACTGTGCTTTTTTCAAATATATATATATATACGCTGTGTGAGAAATTTTCATGGTAACGGAGAAAAAGTAAAGGCTTTTCATCATAGGACCTTGGGGGAAGGCGTTGACAAGGTGGTCAAATAGAAGAGATAAAGTATTTTCTTAATAAACATAGTCAAATTTCAATTAAATGATTATGTTTATTTATTCCTGACTATGATAATGATATGATTATTTTATAAACATAGTCATATTGAATATAAATGAGTATATTTATTGGAGTTGATTATCTTTATGATGTCTTTCTGCCATGACAAATTAAAGAACCTAAGTGTTCCCATGCGATTAGTCAGTTTAATAGCGTGTATTAATGAATATAAGGGCAAGCAGGAGTTATATAATCAACAGTCCCCCGAAATACTTAATACCCTGAAGGATGCTGCAATAATACAAAGTGCCCGAGCATCAAATAGTATTGAGGGTATTGCGATTAAGGATAAGCGCTTATTAGAGATTATGAGCAATAATATACAGCCTGCAAATAGATCGGAAGGAGAAATAGCCGGATACCGTGATGTTTTAGCTACTGTACATAGTTCGTTTGAATATATTCCAGTAAAACCAGCTATATTTCTTCAACTTCATCGTGTCCTATATAAGTTTACTCCCGGGGAGGGTGGGTTTTGGAAAATTAGCGATAATACAATAGAAGAGGTTAATGCGGATGGCAGCAAATATGTTCGGGTTACACCGCTATCCAGTTTTCAAACCCCCGGTGCTATGGAGGAGTTATGCAATTATTACAATACTCATTCGCAAAAGGGCGATGTCGATTCATTGCTGCTGATCGCCGCAACTATCCTGGATTTTCTCTGTATTCATCCATTTCCTGATGGAAATGGCCGTATGGCTCGACTGCTTACCTTGCTTCTTTTGTATAAAGCGGGATATGAGGTAGGGAGGTTTGTTAGCTTGGAACAGATCATTGAAAATAGTAAAGAGTCATATTATGATACACTTTATCAATCATCCCAGAATTGGTATGAGGGCAAACATAATCTCTTTATATGGAGTGAATACCTGCTGGGTATCATTCTGGCTGCATATAAGGACCTGATGGATCGAGTGGGAAAAGTCAATGCTGGCAAAGGCAATAAAGCTATGCGCGTAGAAGAAACTATATCGCATTTTCTAACTACTTTCACGGTTGACGATATCAGGCGTAGATGTTCGGATGTAAGCCCTGCTACCATTAGTAGAGTACTGGCCAGGTTACGTGATGAAGGTAAAATCGAACCTATTGGAGCAGGACGAGGAGCTAAATGGAAGAAGAACTATTAAACTAGGTGAGGGAAAATGCGATGTCAAAAATCGCAATACTAAAAACCATCTGAATTTTCAAGAAATGCGCAGGCACCTTGTCGAAATGGATGAACGGGAAAAAAGATATTATTACCGGCAGGCTTGCCAAAAGGCTAAAGATGCAGCTGCACTGCTGAAACAGGAATATGAGTAAAACAGGTCTACCTTTATGGTTCTCTGGCCTGGGAGGATTTGAGTTGACATATGATATTGATCTTGATAATGAGTAATTAGTAATGAGTAGTTAGTAGTTAAGGAAGAAAAAAGCTGTGCTTTTTTCAAAAATGCATATATAACAATGAGCAAAAAGCACAAAAAGAAGATCCCTTGATAACTAATTATGCCTTTGCAAAATTGATGAAAACCCATATATCGTCGTAATAAATGTTGTTTGAACTAATAATATCATTGTAATTTTTGTTGGCCGCGGGGTATAATAATTGTGAGGTGATGCCCCATGTACAGAACAGCGATAGAGGAACTGAATCAATGGAAAGTAAAGCGGAACAAGAAGCCCCTCATTATCCGCGGTGCCAGGCAGGTCGGCAAGACCTGGTTGATGAAGGAATTCGGCAGAATTGCTTTTGAGAAGACTGTCTATATCAGCTTCGACAATAATCAGCGTATGAGGGATTTGTTTTCCTACGACTTGGATATGGAGCGGATCGTGACGGGGCTGGAGCTTTACTCCGGTCAAAAGATCAATCCTGCCAAAACTCTGTTGATCTTCGATGAGGTGCAGGAGGTACCCCAAGCCCTGACTTCACTTAAGTATTTCAATGAGAATGCGCCCCAATTTCAAATCATTTGCGCCGGTTCGCTCCTGGGCATTGCACTGCATCAAGGAACGTCGTTCCCTGTGGGTAAAGTAGAGTTTTTAAACTTATATCCTTTGAGCTTCACGGAATTTTTAAACGCGATGGGCAAAGGTCAATATGTGGAGCTGCTGCAAAAGGGTGACTTCGATATGGCGACCACCTTCAAGCAAGCCTATATTGAAATGCTCAAATACTATTACTATGTAGGCGGGATGCCGGAGGCTGTGTATAGTTTCTCCGAGAATAAAAATTTTGGTGAGGTACGGGAGATCCAACAGCACATCCTGGACGCCTATGAGCAGGATTTCTCCAAGCATGCGCCGCATGAGGTCGTGCCGCGAATCAGGATGCTTTGGAACAGCATTCCCGCCCAGCTAACCAAGGAAAATAAAAAGTTTATCTATGGTCTTATCAAGGAAGGCGCGCGCGCCAAGGAATACGAGCAGGCCATGCTTTGGCTGACCGATTGCGGCCTGGTTCATAAGGTGCATCGGGTGACCGCGCCAAGCCTGCCGCTTAAAGCCTACGAGGACTTGAAAGCATTTAAGTTGTTCGTTGTGGATGTCGGCTTGCTCTCCTGTATGGTGCGCTTGACCCAAAGCACACTTTTGGATGGCAACGAGCTTTTCAAGGAATTCAAGGGCGCGCTGACCGAGCAATATGTACTGCAGCAGTTGAAGACCCTCAAGGGACTGGAAACCTATTATTGGACGAACGATCGCGGCAGTGCGGAGATCGATTTTGTTGTGGATGACGGTGGCATGGTTATTCCAATTGAAGTGAAGGCTGAAACAAATTTAAAGGCGAAAAGCCTGAAAATGTACCAGGAGAAGTTTGAACCCAAGCTGTCGGTTCGTACATCCATGGCTGATTACAAACGCGAGGATCGGCTGCTGAACCTGCCATTGTATGCGATTGAAATGATGTGTTAAGTATAAATTATAAAGTGAGTAATATAAAGAAGGATTCCATTGCAAAAATTCTATTTCCAACTTAGCAGCAGGGAGTTCATTCTCTGCTATTAAAAAATAACAGCGGTTATAGCGGAGATTGAAATCTCCGCTACGGTAAAAATAATTAAACTGAGACTTTTTACAGTGGAATCAGGGAAGGCATACTATTTCAAAAGCAGCTTTATTTGGTATAATATGGTAATGAGAGCCGGGAGGGGATGGTGAATACGATGTCAAAAAATCGCAATACTAAAAACCATCTGAATTTTCAAGAAATGCGAAGGCGTCTCATTGAACTGGATGAACAGGAAAAAAAATCTTATTATCAGCAGGCTCAGCAAAAGGCTAAGGATGTCGCCGGGATGTTAACGCAGGACTATGGAGTGAAGCAGGTCTACCTTTATGGCTCGCTGGTATGGGGTGGATTTGATTGGGATTCGGATATTGATCTTTATCTGGTTGGATTTGAAGGTAATTACTGGGAAGCATATTGCAAAGCAGAAGCTATAACTTCTCCTATAGAAGTGAGTTTGGCATGTGAGGAGGATTGCGTGGATTCGTTAAAAGTAAAGGTCTTAGCGGAGGGGGAATTGTTATGATCACTCGGGTTGAATATCTTAAGCTCAAGGCACGGATTGATGAAGAGTTGGACAATCTGAAGCGATTAGAAAAGGCATTGAAAAAATTGAAGCTTTTTCCGGAAATAGAGGCAGCAACATTAAACGGCTTATCACTTGAGGACGAGATATCATGCAGAGTTATAGGTTCTTATCTGCATGATTATTACTGCAGTTTAGAAAAGGTGTTTATCCATGTGGCCAAAAGTTTCGACGAAGGCCTGCCGATTGGCAATCAGTGGCATAAAGAATTGCTGGAGGAGATGAGCTTAAATATATCGGGTGTTCGAACTGCGCTTATCAGCAAGCAGACTATGGTGAAGATCGATGAATTGCGAGGATTCAGGCATGTTTTTCGCAATGCCTATGGATTCAATATCGATCCCATTAAAGAGCAGCAATTACTGGCTAATCTATCGGGAATCTCCATAGCTGTAAAAAAGGATTTCAAGCTCTTTTTCAAGCAAATGGATGAATTTATTCTTATAGAATAAATCGAACAAGTTCTGGTAAGAAGTTTAACCATGTGGTCATCAATAATCCTACAATTGAGCGCTTACAGGGAAAATGAGTAAGTGTTATTGTTTAACCGCTAAAATTTTGCAAGATGTTCTCATACTTTTTGATTTTAAATACAAAATAATGTCATAATGTCTACGATTTTGACTTTGAAGCAAAAAACTTTGACAAGAGTAGTGAGATGGCATATACTGTCCTTGAGGTGAGCAGACATGAAAAACCGGGATATCTATATGAAAACTCTGCTTGAATTCAAGGATAAAAACATCATTAAAATTGTGACCGGCATCCGCCGCTGTGGAAAATCCACGTTGCTTAAGCTATTCACCAATAAACTGCTGGAAGACGGTGTGCCGCAGGAGAACATCATCCAAATGAATTTTGAGTCTATGCAGTTTTCCGATATCAACAACTATACAGCCCTGTACAACGAGGTCAAAAGCAGGATTGCTTCGGGCGCCAGAACATATATCATCCTTGATGAGGTACAGATGGTGCCCCGGTGGGAAAAGGCCGTCAATTCCTTTCAGGTGGATTTCGATACGGATATTTATATAACAGGTTCTAATGCGTATCTTTTATCATCCGAGCTATCGACGCTGCTGTCTGGCCGTTATGTGGAAATCAAAATGCTGCCGCTGTCTTTTAAAGAGTTCCTGGATTTCAATACGTTTGATCAGAACGTTTCCATAGATGAGAGATTTCAAACTTACCTGAAATACGGCGGTATGCCAGCAGTTTCCGAATACGGCTTAAATGAGCAGCGAATCAATGATATGCTTGATGGCGTTTATTCTACCGTTATATTAAAGGACGTCCTTTACCGCAGCAATATCGGCGATCAGGCAATGCTGCAAAAAATAGTCCTTTTCCTTGCTGACAACATCGGCAATATCACCTCCCCCAATAGTATCAGTAATGTCCTTGTTCAGGAAGGCGATATCGACGAGAGAAAAAGACGAAAAAATCCAGCGAGCCGAACGGTGGAAAATTATATCCTCAGCCTGCAAAATGCTTTTATCTTTTACGGTATCAGACGTTACGACATCAAGGGCAAATTGTACTTAAAGACCCTGGGAAAATATTACATCGTCGATACCGGAATTCGGAACATGCTACTCGGCTACCGCGATATGGACCGGGGACATATTCTGGAGAATATAGTTTTTTTCGAACTGCTGAGAAGAGGCTATAAGGTTTCCATCGGCAAGGTTTATGAAAAGGAAATCGATTTTATTGCAGAAAAGCCGGATGAGAAAGTATACTACCAGGTGACCGAAACGATGCTTGGCGAAGATGTCAGGAAGAGAGAACTTGCGCCCCTGCAGGATATTCATGATAATTATGAAAAAGTCGTTCTGTCCATGGACAGCAGTTTTATCAAATCGTACGAGGGCATTAGGATAAAAAATATCGTAGATTTCCTGCTGGAGGATTAGAGTTCTCTTTCAGTACACTGTTGGGTCTACTGAAAGCCAATATTCAAATAAGGTAGTTGAATAGAAAAGATAAAGTAGTCTCTAATAAACATAGTCAAATTTTAATTAAATGATTATGTTTATTTATTCCTGACTATGATAATGATATGATTATTTTATAAACATAGTCATATTTAATACAAATGAGTATATTTATTGGAGTTGATTATCTTTACCATATCATAATAAAGACCTGAAATCTAAAACAGTAAATTCTTCTATCCTCAAGCAAGCAGGGCTAAAATAAGTCCCAGATTGTTGTAGGTATAACATAAACAAAGGAGGTATTATTACAGTGAAATTAATTTATCCAGCTTGTTTCTACCCCTGTGAGGAAGGTGGCTATACTGTAATTTTCCCGGAATTTTTCCAAATCCTGCAAAACGCTTTAATTAACCACTTGGGCATCAAAAACACCATTAAACAATAGAGTATAATATTGCTTATAACCGGGGTTTATCCTGCTTTCTGGAGGGTGAGCCCCTTTTGTGTTGTAATTACTAAAAGTACTTTTAGGCGAATACTGCCGATATTAACATATATTAGCACTGAATTATAGCAGGATACCTGTAAGAAATTGGCGAATATCAACGTAAAGATCAGTAAATAAGGTAATTTATTCTAGCAAAATAATACATAAATGGATTATAATTGATATATGTGAAATAGATGGCAATTAATAACGAATTATAATTTACGAATGTGATAGCATTCAAATGTAACAGGGAGTATCTATTATATGAGAATTAATTTCTGTAGATTGCAGCAGTTGGCTGCATTATTATTATGTGTAATACTTGCATATGTTATCTGGTTTTATTCGCCCATAATAACCCGGGATAAAATAAACTTTTTGAATGATCGCTCAGCAGAAATAGTGAATGCCCAGCCTTTATCAGCCCTGGATTGCTTAATCCCAGGCGGATTGACGGGTAAGGAACAGATAATAGGAATTGCTGACAGCGGTCTGGATAAGGGCAGCACCACTGATATTCACCCGGATTTACAGAGCAATACTGGGAAAATGCCCCGGGTGGCTATGCTTAAATCATACAGCGGCCGGGAACTGCCTGATGATCCATCCGGGCATGGCACTCATATGGCAGCCACTATTGCCGGCAGTGGTGCAGCTTCCGAAGGACAATATCAGGGACTTGCTCCGGGAGCCAGTATTTATTTCCAGGCTCTTCTGGATAGTAATGATAAATTAAAAATACCCGATAGTATTGAGACTTTGTTTCTGCCTGCCTATCAGGCTGGGGTGAGAACCCATGTAGATGGATGGGGCAGGTCGGGTAATTATTATGCCATTATAAGCTCTCAGATAGATAATTTCGTATATACTCACCCGGATTTCCTGCCTTTATTTGGAGCGGGAAACAGCGGACCAGCTTTATCCTCCCTGACCAGTGAAGCCAACAGTAAAAATGCCTTGACTATCGGTTCAAGTCAGGTACCTCGTCCTGCATTAAGTCCTGATGCCAGCTTTGCAGATCAGCCAGCTTCATCCTCCAGCTTGGGACCGGCCGGTGATGGACGTATAAAACCTGAGCTTTTAGCTCCCGGTTCGGCAGTAGTCTCTGCCTGCTCCAGTCTGATCGAAAGTAATTATGATGCCAATGACATGTACACCCTTATGGGAGGAAGCAGTATGGCAACGGCAGTGGCGGGAGGTTCCATAGCCCTTCTGAGGGAATACCTGGATAAGGATCTGCAGATGGAAGATCCTTCTGCCGCCCTGGTCAAAGCCTTATTGGTGAACGGGGCCAGACTGCTGGATGATGCGCCTTCAGCTTCCAAAGGCTTTGGCATCCTGGATTTAGCAGGCACTATTCTGGCCCTGGAAGAAAAAACTTTTAATCTGCAGGAAGACATAAGCATTAAGGAAGGTGAAGTACTGCAGTATAGTGTAGAAATCAGCAGAACTTCGGAACCTTTTAAAGCCACCCTGGCCTGGACTGATCCCCCAGCAGAATCAGGCTCCACGTCAACTCTGGTAAATAACCTGGACCTGATAGTAGAAGGACCAGATGGCAAATTATATTATGGCAACGATTTTCAATCCCGGGAGCAGGCTGATGTGAAAAATAATATAGAACAGGTATATATACCATCCCCGCTTTCGGGTAAATATACTATAAGTGTACGAGGGACCAATTACTCGCAGGATTATAACAAACAAAAGTATGCTCTGGTATATGGTCAGGCCTTAATGCAGGGTACAGTAAGCAGTATCGATGATCAACAAATAGTACTGACTGATGAAGAGAATATTTTATTGCAGGAAATAGAGGTTAAGAGTGTTGTTCTGGACGGAAAAGAAGCTTCGATAGACGATGTCAAGCCAGGCAGCCAGTTTTATCTGGCCGCCAATACTGCGGCCTACATATTCAGTTCCAGTTGGGAGGCAAACGGGGTACAGATGTTATCCACCGCAGATGGCGACCTGCTCATGGAAACCAACAGCGGACTTCGGGAGGGTGGTTACTACATAGATTCGAGTGGTAATCCCGTAAATGAAAACAAAATCATGGTCAACGGTGAAATACTGCAGGATAATGATGATTTTACCGGCGGAGCAGAATTGAAGGCCAATGTAAATCCTATTTACCAGACCCTGTGGCAGATTAGTGCGGGCTATGAAGAGGTAAGTGGTTACATAGCCAGTTTTGATTCAACTGCGGACACCCTGACCTTAATCCATAAACAAAATACTTATTTTCTTTCCAACTGGGCGGCTGGAAATGTTACCAACCAGCTGATAGACTGCTCTTCTCAGGATGCCCCCTATGGCTATGGCGAAAAGGCGGATTTGAAAAATTTACTGCCTGGTATGAAAGTGACTCTGATCCTGTCCCCAGGAACCAATCTGGTTAATTACGTAAAAATAGAACGAGAACTGGTGATTGGTTCAGCAGCATATATAGATATCGAATCGGAAAATATAACGCTGAGTACGGGAGCAGTTTACCAGCTGTTTCCCGGAACCCTGATAAGCAGAGATGGAGAGAACGTAAGCCTGGACATGCTGCAGGAAGGTGACCATATAGCCGGGCTCTTACTGCCTGGCAGCAATGATTATTTGCGGATTGAGGCCAGTAGTGATGTCAGATATGGTAAAGTAATCTACTGCAATAACCAGGGAAAATTACTGTATTTTATGGACAGTGACAATAAAGTCAAGCAGTACCTAATTACTGAAGAGACCGGGATATTTCACCGGGGGGGGACAACCGATGAAACCTCACTGGTCCCGGGCAGCTGGATCAGGATGGTATGTGGGGCTGATGACGACACCATACAGCGGATAGATATAGCCGATGTTGAGAAAGTAGAAGAGAAAGATTTTGCCGCCTACTACCCAGACAGCAGGATGCTGGAAATGGCAGATGGCTCCCAATATTGTTGTGCGGAAGCGACACTGCTGAGTCAAAACGGCTACTGCTTGATGCCGGAAGATTTATTACCGGGTGAAAAAGTAAAGATAACCACCCTTGTATCAGCTGATTCAAGCATGGTTACTCCGGCCGCAATTGAAGTAGTAAGCAGAACCGATATAAGTTCTCCTCAACTGCAGATAAACCTGCGCTCACTAAATGGGGTCTTGATCGTACAGGGAGATAGCAGTGCTGACCGCATCGTTTTATACCGGGAGGACCAAAGTCGGCAGACCATCGAGCCTGATAACAGGGGCCATTTTAGTGCAGTATTTAAGCTATTAGAAAATGAAAGCAAAGTACAAGTTCTGGCAATAGATACCCAAACTGGCGGAATTTACGGGGTGGAAAAGGATATACAAGCCTATCCCGTGGACACAAGTATAAACACTTTTTTCGATATTGAGCTGCATCCAGCCCGCAGCCAGATAGAAGAATTAGCCAGCCGAGGGATAATACTGGGATACGGAGACGGGACTTATAAGCCGAATCGCCCCATAACTAGAGTGGAGCTTATTAAATTACTGGCTGCTTCTGAAGGATGGAACCCGTCCGGGAGCGGAGGTATGCTCTTCACAGATTATCACGACATCCCCTGGTGGGCTTTGGGAGCAGTTAATGCAGCGGCTGAACAGGGTATTATTAAAGGGTATCCCGATGGCAGCCTTCAACCCCTGGAACAAGTGACCTGGAGTGAAATGAAGCTTATAATGGAACGGGTTTATTTACTGGACTATGACAGTAAGCAGCTAAACAGTGCCATTTCCCGCGGCTTGGAACGCGGATTTAGCACAAGTTCGGCCTCCTCAGCACTTACCCGGGCTCAAGCTGCATTATTTATGTTATGGATGGATTAATGTAACAAGGGGACGGTTCTTCTGTTACACCTCATCAATTTTCAGTGTAACAGAAGAACCGTCCCCTTGTTACATTAATTGCGTAATCGTTCTAATTCCTGCCAGAAGCCGGGAAAAGATATATCTACCACTTCTGGATTGGAAATCACGGTTTCACCTTCTGCCAGCAGAGCAGCTACTGCCAGGCTCATCGCGATACGGTGATCACCATGGCTGTCTACCCGGGCTCCCTGCAAGCAATCGGGATGGCCTTCAATAATGAAGCCATCTTCTGTAGCTTCTGCATCTATCCCCATCTTATTTAGTTCACCAGTAATAGCTGCTATGCGATCAGTTTCTTTAACCCGCAGCTCCCCGGCATCCCGTACTATTGAGGTCCCGTCCGCCACCGCCATAGCCACTGCTAAGACTGGCAGTTCATCTATAAGGCGAGGAATTATAGCTCCGGATATTTCTGTGGCTTTAAGCCGTGAGCCTGATACTACCAAGTCAGCAATAGGTTCACCGCTTACTATTTTCTGATTCTCGATTTTTATGTTGGCCCCCATTTGGCTCAACACCTCTATAATTCCTGAACGGGTCGGGTTAATTCCTACTGTCTTGATCATTAGTTCTGAGCCAGGTACGATAGCTGCAGCCACCATAAAAAAAGCTGCTGAGGAAACATCGCCTGGTACGATAAACTCCTGCGGTTCAAGATCTGAGCCGGGAATCAATCTAATGGTCAATCCGTCCTCTTTAATGCAAGCACCCATAGACCCCAGCATTCGCTCGGTGTGGTCCCGTGATTTATGCGGTTCACTAATGGTGGTTTCGCCGTCTGCTGTCAAAGCAGCCAGAAGCAGGGACGATTTAACCTGGGCACTGGCTACGGGCAGGGTGTAATTGACTGCGGTCAAGTTCTGGCCGTCGATAGCCAGAGGAGGGAAATTACCTTTACCCCGCGCATTAATAACGGCACCCATGGAGCTTAGAGGATCTATGATCCTTTTCATGGGCCTTTTGTTTAATGAACTATCTCCGCTTAAAACTGAGAAAAAAGGCCGGGCCGACAACAACCCGGACAAGAGCCGCATAGTAGTACCGGAATTACCGCAGTTCAAAACATCGACTGGTTCCTTAAGACCCTCAATACCTTGTCCCTGTACTCTTAAAAAGGAACCGTCCCTGGTAATCTCCACTCCCAGCTGCTGCATGCAGCTAAAGGAAGACAGGGTATCAGCCGCCAGTAAAAAATTCCTGATCACTGATTCTCCCCGGGCCAGGGCAGAGAAAATAACCGCCCGGTGGGAGATAGATTTATCTGATTCAGCTATTATTTCCCCTTTTAGGGGGCCTGATGGTTTAATAATTTGTCTCACGAGCTCCTCCTATCTTATCCAGGCTTTTATTTCATGTGCTTTTAGCACGGTGACAGCTTTCCGGGCTGCTGATTCAGAAGGTACGCCCAGACGGATGGTTCCTCCGTCACCTTCTCGGACTCGCAGGATTTCTATATCAACTATATTAATATCTTCCTGTCCCAGTATAAATCCCAGTTGACCAATAATACCAGGTTTGTCAGGTACAATGCAGACTATATCATAAAAACTGGGTATTAGTCCCCGGTGTACCCGGGGTATTTTATCCCGGATTTGCTTGGCTTGGTTTAGCGCTTCGTTAATATATTCGGTATCATTGTTGGCCAGTGCATCTCTTGAATGCTGTAAATTGATTATTAATAGATCCAATTGCTTAAGGATATGATTGCGATTAAAAAATAAAATATCATTCCATATTTCTGGATTGGAGGAGGCAATACGAGTAGTATCTCTAAAACCTCCCGCAGCCATCATAAGATTATCATCCGACCCTCCGGTTAAGTTTACCAGAGCTACCGCGGCCAGATGAGGAATATGACTGACGGTTGCTACCAATTCATCATGTACTGCCGCCTCTATGATTTTAATCCGGGCTCCCGTTACACCCAATAAATCCACCAGAGATTCTAGCACTATTTTCGGTAAGCTATGGGTCGGGGTCAGACAGTACACGGCATTTTCAAATAGATAGCGATCCGCCCCCTGTATGCCTTTTATCTCCGAGCCAGCCATGGGATGCCCACCTATTCCCCATACCTGCTCAGGCAGATCCTGAAAAAGCTTCATAACTTCTTCTTTGGTGCTGCCCACATCACTGATAATAGTTCCGGGCCGCAGTTCTGCTTTTATGCTGCCCAATAATGCGGCATAAGATCCCAGGGGAGTACACAAGAAAATGATATCAGCTTCTGGTACTCCCCTTTCCAAACTGACCGGGCTGTCTATGATACCCATATCGACCGCTTTTTGCAGGGCCTCAGGATCGCCATCGAATCCCATTATTTTATATACTCGGGGTGACTCCTGGAGTGCCAGACCCAGAGAGCCGCCCATCAATCCCAACCCGATAAGTAAAATCTTTACCTCCTGCTGCATAAGGCTATTCTCCATCCCTCGATATATTTAAAATACCTTGTATATTACGTACATTAGCAACTAGCTTACGGAAATTGTCCGGAGTTAAAGATTGCGGACCATCTGATAAAGCCTCGGAGGGATTCTGGTGCACTTCTATCATCAGCCCATCGCAGCCGGCTCCTATAGCAGCCAGGGCCATAGGTTCTACCAGCTTCCATTTTCCAGTACCATGGCTGGGGTCAACAATAATAGGCAGGTGAGTAAGCTGTTTTATTAAAGGAACTGCACTTAAATCCAGGGTGTTACGGGTGTATTTTTCAAAGGTCCTTATGCCTCTTTCGCACAGAATAACCTGACTGTTACCGCTGGAAATGATGTATTCCGCAGCCATGATCCACTCTTCGATCGTTGCTGAAGGACCTCTTTTAAGCATTATCGGCTTATCGATCCTGCCCAGCTCTCGCAGCAAAAAGTAATTCTGCATATTCCGGGCCCCTACTTGTAGGACATCGGCAAATTCTGCTACTAAATCTACCATTCTGGGATCCATTACTTCGGTTATCACCGGCAAGCCCGTTAATTCACGGGCTTCAGCCAGTATTTTCAGACCTTCTTGCTCCAATCCCTGGAAAGAGTAGGGTGAAGTACGAGGCTTAAATGCCCCGCCCCGGAGCATAGTAGCCCCATTTTCTTTAACCAGGGCGGCAATTTCCAGGTATTTTTCGCGGCTTTCCACTGCGCAGGGTCCGGCTATTATCTGTATAGAACCATCACCAATCGCAGTACTGCCAGCTTTTATTACCGTTGGCTCTGCTTTGAATTCCCGGGAGGCCAACTTAAAAGGCTGAACAATGGGCACAATCTTCTCTACTCCAGGAAGAACCAGGAATGAATCCATATTTTCCTGTATGCCTTCCCCTATGGCTCCGATAATGGTTCTTTGAACCCCCTGGGACAGATGCACCTGAAAACCTCGATCTTTAAGCTTTTCACTTACCTGTTCAATGTCGGCACTCAGTGCAAATCTTTCCATTACAATAATCACTTTTTTTCCTCCTTTTTCTTCGGGAGGGTGAGAAAAAACAAAAAACCATCAGCAAGGAATCTCACCAATGGCATACTGCGCCTAATGTTTGTATTCCCACCATCCTACCATACTACCATTTTTAACTTTTAAGACCTACCTTACTACATTAAATAGAATATCGTATTAAGATAATTTTTTCAAGGGAGAAATTAAACGAATAGAGGAGATAATTAATTCTCCCCTACAGAAATTATCCACACAAATAGAAAGCAGCGGAAATTTACTCCGCTGCAGTCATACATATTAACCAGTATGCTTAGATACTTTGGAATAATAAGCTTTATCTACCAGCTGTAGTTATGATCACCATCCTCATCATATTCCACATACAAACTGGAATTGTCATCATCGCTCAATTTTCCGGTAAGATCAGCATCCTCATAATCCGTATCATCCATTTCATCATAGATTTTATCTTCCAAATCAAGTAAAAATTGTTCTATTTGATCTTGATCCAGATCGCTTAAATCACTGTAATCATTAGCATCATCAAAATCGAGTTTAACTCTATAAACTAAATGATCTTCGTCACCGCTTACAGTTATTGTACACTCTATGTTATCATCAAAATAATCATCAACATCTTTAAAAACGTCGCTGACAGCATCTTCAATATCGCTTATATCTCCATTATCCCAGCTGTAGTTATAATCCCCTTCATCATCTTCCACATATAAACCTGAATTATCTAAATCTCTTAGTATACCTGTAATATCGGGATCTTCATAGTCGGTATCATCAGCTTCATCGTAGATTTCCTCTGTTACAGCTTCTAAAAAGTCTTCTATGTCATCTTGATCCAGGTCTTTCAAATCATCGTATTTAGTAGCATCATCGAAACAGAGTTTTAATATGTAAGCTATATCATCGTCATCACTGCGAAGTTTTATTGATATATTTATATAAGTATCGTCAAAATAATCTTCACCAGCTTCCTCAAAGGTATCGCTGACCGCTTCTTCAATACTGTCTAAATCATCTCTATTATCCCAGCTGAAGTCGTATTCACCATTTTTACAATCTATATAATACTTGGAATAACCAGCATTTTTCAGCATTCCTGTAAGCCTGGCATCCGCAAAATTCGTACCATTAGCTTCATCCTCAATTTTGTCTTCTATATCGCTTAAAAAGTCTTCCAGGTCACCTTCGTCAACATCCTTCAAATCATCGTAGTCATCCGCATCAGCAAAATCAAGGCTTATTGTATAAAAGATATCATACTCATCGCCGCTCAGGTTTATTGTAACCTCTATACCGTCATCATCAAAATAAACATCTCCTGCATCATCCTCAAAAATGTTACTGACAGCCTCTTCGATATTACCCAAACTATCTCCGTGGTCTTCAAGCTGGCTATTGACAGCCTGTAATTGGGCAATTTCACTTTTCAGCGCCGCTATTTCAGAATCCCTGGCTGCCGAATTATCTGTAACTACAACTCGGTAGTTTACTGCATCCCAGTATACATTACAACCGATATTTTCCATTAACATGCGTAAAGGAACATAGGTAGTGTCATTGATAACATAAGGCTGTTTTTCGTCCGTTAACTCCTGTCCATTGTAAAAGATTCTAACCCCCCGATATGCCTGGACATACTCCAGAATCGATGAAGCAGACACATTAGGTGCCATACCAATTATAAAAATTAATGCTAGCATCCAAATGATTTTCCGGCCTTTTTTTAAGTTTCCCATTTTAAAATTTCCCTCCTAAGTAAAAGCAATATGAAAGGTCTTTTCAAGTCAGCTTATGTTTCTGCAGATTGGAGAACATTATTGTGTTACTTGTTGTTTGCTGTATATTTATCCAGAGAGTGTAATTCCTTATATAAGCGAAAAAATCTTTATTTACATGAACCAAATGATTTCTGACGTACTGGAATATTCTTTAGTTATTTTTGCATTTACTATCTGCTTGATAGATTATATCGTAATGTTATGGACAAAAATTTAGATATTAGATGTATAGATAGGTTTACATCGAAGAAGGACCCACAAACAAGACCCTCAAAAAGAGGATCTGTAAAAGGTTTGAATATGGTAAAATAAGTAAATGGAGTTGCCGTTTGGCGGTTGGTCACTTCCCCTGAAGGGAGGTGATGCCTATGATTACATATTCAGATTTGTTTCAATTCTGTTTAGTAGTCTTAGGGGTTATTTCTCTGTGTTTGATGCATAGAAAATAACTGGGCCGCCTTATCAGGGCGGCCTACAGAACGTAAGGACTGACCGCCGTTCCAAAAGCGGCAACTCCTTTTATGATTATATAGTATCATGGTCTAAAATATACGTCAATAAAGACAAGCGGCCTTGAAGCGGGTCGAACATGAGATAAAAGCAGTAGCGGCGAATTAATTTCGCCGCTACTGGTATAAATATCTTATTTAAGCAATCTTTACTCTTGCAGCCATAGTACGATAGTCACTTGATCAGCCTGCTGCTCGAATGCTCCCAGTTTATCAGCCAGAGACTTAATCTCATTGTCCAGGTATTGAATCTCCTCCGCATCATTACTGCTGGATTTCTGTTCTTTCAAATTATTATACTGATCCCAGGTGTTCTGATAAGCGGTTGATATATCCTTGTAATCCTCCTGCTCGCTGATTATATCACCCAGAGTGCCCAGCTTGCCAAGCAGAACTGCTTCATTATCCCGGGACACTACAATCATAACCTGATTGTAAGATATGTCATCCTTTACCTGTTGCCCCAAACTTTCGGTTTGTGCTCCTAAATTCTGTGCTGTGCTGACAGCGTTATCATAGGAACTCTCTGCATTGGCAGATATTTTCAAAAGGATAGTTTTTATATTTTGCTGGTCCGCGCTCAGCAAAACCGGAGCGTTTTCAGTTTGTTGGGGTTCAGGGGCATCTATTACCTGACTGTTATCTGTTTCCTGTGAACCGGGTTGGGCAGGTTGGGTATAATTAGGAATTTCCTGACCTGCTTCATTTGGACTACTATTCTCATTAGGCTGAGGCACCTCAGTGCTATTATTGTTCGTGACCTCAGCATTACCAGGAGTATTGCTGCTTACCAGCGGTGTCTGGTTATTATTTGCCAGCTGTATTAAAGGAGGCAGAGCATAAGTATATGATGCAAAAGCTAACAGCACAACCGCTGCAGCACTCGCAGCCACCTTTTTCCAGCCCCTGCTGAAGCGAGCTAAAACAACTGATCGGCCAGCTCCCTGTTTTTCAGCTATACGCTGCATAATTGAATCCTTAAACCCCTCCGGAGCAGGGGTTATTATCTTGCCTGCTGATCTGAACAGCTCAGAAATCTGAACCATTTCTTGATACGTCTGCCGGCAACTCTGACATTCCTCCAGATGGTTCAGCAACTCTTCGGTAATAATTTTTGATAGTTCACCATCCATATATGGAGATATGAGGTTTTTAGCTTCCTTACAATTCATAGGTGATCACGCCTTCGCCATTAATAATCTATCCATTGCCCTCGCGTCAATTCTTTTTTGAGGGCTTTTCTACCCCGATATATACGAGATTTTACGGTACCTAAAGACCATCCGGTGATATTGCTTATTTCTTCGTAGCTGTATCCTTCCAGTTCCCTGAGCACCAGAGCAACCCTATAGTCATAGTGTAGTCTATCCAGAGCGGAGCTCAACAAATCTTTCAATTCTCTGCGCTCCATTTCAGCCTCAGGATTTTCCTGACTGGCGGCCAGTTCTTTAAAGAGCAATCCTTCTTCGTTGGATAAGGGTTCATCTAAAGAAAGAGGGGTTACTTTTCTATTCCGCCGCACATGATTAATCCATAAATTAACCGCTATCCGGTGCAGCCAGGTACCGAAATTGGCATTAAAACGGAACGAGTTAATTTTGTTAAAAGCCTGCACAAAGACATCCTGTGCCAGGTCCTGAGCGTCATATTCATTGCCGGTCAGGTGACAGCAGTGGGTGAAAACCCGATCCTGGTACAATTCAATCAGTTCTTCACAAGCCGACAGATCATGCTGCTGAGCCTTTTTGATCAATTCTTCTACTGGTGGTATCAAAACTTCAAACCACTCCTGGTCAAATCGGAAAATAATCCGATTAGTTATTAGACAATATAGATGATGAAAAAGTTCCCATTCTTTATAAGAAATATAATTTTTTTATTTCATAAATAAGTAAAAATGTATAAGAATCTTTACCAAAACCTGGCGACGATAAATTGTTAGTAGTAATTATAACATTTTCTGTTGTTTTAAGTGTTAAGAGGAAATATTTATATCAGGGGTCAGTCATTAACTTACTAACTTATTCCCTGGGTTCTTCAAATGAACAAGTTAGTAAGTTAGTGCCTGACCCCGCTCGTTTACCTGACCCCTCGACAAAATATAAAATAAATCGACTAAAAACAATAAAATTTAATACGAAATACAAATAAAATGGAGAACTAACTTTATTATACATGGAAGCGAAATTTTACCACTAACAAGACTAAACCCATAATATTCCTTAATTGGATCGATGTTCACCTATGTAATAAATGGCTGTGATTAAGAAAAAACTTCTTTTTTATAATTCAAGAAAAAATTACACGTATATGGAACAAATTATGCAAAATATTAGTCTAATAAGTCGGAATGTTATTTGGATGAGGGTGACAAACATGGTCAGTCTCTCCTGATAATGATTTATTAGCCGATTTTGACAGGTATTATCGGCGACAAGGAGGGGAGACGGAAAGAACAGCCGCGGCATAAAATATTAATCCGTTGATTATCTCAAGATTGGGAACAACCCTGATTACCTGAAATTTATCAAAAAAATAAAATTTTGTTGAGGAGGAATTAGTTTTGTTGAAAAAACGTAGTAAGGCGATAAGCATGCTGGTTTGCATGGCATTTCTATTTACCATGATTATGCCGGGGCTGGCATTCGCTTCCAGCGCAGTAGATTTTTCTTATTCCACAGCTACAGTGGCTGACAACGAGGATCCCCAGAATCTGGGTTTTGTAAAAATCGATGATATTGATGAAGTAGAGGCGGTCTATGTTGAATTGGCACTGCCGGCAGATGTTGATTGGGAAACCCCAATAGCTGATGGTACCATTGACACTTACATCACAACTAATGATGCTGCAGTCACAGCTACAGCTGATCTAATAACTGGTGATGGCGATGAGTACGTTGTATGTTTTGATACTTCAGCAGCTACCTTTAGCACTCTGTATATTAAGCTAAAATTCAGTGACATCGTTATTGATGATGATGCTGCTGATGACATTTATGCCTCCGTTACTGTTAGAGGTGTAGACGAAGATGGAAATCAAGCATGGAAAACCAGTGAGGACTGCCTGATTGGACAAAAGGGTGAAAGCGAAATTACTGTTAGCGCTAAATCCGCCAAGACTATCGCTGTGGGTGCCGGACAGGAAATGGCAAAAGTAACCTTTACTGAAAATGTAGAAGGTGCATTTGCTGTTGGCGATGAAATCGTTATGACTCTGCCCAGCGACATTAAATGGGATACTAATGTACTGACAGTAGGAGATACTTTCTCTGGTAATTATGGTTTGGAAGCTACCGTTACTGTAATCGATGGTGATGAACTGACCTTAGAAATTACCGATGCTTCAGACACTTTTGAAGATAAGTTTTCCATTACCGGAACAGTTAAGGTTTATCCCGGTGCTGATGATGGCGATGTAGAAGTTTCCATCGAAGGCAATGTTGATGCTGATTTTGATGATACCTCTTTGGTATTAGCCGTTATCGGAGAAAATGATGTGACTATTGATGTTGATGATGATTCGGATGACGTTATTTTACCGGCTTCTTATGACAAAGCACTGGATTCCTTTACTATTGAAGGATCTGCTGACTTTGCAATCGGAGATACCATTACTTTAAGCCTGCCTGATGGCGTAAAATGGTACTATGATGATGAAGCCGATTTTGATGCTGATGCTGATGGCGTGACCTGCCTGGGCTTCTATAGTGATAATGAAAGCGTATGGCTGGAAGTTGATGCAGCAACTGACACACTTGAATTTGACAATCTGTTAATAGCTACTACCAACGCTGTTGAAATTGGTGATATAACCATGGATATCGGTGAAGATTACAACGGCAGCTTTGTAATAGGAACTATTGTTGATTCAGCTGAAGTAAGTGCTGACGCTCCCGTTATTACAACTGGGGAAGTAACTGCAGACGCGGGTGACATTACTATAGTTGAAACCAGCAAGAAGAGATTTAACGGTGCAACTACTATTGTTCTCTCTGCACCAAACGGAGTAGACTTTGCTGAGAATCCAACTGTAAGCATTAATGGTGATGAAGTTGATGCTGATTTCGATATTGATGATGAGGAAATAACCATCACTGTTGATGCAGATGAATTTGCTTCTAGTAAAGTTGATACCGTTGTAATCAGTGATATTACTTATGATCTGGATAGTCGCTTAAATAAATCCGAAATCACAGTAAAAATCGGTGGTAATCTGGTTAACTATCTAACCGATGCAGATGCCGGTAGTGCTGATATCGGAATTGAAGACGATTATGCAGCAAAATCAGTATATTCAGTAGTTAATGCTACTACTCAGGTTGCAGGCAATGCTGATTCCTTATTCACCATTGGTTCTACTACTTATACTATTAATGGTGTAGAGTACACTATGGATGTAGCTCCTTATATCTCTGGAGACAGAACCTTTATGCCAATCCGCTATGTAGCTTATGCTCTTGGCATTAATGATGCTAACATCCTCTGGGATGGTGCTAATCAGACTGTAACCCTGATGAAGGGCGACAAGGTGGTTCAGCTGAAGGTTGGCAGTACTACGCTGTTAATCAATGGCGCAGCAGTAACCATGGATGTAGCTCCTGTAAACGTTAATGGCCGCGTATGTCTGCCCATCCGCTTCGTAGCACAGGCATTTGGTGCAGAAGTTGGTTGGGATGGCGCAACCCAGCAGGTTACAATTGAAATGTAATTAAACCTGAGTTCCAGGTATAAAAATGGGAGCAGCAGCTCCCATTTTTAAATTAATAGCTAAATAAAATTATCTATAAAAAATCGCTGAGTCTAAAACTCAGCGATTTTTTATATACAACCATATCAAATATAGAAAATTAAATATAACCAAATAACAAGAATTCTTAATAATTAATAAAAAAAAATATATCATGGGAACTTTTTGTAAAACTTTTTTGTCTAACTATAACATAGGGGACTGGTATGACATACCAATTATGGCTTGTCCAACCATAAACCAGGAAAAAGCAGCTGAAAACGGTATGAGAGAGCTTGTACCGGTAAAAGGAGGCGAGAGAAGGTCTTTGAGCTGAGGTTTTAAACCTTAAAGATTACCTAAAAGATAGGGTCTAACCCTGATTACCTGAAGAAATTATTTTAATTATTTAAATAGGAGGTAACTAATTTGTTAAAGAAACGCAGTAAAGCGATAAGCATGCTGATCTGTCTGGCATTTCTGTTTACCATGATTATGCCGGCTACAGTATTCGCTTCCAGTTATGTTGATTTCAGCAGTTCTGCAGCAACTGTTTCTGACTCAGATGATCCACAGAATCTGGGATTTGTAAAATTGGAAGATTTTGACGATGTGGCTGCAATCTATATTGAAATAACACTACCCTCTGATGTTGATTGGGACACCGGTGCAAGTATTGATAAAGCTGGTACGCTAGCTTATGACTCAAACGGTGATGGGACCAAGGATACTCAGTTTGAAATCAGTGATTTCATTACCACAAATGATACTACTAACATACCTGAGGCAACGTTTGTAAGCGGTGATGGTGATGAATACGTGGTATGGTTCGATACCACTGATGGAGCCATTGACTGGGATAGTCTGTATATAAAAGCTAAATTCCAGTATATCATTGTTGACGATGATGCTGACGACGATATTTATGCTTCAGTCGTAGTGCGTGGTATTGACGATGATGAATTTACCTGGAGAGCCAGTGAGGATTGCCTGATTGGTGAAAAGGCTGAGAGTGAAATAACCGTAACCGCTAAAGCCGCAAAGAGTATTGAAGTAGGCGATGATCAGAAGCTAGCTAAAGTTACTTTCACAGAAAATATTGATGGAGCATTTGAAGTAGGCGATACTATTGTCATGACCCTTCCCGACGATGTTGAATGGGATCTGGCTAATATCGTAGCACACAACGGCTCTGCCGTAGTTTCAGGCAATTATGGGCTTGCAGCAACTATAACTCAAACTGATGATGACGAACTTACATTGACAATTACTGGTAGTTCTGAGGGAGCTTTTGAAGACAAATTCAGTTTGACTGGTTATGTTACAGTATTTCCCGGAACTGATGATGGTGATGTAGAAGTATCAGTTGAATCTGACCTGGGCGATGCTGATTTTGATGATGTCGATGTGGTATTAGCTGTTATCGGTGAAAGTGATTTGACGATCGATGTAGATGATGATTCTGATGATGATATCTATATTGCTGACTATAACAAAGAACTGGATACCTTTACCTTTGAAGCCAATGCAGACTTTGCGGCTGAAGATTCAATTACCCTCACCTTAAGTGATGGGGTAAAATGGTATATGACAGAAGCTCAATTCGAAGCTGCAGTTGATGACGTTGAAGTATTGGGATTCTATGATGACAATGAAAGCGTATGGCTGGAAGTTACTGGCACCCCGGGTGATGAACTTGAATTTGCGAATCTGAAAGTAGCCACTACTCCAGATGCTCCTGCCGGTGATATCACCGTAACCATTGGTGAAGATTACTTTGGCGATTTTGTTATCGGAACAGTAGTGGATCAGGCAGAGGTAAGTGCTGACAGTGTGGTAGTTTCTTCTGGTGATGTGTCCGCAGCAGCCGGAGATATCACTTTAACCGAAACTGCTAAAGATGTATTTACCGCTGGGGATTTCGATAATTATTTCCTGAGCCTGTCCCTGCCTTCCGGAGTAGCATTTGCCGATAAGCCCACCGTAAGTATTAATGATGATGAAGTTGATGTCAATTTCTATTCTGAATGGGAATTTGATATAAATACGGCCGATGATAAGCATGGAGATAAATTCTCTGATGGTGACAGCGATTTGTATATAGTATTTGATGAAGATGATTTCTCTTCCAGCAAGGTAGATACTATTACAATCAGTGATATCTTATATACGCTGGACAGCCGCTTAAACAATTCCGAAGTAGAGGTAGCAATTGGCGGTACCGTGGTTAACTATCTAGCTGAAGCTGAAGATACTGTAGTAATTGAAGATCTGGAAAAAGATTATGAAGATGGAGAAGTATATGCAGTAGTAAATGCAACTACCGAAGCAGAAGGCAATGCGGATTCCGTATACACTATCGGTTCTACTACTTATACCATTAATGGTATAGAGTACACTATGGATGTAGCTCCTTATATCTCTGGCGACAGAACCTTTATGCCAATCCGTTATGTAGCTTATGCTCTTGGCATTAATGATGCCAACATCCTGTGGGATGGCGCTGCCCAGACTGTAACCCTGATGAAGGGTGACAAGGTAGTTCAGCTGCAGGTAGGCAGTACTACGCTGTTAATCAATGGCGCAACCGTGACCATGGATGTAGCTCCTGTAAACGTTAATGGCCGTGTATGTCTGCCCATCCGCTTCGTAGCACAGGCATTCGGCGCAGTAGTTGGTTGGGATGCTGCAACCCAGCAGGTTACAATTGAAATGTAATTGAAACTAATTCAAGGATAAAAAAATGGGAGCTTTGCTCCCATTTTTTTTACTGAGGATTTTGGATAATTTTAAGAAATATACTGCCTTTGAAAAGTACACTATATGTTAGCAACATCATTTTACCACTTTATATGGAAGTGGTTTTTCAAAAAAAGTTCATCATGCAAAATCCTAAACTACCTTGAGTTCCAATTATGGTGCTACTATGCAAACAACGATGATTCTTACGCCCTTACAGGTGATATGATCTTGAAGCAACTATAAGTCAAACTGACGATGACCAGCTTACATTGACAGTCACCATAGAAGACAAGTGTAAGTATCTAGTCAAGCAGAATGGTTTATTGATTGCAGTAATTGTATATAGAAATGATAAGGCTCGGCAGCAACACAGCCACCGGGCCTTATTTCAATATGTTCTAATCTGGTTTAGTTTTTAAGAAAAAACTATTATAATACGTTAAAAGCAGTTATCTTGACGGCATATCCTGTTCCGCTTGATACTTCAATTTTATACAATCCATCATTAGTAGTTTCAGTCCAATCAATTATATCAGATACATCGTCCTTGCTTTGTAAGGCTTGGCGCATTCCTTGAGTTATGGCCGTGCCGTGTCTGGAAGCAATAATGTTACAAGCTTCTTTGATTTGAGTGTTATATATTTCGCTATTCTTGGCATCTAAGGTTAGTTGAATAATAGGGTGAGTGTTCGCTATATATAAGGTACTGGATGTGTTTATAAATATGTTATTCTTTACCGGAATGATATAACCCTTTGATACATAGTATTCATCATTGGCTAAAGCAATCACTGCTGTATAGGTATTTGCATCCCAGTATACAGAGGCTGCAAAAGCTTCTGCTGCGTACCTGATTGGAATACAAGTTCGGCCACCGATTATTTTTACCTCTGTGTTCATGGTTTTAGTCTCGCCATTGACTGTATAAAGATTGCTTCCTATGGTAAATACAACTACTATTCCGTCCTTTTTGATGATAGCCTGTTGTTTTTCGCCATTCCAGCTAACCGTACAGCCCATAGCTTCCATCGGTGCCCTCATCGGAACTAAAGTACGATTGTTACTGTCAATATATGGCTGCTGGTCAGGAAAAGATATGCTGGTTCCGTTGACTGTAACTGTGACACTCTGAGCCATCACCGGCATAGCCATAGCTATTATCAGCATTACCGTTAGTATTGAAACATTAAGTCCTTTGGTCATATTGACCCCCCTCTTATAATTATTTTATCTGGACTATCTTCTTAATATTTTAACATTAACTATAAATTAACTAAAATATTGTATTTTGATAACTCTGCCTAATGGCTTTAATAAAAATGAATTTGTTTGCTTTTATCTAAGGCTGGTGGACTATGAATTTAGGCATGCAGGTTAATTCAATTCCCTACTCTATATAAACCTATAAACCCCTCTTTAGCCTGAAATAGACTTAAAATATTTACTTATAATACCGGCGACATACTATTGCAGCACTTGGCAAGAGCTGTCATAATTAGTACTAAATAGGGCAGGAAATTAAGGCATGATTGGGGAATTCTAAATCATGTTTTGGTTCACTAGAATAATCATATTAATTAGGGAGGAATGAATATGAATAAGATTAAAAGTATAGTATGGGCAGCTTTAACTGCCTTTTTACTTACGCTTTTCTGGGGGAGCGCGGTTTATGCCAGTGCTGGTACAGTATCTTTTGATACTGATACAGTTAGGGGCATCAAAATATACCAGGCAGATAAGGAAAAAGAAATCGATGGTATTATTATGAAATGTAGAGGAGAATTTGAGGAAGATGACAGCATAACTTTAACCCTGAGTGATGGAGTTTACTGGTATATGGATGAAGATGATATCGAAGATTTGGATTTGGAAGCATTGGAAATCGAAGATATTAGCGATGATCATAAAACCCTCTATTTTGAGGTTTCAGAGGATGACTATGATGACCTGGAATTTGAAGAATTACTGGTAGCAACCAGTGCCGATGCTCCTCTTGGTGACATCGAAGTCAGCATAGGGGGGGATTATACCGGTTTGGTGATAGTTGGCCAGATTATTCCATGTGCTGATATAGAGGCTGAGACACTATCGGTAACTCTAGGAGGGACCGAGGAGGCAGCTGGTGATATAACTATTTTAGAAACTTATAAAAACAGCCTGGAACCTATGGAAAATCCGGGATATGCTAAGGATGGAACTAAATATTTAGCCCTGAGCTTACCAGACGGGGTGACTTTTGCTGCTTCTCCGGTTGTATACTTGAATGATTCTCAGCTTAGTGCTCAATTTTATGGAGAATGTTTCCGCTCCAATCCTAAAAATATTTTTAGTGGAGCCCAGACCTTAAGTGCTGGCGATTCGGTGTGCTATATAAAATTACCGGATAATAATTCTATCAGGGATGAGTACATTGATTCTATACGCATTACTGATCTTAAATACCAGGTGGCGGTAGATTGTGACAGCATTGATATCCCGGTAAGCATATCCGGTGACATGGTGAATAAAATACTGGGAGCCGGGGATGAGCTGGTACCAAATCTGGAGAGCGATAATTTCGAAAAAGCGATATTCAGTGTTGTTAATGCTACCGTTGACAAATCCGCAAATAGCGTGCATGCAGAGCTGACCATGGGAAGCAAAAGGATGTTCATTAATGATAAAGAAGTGCTGATGGACACCATCCCGTATATTAAGGAGGGACGTTTTTTTGTGCCATTGCGTTATGCTGCCTATGCTTTAGGTATGAATGACGATGATATTTTCTGGGATGGGAATAATCAGACTGTCACTCTTACCCGGGACTTGGTCAAAGTAGTGGTACAGGTAGACAGCAACACTTTACTGGTTAATGGGGAAGCCGTGCAAATGTATGCAGCACCGGAACTGAAAGAAGGACGGGTTTCTCTGCCTATAAGATATGTAGCCGAAGCCTTCGGGGGAACCGTGGGTTGGGATGGAAATACTAACGTAGTAACTATTGATGTAGAGTAAATAATATTAATTAGTAATGAGTAGTTAGTAATTAGTAGTTAAGGAAGAAAAAGTAAGACTTTTTCGTAAATACAGTTAGTAGCTTAATAACTGCTTATTGTTGGTAAAATAGTGCAAGAGGTTAGATATTAGGGTTGAGGGATTTCTTTCCTTACTCTTTACACCTTGCTCCTTACGTTTTTTTGACAATGAGTAATTAAGGAATAAAAAAGCTATGCTTTTTTCTATCTAGGAGCAGCGCAAGATTATAAAAAGCAGCGGAGAATTACTTCTCCGCTGCTTTCGGGCACTTGGCTTCATTTTGGTTATCTTTAAGGAATAAAAAAACCATAACTTTTTTCCAGCTTATCGATAAAGTCGCACGCTGCCAGCCCGATGGCAGAAGCTCATCTGACCTTGATTACCTTTCCATAAAACACCAATAACAAATAAGAGTTCGTTTATTGGCGTACTTCTATATTTATTCTGCTGAACATCATAATTAGCCTGCTATCTTACTGCAGCCTAATTGACAGAAAGAAGCAAAGTAGCTAAAATTAGCTTAAACCTGAGCTTTACAGTAAAAATGATTAAAGGAACCCGTTAGCCCAGTAATTTCAAGGGCTAGC
>JAENZN010000007.1 GCA_016841245.1 Syntrophomonas sp.
TTCTTCTGACACACCTTCGAAGGTGTGTCAGAAGAACCGTCCCCGTGACACCTTTCCTACAAATCACTTCTAGAAGAAATTTCCTCTACAAAAACGTCTACCAGTTTGGGATCAAATCTAGTACCAGCACAGGCCTGTATTTCTTGAAGGGTCTTTTCTTTTGATAGAGCTTGCTGGTAGGGACGACCGTTGCGAACTACATCATAGGTGTCCGCAATAGCCAGAATTCGAGCCAACAAAGGTATACTTTCACCTTTTATTTCTAATGGATAACCGGTTCCGTCCCAGTTTTCATGATGGGTTAGTATGGCCTCTGCTATTGGGGCCAGTTCGGGAGCAGAGAGAGCAATCCTATAACCAATTTCCGGATGTTTCTTTATAGTATCCCATTCTTCTTCTGAAAGTCCCGTTTCTTTTTCCAGTATACTGGGTGGAATGGCAATCTTACCTATATCATGCAAGGAAGCCAGTAATTTCAGATTAGCTATCTCACTATTATTTAACCCTACTTTGTAGCTGACCGCCTCCAGTATTTGATGCAGACGACCAGTATGTTCTCTAGTTTCATGTCCCCTGCTCCACAGGGTTTCTTCCAGAGAATTGATAAATGAGTTTCTGGTACTTCTATTTTCCAGCAATTTATTTCTATACATACGTTCTTCCGCTTCATGCTCTATTTCAGCTATATCCTGCTCCACACTCTCTTTGGTTGCCATCCCCAGTGCAATGCTCAGCTTCATGTTGGAAGTTTCCACTTTCTGGCAATTTTCTTTGATACGTCGACAGATATTGCGGGCTACCTGAGCACTAGTTTTGGGCAGCAGAGCAACAAATTCATCTCCTCCCATACGAGCAACAATATCTTCCTGACGACAGGATACACGAAGTACTTCAGATACCTTTTGCAGTGCGATATCTCCCTGTTTATGTCCAAAAGCATCATTTATCAGTTTTAACCCATTTAAGTCCCCCATGACTATTGTAAGCGGCAACTGCCTTTTGGTATCCAATCTCTTAAGTTCTTCTTCATAAAAGGCCCGGTTGTATAATCCGGTAAGACTGTCATTAAAACTTAAATATCTTATTTTATCCTCGGCCTTTTTCCTGGCGGTTATCTCTTCACATACCAACATGGCCTCCTGGAAATTGCCCGCTTCATCGATTAGTGGATCAATACGATAGTAAATCCATACCTCCTTATCCCATCTAGTAGTTATCTGCAATTCCCCACTGGCAGTTTCACCGCTAGCACATAACTCCAGCAGATCGTCCAGTATCGGTAATATTTCTAAATTGTCTTGGGAAAATATGTTTAGATTTTTAATTTCTTCCTGAGAAGAAGCACCTAAAATATCTGCCATGGCTGAATTAACATCAGCAACATTACCCGCCCGATCGAATTTGCACAATCCTATAGGATTTTTTTCAAATAAATCTCTGTACTTAGCTTCACTATCTTCTAGTTTTTGGCGAGCCTGCTTCCAGCAGCTGATATCCTGTCCAAGACCTATCATTCTCAATGTTCTGCCTTTGTTATCCTGGAAAACCAGCTTGCCGGTGACCAGCAGCCATATATATACACCTTGTCCATTCTTAACTCGTGCTTCAACTGAAAAATGCGGCGCTTTTCCCTCCAAATAAGTTTGCAGGGCTTCGCTCAAGATCAGAAAATCATCAGGATGAAAATAATTCTCCCACTCCGAAGTAAGTATTTCCTCCTCATTCCAGTCATATCCCAGAACATTGGCCCATTTATCATAAATGAGAAATTTTCCTGAAATCATGTTCCATTCCCACATGCATTCGTTAGCTCCCCAGAGTGCTAATTGCAGCTGTTCTTCACTGTTAATTAACCGAGCATTGGTTTCCAGCAAAGTCTCCTGGTATTCACTAAGCTGAGTATTTAACTCCTCTATTTTTTCATAGCCACGGTGGAGTTCCTCATATTGTTTTTCCATTTGGTTCTCCACGATCTTTTGATCGTTGACATTCCTGGCTCTTAATAGAACTACTGGAATGTCATCCCCATCATAGATCAATCTTCCTACCACTTCGAACCATACCAGGTCACCATCTTTTTTCTTATATCTAAGCTCCCCTGTCGCTTCACTCATCTGTAAAGTACGATTAAAAATTCTCAACAGTTCATCTTTATCTTCCTCATAGACCATATCAGTGATTTTAAAGTTGCTACTGCCAACAATATCCTCTTCAAGATAGTTCAGAATATTGGATATGGCAGGGTTAACATATAAGCACTCACTTCCATCTATACTATGCAGAGAAATAATGTCACAGGCATTATCTGCTAATAGTCGGTATTTCCTTTCCATCTGCTGTAGAGTTTCAACCAGTCCCTGCCTATCTTCATGGACTAATTGAAGCTCACTGACCTTACGACGCATCTGCAATATACCGGATTTTAATTCTTCTTTTATAATATTCCTGCTATCCATTGTTGCACCTCAAAATAATGCTATTTTCGCATTATTGCATTTTTTAGGGACTTGTCTATCATTATAAACGCATTTGATTGTTTTTTAAATACTTTTTATATTTTTTTATTAGCTAAGTCCTATTCTTTTTAGTATATAGTCCCATGATTTTCCTTGTATATATAGGATACCATTCTCAGTGATCTTTAAAAATATATATTATTTTTTAAGTTTTTGTTTTTTGCTGCAGTTTATTAACTAAAATGGCAGCAATCTATACTGACTGCTTTAGTCACAAAATAAAAAAGCCATACCCGACCATTTTATAGTCTATTGTTAAAAATATCCAGTTATTTTTTATGATTCGGTGCTTAATTCTCTAACCAATTTTTTTAGTGCCCGTTTTTCAATTCGGGACACATAATAATTATGTATAGTCTTCATATTGACATGCTCTGACTTTATCCGATGTTGTAATACTGATTCATTGTAATTGAAATGCAACGAAATCAGTAGACCTATTGCATCCTCTATTATAGCTTTATACTCCAGATTAGCTTACCAGGTTTGGAGGTTGGAGGTATTTAGGGAAATACGCAGGTTTGCTCAATACTTTGGCACGGGTTTTGCGTATAGTATTTATTAAGATGAAATAACTTGAGGAAAATTGTTCGTGTTACGAATTGCTGAGTAGGGATTATTAGTCGTTTCTTTTACTGCGCCTTATAGGTTTGCGTTTGTTTAGCAGGGTAGCCTCTCAGACGTGCAGGATATTACCTGCCTGCAAATTTTATCAAACTTAAATAGTAGTAGTTTGATGCACAAAATCGCTGAACTGAGGTGATTATGTTTATGAATATTTCAATTTCAAAAGTGATAACCAAACACGCCTCCATTCAACCCAACAATAGAGCGCTTATCTGTGGGGAAGACGGCTTGGAAATCAGTTGGCTGGAGCTGGATAAATTTATTAATAAGCTCGGCAATGCACTGACCTATATCGGCATAAAAAAGGGTGATATAGTGTCACTTTATCTACCCAACTCACCGGAATTTATATTTACTTACTTTGCCGTGACCCGGATTGGTGCTGTAATTCTACCTTTTAATGTTCTCTTCAGGACGGGTGAAATTTCTTACATCCTTAATAACTCAAAGGCTAAAGTTTTGATTGGCTCATCAGATGAAGTCAAAAAATATTTAGTCGGGGCTAGGGACCAATTTCCATATCTAGAGAAGGTTATCACTGTAGGAAAGCCGGTGCAAGGCTGTCTTGATTTTTATTCATTAATTATGGAGGCATCCGATCAACTAAAAACAGTAGATTTCAGCCCTGAAGACCTGAGTTCTCTAGTTTATACTTCCGGTACTTCCGGTCAACCCAAAGGCGCCATGCTCAGTCATAGCAATCTGGAAGCTATAGGCACTTTAAGTTCGGTCGCTCTGCATATCAACGATAGAGACCTCTTGCTGACAGGGGCTCCATTTTGCCATATATGTTTCGTTCTTTCCGTACTCGGCCCATTTATGGTTGGCGCCGGTGTAGCAACGATGCAGCGATTCAGCGCTGAAAAAGCCTTAGATTTGATATCACGTTATAAAATTACGCACTTTACCGGAGTGCCGACCATGTATATTTTTATGCTGGAGCAACTTAAAAAGAAAAAATATGATCTAAGTTCATTGAGGCTGGTTCACTGTGCCGGAGCTCCAACACCGGTAGAATACATTGAAAAAATAGAACAGCATTTCGGGGTTGGATTTATCGAGCTGTATGGCGCCACCGAAACAAGCTCCACTATTAGCTACAACCGGCTGGGACACGGGAGAAAAGGTTCAATTGGCCAACCGGCCTATGGAATTCAGGTCAAAGTAGTAAATGAATCAGGCGAGGAATTACCCCCTGGTGAAATAGGTGAGATCGTGGTCAAAGGCCCTGGAATTTTTAAAGGCTACTGGGAAATGCCGGAAGCTACCCAAGATGCGTTTTACGGAGAATGGTATCGTACCGGTGACCTGGGCAAATATGATGAGGATGGGTACCTTTATATTCTGGACCGCCTAAAAGACATGATAGTCTCCGGTGGTTACAATATATATCCCAGGGAATTGGAAGAGATCATATACCAGCATCCCAAGGTTATGGAAGTGGTCGTGCTGGGCCAAAAAGATCCGGTTCGCAATGAAGTTCCCAAAGCATTTATACGGCTGAAGGATAACGAAAGTATGACAGAAAAGGAGCTAATTGACTTTTGTTCGCAGAGAATGGCCCCTTATAAAGTGCCGCACTTCATAGAATTTATACAAGAATTGCCTAAAAATCCCACTGGTAAAATTTTAAAGAGAGAGTTGAAAACAAGCTAATCAGGGACTTTGCATGATTGTAGATTCAAGAAGAGGGATGAAGATAAGGGTAAGAAGAGTATAACCGGCACGGCTACAAACTAGTTAATCGTTAAGCCCGCTATGCTGTGTCCAGTGCTTGTATAGGCAACGAACAGGGTATCCGTACTGCTGATTGAATATTACACGTTGATTTAGATTTGAGCTTTCAGATGCCAAACCAGGTATTTCGTCAAAGCTTTTATCATAAAACCTGAGGGGGTGAGCAGACCATACTAATCGATTTCCTGAAGATTTCAAAATTAAAGAATTAAAGGAGGAGTTTAAATGTCTTCACATGGAGGAGATTGGGCAAACCCGGGGCCTGCTGGTTTAGCGGCTCTAGGAGTGGCATGTTTTATTTTCTATGGATTATTGTCGGGGAAGGTTACTGGTGCTGCAATTCCATTAATGGGTCTATGGTTGTTAGGTGGCTTTATAATCCAATTTACGGTTGCGGTAATTGAATTAAAGGAAAAGAGTATGTCAGGCGGTAACATTTTCTTATTC
Organism: Syntrophomonas sp.; assembly: GCA_016841245.1. Taxonomy (GTDB): domain Bacteria; phylum Bacillota; class Syntrophomonadia; order Syntrophomonadales; family Syntrophomonadaceae; genus JAAYJK01. The sequence continues at coordinate 5,328 of JAENZN010000007.1, forward strand.
TTTTGCGGTTTCTTTATGTTAACTTCCGGACTATCTTTTCTATTCAAATATTATGCTTCCACACAGGGCTGGGTTATAGATGCTCACATTGACGGCTGGGCATGGATAGTACTATCGGCAATTGTTATCATGTGGGGGCCAGCTTTTTTCGATAGGCCATTGGTCTTCTGTTTAATGGTTATTGGTCTTATGGTAGCATGTCCTTTTATATGTTTAATGGACTTGGGTGTGCTGAGTCATAAGTATGCCGCTATACCAGCTTATGCTCTGCTATGGTCTGGTATCTTAGGAACTTATTATGCTGGAGCAGGTGTATTGAATACGGCATATGGCAGAGCTATACTGCCAGTAGGTAAGCCCCTCGTTACAATGACATCAGCTGGGCCATCGGCTGGTGTTGATGCATAATCCTGATTCAATTTAACATAATGTATCTGGTTTGTTAATCAAGAATTTCCGAATTAGAATATTATTATTAGCCTGTAGACAAAGTGAACTGCTCCCTGTCAAGTAGACAGATGAAAAAATGAAACCGTTTTCACTGGACTCCGTTAATGAAACGGAGTCCAGTTTCTTATCCGGCATTTTCGATCAACAGGCGGTAGGTCATCGGAGCCAGTTTATTCAGCTTCTTTTGCCGTCGTTCATAATTATGGAAGTGTATGCAGTTCTCAATGGCCGCTACCAGGCTTTAGTAATCCTTGAAGTTGCCAAGATAGTGCATTTCGCACTTGAGAATGCTCCAGAAGCCTTCCATGGGGCCGTTATCGATGCAATGACCGACACGCGACATGCTTTGTTTCATCCCAGCCTTATCCAATCTGGTCTTAAATTGCTTACTGGTATAATATTTAAAACCTTTTATTCCGTTGAATTCAGGGTAGCGATAACCAAGCTTGTGAAGAAGATCTTCGTTCTCAACTCGCGGGCACTCTTGCTGCGATGGAGCCATTTGTAATAGGATGACCTCCCATCCCTGTTGAAGCAATAATATTCCAGCCCTGTTAAAATCAGATCTAATCTATTGTGCAGATTTCAACCACCCCCGAAAAACTGGGGGTGGTTGAATCCCATATTAGTTCTTCAATATCTAAGGTTTCCCAGTGCAATCAGCTTACCAGTATCATCGAATATTTTTGATTCGATAACACTGCCATATTCTGCCTCAATAACACTAGAGCATATTTTGAGCCCCCCCTTATCAACCGCTGATAATACTGATACATTAGTACTATAAGTCTCAGGCTGTTCTCCATCGGTAAGTGTGGTACACGAAACCACAAAACTAGCAAAATCACATACAGCACTGTAAATCCCCATATTTATTTTGCTATTGGGGTTATTCAAGCTGCATGCCGAGGGAAGATACATCTCACACAATCCCTTATTTAATCGAAGGAATTCTAGCCCTAATATCTTAAATAATTCTAGATTTTGCACATTTTCAATTATATTTTGCAAATGCTTTTCTTCCATAATGCACCCTCCTTAGACGGTTCCGGTGGTCCTAACCAAATAATAGTAATTATTATTATTATTTTCTTACTCAACTAAATCATCATGAACCAGCTTAAGTGGAACAATAATTGCATCCTATTAGCTATGAAAAGAAGAACCCCGATTCCGGTTTCTAATCCTACCAGGACGGGGCATAACATGGAGAAGTTTATTAAAGGATAATATTAGAAAATTTATGAGTATAAATTGGTAAGATTTGATCTAATCATTTTATTATGCTTAGCTATGTGTTTTCTCAGACAACATACTTCACTGCTGCGGTAACTGCAGCGGCAATGTCCTGTCTAATCGCAATTGTATTACAGGGAGTATACTGGCTGAGCTTCTGAAGGTCGGCGAGACATTTAACTAGTTCATCACCCTCAGCAACAGCTGCCAGCACTTCCCTGGCAAGATTAATAATATTACCGATTGCTATATTGATGAAAACTTTGGCCATGTTCAGTTTAATTCTGGCAGCCTCCTCGCCATCATTCACCACTGCCTTCTGAGCTCTCAGCCAGGCGCTTTCCATGCCAAAGGTCTGCATACACATATCTGCAATCTTCCCTATTATTTCCTGGTGCTTGAGAATGTTTTTATCATAAATCTTTAAGGTAGTTCCGAGTATATACAGCAGGGTTTCCTTAGCGGCCTGGATTAAATCAGCTTCGCCGTTCCGAGCTGAAATTCCGTCTGTTAACTGCTCTTGTACTTTAGCAATGGCTTCCTTTAGAGGTATCTGCCCGCTTAAACCACGGCGTACCAGAGTACTGGCAATTACTGTACGGTTTATTTCATTGGTACCTTCAAAAATCCGGTATACTCTGCAGTCTCTGTAGAGTCTTTCGATTGGATATTCGGAAGTAACTCCATAGCCGCCATGAATCTGTACCCCTTCATCCATGACGTAGCCCTGAACTTCGGTAGCATATACTTTGTTTATGGAGCACTCTAAAGCGTATTCCTCGATCCCCTTAACAGCAACTTGGCCGCCATCAGGACCAGACATATCCAGGCTATGCATCATGCCGTCCAATAAGCCGCCGGTACGGTATACCATACTCTCAGCCACGTAAGTTCTGGTAGCCATTTCCGCAAACTTTTCTTTAATCAAGCCAAATTCCGAAATGGGCTGACCAAACTGCTTGCGATCAACAGCAAATTGAGCAGCAAGTTCGATAGCCTGTTTACAGTTACCAATAGAATTTGCAGCCAGTTTGTAGCGTCCCATGTTAAGAATGTTAAAGGCAATAACATGGCCTTTGCCAATTTCATACAGAACATTTTCCAACGGAACTTTTACATCTTCCAGAATCAAGGTCCGAGTGGAGGATCCTTTTATACCCATTTTGTGTTCTTCCGGGCCGGTAGTAAGGCCCTCAGAATCAGCATCTACGATGAAGCCGGTAAACTTTTCTCGGTCTATCTTGGCAAAGACTATAAATAAATCAGCAAATGCCGAATTGGTGATAAACTGTTTAGTACCATTCAGGATATAATGCTTGCCATCCGGGCTTAGAACCGCCCATGCCTTGGCAGAAAGAGCATCTGACCCTGCACCAGGTTCGGTTAATGCGTACGCTGTTCCTAATTCACCAGATACAATACCAGGCAGATATTTCAGTTTTTGTTCATGAGTTCCAAAATAAACGATAGGCAACTGGCCTATACCGGTCTGACCGCCATGGGTCATGGCAAAACCGCCGGCTCTTCCCATACACTCGGCTATAATACAGGTGCTGATTTTGTCCATAGCATAACCGTCATATTCCTCAGGAACGTCAGTTCCCAATAGACCCAGCTCCCCTGCCTGCATAAGCAGTTCTTTATTTAAACCTTCTTTTTTGTCTTCCAGTTCATCCATCTGGGTAAGAACCTTATCCGTTACAAAGCCCAGCGCGGTACGGAAGATCATTCTGTGCTCATCAGTAAAATCCTCAGGGGTGAATATTGACAGAGGATCGGTTTGCTCAAAGAGAAAACTACCTCCCTTTGGTAAATCATGCATTTAGGTCACCTCGCATTTCCTCAAATTGTCTCTTGGATCATTTGTCTGTATAATCCGGTTTCCTTTTGCCCACAAAGGCTGATATACCTTCCTTGCCATCGTCGCTGGCAAAAGCAATCACAAAGTTTTGTATTTCCATCTCCAAACCAGAGGCAATATCCACATTTACTCCATTATTTATGGCTGCTTTTGTCATTTGAAGAGCCACTAAAGGTTTTGAAGCCAGCTTTTTAGCCATTATCACAGTTTCTTCCATAAGAGATTCTACTGGTACCACCTTGTTAACCAGCCCGATTTTTTCCGCATCGACAGCATCGATCATGTCGCCCATTAACATCAATTCTTTTGCCCTGGTAGCACCGATTAGCCTGGGCAGACGCTGGGTTCCGCCTCCCCCGGGGATAATCCCCAATCCAGTTTCGGGAAAGGCAAACTTGGCATTATCTGCAGCAATACGGAAATCACAGGACAAGGCCAGTTCGCAGCCACCACCAAAGGCCACACCACTAATGGCAGCAATAACCGGTTTGGATAAGTTCTCAAGTTTTGAAAAGGCCGTCTTGGAGCCCTGGCAGAAACTATATACTTGAACTGGGGTTAAAGTTGCCATTTCAGATACATCAGCGCCAGCTGCAAAAGCTTTGCTGCCGGAACCTGTAATAACAACTACCTTGACTGATGAATCGACTTGAAATTCATCGGCGGCTTGTGATAAATCACGAAATACCGCACTGTTCAAAGGGTTCATGGGAGGTCGATTAAGAGTTATTATAGCAACTCCGTCTTGTTTGCTTACTTGAATAGATTCATAGGCCATGAGTATTTTCCCCTTTCTTTAGGTATGTATTATGGTCAGCAAGTCGAATAAGCCTGGCAGAGAGCCCTGGTAGTGTTTGGAGTGTAATGGGTTTTAACGAGGGGGAAAATGGGGCTCCCTGCTCTCGGCTATTCAATCTTAGACTATTGCTTGAATTACCCCCAAAATCATATTGCCCAAGCAATCATTTGGGTTATCTCAAGACCAAACCTATTTCTTGTAGCTGTACCAACCCTCTCCGGTCTTCTTACCAAGCTTGCCGGAGGATACAATGGCCTTAAGAGTATAAGGCGGAGCCCAGTATTGATCCTTGGTTTCATCGAAGAAAACATCAAGAACCAACTTGGAAATATCTATTCCAGTGAAGTCCATCAATTCAAAAGGACCCATTGGATAGTTCAAGCCCATTTTTACGGCGGTGTCAATATCGGCCGGGGTAGCTACGCCTGTTTCTACCAGACGAATGGCTTCCAAGAACTGCGGCATCATAACCCGGTTGACGATGAAGCCCGGGGTGTCTTTCTTAACTTCAACTGTGGTCTTGCCAAAAGCCTGGGCCAGCTCGGTAGCAACTTTAACGGTCTCATCGCTGGTTGCGTATCCGCGGATGATTTCACACAATCTCATAAGCGGAACCGGATTAAAGAAATGCATTCCCACGAATTTATCTCCACGTTTGGTGGCACCAGCCAGCAGGGAGATAGATATAGATGAGGTGTTGGTAGCAAGTATGGCATCCGGTTTCATAATCCCATCTAATTCAGCCAGAACTGCCTTTTTGATGTTAGCATCTTCGACAATTACTTCTATTACGCAATCGGCATCAGCAAAATCTTGCTTATTGATAGTCTTAGTAATTCGTCCCATAATCATATCCTTGGCAGCCTGCTCCATTTTGCCTTTTTCAACGTTCCTGCTCAAAGCTTTATTGATTCCTGCGACTCCCTTATCAATAAAAGCCATATCCATATCGCAGAGAATTACTTCATAACCGGCCTGAGCAGCTACCTGAACGATTCCAGAACCCATTGCGCCTGCTCCCAGCACACCCACTTTTTTAATTTCCATAATATTACCTCCGTTCAATTTAGTAAAAAGACTATGGTATTATCCTCGCCATACACTAATATCGAATCTGTTTCGGAGAAAATGCTACCAGAAGCAGGTATGCAGCGAAGATATATTTGCCTTCCTGTTTATTTTTTTAGTCTATAATTCCCCGGCCTCTCATGGTCGTGATCTCATCTTCCGTGTAATCCAGGAGTTCTTTCATGATTCTCTCGGTGTCATAGCCGACCTCCACCTGGCCACGCCATACCTGCCCCGGAGTATCCATGAACTTGGGTACGAATCCAAAGGCTTCTACTTCCCTTTCAATGGCCGGAACGTGGTACTTAATAAAGTTGCCTCTGGAATGATGATGAGGGTCACTATACATATCTTTAGGCGTCTTGACGATACCTACCGGAGTCTTGTACTTGTCCATATGATCCTGGGCTTCCTGGGCGGTGCGCTCGCTGAACCAGTTATCGATATGGTTGTACAATGCTACTCCCATTTCGGAATCGACCGCTTCCTTGGAATTACCGCATTCTTCCCATCTGTATTCTTCAGGATCTAAACCTAATCCTAATATGCACCTGTCATAGGCAGCTTTGCCGAAAGCACCGATAAAAGCCCAGCGGCCATCTTTGCATTGGTGCATCGAAGCAGGCTGGAAGATGGGTACCCGGTTACCGACTCGGCTCTTTTCGACACCCAGGTTAATAAAGCAAACATGATGGTCATCCAGAAGACGGGCCTGGGCTTCAACCTGTGCCAGATCGATTTCCTGACCCATACCGCCATGCAAAACGTTGATATAACCTGCCAACATTGCACCAAAGTTCATTACTCCGGTCAGGTAATCATTGGGAAAAGGCTGCCCGTAAACAGGTGGTCCATCTGGAAAGCCGACCATGTTAGCTAGACCGCCTTCACACTGGCCGATCGGGTCATAGGAAGCCCGGTCACAATACTCCGGATTACCGCCAAACTGGGGCCGCCCAAAACCACTGACATGTACGATAACTAATTTGGGGTTGATTTTCAGCAGTTCTTTACAATCGATACCCAATTTATCCAGCCAGACTACGTTCTCCAGCCAAACGTCAACCTGTTTGATCAGGCTAAAGAATATCTCTTTGGATTCTGGGCTTTTATTGAAATTTAGATTAAGGCCAAAGCTCAGTTCGTTGCGTTTCTGGCACCAGGCCGCCGCCATTTGTTTCGTACCGTCCAAACTCGAAAGGGCCGGTTTCTGGGTACGGTAGGAATCCCCTAAAACGGGTATCTCCAAATGAATTACTTCCGCTCCAAAATCGGCCATCAATTGTGCTCCAAACGGACCGGCTACTATACTACCCGACATCAAAATTCTCATTCCGTTTAGCGGTCCAAATTTTGGTATAAAATACGGAGCCGGTATTTTTTCCATTGTTTCCCATCTCGCTGCCATATTACCAATCCCCTCCTTTAAGTGCGTAGGTATTTTGCATGTTATTTATCCTCGTTTACGGTCCTTCCCGACTAGTAAACGCCATATCGCCTGTACAGACGATTACAGCTTAATTTATGTTTGAACGTATCGCATCTTATTAGACCGCTGACGGCATGCCTTGAGGCTAGCAGTCACTTGGGAAGACAGTCCTGTAAGACTTACGGCAGTTGGGATTCATTTAAAATGTTTTCTCTAACTTACTTTTATAACCATTGAAGCAGCTATGTCGCCGGCTGCACATCCTGTAAATGCACCATAACCGCCACCCTGTACGGCCAATGCCTCAATAAGCTCTATAATAGCCCTCCCTGCGGTCGGTCCCTGGGGATGTCCATAAATCATTGACGATCCATAATTATTAATTATTCTCTGATCTATACCCAGTTGTCTGCCTGTGTTAGCATCATTTACAGCAAATGGATTATGGGTTTTTATCTGACGGAGATCACTTATATTTAAACCAGCCTTATTAATAGCTGTTTGCAATGCGGGTGCAGGAGCTGCTGCCATACGTCCCGGAGCAACTCTTACCACTCCGTAGGATAAAATCTGTACAGTTATATTAGAGTCTGCGCTTAATTCCATAGCTTTTTCTTTCGTTGTTACTATGATTCCACAATTACCATCTGCAGGATGGGTCTGACTGCCGAAAGTTACAACTCCACCGGGTTCAGTAGGTTTTAGTTTGGCAAGCGCTTCTGCTGATGTAGGTGTGATGCCCTCATCCGCATCAATAAGTTTTACCTCCTTCTTACTTACTTTTAGCTCTATGGGAAACATATAACGTTTCTGAAATGCCCTGTCATTGGCTATTGCATCCTGGTACTGCTCATATCTCAAAAGTGCTATCTCGTCACATTCTTCTTTGCTTATACCTACTTCTTTCGCTACCGCCTCAGCGGTCTGAAACATTTTCAATCCTGCACCCGGTGACGGATCACGATCAAAATTATCCAGAACAATATTTTCTATATCCACACTGCCAGTTTTAGGATTTGGGGCTAATAAAATAGATGTGCTTGAAGCGCGATCGGTAGAAAGGCAAAAGACTACTTCCTGGTTTCCCAATTCTATATCATTGGCCCCTAACGCCAAGCTGGTTACTGAAGTAGTACACACTTGATTCAGCCCTAATGCGGGAATATCTTTTACACGATCCAAAATCACCGCAGCGGCATAGGCATGTCCGAAAAAGGTTAAGGGAGAAGTTATCGTCTGTCCAAAATAAAGAAAATCAAGCACGGTCGGATCAATATTTTTCTCTACAAACCAGCGCCTTGCTGTAGCCGCTCCTAATGCAACGGGATTTTCGGCCTTTAATGCTCCATTCCAACGGATAAATGGTGATGAGTAATATCCCCCATAGGGTATATAAACTTTGGTGTACGCCATTCAAATACCTCCTTTGTTTTCAAAAAGATCCTAACATTGCTTTTATATCCCAAAAATACTAATTACCGAGAAATTATTTTTGATCCTCCTTGACCAATTCTTGTATTTTTGTTTTCATCATTCCCCCTTACTTGGTCAATTTGGGTATACCTTAGTTTTGCCTCCTCCTGGGCACGATGGTTCAATGGTTGGTGGTACAGAATCTCAAATATAATTCAGGTATACCTCCTTGTTTTTCTATAAAGCAAAAATTATGCCAGAATATTTAAGAAAGTTTAAAAAAATAATCATATAAAAAAAAAGACCGAAATCACGGGATGTTTGTGATTATTCGGACTTATATCAGGTCGGACTTTTTATTTGTCTAATCAATTATTTTTTCATGGGGTTGCAATTAGTCAACATTGCAAGGTTGACTTTCAAATACATTGTATCATCCATACAACATTATTATATTTTGCTGCTCTTCATCTTACGATAAAGCATAGTCCGGTGAATACCTAACCGCCCGGCAGTCTCCCCTATACGACCATCACATTCGGCCAAGACTTGATCTATATATTCCTCTTCTACCTTTTTTAAATAACTCTTAAGGGGTCCTTTATAAACTGAACCTTGTGGCAGCTCGTCCGCATCTTTCACATACCCTTTGGGATCAAGCAGGCTATCATGCTCAAATTCAAGTTTGTTCTCTATCGAAGTTACAGCCAGCCTTTCGATAACATTCCTTAACTCCCTGACATTGCCAGGCCAGCTATAGTCAAGAAAGGCACTGATAGCATTGGGAGTAAGGGTTTTTTGTAAAGCATATTTGCGATTATATTCCTCTAAAAATTTCTCAGCTAGAACTAGAATGTCTTCTGGCCTCTCCCTTAATGAGGGCAAAGTTATTGGTATTACATTTAAGCGATAATATAAATCACTTCTGAATAATTCTTCGTTTACCATGGCCTGTAAGTCTTTATTGGTGGCACCTACTAAGCGGATATTGGTCTTGAAAATATTTGTGCTGCCTAACCTTTGGACTTCACCAGTCTCTATCACTCTTAATAATTTGGACTGCATGGCTAAAGGCAAATCACCAATTTCGTCCAAAAATAAGGTTCCTTTGTGAGCTATTTCCAGTAATCCAGGTTTTCCTCGGGAATTGGCTCCGGTAAAGGCTCCTGAGACATAACCAAAAAATTCTGATTCTAATAATTCTGCGGGTATAGCTGCGCAGTTTACCGTAATAAATGGCTCCTTAGCTCTTGGGCTGTTCCGGTGTATAAACCGGGCCATGACTTCTTTGCCCGTACCGGACTCACCGAATAGCATTACCGTACTATCAGATTTCGCAACCAGCGTGCAGTGCTCAATGATATCTTTCATTCTCTGACTCCTAGCTATAACTATATCTTGCTTCAAATCCCTCTCACTCAAATATTCTGCCGCTGCTTTATATCGATCCGCCTTTCTGCTTTCCTTATCCAGTGCTTCCAGATATTTTTCTACCAGTTCAATATCCCGTGAATTAATCACCACAATAACTACCTCGCCTTTTTCATCGAGAATAGGGGTCCCCGTGCACATGACTGGATTACCATGCCTGTTTTTTAAAATCCCGGTTACTACGCTGCGGCTTTCCAGCGCTTCCAGTGCTATTGAATGATCATATATGCCTTGTTTCACTAAATCATTAACTCTTTTTCCAATCAGTTCCTGGGGATTAACGTCCAATAGTCTGCCTGTTGCCGGATTACATAAAATCACGTTAGCCAACCCGTCAATAACAAATATTGCATCATACGAATTGATAATGACTTGTTTCAAATCTTCTCTCGAACAATATTTTTGGCTGGTATTCAGCTTTTTATTTTGTATATCCATTCTCCCACCTCCATAATAGCCTTACTACCCATTTCCCATATAATAGTTCTCTCTTAACCCATCAGCTTCATATCACAACATAAATATTAAGGATCGGGAGCAATTTTTAATCCAATTAGAAGATAGGGTTTAACAACTCCTCCATTTCTTAGAGATTGTCCTAAAAAAAATTTCTTATTAGATACCAGCAAATAATAACCTTAATATAATGGTCATTTTTTCCATAGTAAGCCTTTATACCTGTAATAAATAAATTCTGCTGCCTATAAGAAGTATAGGCTCCATCATAATACCAAAGATTTATTGAAGTGGCGAAGGAATCCCCATTTTGCAACGAAAAGTATTGGGCTGGAAAATTTACGCAGGAGTAACGTTTTATACTAGAAAATCAGAAGATTATTAGAAGATTATATTGCCAATCCGTCCATTTCTCCGCATTATACCATCAGTCTCCATAACCTATTAAGACCCTAAGGTTTATCCACTCTATTTCCCCCCTCCTTATATTTACCTAGTGCCCTCTGCGAATTATTTGTAGCAAAAAGTATACCAATTCATTTTGGACATCAAAAAAAATAGTCAAATCAAAAACAAAAGCCGAATTCTCGTTATTTATTAATTCAGCTAAAAATAGTTTTTTAGTTTATTTTATCAAAACTATTTTCTAAGGTGGTTGCATTAACTCAACTAATTGATGTTGTATTTTAAATACCATGTATCTCTAATGCTACATCCTAAGATTAACTACTGATACCTTTTAGTATTCAACAGGGATATCATCTTTAAAATCCTGGTAATATCTATCGAGTTAACAACCAGCCTTCCAATAACATTCAAGTAATCAATATTTTAGCCCGGCAAATAATGAGCTGTTCTGCCGGATGGAAAAGCTATTTGTCCAAGCATATATCTCATATTATATGGTTTGAGCTTTTGAATTTTGCCTCAAGCAGTCCAGTTTAAAACATTTAATGGGTAAGTATTAGTATGAGAAATCAGATTTGAGGGGGTTAATCTGATTACTTATTCTTCTGCAACTGAACTGCTTGAGTTGAGACAGAGTGGATTATTTAATGCCGCAGACAACACATTTATCTAGATGTCCTGCAAGCTTTAAAGCTTAGAAAAAAACTTAAAATAATATCCGAATTAGCTTTCCGTCAGCTTCATTCTTTTTTGATATACCTTGATACCCGGCAACCGAGCTAAATAATATGTGATATCAAGGCAATTCCTGAAGGAGGACTTTCTACTTTATCATCACCCGGTATTCTGATGACAGCCAGCTCCTCAGTCTTCATCTTCTGTATAATAGCGTTCTGATTTAAAAACTGCTTGGTCCTGTGTTATGGCTTCTAATATTTCCAACCATTCACTCGGCAACCAGCTGCTTATTTGTTCATCTACCAGTAATTTGTATAAACGGGTTTGTGCTTTATTCCTGCTTCTCTGCTTATCACAGACAGCGACAATAACGCCTATTTTCCCATCGTAACACCCAGCAGGTCCATTTACTAATGCTAGTTTTTTAAGCATATTGATCATCACCTAACATTTTTTGGTTTACGGATATATTACTAAGCAAAAATTATGCCAGCTTAACTTAATCCTATCTTTTTTTCTCAGATTTCATTTGCCTGATTACTATAATCTCGGTGCTGTTACGTTATCTATTTAGCTTGCAGAGTTGTCTTAAGATCTGTCCAATACTTTCTCTGTATTGATTGAATATTACTTTCGTCTATACTTTGGGGTGAAAACAATATGGTATTTACACATCCATTTTGTATGCAACAAAGAATTGCTTTTGTTAGCCCATTAAATCACCTTTTCTCTAGTTGATAGTAGCTTGAGCACCACTATTATATAACAGAAAGGTGATTGTTTTTTTGTATAACAACTTGTTATCCACCCGCATAGCAGGTGGTATATTGTTGAACACGCTCCGCGTGCTCAACTGGCTAAAGCCATTAACCCAACCGGACAGACTACAATCAATCTGTCCGGTTGGGTTAATTCATTATTTGCCGCATTCCTTCTGCACCCATTCCGACCAGGGCATCACATCTTCCAAGGTCTCAGGGTACTTCTTGTAATCCGTATCCGGGGCATATACAGGAGAAGATAATTTAGATATGTATATATGTTCAGGTTGTTTCCTTTGCAGTCTCCACAATGCTGTAGACTGCGGCACTGGCGTCAGCACCTTTGGGTGTACCATACTCTTTGCAGTGACCTTAGTACGATTTCGATCATTGCTTGTGAGGTTCCTTTTGCAATATCAATTGACGCAGGACCTAAATGTATAGTTACTGCTGGATGAATAGAACTGGAACATGGCTGGGGATTAAACCGTAAAGGCACAGTCTCCTGTTTAGCAGGAGACCTATATTCCGTTGATTGACAGACCTTGAGACGAAATTCAGCTTTGGTCTCGGAAACTATATCCATTTTGGGATACCTCCTTAGTTTTAGACTTAATCGAAAAACTATAATAAGTCTAAAGACTTGTTGGGAGTATTATCCCACGGGGTAATCTAAGATAACAGGCACCTTGTTATTGAGCGCTTATTTATTTGTATCAATCTAATCTCTAAGGTAGTTGCATTGCCTTAATCTATTGGGGCCTTATTTGAGTACCATGTATCGCTGATGCAACATCGCTCGATTGCTGCTTCTTCTTCCGGTATAACATAGTTCTATGAATTCCTAACCGCTTAGCAGCTTCTCCTATATGACCGTCACATTCTGCTACAATTTGATTTATATATTCCTCTTCCGCTCTTTTCAGGACACTTTTCAAAGGTCCTTTGTTAAGTACACAGGTTTGTGATAACTCTATTATACCTTTTTCACATCTTTTAGACCCAAGCAGGGAATCATGTCCAAAATCAAGTTTGTTCCCGACCGAAGTAACAACCAGCCTTTCGATAACGTTCCTTAACTCCCTGATATTGCCGGGCCAGCTATAGTCAAGAAAGGCACTGATAGCATTGGGAGTAAGGGTTTTTTGTAAAGCATATTTGCGATTATATTCCTCTAAAAATTTCTCAGCTAGAACTAGAATGTCTTCTGGCCTCTCCCTTAATGAGGGCAAAGTTATTGGTATTACATTTAAGCGATAATATAAATCACTTCTGAATAATTCTTCGTTTACCATGGCCTGTAAGTCTTTATTGGTGGCACCTACTAAGCGGATATTGGTCTTGAAAATATTTGTGCTGCCTAACCTTTGGACTTCACCAGTCTCTATCACTCTTAATAATTTGGACTGCATGGCTAAAGGCAAATCACCAATTTCGTCCAAAAATAAGGTTCCTTTGTGAGCTATTTCCAGTAATCCAGGTTTTCCTCGGGAATTGGCTCCGGTAAAGGCTCCTGAGACATAACCAAAAAATTCTGATTCTAATAATTCTGCGGGTATTGCTGCGCAGTTTACTGGAATAAAGGGTTCCTGGGATCTGGAACTGTTCCGGTGTATAAACCGGGCCATGACTTCTTTACCTGTACCGGATTCACCGAATAGCATTACCGTACTGTCAGATTTTGCAACCAACGTACATCGGTCAATGATATCTTTCATCTTTTGACTTCTAGCTATAACTATATCTTGCTTTAAATCCTTCTCGCTCAAATATTCTGCCGCCGTTTTGTAGCGGTCCGCTTTTTTGCTCTCTTTATCTAGGGCTTGAAGATATTTTTCCACCAAGTCAATATCCCGACAATTAACTACCACGATGACGATTTCCCCATTTTCATCTAAAATAGGGGTGGCAGTAGCCATTATCTTTTCGCCATGCCTGTTCTTTAAAATCCCGGTTACTACGCTGCGGCTTTCCATAGCTTCCATAGATACCGATCGATCCAATATTCCTTGTTCAACTAAATCTTTAACCTTTTTCCCAATCAGTTCCTGGGGATCAACATCCAGTAGTTTCCCCGTTGCCGGATTACATAAGATCACCACCCCGGATCCATCTGAAACAAAAATCATATCATAAGAATTGGTAATAACCTGCTTCAAATCTTCTTTTGAGCAAAATTCCTTGCTGGTATTTAGCTTTTCGGATTCACCTCTCATCCCTTCCCTCCTTTATAAAGGCGCCTACCCTGATATTAAGAATACGGAGCAGTCTGATTCCATATACCCCTACCTCAGTATTAAAAGCAAAAGACATGCCAATATATTTAAGATATTATGAATAATGGACCGCATAAAAACAAAAATATAATTCTCCCCATATTTTATGCATTAAGGCTATTACTCACCTGGATATTCATTTGATTTTGTTAAATCGTTTTTCAAAAAGGTTGCAATAAGTCTACAAAAAACGTCGTAATTTAAATACAATGTATCGCTGGTGCAGCATCGCTCGATTGCTGCTGCTTCTTCCGGTATTGCATGGTTCTGTGAATACCTAACGCCTGGCAGTCTCCCCTATACGGCCATCACACTCAGCCAAAAATTGATAATGACTTGCTTTAAATCTTCTCTTGAACAATATTAGTAGTATTTGGCTTTTCAGAGTCAGTATTAATCCCTCTCCACCTCCATATAAGGCTGATCACCTTCCTAAGCCTAGTCAATGTTTTCTCTGCCAGGATAAACATATCAACTGCACTATCATAAGCAGCGCCATTCAACTTGGCGAATAACGGTAAGCACTCAGTTTACTTCGAGGAGTGGGTTGAATGCATTCAATTTTAAAAAACTACATCTAAAATAGACTCTCCTCATGCATTATACATAGAGTCAGGTCCATTCTGGTAATACGCGAATTACCGGACTATGTATACTCATTATTAACATTTATCTGGAAATTACTTGTTTTCTATATTAACACGTCTCCATTAAACTGTATCATTTATACTTTGTTAAAATACTCACAATATTTTTACTTATTCAAAAAATGCTAATATCTGCCCTACAACAAATGTTAAATAATATTATGGGTCAGAAGATAGAAAAACCCCGATTATAAAAGTTTTCACTTAAATAAAGCAGGGTTTTTAAGTAAAATGTTTGGGGCATTGGCTACCTAACGTAAACTGAGATGTTTAATAACGGCTTAACTGTATCCAGGTAGTTTCTGAGTGCTTGATATCTCTTATATCTCGGTGCTTAATTCTCTAACCAATTTTTTTAGTGCCCGTTTTTCAATTCGGGACACATAAGATCTGGATATTCCCATCTTGCGCGCTATCTCTCTCTGCGGTTCCTTCATCCCGCTAAAAACACCATATCGCATTTCGATTATTTGACGTTCTCTCTCGTTTAGTACATCAATTTTGGCTAATATTTTTTCTCCCTGCAGTTTCATATCCACTATATCTACTATTTCATTATCTTCAGCCAAAATATCGATTAGAGCTATTTCGTTGCCTTCCTTATCATAACCAATCGGATCATATATTGAGACTTCGGTTCGTTTCTTTTTCAGGTTCCTTAAATGCATTAAGACTTCGTTATCTATACAACGAGCGACATAAGTGGCAAGTTTAACCCCTTTTCCATCATCAAAGGTTTTTATCCCTTTAATTAGACCGATAGTCCCGATGGATATAAGATCTTCCATATCTTCGCCCGTATTCTCGTATTTCCTTACCACGTGAGCAACCAGGCGCAGGTTTCGTTCTACAAGTATATTCCGAGCTTCTTCACTACCTTCCCTTAATTCCTTCAGATATCGCCTTTCTTCCGTCTCATTTAAGGGCTGGGGAAACACCTGATTGTTCAGGTAACCAAACAATAACAGACTGCCCTTTACCACAGCAGCAACGGCTAAGAACCATCCCAGGAAGGACACTAAACCACCTCCTGATATTTGCAAACCAAAAAATAGAGTGCTTTACACTATATGCAGGCGCTCGGCTTAATGTGACTTTTTTATACATGAAAATTATGGTGGTATGCCTGGAGTAGGATGTTGCCCCATTTAGGACTTGTATCATGCCATCAGTATTCCCAACATTCAAGGCAGAATCATTTTTTGTATGATTTAGCCATTATTAAATGTATCCTTTTCTCTTCCAAGCTGTACATAAGCCTCCAGCATGGGGCATGTGTTGGAATTGTTTTCTTTGCGATGAGGTTAATTTGTTATAATGGTAACGCTACTATATTTTGAATTTTGCATTGAAAGGAAGTGATAAAAATGCAGGAAGGTAAAAATATTAAAGTCGGAATCGGTTTTGCGACGGGAAGAAAGACTTTTCAAAGGGTGCTGAGAACCAACATATACAACTGGCAGGAATCCGGTTTGGTGGAAAACATAAAAATCAGTTTAAATCTTTTTGTCGCATATGATCTTAATTATAATAAAACCAAAACGACGGATTACACCAATATAAAACCAGACCTGGTCGAGAAGATCGATAGCAGCACATTTATTGCAGGCATCGCTGTCAAAGAAGAAATTGACTATTTAATTCGAGAAAACGTCATCAATTTTGATGAAGCACGCATGATCTTTGGCAGGGGGTATGCAGCCAAGCGTAACGCGGTGCTATATTACGCTATAAAGTACCATATGGATTATCTGATTTTTATGGATGACGACGAATACCCCCTGGCAGTGACTAATACGCGCAGCACTACGATTTGGGGAGGACAGTATGTTCTGTTAAACCATCTTGAACATATAACTCAAGCAGATATCACCCACGGACATCACTGTGGCTACATATCGCCTATCCCCTATTTGGAATTTAATGACACTTTGACCGAAGCTGATTTCCGTTCTTTTATTGAGGCTATCAGCAATGATATCATCAACTGGGATTCCTTGAAAGCCGTTATGCTAAACGGCGGGGTGACCTATGCCGATACCAAGATATTGACTAGCGATGAGGCTATAGAGGTGCAGGAAACAAACCATGCCAAATTCATCTCCGGCGCAAATCTATGTATTAATCTTACCGATCCCAGCCGTATTTTTCCGTTTTACAATCCACCGGGAGCGAGAGGAGAGGATACTTTTTTAAGTACCTGCCTGAGCGAACGAAAAGTTTTGCGGGTGCCATGCTACACATTCCACGACGGGTTTTCTACCTATAATCACCTTTTAGAAGGTGTTCTCCCCATCCGATTAAAGTTCATCAAAGCTGATACTGAAAAGATTACCACTCGCTTTTACAAGGCCTGTATAGGTTGGATTCGTTATAAGCCATTACTGCTCTATATCACCCAGCCAGATCATTATGAGGAAAAGATTCAAGAGATGCGGGAACAACTTACCGTGACTTTGCCTAAAATCTGCGCTTATTTCGAACAGCCCGATTTTATGAAAGTCTTAGCTGAGTTAGAAAAATACAATAAAAATGTCAAAAAGCATTATTATGAATTTCATGAAACACAACGTATTTGGGCAAGAATCATGGAACACTTTGCGTAAGATTTACATCGATTAACAGTGCATATCTTTACTATACAGGTGTGGTTCTTGGCCAGGATGGTTCACGGCTCACCGAAATTGCGCTGCGCACTCCACGTGCATCTCCTTGGCATTTCCAGCATTATTTTAAGTCTTTTCATTTAAGCATCGGAAGCACTCTGCGAGCACCACAATTGGGGTTCGCAGGCTCAAAAGTCTAAGGTTGAAACTGCGGAGCAGTTTCAACACACCGCTGCAACGAGGTATAAAACATAACCCGCCACCTGTTTTATACCTGGTTATATTTCCTGAGGATGGAACAGATTTGCCAAACAAATTCTTTTATTCGGAACAATTCGCTCTCACGACTGACAGCTCTCCAATCCTTACTGTAATCCATAAGCCAGCTTTCCAGTTTACTGGCTATTTCATGGGGAGTATCCAGCGGATGTACATTCTGACCATATTCCCATTGTTTAATGACCAGGGTCAATTCCTGCATTAGTGCCACACCACGAGCAGCCAGATAATACTCCCTCATTTGCTGACGAAAGTCGGTATTAGACGTACTATCATTCTGTTTAAGACATTTTATGATTTCCGCACATCCGGCAACTGCTGCCTTAAGCTGATTCTCTGAAACCTGCATCATCTTATTTTTAGCTTTTTCATGCAGATAGATTCCATCCTGATCGTAGGTCTGCTTGAACACCTTATAATCCCTGAAAAATACCACATCGTTAAAAGTAATGATATCTTGATGAGATAGTTCTCGTAAAAGCCCCACCAGATTTTTACTCTGATCACCGTATTCTAGCAAAGAAATAGCCTGGTCTATATTGGTAAAATCCCTATTATCCTCCACGTTCCAGCCTTGTGCTGCACCGTAAATCATGCCGGGAATATTGAGGGCAGGCATATTTATACTGCCGCAATCCCCCCAATCCGTATTCAAAAATCCTTCAGCATGATACTTATGGCCTAACTCCGCCATCTCCCTGATATTGGTAAAGCTCATGTCATAGGCGTTCACCAGGCGGCTGTAACCAGATACGCTGGGACAGGCATACTGTTTTAAACCATGTTCTGCGAAAATTTTAAAAATCTCTTCTTGGGCTCCACAATCATAGAACCAGTTGAGGCAGGTAACCTCAGCATTCAATTTACCTATCATCTCGCGATTATTCTGCAAAACATCTCCCCAAATCATTACTTCTTTTCCCTTGTTTTGAAGATATTCTACTAACTTATTGACATAAGAAAGATACAGTTCTCCATAAGCCATTTTTTCAGCCAGGCCAGCACTTTTCCCCTTACCCAAATCAAATGTTTCATCACAGCAAATGTTTATTTTATTGCTGTGGAACAAGGAAATGTATTGGTCAAGAATACCCGTAATAAGAGTGAAGCTTTCCGGATCGGCAACATTGATGGTGTGGTGTCGCATGCGGTTATGCCAGGTAAAGATCCCTGCCTGCTCGTCATCAACTTCTCTGTATTTACCAAAGCTGACTGAACAGAGTAAATCATACAAATGTCCAAATGTAGCAATACAGGGCACCAGTTCAATACATCTCATATTGCAATAGCGATCCAAATCCAGAATTTCTTCCGGTAAAAAAGGATCTGTCTGCGACCAAATTTCTTCAAAGCCATCTAAGCGCAAACAGTTTTCCATGTACAACTGAAGTTGATTGATTTTATACAATGACAACCTGTCCACCATTGCTTTCAAGCTGTCCATAGTTGGCACCCTTCCCCGGCTGACATCCAGCAAATAGCCTCGGTTGGCATAGGATGGTTCATCGGCAATGTCCACACAGCCAATTTCCCCCCGGGATGTCTTGCATAGCTGAATCAGGGTGGACACGCCATAAAGGAAACCACGGTGGCAATCAGCGGAAATAGTAATTTTATCAGGGGTTACCGTCAGCTTATAGGCTTCACTTTCTCTATCCATTTGGTCATATTCAAAGCAAATGCAGTTTTTAGCAATATTTCTTTCACTTTGCAGGCCTTTTTTAATGGGCAGCTTAATGGCGGTAGTCTTTTCAATTTCCTGCTGCAGAAGCTTGGCGGTTTCGAAGTCAATACCATCCTGCGCCGCGTCTAACACAATGGCAGTATTATGGACTATAGAAAACGCTCCATCCCGGACTGTAATCTGCTGTGGTAGTGGTATCAGATACATGCTTTATCCTCTTTTGTCATATTTTTAATCCTGCCCTATTATTTTCCTATGTAAATAGCAGGCTCCTTGGGTTGCGGAAACGTCTTCTGCTATTATGTTGACTGATTCCAAATCCCTTTCCAGGCAGCTTTTGAATTCTTCCCTTACTATATCAACTTTACTGAGGATACTCCCGCTAACTCCTATGTTAATGGATTCATTAATCCCCAGTTTCTTATAAAGTCTTTCTGTCATAATAGCCAGATCTTTTCCTGCCTGTTTCAGTAGGTTAACTGAATTTATCTCTGCAGCCTTGGCAAGTTCCACCACTATAGATGTAAATGCTGCAATTTCTCCCTTACTGGCCGAATAAATAAATTCTTTTATATCATTTACCTGGTCTGAATTAAGCTTACTCATAATAGTCTGAGTAAGTTCACTCCTTACCCATCCCGCATCTTCCTCCAGAGTCATCCTTTTAAAAGCCGCTAAGGCTATAGCATAGCCGCTTCCCTCGTCACCCAAAATATGACCCCAGCCCCCAGTTCTGGCCTGCTTACCTTTAAATAAACCATAACTTACCGAACCCGTTCCAGATATGGTAATAATCCCGTCTTCACCTTTTAATATGGCCGCATGAGCAAGCTGTGAATCGTGCAAACCTAGTACTTTACAATAAAACTCTTCTTTAAGCAAAGTCTCTACCTTCTCTATATTGTCACTAACTTCAATTCCCGCTATTCCCAAGTATATACCCAAACATTCCCCTGGTCGGTTCTGTTCCTTGAGGCTATTTATGCATTGCTGGATGGCATTTATTATATTTTTTACTGCCTCATCAAAATTCAAAAGAATATTTCCAAAGCCCGAATAACCTGAGCCTATCTCCTGGTCTTCTAAACTATATGCAACCGCCTCAGTTTTGGTGGCGCCGCCATCCACACCAATTATATATTTCATAATTCAAATGTCCTTTCTATTTTCCTGACAGCAGTTTGGCAGCATTTTTTTCAATGATTATCGTGGCATTAGGATGAAGCTGTATAATTGAAGCCGGTACTTCAGGGCGTATTTTACCTTTTACCGTTTTATATATGGCATCCGCCTTGGTTTCTCCATTAGCCAGCAGCACTATCATCCTTGATTGCATAATCGTTTTTATTCCCATACTTATAGCCAACGTCGGGACTTCATCCTTTGATCTGAAAAATCTCGAATTAGCCTCGATCGTCATTTTATCCAGCTTAACCAGATGAGTTTCTGCTTCGAAATTAATATCCGGCTCATTAAATCCTATATGTCCATTAGCTCCTATGCCTAAAACCTGAAGATCAATACCACCCTTATCTTTAATCTGCCCTTCGTAGTACCTGCATTCCTCATCAATGTCTTTGGCTGTACCATTGGGAATATAGGTATTTTCCTCTTTAACATTTATGTATTTAAAGAAATTGTGATGCATGTAATAGTAATAGCTTTGGGCATTTTCTCTGTTAAGAGAACAATATTCATCTAAATTGAAAATAGTAACCTCTGAAAAATCAACTTCTCGGTTTTCATACATTTTTATAAGTTCCTGGTACATACCCATCGGGGTGTCACCGGTAGCCAGCCCTAATACGCAGTCAGGCTTTAAAATAATCTGGCTTCTTACTATAGCTGCGGCTTTTTTACTCATTTCTTCATTATTATCTGCTAGTATAATTCTCATTGAAATCACTCCTGCTTAACTTTGTAAATAATTTTTCCTCCTGATATGGACAAATCTACTTTTAATTCTTCATCAAAAATAATCAAATCTGCATCTTTGCCTATTTTTATGCTTCCTTTTGAATTGTCTATATTAATAAGCCTGGCAGGGTTTAAGCTGGCTAAAGCCACCGCTTCGTAAATCTCCAGATCCGTATATTGTAAAATATTAAATACTGCTTTATTCAATGTCAGAATACTTCCTGCCAGAGTTCCATCATTAAGTCGGGCTGAATTATTTTCTACAGCTACCTGCTGGCCTCCCAGTTCCCACTTACCATCTTTCATAGAACCTGCTCTCATGGAGTCCGTAATTAAAATCATTTTGTCTTTTCCTTTGGCATTTAACAAAATTTGAAAAACAGCCGGATGTATGTGCAGGGTATCGGCTATTAATTCAAAACTTATATTGCTTTTTAATACTGCCCCTACAACTCCTGGATCTCTGTGGTGGAAGGGCCGCATAGCATTAAAAATATGGGATGCATTACTTATTCCAACTCTCACCGCCTCCAGAGCTGTTTCGTAATCCGCATTGGTATGTCCCATTGAAAGTACTATATCAGAATTGTTTTTAACACTCTTAATAAACTTAAATTGAAAATCTTCTTCTGGAGCCATGGTAATTATTTTAATGATGTCTATATAGTTTTTAATCAACTCTAAATCCGGTTTAAGAATATAATCTATATTTTGAGCTCCTTCGTACTTTGGGCTTATAAATGGTCCTTCCATGTGAAGGCCAAGTATTTTAGCCCCTTTAAAATTCTCTTGCATGGAAAGTTTTACTGAATCCAGTGCTTTATATATCTTTTCTTTTTCCATAGTCATGGTAGTCGGCAAAAATCCGGTGACCCCACTTTTAGCGATAGTTTCGCTTATTATTTTAAGATCAGATATTGCACCATCCATAGTATCTTTTCCGCCGGAACCATGAATATGAATATCTATAAATCCTGGTGAAACATATTTCCCCTCAGCATCTATTATTTTAAATTCGTGAATCGGACTCTTCTCTGCAAAATTTTCTTCGTCTAAAATATCAATTATTTTATCGTTGAAAATTAGTACCTTGCCCACCAGAACTTCATTTTCCAGAATAATTTTCCCGCCTTTAATACAAGTAATATTTTTATCCATTATTTATCATCAACCTTTATTGCCAATTACTTTATATCTATTCTTATATCATTATTGCATAATGGGTTATGTTTGTATGCCAGCGTGAGTTTGAGTTTTCATTTGAGATTTTACAAAGCCTATATAGGGTGGATTCGATACAAACAATTGTTGCTCTATATTACACAGCAGGATTGTTGCATGCAGAAGGAGTAAATCCCTATAGGAATGAAGAAATCCAATACCTCCAAACAAGACTGGCAGCAATTCAAAAAACTTCTTAAGCATTTAATAATCTTTCTTAACAAAATCAAAAATCCCAAACACTTATTTATATTTGGGATAATATCCGTCATCGTTTTTCCATTCCGGAACGCTTTCTTTTAAATTCTGAGCGTTATCTTCGATTTGAAGGTATAAGTCATCAATAAAAGTAGCCAAATTGGAATTATCCAGCTTTTCACTTTTAAGAAAAAACCACCAAAGCCCTCAAAATCCATTTGCCCCATTTGCAAAATAACCCCGTCCATAATTTCTATCCAAATGAATAATACTATCCTTAATTAGATGTGATAATGGGTCTCCTTCAATACCAGCTAATGGTGATTGGGTAAAATATTGAGTTCTCTGGCCATTTTTAAGGCCCGGATTTTATTGTTGGTTCCTAATTTTTTGTAGGTATTCTGCAAATGCCTTTTGACTGTGTTGGGGGAAAGATAGAGCCTTTCGGCAATCTCTTTTTGCGAAAGGCCTTCCGCCAGCAGGGTAAGCACCTCGCTTTCCCTGGAGGTCAAAGGCTCGGAAGCGCCCTGGAGGTTGAATTTTTCTATGGCCTTCACGTAGTGTTCCCCCAACTTAAAAACCTTCTCCAGCCAAGTGCTGTCCTGATCCTTTTCTATCCCCTGCAATAATAGATTCAGCTCCGGTATATTTTCAGCAAAAGGTGCGATTATGCCGTCTGGCTGGGCCAGCTCAATTACTGGGAGCAGTTCTTTCAGGGCTTCATCCGTCCCATATAAATGGATTTTTGCTATGGCCGAGTAGATTCCCGCATAGATAAGACCAAAAATATGATTATTGGGCTGGTAGGTCTGACGCATGGTTTCCACGATGATCTCCAGCTCCGCATAGCTTCGGCGCAGCACAGCCGCCCGGCCGATAACGATGTAGTTGATACCCATCCCCTGATTAAAAAGGTTGCAGTTGGACAAATCGCCCTCCCGCAGCCATTTCGGCATCTGCGACAGGTCGCCCAGACAGCCGTAAACGTAACCCAAGGCTATCTCAAGAGCATTGAGTAAAATGGGGTTACCGGCAGCATCCGTCTCAGCCTGGAGCGATTCGAGCCAGGTCGCGGCTTCGGCGGGACGGTTATTGAGGATGGCCAAGCGGGCTAAACATAGCCCGCCGCAGATAACCAGGCACAGCTGATTCTTGGTTCTGGCTTTGAAAACGGTTTTGTAGGCCGAAAGCTCGGCCTGGCTCAAGTCACCTGTCTCCAGACAGTATTCGGCCCTGACCGCGTGCTCAAAACCCGTCCCGCATCCGTTGGCTATATGTGTGTAGTAATCGACGTTTTTCTCGATGGTCTCTACCAGCGGTAACAACCTTTCCGGTTCCTTGTGGTAAAGATAAAGGGTATGGGGCGCGCCAAAGGTGAAAATCTCGGTAGCATTGGAAATGCGGGAACTGGTTCCGCCAAATAGGGCATAGGCCCTCTTCTGGCATTCACTCATCATTGGCGCATCGTTGAACTGCAGAATACTCTCAATAAGGGCGATTTCCCCCAGAAACTGTTCCTTGTCCACCAAGTCTCGGTCTGCCTCATAGTGAGCCTTGGCCTCGTAAAGTAAGCGGACACCCTCCTCGGCGTCAATGGCTACGAGAGAATAAATGTAGGTCAGATAGGCCAGAGGCCGGGAGAGCTTGAGGGTTTTGTCTATGTCGGCGAAAGCCCTGATAATAGTTTGAGGTGCCCGGTCAAAAAATTCCGTGGAACCGGGACGCTCATAGATGTCCAGGATTTTCTCGTGAGCGCTCGCCTGATGATAGAATCTGATGGCTTCAATACGCTTGTCCAGCTTGGCGTACCAGTCGCCGCAGCGGTACAGCACTGTGGATCTGTCTTCCTCCGAACCCGTGAAAAGATCCTGCAGCAGGCCCTTTAGGATAGCGTGCATGGAGTAGGTGCGGCTTTTGTTATCATAACGAAAGAAGCAGTTGTTAGCGGCAAATTGGCGGATGAGTCCAGCCGCTTTTTTATCTTCCGTTATAAAGATGGCTCCGTCTACGGTAAAACTGTCCAGGAGGGACAGCTTCAAAAGAACCTGCTGGGTCCCCTGATCGAACTTATCATAAACCGCACTTTTCATCAGCCGCGTAATCTCTCTGATATCATCCAGCGTTCTATCCTCGGCATATTTTAACAGAGCCAGGTAAATGGCGGCAGTCCAGCCATCGGTGATTTGATAGAGCAGCGTTTGTTCCCGGGTGGCGAGAGAAAAACCATTCAAGTTAAATAGTTCTATTGTTTCCTTCGTGTCGAACTCGAACTTGTCCTGGGAAAGCTCCTGGCACAGACCTTTCAGTGCAAGCTCCTCCACCGGGATCTCCGGATAGCTTCGGCTGATCACAACCAGATGTAATTCGGGAACAGCCGCCTGGGCAAGAACCGTAAGAAGGCGGTTCATACGCTCGCTTTTGTTTTCGTGGTAATCGTCAAGGACGATAACGGTTCGGTCTGTCACGGCAGACCTTATTATGTCGAGGATGCGCTCCGCATCCATCGGCGTTTCCGGGAGCCCGTATTGAGCCATTTTTTGTGCTAATTCGGGGTTAAGCCCCTCAAGGCATTGAGAGAATTTATGCCACATCCACTGCTCATCATCTTCTCCGCAGCTCAAGGAAAACCAGGCATAGGACAGGTCGGTCCGGGTATTCAGAAAATACCTAACCGCTGTTGTCTTGCCATAACCCATGGAAGAAACCAGAAGAAAAAGTGGAACCCTGAATATCCCCTCAAGAATATTATTAATTCGTAAACGCCTGAGGAATATGGGGTTGAATGGTTTACCACCCATACAATCAGCCCCCAAATTTTTTATTACATTTTCTCGTATTATACCATTAATAGGCATTAAACCGACATAATCACCCGTATTTCATAAAACCATCAAAACACTGCCCAACAAAAGGCGCCTAAAATACAAGGGGTGTTTATTGCATAACGGACCCCTTGCCACATGAAATAGGAGTACCGCCAGTTGCTGCTCAACTGTGCTCCGCGAAACTCCCATTTGCTTTTTTAAAATACCAACTGCTAAAATATCTCTCTGCTCTGATACGCCCGCTGTCACCGCTTAATCTTAGGTGTGTGCAAATGTATATTCCCTGAATGAGGTACCGTCTTGGGCAGTTACTTCTATTTTCAAAGTCTGTCCCGCACCCAACTCGATCTCCGTCGCTATGTTTTGCTCGAGAATTTGAGCGGCACCTCCATCGATAGTATACGTTAACGCAGCCCCAGAATCAGCAGTAACTGTTATCTGAGTATTCATAAAAGCAGCGGTGCTCTTGTAGTTCAGGCAATCCGGAATAAAACCATAACCCTCGTGTACACCATCGTCCTGCAGCAGGTCGGGGATGCCTGTCAGAGAATGAAGAGAAGCATCTTCGGACTTCGGTTCACTACCTCTCTTTGAACTTCTCCTTGGACTTTGTACTGTCGCTTGTTGATTATCCCGCCCAATACCGCCGTCATCGTCATGGACCACCGCTTCGATATTATAGCAACCCGAAAATTTATAACTGTGGCTGAAGCTGAAGGTCTTGTCGGGATCCACACTTATTTTGCAGGGTTCGGAGCCGTCTTCATAATCGATCTCGACGGTCCAGGTGTCGGCTCCGGGATCAGTTATGCTGCCGCGGCAAGTGAAGGTGCTGCCCGGGTTCATATTATTGATGTATTCCAACTGCACGGTGGGCTCCACGTTGGCCACTTCTACCTTGAAGCTGTCCTCATAGCTGTCCCCGTCTAAGTCGATGAGCTTTATTTTGACCGTAAAATCTCCGTTATCCATGTAAACGTGCTGCAGCGAGATGATACCGATCTGCAGGAGAACGGGAACACGGGTTTCCTCAATACTGGCAGCATCTGCAGACTGTACAGCCGGTGCTGTTTGATCGGCCATTGATGGTGCAGCCAGCTTTCTGTTCGACAGAACTGCCGGTTTTTCACCGGTACCATCACCGTAATCAACAGTGATGCTCTTGACCTTATCGGGCATACCTTGTACCGGGATGCCCCTCACCAATTTCTCCCCTTCCGGGAAGGAGGTATCAACCCCTGCTTCCAGGGTAAACAGATATTCCTTCACCTTCACCTGGAAGGAAGCGCTGCCCGCTCCGCCATCCTGGTCCTCCACCCGTACGGTGACCGTAAAAATTCCTGTTTTCAGGTAGGTATGATTAAGATCGAAGGTCTTATCGTTTTTGAGAGTCAAGGGCTGCGGGCCGCTGCCGTCCCCATAGTCCACAGTCGCCTGCCAATTATCGATCCCGGGGTCTGTAAAGACACCTGCTCCGGTAAAGGCAACTCCCCGCTGAAACATTCCTGCTTCGCCAGCCTGGACGGAAGGGGCCACATTTTCCACCTTGATCTTGATGTTCTTTGTAAATATCCCGCCATCATCGTCTGAAACCGCAAGTACCATATCATACTCGGGCTTCTGGTCGTTAAAGTAATCCTGGAGAGTAAAGGTTTTATCCTGCTGATTGACCGTCCCCCGGGTCGCCCCCCACTCGCTGCCGTAGTCACCGCTAACCGTCCAGTTGTCCTGGCCGGGGTCGACGATGCTTCCTTCAATAGTCAGCGGTGAGCATTCCCCGGTGGCGTACTCGTCTTTTACTCCGGCCAGAACGGGAGCCACATTCTGTATGCCTACCTCCAGGGAGCCTTTCACCAACCCCATATCTTTATACCTGAAGTTCACATTGATCTTGTACTGGCCGTTGTCAAGGTATTTGTGTTCCAGTATGAAAGAACCCTCCGCATTCAACTGCAGGGGCTTTTCTCCGCTGCCGTCCCCGTAGTCGGCAGTCCCGGTCCAGACCAGGTTGTTGGGGATGACAATCTTACCCATGGCCTTATATATATCTCCCTCATTTAGACCCGTTCCCTCTTCAGGCAATGTAAGTTCAGGGAGATTATCCATGTTGGCCCGGTTTACGGTCAGGGTGTAGGACGTGGTCTCCGGTGTGATAAACAATGGTACGGTACCGCACGGGACAACCTGGATGGTAATGACATTTTGACCCGGATCGAGAGCCAGGGCGCCGCTAATGCCATCGCTGCCGACCGGGGCTCCGTTAACGGTTACTTTAGCCTCCGGGTCCGTTTTAGTGGTTGTCAGGATGAGAGATTTTACCGCATTTTCTACATTGAGACTGTATTCGGTTTGAAAATAGACAAAAGCTGGGTCGGGGGTAAGTTTCCGGCCGTCACTGGTAATGGCGAGATCGACCAGGGTGGATTTTTCAGTTGCTATACGGACCGTATTTATTTTTGATTCATTGCCGGCGTCATCTACGGCTGCCACAGAGTATTTGTAAAATTCTCCAAATTCCAACCCGCTGTCGATAATGAAGGTGTCTGCGGTCTTGCCCACAAACTTTTCTTCATAATGAAGGTAATCATCGCTTACAGCGGTACGATAGACATTATAGGTGGCGACTCCCACGTTGTCAGTCGAAGGCTCCCAGCGCAGGGCGATTTCACCCTTCGGCCCCAGAATAACATTGCGGATGTCTGATTTTCCCGGGAAGGCATAATCCACCTTGTCCCCCTGCCGCAGGACGTCGCCGGCCTGCAGGTTGCCGGGCGCGGTGGGTGGGGTTAAATCAGGGACGGATATTTTTAAGGGGGAGCTGAGTAATGATGGAATACCATATCCATCGACAGCCTGCACGTAATATTCACATTGCGCGTTAAGATCCAGGCCGTTGTCTTTAAAACTGGTGGTGCTGCTCCGTCCTATTTCTACCGGTGTCTCAGAACTGATCCCACCGCTAATAACAAAAGAGCCATCCGGTCTCACGGTTGATTTCGCTTCCCCGGTCCAGGTAGTCTTCCGGTAAATTATATATTCCTTAATCCCATAGGGGGACTGAGAACCGTTCCAGTGCAACGTAAGATTGGTTTGAGTCTGGTTGTCGGCCCGCAAATAAAGTGGGGTGGAAGGAAGATCCTGCATGGCTACCGAGTCGGTCCTTACAGTGTTGGTTACGGTGGAATTACCGGCCGGATAATTGGCTTTTACATAGTAGGCGTAAACCATATTGTAGTCCAATCCCTGGTCTGTGAAGCTCAGGCCGGTTGTCGAGCCCACTTTTTGCACCGTATTGTCAACCATATATTTAAGGTACGGTGAGAACCCGTTCATTTCTTCGACTTTTTGACGGTAAATATCGTAACCGGTCGGAGCTGTGCTCCCGGTCGGGGCGGACCAGGCCAGAGAAGCCGCGGCGGGGGTGCGTCGGGTGATCGATAAATAGCCCGTAGTATGCAAAGTTACGGCACCGATAGTGATAAATGGATGGGGCCAGCTATTATAACGTACTATTACATCACCGTTGGCTGGTTCAAGATAATTCGACCCCAAGGCCAGTGGTTTGAAATCCGTCCCGCCGGCATAGCCATATTCGTAATCTCCAACAGGGAAAATGCTGTATTTTGAATCCAGAGTCAGGGTATAATTTTGGGCATCAAGCTTAAAAAAGGGCTGCATATCCTTTAATGCCAGCGTTCCATAAACGTTTCCCGCCAGTATATTACTGATTCTATCATATGTGCGATTGCCTAAGTAATCCGTATGTTGCCAGCAATCCGCCGCGAATACAATAGAAAACCGGGTATTCAACTTGCTTTGATCTGGTTCATAACATTTGATACGCAAGCGGAAGGGCACTAGATCACCGGAACTGAGACTACCGTTATCAGGTATTACCAGGTCACAGGTAACATCACTGCGCAATAAGGAATCGGTGGAAACACGAAGGACACCTAAATAAAGATGCTTTTTGTTATATGGCAGTCTAATAAATCCGTCCACTTCACACCAGTTCCAATTGTATAGCGAATCTTGCATTAAATTTTGCCTTGTTGTCCAATATTGGGAATCTGGCTGCCACCTGGTCATATCTAAGGTTAAATCAGGTATTACTTCCTGCTTCAAGACAACAGAAGTGTCCCAATTTTGCAAGGCGGCGTCCGATTTATCTTTATCAACCGGTCCACTATTACTTGCTCCAATATGAGTATGATAATAGCTTCCCCCGGGGTTTCCTGCCCCGGGCTCTCTGCCTGGAATATACCTTTTGGCGCTATACCACGTAACCGTAAAATTACCAGGCGTGCTTTCCGGAAGTTGGGATAGGATGCTTGCGTCAGCAGCCTGGGCGGTGGTGCCCGGGGGTATGGCATACAGTACCGTCATTGTCATAAATATTGATAGTATTAGCAAAGTACTATTTTTGAAAATACTTTTCATTTCACCGTTGCCTCCATTTCTGTTACTAGATCATCATCTTTTCATGCCGTCCAGCATTTCATGGCTGTACAGAATCAGGCTGTCGCTCCAGCGGATGCAATCCCCTTCAACCAGTCTGCCACTTTGAAAAAATTCCTGGTTGGCCAGGGGAGCAAAGCGTATTGCCGAAAGCCGGGGGTTCAAGTCATAAACGAAGCTGGAGCCGTTTTCCAGTTCCACAGCGATTTTGCATTCCTCCAGGAGCTGTACGGAGCGTATTTTACCCATGCTGATTCCTCCCCTGAAATGAAAACTACGCTAAGCACAAAAATAGTCCACTATACAATAAGTATCGTAGACCTTCTTCGTTGTGAATATCACCCAAAAATACCATTTTTGTTTGAAATTTTTTGCTACCGACTTTAAATCTAATTTCCCTTCGGCATCACGAAGAAGGATTCCCCGACACAAATTAAAAATTCCGTGTTATAATAATACAATATTTGACAGCGATTCTGTTTCTTTAAAATCACACGCTAAGAATTGTAAGGAAGGATAATATTGAGCGTATATTATAATGGGATGTTTTATTAGATAAAATAATGTCTCTGGCTTTATGATAAAATTGGACATATCCTGTCACAAATCGCCTGTCTTAATCGTCATATATATAGAGGCAGTATTTTTATAGTGTATTAATAATATTTTAAGCTGGGTAATAAGAGCATCAGGGACGTTTCTGATGTTTCTTTGGTTACATAGTTACCCCAAAGTATTTAAAGTAATAATATGAAAGAGATAAACTATCCTTAAGTGATATGACAGTCAGCGAAATATTATGAGAAGCAGATATCCACAAGTAAAAAGTGCACTTTATTAGGGGAGGGTTACATATGAATGTTGATTTAGAAGCTCCTGTAAGTATGAGTTTC
Source organism: Syntrophomonas sp. (assembly GCA_016841245.1). Taxonomy (GTDB): domain Bacteria; phylum Bacillota; class Syntrophomonadia; order Syntrophomonadales; family Syntrophomonadaceae; genus JAAYJK01. The sequence goes on from JAENZN010000007.1 coordinate 36,322, forward strand.
TTCCAGAGGATTATCGGGACTTTTCTGAGCCCCCGGGCGGTTTTCGAGGATGTTGCCAGAACACCAACCTGGCTGCCAGTACTAATCTTTATCTGTATCAGTAATTTGGTTTTTTCCTTATTGACGATTTCTAAAATGAAAGATTTTTTGCAAATAACTATGCAAGCTCAAATGCAGACTGCTCCAGGATCTGCTGATTTTATGGCTATGGCCGTAAAAACTGCCACTATCTCAACCATAGCAGGAGCAGCGTTATCAGCGGTGATTTTTTGCCTGTTCGTGGCGGGATTGCTTAAACTTTGTAATATGTTCAGCGGTGAACCAACTCCTTACCGGCAGTTTTTTGCAGTTAGTGTGTATGCCTACCTGCCTATGCTAATAGCTTCAGTGTTAGGATGTATCCTTGTTACCTTGACTCCCGCAGCCAATTTGAAAGAAGTATCTACTAGTCTATATCTGCTGTTTCCCCCTGGCTCCACAGGGTTTGCAGCTAGTCTGGCCCGCCAGATCGATCCCTTTTATTTGTGGACCATTCTATTAACTTCCATGGGAGGAGCTATTATCAGCCGGGGAAAACTTAAAACCTTCGCCATGTTTATGTTTGGTCTCTGGGCCATACTTTCTGTAGCCTCCGCTTTCCTGACCCAGATGGGCGGTTAAACAGGTCACGATTAGGTTGCGAGGCTACAGAACCGCGTTGCCCCGCCCCTGTTACCGCTTCATATAAGTGATATAAAATAATCGTCTTTTTTTTAAACTATTCAAGGAGGACTAATCGATGCAGACAATTACTGATAGAATACCCGGCGGAACTAAAATCCTGGCCGCTCTGGTTCTGATCTTATTTATTGGTTCAGTTGTGGGTTTAAACCTTTATCGCAACCAGGATGCGATAGCAATGGAAGTCAATACTGCCGAAGTAAAACTAGAAGAAATGGGCTCTATGGTTTATGGCAGCGGTACCATTGAACTGGTAGAAAAGCAGGAAGTATATGCCCCCTCTGATCGCCTGGTGCGCCAGGTCTATGTAAAAGTTGGAGATAAGGTAAGCCCAGGACAAATAGTGGCCGAACTGGAAGCTGACAGCGAAGCTTTAAGTTTAGTCGATGCCCAGTCTCGCCTGGCTCAAGAAGAAGTCACCTATCAGCAATCTTTTTCCCCAACCGAAATTGAAAAAAGCATCATACAAGCTTCCTATAATAGTGCCCGGCAGTCTTTTCAAAACAGTGAAAATAACCTGGCTAGAATCCAACAACTATATGATGCTGGTATTGTCACTATAAAAGAATTGGAAGACACCCAGGCCCTTTGGGCAGCCGATCAATTGACCTACCTGCGAGCTAAAAAGGAATTTGATACTATGGAAAATGGACCCCAGGGAGCAGAACGCAAAAGCCTGGAAATGAATCTGCACTGTGCCCAGGAAGCTCTGCGCCTGGCAGAAGAAAACCTGGCTCAGTTTGTTGTTCCGGCCCGCATTGAAGGAGAAGTTATGTCCGTAGAAATTGCTGCTGGTGACGTAACTACTCCCGGAGCTCACATGATAACCATCGGTAACCCGGAAAAGTTAGAAGTACATCTGGGTATTGGCGAGTATGATGCGGCTCGGATAAAAAAAGACCAGAAAGTATTTATTGAGGCTGCCGCCTTCCCTGATCAAGATTTCCGAGGCCAAGTTCTGGAAGTATCCCAGGAAGCTCAGATTAATAAAACCAGCCAGTCACAACAGGTGGAAATCCCGGTGAAAATTGCAGTAGACTCCGCTACTCCAGGATTATTGCCTGGCTTTACGGTAGATGTAAAAATAACCACCGTGAAAACAAAAGATCGGCTGGTAATTCCCTATGAAGCTCTGGTAGAGAAAGATGATGAATCTTATGTATTTGCTATCAAAGACGGTAAAGCAACTAAAATTAACGTAACCCCCGGGCTTAAGGGAGACCTCTATATAGAAATAACTTCCGGTCTAGAAAAAGGTGACGTGGTTATATTAGACCCGGCTGAAACCCTGGAGGAAGGTAAGGCGGTAAAACCAGCTAAAATCATCCCCATCGATGAAGAGGTTAAATCATGATCAGAATCGAGAACTTAAGTAAAATTTACCGTCCTGATACTCTTCCGGTAAGAGCTTTGGACGGAATCACCCTATCTATTAAGCCGGGAGAATATGTTGCTATAATGGGCCCCTCCGGCTCTGGTAAATCTACTTTCATGAATCTTATAGGCTGTTTGGACAAACCTACCTCTGGCTCTTATTGGCTGGATGGCAAGGAAATCAGCCAGGTGACTGCAGATGAGCTGGCTTTTATCCGCAATCAAAAAATCGGATTTGTATTTCAGAATTTCAACCTTCTTCCTCGGATGACAGCTTTACGTAATGTGGAACTGCCTATGCTTTATGCTGGAGTAAATAAGCTGAAGCGGCGCGAATTAGCCCGGGAAGCTCTGGAAAGAGTTGGTATGCTGGATAGACTGGACCATCGTCCTACCGAACTTTCCGGGGGACAAAACCAGAGGGTAGCCATCGCCAGAGCCCTGGTAAACCACCCTAAAGTATTACTGGCAGATGAGCCTACCGGCAACCTGGATAGCAGGACCAGTGAGGAAATAATGGACATCTTCACCAATTTGCATAAAGAAGCTACTACCATAGTTTTAGTCACCCATGAGCCCGACATTGCTCAGAACAGCCAAAGAATAATCTATTTTCATGATGGTGTAATCGAAAGGGAAGAACTGACCTCCTCCTCTGAAATAACAATAAGCGAAGGGAGGCAGTCTTAATGAATATCAGTGAAAGTATCATGATTGCCCTGGATTCCATCCGCTCCAACCTGTTCCGATCAGTACTTACTACCCTGGGAATAGTCATTGGTATAGCGGCAGTCATCGCTGTGGTAGCCATCGGTCAGGGGGGCCAGGCCACAGTAATGGGTGAAATGGAGAAAATCGGCAGCAATCTTTTTGCTGTATATACTGATTGGCGTTCCGACCAACCTCGTACTGGCAATGAGTTTAACCTTAAGGATATGGAAGCAATCAAAGAACAAATGCCTGAAATCAAGTATATCTCCCCCTCTGCTTATGCTTATGACCAGGTTAGAGGTGGGAAAAATGTAAAATCAGTACAGATCCTGGGAGTTTCCGCTGATTATGCTCCAATGCGTAACCTCACCATGAAAGAAGGTCGCTTCTTCAGCAGTTCTGATGAACAGGGCCGGCGCCGTTTGGCAGCCATTGACGAAGGCTTGGCTCAGGAGCTTTTCATTAAAAAGAGTGCTATAGGGGAGCAGATAGTTGTAGCCGGAACTTCTCTTACCATCATCGGAGTAGTGAAACAAGAAGGCTCCATTTTCAGTATGGGAGGCACTCAATATGTATATATGCCAACCCGGGTATGGATGGATATCTTCCCCTGGAATTATATCAGTCAAATGGAAGGCACTACCTATAATCAGGAAGATGTGCAGGCAACTACCGAAAAGGTGGTTAAATTCCTGGAACGGCGTCACCAGGGAGTGGACTATATGTCAGAAACCCTGGACCAGCAGATGGAAATGGTGGGTAACATTACCGGCATACTGACCCTGATCATCGGTGCTGTCGCTGGTATTTCTTTGCTGGTAGGGGGCATCGGAGTAATGAATATCATGCTGGTATCAGTTACCGAACGCACCCGGGAAATAGGTCTGCGTATGGCCCTGGGGGCTCGTCGCAAAAACATACTCATACAATTTCTTATCGAAGCAATAGTGTTATGTCTAATCGGAGGCATAATCGGCATGACCTTGGGAGTCGGCGGAGCTTATCTAATAGCTAAACTGGCTAAATGGCCGCCTTTGGTCTCATGGACTACTATGCTCTTAGCTTTCGCCTTTTCTGCTGTTATTGGCATCCTATTCGGACTGCTGCCGGCCAACAAAGCATCCCTTTTAGATCCCATAGAAGCTTTACGGAGAGATTAAGGATCATTCGAATTTGGTGGACAGCGGGGACGGTTCTCTTGTCCACTCATTCTCAGACAATGGTGGACAATGGTGGACAATGGTGGACAATGAGGACATTTAAGTAGGAGTTGACAAGATAGGAGAAAAGATATACTATCTTGTTACAATACTTCTGCCACCGAAATATTTGGAGGGCGTATCATTGTTGGATTTTGATAATATAATGGATGTATTGATTGAAAATATTAAAACCCTCTTCTTCCCGGAAAAATGGATAGAGCTTGATTTGAAGTTTTCTAAATCTGAGATTTTCACTATGTTATATCTTGATAAAAGAAAAGAGAGCACTATGACAGAACTGGTTGAATATATCAATACTCCTATGAGTACTGCTACGGGAATAGTAGATCGGCTGGTGAAAAATGGATATGTATTTAGGGATAGAAGTGAAGAAGACCGGAGAATAGTCATATTGCGGCTAACGGAAGAAGGTTCTCAACTAATTACCAGCCTCAAGGATCTATTATCCAGATACCTCAGCATGATAATTGATGATCTGACCGAAGAAGAGAAGCAGTTCATGACCAAAATTGCGCTAAAGATTATGAATAATCTGCAGACCAAGTTATATAGTAAAACCAATTGTAATAAGGAGCAGGATAATATAAGAAAAATAGATATCGAGTAACAACCCATTATAATAATGGGCATTTTTATGAGGTTTTATTTCGTATATCGTATTATTCGTTGCAGGAAATATAAAGGCTATGTATTACACTAGAACAAGGAGGAGATATCCATGAGAATAATTTTATATACCGGTAAGGGTGGAGTTGGAAAGACAAGTATAGCTGCGGCAACTGCAGTAAAAAGTGCTGAACAGGGAATGAAAACGCTTGTGGTAAGCACAGATCCTGCTCACAGTCTTGGGGATTCCCTGGATATGAACTTATCCCATGAGCCTGTGGAAATTAAAGAAAATCTTTGGGCACAGGAGATAGATGCCATACATGAAGTTGAGGAAGGTTGGGGAAAGGTCCAGCAATATCTAACTGATCTTTTTACTGCCAAGGCGGTAAAAGATATAACTACCCAGGAATTGACCGTTTTTCCTGGTATGGAAGACCTGCTCAGCCTGCTGAGGATACTCAAATACTATAAGGAAGTCAGTTTTGACGTAATCATCATTGATTGTGCTCCAACCGGAGAAACGCTGGCTTTGCTTAGTTTTCCCGAAATGCTCCGCTGGTGGATGGAAAAGCTTTTTCCAATGAAAAAAAAGGCTATCAAAGTGGCAGGACCTATCGCAGAATCGATCCTGAAAATACCAATGCCTTCCGGCCAGGTTCTTGATGAGATCGATAATATATATCAGCAGCTGGATGAGATGAAAAAAGTATTTTCTGATAGGGATATTACAAGTATAAGGATTGTTGTAAATCCTGAAAAAATGGTTATAAAGGAGGCGCAGAGGAGCTATACCTATATGAACATCTATGACTTTAATGTAGACGCTGTGATTGTCAACAGAGTGATCCCGGATAATGTAACAGATGAATACTTTAAGGTCTGGAAGGATATACAGAAAAAGTACAAAGAGGATATAATCGATAGCTTCACACCCATACCCGTTTACTATGCACCTCTCTTTGAGACTGAAGTCGTCGGGATGACAATACTGAATAGGATGGCCCAGGCGGTTTTCAAAGAGGAGAATCCTGTTGAAATAAAATATTGTGGAAGGATACAGCAAGTAGACAGCGACGGTGAGGATTATATACTGGCAATAAACATGCCTTTTATGGATAAAAAGGATCTGTCGCTGAACCAGAAGGGTGATCAGCTAATCATAAAGGCCGGAAATATAAAAAGGAATATCACTCTTCCCAGAATACTTCTGGCATATTCAATAAAGAGAGCCAAATTTGAAGATGAGAAACTCAAAATTTGGTTTGGGAGGGATGAAAATGAATGAAACACTTATAAAAGAGCTGGTAAAATATAAACTCAGAGCCGCAACAGCAATAGTTGACCATCTGCCACCAGAATTATCGGGAGAGATAAAGGAATTAGGAAGAGTGCTTCTTGAAAGCATTAACGAAGGTTTCCAGGAAATAAAAAATCATCCATCTCAAGAATCAAAGCCTGCTAAAAAGCTTGATGATATTCCGATCGAATGATTTTTAGTTATCTGCTGCCCTGGTATTGACTTCAGACAGCTTCCCTAATTGCTGGTAGTATTAGTCTGTTTCTTCCCCCAAGGCATTGATCACTTCAAACACCTGGTTTAACTGCTCATATTGGAATTGTGATCGCTTTCCGTTGGAGGCGATTAGTCCAGGCAGCTTGCTTATAATATCATAATTTGAGAAGTGTTATGATTTGATTGGAGTGTAATCCCTGGGACGCAGTCATAAGATTATTGTCGGGTGCCTAGTTCAGCAGTTCTAAGAGATAAGCGTATCCTTCCCTTTCCATATCTTCCCTGGGCACAAAGCGCAGGGAGGCGCTGTTGATACAGTAACGCAGTCCGCCCATTTCCTTTGGGCCATCATCAAACACATGACCCAGATGTGCGTTTCCAACGCGGCTTCTAATTTCGGTTCTCAGCATTCCATGAGTCTTATCTGTTTTTTCCCGCACTACATTAGAATCGATGGGTTTGGAGAAACTGGGCCAGCCGCATCCCGATTCAAATTTGTCAGTAGAAACAAAAAGAGGTTCTCCGGTAGTGATATCCACATAAATGCCTGGCCTGAAAGAATCCCAGAACTCGTTGCGAAAGGGCGGTTCGGTAGCATTGTTCTGGGTCACCTCATACTGGTTTTTGCTCAGAGTCTGACGCAGTTTTTCAGGATTGGGAGCCGGGTAATTTAGGGGATTTATCATTATCCCTGCCGCCTTTTGGAACTGCTCCCTGCTGATGTGGCAGTAGCCCCCCGGGGTTTTATCCAGGTACTTTTGATGATATTCTTCTGCCGGAGTGAAATTTTCCAGGGTTTTTATTTCCATGGCTATAGGCTTATCGTATCGTTTCTGCAGCCTGGCAATGGAATTTTCGATTATCGGCAGGTCATTTTCACTGACATAATAGATGCCGCTGCGGTACTGCACACCGACATCTGCTCCCTGCCGGTTGATTGAAATCGGGTCAATCACCTCATAGAATAATTCCAGAAGCAATTCAAGCGGTACGAGATCGGGATCATATACCACCCGCACTGTTTCAGCATGGCCAGTGTTATTATAGCAAACCTCTTCATAAGTAGGATTTTCCGTATTTCCATTCGCATAGCCCACCTGGGTGGAATGAACCCCGCGAATTGACTCCATATATTTCTCCAACCCCCAGAAACATCCGCCCGCCAGGTAAATTTCAGCCATATGCCACCTCTTATAATACTAAACTTCATTTTATTAACAGAAGACCAAATTAATCTTATTATTATAATCTGCTTAAGCCCCTCATTTATTCACATTGACAGCGGAGGCGGTTCTTTCTTTCACTATTTCTATTGTATAAGATAATCTCAGATTTCCTCGGCCCTCTCTCCTAAACGTTTCTGGAAATAGACGAACACAGGCAGCGGAACCACAATCCAGCCCAGGCTTTTTACGAGGCTATTTTGCGCCCTGCTCTTCTGACGATTTATTTCCGCTTCCACCATGGCATCATATCTGGTTTTCAATTCGCTGTCAGACAGATTTACTGCATCTTCATTATTCACATCTTTTGCTGCAGGCATCTGTTTATATTCCTCAAAAGACTGATAGTATGGAGCTGGAAATACAATATCAGCAACGGCCATAAAGGCGGCAACAGTACCACCAATAGTCATCATCAGGGTAGCAAAAAGCACCAGGTAAATATAAACATTTTTTATCACCATATTCCCTCCTTCAGGTTTACTTTCCTTGGCTGCTGCTGCAATCACTCCTACCATAAGTGCTGCTATCACCAGCAGGATAAGTATTACAATCATTGACACCATGAACTCACCTCATTGAATTATTGAATACATTATCTTTTATAGTACTGCTTATAGGAAATAATACGCAAATGAATAAATTTTCTTTCCCTTAAGGATCTTTATTGGTTTGCTTCAACAACACCTGCCCCTTTTCAAAAAGCTCCGGGCATTAATTACCAATAGAAAACTCCATTGCTAAGGTCAGGCAGATATCCACCTGTGATATACACCCCTCTCAAACCTTCCCCTTGTTCTTCTGGATTTGCCTATATCTTAAGAAAGTCTTAAGATTTTTATGAAGCAGTTTGTAAATTTTGCCTGCCACAATATATATTGAAAGGCAGGTGTTGATATTGAGCGGTATGAGATAATCTGATTAGAGTGCAATGGAGGAATTTTATGGAAAGATTTAATGTAATGGTGTGTGATGATGACGCCGCCATCGTGGATGCTCTAGAAATCTACTTAAAACAGGAAGGCTATGGGGTGATAAAGGCCTATACCGGTTCTCAAGCCTTGCAGGCTTTGACCGAACAGGAAATTCATCTGATTTTATTGGATATCATGATGCCGGAAATGGATGGGTTGTCGGCCACCATCAGGATTCGCGAAGACCTCAATATCCCCATCATAATAATTTCTGCCAAATCCGAGGATACGGATAAGATTGCCGGACTCAATTTTGGGGCAGATGATTATGTAACCAAACCTTTTAACCCTTTGGAATTAATGGCCCGGGTTAAATCACAGATGCGCCGATACACCGCCCTGGGGAGTATAGCCCTTAAAAACGGTATATTAAGAACCGGTGGTCTGGAACTGGACCGGGAAGGCAAAGAAGTTCGGGTTGATGGGGAAATCATCCGGCTGACTCCCATCGAATACGGGATAGTGGTTTTTTTAATGGAGAATATGGGGCATGTTTTCTCCATAGCCCAGATTTACGAACAGGTGTGGAATGAACCTTCTTATTCGGCGGAAAACACAGTGGCCGTGCATATAAGGAGAATTCGTGAAAAAATTGAAATCAATCCTAGAGAACCAAAATATTTAAAGGTGGTATGGGGTATTGGATATAAAATCGAGAAATATTAGCTACTCCAGCGGGGTTAAACTGCTGGCTATCATCATAGTCTGGCTGGGCTTTTTGGGGACTATAGGCGGTTGTCTCTTCTGGTTTGAGAATCGCGGAATGGCAAGTTTGTCAAGCTATAGCGAGACCTATTCGTTCCAAAGCAACTTTTCCCGGCTGGTGTATAATACGGTCGAATATCATCTCGCACTCCCAAGCGAAGACAATATAAAAAGTTCAACTGAAGATCCACCAAGCCAGACCGATAATTTACAGCTTTCCCATGGCATTGAAAATCGGTTTCCTGTTCCGGTCAATTTCGTATATTATGTTCAGAATACCGAAACCGGAGAGACGTGGAGCAATTTGGATTTGGAACAAACCGATCCGATCAAGTATATTCAAAAACAGCCGGCTGCAGCCTTCTTTAGTGGCTGGACATCTAATTCTAGTGTACCGATAAGCGAAAATGTCGAAGATATGCTGGCTGGCAGCCCCTATGAAGTATATGCAGCTGTTGCAGAACCGCTGCAGCCAGGGGATGTATTTTACGACGAATATGTCGATTATAACCAGAGCAAAGTACTGTCCCAGACCGCTTCCACTGTATCGATTACATCTTTTTTCTTCATGGCTCTGGCTTTTATATATCTGATATATATCACCCTTCGCCGTGATCCGGAAGAAATAAAGGCGCATCGGCCGGTCAGGATGTATACCGATGTGCATACCCTGCTGGTTGTTATAGCTGCTGTCATTTCATTGACCGTAGGGGTCGGTACTTCTATGGGGATACCTGATATAGTGACCTTGGTATTTCTGGCTATTGTTCTCAGCCTGGATATCTTCATCGGTATATTTTATGTTTTGTCTATGACAGAACAGATCAGGACCGGGCAGATTTTTGTCAACACCTTGATTTACAAGCTCGGCTTGGCTTTAAAAGATTTCCTCCGCCTGGCTTTCCATGGCAAGGTTTTTAAAGAATGGCTGCTGCTGCTGTTGGTGGGATATGGCTTCATAAACGGGTTATTATTTATCCTTTGCACTAAAAGCCATTATGGGTATTTAAACGGCACCTTCCTCTTTATGGTCCTAATATTACTGGCCTTCAATGCCGGGGTAATCTATTTTGCAGCCCGGTCGCTGGTCGCTCTGCCACAAATCATGGAAGCAGCCAGACAGATATCGGCTGGAAACCTGGACTACCCTCTGGACAGCAGCCTCATGCCGGTCAGTTTTGCATCTTTTGCCCAGGATATCAGCAGCCTTCAGGGCGGATTGAAAAAAGCGGTAGACATAGCCCTCAAGGGAGAGCGGATGAAGACCGACCTTATCACCAATGTTTCCCATGATCTAAAAACCCCGCTTACTTCCATCGTCAATTATGTTGACCTGCTCCAGAAGGAAAACCTGGAGAATGAAACAGCGGCTGAATATGTAAACATATTGGAAGAAAAAGCTTACCGTATGAAGCAGCTCATTGAGGACCTGGTGGAAGCCAGCAAAGCATCCAGCGGCAACCTGGCAGTGGCCGGCGAAAAAGTAGACCTGCAGGAGTTGATACGGCAGGCTTGCGGAGAATATGAGGAGAAAATCCAACAGGCGCAGCTGGACCTTCAGGTTCAAAATACTGATGAAGCAGTGGTCATATGGGCAGATGGCAAACATATGTGGCGGATAGCCGAAAATCTGCTGTCCAACGTGATAAAATACTCCATGCCCCATTCCCGGGTGTATATCGAAATTGCCTCGGATAATGGCTATGGATCTTTTACCATCAAAAACATATCTGCTTGCCCCCTGAATATCTCTCCAGAACAGCTCACCGAGCGCTTTGTTCGGGGAGATGAATCCAGAAGCACCGACGGATCAGGTCTGGGGCTTTCCATCGCACAGAGTTTAAGCAATTTGCAGGGCGGAGAATTTCAGGTGGAAATCGACGGCGATTTATTCAAAGTGACAGTAGCTATACCTTTATGGACAGAAGAACAGTAAATAGAACAAGGGCTATCCTATAAGGTTCTTCAATAATAGGACTAAAGCGATAACACACGCTTGATAATCTATCTTTTTTTTATCATAAATAGCTCGCAAGATTGGATCTTGCGAGCTATTTATCTGGGGCTTTATCTTTCCAGTTCCACCACTTTAATAATTCCAGGTCATTAATATCATTGTAAGCATAATAAACCGCACAGCGAAATGCATAAAGCATATATTCTACTTCGGGTGCGTTATTTGGCTTATTTATTATCTTCAGAAATAGGATGACTTAACAAAGAAGTATACCACTATCCATACCGTTGTTCGGTATAGTATTATGATATTAATATCATCTGTAGTGCTAACGCCGCCCTAAAAAGTCCAGAAAGGGGATGCGGACATTATGGGTTGGCAGTAACACTGTAGTAGTATGTAGAGAACGGATTAAGCTTAAAAAAGAATAGATTTTGGTCTAATTAGTTATTATTTCGTATCATAATTTGACCAGGAAAGATATACATGAGGTAGAAAACTTTGAATAAAAGAAAATCACAAATCCTTAATATTTGCAGCTATTTGTTTTGTTTATTTGTATATTTTATTGTAATCTATGAACGCCCGAAACTACTCGCAAAAAATGAGGCGCAACTCCGTACCTTGCATGACATTTTGGGACTTAACTATACCCCCCATACTTATATTGAATTCGATCATATATATTTAACCATACTATGTTTATTGTTTCTTGTTTGGATGGTTTATCATTTATTTCACACATCCAAGATTGTGGATTTTACATTCTATATGTTTATTATATTTTGGGTAGGAGTTATGATTTATAAATATTATGGTTTTATTAAACAATCCAATACTCTTATGGCTAGCTTCATTTTTCTTTTTGCAGTGTTTCTCTGGATTGGTTTTTCAGGACTTAAAAAAATTGTAATCGATAAAAATGCTCCTTTATAATACCTTGGCAATCCGCTTGCTTCTTCGAAATATGCTATCGAATGTTCCATCGAATCCATAACCACACAGGTTTCCTCTGTTAGTATATTTATCTGATTCACCAGATGTTTCAAGTCACTTAGCTTTCCTATTTTATTACTTTCAACCAATTTCATATTTGACTTCTTATTCTACATGGTGTAGTATATTTTTATAAACTACATGATGTAGAACATAAGGGAGTGCTCCTAATGCATGAAATTCAAAAAATATCCGAATCGGAAATGGAAGTTATGCAAGTGATTTGGGGTTATGGACAATCACTCACCTCGGCAGAAATTCTGCAGGCGCTCAATAAAAAAAAGAGCTGGAAACCCACAACAGTACTTACCTTTCTTGCTCGCCTGGCCGAAAAAGGGATCATAACATCCACGAAAAAAGGAAAAGTCAATCAGTATATTCCTTTGATATCGGAGAATGAGTATAAGCAGTTTGAAACCTATTCATTCCTTAATACTGTTCATAAAGGATCAGTTAAGAGTTTTATTACTGCTTTATATGAAGGAGATGGTATTACGAAAGACGAGATCGAAGAGCTGAAAAAATGGTTTTCCCAAAAAGCAGGTGAATGACATGCCTCGTCTGGTTTTTGCAACAATACTGGCGATGTCGGTTACGGGAGGAATCCTTTTATTGCTCATTTCCCTACTGCGGCCGGTTACCACAAAAGCATTTTCTGCCACCTGGAATTACTATGTAAGTCTTATTGTACTGGTGTTTTTACTTATACCAATAGGTTTCGTCCCGGGAAAGGTTTTTGTAGATATTCCCCCTGGGCTTGTAGTTCAAGCAACGAATACCAATGCCATTTTCCGGGATGATATGCAGGATGATACAGTAAAGGCTATTACCGATATGGATTTAGATCTGGCTTACCAGAGGACAAACATTTTTCATGCAGACGATCTTTTATATTATCTATTCTGGTTTTGGATTTCGGGAATGGTAATATTCATCGCTCATAAAGGTAAACAGTTTCTAAAATTCAAAAGAAAGCTTCTGGATACTAGTTTTCCTGTAGAAGAGGACAGCAGCATATATCAAGTATATCAGGAATGCAGATTCAAACTGGGAATTAGACAAAAGGTCCGTCTACTGTGCAATGACAGCATTAAGACCCCAATGATAACTGGGCTGTTTAACACCTGCTTAATCATACCCCGAGTGGATATGGATAAAAGCGAGTTGAGATGCATTTTTCACCATGAACTGATTCATTGCAAGAGACAGGATCTGTGGTTTAAGACGGCAGCCTGGTTTGCTAATGCGGTGCATTGGTTTAATCCCCTGGTATACAGAATGGTTTACGACATCAATGAATTCTGTGAAATATCCTGTGATGAAGCAGTGGTTAAAGATATGAGCATGAAAGAGAGACATTTATACGGGCAAACCATTTTAAATGTTTTGTCCAGAGTGGTTAATAAACAAGAAGGCATTTATTCAAATTTATGTGATAGTGAAAAAGGGATTAGAAGGAGGTTAATATTGATTATGGAAAAAAAGAACTTTTCAAAAAACATTATTGCAACATCGATTGCATTATTCATGGTCATTTTAATAGCCGGATCAGCATTAGCATATATGCTGGTTCCATCTGATGGAAACTCAGAAGAAGATGCAAGTTGGAAAACCAGCCTGGATGAGCTGGATAGCCAAGCCTTATTTGCAGATATTGTTGCCGATAATAATCTGGAAGCAGTAAACGCCGATGAATTTGAATCAGCACTTGAACAAATGCTTTTAATAATTGCTCAAAATCATACAAATACAATAGAAGAACAGGATATCGAAACATTAACGGTTCCTGTACCAGATGGGATAATCACTTCCCCATATGGGTATAGAGTACATCCCGTAACTCAGGAACGTATGCTTCACTCAGGTATTGATTATGCCCAAAAAGCTGGTACCGATATTGTAGCAGCAAATAGTGGTAAAGTTATCGCTACTCAAGATGATTTAGGCAGCAATGGATATGGCAACTATCTCATCATTGTGCACAATGATGGAACAGCTTGTTTATATGCACACTGCAGTGCTTTGATGGTAAATACAGGTGACTGGGTCAATAAAGGGGATAAAATTGCTGAGATCGGAAGTACGGGTATGTCTACAGGTCCACATTGTCATTTTGAATTTAGAATCAATGGGAAAACAGTTGACCCAACACCCCATATTAGTGTAACTGAATAGACTATCCAGTGAGACAGGGGGACAGGTTTGCTGTCCCCCTGCTATCTGGGTTGCTGCATTGAGCTGATCCCCGAGAAAACGAGGAAGATAATCATCCCGTAAATAATCCTATAGTTTTGTTAACTCCTAGATAAAAGGAGATTTTACAAAATCAATATGAATAGAGTGATTGATACAACCCCTTTAAGTGAAGTATTGTAAGCACATATTATGGGTTAGATATCGAAATTTTGGGAGATTAGAAGTACGGTTTAAAAGGTTCTCTTACGTAAATTTAAAATATAAGGAGTTGAAATGAAAGATGCAAGATTTCTGGTTACTTCTAATAATTATAATTATCCAATTAGCTGTTATTATAAACATATTAAAAAAAATAAATGAAAAAATTAATTAACCGTGATATGTAAGCGTAAAATAGCGGACACCTGTACATCAGGAAAAACTTTAGATAGTATTCTCCTTATGAGGTATTCTGAAATCTTCAGGCATCTCATCTGACCAGGACATCAAGCTGGTTATGTATCAGGCTTTAAAACCGAGTTTTTCTGCGATCATCTCATAAGTGGGCACCTGCACACCATATTGTCTGCCCAAACGCACTACTTCGAAGATGAGCCCGTCTATCTCGGAATCTTTCCCCTGTTTTAAATCCCTCTGCAGGGAAGAGTTAGCCTCCGGGGACAGATTATCCAGGATCTCCAGGTTGGTTTTCACGATATCCACAGCAAAATGTATATCCATGACTTTCGCCAGCGCATCGATCTCATATATAAGCGTGATAAAGGTATCCCTTTCTATTCCTTCCTGCTGAGCTCCTCCGGCATTGATATCATAATATACACCGCAGGCACCCATAGCGGACACAAAGGTGAATTTCTGCATCGCATCTCTCCTGATGTCATCTGATAATACAGCCATGATACCGCTGTCCTGCAGGTCTGCGGCTACCTGTTCCAGAACCGGTCGGTATTCCTCCGGTTTTCTCACCCCGTATACCACCCGGAAGATATCACCTTTTTGCAGGATAGTCCCGGGCTCTTTAATCTCTGCGGCTATATAAATACATCCATCCGTCACCAATAGATCCGGCAGCAGTTCCTGCATCCTGCCTCCGGTGCCGTAGATGTTCAGTATAGGTATCACTACCGTATCTTTATGAGCCACTCTTCTGATAAAAGGAATAGTCTCCTCCAGGGAATATCCTTTCACGCAGTTGAATATGATATCCGGCTGTTCGTCGTAATGTTCCATATCCCAGGCCTTTATAGGAAAGACTGTATAATTGCCTTTAACTGTAGTCTCCATTTTTAAACCATTTTTCTGAATCGCCTCCAGATGCTTTCCTCTGGCGATCACTGTTACATCTTTGCCTGCCTCGGTCATAAAGGCCCCGATACTCCCGCCTGTACCACCAGCTCCGATTATCAAGTATTTCATTTTGTTCCTCCGTTCTTTTCTACACCTTCACTCCCATGCCTGTTTCGTCTAATTATATAGTTGGAGCTGGCGCTGGCAATATGTTTTCCTTCCTTGTTGTAGGCTTCTGCCGCCATATATATGGAGGTATTTCCCAGATTTTTTACCGTTGCAGTAATTACCAGGCTGTCTCCCTCAAAAATTGGCCGGTGGTAAGTGGTAACAATATTCAACGTAGCTGTATGCGGTGTTCCGGTGGCTAATAAAGACAGAGGACCGAAAACATTGTCAAAGGCAGCCGTAATAAATCCTCCCTGCATGGTTCCGGCCGGATTTAAATAACTTCCCAGCACGGGGATAGCCACGGTTACCTGGTTTGAGTCATATTCCAGCAGGCTGGCTTGCATCGAAGCATAACAGGAAGGTTCATTGCGAATGGTCTTGCCAGCAAAGTATGGGGATTCCTTAGAGAATTGATCTTCAGCTCTTTCCACAGCAGACTTTACCTCACTTTCCTTATGATTGATTACTTATGATAATAATTTCATTGCCCTTAGTATATTCTACTTCAATAATACGCAGCAGTTTTTCCATGGAGGAATTACCTTGTCGCAGGATGACACTGCTAGTTTTATTAAAACGGATCGTCGTATGCTACATCGCGACTCCGGCTGGATAAGAACTGGGGATTTTGACCGCCGGCTTTAATATACATAGTTGTTTCATATTCATGATCGCCCTCTAGTTCTTCCATCTCTCCACTGGCAATCAATTCTGCAGCAGCCTCTAATTCAGGAATTCCTAACTCCTTTGCTTTCTCTGCCAGCCACTTTTCATTCTCACCTGGCTCATAGCCTGGATCATGAAAATAGTATGATGTAACGCGGACTGTTATAGAGACATCCTCAGCCGTCTCGTGGTGAACATCCATGGCTGTAAGCAGATAGAACATCCGGTTATGATTAATTCCTCCTTCCGGCCAGGGGGAATAATAACCATCCTCATAATTGGCAAATTTACTATAGGCCTGATGCGGCATCTTTTCATAACTGTCTTTAGCAGCAAATAGGTTCTGTATGGCATCCTGCATGGCTTCATCACTCATCTTTTCCGGGCAGCCCATATACTGCAGCACATAAAAGACGGTATCGGCAAAGTTTGTATATCCAAAGGAACCAGCGTAGTCATGGGTAGTCTCAAAGAATGACTCATAGCCATCCATATCAGGTATGTAGATCCATCGATAATCCCTGGCAAACAGGTTAAAGCTCTCCCTCATTTCAGAGGTTATTGCCACACTATCATGTTGATCGATGACGCTTCCAATGAAATCGGCACCACTGGGATAATAGATAAAACCTGCTTCCGATGGTGCCTCCCTCTGTTCTATACTGCTCAAACTATCGGGGCTATCGATATCACTGCCGGATTTCGCAGAAGAACATCCTCCGGTAAGGAAAAGCACCGCGCAAATGAGAACCGCTAGAATATATTTAAATACAGATATATACTTCAAAAATGAAACCTCCATTAGGGTGTCTATATACAACATCGTAGTGTAGTTGATATGGATAAGTCAAAGAATCTTCCCCTGAATCATACTAAATTATATAATCATCCTATTTCAATATACCATTCGCAGGTTTGATATCAGCTCAACTGTTCGACCATCTCAAACAATTATAATTTATATTTTGCTCCTATCTTCTTAAACAAGTTTACAACAAAGTTGCCGATTCCAAGTGATTCTCCAATTGAATTTGCTAAATTCATGAAAATCTTGGTAATAGCTGTAAATACTAAGATCATTAAAAAGTACCTTATACCGTCATATAAAATATCCATATAAAAGTCCTCCACAATTTGAAGGTAAAACCTGAATAATAAGCAGGTTATACCAATACTTTAAAACGACATTCTCTATCACCAGCAAGAATGGTTTTCTCCATTAACACATTTACATCTCTACCTAAGCCAAGTCTAAATTTCTTTTTAATATTTCCTAGGGTACAATAGCAAAGAGTTTTGGAAGAGCCTTCAATATCTTGGTTGATAAGTGGGCAATAGCATTTATCAAAGATAACATAAATATTATTATTTTCAATCCGAACTCGCCATTGTTGAGATAATTTTTCCAAAAAATCATATTCATCCTTGGATTCTTTCTTAATATCTAATAACTTCTGATCTGTAAGATGAGTAAATGGACATTTTTCTCCACATGCTTCCATAATTACAATTCTTGTTTTTTCATCTAGATTTTCATCTAAGCTTTTTAGCAGTTCCTTTAACCAAACATTCATTTGATACTTCTCCTATCAAGTTATAGATTATCACACGAGCTGAACGTTACAGGATGTAAACTCTTTATTAAGCAAGTGCGTAGTTTACAGCGCCTATTGCATGTATCAAAGTGGTATCAAATAGCGGTACCTTTGAGTCTTCGAGTTTAACTAATAAGCCAATCTCCGTACAACCCAGAATGATTCCATCGGCACCTTGTTCTATTAAATCCTCAATGATTCTTTTATATTGGGCTCTTGATTCATCAATGATCTGTCCCAGGCATAATTCATTATAAATTACTGCATTTACGATGACTCTATCAGTCTCCCTGGGGATCAAAACCTTTATACCTTGAGCCTCCAAACGTGATACATAGAAATCCTGTTCCATCGTATACCTGGTTCCTAACAGCCCAATTGCTTTCATTCCATTAGCTAAAACTTGTTGAGCGGTTATATCCGCAATGTGAAGCAGAGGAATATGAATGCCGGCCTGAATCTCGTCAGCAACTTTGTGCATGGTATTGGTGCCAATGACGATAAAATCTGCCCCCGCTGCCTCAAGGCTGCGGGCAGCATCTGTTAGAATCCGGGCAGTCTTGCCCCATTCGCCATTTCTCTGGCATATCTCTATTTCCTCGAAATCCACACTGTATAAAATACATTTGGCCGAATGCAGACCTCCCAGCCTCCGCTTAACTTCTTCATTAATAATGCGATAATATTGGGATGACGATTCCCAACTCATCCCTCCAATTAAACCAATTGTCTTCATCTATCAGCCCTCCAATTTATTCAAAAACTATCTCATCCGACTAATACCAGGTAAGATTTCGATGTCACCTGATTCAATTTTCCGGGGTGTCATGGGGACGGTTCTCTTGACACCTTTTCTGCAATAAGAGAAGATGATCATAGTGTCGATAGCTAGTTGCGTGGCGAACAGGTAGCTCAGAGCAGTCCCAAAAAGTGTCAGGAGAACCGTCCCCATGACACTCAGCTTTCACGTTATGGTAGCCGCAACTTCCCAGGACCATTCCACTGTTTTTATCAACGATTGCCCAGCGCATGCCTTCATTTGATTCTGGAAGACTATTTAAAAGATCAACCATTTGTTGGCTTTCCTCAAGAGTTTTAAAGGATGTATTCATGTATTCAGTAACTATATTATCCGACCAGTAACTATGTAAGATTTCGATGTCGCTTGATTCAATTTTCCGTAATATAAATCGGGCAGTTTCTAATTCGATGGTTTGTGTCATATCCATTTGCTCCTTATAAAATACCAGCAGGTTTCTATGGATATTGGGCCGCTATCAAAAATGTAATTATAGAGTTGATTGTTTATTTAATAATGAGGCCTAGCAGGGCAGAAAGAGAAACTGCTTGCATAGGGTTAACTATAACGCCATTAACATCATTAATATTTACACCGATACCTTCAATATCACAACTAGTAAAATCTATACCTTTAAGCTTGGTGAAGTTCATTTGAGCCTGAAGCAGATTAGAATCCATAAATTCAACTTTTGAAAACACTGAATTTTTGAAATCCGAGGAATTCAATTTACATTCTAGGAATGCAACTTGCTTACAATTAGAATAGCTTAAGAAAGCATATTGACCCATGCAATTTTCAAAAACCACATTTCTCAAGGTGGCTTCACCTAAATCAATGCCAATAATTTTACAATTAATAAATTCCGCTCTATGTAATAAAGCTTCATGAAAATCAACATTTGATAAATCGCAATTTTGAAATCTCACTTCTATCAGCTCTATATGTTTAAATATTATTTTATTGAAAATGACATTATTAAATATTACTTGTTTAAAAGTCATTCTCTCCGCCTCATGGTTTTCTAAAGAGCAATCCCTGATTGTTCCAAAAGAAAACGCAGCATCATCTATTATATTATCTCTAGATAACTCTATGATATCAAGGTCATTATCAAATGTTGGTCTTAATATTTTTGTCTTAATCTTTTCTTCCATATGTACTTGCCTCCAGAAAGCAGGATATTGCGCAGGAGCGTCCCCTTTTAGCCAAGCCAGACATCTTCATTCCCTCGCATTCTTTTTATGATGCACAGCAGGAACTACAATTTGTAACGGCAAATTATTATAAAGCATGTGACAATCCGAATTCTGCTTTAATGCAGTTATTGTATGCGCATTTGGTTCTGTATAAATAATATTCATCTCGAAATCGGTAACGAAAAACAAAACCGGACGCCATTATCGATGTTTATCACACCGAAATCGCTGGCATGCAGATCCAGTATATTGTTTACTATGGAAAGGCCCAGGCCCGCCCCGCCTGTTGCCCTGTTTCTTGCCCGGTCAACTCTATAGAAGGGCTCCCATATTCTCTGCAGTTGCTCTGCCGGGATATTTTTGCCGGTATTTTCTATATGAACATATGCTTGTTCCTGTTTCCGGCACACTCTTATCCTGATGCTTCCTCCATGATCGGTATTTTTAACGGCATTGGACAGTAAATTTGACAACACCTGTTCAATTCTTCTCTTGTCCGCATTGACCTGAATATCCCTTTGAAGATCACATTGAAGGCTAATCTCTTTCTCTTGCAGGTGACGGCTGAATTTTTCCGTTGTAGCGATAATCAATTGCCCCAGGTCGAACTCGCTGATGTCTATGACATAAGTTCCGGATTCCAGTACCGAAAGCTCCAGCAGGTCTGCCAGCAGGGCGTCCATTTTATCGGTTTCCTCCAGGATTACACCGATATAATGCTGCCGTTTCTCTTGCGGCAGGCCTTCATATATGACCTCGGCATACCCCTTAATGATGCTGAGCGGTGTGCGCAGTTCATGTGAGACCCCGGAAACTAATTCTTTACGCATCAGTTCCAGCTTTTTTTCTTTATCCATATCCCTCTTGAGTTTTTCATTGGCCATTTTAAGATTTTTTATGTTTCTGTCCAGGCTTTCGCTCATATGATTGAGGCTTTGAGATAAATCCCCCAGTTCATCTGTTGAGCACACCGGGGATCTTTCTGTGAAGTCCAGTCTGGCCATTTTACCGGCAATTCTATTAAGTTCTAGCAAAGGACGGGATATGAAACGGGAATAGAAAAAAGACAGCAGAAATATGCATAGAACCGCTATGACGGCAATGTAATAATAGTAATTTTTCAGCACTTGCACAGATTCCGTGACCGGCTGCATAGGCGAACTTACTATCACCAGTTCTTCTAAATCTTCATTATGATAAATCGGGTTCACCATCATAATGCTCTCAAAACCATTCTTTGTATCCTTAAAAATATAATTGCTTATTGATCCGGGGATCATGACCATCTGTCCCGTTCGCAGCCGGTAAAACCATTCATCCACTCCGGCCCAGAGTTCTTGCCGGGACAGGGGCATATTTTCTTGTGCCACCCTGGAGAAATTGGTATAAATAATGCTGCCTCTTATTTTCACGGTATCTATGGCTGCATTGCCCTGACCGGGAATGCTCCCACCACCCTCCAGTGGTACCAAGCTGACATAATTGCCAGGGTTTTCGTCATATATGACCTGTTTATTCGCTGCATTCTCAATATAAAAAGGAATGATAAGACCGGATTCTGAAAGGATGCCTTCGATGATAATATCTGTCCCCGCTTCCCTTGACTGTTCCAGTTTATCCAGAATATCCGTCTCCCCTGATCTTGCTGTAACCACCGTTCCGTCGTCCAGCTGCAGCATTATATCCAGCACATCACCGTATTTTTCACTTCCATCCGGCGTTATTATTGTCATTTGGGCATTATATTTATTTTCAAACAGCGTGCGCTGCCGGTTGATGCTGACAACATCCCAATCTCCCAGGGTATATTGATCAACAAATTCTTCTACTCCCTCGGTAAGCAAATTTACTTTCGAGTGCAAATAATACTTTTCAAAAAACAGCAACTGCATTAAGATAGCAACCGTTAGAAACAGGGCAAACACCGCTGCTGTGAGAACAAACAACTTGGGTACAACTGTCCTTTTTCTCATCCTTCAACCTCAAATATATATCCGGTCCTGATAACGGTGGAAATATATCTGGCCCGGTCCCGCAGTTTGCTGCGCAGTCTCTTTATGTGGGTGTCAACGGTTCTGGCGTCCCCCATGTAGCTATGGTCCCACACATTGTTTAAAATCTGTTCCCTGGATACCACAATGCCTTTGTTTTTAATCAGGTACAGCAGCAATTCATATTCTTTGTGCGTCATGTCCACAACACTTCCCTGCACCCGTACTGTACGCGAATCCAGGTTAATTAGAATCCCCGGCACTTCCAGGACAGCGTCATGGCCCCCGCGCCTTCCTTCCGCCCTCTGCAAAAGTGCCCTGGCCCTGGCCAGCAGGACCCTGGGGCTGAAAGGTTTGGTGACATATTCATCTGCTCCCAGTTCGAAACCCATCAGTTTATCTTCTTCCTCCAGGCGGGCGGTTAAAATAATAATCGGAACGCCGGATTTTTTTCTTATCCGTCGGCAAACGGACCAGCCGTCGACCTCCGGTATCATAATATCCAGAATCACCAGGTCAAAGTAAGACTGTGTAAACATTTCCATGGCTTCTCGCCCATCTCCGGCCTGAACCACTTCATAATCTTCGTTAACAAGACAATCACAGATAAGCTCCCTGATCCGCAATTCATCTTCAACTACCAGTATCTTCCTTCCCTTCATTGTCTTTTCCTCCTGCGAATGCTGTGTTAATAGGTAAACCTGCTTACATTGTATAACATAAGCAGGTTAACATCATGTACTGAGTAGATCAACCCCAAGTTATCATTTGTTATTTATAATGTTCAGAAAGAAATGAAAGCCATCGCCGGTAAAACTCTTCCTCATTTATCCCCAGAGCACGGTCAAAATCTGCCGGGTTGGTAATTAATTTTTGCAGGCTGTCATATCCATACTCGCTGATGATCATAGCCACAATCGTAGCAGACCATTCTCCTCCCTTCATAGGGCCAAACACATCCCGATTGTCCAGTTCATCCAATGTGGGGATATTGCCCTTATTAATGTCGTCGGATAAAAGCGTTTTGATGTCGCCATAATTTTGCCCTTCGTAATAGGCTACCCCTTCATTCAACCAGACGGGCAGGTAGCCGGGGTTGATCTTCCTTTCCATGATATGTGTGAATTCGTGCACGACACTATTCAGCACCGAATCGGCATTATGAACCGGACCTGGATTAAGCGGCGATACTATGTGTATCTTCCCGTTTTTGGCCCGTCCTATGGCCCAATCAGGAGCATCCGGGCTGCCCACTGCAGCATGAAAAGTATATAAATCAGGATAGATTTTCACCACCACTTTGTTTTCCAGGACACAGCCCAGGTCGGAGGCAACCCTGCCACACCCCTTTTCCAATTTTTCTGCTATTTCATCCAGAATATTTATGTCGGCAGGGATACAGTAAAAGATAAAATGATCTGTTTCCCTGCTGCGCACCAGCAGTCGATTTTGTAATGTGCAGGACGCATCCCCATTGACAACCGGAACCGAAAGGGCTTTATATATAAGCACAGCCGCATCTCCCCGGCAAATCCCAGCATCAGGTGACGCTATTTCCATATCTGAAACAATCTGTAATTGTGAGGCTTTTGAAATATAATTATATGGCCATTGCTGATTGTTGTCAGGGAAATAACCCAGAATACTTATTAAAATTTTCAATGCTTCGGCACAGCCAATTTGATGATCCGGCCGGAAATTGCCATCCGGGTACCCATCTATAAAGCCCTGCTCAACCGCCAGGTTGATATATCCTGCAGCCCAGTGGTCTTTCCCCAGATCGAGAAACCGGCTTTCATCAGGATAAAGCTTGACGGCATCCCCCAGGCCCAGCATCATAATCATGGTTTTGGTAAATTCCGCTCTGCTTATCTCTTTTTGCGGCCTAAAACTACCATCTTCATAGCCTTTGACAATTTCCAGTTTCAGCAGTTCAGCTACGCTTTCTTCACAGGACAATCCCTCAACATCCGGGGGAACCGCTGCCAGACAGGTCCCTGCCACCGCACAGGTTATGATAACGGCCAATACCGCTGTACTCAGGCTTCTTTTCACCACTGTCTCATCCTCCTTGTATCCTTATTAATAATAAACAGTATAGCAAGGTATTGTGTATTCGATGTTACACAGGCATGTAATCGGGGTGAAAAAGATATGTCAGGGGAGAGAACTTACTATTTGCAGTTGTCTCTGCCGATATAGCAAAAAACAAGTCTTTTAAAAATTATACAGACCCGGGTCATATTTATGAAATATCCCGTTGCACCTTCTCCTTGTATAATATAATCTAATGCTTCTGATAAACTTTATGAAATTCCAATAATGCATTGGATCGCCGCCTGGCCAATTCACATTATGGGTAAATTATGAAATAAAACCATGCTAGTCGCTGATAAATCCAACTCCTATTGCTCCTGGCCCAGAATGAGATCCCACAGAAGTTCCGACATTGCTTTGGAAGATATGTATGTCTTGACCAAGTTTTTGTTTTAATTCCTTAATAATAAACAATCCATCCTCTTCGCATATAGCATGCTGAGTAATAATAACCGAATTACGAACGTTCTTTATCCGGTTAACGCAGGTATCGATCAAATACTCCAGAGATTTTTTCCTGCCCCTAACTGCTTTAACGGGATGTACTACTCCATTTACAAACTCACAAACAGGCCGAATTTTAACCAAATTTCCAAGCATTGCCGCTGCACCCCCGATTCGGCCGCCGGCCAACATATAGGTTAATTCTTGTACTGTAAAGAGAGATACTGCATTGGGTATAAGTTGACCAGTTAATTTAATAATGTCTTCCCAACCAAGTTTTTGACAATTAATCATTTGGGCAATTTTTATTTCCAGAGCTGCTTGACCGCAGGCACAGGTTCCCGACTCAAAAATCTCGATTTTGGCATCTTTAATCGACTCCAGAAACATATCCCGGGCCAACACAGCATTCTGATAGCTGGCCGAAAGCTTACTGGCAATTGTAGTAACAATAAACTTGTTGTATCCCTTTTCATACATTTCTCTATATCCCTTTAACCAATCATATGTGCTTGGTGCTGATGTTTTTGGTATCTGCTGGGATTTCTCCTTCATATGCATATAAAAATCCGAGTTGCTAAAATCAATGTTTTCACGATAATAATGCTGATAATCAAAGCTGAAATATAAAGGTATTTCTTTAATAGTACACTCCTCAAACAGCTCGCGGGGAAGGTTGCCTGCTGAATCTACTAACTGAGCTATTCTTTCATTCATTGTTGAAACTCCTTTACTATGATGAATTGAGCTTACCCTTACTAAATTATTCTATACCTTTAGTTATCTGCAAGTAAAATATTAGCAAATATTTGCCTTGCATTCTCTTTATGATGCGCAGCAGAAACCTACAATTTGTCAGGCAAATTATTATAGAGCAACTGGCAATCCGATATCTGTTTAATGCAGTTATTGTATGCGCATTGGTTCTGTATAAATAATTGGATTATCTTTTTCATCATATTCCTTCTTTGCAGAGAAAGCCAATATCTCCGCCAACATAACTTGGAATCCAAGAAACTATTTTTCACCTTCATTTTGGATTTGCGGACTAATCTTTTAAGAATTAGCCCGCAATATTACTTTATAAGTATAAACTAGGAGTCTAAGTCTAACCACCAGGAAAATGGTAAACGAAATGCAAATTGCAAATCCAAAGGTACCTTTTAATTTGCAAAAGTGCTTTTTATTTTTTGGTTTCGTTTTTTTAATGATGAGTTTTTTCGTTAATCAGGTCAAGGTGTGTGTCCTTGAAGCGAATATCCTCTATATGTGTTTCACAGGCTCACCTTTTGAGATATTTCTGGAAAAATCTGCTGCACATATTTTTACTGCAGCCTGTAATTTTATATAGAGGTTGGAATTCAGATTAGCCATCTATAATTTTGATTCCACTGCAAAAATCCTATTCCCAACTTAGTAGCAGAGAATTCATTCTCTGCTTTTTTGAAATACAGCGGTTATAGCTGAGATTGAAATCTCCGCTGCGGTAAAAAGAATTAAACTGAGACTTTTCGCAGTGGAATCAATTTCCAATTTGTATATTCTCTCCTCCAGAAAATACAAACCCGTAGGGATCATCCCTGCGGGTGATTTATTGAAACAATATTTTGAGTGGCCTGGCGAAATTGAAGCATCGCCTGCGCTTTATAGTGCTAGTTACTTTCTGCATTTATGCAGGGAGAATGAATTCCCCCCAACACAATTAAGTTTCTTTCCACCTTACATAGTAGCGGAGAAATCCACCATAAGATTTATTTTTTAACACTTCCGTCTATTATGATGCCCATAAGAGGATATATGGAGGTCAGGAACAATATGATGGCTTTGGAACTGGTTGGAAGGATGTTATTGAGAAAGTAACGATAGGGGATCATGTGTTTTTCCGTGTAGAAGGATATTAGTAGTAAAAACCAAGTCTATATTAAAGGCCTGCTGTCTATTTTGTACGGCAGGCCTTAATTTATTATTGGCTTTAGCGATTGAACTCGCGAACCTAGCGAAACAAAAAATACTTGCAATGGAGTTCATCTAAAAATCTAATATTCTTGATATAGGATTGATCCTGGTTGGTAGCATTGGCTTTGAGGATCATAATGATAAGTAACATCCAGATATCCTATATAATCAGATGGAGATATTGATATAGACAATTCCGTATGAAGCTGTTTATTAACTATATGATATTTTGTGACACAACCGATGGAAACCCTTTCAAACATTCTCCTGATGTCATTATCATCTTTAAATTTATATAAGTAATCGTATTTTATGTTATCAATAAACAGGTGGAAAATCCTTTGACTGCTGGAATCGGTGATGCTTGTTTTTATCCTGTTCTGAAATAGAGTGTCTGGCTCTAGCACCATAATTTCATCTATATTATCGCATTCTATAACATGAATGTCTTGTTTTAGTATTCCTGTACCTTCACCAGTTGTAAGAATAATCACAAACTCTTCGCTGTCATCCTCGTCAGTATCAGCCAGAATTAGCTGCGGTTTCCATTCATCGATGTCAGTTATCATATTCTCCCATTCGAAATATTTTCTGATGCCGCTGTTCTCCAACACAAAGCCTTTATACATACCCTCTTGAATTTTAAAGGTATACAGGAATATGCCCCTTTCAGGAATACAGGCTATAATCGGACGCTGTTCCACCATAACAGCATGTCTTTGGGCATCATATTTCACCGCTGCTCCTAGAGAGTTTGCCAGCCATCGGATCGGAACCATCACATGGCCGTTTACAATTTGCGGGATCGGAGTACATTGTTGCTCTATACCATTAATAATCAGTGTAACAGTTTTAGTACCAGCCAATACCGGATAGCCCGTCATTATTACAAGGAGAAAAATACAAATAATAATGCTAATTCTTTTATGCATAATGTACCTTTTTTTGTTACTGCATGATATATTGTACCATGTTTTACAAAATATGCCAATCTTTAAGAACTGTTTAATGATCCGAGAGATTATTGGCATATCTTCAATAACTTGTTTTTTAAAATCACTCGTATAAAAAGGTTTAGGAGTTTAAAAACCAGCCTCTCCATATAAGTTATACAAATTCACCCATTTCCTAACACTGGATCGGTTTATTGCATTTATACCATACTTTTGTGCTGCTTCGTCAACAGAAAGTTGGTTATTGTTAATTTTGGTAACTAACTCTAACTTAAATACAACATTGTATTTAGACATGAAAAAACTACACCCTCCCTTGTTTGTTCATGATTATACCATGTCCAACTTTTTGGGTGCAGTTCATATAAGTAAGGCGGTCCCAAATATTTTGGACCAGCCGCCTGACCAAAAGCGGCAACTCCTTTTGTAATTATATGGTAACGCGTTGTAAAACATACGTCAATGAAGCTATCGGCGGCGAAGTGGTGAGCGAAACGAGGTTTTACACCGGTGCCCCGGCACTTGTACTTCATGGTAATGCAAATTTACGAATTGATTATATACTATGGCAAATAACTATTAAAAAAACGGTGGCGTATGTCCTGCCGGCGCAGATATATCTGAGCTGTCAGGATTGTTCTCAGGGAGAGGTTCATGGCATTTTTGATTGTATGCTGTTACTCGTTTTTTGAATGTTTCAACATTATCCTCACTCATGGTTAGATCAGTCATTGAATCCTTGAGTTCTTTACTGCAAATCTCTTTTCCGTTATCAAAAAAGAATAAGAACATACTTCCTCCCCCGGGTCCAGAAACGAGATGACATTGCTGTATATCCACCTCGTTCGCCCTGGCCACATCATAAGCACACTGAAGTTTATTATTTTTACTACAGGATCCACCCCTTATTTCTCCTTCCTCAATGGTTGCGGCATAGTCTGCCACTGCCCTTCCCTCGACCATAATTGAAAACCTGTATGTATTGTTAGATATAATTTGCTCTGTTACATTTTTTGCAGGATCCAGTTGGACCCCCCACATTTTCTCGCCCTTCTTCAGCTCCCAAACATCTAGATACTCCCCCAACTCTGCTTTTTCCAACTGGCTAATAGTAAAGTCTGGCAGAAGCTCCGGTGAATCTGCAGGGACTGCACTTATGTATTCCTTGACACTCTCTGCAAACTGTGCTCGAAATTCATTGTAAAACCCCTGCCGGGCAATCGTAATATCAGGAGGTTCTTCCCCACTTGTTAAATTGCCAGTACATCCAATACATAATAATAAGAGTACAAATACCATGTGCCGCAAAAAATTCCTGCTCATGAGCTCCCTCCTTATCGTTCCCCGCCCTCATAAACTACCTATGTCTCGATGGTACACCACTACGAAAGCTTACGTAGGTTAGCTGATGGAAATTCACTTTTATAAATTAGTAATAATAGAATTTAACTTTTTGCTCGCTCTGACAGCTTCTTTGACAAAGCGGTTAGCTCCTTTTGTATCACGTTGAAAAACATACGTCAACGAAGCCGTTGATCAGGCCCTTCTAGACAAATAGTTTAAAAAGTGCCTGGGTACCATCGTCTTCTGCTCCATCAGCTGCCAGTTTTTCGTACAACGTTTTTGCCAATTCCAGGCCAGGCGTCATCATTCCCATTTTTTGGGCGGTATCTAAAGCAATCGTCATATCTTTAATAAAGTGTTTTACGTAAAATCCCGGCGCAAAATCACCTGCGATCATTCTTGGCGCCAGATTGCTGAGAGACCAGCTGCCGGCTGCTCCTGAT
Organism: Syntrophomonas sp.; assembly: GCA_016841245.1. Lineage (GTDB taxonomy): Bacteria > Bacillota > Syntrophomonadia > Syntrophomonadales > Syntrophomonadaceae > JAAYJK01. Next base: position 65,468 of record JAENZN010000007.1, read on the forward strand.
CCGATACTTTTCAAAACAGTTCCGGGGTCCAGTCCGGCTTTCTGCGCATAGGCCACAGCTTCACAAACCCCGATCATATTGGCAGCAATCGCAATCTGATTGCACATCTTCGTATACTGCCCTGCTCCCGCTTCCCCTTGCAGCACAATGTTTTTACCCATGGTCTCGAAAACAGGTTTCACCCTTTCAAAAGCTTCCGGGTCACCGCCAGCCATAATGGACAGTCTCGCTTCTCTCGCACCAACATCTCCTCCTGAAACAGGTGCATCAAGCGCAGATATATTTCTCGCCTTCGCCTGTTCATAGATTTTTTGAGCCAGCAACGGAGAAGAGGTTGTCATATCAATTAAAACAGAGCCTTCTTGTGCATGGTCAACAATCCCGTTTTCTCCAAAATAAACCTCTTCAACGTCTTTAGGATAACCTACCATGCTTATAATAACATCTGACGCTGCAGCAACCTGACCTGCAGTGTTCATCCAGACTGCCCCTTTTGCTGTTAATTCAGCTGCTTTGCTTTTCGTGCGGGTATAGATATTTAACGAATATCCTGCCTTCATCAGATTCGAAGCAATGCTTTTTCCCATTACCCCTAAGCCAATAAATCCTATTTTCATATTTTGCACCTTCCCTTGATTGACTACTAGGTTTCGCTCTTTTCAGCAACGATCCGTCTGCCTCTGTCACAAGCATATAATTGCTACTGTCCGGTAAAGAATCAAATTAAGTGTACCCCATTATCTGAAAAGCCTTGCTCAGATCGAACTTAAATATTAGAACACTCACTCCATCGGCTTATGCATCTCAATCCAACCGCCCTTTTTCACTTTAGGTTTTTCCTCGATAATCTTGAACTCCGAAATTCCAGCCTGTATCGCAACGGCTCCAAGCTCCTCGGCTGTAAGCCGGCGATATCCTTCAGGATGGCCGACATTTCGCCTGTGGGCTGTTAATCTCCGCCTCATGGTGGAAGGGATATATCGGCCCAATCCACCGCCAACCAGTGCTGTCCCACCTTTTTTCAAGACCCGGTATATCTCTTCTGTCCCCTTGACCTTATCCTCCCAGAACCACATTGACCCGCGGCTGATAATAAAATCAGCAAAGTTATCCTCCAGGGGAAGCCCCTGGCAGATATCTGCCTGGATAAAATGCGTTTCATTATCAATATTGCTGGCAGCAACAACGCTCTTGGCCAGAGCCATGGCTTCTGGATCGATATCTATGTAATACATCTTCATATTGGTAATCTTGGCAATTTCGGTCCCCAAGTGCCCGCTGCCTGCACCGATATCCAGACAAATGCCCTGATCAAGCTGATAATCATCAATACATTGCTGGGCAATCAGAGGGAATACAGGCATCATCGCATCATAGACAAACCTATTTTCATTGAAATCTCTTGGTATTAACATGTTTATCACCTCTCTGTTTCTTATGATACTACACTTATATGGACCTTTAAATTTCAAAGGAGTGCCTTTCATTTTTTAGTTCCGTTCCGTTTTTTCAATGATAAATATAGGTTTTATGGCGTGCAGGCGGTGAGATAAGCAAATTATATTTAAAGATTTTGAAGCTAAAAAATAACAAATTCCTCTGTATATAATATGCAGAGGAATTAAATATCACTAACAAGGGCCCCTGTGGAGCGGAGCCTGTTATTAGTCTTTTGTAACCGGACAACTTCTGTACGCCCGACTACTTATCTTAAAAACCCTTAATACCAGTCAAGCAACTTTCTGTACGCTCCCCTGATGGGTTCACAAGAACATCTAAAGTTAAGATAAAATCATGTACCTTATTTGTATATTATATCAGATATAAATTCTTATGCAAATCCTAAAATCGCATGCAAATAGGGCATTAGTCTCAATTTATATGTTTCACGAGAGCTTATCTTACATATTCTAACAAATCCTTCCTCCTTCTCTCTTTGGTATCTTTGACGTGGTGTCAAGGGGACGGGGTTGTTGACAACCTACCTAATTGGAGAGGCTTATCGGTATTAATAGAGGCGTAGTCCTGAAAGCCTAAAGGTTGTCAATAACCCCGTCCCCTTGACACCTCATCTACGTAAGTCTTTTTTCAGATATATCATATCAATAATCTGCTTGCCGCCTTCGATGATAGGATGGTCATAATTGTCTGTAAAAAAATTCTTAATCCTGTGTGATTGTGTAAAACCGCATTTCTTATAAAAGGGAATTGTAAGCGGACTGTCACCCGTTCCAACCATCATGGTGTTAAAATTCGATCTATGATAGTTGCAGATATGTACAATCATTTGTTTTCCATATCCTTGTCCTTGATATTTGGGCTCTGTAGCAATACTTTTAAGTTCGCACACTTTGCTGCCCTCATCGGTAACAACGCAAATAGTCTTTAAGTCATCATCAAAAAGTGCAAACATTTCTCCGCGGTCTATATATTTGTCAATCATACTTTCTTGCTCATCGGCAAGCAGCAGCAAGTTTATATATTGCTTTTTGTTTTCTGTTATCTGCTTAATTATCATGCTCCTGATATTCCTCCTAATATAAATCATAAGAAATTCCACTTTAATCGTTCATATACCTATTATTAGACTACTGAGTAGCTCCAAATATGGATTATGTGATCTTACAAGTGTTTGATTTTCTTATTATTATCTAATGAGATATGGATTCTGTCGCCGTTATTTGGAATCCTGGCCTTATTTTACTTTCAGTGTCCGCAAGTACTCCTTTGCTTCAATTCCGATTCGATAGCTCTCAATCGCTTTCTGGATAGCTTTATTGTGCGTCCACTTCTCCAAACGCTGCTCCTGAATGTACGGCAAAGCCGCTTCGTACTGCTTGGCCAATGCCGTTGCGAAATACCAGGCGATCATCATGTTTACATAATATTCTTCCGACCGGATACACGCCACAAGCTCAAGCATCTCCGGTCGGAAATTGCCATCGAGATAAAATCTCATCAGCATTCCGATCCCGAAGCGCACCGTATAAATTCGGTCTGACTTCAGCCAGACTTGGATTTTTTCGTAGAGCTTGGGCAGATGCTTTTTAAATACCTTCGGTGAAATCATATCACAGGTTGCCCAGTTGTCTATATACGGCAGAAACTCGTCAAGGGCGGCAACGACGGCATCATAATCCTTTATTGTTTCAATTATAAAGCCGTGCAGGTTATTTTCTTCGAAATACGCGTGCGGCAGAATTTCGAGAAACTCCAAAGCCTCAGGTGTTTTGGAAAACTCCCGGGCGAGCTTGCGCAAATCCGGCGTGCGGACGCCAATCACGGTTTCCGGGTTCACCGTCGGCTTAAATTTACACGAAAACTCTTTGTATTTTAAATCTCTTAACTCAAATAACCGGTGCCGAATGTTTTCTTCTATTTCACTCATATTCTTTACCTTTCATCAAATATGGATATATGAAGCCGGTTATGTCTAACCCCTATTCTCTATTCGATAAGCTCTGCTGTGCTTTTTTGTTTATAATGTGCAATAAATTTTCAATAATATCTGATCCCATTTTAATCAGAACAGATCCAGAAGTTATGAATTTCAGAATAGTGTCAACAACCCCGTCAGGCTGTGTGCAAACTATTTTACCGATTTCATCCGTCCCACTTAGGTCTTAATGCTTAGTGTTTTTAGGGATTGATCTTAGAATAACCCCTGATATTTATAAGGTTTCCTCCACTTCGGTTAATTAACTTGATGATTTTTAGACTTTTCGCACAGTCTGCCGTCCCCATGACAACTCATCTGTATATCGTTAAACGCAACAATTATTTCTTGAAATTCAAGCCCAAAGAAAAATAACATATGTCATATTTGTTTATTATATTCCTCCTTTTGTAATTATATGGTAACACGTTGAAAACATACGTCAATGAAGCCATGCGGTTTTGGTAATACCGAAACTACATGCCCCAATTGGAACGCATAACCGTTTTCAAAAGAAACTTCACTGCTCATGGGACGTATATCACTGTGCAGCACCTGCACATTATTGTCGTCCTCTTGATAAAGCAGAGCAAAAAACGTGCCTACCTTGTTTTTCGTTCCCTCGCCAGCAATTTGAGGCCATCCATCCTTGCTTCTAGGGCTGTTGGCGGCCATCACACATTCATCCTGCCCATCACTATCGAAATCACCGCGGACACAGTTAGTAAAATTGGGAATAGTATTATCCATGCTTTTTTCTTTGAATAAATCGAGAAGAACCCGAGTACCTTCAAGTGTAGGATTACTGTCATATGTTACCTTATCCAACCCTGGTTTTATATCACCGTTAGTTACAACATAGTTGGAAGTATCATAAGTTTCCACTTTCCCATCCCGGGCAAAATAGGCATAAAAATCATATGCAGGAATAGTCAATCCATCCAGCTCTTCGCCGACTTTCAATGGGAGGTTAAATATTCGATACATGGTGTCGCTATTACCCTTGAAGTGATAAAATTCACCGTATTTAGAAAATTCCTTCGACACGTCTTCCATCTCAAAGCTGCCGAGACCATATCCTTCAGTCATCCAGATAATTTGCGTTGATTCTCTAGCAGGTTCACTTTTTTCATAGATGTAGTATTTTTCAACAGCCAATAAGTCTTTGGCATAAAAGGTTTCTTCGTTTCCTGAACCGTGTTTATAGCCGCCTGCAGTATCGCACAGGCTATGCCAACCATTGTCGTCAAAACTACCCAAAAAAATACCCTCGATAAAGTAGTACAGCGGTTCTGATATTTCATCGCTCCCAGTTACTATTGCAGTATCCATGTTCGAATCTGGCGTCTCTTTTATTTCATCATTCCCGGACGCTATTTCCGTATCCTCATTGGAATGCAGCTCATCAATTTCATCGTTTCTAGTTACTGCTGGTGCATCCCGATTCTTATCAAGAGGTGTACCTGAACATCCAACGAAAGATAGTGTCAAAACCAGCATACACAAAGCTGCAGTTGTCTTTTTCAAAATGCACATATTATTTTTCACCTTCTCCGTTATGTAAAGTTGCTCCCTCTATGGCCAGGTGTTTATAAATTCGATTCCTTATTTACTTATATCCCAATACACTTGCACTGCATTAGCAGCAGTTATATTTATTCCTTCGACATAATGTTAAATATTTCCTGCGCAATAGTTTACATAATACAACATATTTCTGGTTAAGACCAGCATTAATCTATGTCCTTGTTATACACTGCAGCAGTGTGAATAAGCAATGATTTTTTCTGCCGTACTATACAATCTGCTAAATGAAATGCAAATTAAAAATCCAAAGGAACTTTCTAATTCAAAGAAGTACTTTTTATTGGTTCTGTTTTTTTTCCGCCAGCAGGTCAAAGTGTGTGTCCGGGAAGCGAATATCGTCCATATGTGTTTCCAAGACACACCTTTTGAGATATTTCTGCAAAAATCTGCTGCACAGATTTCAACTTGGGCACTGTGATTTTATTACGAGTGATAGGATATTGGGTTGAATGTCGAAGTTTTTTTGGCGGTATGGAATCATAATTCAACAGGCGTGTTATTTTCATTCGCAGTCACTGATAATCAGCCTTCCATCAATTAAAATATTCCGGGTATGAAACGCCAGGGCACCTGCCGCATATAATCCCGGTATTGATCTCCTAATGTACTCAACAGGAAACGCTCTTCGTTTACCGCCATCATAGGTATCAGCAGAGTAAAGAGAATTGAAGGGATAAAAATCCATATAATCCCCCATGCCAAGGCTATACCTAGATATAAAAAAATTAGACCGAGATACATCGGATGACGAATCATGCCGAATGGTCCTGATTGAACAATTGCGTCTATGTTTTTTGATGATTCATGGGCTTTTTTATGAAATTTATGGCAGTAGATGTGCAGCACCAAACCGGATACCACCAATATCCATCCCAATATAGTTACTGCAGGATGACAGGATATCCTCGGCCAGGAAAATAATTCACCCAGAATACCGGTAATTATGATAGCCACAAATCCGATAGACATTATTTTATTAGGTTCTATCACTGCGATACGCTGTATAAGATTTTGCGGTTTCATAAACTTCCCCTTTCTACTCTGTTATCAGTAAAATTAAGACTATTTACTGATAATTTATATGAACCTATTTAACCTTTCTATAATTATGTGAATATTTCTCTATTATAATCAAAGGCTTGAGCATAATTAAATGATGATTTATTTATGACAGCGGTGTGAAGCCAATCAATACAACCAGTAAGACGAGTACACATACCCAAAGCCGGGAGTAAAAGTAAAAGACCATTGGGTATACCTTCCTTGGAAGACAAGCTAGTGCAAATAGCAATTAGTAAAATCTTGGGAGCTATATCTACGAAGAAGACTTTCTAGAAAGCTCATTTGGGTTCAGACCTAACAGAAGCTGCCACGATGCACTAAGAGCACTAGGTGAAATCATCGCAAGGAAGAAAACAAACTTCATTGTAGATGCTGATATTAAAGCTTTCTTCGATAAAGTAGATCACAAATGGATGATGAGATATCTAGAAGTAAGAATCAAGGATACCAAACTTTTACGACTCATTGCCAGAATCCTTAAAGCAGGCATATACAGCGAATTATTTCAGTTTTGCTTAGTAATTGTAGGAGTTATTTCCTTGTGCATTATGCTCAAAAAATAACTCGATCGCCCTATAAGTAAGGCGTTCCCAAAACATTTTGGATCAGCTACCTGACCAAAAGCAGCAGCTCCTTTTGGAATTATATGGTAATACGTTGGAAACTGTAGTTAATGAAACCGGTACGGAGAAGCGGCGATTTGACAAAATTTAATTTAGCTCTTACAACTAAGTAAACTAGCAGTTTACTTAGTTGCATTTATGTGCAATATGGAGGTCTGACAAAATTCAGATTCATTATTGAAATCTCAGACGATGGCATCGGAATAGAACCGTCCATGCTAGAAAAGCTGAATTGCGGTATTCGGGATGAAAACTCGGGCGTGGGTCTGTTAAATGTAAAGCAGCGGATAGAGAGCCTGCGCGGGACCGGTTTAGTGATTGAGAGCAAACTGGGACGCGGGACGAAGATCGTGATCACAATACCAAGGAATATCCTGGAACTGAATGGTGAGGGTCAGAAAGAGTCTGGATCCTCTTTATTTCACGATAAGAAAGCGGGGAAAAAATGAAAACGGTTTTGATTGATGATGAATACTACGCGCTGCAGGGATTGAAGATGCGGCTCGACGAGATCGGCGGAATCGACGTCGTGGGAATATTCAAAAGCGGAAAGCAGGCGCTTGAAAACATCAAGGCTCTCAGCCCGGATATTGTTTTTTTGGATATCGAGATGCCGAGTGTTTCCGGGATAGAGCTGTTTCCGCAGATACTCGATATAGTGAACGATGTGAAAATCGTATTCACGACGGCCTTTACTCAGTATGCGGTTGAGGCATTTGAACTCAATGCCCTGGATTATATTGTAAAGCCGGTCGAAAAGGAGCGGCTGCAGAAAACCCTTGAAAGACTTGGACCGGTGAAGCCTCCGGCAGCGAAACGCTGTGGCCCGAGGCGGAGAAGGATAAAGCGGCAAACAATCTTTACGTCGCATTTTATAACCTGAAACGGCAGGGTGTGGACACGCTTACGGAGTCTCTGGAATCTGCAAGGGGAAAGATGCGGATAGATCCCGAGCGAATAGAATGCGATCTGTATGAGTTCAAAAAACTTGTCCGGCTCTGCGGCAGCGTAGACGGCGCTACGATCGCAGCGGCACGGAAGGCTGTCGAGCTATACCGAGGAACATTGTTTGAGGAAAACTATTATGACTGGGCCGCTATCCCGCAGTCGGAATTGGACGTTGCGTATCTTGAACTGCTCGAAAAAGCAGCAGCTTATTGCAGGGCGATTGACGACGCCGCAGGCATGCGGTACTTCGAAAAGAAAAAAGAGGCTTACGAAATCATCGGATAACGAAATAACGCAATTTACCCGGAAGAAATGTTCTTCCGGGTATTTTTTTGTCGAAACAATACAGAATCCGGCGCTTCGTTAAGATTTCTGTAAGATTATGCTTTGTATAATTATACCATAAGTCTGTTCTGGAGGTGTTTTGTCTTTGAAAGCGTTTATCCTCATCCAGGACGAGAATGCTGCGGATTTTCTGAGGAACCAGATGCAGATGCTGGGAAATACGGATAAGGCCGTCGCCATTCGCGATCCCGCCAGGGTCCTTCGATATCTTGAAAGGCATCCTACCGACGCGGTATTTATGGACATCGACGGTGAGACCGACTGGCAAAGCGTCTGCGAAATGGTAAAGTATACGGACCAAAGAATAAAGCTTGTGCTTCTGAGCAGCAATCCGCTTAACGCGGTCAAGGCTTTCGAGGCGGGCGCTTCCGATTTCCTGCCGAAGCCTGTTGAACAGTCGCGGCTTGCAAAAGCAATCGAGAGGTTCGTTCAGGCCGTATAGCCAGTATGCCTGCCTATACGCTGCAATTCCAAAGAATAAATTGAAAAAGGAGAGATAACTATAATGAAAAGGATGCGATCAAAAGCTTGTTCTGCAATTCTTGCAATAGTATTATTGCTTCAATTATTGCCGTTTTCGGCTTTTGCAGAGGAAGAGCCATTCAACGGCGGTGTGGGAACATCGAGCGATCCGTACCAAATAAGCACCCCGGCTGACCTTGAAGAGCTTGCCGATAGAGTAAACGGCACCAATGGATATACAGCCGATAGTTTTCCAGACAAGTATTTTGAGCTCACCAACGACATCATTTTGGGGTACTGGAACGATGCCGATAACGACGAAGTCGTGGTTGCCAACGAGATTTATAAGGATTCCAGCTTCAATACACTGATTGCAAACTCAAACCACACAGCGATCGGTAGTGATGTAACACACCCTTTTGCCGGAATCTTTGATGGTGACAACCATACTGTCAGCGGACTTTATATATATGAAAGCGCCGGTAGTCAAGGACTTTTCGGTGATGTTGTCGGCGGCGCGATCAAAAATCTTCGTGTTACCGACAGCTACATCAACGGTGGAGTTTATACCGGCGGCGTTGCAGGCGGGATCTACAACAATTCAACGATTAGCAATTGTGACTTCAGCGGCAATGTTACTGAAGCCAGTGGGGGGATTGGCGGTATTTCGGGCCAAAGCTATGGTTCAACTATTACCAATTGTGACAACAGTGGTACTGTCAATGGTACAACTGACTGTGCAGCCGGTGTTGTTGGCGTGGTCCGCGGCAATTCAACGATTTCCAATTGTGTCAACAGCGGTGCTGTCAATAGTATAGGTGACTATGTAGGCGGTATTGCGGGTGATTTCTGGGATTCAACGATTACCGGTTGTACCAATAGCGGTACAATCAAAGGTGATGATTTTATCTGCGGTATTTCGGGTTGGAGTAATCCTCTTGCAACCGTTCAATGCTGCATACAGGCACAGTAACAGGCGAGAATTATAGCGGTGGAATAGTTGGAAGGACTAGTAACAGCACGGTGAGTCACTGTTATAATTTGGCTGACATTACCAGCAATAATTGGTACGCCGGGGGCATTACTGGTTTAAATGATTCAGGCACAGTCGAATACTGCTACAATACGGGATATATATGGGCAGCTGACTGTCGGTATACTGGTGGAATAGCCGGTAGTACGAATGGTATTGTACAGTACTGTTATAATATAGGAGATTTGGACGGCTCGTATTATTGGGGTTATATTGTCGGAGAAAATACCGGTACGGTACAAAACTGCTATTACGACAGCCAGATGGCTTGGTTTAGTGGCGGTATTGGCAGCGCAATCGGTGCCACATGGGGTGTCGCTGCAGATGATACCGCCAATCATGTAGAGGGAAAAACGACGGCGAACATGCTGGGCGACCTGTTTGGCGATACAACCAACTGGACAGCAGATAATAATCTTTATCCCCGCCTTGCCGACCCTTCCGGCTCTGCCTTCGATATGGATACGACGGATGCGGCATACGTTTCAGCAACGCCCATACATCTTGCTGGAAATGAAACGATAGCAAAGGTCACAAAAGATTTTACAGTCTGTACAGATAACGGCGTTTCATGGTCTTCGAGCGACTCCGATTATATCAGTATAACTGGAGGCGACGCTGAAGTTTTAAGAGGCTGGTCGAATGACTGCTGGTATATAACCCTGACAGCCGCTTTGAACGATTCCTCTAAAAAAGTTTACTATATTGCACCTTACAGCGATAACGCAAGCCTTACAAGCATACTGTCACAAAGCATCACGGCAGGCAGTGAAGCCGGGACCACCGCCGATCCCAAAACAGCTTCCATAAGCGTTGCCAATTCCGTTTCGGGACTTTCAGCTGATGATATCACACCGGCAACCGGCGCAACCGTCACCTTCTACGGTACAGACAGCACATTCACCACAATTGAAACAGGAAGCGTATCACTTGCAGCAGGCGGCAGTACAACGGTTTACATTAAGGTGACGGCCCAAGACGGCACAACGACCCAGTATTATGCCGTTACCATATCCAGAGCCGCGGCCTCAACGCCTCCTGCAACCTCTGACGGTGGGTCTGACAGCAGCAATGACGGCGGCGGAGCAGAAATCATTGTAAACGGCGAAACACATACTGCAGGAACCGTTGATACCGTTACAAATGATGACGGCAAAACAACAACAACAGTTACAGTCGATGAGAAACGTCTTGCAGAGGTATTGGAAACAGCGGGCGATGGCACGGAGGTAATAGTGCCGGTACCGGAAGGCTCAAACAGGGCAAAGGGCATTCTCACCGGACAAATGGTTAGCGATATGGAGGATCGGTCAGCAATCCTTGTCGTTCAGACAGAAAATTCTTCATACACACTCCCCGCCAAAGAAATCAATATCGATGCGGTAGCGAAACAGTTGGGCGAGGACATCACCCTTTCTGATATCGAGGTGGCAATAACTATATCCGAGCCTGATGATATGACTGTCAAGGTCGTAGCTAACACAGCTGAAAACGGTGGATTCTCCCTCGTCGTGCCTGCTGTTGATTATAATGTGGAGTGCACCTATAACGGCAGGAGAGTGGAGGTCGACACTTTCAACTCATACGTTGAAAGAACCATTGCCATTCCGGATGGAGTCGATCCAAGCAAAATCACAACAGGCATCGTAGTCAACCCCGATGGAACAACAAGACATGTGCCGACAAAGATTGTGGTTATTGACGGTAAGTATTATGCAACCATAAACAGCCTGACAAACAGCACATACGCAGTTGTATGGCATCCGTATGAATTCAGTGATGTTACAAACCATTGGGCAAAAGATTCCATAAACAACATGGGCTCCCGTATGGTAGTCAACGGCATCGGAGAAGGTATATATGAGCCTGACAGGAATATGACCAGAGCCGAATTTGCAGCGATCATTGTTAAAGCATTGGGACTTGCTCCGGGTGAAGGAGCGACAACCTTTAACGATGTCTCAACCAGCGACTGGTATAATGGCTATGCAAAGACTGCTGCAGAATACGGTATCATCACAGGTTACCCGGATGGAAGCTTTGGTCCAATGGATGCGATAACAAGAGAGCAAGCCATGACTATGATCGCAAGAGCTATGAGCATAATCAAGCTCGATGCAAATCTTGCTTCTGGAGAAGAAACAACACTGCTGGACAATTACAGCGACAGTGGCACAATTTCCGAATATGCAATAAATAGCATCGCCCAGTGCGTTAAGGTAGGCATAGTCTCAGGAAGAACAGAGACCACTATTGCGCCTGCGGAAAACATCACTCGCGCTGAAGTGGCAGCTATTGTCGAACGACTGCTAAAAGCGTCGGATCTGATAGACTAATTTCTCACATTTATTGAGACTACAATCGTTTTATGTAAGCGTCAAACCTAATGTCGCATAAAAGAGGGGCTGCCAACGGCAGCCCCTCTTTTGCGCCGTACTGAGTCAGACGTTCGAGCTGAGCGTTGGTAAAAGCGTACAATATGACTCGCCTATGAAAAGACCTCTTGCGGTGAGATAATGCAGATATGCCGAAAAACTGCATAGCAGAAAATAAGCAACGATTGCATATCAGGGGACAATCATAGTATTGCCCTTGGCGAGAAAACCTTGGGTTATTTGATGGAGGCGTTGGAAAAATGTATCGCAGAAGGTTCCGTTTACAGTGATTTGAGTATTTCAGATGCTTGTGCGCTTAGGCGAGCCCACTAAAGAAGTTCCACCAAGTATGCGGCGTGATGTCATGGACCTGATTATTAAGGAATAATGTTAGTCCTGCACCCTGTATTTCTGCCAGATAAAACAGAACATATATATAAAAAGGCCTATGGTTCCTATCACAGCCAGAGCCAGGCTGAAATATTCCTTGAGAAAGGCAGGATCAAAAAATTCCAGGACAGCTGCCAGACACCAAATACTGATGAATAAAAACCAGAATGAGTTTCTTTGCGCTTTTACTGATATTTGCCAAAGGCGTTCATCATTTATCCCATTCATAAACAAAGGTCCATCAATTTTTCTAAGAATAAGTAAATATACAAATATGATTAACATAAGCAGAGCTATTATTAAAGATATATGGTAAGGGCTTTGTCTGATGATTCTTATGGCAGCAACGGCAATGGCCAAAACGGTCAACAGTGCCCATCCAATGATTACAAACGAGTCTTTTCTGACCATTTATATACCCTCCCCTTCATTCTCTAAATAAAATATCTCCTCCACCGGGACTTCAAAAAACCGGGCCAGGGCTAATGCCACGGCAATTGAAGGCTCATATTTTCTGCTCTCCAGGGCCATAATCGTATGCCTGGTAACCCCCAGGGCTCTGCCCAGCTCTTCCTGAGTCAAATCTTGTATGCGTCTTAAATATCTAAGGTTGTTTCCTACTTTGCCCAGAATGCTGCCTCCTCCAGATAATATGGTAATGTTAACTTAACTATACGTTAAGCTAGCGTTACAATATTGTCAAGCGGGTTTTAGAAGCGACTATGCTTTAGCCTTTTGATTGCAGAAATTTCAATATCTTCATGTTGACCATTTCGGTTTGTGCCCACAGCAGGTCATGTCCAGTATCAGGGATTAATGCAGTTTCTATCTGAGGAGCGATACGATTAAGCCGCCGCAGAGCTTTTTGAGCAGAATAAATTATTTCGTTTTCCCCAACTATAAAAAGAGCCGGTGTCCTTATGCTGCTCAATTCACTGTCCTGCAAAACCGTGGGACCAGGTGTAGGTTTGGGGGCAAAACATTTGGATGCCAGAGAATAACAATGTACAAAGCTTTCCGCCGCTTTTCTATCTTCTTTTAGATAGTCTTTAACCAGCCAACGCATTTGCATTTCAAAAAAATGTTCCGGCATTACCAGGGGAAGAAAGGTTCGTAGAGCAGGCATTGCAAAACCGGGCCTGATAGGAAAACTTCCCGGCAGTATGGTAGCGGCTGGCGCTATTAGCACAATGGTATTCAGCCTTTCGGGAAATCGGATGGCATATTGACTGGCCTGCCAACCTCCGTAAGACATGCCAATGAGGTTTATATTATTAAGCTCAAGCCTATCGAATAATTCGTTTAGCCAGTTCACGTAATCAGCCGGGCCATTAACAGCTTTCGTGTATATGCTGCGGCCATAATCATAAATATCATCAATGGCAAACGCACGATAATCTTTGGATAATTCCTTTATTTGAGGCAGCCACATCAGTGAACTGCAGCCTATCCCATGCAGCAGCACCAGAGGAGGAGCCTCCTCTGGTCCGCTAATCCGTACTAATGTTCGGCCATAAGAGGTATTAACCATTTTGGATTCTGAGGGAACCGGCCAAAATTTTTCAGTATCATCATATGCTTTTAGATATTTATCTCTGGCAAAAGGCGATTTAAATGGGTGATATTCGGCTGTTCTCATTGCTCTTCACCTTGTTGTTCCGCCAGCATCTTTAGTCTCAGGAATTGCTTACGCATCATTATTAAATCCAGCCCGGGCATTAAACGCTTTACTAATCTGCCTGCTAAATTTTTTCGATACTTCATCAAGCCTTTAACCAGCAGGCGGCAGGTTTGATCATCCTGGGGATATATCAGATAACTGACAACCAAATCTTGAAGCTGATATTTCTTAAGACCTGCCGGTGTCGCGCGGAGGGTAAGACTTCTACCCATCTCGAAATCAATCAATTCGAAGATGTTCCATACTATTTGACCGGTTGCCAGGGGGGGCAGATCAGATAACAAACGGTTGGGGCTTGGCCGGCCATGGTTGTCTATCCAGTCATAGCTGTAGGGTGCGATACGCAATTGGGACACCCATTTAAAAACCTTGTTGATCGGTGCTTCTATAGTAATACCCCGGTATAGGGTACAGTCCGGATCATATTCTTTTATAAAATAATCACAGGAGAAAACCAGTTTTCGCTCCTGGGAGGTCATTCCCCAGATGTTAGCGATTCCCATATCCAATAACCCCCTATACTCCGGTATTTTTTCCGATGGTTTTTAGATTTTTTTGATAGGCTTTCCAGCCCGGACACCATTTGGTATGCCAGGACCACAGCCTGCTCCGGAAGGAACTCTTATGCTTCTCGGCATATGCTCTTAACTTGCAGTTCTCGCACTTGGACTCCATTTTTATCATCTCCTGATTCTTGGCCTTTAAAATCAATGAACCAATCGGCGTAACATTTGGCTGCCCCATATTATTAACGGAACCTATCATCGAAGTCTGTTTTAATTCATCATAATATTTAACGATTTTTTCCCATGTGTCTGTGTTAATTTTCATGATCAGCAACCTTCCTTTCTGGCAAATAGAGGTTAGATATATCATGCAGCTGGTTCTTTCTCACTTGTACAAAAATGTGCTTGAATGCAATAAAAATGTAACGCAAGCTTAACTACATGTTAAGCTTGCATTACATTTTTGTCAAGTAGTAAGTCGTTTAATTGTTCAATGGAAGAGATTTGTTTGCGGGTCAATTATAAATGATTCTCAATGAAGCTGTTGATAAGGTGTTATGATTTGCTTCTATAAACTATTCATCGGCAGCCCCAGGTTCCTAATCATCAATAAAGATAAATAGTTCATCAATCGTTGTATTTAGAGCTATTGCAATGTCATGAGCTAATTTTAGTGAAGGATTATACTTACCATTCTCAAGATGCACTATCGTTTCCCTTCTTACCCCGACTTTATTCGCTAATGCATCCTGGGTAATATTTTCTTTAGCTCTATATTCTTTGATTTTTGTCATCATTGCCATTTATACATCACCCTTTGCTTCATATCTAGCCAATGAAATACCAAAGATAATAGATTGCAGAGCAAAGTTAATGGCAAAACCAAAAACCAGGCCATTTTCAACTGAAAATGATGTTACAGCTCCCCAAATAGCGACAATGGGAAAAAATATCACACTTGAAAAGAAAGCATTTTTGGCTGCTCTATTGATATTTCTTTTCAGCATTTCATCAGGCAGCACTTTTGCAAAGACAAAGAAACTAAAGAAAGAAAAGAATCCATAATATCCTGGATTGTCTGTAAATACACCTAAAAACCCCAAAACTCCAATAAGACCTATAATGCATAATTCGTTCTTCATCTCAAGCACCTCCTTGTTATATATTTGTAACTTTGTGTTATAAATTTATAACACTATAACTCCCTTGTCAATTATTTATGGTATATTACCACTGTATTCTTTTCAAAACACAAACCCGCAGGTATGATCCCTGCGGGCCGTTTTCTTTAGTTTTCAACTTGCCTGGGGACACAATGGGAACATCCCTTGGGTCTAACCGGGTTCATTCAACAAGGGCAAAATCCCGGTAAAATAATCAAGTGATTCGGGATTACCCAGGGCATCTCTATTAGTAACCCTGCGCCCGTTCACGATATTGGTAACTGCACTTTCGACTTTTTTGCCATTCAGTGTTTTGGGGATATCAGGCACCTGCATGATAATTGCCGGGACATGCCGGGGAGAAGCATTTACCCGCAAAATCTTTGATATTTCTTCTTTCAGCTGCTCATCCAGTTCAATCCCCTCTTGGGTTTGAACAAAAAGGATAATCCTCTGGTCGCCACTATAGTTCTGGCCTATTGCCAGACTATCCGTAATTTGCGGAATTTTTTCAACCTGGTTATAGATTTCTGCAGTTCCGATTCTAACCCCGGATGGTTTTAAGATGGAATCAGAGCGGCCAAAATACGTTATTCCCCCGGTATCAGAATGTATCATTACGTAATCTCCATGATGCCAGATGCCAGGATACATTCTAAAATAAGCATCCATATAACGGCTGTTATCCGGATCATTCCAGAATTCGATCGGCATTGACGGGGCAGGCAGTTCACAGACCAGTTCCCCTTGTTCATCTCTGACCGGCTCTCCCTTTTCATTGTACGCATTTACCTTCATGCCCAGCCCGAAGCCTTGAAGTTCCCCGGAATAAACAGGACTGATAGGATTACCTGATGATAAACAACCGTTGATTTCAGTTCCCCCGGCAATCGAATTAAAATGCAAATCTTCTTTGATATCTTTATAAATGTATTCAAAGCCCTCATCGGTAAGCGCCGAACCAGTCTGGGATATGGCCCTGAGATACGGGAGCGAAACAGCTTGCTTAGGTGAAAAGTGTTCTTTCATAATAGTATGCACATAGCTGGCACTAAGCCCGAATATAGTAACCCGCTCCTCCTCTAGAATCTTCCATATAGCATATGTATCGGGATAAGATGGATTCCCGTCATAGAGGACTATTGAAGCACCCGTTCCTATAGCTGCAGCCTGCCAGTTCCACATCATCCAACTGCAGCTAGTGATATAGAGCATGCGATCAGATGGCTTCATGTCATTATGCAAAACCAGTTCTTTTAGCTGATTGATCAAAACACCCGCCGCCGATTGTACCATGCATTTGGGATTTCCGGTGGTTCCCGATGAAAACATTATAAAAAGAGGGTGTTCCGAAGGAAGCTGCTCAAACTCAAAATCCTGCGCCACATTCCTGCTAAGATAGTCTGCATAACCAACACTATTGGGAATTTTATTTATTTTAGGACTATTACCCGCATAAGGAGTGATAACCACTCTTTTTATGGAACTGATTCCGTCCAAAACTGCTTTTACATTTTCTAGAACATCGAATCGTTTTCCTTTATAGAAATATCCATCGGTTGTAAATAAAACCGAAGGTTTTACCTGGCCAAGCCGGTCAATGGCTGCCTGTGGTCCAATATCAGTAGCGCACGAGCACCATACCGCACCTACAGCTGAACACGCGAGCATCGCAATAACTGTTTGAGGTAGATTGGGCATATAGGCGGCGATTATATCCCCTGCTTTTATTCCCTCTTGTCTGAGCGCTTCAGCAAGTCTGATAACCTGTTCATATAACTCCTTATGACTGATCTCTTCTCTGATTTGATTCTCACCCCGAAATATAATAGCCGGAGCCGAGCTGGAAGAAAATCGGAGCATATTCTCCGCATAGTTTAATTCAGCACCTATGAACCAGTCAGCTCCAGGAAATTTTGATAAATCATCGACTGGTTTTGAATAGGGCTTGGAACACTTGATATCCAGATAGTGCCATAGTGTGTCCCAAAATTCGATAGGATAATCAATCGACCAGTTATAAAGAGACCGGTAATCATCAATTGCAAAGCCAAATTTGGCATTTACATAACCCATAAAAGCGTTCATATTAGTCTTTTTTACATATTCAGCAGAGGGCTTCCATAATAATTTTTTCATATGATTCACTCCCAATATTAAGTTTTAGGACACCAGGGACTATTTAACCTTTCTACATTATGCTAATCAGTTCCTATCTAAGCACTAGGAAGAGGTGAGCATTAATTACCTGGTGATTAATATACGGCAGTGAGATTTTTCCATGTTACGTCATTCTGTTTTCACCAGGCATTCAGGTGGACCCGGTCTTCACGATAACGGTTTTCCCCGCTCCTATGTTCAGCTGGATAGCCAACTGGAACCAGAGCAAAAGGAACTACCTCATCGGGAATATTAAAAATCCGACGCAGTCCTTGTACTCGTTCCTGCCGGGGGTAAACGCCAAGCCATACCGCACCCAGCCCTAAATCCTGCACTGCTATCAAAAGGTTTTCGGTCGCGGCAGCGCAGTCCTGTATCCAATAATCAACATCATATTTACTTAACCTGGTATCCGCACATATTAGTATCGCTAAAGAGGCCTGTTTTATCATACTGGAATAGGGATGATACTCAGGCACCCTGTCAAGCAACTGTCGATCTCTGATTACTATAAAATGCCAGGGCTGTTCATTGCCAGCTGAGGGTGCGCACATGGCTGCCTCCAACAGTGTTTTGACCTGCTCATCATTGACTTTTTGGTCAGTGTAACATCGGATACTTCTTCGATTCATAATTGCTTTCATTTCTAAACCTCCAAATTTATTTAGGATATGTATTAAAAATAAATTTTTTATTTCTTACAGTCAATTCATTTCCTTGGTCATTGGTATAACATCCGATTGATTTATATATTATTTATTATACTCTCAGCAGTACATGAGCAGCAAAATCATTAGCTGTTTTATCAATCATTCCCCCCAAGGTAATTAGTTTTTCTTACACGTATTATTATCATCGGCATGTCAGTATATGTTTCTTTATCAAGTGTAGAGGGCTGCATCCGAAACCGAAGTTTTGGCACAGCCCCTTTTCTTTCCATATTATTGATAAATTATATGATTCCTATTTCATCCTCCCCCCGGAGCCAAGTCTCTGACCATCCATTCCGCCCATACCACCGCCGCCGCCGGTAACTTCAGAGCCGTTGTCAGAAATGCCGGTACTGGTACTGGAAATTGTAATATCGCTTAAAACCGTACCGCCGGAATATGTGCCCCCGGCATAAAATCCGTCATTAACTTCTCCGCTGCATGTGCCGCCAGAGCTGAGGATATATGTCTCTCCCTGCTCCAAGTCAGAACTGCTGATAACGATGCACTGATAATCTTTGGCTGGAGCAAAGGTCAGGATAGCGTTCCCTTTCTCATCACTCAAGTTTACCAGGGTTCCAACTGCCTGGGCAGAGGAATAATATACCATCAGGCAGTTTTGAGTCGAGGTTTCCTGGGGAGCCTGTGCCATTCCTGAACTGCCGGCAATTGCCAGGGTACCTCCGGTGACTTCACAGGTGCCATTGTAGTCCAGAGGACCGTTACCGTTATTGGTAGGACCGCTCACCAGTACCGTACCGCCATCAAAGTAAAGTGCACCATTGGAATCGATGCCGTCACCATAAGCATCAACATATAAATAGCCGCCAGTTATACGAATATAATAATCTTCATCGCTGCTGAAGCTGTTTTCTCCCGGTCTGCCTCCCATGGACGAACCATCATTTCCGCCACCTGCGTTTAATCCATCGTCACTGGCTATCAGATGTACTGTTCCGCCATTCATAGTGATATTGGCACTCTCCAGGCCTTCATAACACTGGCTGATATCGATCGTTCCTCCGTCCACTGTCAGGGAGGAATCAGTATGAACCCCATCATCTCCGGATGAAATCGTAAGTTCTCCTGCTTCGATCAGGATATCGCCATTGGAGTGAATCGCATCATCTGAAGAATCGATATTTATTACTCCGCCATTGATCAGGATACTGCTGCCTGCTTTGATTCCCTTGGCGGAAGCAGTTTCCTCTTCAGAGGTGTTGGTGGAATCTGGTTTTACCCATTGACCCCAGTCTGAACGGGGATCGCCGCTGCTGTCAGCGCTGGTGGCACTGCCGCCTCCGGTGACCAGATTGATTTCCCCATCGCTGACCTGCAGGGCGGTTTCTGCCTGAATTGCGTCATTACCCGCAGTGATAACGAAAACTCCGCCATCGAAAGAAATCCAGCCTTTATCGGTATCTTCGTCATTGTTAGATTGGAGACCATCTCCACCTGCTTCAATATTAAAGGTACCGCCATTGATAGCTATGGAATCCCGGCCGCGCAATGCATCGTTAACCGCCGTAACGGATATTTCTCCACCAGTAATAACCAGGTCAGCCTTGCTCCCAATCCCGTTGTTGAAATTGGCGTTGACCGTCAGGGAACCTGAACCATTGAGGGTGAGGTCATCCTTTCCGAAAATTACAGCGTTCGGTTCATCCTCTCCTTCGGCACAAGAATACTCAATCCCATCCTCCAGGGTATTGCTGCTGCCTTCCGCCAATGTCACTATGGTCTTTTCAGATTGCTGCGCATAAATGGGCGCACTATCTGAACAATATATCTGAACGCCATTTAGAACCAGCCTGACTGTATCGTCCTTTCCTGCGTTCACGATGATCTGACCATCGTTTAAAGTGCCCTGCAATACATAAGTACCTGCACTGGTAATAGTAAGAACGCTTCCGGAAGCTGCTGCTCCATCACCGTTTACTGTTATAGAATCACCGTCCAGAGTAATCATATTCGCAGATGAAGCATCCCAGCTGCTGTCCATATCTTCAGTACTGTATTCGACTGTAATCTCAGCCACCCCTGAAGAAACCACCGAGGAAACCAGTTCTGAAGTACTGTCGTTACTGTCAGCACTGGTTTGGGTGCCGCAGCCAACAATACTGCTCAATAACAGCATTCCTATAATAATTGAGGATAATAATTTTGACTTTCTCATTTTAACCTTATTCCTTTCGCTAAATTTATAATTCGCCGCGGCTGCTACGGACTTTGCCGCAGATAATGTTCAAATTTCCATTACGGCAGCGAAGATCATCAAGAAAGCTCTTTTCAATTTCTGAACCTTTCAAAGTTATGTGATAGTAAAGTTCATACAGACTGCCCATATTAGTTGTTTTTACCCGAATCAATTCTGTTCCCTTAGTGTATTTTGCAAACAGATCATCAAATAAACCAGTATAATCCAGGTTTTCAGGGATCGTTATTTTGAGTTCTTTTTCAATGCTTTCCTGTTCCCCAAAGTTAATGGTATTTAAGAGCAGTGTCATTAATCCCACAACTATCAGGAAAACAAAAGCAATGGCCAGATATCCCATCCCAGTTGCGAGCCCAACCGCCATGGCAAAAAAGATGCTGCCGATTTCCTTGGCACTGCCCGGTATGGAGCGGAAACGAACCAGACTAAAAGCACCCATTACTGCGACTCCAGCCCCCACGTTGCCGTTTACAATCATAATTACCAATTGAACCATGGCTGGAAGCAGGGCCAGAGTTACGACAAAGTTTTTACTATATGTATTGCGATACATATAGATTACAGCGCAGCCCAGGCCTAATATGATGGAAGCCAGCGTGCAAATCAAAAGATACTCGATACTTATAGCTGTAGTTGGTATTATGCTTATAATGCTGTCAAGCACTGATATCTCCTCCCTTTTTATAAACTTGATGGATTAGATGTTCTTTGTAACAGGTTCCATATTTGGAATAAGAGTTTGGGAATATTTCCATCTGGTTCAAAATACCACTAAGCCATAAAGGCATGGAACCGGGAATCTTTATCTCCATCAGGACCTTTTGCGAATCAAGCAGGGGATTACCCCAGGTACCTTTTGACAAATCCAATTGAGATTGGCGAAAGCGTATATTGCGGTCAAAGGTGATACGTAAATTTTCATCCTCCTTACCGAACAGAGCCAGTCTGTCATAGGCAATAAATACTTTTGGAACCGGGTGATACCTCATCATAAACCAATCAATTTCACGCAGGATCTGGCTGGATACACCCGGCTGTTCACCATGCAGGAGATAATTGTCAGCTTTCTCCAGCGGAAGCTGTATCCTCCTCTTGTAAACAACACCAGTGAATTTCTTTTTCAGTTCTACAAAAACTTTATCGCCAGATTTAGGAATTCCATAGCTGCGCAGACGAAGTTTTTCCTTGTAGACTGGCTTTTCTATAGATGCCCTGATAAGATCATAGCTATCAGTATCAAAATATATGTTACCTATAGTGTGCCAGCCAAACCTGTCCTGGTTCATATAAGCTTGTAAAGCCAGCAGCAGAGTATGATGCTGCCGCTCGGTCAGCATATATTTTTTTTCATAACGTTTAAATACGTTTTGATAAGCTGCCATGTGAAACACTCCATTTCATTTATTATTTGAACTGTTGTTATAATAAAGCCTATTACTTAAATTAATCTGAAAAATATTTAAAGAAAAGACAACCATTCAAAAAAACCCTGACCCGTAATTCAGGCTAAAGCAGAGCAAACCTTTATCGAGAGGGTATTGATAGAAACCCCAAAATGAAAATGGGTTTTTTCTTGATAATTGGGTTTTGTTTTTTTGGTGATGAATTATGGCCGGAAACAAATGAGAGATTATTAACAGTCGTTCATGGATGGCATCATCAGAACTACTAAACTAAAGTTATGTTTGTGCAGTTACCATAAAACAGCATCCGGAAAACGATTACCCCCCCAACAGCGGATATTATTTCCCCTGCAAATTTAAGGGTTATTTAAGGTTGACGCGGTATTATGATATTGAACAATCGTCAAATAAACACTTTGAAAAGGAGTAGGATATTAAATGAAAAAGTTTTTACCGGCTGTGATAGCTTTATTACTTGTGTTTACATTTGCGGGATGTTCTGCGATGACGGAGGACAGCAGCGGAACGGCAGATACGCAGATTTCGAATACTGAGACCGCAGATACCCAGGCTTCAAACGTCGGAGCTGCAGCAAGCAGTGTCTTGTCCACCGGCGATTCACTCCTTAACACCTCAGATATGTTTACGGATCGGGATCTGGAGCAGGAAGCTGATTTAACAGCTGCGGTATCCTCAGAATTGGTAAGCGGTGAAGATATCACAATTGAAGAAGAAGGTGTATACCTACTGAGTGGTGAGGCTGAAAATGTCACAGTTATTGTTGCTGCGGATGATGAAGCAAAAGTGCAGCTTGTGCTGGACGATGTATCGATTATCAATGAAAATACCCCGGCAATTTATGTGAAATCAGCGGATAAAGTTTTTGTGACAACCACTGACAGCGATAACTATATGGAAGTCACGGGTGCGTATGCAGCAGACGGAGAAACTAATTTAGATGCGGTTATTTTCTCAAAAGATGACCTGGTTTTAAACGGAACCGGCATACTGGAAATTGTGTCTAATGAAGGCAATGGCATTACCTCGAAAGACGATCTGAAGCTTACCGGGGGCACTTACGACATTACCTCAGCTGAAGACGGTTTAGAGGCAAATGATTCGATTCGCATATATAGCGGAGATATAACCATTAACAGCGGTAAAGATGCCCTGCACAGTGAAAATGATGATGACGCATCACTCGGACATATATATATCTATGGAGGTACCTTGAATATAACCGCAGCAGATGATGCAGTTCGCGGAACCAGCGTGGTTCAGATTGACGGAGGCACCATTAATATCGAAACTTGTACGGAAGGCATCGAAGGAACCTATGTCCAGATTAACGGCGGAGAGATCGATATATATGCCACAGATGACGGGATCAATGCTACAGCGAAAAATTCAAGCTATAGTGTCGTTATTGAAGTGAATGGCGGAACGATTTATGTAAAAATGGGCAGCGGCGATACGGACGCATTTGATTCAAACGGGAATATATATATCAACGGAGGAACCATTGATATTGAAGCAAGGTCTGCATTCGATTCAAATGGCACAGCTCAGCTGAATGGTGGAGAAGTGACGGTAAACGGTGAAACGATAACGAGTATTACGCAGTCGCAAATGGGAGGACACCAGATGGATGGTCAACCTCAAATGGGCGGGGGAAAACGCAGATAGAAATTAATATTACGATTGGCAACCAGGGGGACGGTTCGAGACCACTGAAAAAGTAGCCTTTTTAAACCGTTTGGGCGTCAGACCCAGTCCAAGCTGGTCGGATAATGAATGACCAACAGGATAAACAGTTCAGAAAATAAGAGTTTAATCCCTGTAAAGCGGATACCAGCTTGGCTATCCGCTTTACATTTATCACCAGGAGTGTTGGTTTGGCCTGAATGCCGATACTTCGAAAACCGCAGCCTTTGGTTTGGTCTAATCCGTGGAATTTTATTAATTCTGCATTCTTTGGTTCGATTTTCGACCGCTTACGGTATTCCTTAAGAAATTCTAGGGTTTTTGCTATTCCCTTCACCTTCTCATTATGATGAACAGCAGAAAGCTACAATTTATCAGGCAATTTATTATAAAGCATCTGCCAATCCGAATTCTGCTTTAATGCAGTCATGGTATTGGCATTTGGTTCTGTATAAATAATGGGATAATCTATTTCATCATATTCCTTCCTTATCGGGAAAGCCAATTTCTCCTCGTCAATAGAAAATTGAGAATTGACCCCTGCTTTATTCCCACGGGCATCTAATCTTATCCAACGCTGCAGCGTTTTCAGATATACCGCATTTAAAGCATGTATGCAATAGCCTGTATCAGGCGTATCGCCCCTGGTAAGCCTTTGATAACAAAACCCGGTGGGAATGCCCTTACTTCTTAATATGGCTGCTAATAAGTTTGACTTTGCATAGCAAATTCCTTCTGCAAAGAAAAGAACTTCTGATGCTTTACATGTCACACGGGAGCCTTGTATGTCAAAAGAATGGGCAATATTATCACGGACATATTCAAATGAAGATTTGATCATTTCAATTTCGTTAAATGAACCAGAGACTATTTCACTTACTTTCGTTCTGGTTAATGGGTGATTGTAATCAACCACATCCAATTCACGTAAATAGTCTTTAAGATAACGAGATTCACAAATTAATTTCATGCCTTCCCCCCCAGCGCAATAATACACATTCCATTCCCTATAGTATTTATTTGGAACGGACTGTAAAAGTCTCTTCCTGATCATTCCATCTGACGGTAAAGGCCATTTTGGGGTCAGCATGGGGAATTGCTCCTGTGCCTCCTGACGAACCCAGAATCCCCATGAGCTGCTGCTGCGCAGTTTTATTTTATATTGTTTTTAATCCAATAAACGCTGATCATGTCCGGGAAATAGCTGCCGTAATAGCCGGCATTAGCCTGTATATTATCCATAAGCTTGACCATATGGCTGTCTTCCAGGTTCATCAGCCAGAGGTCACCCAGGTCGATATAGTCCAGCCTTTGCATAAGCAGGTATTGGCCGTCCGGTGATAAGGATAACGGATAATCAGCCTGTTCATTGCCAGGTTCGCTCAGGCTCTGCACCTGCTCATCCCTGCTGCAGAATATCTGCTGCCCCGGGACTTGTACTTCTTGATGCCGTCCTTCTTCCAGCCAGGCTTCACTTTCCTGACCGCGGCTGAAATATAGTGTGTTGCTATTTGCGTCCCAGATAGGCTTGTTATCTACCTGGCTCGCTTCGCCCAGGTCTTTGATATTTAGTCCGTTTGCATCCACCTGTACCAGTTCCAGATGTTTGTTGGTACTGGCCATGCGGCCAGATCCGATTATGGCCGCCAGTTTCTCACTGTCCGCGGACCATTGCACCCATTCCCGGTATCCCAAAGCCACCCCCAGATTGATCGAGAGTGACTTTTCCTGTAGATCAATTATCTGCAGACTCATACCGTCTGAATTCAAGGATGCTGAGTTAATCCCCAGAAAACAGGCCAGATAACGACCATCCGGGGACAGCTTGAGACCATTGATGTCTCGGATGTACAATCCGTCTTGATAACTTCCCGCTAAATCTGCCGGCAGGGCCAACAGGCAGCTGACCTTCCCCTGTAAATCGACTCGGTCCAGTTCAGGCAGATGGTCTTCATCGTGCACCCGGCTCACCACCAGGCTCTGACCGTCCGGGAACCAGGCCAAACCCAAACCCAGGGGCTGATCCGCAGGCTGCAAGAGCTCATGATGCTGCCACTTCCCGTTTTCCTGAACGGCTATCCTCAGACTCCAGTCGACGGAATCCTCCTGCTTTCTTATTAAAGCCTGATATGCAATGGTGTTTTCCGTCGGAGACCAGATCGGGGAACCATATGTAATCGGCAGCACATCCAGGCATTGGGGGTTCTGTCCATCAGAAGATACCACCCACAGAATCACATCCTCCGGGTACCTGTCATCACTTGATCTCTGTAAATAGGCCAGCCATTTTCCGTCATGGGACCAGCCAATTATCTGCTCCATATTGCGGCTGGGTACCAACGATGGCTGGGCCTCCGGTTCACTCGCATCCAGCAGCCATAACTGCTCATCCTGGATGAATGCCACCCGCAGCGGCAAACTGCTGGGGCTAAGATTTTCTGGAATAGTCGGGGTTGGTACCGGAGCGGTGATATAAATGGCTCTCTCATTTTCGTCCCATCTGACGCTGGCTCCCAGGGATTCAAAGAGATCGCGGCCAGGTACGGCGATCCCGTACCGCCATAACTGCAACCCGCACCGCCAGGTTTTGTTCTGTCCATCTATAACGCAGGTATTGCTCCCCACCGTACTGCTCAACTCCCTGCCGTTGAGGGCAAACCAGGCCTGATTATCTCGTACATCCAGGCGCAGCCCCGGCAGACCTTGGATCAGCACCAGCGGTACCATGCCTACCCCAGTATCGGGATCAATATAGGCAGTGCTGCCCTGGAAATCACCGTTGCAGTATACTCTTATGCCTCCGCTTTCGTTACCGGCGCCTTGAACCGGTATCACCGGAGACAGGATCAGGATGGAGAGTATAAAAGAGACCAGCAGTATAATCTTTTTCATAAGAACGCCGGAATAGCAGCACACGGTATATTTTGAGATAACACTTCCTCGGATATTTCTATAATTATAATCATGATGGTTCATTCTTATTAATAATCTCCTTCCCCGGCTACAGCCTTTTCCATTATATACGCTTACCGATGAACTATCTTACGTTGTTTCTGCCGATATGCTATTCCACCAGGGCATACATACACGAATCAAAAATTACTCCGTTTTTGCATATACTGTTTTTCCAGCGTGAAATCCATGTTTTTTTACCTCACAGCTTTCAATTAGTCTCTAACTGATTCCTCGATCATTTTGCCAAACAAATAAAATCGAGCCTGGGTTACACCCGGGAATTCGTCCTCCGGCATAAAATTTCCTTCTATATCAAATGAATACCCTAATCCTTTATATGTACCGGAACCGCCATCATCCGCTGTTGCTGCTGGTACAGCAAAAACAGGTCTTTCAAAACTAGACAGACCCGCCTGTAATCAAAGATTGTAATACCGCTCCAGATTAACATGATAATGATCAAGACTGATATAATCCTGGCGGGATTATGCTTCTTTTTCATCTCTGCTCCTCATACTTCACAATGTAAAATAAATCGCTCTACTATCAAATTCATACTCTACTTTATGGCTATAAATAGTTCGGTATTTCTCTCATCACTTTGTCCATAACATAAGATATTCCAAACTTCCGGAATCTTCATTTTGTCCTTCGGCTTCTATAGTAAAATTGTTTTTCTTATAAAAAGCAACAGCCTGTTCATTTTCAGCATAAACAGCCAAACTCAATTTATCATATAAACTTTTACAGTATCTGATCAGACTTTCCCCTATACCCTGTCTCTGATAACTAGAATCTATGAATAATGCTCCAATAAATCCATTTGGCAGTATGCTTATAAATCCTTTAATCTCATGGTTCTCTTCATAAACATAGGTCTTAGATGCGGGTATATAAGTGTTTTTAACCACCTCATAATTGTTCACCCAGTATTCTTCCGGTAAGAAATCATGTGCTTTTATATTCGTCTGCAGCCATATATCCATTATTCTGTCTATCTGATCAGCGCTGAGCTCTTTTATCATAAAAATATTATCCTTCCTGTCTGCTTTTTCACCCTGAGCCTCCGGGCAGCCCTGTCACGGTATCCACTGTCCAAGATATGTCTTATACCTTTGTTGATATTTTTTAATCCAATACGCATCAATAGCATAAATAAAACAACTATCTTTTCGCCCCATAAAAAAACCCTGCTGTGAATACCAGGAACATAAGAATGTATGAAATTGTGACATATCCATTTGTAAGCACCTCGGGGTTAGTTAAAAGGTATAACCTGGCACTTATTGCGAGAGTAGGACCAGCATAATATTGAGAAAAACCAGCTAGTAATAAGTTCCTATTTTCGTCTGAAGTGATAAAAAATGACCAAATAAACAGAATAGCAGATATTATATTTATGCTATTTCCTATCAATAAGCTGTAAACTTTACTTATATTTAATTGGTAGAACTTAGTTCCTACCCAAAACCAAAAAGCCAAAAATAATAACGAAAACAAAAGCGGGAAGTAATACCCAAATATTGGTGTGTTTATTAGAAAACCTAAAATTAATGGTATGCATATCAACGAGTATGTTTTTAGGTATTCTCTTGTTTTAGATGAATTTTTCATTTCTTCTACTACCTCCATTTTGGGATTATTTAGGTGTCAAGGGGACGGGGTTGTTGACAACCTTTAGGCTTTCAGGACTACGCCTCTATTAATACCGATAAGCCTCTCCAATTAGGTAGTTTGTCAACAACCCCGTCCCCTTGACACCTTATCGCAGGGTAACTCCATATCCCTGCGGTTCATGGAAGAATATTAGTAACAGGCAGGTATTTTCACCTGCAAATAAGACTCAGTGGACGTTTTCTATTATTCGCCTGCGTTCTTGATCAAGTTCCAATAGTTTTTGGCTGTTTTGCTCCTTCATCATGTTCAGGTCATGAATAGTCACCTTCACCTCACGTTGGAGATGCCTGGTGCGATCCTGGGCAGTGTTGATTTTAGACTGAACTATTGCGTCGAATAATAATCCATCCAAAAAGAAATCGGCAAATGTTGTTAATCCGCCTATTTCAATGGTGCCATTGGTATTTTTGACATCAGCCAGTTCCCGCTGAAATTTTCTCAGCAGCAGCTGAGCCTGATCTATTTCATTCCTGGCATCATTGATGTGGGAATGCTTTATCGCAGTGCTTAGAAGACCTCCCCCCAACAAGTCAACCGCCCCCCATCCTGAAGCGCTGCCCAAGCTTTTTTGCACCTTGGAGAATGCTTGCTCCGCTTTTTTTCCGGCTTCAATTGCTTCTGTCAGTTCTTTTTTCTCAGCTTTTAAGCAGCCCAACTGTTCGGCCATCTCAAACAGATGCTGGGCTTCAGATCCACCAGAGCCCAGCAAGTACTCTTCCTTGTCCCGTAAAGCCTGCTGGTATTTAGTGTCCACATCACCCATGGCGGTCAAAATCTTGTCCATTCTAATTAGATCTGTTTCAAGTGCTATCAGGGCAGCATTGGCTTCATCATACTTAAGTTTGGCTTTCAGATATTCCTCCTGCTCTTTGCGTTTTGCTTCTTCCTTAGTTCCTCTGAGGCTATGCCAAAGATTATGGAGTGTAATGCCGTCTAACCTTTCCACATCTCTGCTTTCCAAAGCCAATTGCTTTTTCATTTGATCCCTAAGATTTTTCTGTTCTTGAATTAGATTACCGGTTATTTCTCTGCGATGAAGCCACTTTTCTCTTTCCTTTACTAAGCGTACCGCCTCCGTTAAGCGTTCATGCACATTCATTAGCAAACACCTCCTTACCCGTTAACTCAAGTGTTTATTTCTGGCAATTATGTACTGATAAATAAAAAGTTATTAGGAGATGGTATCATTGAAAGCAAAATCACCAATCGCTGTTCTTCTATTTGCTATATTATATGAATCTGGTCCAGCAGATCATCAATTTTCATTTAGAGCATCTATTCCCAATACATCACCATTCTCGGCATCAATTATTACCCAGGATGCAGTACCATAATAAATTTTGTAAGCTAGCCTTACTTGGCCGGTTTCTGAATCTGGCGGCCGATAGCAAATCAACGGCACTTCGGTATTATTTACTGCATATTCATTGTTTTCTGCCGCTTTGATAGCTTCTGTCTCAGTTAAAGCTGGTTCTATACGGTTAGGCGGTACATTGAACCTCCGCAGCACGGTCACGGCAGGAGCAACTGAACTCACCTGAACATTGACAGATTCATATATATTTTTAAGACCGTTAGGATACTGACGAGTAAAGGTAAAGGATGTATAACCATCCGAGCAGATATAGTCATCACCCAAATTAAGCAGCTTACGGACCTTATCTAGTAATACCGCAACATTGTCTTGGGCTGATAGGCCATTATCTTCTGCTATAAAATTCACGATACTGACAACATTTCTGTCCGCATCTAAATATATTTGAATTCCTTCTATTGATGAAATAAGATAGTATGATGGATCATCTACTTTAGGATCGACAAGTTCCATCCTGGTGAGAGTACTGGTATCAACGCCAATGCTTTCCAAATTCTCTGTTAACTCAGTTGTTAGAAGCTCATTTAATGAAGGTACTGGCGCTTTCTCAGCAGTATCGCTATAAGTTCCATCAGGTAATAGATCCATCCCTACAAGGAACTTACGAAGTGCTGTTTCCCGTCCTGCAGCGGTAGTAAAATCCCCTTCTCCACTCCAAGCATATCCTAAATACTGTGGTTTTGATCCTTCATAAGAAAAAATCAACATAGGCTTACCCATACTGCTATTTTCGGTAATCCATCCATCAACCTCATTCATACCACCTGGTAAGAACGCCTTACTTATATCATCAGGTTTCAATCGATATTCAAGGCTCCAAATTTCCACAGATGATGAAAGCAATTCATCAAATGAAGCTATTTTTTCAAGCCTGGTAATTTTGTTGTCAATAATCTTGACATCTGTCCCTTCGTTTTCTTCATAAGTTGTAATTTGCTGCTCAATAAATTGATTGGCATAATCTTCTACTGTTAATGGCTCTTTTTGTGGTTTATTCACGAGTCCCACACAAATTCCCACCACTGCAATAATTACCAGGATAACAACCCAAAATACAGGCTTTTTGTAGTTTAATATATTCATTATGTATCCTTTCCTATTGTTCTCACCAAAGGCAAGAAGACAATCACCAATAATTCGTCTGCCCAAGGACAGTGATAAAAGAGAGATTAAATAGTCCTTTTTAATCTCTCTACGCATCTGCTCAATAATACTTTCATCGCAGGGTAATTCCATATCCTCACCCATAAGGAAGAAAGCAACCCAAACCAGCGGATTAAACCAGTGCAACAGCAAAAATAAAGAGTGTATCTTCATTTTGATCGCTTATTAGACTATAAACTCCGCAGCCAAATAGTA
Source organism: Syntrophomonas sp. (assembly GCA_016841245.1). Taxonomy (GTDB): domain Bacteria; phylum Bacillota; class Syntrophomonadia; order Syntrophomonadales; family Syntrophomonadaceae; genus JAAYJK01. The sequence continues at coordinate 96,637 of JAENZN010000007.1, forward strand.
TTGATCATAATCCCCCGGACCTCGAAAATCCAGTACATCTTTCACAATACGATATTCACCTGTGTCCAGACTGCCATAGAGCCATTCCCAATCGATGGTCCATTCACGCTCGCCAGTGGCCTAAATCAATAAGATTAAATGCATAGTCGCCATCTATAAACACAGGAAACTGATACCAGCTTCCATTGATTTTCTCCAAGCAAAAGTTTTCACCATAGGTACACTAACTGCCAGAGTTATTCTCAAACACTACTGTCAAACTGGTAGAGGAAGCTGTTCCTTCTTCTGTGATATGCGACCTAACTCCTGGCCAGCTTTTATTGAACATGTTAATTATCATAATACCCATGTTGAGGTGAGCTGCAACGGCAATGGCAACTGGAAAACCGTACTATCAATGGCAGAGTGGCAAAGGCTGTCATTATGCAGAGGTTCCCGGGTTCAATTGTCGGTTTCGGTTGAGGATCTGCATTTTTTCTGATGAATCGAGTAGAAAGATCGATCACCGCTTATAAACATTTGTGTATTTTAAGCCCTCTCTTCTTTATGGCCCAATATTTGTGAGGATTCTATAACCGCATATTGAGCAATGGTCAGGCGGGAATGGCCGCTTTTTCAAAAGAGCAATACTCGCTCAGGGGGCTTTTTCAATTTGCATATCATAATCAGAAAATAAGGAACATCCATCACGTATATGTAATTAAGACAGAGCAGCAAAGATAGCTGAAGGAGTGAAATATATAGTAAAGAAAAGAAAATTTTTAAAAAAATAGAAAAATTTTGTTGCAAAAAGCCTTCTTGGTTGTCTCTATTATTGAAAGATATTTTAAGGAGGTTTTTATTTATTAAAAAATTGATGTGCATGGGATTTCTTGTCCTGATGGCCGTTTTTTGGCCATCCCGGTTCACGCCGCTGACGGGACAGAAAACGCAGGGACGCAAGGCGTAATAACGACTAAATTCACCTACATTTCCTTGTTAAGTCCGGGCCTATCGATCAACTCGTCGGGGAAAAAATTACCTTGGTATAAACATTAGTTCGTATGAACGGAAATAGCAATCGACATCCTTGTTAATTTTGTTTTATGCAAGTTCAAGGAACAATCTCTTACCCAACAGTTTCAGATAATAAGAAGGGAGGGAGAAGAACAAGCAATAGTGCAATTATTATAAGGAGGTGGATTTCAGTTATGACGCATATAAGATCACCCAATAGCACACGGGGGTTTAATTATCTTAACAAAGTGAAAATATAATTTAATTTAAGGGAGGAATTTTTTTGTATACAAAAAGAGTAACTAAATCAGTTGTATTAACGTTAATGATATTATTAACTACTTTGTTTTTAAGCTCTTCAGCTTTTGCATTGGATCTGGTAGAATCTAATACAGATATGTATAAATCAGGCAGCAATTATTGGTGTCATGGGGAGACTATAGGAAGTGGAGCTGATTATTCAAAAGCATATGGTGAAGTGTATGACAATTACTATAACCTCATAAATCATACCCCTAATGCACCGCAAGTACCAGGTAATTTTGCTTCGTATAGCTTTCTATGGGATTATACGACAGGACGTACTTATAACGGAAGTACTACCAGCACGGTTTGGGGAGACGGGATGACTATAACAGGTGGTTCGTATGATACCTATGGGAGCAAATCGTTATCAATAAATATCATTGAACAAGCAGAAGAAATACAAAAAACAGTTGTTGAGAAGTATAAAGCAGATATCAAAGGATTACAGAAAGCGAGTTGGTTAGACAAAGCAAATATTGCTCAAGATCTTTCAGAGACAGAAAGAAGTAAATATATATTGGCTTTAATAGATATAGTAAATCAATATCGTGAAATAGGGTCTAAAATGCCTTTGCTATACTTTAATGAAGACTATTCTGAAACCGTCATTCTTTATCAAGACGTGGATAGTGCAGTTGAACTATTAATTTCTTCTCAAGATGGACCAAACGGTAAAGAATGGGTGCTTAAGTCAGTAGAAAAAAACTAGCATAGAAGGCTTAGAAGCAAAGCACCCCTTTATGGTGGTAGCTTTGCTTCTAAATTTAAATAAACAACATTTCCATGAGCTATGTATAAAATCAATACAAGGAGAGATTATTCATCATGAAAAAATTCGTTTTCATTATATTATGTTCTTTACTAATTTGTAATGTTTTTGTTTTACCGGCATTAGCTGTACCTAATGTTGCCCTTGATGACCAGGAAATATCCTTTGACGTACCACCTGTTATAGAAAATGATCTTATTATGGTACCAATAAGACCTATATTTGAAGCTATGGGTGCGGCTATAGAATGGAATCAGGAAACAAGAACAGCTACAGCTGTAAAAGGGGATATTACTGTAGTACTGCCAATAGGTTCTGAACCAACCATTAATGGGCAGAGGGTACCTATCGAAGCACCCATCAAAATCGTCAATGGAAGAACACTCGCACCCGTACGCTTTGTGAGCGAAGCTTTGGGCGGACGTTTTTTAGCATGGGATAGATCTGCCCAGACAATTTATATATCATCTGCTGAATTATTGGAACCAAATGATATACAAAAAGATATAGCTGATCAATATCTAGAAGATATCATAGGATTGCAGAAGGCAAGTTGGTTAGACAAAGCAAATATTGCGCAAGATCTTTCAGAGACAGAAAGAAGTGACTATATATTGACCTTAATAGATATAGTAGACCAATACCGTGAAATTGGGTCTAAAATGCCGGTAATATATTTTAATGAAGACTATTCTAAAACCATCATTCTTCACCAGGATGCTCAGGGATATGCAGTGAAAATTGCAGTAATTTCTGAAGAGGGGCCAAATGGGATAAAATGGGTCTTTGATTCAATAGAAAGGAAATAAAGCTTAGGTGTGATTGCTCTGGGTGTCAAGGGAACGGGCTGCAAAAGTCTCTTCCTGATCATTCCATCTGACGGTAAAGGTCATTTCGTGGTCAGCACGGGGAATTGCTCCTGTACCTCCTGACGAACCCAGACTCACCGTCCCATCAGGCTTTAATTTTGACCTTGAGCCCGAACCTCCACCGGTGGGACACTGTATTTCGTAAGATATTTCTCCTACCGATTCTATATCCTGGCCAAGGTATTTAAGTGAGCCAGATTCCGTATAATAATGGTCATACTTCATTGTTGCATTTTCACCATAATAAAAATATTCGTAGTATTTTACTACCGTTAGCGCTTCCCAGTTGTTACCGGCTCCGCTAAAAACAATTTCCTGGGTATCATTTAATTCCTCAAAAATAGTTTTTGTTACTTTATATAACAGTTCCATATCCTCAACAGTCATCTGCTCATCATCAACCGGTGTAATAATGAAAATCAAATTTTTCGCATTTTGGAGCCCCGAATTTGAATACATACCTCTCCCCTCGTCACTATCTCTATATTTCATATAAGCAGTTTTACGCTCATCAATAGAGTCATAGCAATAGATGTCGATTTTGTTTTTCGTATCATTAATAAAATAAGTAGCCGGTCTTATCCCGTTTATTTCGTAAGCTTCAGAGTCACTGCTTTCGTTTAAATGAATATCTTCTTGATCAAAAATGTTTACTGCCTGACGAACACTTAGCCTCGGCTCACATTCATCTTTGCCCGGATGAAATTCAACTGGAGTAATTGCTAAGATTATTATTAAAATAACCAAGACCAAGTATCTTTTTAATGGATATTTATTCATTCTGCTCTCTCCCATGAATAGGCCAGTTATTACAGCAAATTCTTCATAACTAAACCTCTGCCAACACTAAGAAGTAACACTTCAAGCAATGATCATCTTCAATGTAATCATAGATATTTAGCAACATAAATATCTAAACACGCTCCTCATAATCGCTATGAGCTTGGTTAGTAGATTGTAAACTCCGCAGCCAAATAGTATTTATCATAATCCCCTACATCTCGAAAATCCAGTACATCTTTCACAATACGATATTCACCTGTGTCCAGACTGCCATAGAGCCATTCCCAATCGATGGTCCATTCACGCTCGCCAGCAACCTCATAAGCAATAAGATTAAATGCATAGTCGCCATCTATAACCACAGGAACCTGATACCAGCTTCCATTGATTTTCTTTTCCAAGCAAAAGTATTCGCCATAAGTACACTGACTGCTGGAATTATTCTCAAATACTACTTTCAAACTGGCAGAGGAAACTGTTCCTTCCTTTACAGTCATAGTAACACCGTCAAAGTTGTTGACCGTTTCATATGCTGTAGGTTCCCAGTCACTTGTCTCAGCAGGCTGGCTTGAAGCAGTTTCCGTTACGATGTTTTCTGTTCCTATGGCCGGATTGCCGTTACTATGATTTCCGCATCCTGCTAATAGGACCAAACTTGCAGCCATACAAACCAATAGATATAGATATTTTTTCATACAATCACTCATTCTTATTATTAGCCATCAAATATATGAAGTATCCGGGAGTGTATAAATGAAATTCTTCAGTATTTCCCTACTATCATTTTATTCTTTAGCAATAAACAGACTGTTCAGTATATGGATAGAACAAAACCGCTAGCGCGGTGGCAACTATAAGGTCTGTCCATTTTAACAAGAACTGGTAAAAATACTCCCAATTTGATTTATAACATTTTCCTTTAAAATATACAAGAAATCTATTTTAAAGGAGATGGTACTATCATGACACAAGATGAAATACTCAAGCAATTACAGTTTGATATGGAGCTCAGAGGGCTGAGCCTGCATACCCAAGAGGAGTATTTTACTAAGGCTAAAATGTTTCAAAAGCATTTCGGTAAACCAGCAACAGAATTAGGTGTAAATGAAATCCGTGAATTTCTACACTATCTAAAAACAGAGAGAAAGCTTAGCAATGGCAGCATAAATACATATAACAGCGGGTTGCGTTTCCTGTATGGTGTTACTCTTGATATTAGCCTAAATTACAAGCAAATCCCCTGTCAGAAGAAAAAACGTAAAATTCCTGATATTCTTACTCAGGAAGAAATCAAAAGACTTTTTGATTCATGTAATAATCTTAGAGATAAATGCATTCTTATGACCATTTATGGTGCGGGTCTAAGGCTGTCCGAGGTTGCAAATCTCAAGGTTTCAGATATTGATAGTAAAAAAATGCGCATATTAATTCGGAGCGGCAAAGGTGGTAAAGACAGATATGCGCTTTTATCGCAAATGAATCTCGATATCCTTCGAGAGTATTGGCTGTCTTATCGGCCTCAAGATTATCTTTTTAAAAGCCGCATGAAATCCTCAACACATCTTACCCCCAGAGCTATTGCCAATATCTTTCATAAATACAAAGAAAAAGCGGGAATTACCAAAAAGGTTTCAGTCCATACTTTAAGGCATTGCTTCGCCACACATTTACTTGAAGCCGGCACGAATATCTATATCATTAAACAACTACTGGGGCATTCGGATATTAGCACAACCACATTTTACCTTCATCTGTTACGGCTTGATTCAATTTGCGTTGACAGTCCTCTTGATATGCTAAAATCATTATCTCTTGAGAAAAAAAGTAATGGTTGAGATTCAGGATATATTTTTACAACATGGTGAATCATACCGTAAAAAACACAAGTTACCCGTACATATCCTCAAAGCTATGGCTGCTATTGAAAAATGCAGGACATCAGCTTTGGGCGGCCATAAAATTATATGCGAAGATTGCGGAAGCATACAGATATCCTATAACTCCTGCCGTAATCGACATTGCCCTAAATGTCAGGCACTGGCACGTGAGCGCTGGGTCGATAAGCAGAAAAACAATTTACTTAATGTGGGTTATTTCCATGTCGTCTTCACTATTCCTGATACACTCAATACTATGGTATTTCAAAACCAACGGGAATTATACAATCTCTTGTTTAAAGCTTCTGCTGAAACATTATCTGAATTGGCTGGTGACAAGAAATACCTGGGGGCAAAGATCGGACATACCTCAGTGCTGCATACCTGGGGACAAAATCTTATGCATCATCCGCACGTCCACTGCATTGTTCCCGGTGGTGCCCTCAATTCTTTAGGAAAATGGGTAAACAGCAGAAAGAAGTTCTTTGTTCCTGTCAAGGTATTATCCCGGAAATTTAGAGGCAAGTATTTGTATTACCTTAAACAGTTATATTATCAAAACAAGCTTCAATTTCATGGTAGTCAACAGCATTTTTCCAAGCACGAAGATTTTGAGCACTTTCTATCAGATCTCTATGAAAAAGAATGGATCGTCTATTGTAAGCCGCCTTTCAAAAATGCCTCTTCTGTGGTTGAATATCTCGGAAGGTATACTCATAGAGTTGCTATCTCCAATAACCGTATTGTGAATATCAAAGATGGTAATGTCACCTTCAAATGGAGAGACTACAAAGATGACAGCAAAGGGAAATTAATGACTGTTTCGGCCGAAGAATTTATTCGACGGTTTCTTATTCATATCCTGCCTCCGGGATTCATGAAAATCAAACATTACGGTTTACTTAGTAACAGAAATAAATCGATAAAACTTGCACTATGCAAGCAGCTTACTAATACGCCGATTTTATCTAGGGAAAGAGCATCCGCTATCGACTTAATCCGAAAAATCACGGGGAGGGATTTATCAAAGTGTCCTTTCTGCGGTTCGAGTAAGCACAGGTTTATATGCCTTGGAAAATCGCCTCCCTTATACAACAAAACAGTATATGTTTAACAATGTGCCCTATCATGGGGAGGGGGAAGTTATGCTCATTTTTCCGGTTGGCCGGTTGTTTCGACTTAATTATTTTCATTTTTTCAGCAGCGGCTAGTAATATATCATAATTTTGGAAGTGTTCGGAGTTTTAAAACCCCATAGCTATAAAGAAAGTCACTGCTTCTAAGACTGCGGTTTCGTTCTATCTGAATTATCTAAAGTTTGGCGGGGTGTTCGCTGTAATATAATTCCGATGCAACAATTGAAGCATCGGTTTTTTTGTGCCAACCTTCAGATAATTCCCTATGGATAATGGGAAGTTCAATAATTTCTATATTCATTCAGATTATGCTCAGTAGGACCCCTTCAAAGTCGCTCCCAGCATCGGCAGCCACTCCGGCAAAAGTACATATTTCATCATAATTCTCTATATAAAATCATAAAACTTATTAACACATATAACAACCATAAATTTACACTTTTGCCTTGTCATTCAAGTTAGAGCGGTTTGTGGCTGTTCTTGAAAGCTATCAATATGTAGTTATAACTTATAGAAAGAAATGGGGATCATTGCGATGGAGTAGCAATAAGTGCAAAATAATATTTTGCGCCTGGTAGTTCCCACAGGGGGGAAAGCATAATGAGGAGGCTGACGTAATCAAGTGTGTTGGAATGGTTGGTATCATCGTGGAACAATCAGACTTCAAACAGCATGCGGATATCTTCTTCACTCATTTTACTCAGGAAGTTTTCGCCGGGTTGAATTACGGCATCTATCAATGCTTTCTTTTTTTCCTGCAGTTCGAAAATCTTTTCTTCTATGCTGTCTTTACTGATAAGTTTTATGACCTGGACCGCGTTCTTCTGCCCGATGCGGTAGGCTCTGTCAGTGGCCTGGTCTTCTACGGCCGGATTCCACCAGGGATCGTAGTGGATAACTACATCGGCACCGGTGAGGTTCAATCCGGTTCCTCCTGCCTTGAGTGATATCAGAAATACTTTCTGCTGACCGGCGTTAAATGCATGGACTAGCTTCATGCGCTGCTCGGCAGGGGTTGAACCGTCCAGATAATAATAAGAAATCGCGGAGCGGTCGAGTTCGGTTTTTATCAGGCTCAGCATACTGGTAAACTGGGAAAATACCAGTATGCGATGGCCACTGTCAATAGCATCTGTCAGGACTTCCATTAGAAGCTCCAGCTTGCCGCTTCCTCCGGTGTAGTTTTCTATAAACAGGGAGGGGTGGCAGCAAATCTGCCTCAGTCTGGTCAGAATGGATAGGATCTTAATCTGACTCCTGTCGAAACCATGTTTCTGTACTTCTTCCCGAAATTCCTGCTGGGCTTGCATCAAATACGCCAGATAAAGTTTGCGCTGTTCTGCAGTCATGGGATTGGACATCTTATTTTCAGTTTTTGCCGGTAATTCTTTAAGGACTTCCCTTTTCATTCTTCTCATAACAAAGGGCTGGATATGCTTTTTCAATTCCTGTATTGCTTCAGGCTGATTGTTTTTTACAATGGGCACTTCATAGCGGCTCTTGAATTTATTATGACTCAGGAGATATCCGGGCATCAAAAAATCAAATATGGACCACAGCTCGCTCAGGGAGTTCTCGATCGGTGTTCCGGTAAGGGCGAAGCGGGCTGAGGCCTGAATTTTTTTGACCGCTTTGGCGGCCTGGGTATTGGGATTTTTAATATTTTGCGCCTCATCCAGAATACAATATCTGAACGGCAGGTCCTGGTACAGATCCAGGTCTCGTTTGATAAGGGCATAAGAAGTTACGATAAGATCCGGGGTGCCCAGAGAACCCAGAACTTCCCGGCGTTCTGCTTGACTTCCCGCTACAACGACAACCTCCAAATCCGGGGTGAATCGCCGGGCTTCATCCTGCCAGTGGTACATCAAAGAAGTGGGAACGATAGCCAGTGATGTCTGACCGCCTTTGGCCTGGTCCGAAAGCAGCAGGCTGAGTACCTGCAGAGTTTTGCCCAGACCCATATCATCGGCCAGAATACCTCCGAATCCATAAGCAGACAGAGATTTTAACCATTTAAAGCCGTTCTCTTGATAATGTCGAAGCTTAGTCTGAATGCGAGCAGGCAATTCATAATCTGATTCCTGAGACTCTCGAATGTCGTGCACCAGGGTCTTGAAGGCCCCGTTGCCTTGGACATTGAGTCCTCTTTCCCGGGCTGCTTGATCCAGGTAGGGTGCTCGATAGGAAGGGAGCTGGATCTTACCCGCAGCTATGGCATGACTGCTGACATCCAGTTCCGCTATAAGTTCAGCGACCCCCTGGAGTTCGCTGTTATCCAGAGCAAGAAAACTTCCGTTTTTCAAGCGGTGATAGTTTTTCTTCATCTTATAGGATTTAAGTAAATCTATAAACTCCCGGGGAGAAATATCCTGGTATTCAAGGGATAATTCCAGAAGGCCATTTCCGGTATTCATCCTTACCCCGGGGAAAACTGCGGCATTATGGTTGATTCTGGCTTTGAAATCATCGGAATAATAAAGCTCGGCCATAGCTTCCAGTTCAGGTAAGGCGTCCTGGAGAAATTCGAAGACCAGTGCTTCCTCTTCCTGCACGAATGACCCTTGAAGCAGTTGGAAGTGATATTGCTGGAAAACATTTATAAGTTGTTTTTCCTTTTTGACAGACCGCAAGAGCACTTTTCCATCCGGGTTTTTTATTGCTTCACCGGTCTGCTGCAGGGCGGGATTCAAGCTGTAGGTCTTGTATTGAATTTCGATCCGGGCCGCAATTCCGTTCTGGAAACGATCGAAATACACTTTTGGTTCAGGTTCCTCAACAAAATACTTCTCCTCCAGAGCCGGTTCCACCTCAATATCAGTAACATTTTCCAGGGCGGGGCGGACCGTTGAAAAAAAACGGGCCACATCGTTATCGGCAATCGCCAGCTCTGGTCGAGACTTCTGAGCAAAAGCCGTAATTAAAGGGGTTATGGTCTGAGCAAACAGACTATCGACATGATATATCAGACCCTGGTGATAAATATACCGGTTATCTGCATCAAGGCCGTAATATACCTGATTCTGCAAGTCCAGTGATAACTTGATGCCACCGGGTATACTCTGCAGATTGAGCGGAAAAGGCGGCCGACCCTTATGGATACTCATCCCGCTTATCTTGTAATTGTTTATGTAAGCATTAAAGGTTTTATCCTCCATTAGCTCCAAAAATCTTAACAGCATGGAGTTGGTCAAACGCATAGATTTTTTGTCGGAAAAGGTCAAGCCCAGAGTATACCCATAGGAGGACCATCCCTGTAAATATTTTTCATCGCGATAGGCATCAATAATTATTTTCAGCAGTGCAGCCGAAGTGTCATCAAAGACAGCCGCCTGGGGGTAGAAGGTATAGTTTTTTCCAAAGTAAAGCTCTCGTTGGTTCAGATAGGCAGACAAGAAAGCAGGAATATCCTTCACCACATAGGGCCGGATGCTGCCAATATGAAACTCCAGGCTGTGCTGCTTTCTTCCTCCAATCGCGGAAAGGCAAAAGGTGGGAACGAGTATGGTGTTGGCTTCCGATTTTTTCTCAGTTAAGTCAGACCCCACAGCCAGATCCTGCTCAAACAAATCCATCAGCCTGGCAGAGACATGGTCACTCTGTAAGGTTCGGGAATCCAACTGGGATCTCCGGGGGGAAGAAAAGGTCACGATATTGCTGGGAAGACCAAAATAAATATCCCACTGCTTCTGTATTACTTTCATAAGTGCGACGACATGTTTGCAGGCCCCTTCATATTCATAATAAGCCGGGCAATCACAATCATAATCATCAACCAGCAGGTCCTCATTGAAATATACTGCTACATCATAGTGCTCTTCACCAATTACAGTGGCCTTAAAACATCGATGGGCTTTATCGAAACTGAGCTTTGTCACCCGAGCTTCAGTATAATACCGTATGCCCCGGTGATAGACCGCACTGCTGCTGGCTTCATTCTTAATCATTGACTCGCTTAACATTTTCTACTCCTTATTGGATAAGATTTTTGACTCAAAATCATTCACCAAATAAATATTAACACCTTTTTAAATATACTCCCATATACATTCAATACAAATATAATCTAATTATTAATCGCAAAACTTGTTCAGATATATCACAAGCATAATTTTACCCTTAATTCCTGGTTAATCATAGTCCAAAGCAGTTTGCAGCTGTTACTGAAAACTAGTCAATGCCTTCTTGCTTGCTTGCGTGAAAGCGGGGTAGAAATGTTTAACTGGCAGGAAGCGTTACAGGAGCCATTCATAATTACGTTTTCCGTAAATAATGCGGCGAATCTGCACGGTGTCACCCTTAACAACAAAAAAGATAAGATAGGCCTGTTTCTAGGCATAACGCAACTTCTATACTCAATATTTACAGCAATATTTTATCTAAATAATGAGCATTTATCAAAGCCCATTTAGGAAGCTAGCCGGTGTTATTCATTGTTTTATGGTAAAGTGCTATGCTACCATATAAGATAGACAGTATACTACAGTAAGGATGGGAGCATGCCATGTACGAATTGATCCAGGTGGGAGAACGAACTTATTATATCGAATGTCCAGCCAAGGTGGGAGTTTATAAAGTAAGCGATAACGACGTCTATCTGGTGGACAGCGGCAATGATAAGGAAGCAGGACGAAAGATTTTGCGGGTTCTTAAAAACAATGATTGGAACCTGAAAGGGATAATCAATACTCATTCTAATGCCGACCACATTGGCGGCAACAAGTTTCTGCAGCAGAGAACCGGCTGCCAGATCATTTCCACCCCAATTGAAAACACTATCACCCGGTTCCCCATACTGGAACCCTCATTTCTATATGGAGGCTACCCCTTTAAGGAGCTACGCAACAAGTTTTTGATGGCCAATGCCAGTGATCCCACCCATAATATCGATGAATATTTGCCCGAGGGCCTGGAGTATATTAAGCTGGGCGGACATTACTTGGATATGATAGGGTTAAAGACTCCAGATGATGTTCACTTCCTGGCCGACTGTGTTTTCAGCGAAAACATCATTAATAAATACCATCTGTCTTTTGTTTATGATGTGAGAGCATTCCTGAATACATTGGATACGGTGGAGCAGCTGCAGGCCAGGCTGTTTATTCCTGCCCATGCCGATACCTGCGAAGACATCCGCCCGCTGGTAAAGGCCAACCGGGATAAAGTTTATGAAATCATCGACCGGATACTTTCAATCTGTATGGATGCCACCGGTTTCGAAGATATTTTGCAGGCTGTTTTCAATGCCTATGATTTGACCATGGATTTCAACCAGTATGTACTGGTAGGCAGCACGGTGCGTTCTTACCTGTCCTATCTGCATGATGAAGGCAAAATGGACTGCCTAATAATGGACAACAGAATGTTATGGCAGACCATCTAAGCGGGCCTGGTTGCTGACAACCTAGGGTTTACATAACCGGCAGGGTTCATATCCTGCTTCCAGGGCTTCTTCCAGGGTGATCTCCACTGCTTTTTCATCTAAGAAGCTGCAGCCTGCAGCATGATATTTGTTGCTGTTTTCATTGACAAATACCAAGTTCTGCAGGTCTGCCTCATCCAGCCCTTCCGGTTCTGCAACTTCTTCACTGCTATTCTCACTTGCTATCATTTCCGGCCAGGTATAAGTGCCTGGTTCAACGTTAAATGTAATACTATGGCCATCTGACACCGCTGCTATGGAACCCTGTTCATCGGTGCGATATACCGGGATCTCATGGTCTTTAAGTTTAAGCATGGTTCCCATATGAGGATTTAAATAATGGTTGTCTCTTCCCACACTGATAACTGCTGAATCAGGGTTTACTGCGCTCAGAAATTCATCGGTGGCAGATGAACTGCTGCCATGCCTTCCTAATTTCAGTACATTAGCTGACAGGTCGTATTCCATATCCAGCATTTCCTGTTCTGAAACCTCCCCTGCATCACCGGTAAGTAAAAAAGAGGTTTCTCCATAGATCAGCTTTACCACTATTGAGTAATCGGCTAAAGTATCATAACAGCTGCTGTTCGGAGCAAGTATGGTAAAGCTGGCATCACCCAGAGTGTAATTTTCCCCTGGTTCCGGTTTGATCGGTTTCATATATCTAGCCAGCAGTTCCATCTGCAGTTCTTTATAAGTCTGGTTCAAGCAATCTATCTGGGGTATTATAATCCGGCTTATCTCATAGTTTCCGATCAGGTCAATCATTCCTCCGATGTGGTCTTTAAGAGGGTTGGTTCCTATCACATAATCCAGCTTTTCTATCCCCTGCTGGTCCAGATATTTCTTTAATCGTACGGAGTTATTTTTAGTGCCGGTGTCGATCAGCATGGCTTTAGATCCATTTTTGACCAGTATGCTATCTCCCTGGCCAACATCTATGAAATGCACCTCCAGCAGGTTTTCATCCTGAGTTTGCTGTTTAACCCCGCTTGAATCCTGTCCGCTGCATCCCCCCACTGCCAGTAAAGCAATTATTAAAGCTGCTGAAATTGAAGAATCCCTTAATTTACTCTTGTTAGGCAGAAAATGCAGTTTGCTGTTAACTATTAAAATTATCGCTATTAGAACGATTAAAAAATAAATTCCCATCATTTTATCCCCTCCAGTAACTCTAATAATTAGACACCTGCCACATTAATCCCTTTTATGAATCATATTTAAAGTTTTAATATGATTTACCCCTAGACCAGTTTAACTGCTTTTTGTTCGCTATCCTATGGGAATATAAGTTATGGCCCCGGATCATCAATAATCCGGGGCCACATTCACCAGGGAAACGGGGACAGGTCCCTTTTCCCTGGCCCAATTTATGTGGGAAAAGGGACCTGTCTCCGTTTCCCGCTTTCTTTACCAGGTTCTGCCACCGCTAACTTGTAATTTGCTATTCTTGCCTGGCATAATACGCTTGCTTAGTATAATATTCTCACTCTCCCACGGAAGAGACTGGCTATCAGATATGGCTGCGGTATCTTCCTTCTTAGTCTCAGGCCGCTTAAAATTGACTACTACGCCTGCACTGCCAAGCAAATCAAGTTTAGCAAGCTCTTCTGGGTTTTCAAGATTCATCTCATTTTCTCCTACATAAAGGAGGCATCCTTGGCCCAGCAGTATTCTGCCGGTGGGATCAAAGAAAGCTGCCAAACTGCTAATACAATTATCACTCAGATCGATTTCCTGCAGATGTGGTAAATATGGCAGCAATGGGCTGATATCCCCGATAAGATTGTCAGCCAGGTCGATCGAGTGTAAATTAGCAGCATATTCTAGTCCTTTCAAACAGCTTATATCTCTGCCGGCTGCGTCTAAGCGAGTCAAATTAAGCAGATCATCATATCTCACTTCACCCTCTGGTTTACCCAGAGCATATTTCACAGCTTGTTCCAATCCCGGATCAGGTATAAATACCTGATCATTTTCATAAGATTTCTTTTCCTGCCATCCCTGGTCAGTATCCTCATTGTTAATGATCACAGCAGGTTTTTGTTTCAGATCTGTTTCAATACTGAGATCGAAAGCGTGGGCCAGGAATGATATAGGAACCATGGCATTACCCTCCCATAAAAACACTTCCGATTCCATCGTGATCGGTTCACTTTCTATGGTGGCTGTATCATTCAATACTTCTAATCTAATAACTGATGAGTGGTATTTTATCGCTATCCTTTGTACAGCACTATCCCAGTGCACTTCTGCCCCCAGGGCCTGCGCTGCTGCTCTTACCGGTACCATAAGAATACCGTCCTGATTGATTAAAGCTGGGCAGCCATTTATCGCCTGGCCGTTTACCACCATGACCGGTTTCGAATAATCGGGCTGCATCTCCACAATACTGATTTTAAGAGCATTGTCAGATACCCCGGCATCTATCCGGATCGGGTTTCCCAAATTATTCCTGAAACGATAGTCTTCTACTCCATACCAGATAGCCGCGTCTTCTCCCTGGGGAAGATAACTGGTCGGTGCAACATGATTATGCCTCTCTATCACTTCCAGGCCCGAGGCTTTAACCGCCTGGTGAAGAATACTGGCAGTGGTACAGACCCCACCTCCGATGCTGTAAACTGCCTTTTTGGAGCGGCTGGAAATTATACCAGCTATGAACCCCCGATCCGATGTCCTTTGGCCAACGGTCTGGTTATAGGAGAATACTTCGCCTGCCTCAATAATACTACCATTCAGATATTTTCCTGCCAGTACCGCATTCTGGGCATTGGCAGGTGAAACCATGCTGGGAATTTTTATCTGGTATGATCCTCGTTCCAGATTGTCCGCCAGTGATGGGGAGCAAAAAGCCAGCAGCAGTATCAATATCAGCATCACGCCTACCAAAATGTCAATTTCCAAGCAGATATTTTTTTTTCTTACCTCTATCTACCTCCTCCCTCCTGCCCCTTTAACCAGCAAAGACAGGCCCTCTGTTAACAAGAAAAACAACCACTCCGGTGAATACCAGGTGATTGTTAAATGCGCTCAAACCGGGCGATCTCGCCTGATTAAGACGCGGCAGGAATTATATAACATATATATCTGATTCATTATCTATTTATGCTTATTAAATAAAATGTGATCATTTTTGAAGTATACAAGATAGAGTATTAATTGATGCAGCTATTATTTATAGGATTCTCCACCAAGAAGTGTTTTCTACACGATTCTGCCTCCAAATCAAATGATTTACAGCTAAGATATGCTTAAAACAAAGAAAGTTGAAATAAAAAGGGCTGCCGGTAATGGCAGCCCTTTTCAAACAATATTAAACGAGGTTATTAATTTTTAGGCGCTATCATCTCATTCAATGCTTTTACCATGGCATCAACATCGATTCCATGTCCTACGGCTCCCTGCTCCAGGGTTTCAAACAGAGCACCGCTGCATCCCAAACATCCCATCTGAAACTGCCCAAACACAGGCAGGGTCTGGGGATATTTCTCAACTATATCTTTAATAATCATGTCTTTGCTTATCAGTTCAGTTCACCTCCTATCACTATTCTGGTGAAAAAGCTTATCTAATTGTAAGTTTTGTTTATAGGTATTGCAAGTCATACAAAATATATCTGTGCAAATATTTGTGCAAACATTTGTATACAATGATTCAGCAGGGATTCTGAGAATTAAAGGCGAATATTAGTATTTGTAGTTTTTTTCACAGGCCTGATAGGGCAGCAGGTTTGTGCCGTATTTTTAATACGTGGAGATTATAATTTGTTAGAGATAAGAGGAGGATTTTGGTTGTGGATTTATTTGCTAATTTGATCAGTACCATCAATAGCTTTGTCTGGGGCCCCTGGATGCTGGTGTTTTTGGTAGGTACAGGTGTATTCCTAACCTTAAGGTTGGGGTTCTGGCAGTTTCAGAGTTTGGGTTATGGCCTCAAACTTGCTTTCACTAAATCGCAGGACGAAGAGTCAGAAGGAGATATTTCTCACTTTCAAGCCTTGATGACCGCTCTTGCAGCAACTATTGGAACTGGTAACATTGTGGGTGTTGCAACAGCTGTTATCCTGGGAGGTCCGGGAGCTGTATTCTGGATGTGGATCACAGCTATATTCGGAATGGCTACCAAATATGGAGAAGCAGTACTGGCAGTTAAATATCGTATTATAGATGAAAATGGCAATATGGCCGGGGGTCCAATGTATTACATTGAAAAGGGTCTGGGCTGGAAATGGCTGGCCTGGATATTCGCCCTGTTTGGGGCAGTAGCGGCTTTCGGTATCGGCAACCTGGTACAAACCAATGCCGTAGCAGGTGCAGTTAGTTCGACTTTTGGAGTAAGTCCATATATTACCGGCATCATCCTGGCTGCTTTAACAGGAATAGTTGTCCTGGGTGGAGTTAAGAGTATAGGAAAAGCTACCGGGGTTGTAGTTCCTTTCATGGCGGTATTCTATATACTGGCCGGCTTATATATAATAATAGCTAATATTACCCTGGTACCGCATGCTTTTGGGGTAATAATCACCCAGGCCTTTACAGCTCAGGCCGGCTTTGGAGCTTTGATTGGAACCACCATAAGATTTGGAGTGGCCAGAGGAGTTTTCTCCAACGAAGCAGGTCTGGGTTCTGCACCTATAGCTGCAGCTGCTGCCAAAACTGACCACCCCTGTCGGCAGGGTGTGGTATCTATGACCGGTACTTTTCTTGATACCATAGTTGTATGTTCTATTACCGGGCTGGCTCTGGTAATGTCGGGCTTGTATGTGGGAGCAGATACTTCCGTAGCTGCCTCTCTAACCGGAAATGCCTTCGGATTTTTCCTGCCTGGATTCGGAAGTACTCTGGTTACCGTAGCATTGATATTCTTTGCATATTCTACAGTATTGGGCTGGTCTTACTATGGAGAAAAATGTTTTTATTACCTGGTAGGATATAAAGGCTTGATTCCTTACCGGGTCATATTCTGCATCTGTACATTCCTCGGTGCGATCACCAAAATAAGCATAGTATGGGATATTGCGGATACCTTCAATGGGGCTATGGCCATACCTAATTTGATTGCGCTCTTGGCTTTATCATCAGTTATCGTGGCTGAAACCCAGGATTTCAAAAAAATCCGGGAAACCGAGAAAAAGAATGAAAAATCCGCTGCCTGATTCGATGCAGCGGGGTTAAACTAAACAGATCGATTAAAAGCCCCTGACAGGATTATCCCGTCAGGGGCTTTTTGTCATTGGTCTGTCAGCTTGCTGATTTTCATCGACAAGCTGCAGCGGATACCTGCACCTTTTTATTTTTGACCCTTACTCATTTCGCTCTACTTCTATAACTACCCCATTATTATCAGCGCTGATATTCACCCGGTCATCGGGTCCAATCTCACCGGCAATGATTTTCCTCGATAATGCTGTCTCGACTTCCTGTTGGATAAATCGTTTCAATGGTCTGGCACCGTAAGCCGGGTCATAACCCCTTCGGGCTAAATAGTCCAGAGCATTTTCGTCCCAGGTCAGCAAACCTCGTACCGTCTGACGAAAACGAAGAGCCAGATTTTTAAGCAGCATACCTGCAATTTTTTCAATCTGTTCTTTTTCCAGGGCATGGAATACGATAGTTTCGTCAATCCGGTTGAGGAATTCAGGCCTGAAATTCATCTTCAACAAGCCCAGAACCCGCTCTTTCATCTCTTCATAATTACCGCCTTGTTCCTGGTAATTCAGGATTTCCTGACTGCCAATGTTCGAAGTCATGATAATTATGGTGTTTCTAAAATCGACCCTTCTTCCCTTGCCATCGGTTAATCTGCCATCATCCAGTATCTGCAGAAGTATATTAAAAACATCATAATGAGCTTTTTCGATTTCATCGAAAAGTACAACCGAGTAAGGTTTACGGCGTACAGCTTCCGTCAATTGTCCTCCTTCTTCATAACCTACATATCCGGGAGGAGCTCCTACCAGTCGAGATACACTGTGTTTTTCCATATATTCTGACATATCCAAACGAATGATGCTCTTTTCATCATCAAACAAAGCTTCGGCCAGCGCTTTACTAAGTTCAGTCTTTCCTACCCCGGTAGGTCCCAGGAATATGAAACTTCCCACCGGACGGTTGGGGTCTTTCAGTCCGCTGCGGGAACGCAGTACTGCGTCAGCCACAGCTGTTACCGCCTCTTGCTGACCGATAACTCGCTCATGGAGTATGTCATCCAGGTGCATAAGCTTTTCCTTTTCCCCTTCCAATAACCTGCTCACCTGTATGCCGGTCCAGCGGCTGACCACCCGGGCAATATCTTCTTCATCCACCTCTTCTTTCAATAAGCTGCTACCCTGCTTATTCAGCATTTGGTCCTCTTCTTCTCTCAATTTGCGTTCCAGCTCATTTAGTTTTCCATATTTAAGTTCAGCAATCCGATTCAAATCATATTCTCGCTCGGCTTTCTCGATCTCGGTACGGCATTCATCCATTTCCCTCTTGATATCGCGGACTCTGGAAATAGCAGCTTTTTCATTCTCCCACTGTCCCTGCATCACATCTGATTCGCTTCTCAAATCCTGCAGTTCTTTTAAAATATTATTATGTCTTTCCTTGGAGGCATTATCCTTTTCTTTTTCCAGAGCAGCGGCTTCTATCTCCAGCTGCATGATACGGCGGGTTATTTCGTCCAGTTCTGACGGCATACTGTCTATCTCAGTACGCAGCTTGGCCGCCGATTCGTCCATCAAATCAATAGCCTTATCAGGCAAAAAGCGGTCCGATATATAACGATCTGAAAGTACTGCAGCTGCTACCAGTGCTGAATCCTGTATCCGTACCCCATGATGCACTTCATAGCGTTCTTTAAGACCCCTTAGAATGGATATGGTATCTTCGACCGAGGGTGGATTAACCATAACCGGCTGAAAACGCCTTTCCAGGGCGGCATCCTTTTCAATATGCTTACGATATTCATCCAGAGTAGTAGCTCCTATAGCCCGCAGCTCTCCCCGGGCCAGCATCGGTTTCAATAGATTACTGGCATCCATGGCTCCCTCGGCTGCTCCCGCACCTATAACGGTGTGCAGTTCATCGATAAACAGGATTATTTGTCCACTGGATTGTTCAACTTCTTTCAGAACTGCTTTTAATCTCTCTTCGAACTCACCCCGATATTTGGCTCCTGCTACCAGAGATCCCATATCCAATGATATAAGCTGCTTGCCTTTCAGTCCCTCGGGTACATCGCCGGTTACAATTCTGCGGGCCAGGCCTTCTACGATGGCGGTTTTTCCGACCCCGGGTTCCCCGATCAATACCGGGTTGTTCTTGGTGCGGCGGGATAATATTTCCATTACCCGGCGTATTTCTTCATCCCGCCCGATTACCGGATCTAGTTTACCTTCTCGGGCTAAGCTGGTTAAATCTCGTCCATATTTCTGCAGAGCTTCATAGCTCTCCTCCGGGTTATCACTGGTCACCCTCTGAGAACCGCGCACTCGTTTTAATGACGACAAGAGTACTTCCCGGGATAATCCTACCTGCGCCAATAGGGCTTTTAAATCGTTTTCCCCTTCTGCTATCAGACCCAGGATAATATGTTCCACACTTATATAATCATCTTTTAAATCTGCAGCTTCTTTTTCCGCCTGACCCAACA
Organism: Syntrophomonas sp.; assembly: GCA_016841245.1. Taxonomy (GTDB): domain Bacteria; phylum Bacillota; class Syntrophomonadia; order Syntrophomonadales; family Syntrophomonadaceae; genus JAAYJK01. Next base: position 116,433 of record JAENZN010000007.1, read on the forward strand.
CTCTGGCCAGGGCCGAGCTCATATAAACCTGGCTTTCATAACCATGTACCGAGGGCACTTTATCCAGCAACTGGGTAAGACGCTGCTCAAAGTCAGCCGTATTTATGCCGGCTTGTTCCAGAAGTCTAGGAGTAATGCCATCTTCCTGCTTCAGCAGTACCGCCATCAGGTGTTTTCCGCTGACTTCCTGCTGGTGCCTCTCGGCTGCTAACTGCTGGGCAGAAGCCAGGGCCTGCCTTGATTTTTGAGTTAATTTTTCAGGATTCATTTATCTCACCTCTCTTTTTAAACGCTCGATCTCCTCTTCCAGCTCTTCTATTCTCTGCAGCAAATCGACAATAACCGCTGCTCCGTTAAAATTGACCCCCAGAAATTCTTTCAGACGCAGCATTTTGTACAAGCGCCGGCTGTCCTGAGACTCAATATAATTATCTTTGATATCTACTATCCCCAATTCCTCAAGCATATCCAGGAAGTCCGGATGGATATCCAGCTCGGAAATCGGGAGTTTATCATGAGCGGTATGGTAATATATCCTTAACATCCTCATATCTATACCCCTACTTCCTTCGCAAGTCCTTTAAACTGGCATATAACTGCTTTTCCTCTTCCGTGAGATCCTGCGGTATATCGATCTTCACTACTAGATAGTGATCCCCGCGTCCGCCTCCCTTTTTAGGCATTCCTTTTCCTTTGAGGCGCATCTTTCGTCCACTGTGACTTCCCGGGGGAATAGTAACATTTACATTGCCATCAATGGTAGCTGCACTGATTTTGTCACCTATCACAGCCTGTTCGGGCATTACCACAACTTCCGATTCCAGATCACTCCCTTTGACAGTAAATATCGGATGCGGACTGATGCGCACTTTCAAGTGCAGGTCACCCCTGGTTCCTCCTGCATAACCCTCTCCCCCTTGATTCTTGAGCCGAATAATACTACCTTCACTCACCCCGGGGGGAATTTTTACTTCCAGGTTTTTCCTCTCAGGTATGCTGCCTGTGCCACCACACCGGCTGCAGAATCCGCGATCTACAATTCCACGTCCCTGGCATGCTGAGCAGGCTTTACTGGAGGTAAGACTCAGGGAGCGAGTACCGCCATGATAAGCCTCTTCCAGAGTAACTTCGATTTCGCTTTCTATATCCTGCCCCCGCATAGGTCTGCTATTATACCCTCCCATATCCGGTCCGGCTGTCCTTCTGCCACCGGTACCAAAAAGAGTTTCAAAGAAATCACTAAATCCACCCATGTCGCCATCACCGGCACTGTAATAACGAACTCCCTCCCCCCAATCAGGCGGGGGGGTGAAGTTATCGCCATTACGCCAATTTTTCCCCAGGCGATCATATTTCTCCCGGTTTTCCGGGTTGCTCAGTACCTCATAAGCTTCATTGATTTGTTTAAATTTCTCTTCTGCTTCGTCCTTTTTTTTCTTCCCCGTATGAAGGTCCGGGTGCCATTTGCGAGCCAGTTTTCTATAAGCTGCTTTTATATCTTTGGCCTCGGCATCTCTCCCCACACCCAGAACCTCATAGTAATCCTGATATTGTACTGCCATGTTAAACAGCCTCCGTTATTATTTATCTTTTAGTTTTCCTCATACTCAGCATCTATTACCTCGTCTCCCTGCTCACTGCCCTGGTTTGCAGTCGATTCGGTTTTTCCCTTCTGGTATAAAACTTGTGCTGCTGTCTCCATATCGGAGATAAGCTGATCGATTCTATCTGCGGAAGCCTTTTCTTTTATAGCTTCTTTAAGTTCTTCCAGTGCTTTTTCCACTTTTGCCTTTTCCCCGGCTGGCAGACCGGCATCGTTTTCCTTCAACTGCCTTTCTACCCGATAAACTGCCGTATCGGCTGCATTCAATTTTTCACTTTGCTCCCTTTTTCTGCGGTCTTCTTCCTGGAATTTCTCGGCGTCTTTGACCATACGATCGATTTGAGCTTCATCCAGGTTGGATGAACCGCTGATAGTAACCGTCTGTTCCTTGCCGCTGCTTTGGTCTTTGGCACTCACCTTTAAGATACCATTGGCATCTATATCAAAAGTTACTTCTATCTGGGGCAAACCCCGGGCGGCCAGAGGGATACCCTCCAGTTTAAACTGGCCCAGAGTACGATTGTCCACTGCCATTTCGCGTTCCCCTTGAAGCACATGTATATCCACCGCCGGCTGGTTATCCTCTGCCGTTGAGAATACTTCGCTTCGTCTTACTGGTATAGTAGTATTTCTCTCGATGATCCTGGTCATAATCCCTCCCATAGTTTCTACCCCCAGGGATAAGGGAGTGACATCCAACAAAACTACATTTTTTACTTCTCCGGCCAGTACCCCGGCCTGTATAGCTGCGCCAACAGCAACTACTTCATCCGGATTAACTCCCATGTTAGGTTTTTTGCCGGTTATCTCCTCGACCACTTTTTGTACACCTGGAATACGGGTAGAACCTCCAACCAGGATTACTTCTTCTATGTCTACGGCGGTAAGCCCGGCATCTTTAATAGCATTTTCAACCGGCTCCCGCAGACGTTCTAAAAGATCATGTATTAAGTCTTCAAATTTAGCCCGGGTCAATTTCATATCCAGGTGCTGCGGGCCGCTGGCATCTGCGGTAATAAAGGGCAGACTGATATGGGTTTCCATCATACTGGAAAGCTCCATTTTAGCTTTTTCTGCGGCTTCAGTAAGACGCTGCAAAGCCTGTTTATCTTTCCTTAAATCAATACCAAAGTCCTTTTTAAACTCTTCCGACATCCAATTAACGATGGCTTTATCAAAATTATCGCCTCCCAGATGGGTATCACCACTGGTCGACTTGACTTCAAATACCCCATCCCCGACTTCCAGTATGGAGACATCGAAAGTACCTCCCCCCAGGTCAAATACCAGTATGGTCTCATTCTTCTTCTTATCCAGACCATAGGCCAGAGAAGCTGCGGTAGGTTCATTAATTATACGCAGTACATTTAATCCTGCAATTTTTCCGGCGTCTTTAGTAGCCTGTCGCTGGGCATCATTAAAATAAGCAGGTACGGTAATAACTGCATCACTTATCTTTTCTCCCAGATATTGAGAGGCATCTTCAACTAGTTTCTGCAGAACCATAGCAGATATCTCTTCCGGCGAATATAATTTTTCATCTACCTTAAAACGTACCGAATCATCCTTACCTTTGGCAATGGTGTAAGGTACTAATTCTCTTTCATTTTCCGTTTCCGAGTAGCGGCGGCCGATAAACCTTTTAACCGAGTAAAAAGTCTTCTCGGGATTTAAAGCTCCCTGCCGCTTGGCTACCTGTCCTACCAGTCTTTCATTAGCAGATTTAAATGCAACAACCGAAGGGGTAGTTCTTGCTCCTTCGGCGTTCACTATTACGGTGGGGTTGCCACCTTCTATTATTGCTACAACTGAATTAGTTGTACCCAGGTCAATTCCAACAGCTTTCGGCATATTGTCAACCTCCTTTTTCCCAATTGTCAATAATTGCCTAATAATCAAACTCCTTAAAATGGTTTTTTTATTAACTATGCCAATATCCTTATATAATCATGCATGAGCCTATCTTATTGGATATCTTAAGTTAAATTATAATAGCACTTTGTATAATAGTCAATAATAGTCAAGAAATTTTTATTATTATTTTGCCTTCCCTTTTGCGGCACTAAGTAAAACTTTTTGCTTAAGGTCAAAGCGGTGCAAGGCACTAACTTACTAGCTCAACTCTCGCACTTACCCCACTGGTGAGTTTTATGCTTTGTTTTAGCAAGGAGGGTAAGGCGGTTACAGGGGGTAAACAACTTGCCATAACCAGGTATTACGTATGAAGACCATATTTCTACATTGTTTAAAATAAGACCGGCCGACGGCGGGACAAAGTATAAAGCTCACCACGCCGAAGCTGTTACCATCTGTGAAAGTTGAGTTAGTACCTGGCGCCGAAGTTCAGTATCTACAATAGTAACTTTGAGTTTTAGTTTTTAGGTAAAAATAGTAAATATTTTCCACATTATGATAAAATAAGTCTTGGGAGTTACTGCTTGGCGGTTGGTCACTTCCCGGAAGGGAGGTGATGCCTATGATTACATATGGAGAGTTGTTTCAATTCTGCCTGGTAGTCTTAGGGGTTATTTCTCTGTGTCTGTTGCATAGAAAGTAACCAGGCCGCCCGTGAGAGCGGCCTAAAACCCTTTAAGGACTAACCGCCGTCACAAAAGCGGTAACTCCTTTTATATTTATATAATAGCATCACGGAATATATACGTCAAATAAGACAGGATGACCCTTTATATCCAATACGGGTCGGTTATTGCCATCATTTTGAATGCCTATCTCTTTACCGTTAACAAAGGTCAGGGGACACACCAGGTCGAGACTACAGAGTTTTCTGAGTGGATCTCGTGGATGTTAGGCAGTGAGTATGAAGGTCTTAGGCTAAGGAACGGGGACACACCTGCTTGGTATTTTGGAGTATGTTGGTTAACTTGCGTCAATATTCGGAATAGGGCTGGAGGTCTCAGGCTAAGGAAAGGGGACACACCTGCTTAGGGCTCCCAGTAATGCAGGAATGTCCCCATTATAAGATATCTAGCATGCCGTTGGCTATTTGTTTGAAAACCGGGGCGGCATCGGCGGCTCCAGATGTTCCATCCTCTACCAGTACTACTATCGCCCAGCGGGGTTGATCCGCCGGGAAAAACCCTGCAAACCAGGTATTCAAAATCTCTCTTTCTTCATCACCATTGTTAATTATCCCCTCCTGGCTGGTAGCGGTTTTACCTGCTGCCTGTACTGTCTTCAGGGCGGCTGTTTTTCCCGTACCTTCATTCACAGTCTTGATCATCAAGTCCTGCACCATCTGGGCGGTTTTCTCGCTGATCACTTGTTCTTTATCGGTATTATCCAGGGATGTTTTAATCCCTTGCTTATTTACCGAATAGCGAACCAGCGAAGGTGGTGCCCACTGACCGTTATCAGCAATAGTTGCAACCAGCGAAGCAATCTCCAGGGGGGTAAGCATTACCCCCTGCTGCCCCAGACAAGCATTAGCCAGAGCCGGTTTCACCGCTTCGATGTTTACATAAGAATAGTCCCGATCACCGTTATAACCCAAAAGAGTCTCATCCGTAATATGAAATTTCTCGGCATAATCCAAAAGCCGGTTCCGATTTAGCCTCAATCCTATTTCGATAAATGAAGGATTGCATGACATGGCAAATGCCTCCGGGAAAGTTAACTGGCCATGTCCTTCTTCCTTCCAGCAGGAGATGGAAAGATCCTCAGAAAATTTGTAGCTGCCCGAGCAAAAAAATTCGTCATCTAATCCAACTGCTTTTTCCTCCAGGGCTGCCGAAGCAACCAGTATCTTGAATATGGACCCGGGATGATACCTGCTCAAGGCTCGATTAATGAGAGTGCTGCGTCCGTCATTCTCAATTAATTGTTCTATATCTGCATAAGGATTAAAAGTTGGCCTGCTGGCCATAGCCAGGACTTCTTTGCTGTTGACGTCTAAAACTACGACTGCTCCTTTAGCCACCTTTTCATTCATGGCTTTTTCAACCAGCTCCTGTACCCGACTGTCTATAGTCAAAACTACACAGCTTTTTTCGCTATCCTGTTCCTGCCGCATACGAAACATCAGTCCCTGAATGGTAATCCCACGTGCATCCTGTACTGATACTATCTCCTGTCCAGGATCACTCCCTTCCAGGATATCATTATACAGTTTCTCTAGCCCTGCTTTTCCCGAACTATCTTCCCCTTTACCCACATAACCCAGCAGGTGGGCACAAAAACCATCATCTCTATATCTTTTTAAAACGGGGGCAGCTATTACCCCGATTAGACCCGAATCATTAATAGCCTCGATTTCCTGCTGCTCCAGATCCGCGGCAATTCTAATAATACTTCCCCCGGCTGCATTGGCCTTCTCAAGTTTTGTTTTAATTTCGATGCTATCGGTATGTTTAAGACAGGCAGCCAGGATTTTTGCTGCCTCAGCAATTCTTTGCTCTTCATTAGATGCCATGCTGCTGATGGCTTTTATATCCCGGGGCAGGCAATAAAGGGCAGTAGAGGTTGTACTTTCGGTTAAGGGCAGGTGATTGCGATCATATATTTCACCCCTGGACCATTCCTTAATCTCAATCTTTTTATTTCTCATAGCCGCTGCTTGTCTGGCCATAACAGGTCCCTTTACCAGCTGATAATAAGCAACAGCACCTGATAAAAACAGGAATATTGCCAAAAAAATACACATCAGACCGGCAATCCGGTACTTATTTATCAAAAGGAAACCTCCTTGCAAAGCCTATATTTGTATAATTGGCTGTCAAGGAGGTTGTTATACCATTAATTATCGATTATTTCTACCGGAAAAGGTAAAGTAGCAAGTATCTGTATAAGCTCAGGTCTGGTATCCGCAGTGCCCCTGATTATTACCGTCCCTTCTCTCTGGCTGAGGGTGGAAACAATACCAAGATGATCGTAGGCTTCTATAATCTTGGTCAATAAATCTATATCTTTGACCGCTACCCTGGCATATATGTCGTTCTTTATCTCAGGCACCTGCCCTTCTCAGTATGGAACTTTCCGGCACCGGCTCAGGGTTGGGAATCAGGATTCTTTGCCGTGGATGCCGGGCCCGGTCTATTTCCTTACCTTCTTTATCATACATATAGTATATCTCTAACTTCTGGACCCCCTGTCCAGGGATCATAATTTCCATATCTTCACCCGGCCCAAAATTAGCTCTCTGTTCAATCTCCAGCATTCCTCTGTCATGATGGTAATCTTTCACTATTCCACAAAAATCAACTCTCATCTGTTGAATATTTTTATTGATATCCTGCAGTATTAGAGATTCTCCTTCTATAAAACCATTGGTGAAGGGTCTGGTAGCAGTACTGGAAAGCTCATTAACCCAGGTATTGATTTCTTCCGCAGTGAATGCACATCTATCAATCGCACATTGGTCTATTGCACTACGATAAGCAGACGCTGCACTCGCTACATATAAGGGACTTTTCATTCTGCCCTCAACTTTAAAAGCATCTATACCGGCCTCCATTAGCCTGGGAATATATTCTATGAGACAGAGATCGCGCGAATTTAATATATAGGTTCCTTTTTCATCCTCATGAATGGGAAAATATTCTCCTGCTCGCTTTTCTTCCATCAGAGTATATGAATAACGACAGGGATGAGCACATTCACCCCGATTGCCGCTCCTGCCTGCCATGTAATGTGACAACAGGCAGCGACCTGAATAGGAAACACACATGGCTCCATGTATAAAGATTTCTATCTCCACCTCTGCCTTGCTTTTTATTTCCATAATCTCCTCCAGGCTAAGCTCGCGGGCCAGCACGATCCTTTTGGCTCCCAACTCACTATAAAATCGAGCGGTTTCGTAATTGCTCACACTGGCCTGGGTGCTTATGGTAATCGGCAGCTGCGGAGTATACCGAGAGGCTATCTTCATCACCCCCAGGTCTGAGATTATCAGACCATCTACACCGATTTCAGCCAGCTGCTGCAGATATCCGGGTAATTGTACAAAATCATGGTTGCGGGCCAGTACGTTGATAGCTGCGTAGACCTTTATTTTTCGAGTATGGGCAAATTCAAGACCTTCCTCGATTTCTGGTATGCTCAAATTACCTGCATACGCTCGCAGGCTGTACTCCTGTCCACCCAGGTATACAGCATCTGCTCCAAACAAACAGGCGGTTTTTAATTTTTCCAGATCTCCTGCGGGTAATACCAGCTCAGGGCATTTCATAATCAGGGCCTCCTCAATAAATAGGGAAGTAAAGATAATGACCCCTTAGCTTTTTTCACTCCCCTTTTTGCACTTAGTCTATGTAAGCTGCTTTCGCCTGTAAATGTTCACTAAAAGTTTTGCTAAATTGGTGGCTGCCATCTCCCCGGGCTACGTAATATAGATATTCATGCTGCTCCGGGTTTAAAGCCGCATCAATAGCCGCCTTACCCGGGCAGGCTATAGGAGCCGGTGGAAGTCCCGGATATAGGTAGGTATTATAAGGTGAATCTATTTCCAAATCTTCATAATAAACCACGTCTTTTTCTTCCTGGTTCAGGGCATACAAAACAGTAGCGCAGATCTGCAACAACATGCCTTTTTCCAGGCGATTTTTTATAACTCCGGAAATAATCTTTCTTTCATCATCGACCATGGCTTCTTTCTCGATCATTGATGCTATGATAATGGTGTCGTAGACATTCATACCTTGATCCAAAGCCTGCGGTTGAAATTCTTCCGCCCAAAGCTTTTCAAAATTGCCCAGCATGGCATTCACTATTTCAGCGGCGCTGGTATCTTCAGCTATCACATAAGTATCCGGAAAGAGAAAACCTTCCAGATAAGATTTACCTTCTCCTGGATCAGCCAAGCGGAGAAATTCGTAATTATAATCTCTGTTAATCGCTTCCTGCCATTCCTCGAGGGTACAGATATCTTTTTCTGCCAGCAGTTCTCCAATTTTGTCCACTGTATATCCTTCTGGTATAGTGAAAGCGATGGTCACTACTTTCCCCGTTGAGATAGCTGCTGCTATTTCCTGTAATGATTGGCTGCGATTGAATTGATAGTGCCCTGCTTTCAAGCTGCTGTCCAGACCTTCATGGCGGCAGTAGGCTAAAAATAAAGTTTCATTTCGAATAAGCCGGTTGCTGTAAAGAAGCTCTGCCACCTGACTGGCAGTACTGCTTTCGGCTATTCTAACATCTATAAAGGTAATATCTCCAGGATCGACTGGATTAAATTGCATTAACAGTATGTAATAACCGGTTAATGTGAGTCCAACCAGTAATAATATGAGCAGCATAACCACCCGGGTTACTTTTGGGTTCATCATCAACTTTAATTCACTCACTTCTTTACACCTTTCTCCAGAATGCTTCTTACTCAACTATCTTCAGACTGTTCCTCTATCTGCGGATCTTCAGCTTCAGCTTCAGCTTCATCACTTTCTGCTTCAGGTTCATCCTCAGGGTTATTACTATCCTGACCCTCTTCTTGACTATCCTCCTCAATGTCGGTTTCACCATCTGCCGGAGGTTCAAGCGGGTCTATTATTTCTTCTACACCAGGAGGCCCTACATAGGTGATTTCATCAAAAGGTTTATATCTGTCCCGCGCCAGCATTTCACTGCTTATCAACTGTTCGGCATTATCATAATAAGCCCGGAAAGACCTGACTACATACCCTGGAAAACCTTTATGGTCTACCCGGCTCTCACCCGTTTTCATTTCAGGATCTATCTCATCCCGATATTCGAACGGAATGATCTCATCTACCACATGACTGGTCACAATATTTTTCTTATATTCGAGATGTCCGTATATATTTATGCTTAACTTTCCTCCGCCCGCCAGGGCCCTGATGTACACCGGATAATCGGTATTATTCTTGAAGCGAAAATCACTAGCTCCATAAGCAACCGTAGCATCCAAACCGAGCGGGACATAAGATACTGCCAATCCATGGTTATGTCTCTCAACTATATCCAATCCAGCCAGAAGACATGCATTATATAAGGTAGAAGATACCTGACATATACCCCCTCCCAATCCGGGTTCCAGAGTATTGCCTACTATCACCGGGGCATCCCGAAAACCGGTGGCCAGAGTACGAGGACCTACAGTTTTATTAAAAGAAAATTCTTTTCCCGATTTTACCATCTTACCATTAATCAAGTTGGCTGCTTTGGTAAGATTGTGACTCCTATCTATTTCAGCTACCTTATACCAGGTAATATACGAGGCCAGTTCCCCCATAATTTCAAGATCTTTAGCGGTTACTTCCGGTACTTGTTCGATAACGGATATTTCAGCTTTTACCGGCTCCAGCGCTCCCCACTGACTGGGAAGTTGCTTGAAAGTTGCCGTTATGTCTACTGTCCGGCCGCTAACTTCGGGAATAACCACCAGCCCCCGGCTGGGATCCATATCAAGCCCGGCATCAACCGCTTCCTGGCCCAATATTTCGTTCCACTTGTTCAGCATCTCCTGCTTAAATTCATTATCATAGGATACCGGTACTGGATAATCATATTCCCTGGCCCCATTTAGATTGGTTATTTTTGATAATATATCCCGCTCTTTTTCCTCTTTAAAAATTTTTTCTGTTACTTGACCGACATCGACCTGCTTGCATACATCTCGCATAACCGCGCTAAACTGATAATCATCAGCATAAAATACAATCGGTATAGCATAAGCATTATCCAGATACGACTGCAATTTCTGCTTGGCCTCTTCCGGCGAACAACCCTGTACTGATATTCCCGCAATCTTAACACCAGGCAGAAACTTGTCGGATAGGAAGAATTGCTGGTAAAAATATCCACCAGCTCCAGCTAAAACGGCAATAACTAGCAATAATGCCCCAACGTATACTCTTATTTTCCCCTTAAACAAAGCCCATCCCCCAAAACCGCCCGTATTCTAATCCAAATTATACTATAACATAAGAGACTAACCTATATATTGTAACCTATAGTAACAATTTTTTACAATAAAAAAAGAAGCCCGGAGGCTTCATTTTTTTACTTAAATTTTTTCGTTCTCTGTGAGCTCCTGCCATACATCGGCGACCATTTCCCACTCTTCATCATCATCTATGTCAGCAAGAAATTCGTTGCCTTCTTCGTCATACATTACCTTAAATATTACTACTCCGCCGCCTTCAACTTCTCCATCCGAGTTGTCTTCTTCTTCTTCTTCTGCTTCATCTTCAAAAAAGAATTCATCCAGGGGCAGCAGAACCCGGTACTTGTTATCCTGAATATCCAACTCGGCAATCAGTTCAAACTCCATCTCTACGCCTTCTTCATCTACCAGTACCAGCACAGGGTATTCTTCCTCAAAAAGTTCTTCGTCGCTCATATGTTCACCTCTTCTTTCAAGCTACAGCAATTCTATAGTTTGCCTGTTGATTTGTCAAATAGCTTTTCCATAATAAGTTGATAACTTATGGCCTTACCCCATCCAGATAGTTTTGCAGAATGGTTACTGCGGCAAGTTTATCTATGACTTTCTTCCTTTTGGACCGGGAAACATCTGCTTCCAGCAGAACTCTCTCCGCAGCTACGGTGGATAATCGTTCATCCCAGAAGGTAGTTTTTATGCCGGTAAATTCTTCTAGTTGGATGGCAAACTCCTTGATTTCCAAGGCTTTGGGACCGATGCTGCCGTCCATATTGAGCGGCAGCCCTACCACAATCATCTTCACCTCATAACTAATACATAATCCATTAATATGTTCCAAGTCCTGCTGCAAACTTTTGCGTTCAAGTACGGAATGACCACCGGCTACTATTTCCATGGGGTCACTTAATGCAATCCCTATTCTTTTAATCCCCACATCTAAGCCCATTATTCTCATAAAAGGAACTCCTTATACTACCAAATAATAAATCCCCACGCTCGGCGTCACGCCGACTTTGTTGACAATATGACATCCCCATGCCGAGCATGGGGATGTCAGCCCAATGACAAAACTGAATATCTGCGTTATTTCAATAAGCCTGCTCAATCAATGTACTTTAAGGTACAGGGACACACCGTCTGCGAAGGAATGTCCCTGGGTATGTGCCTCAATCGCGAGCTTCTTTCATGCCTTGATCTTCATTTTTGTCATTAGCCTGGCATCTTGCCGACTTTGTCGACAATATAAAATCCCCATGCCGAGCATGGGGATTTATCGCAATTGTTTTATAAATTGGTCAAATACTCTTTTACCAGCACTTCCATAATCTCATCCCGGTCAACTTTACAAATAAGGCTGCGGGCATCATTATGACTCGTAATATAAGCTGGATCACCTGAGATCATATACCCTACCATCTGGTTAACTGGATTGTATCCCTTCTCTTCCAGCGATTTATATACGGACTGCAGAATGTCCTTGATGCGCTCCTCGCCTTCTCTCTCACGTTTAAAACTGACGGTTTCCCCCATTCCCTGAGTCATACACCACACCTCCTCTATTGAAAAGATTTCTACACTTATTCTATAAATCCCTTTGTTTATGCCAGGATTTTTTCTACCATTTCCCGGGCAGCAGCCAGAGCCTCATCTAATTTACTCTTATCCCTGGCACCAGCCTGTGCCATATCCGGACGTCCTCCCCCGCCACCGCCTGCAATTTTGGCAGCAGTGCCAACAATATTACCTGCATGAAGACCTTTATCAACCAGATCTTTGCTTACAAAGGATACCAGTGACACCTTATCCTGGCTAACCGACGCTAAGAGTACTATTCCAGTGCCAAGTTTATCTTTAAGCATTTCCGCATTTTGCCTTAAGGTGCCTGCGTCCTGTGCTTCAACCTTTTCTATCAACACTTTGCTGCCGAAAAGATCGTAAGCCTTGTTAATCAAGTCTTCACTGGAAGCACGAGAAATTTTCCCTTTCATATTCTCGATTTCTTTTTCGTATTCCTTGACCGTATGCTGTAAGATTTCTATTTTATTCCCTACTTCGGCAGGAGCTGCTCTTAGAGCTGAAGCAGCTGCTTTCAATGACTTTTCCACCTCATTAAGATATTCCCGGGCTCCTCGTCCGGTTAAAGCCTCTATCCTTCGGAGACCTGACCCCACACTACCCTCAGATATTATTTTAAAGGTCCCTATTTGTCCGGTATTCCTAACATGGGTGCCACCACAGAGTTCTATACTGACTCCTTCAACTTCGACCACCCGCACCTGTTCATCATATTTCTCACCAAACAAGGCTATAGCTCCATATTCCCTGGCATCTTCCAGCCCGGTAACCTGTGTCTTAACTTCATGTACTCCCAGGATAAACTCATTAACCATGTTTTCTATTCTGAACAGTTCCTCTTCCGATAGGGACGCCAGATGGGAAAAGTCAAAGCGCAATCTGGAAGACTCTACCAGCGAACCCTTCTGCTGGGCATGATCCCCCAGAACTTGCCGCAGAGCTTTATGCAGCAGGTGGGTAGCAGTATGGTTTCTGGCAATGTCAAGTCTCTGGGCGTCACTTACCATCAGGCTTACGGTCTCACCAAGCTTCAGCCTACCCTGGACCTTACCTTCATGAACGATACAGCTGCCTACTTTCTGTACATTCTCAACTGACATTTCCCCCTGAGTTCCGGTTATTACTCCAGCATCAGCCACCTGTCCGCCGCTTTCGGCATAAAAAGGTGTATTAGCAGTAATCACTAATACGTCATCTTCAACTGCTTCGTCTATTAAACGATCTCCTTTGATAATAGCAATTATGCTTGATTCATCTCTAGTATTCTCATAACCAGTAAAAATGGTTGGTCCAGCAGTAATACCCTGCATAAGTTCAGATATAATTACTTCTTGAGCAAATGCCCCCGTGGACTTGTTAGCCTGTCGGGCCCTCTCCCGCTGCTCCTCCATCATCTGCTTAAAACCATCTGTATCAACCACCAGGCGATTCTCCTCAGCCACATCTTCAGTTAAATCCAGGGGAAACCCATAGGTATCATAAAGCATAAAAGCTTCTGCTCCCGGGATTATTCCATTACCCCTGGACTTTACGCCGGCTATTATTTCTTCGACTTTTTTCAAGCCTTCATTAAGAGTTACCAGGAAGCGATCCTCTTCCATTTTAATTACTTCTTTGACAAATTCCTTCTTATCTTCTATTTCCGGATAAGCATCTTTCATTATATCAGCGACTACATCTACGTTTTTGTAAAGAAAAGCCTCTTCTATACCCAAAGAACGCCCAAATCTAACCGCCCGTCTCAATATTCTCCTTAAAACGTATCCCCGTCCATCATTACTGGGCAATACTCCGTCACTTATGAGAAAAGTACAGGCTCTGCTGTGATCAGCGATAACTCGGAAAGGGAATCCTTTTTCCCCCTGATCATATTTGATACCGGTCATTCTTTCTATACTGTCCATTAAAGGAATAAATAAATCAGTATCAAAATTGCTGTCTACTCCCTGTAATAGGGAAGTTAATCTTTCCAGACCCATGCCGGTATCGATGCTGGGTCGCGGAAGAGGATTCAAATTACCCTCTTCGTCCCGATTATACTGCATGAATACCAGATTCCATATTTCTAACCAGCGATCACAATCGCATACTCCCAGGGCACACTCCGGCTGTTTACAAGCATAGTCTGCTCCCCGGTCATAATGTATCTCACTGCAGGGACCACAGGGGCCAGTATCACCCATAGCCCAAAAATTATCCTTTTCCCCCATTCGAATTATGCGTTCCGGTGCTACTCCGGCGACCTCCTGCCACAGTTTTTCTGCTTCATCATCATCCTCATAAATGGTAATCCATAGATTCTCCTTGGGAAGTCTGACCACTTCAGTAAGGAATTCCCAGGCATATTGTATTGCTTCTCGTTTAAAGTAATCGCCAAAGGAGAAATTACCCAGCATCTCAAAAAAAGTGTGATGACGGGCAGTCCTTCCCACAGTATCCAAATCGTTGTGTTTTCCACCTGCTCGCACGCATTTCTGGGCTGTTGCTGCCCTTGAATAGGTGCGCTTATCTATACCTAGAAAAACATCTTTAAACTGATTCATTCCTGCATTGGCAAATAATAATGTAGGGTCATTCACTGGAACCAGCGAAGAACTCGATATTACTGTATGCCTCTTATTTTCAAAATAATCAAGGAAAGCTTTTCTTATTTCTCCACTATTTCTCACTATTAGGCCTCCTCTTTCCCGACAATACTTTTTTCTTATCTATTTTCTGGTATAAAACCTTTTGTGTCAACTTATAAGCAGAATTTTAGCATTTTCTTTAAGCCGCAAAGCGCAGATATATCCAGGAAATAGTTACCTTTATCATAGCAGCAACTGGCACTGCAAACAATATACCCCAGATTCCGTAAAGGTTCCCTCCGGCCAGCAGGGCAAATATAATAAACAAGGGATGCATTCCCAGTTTACCTCCCAGTATCCTGGGAGTTACGATATTACTTTCAATTTGCTGCACAATAAATATAGCTATGGCCTGATACACTGCCAGTCGAAAAGATTCTGAATAGGCGATAAGCACCGCAGGAATTCCTCCTATGAATGGACCAAAATAAGGAATCAAATTGGTAACTCCCGACAGGAGGCCTATAATTAGAGGAAATTTAACCCCTAACATCAAGGCTGATAAGCTCACCAGAGTACCTACAATCGCTGCTATCAAAATGCTGCCCTTAATCCCATCAATCAATACTCGATCAATATCTGCCGCCAGAGTCTGCAGTTCCCGCCTGAAACCGGGTGAAAACAGATTTAATATCCCTTCCCGGATTTTTTCCCAGTCGATAAGGATGTAGAAGGCTAAAATGGGGGCCAGAATAAGAATGAAAATTTTGCTTAAGAAATTATAAATACCTTCTATGAATTTTTGCAGCCCCTTAAATACTGTACCTTCAATTTTCTTCACGTTAGTTTCAATAAGTCTATCTATCTGGGCAGGTTTGGAAATACCATCAATGTCTTCCACAATCTGTTCGGCCTTTTCTTCGAACTGGGGGTACATTTCTACCAGATGCCCCGCTTCATTTATCAGGCCGGGAACACCCCAATATAAAATAAGTCCCAAAACGCTCAATACTATCAGATAAAGAATTAGTATGGCATACAGCCGATTGAAACCGTGTTTTTGCATAAACATTACCGGATGATATAAAAAATAAGCCATGATACCCCCCAGAGCAAATGTCGTAATCACATCTAGCACCAGGTAAAAAAAATAAGAGGCAGCTAACGCCACCCCTGCAGAGATCAGATAACGGTACCAATGATCGGATCTCAGTTTCACTGTCAACCCTGCTTCCTCATAGAATGATCTATATCCTGGCTCATATTACTTAAAAAGTTGATGGCATTGCTGGTACTGTCTCTTAACTGGCGTCCTGCGCTGCTTAATTCATTTTCATTGTTCAAATAAAACATGGTTGCTGCAGCTCCTATTACTGCTCCCAATAATACTGCACTAAACATATCCTTCAACGGTATCACCTCCAAGTCTTTACAATATCTGGGATGATTCCTCTACTGCCAGCAGGGACCCATCTTCCCCTACTTCATACAGGTTCAATCGCCCCCGATGATAATTAAATTCCAAATAGCAGTTCCAACAATAATACTGATCACTGCCCACTTTGCCTACTTGCAGTCCACCACAAACCGGACATTTATTCACCAAGTGTTTTCTCTCCCTTCATTACTCACAACCGCACTTTCTGCACTTTTCCAAGATATTTGCTCCAGGTTTATCTCTTGTCGGCCATGCAGCAAATCTCCAATAGCCCCTGAAAAAACTTCTATGCCCAGTACCTTTTTGTCCGGGCCCGAAAGTACAAAATCACTGACTTTTCCTAATTCACGCCCTTTATCGTCAAATACTATATCTCCCAACTTTTGTTCATATATTGACAATTCTTCCCCATGCTTATAAGACTTAATACAGTCCACATCTCTAATCAGCAGAGTTTCTTCTCCAAACCATATGTCCTTACTCAGTATCATACCGGGTGAGTTTCCCACCCTTTCAATCACCACATAGCTAAGACTGAAATCGTCACCAATAACCGCTTTTTTAACTGTCCCCACCACTTCAGCACTATTTTCCAGGAAAACCGGCATCTGCTTAATATGACGCAGCTTCATTTTTATTTCTCCCTTCCATCCTAGAAATATTGTTTCCCCCTAAACAAAAAAAAATGCGTTTCGTAACGCATTTAGAAGATTACTAATACCCTAGGAGAAGTCAAAATACTATAGTAGTTCTTTTTCGCTCCCATGGCCTAATTACAAAGATGGAAATAGTCTTGCTGCCTTTTTTTTCCATTAGCAGTCAAATGCTGCTCGCCTGGTCAAAAGCCGGACCTAAAGAGGATTTATAATGCTTATTTAGTGTGAACCAGCAATAAACAAGATAAGAAATACCTCAATTAAGAACTTTTACAATTATTCCTCCGCCTAGCACATAGTCATCCAGATAATATACTGCGGACTGTCCACCAGTGATCGCTCTTTGCGGATTTTCAAAAGTAAGCCGGAGCAGACCATCCTGGGCCTTTTTCAGCTGGGCCGGAGCTGCTTGGCTGGCATACCGGATTTTCGCCTGCACCTGGACTGGATAATCAATATTTTCTTGATAAATAAAATTGTTATTCTCAGTCAACAAGCAATCATGGTATAAATCCGCCTCATCCCCTACTATCAGTCGGTTATTCTCTGCATCCAGCGCTACCACATAGATCGGTCGGCCAGCACTTATTCCCAAGCCCCGTCGCTGTCCAATAGTATAAAAAGGAAGTCCTCGATGACTCCCCAGAATATTTCCATTTAAGTCAACTACCCTACCCGGACGGTGTTCAACTCTATCCTGTATAAATTCCCGGTAATCATCCTTTATAAAACATATTTCCTGGCTTTCTGGGTTTTCGGCCCCTTTTATCCCTGCTTCTCTGGCCATATCAATTACTTCAGTTTTGTTCAACCTGCCCAGGGGAAACAGGCTGACAGCCAACTGCTGCTGCTTTAACCCGTACAAGAAATAACTCTGGTCTTTGGACTGGTCTAAACCCTTTTTTAAGCGATACCTATGGCTATCGCTATCCAACTCTATCTGTGCATAATGACCGGTGCCCACCTTATCAAAACCCTGCTGAAGTGCATAATCCAGTAAAGCTCCAAATTTGATATAACGGTTGCATTCAACACAGGGATTAGGAGTTAGACATTTTTCATAGCTGCAGTGAAAATATTCTATTACTTTTTTATAGAATACCTTTCTTAAATCCAGCACTTGATGGCTTATACCCATATAGTCTGCTGCTGCCACTGCCTGCTCTACTGCTTTTAAATCCCAATTAATCATAGTCAAACCGGATATATCATAACCTTTTTCTTTAAGCAGCAGGGCCGCCATGGTACTGTCTATCCCCCCGCTCATTAATACCGCTATTTTCACTGTAGACCTCCTTTACCGGTCATTGTAACATTATATATACAAGCCAGCCCAAAAACAACCATAATGGGGACATATTCCTGCCTATACTCAGGGACATTCCTGCATTGCTGGGAGCCCCAAGCAGGTGTGTCCCCTGACCTTAGCCCGAGATTCTTATCCTACTACCCACCATTCGTTATGTCTCCTAAAGAACTTCGGGCTCTTAACCTGGTGTGTCCCTTTTCCTTAGCCTGAGACCTCCAGCCCTATTCCGAATATTGATGCAAGTTAACCAACATACTCCTAAATCCCAGGTCTGGTGTATCCCCTGGCCTTAGCCCGAGACTCCCATTCTATTACCCACCATCTGCTAGAACGCCCAAAGAACTTCGGGCTCCTAACCCGGTGTGTCCCCTTTCCTTATTGACGTTATTTGCTCCTTGTGGTTTAAAGCATTTTTATTCTATAATAACGGCAGTAATCATTGCCCTTATTGGAGGCAGAAAAATGGATTTGTTTGATCTGGGAAAAAAGGAGCTTAATGCCCCGCTGGCCTATAGAATGCGCCCCCGCAATCTGGACGACATAATCGGACAGGACCATGTGGTAGGGCCTGGTTCCAGTTTACGAAAATTAATTGATAAGGACCAACTGCACTCAATGATACTGTTCGGTCCACCCGGAACTGGCAAAACCAGTATCGCTAGCATTATTGCCGACATGACCAGTGCCCATTTTGAATCTATCCTGGCAGTCAGCGCAGGGGTGAATGAGATTCGTAAAATTGCTGCTGATGCATCTCAAAAGCTTAAATATTATCAGCAGAAGACTATATTATTTGTAGATGAAATCCACCGCTTTAACAAGAGTCAGCAGGATGTCTTACTGCCTTTTGTTGAAGATGGCACTCTGCTGTTGATTGGTGCTACTACAGAAAATCCTCTGTTCGAGCTTAATAACGCACTATTATCACGCATTAAGCTTTATATATTGGAACCTCTAGAGGAAAAACACCTGACCACCATTATTAATAACACTCTGAAAGATAGAGAACACGGATTGGGAAATTTAAAGATATCTATCAATAATGACAGTATAGAGGCGATTGCTGCAGCATGCAAAGGGGACGCTCGGATGGCACTGAACATTCTGGAAACAGCAGTAAATTCTTATTTAAATGAAGATGGTAATTTAGCAATTGACCTCGATCTATTGCATAAAATTCTCTCCCGGCCGATGGTAAAATATGACCGCCAGGGTGACAGTCATTATGATAGTATCTCCGCCTTCATAAAAAGCATCCGTGGTTCTGATCCTGATGCGGCCGTATTCTGGCTGGCAGTCATGCTGGAAGGGGGTGAAGACCCCATGTTTATAGCCCGACGACTGGTGATCCATGCTGCTGAAGATATCGGTCTGGCAGACCCCTATGCTCTTACCCTGGCTAATGCAGCAGCAAATGCGATTCACCTTATCGGCATGCCTGAAGCCAGAATTCCTCTTGCTGAGGCATCTATATACCTGGCAACAGCACCTAAAAGCAACAGCAGTCTGCTGGCCATAGAACGGGCTTACGCTGCGGTAAGAAAATCCAAGAAAATTTCGGTTCCTTTACATATAGCTGCTTCTTCTCATGCCCAATCCGGACAGCTATTAGGCAAGGGACAAGGATATAAATACCCTCATGATTACGGTGGATATGTTAGCCAGAGCTATCTCCCAAAAGACCTTGGCGAAACAGTATTTTATGAGGCGGGCAGTGAGGGCTACGAATTAGAAATCAAGAAGTTTCTTGATAAAACAGCCTCGCAAAAAGATCAATAATTCAGCAGCGAAAAGATGGAGGTGCAGCATTGATGAAAGAAGTTATTATGGGTAATTTTATTTTTTGTTTACTTTGTGAGATGCCGGTCATGGGAAACGATTGTCATGGTTGTGAATATCTGATTAAGGAAGAGGAAATCTATTACTGTACCCATTCCGAAGAAGATGATGAAGAGTAAGAACCCGTGATGAAATAAATCAGGAGGATCAACAAATCCTCCTGATGTTTATAAAGGTTTATGCTAACCGGTAACTTCGTCGATTACCTTTTGCAACTGGGCTTTGCCTTGAGCTCCTACTACTCGTTTTACTTCTGAGCCACCCTTAAAGAAGGCGAGTGTAGGTATGGACCTGATACCATACTGCATAGCCAGACTCTGGTTTTCATCAACATTTATCTTACCTACATTTATTTTTCCCAGATTTTCATCTGCCAGATTTTCAACCACCGGGCTTACCATACGACAGGGTCCACACCAGGGGGCCCAGAAATCAATCAGTACTGGCAGGTCTGATTCGAGTACTTCCTTATCAAAATTAACGCTGGTAATATCTTTGATACTTGCCATATTAATCCCTCCTAAATAATCTTCCAGCAATCAGGATTGCTTTTTTCTTATGGTTTCCTGTATCGACACTAAACTGCTTATAGTTTCAATAAAGCATCAAAATAGTATCGATCTGCTTTTAGAATCCACCCTGTTTTTAGCATAGCATAACTTGTCACCTTATGCGCAAAATAACATATTTTTTACCAGCATGTCAAATTTGCACACAGTATACCTAGGTTGAATTTATTTTATTTCTTATTATGTCTATCATGTTACTTTAATAATCATCAAAATAAAACTATCCTTAAGATTGGATATTTTAAAATCCTGTCATAAAAATTGATAAACAAGAACTGGTTGTTGACATATGCCCATTATTTTTATATATTAGACTTGGACTAAAAACTAGTAAAGCTTGAAATAATAAGTTAGGCAGGGGGGCGTAAAATCAATTATAAACTTTCTTAACTAAAATAAATAATAAGGAGATGAAAAATATGAGATTAGCCATAGCCAGAACCGGTAATGAAGCTGCTCAGCATTTCGGGTACTGTGATAACTTCGTAATATATGATATTGAGGGTAATAAAGTTATTAATCAGAGCATTTTGCAGAATCCCGGGCATTCTCCCGGTGTTTTACCACCCTTTTTGCACCAGCAGGGAGTTCATGTGGTAATTGCCGGAGGTATGGGTCAGCGAGCTCGTGACCTTTTTGCAGAAAATAATATTCATACCATTACCGGCTTAACCGGCACGGTAGACCAGATCTTAGGTGCTTATTTGAGCAATACCCTGCAGGCTACCAATGAAACTTGTTCCCATGAAGGACATGACGATGAACACGACTGCCAACATGAGCATAATTAAAGGGGGAAATATCCCCCTTTAATTTCAGACCAATGACAGAAACGAATATCTGCGTTATTTTAAGAAGCCCGCTCAATTAACGTACTCAAGTACGCCTCAATCGCGGGCTTCTTTTATGCCTTGATCTTCGCTTCTGTCATCGGTCTGTCATCTTGTCGACTTTGTCCACAATCTGAATTAAAGGGGGAAATATATCCCCCTTTAATTATTTGGATAATATTTTTTACCATACTAGATAGTATACAGCCCCTGCAACTCCCGTCGCAATCAAGGCCCATAATAATGTGCGAAGCAGGTCATGTCTAACCTGTTTAGACAATTCTTCCATCGAGCTTCCTCCTCGTTTGATAATTACTAAGTATTATAACACAAATGATACTGCAAATATTAGCACCATCCCTGCTGCTGCCTGAGCTAAATGTTTTAAAGCTAAAATTTTATTTTCCCGTAAGCACTACATATTTGAGACATGACAAAAAAGAAGTTATTACAATATGTCAACAGCGAAAGTTGTGTCAATATGCCGCCCTGCAAAGACTCTGGTGGCTCCATTGCTATTTTTGTATGATTAACGTTATTTATCACATTTTCTCGGCAGGATTTTGTATTATCCATCTCGAATTACAGGATTGAGTGGTAATGGTTTTTTAGGGTAGTATGAGAAATATGTTAAAAGGGGGATTATGATTTATGTCAATTAACGAAGTGGTAATGGTCAGCGCGTGTAGAACGCCTATCGGAGATTATGGCGGAACATTGCAGGGTGTGAGAGCAAACGATCTGTCAAATTTAGTCGTAGCGGAAGCTATTAAAAGAGCTGGTATTGAAGCATCCATAATCGATGATCTGGTTCTGGGCATGTGTCTGCATCATGGTAATGGATCTTGTCCGGCCCGTATAGTAGCCATCGAATCCGGTCTGCCGGACAGATCATCCGCTGTGATGGTCAACCAGAATTGTGCATCAGCCATGCGTGCTGTTGAAATTGCAGCACATAACCTTATGTTAGGAAAAACTGAGATTGCTGTAGTAGTTGGAACCGAGAGCATGAGTAATATTCCTTATCTCGTCCAAAACGGCAGGTGGGGTTACAGAATGGGCGATGGCAAGCTCCAGGATGCCATGCTGGCAGATGGATTGGTATGCAAATTGGCCGGCGGCATCCACATGGGTGGAACTGCGGAAAATATCGCTGAAAGATACAGCATAGGCAGAGAAGAATGCGACGCGCTGGCACTCCTAAGCCACACCAGAGCAGTTGCAGCCAATGATGAGGGTCGTTTCAGCCGCGAAATCGTACCAGTAAATGTTAAGAAGGGCAAGAAAGAGATTGTATTTACAGCTGACGAGCATCCCATTCGGGGAGCCAGCGTGGAATCTATGGCCAGATTATCACCTGCATTCAAGAAAGGCGGCGTAGTAACTGCAGCCAATGCCTCCGGTTTGAATGACGCTTCTGCAGCGGCAGTATTTATGACCAAGAAAAAAGCTGAGGAACTGGGAATCAAGCCCTTGATGAAACTGGTTAACATCTGCAGCGAAGGTGTAGACGCCAAGGTTATGGGTCTGGGTCCGGCTGTAGCTATCCCCAAAGTTCTCAAGCAGGCAGGCATGAACTATGATCAGGTTGACTACTGGGAAATCAATGAGGCCTTTGCAGCGCAAGTAATTGGAGTAGGCAAAATGATAAAAGAAGAAGCAGGCATTGAACTTAATATCGGTACTCTGGACAAACCCGGCAACGTAAATAACAATGGGTCCGGAATTGGTCTGGGTCATCCGGTTGGATGTACCGGATTAAGAATTATTGTCAGCCTCTATTATGAAATGGAAAGACTGGGTGTTACTAATGGTGGCGCATCCCTGTGTGTAGGCGGCGGTGCTGCTATGGCTTCACTCTGGACCAGAGATATTTAATAGCCCACGATAATCGTATATATCTTTTAGTAATCTTAAAGCAGCAGGTTCGCCTGCTGCTTTTATTATTATTGGTTCATAGTAATAAAAATAATGGTAAAATGTTAATAAATTGAGAATGTACACGGAATGTATTAGGAGAGTGCAATTATGAAATCACTTGCTCTAGTATCTACTCATCCGGCCCAGGGTAAAACTACCATTGCAGTAAACCTGGCTGCCGGCCTGGCACGAATGGGCTATAAAACTATCCTCTTAGAGGCAGGCAATCCCGCTTTACTTAATTTGTGGTTTGGTATCAGTGATGATGCTAATAAACATCATGGCCTTAAAGCCTCTACTGACATGGGGTTCGATATCCTTATGCGGCCTGACCCAAATATTAATATCACCGACTTCCAGGAATATGATTTGCTTCTTGTAGACACCGGGAGCGATTATCTAGCAGAATACCCGGATATGCTCAATCATGTTGACTTGATTGCTGCCTGTACCGACTTGAGGGCTGAAGACGCTGCTGCACTCCGCTCACTGGATAAAGCAATATCTCAAACCACAGCAAATCAACATACAATAGATTTAGTCATCCCTACCATGATAAATACCAAGGAATGGAGCAGTAACAGTGAAGTATTATTTGAATTAATGGACCATTTTGGAGAAGAGCGACTAGCGGATATGGTGCCTGAATGAAGCGCGATTCATGATCTTCCCCTGGAGGGGAAGCATGTCTGGCAGCTGCCGGTACAGTATCGAAACCGCCAGGATGCCTTTGATCGGCTTTTACAGTTGGTATTATCTAAACTACAGGAATAATATCTAATTGTACAAACAGCACATGCAGTTTGAATCACACCTACCGGGTAACAGATACTTAATCCTTTAGTTATTGGCGCAGAAAAGCAGGCGACCTTCTTTTACGGCTACCCCGGCCCGCCCAGTATTCTGTAGAAAAGCCAGATAGGCTGCGATACTGGTCATAAGCCGAAAATAATTGCTTTCTTTTACATCAAATACATGTTTGTCAGCCACTTTTCTTATTATTTCTTCTCTAGTACATTCTTCCTTGATAAGCTCTTCCATCAAGGCCAGATTGTTATTTAGAAGCTCATAATTACTGTTAATGATGCGGTCTTTATTCTCCACCAGCCCCCCATGGGACAGATATAGTAATTCGCTCTTCTTCAGCAATTCCAGACTCTGGAACTGACTCTCAACATCTTCCAGGTGGGGAAAAGAATTTCTGGAAATAATCCTGGCTTCGATCAAACTATCACCGGCAAATAAGACTTTATCCGGTGTTTCTATTCCAATATGCCCTAAACTGTGTCCAGAGAGGCTCCAAACTTTGAACCTCTCCCCCTGGAATTCTATTGATTCAGTATCCAGGACAGTATTAATGGTACCAACAGGAACAGTGTAGTACTTACTCTTTAAGGCCTGCATGGGTACAGAATGGTAAAGAGAATAAGCGGCTAAAACAGGATGGTTCAAATAGGCTGCTTCTATCGGGGAAGCATATATGCTGCACCCTACAGCATCCTGTATATATTTGTTTCCTCCACTATGATCACCATGGGAATGGGTATTAATAATCCCGATAACATGCCATCCCCTGGCTTCTGTTATCTTCATCGTCCGGCGAGCATATACTGCACTGGCACCACTATCGATAAGTATGCAGCTGTTATCATCCAGAACATATACCCCTACTGAACTTGGATATTCGATAGCAAATGTCTTGCCGGTAATATTTTTTAATCTCAAAGCGTTTATCCTCCATCAAATATATGAATATAAAGGACCTCAATTAATGAGGTCCTTTAAATCTCAACTATGTACGCCCAACTATTATATCTGGGACAGCTGCATATATACTGCATCAACAGTATTTTTCATTAGCAGTGCAGTAGTAACCGGTCCTACACCCCCTGGAACCGGAGTTATGAAACTGGCTTTTGCTGCCGCAGCTTCAAACTCGACGTCACCAAGCATTTTTCCATCTACACTATTTATACCGGCATCTATTACGATAGCATTATCTTTAATCCATTCCCCTTTAACAAACTCAGGTACTCCAACCGCCGCTACCAGTATGTCTGCTTTTCTGACATGTGCTTCCAGAAGACCGGCTTTTGAGGTAAATGAATGACAGATGGTTATGGTGGCGTTTTCAGCCAAAAGCAGCAGGCTGACCGGTTTGCCTACTATGCTGCTGCGACCAATGACCGTAACTTCTTTCCCTTTGATGTCTACGCCAGTTGATTTTATCAATTCTACAATGGCCAGTGCCGTGCAAGGCTTCAGCCCTCCAGCCCCCAAAACCATTCTACCCAGATTTTGAGGGGTGACTCCTTCTACATCTTTTGCACTATCGATATTCCACTGCATTTCACTAGCATGGAGATGGCCTGGTAAAGGAAGATTAATAATTAAGCCATGTATGCCTGGGTCCTGATTGACCTCTTCGATTACTTCCAGCATTTTCTCGCGGGAGATGTTCTCCTCCAACTGCCTGGATTCATACTTGATTCCAACTCTTTCCGCGGTACGCCTCTGGTTATCCAGGTAATACCGGGAAGCCGGATCAGAGCCCACTTCAATAGTCGTCAAGCAGGGAAAAACATCTTTTTCCTTCAATTTCTCCAATTGATGGGAAGCTTCCATTAATATTTGATCTGCCAAGGGCTTTCCTTTTAATATTTTAAAATTCATTTCTTCTGTCATCCTTTTTTCTACCTCCACATGCATCTTATAGTAATTCATTATTATAATTATAATCTAAACGTTATGATTTCCGGTATTAAAATATCTTTTTCAGCCTGTATCAGAACATAACTTCCCATAGATAAGGATCTTGGCAGGCTGGGGCTGCCTGGGTTTATAAGCCATATTCCATCCTGGAACTCACAGCATGGTACATGGGTATGACCGAAAACAACTACATCTGCCCCTATTTCCTGGCCATAATAATATACATTATTGAGACTGGTCTTAACTCTATGCTGATGTCCGTGAATGATACAAAAACGATACCCGGCCAGATCCAGAATTTCTTCCTGCTTTCCCCTTTTGCCAGTATCACAATTACCTCTGACCCCAGCAAAATCAATACCCAGGTGATATGCCAGCCTTATTCCATCAGCATAAAAGTCACCGGTGTGCAGCAGGTAATCAGGTTTTTTTCCCTCCAGTTCACTTTTTACAGCATCTATCCGGCCATGAGTATCACCAGTTACGGCGATCAGCATTGGCGGCACCCCATCTCACAGATTGATTATGACTCCAGAAACTGTTTGAGGAGAGGCTTGCATTTTTGCAATGCTCTGGCACGGTGGCTGATGGAATTCTTGATTTGAGCAGACAATTCTCCAAAACTCTGATCATACCCTTGAGGAATAAACAGCGGATCATATCCAAAACCACCTGTACCGTTAGGTCTAAAAGCAATCCTACCCTCACATACTCCGCTTACCGTCTGTACTCCTCCGGCGGGACTGCTGAGAGCTATAACACATATAAACCTGGCGGTTCTTTGGTTTTCTTCAACATTTTTCATCATATTCAATAATTTTTCATTATTCTTTTGATCATTAGAGTCCTCTCCGGCAAAACGGGCTGAAAATACTCCCGGTTTACCTTCCAGGGCATCAACTACCAGGCCAGAATCATCGGCCAGACAGGTATGTCCGCTTAAGGCTGCAGTCTCCTGTGCTTTTTTTATTGCATTTTCTGCAAAACTAAGCCCATCTTCGACTATTTCTGGTATCCCCTCAATATCATCCAGAGTTAATATATCAATATTGTAATCCTGCAACAGCTGCTGCAGTTCCAATTTTTTCTTAGGATTGCGTGTGGCCAGAAGTAATCCAGGATTCATTTCTATTCTCCCATTATACTTTTCTGCAATACAATAAGTTCATCAATACCTTTTTGGGCCAGGGCCAGCAGCTCATCTAAATCCTGCCGACCGAATACTTTGCCTTCAGCAGTTCCCTGAATTTCAACGAAATCTCCACTGCCGGTCATGACCACATTCATATCAACTTCGGCTGCCGAATCTTCGATATACTCCAAGTCAAGCATTTTTTCTCCATCAACTATTCCCACACTAATAGCAGCTACATAGTCCTTCAGCGGTATTTCATCAATAATACCTGCTTGCTGGTATTTTTTCAACGCCAGAAATAGAGCGATAAAGCTTCCAGTAATAGATGCGGTCCTGGTTCCCCCATCGGCCTGGATAACATCACAATCGATCCAAATAGTCCTCTCTCCCAGCTTTTCCAGGTCTACTACTGATCTTATTGACCTGCCGATTAGTCTCTGTATCTCTGAAGTTCTGCCGCTTATTTTGCCCCGGCTGGCCTCTCGGGAAGTACGAGTGTTAGTTGAGGATGGTAATAGAGAATACTCAGCAGTTATCCATCCCTTTCCCGTACCTTTCAGAAATGGCGGAACTTTCTCCTCCAGCATGGCAGAACATAAAACTCTAGTTTCCCCCGTTTCCATTAAAACAGAACCATCCGGGTTCTTAATAAAACCTGGACTTATTTTGATTGTTCTCATTTCATTGTTTGACCGGTTACCTGTTCTGATCATATTGCACTCCCATCTTTATTATCTCAATTAATTTTTTCATTTTTGGGACGACGGCATATTTTTGCATTCAAAATTACGAATATTACTTTTGGCAGTGTAATCATAATTCAACTTTCCCTCTAAACCTGCAAGCAAGGATGATACTTTGTAACGCAAGGAAGGAAAGTCGAATTCAATTACTTCAAATCATAGATATTATTTCCTCTGCAGTCTATGGCCACAATACAGGGGAAATTACGTACATTCATTTTCAACACTGCTTCTGGTCCCAGTTCTGGATAGGCAATAGTTTCTACTTTTTCTATCTTCCCGGCCAGATATGCTCCAGCACCGCCAACAGCAGCCAGATATACAGCACCATGTTTTTTCATGGCTTCTATCACTTCCCGGCTGCGGTTCCCTTTACCAATCATCGCCCTTAATCCCTGTTCTATCAGCAAAGGCGCATAGGCATCCATTCTACCACTGGTAGTAGGTCCAGCCGATCCTATTACCTTACCCGGAGGTGCGGGACAAGGTCCCACATAGTATATCATCTGCCCCTTCAGGTCAAACGGCAACACCCCGCCTCTATGTATTGCCTCAACTATATTTTTATGCGCTGCATCCCGGGCAGCATATATAGTACCCTCAAGTAATACCTCATCTCCAGTTTTCAAGCTTTTTATATCCTCTCCATTCAGAGGAGCTCTTAAATCTATCATAATTACCTCCTGCAATCACTAAAACACCCGGTGTCTATATTTCTATGGTAACCCTGCGGGTACAATGGCACCCCAGACTAACCGCAACTGGCAGACAAGCAATATGGGTAGGGAAGGTGATAATATTTACCCCCAGGGCAGTAGTATCTCCTCCCATCCCCTGCGGCCCTATGCCCAGGGCATTTATACCAGCGAGTATTTCTTCTTCTAATATGGCTATATCCGGACTGGGATTGGCTACGTTCATCGGCCGGAAAAGTGCCTTTTTAGCCAGATAAGCAGCCTTTTCCATATTGCCTCCAATTCCCACCCCTACGATCAGAGGAGGACACGCATTGGCACCAGCTTCTCTGACCACTTGGAGAATAAATTCTTTGACTCCGGCTATTCCCTGGGATGGCTTCAGCATGGCCAACTGGCCCATGTTTTCACTGCCTGCACCTTTAGGAAAAATAGTCAGCCTTAAATGATCTCCCAGATTAAGGTGAGTATGTATAACCGCCGGGGTATTATCTCCGGTATTATTTCTTATAAAAGGGTCACCTACTATGGATTTTCGAAAAAAACCTTCTTGATATCCCTCTTTGATCCCCTCATTAACTGCTTCTTCCAGACTTCCTCCAGTTATCATGACCTCCTGGCCCAGGTCAATATCTACTGAAACCATACCGGTATCCTGGCACAAAGCCATTTTTTCATTTTCTGCTATAGCCGCGTTTTCCAGTAAGACCTGCAAAAACATTTTACCCCGACTGCTGCTCTCATTTTCCAGAGCCAACTCCAGTGCCTCCAAAACATCATCCGGCAGCAGAGTATTAGCTTTTATAACAGCGGACTTTACAGCTTGTTTAATTTCCTCATATTGTATATTGCGCACTATTTCACCTTCTCCTAAAAAGTCAAGTGTAGTCCGGAATGAGCCATTTTTAATTCCTTTTTGTATGTGCTCATAATTTCCTGTTCTAATAGATTAATATCGTAACCAGGCCAGAAATGGGTGGCAATAAGTAATTCCGCCCTGGAATTTTGAGCGATTTCAGCTGCTTCTCGGGTTGTCAGATGTAAAGCTTGCTGTGCATATGCGGAGTCTTTCATCAGTATGCTGGTTTCCAGCAGTAGTATGTCTGCATTCTGAGCTGCCAGCTGAACTTCTGCACTGAATGCGGTATCTCCACTGTAGAAAAAGCTGGTGCTCCCATTACTAAGCTCAATACCAAAGGACGTGACCGTATGCAGCATTTCATGAAATTTCATTTGCAAAGAGCCTATCACATGGCATAAACCAGACTTTATTTCTGTAACCTCCAGTTCAGCAAGGGATGCAAAATAATCATATTTTTCTGCCGGCTTACCCGGCAGGAACACTTTAAGAGGTTTACTTCTATGACCTTGTACCATAGCAGACCTTATATAATGACGAATAGCATATAGATCGACATAATGATCGGAATGAAAATGGCTGATCACCACGGCATCAATATCACCTAGATCTATATATTTTCCTAGCTGTGAAACTACTCCATGTCCACAATCCAATAGAATATTGGTCTGCTGATCTTTAAGCAGATATCCGGAACAGGCCTGGCCTGCTGGCGGGAAGGGGGCCCAGCACCCTATTACTAGAAGTTCCATATACTATCCTTTCTATTAAGCGAATATAATTTCCTTTACCTACACCGATACTCAGTCCAATGCTGCCCTTTTTACACTTTGGATCATGTCACCCAGCAGTACTCTGCCCACCTTATAAAATGACTCATCATTACCGCTTACATAGAACTGTCTTATAGGGCTATCACCGCTGTCATTAAATAGATTATCTCGTATAAGAATATCCCGGAGTTCTTCTATCGTCTCAAATGAAGGATCAACCAATTCTATATCACAACCTGCAAATTCCTTAATCGGCGAGGATAAAAAAGGATAATGAGTACATCCCAGAACCAGGCTGTCTACTCTATTCTCCAGCAGCGGAGCAATATACTCCCTGATCGCGCCCTGGATCTCCTCCCCCTCCAGCACACCGCTTTCAATAAGCGGTACAAATTTATGGCAGGCCGCTTCAAAAACCTCACATGAAGGATTAATGATCTGGATCTCCCTGGTATAGGCCTGGCTGCTAACCGTAGCCTGAGTTGCTATAACACCTATTTTATAATTTCTGCTCAAGCGGTTGGCAGAACGTGCGCCTGCCTTCACAACCCCCAGCATGGGAAAACTATATTGCCCTTCAAGCCTGGGCAGGGTTATCGAAGAGTGTGTTCCGCATGCTACGACAACTGCTTTTACCCCTTTATCTATGAGGAAACTTAAAATGTTTCTGGCATAAGACATAAGCTGTTCTTCAGTTTTATTACCGTAAGGAACATGAGCAGTATCTCCAAAATATACAAAGCTTTCCCCAGGCAAACGTTCCAACAAAGACTTAACTACCGTAAGTCCTCCAACCCCAGAATCAAAAATTCCAATGGGGCTCTCTTTTCCCAATACCAACACCTCATTTAATCACAGTTAATCAAATTTAAATATAATTTATTGTAAAATTCTAAAATGATATTTTAAGCAGATAATATGGAATTATAGACTTAAGATTCATAAATAACCCAATAAATAATTTAACACGTTTGTTAGATATATTCTACTTAAAGTTGGACACAACTATGCTTCAAAATGTTTTAGCCTGATTTACGCACAAAAGCGGCTGCCCTTTGTCCATTTTGGACTTTCGGTACAGCCTCTTTTGGTTTTCGAGCAGATTGGCATCTTCTTTATTTTGTATAATCTGGTTCCAGAGGATTGGACAGATCCATATAACCTCCTATGTAATCGCTGGGCTGGCCATCAATCAGAAAAGTGACACTGCTAATTGAGGGAAACTCACCCAGGGTGTTTACAATAGCATATACCACCAGTTTCTCCTGCTGCTCATCCTTGACCTGCCGCACCTCAGAACTTAGATCGACAATACACATCCCGTCTTCTTTAATATTAATGTCCAGCAGCTTGGTCCCCTCCGGAACCACACTTGAGTACTCGGAATTTTCCGGTCCCTTAAAGAGTTCCTGCAGAGTTTGACGCGCAATTCCTTCCGTCTTAACAATCTTCCTATCCTCAGATACCAGGCTCTGGCCGGTGGCATCTACATAATATAGGGAAACCACCACATATTCAGCTGCATCCTGCTGGTCAACCTGCTCATTCTGCAGCAAATCTTCTAGACTTGTACCACTATCATCGTTGACCATATCCGATTCTGGCGTCAAGCTAAGTAATTCCTTCCAGGCTTTTAAACTATTATCGCCTGCAAAAGTAGAACAACCTCCGCTGATAAGGCAGATAGCAGTTACTATAACAGCAACCATAATCACAATCTTCTTGTCCATATTTTTCCAGCCTCCTTTCTCAGTCTCTTTACTAAGATACGAAGCTGCTCTTAATTTTATGACTCAATAATAATTGATTCCATTGGAAAAACCCTAAAGATAACTTTTTGAATGCCTAAATATTCAGGAGGCATTGGCGGAGACTGACGACGAAATATTTTGGCATTCAAAATCATGAAAATTACTTTTTGCAGTGGAATCATAGAATTAAACAAAAAAAGAAAGTGAGCACCGGTTAAGGTGCTCAACATGAAGGAGGAGTTATTAAAACAAAGAATATTACTGCGAAGATTATTACAAATATTGTAACCGCTCTAACTCTACTAAAATTTTAGCCGAAAACCACGAATAATGTCAAATAGAATAAGTCGACAATTATGCAAGTTTATTATCTGCTGATGATGTTTGCTTTTCCATTCTCACTATATTTATGAGATTGTCTTTATTTAAATCGTCTACCAGGTAGACAACTCCTTCTGCTTTATGGGAGAGTTTTTCCAGGTAAAAACGATGTGCTTCAACTCCAATACATACAAAGCGAATTTTTTCCTTGGCTATAAGGGCTGCAGCATCCAGTGCATCAGTTTTGGCATCCAGGGTCCAGAGAGGAATATTGGGAATACCATCAGTGATTAAAACCAGCATGGGGTTACGGACTTTACTATTCTTAATAAGATTAACCGCATTAACAATCCCATCTGCCATAGGCGTAAGTCCGGCTGGATTTATGGTAGATAAACCCTGTTTTAATACCATCTGCTTACGAGTAAAAGGCACTACTATGTTGCTTCCTCTTTCCTGAAAAGTAACCACGGCTACTTTTTCTTTACCGGTTAATAATAGATGTTCTGCTAGGAAACAAGCTGCCTGCCTTTTGTCTCCGGCCATACTTCCACTGGCATCAATCAACAGGCAAATATCTACCGGTACATAATTCTTTTTCTCGTAATAATGAAGATCCTGCTTTTTTATGGTTAAATGATCGTCACCTCTCAGGAAACTATTCTTCAAAGCCTGTATAACCGTCTCTGGAACTGCCAAGTCACCTGACCAGTTTTGATCTGGATTATTCACTGTCTTATTGCGGTTAGTGTACTCAACTTTAGATGTTTTACGGTCTATCTGACCGAGTTTCTTAAATCGTCCCCCCCCACCTGAAGGCAGTCTCCTGGTATTACGACGAATCTCCGTTTCCAGTTCGCACTTGTGGTTGATCACGAATTCTTTAAGCTTAATACCTTTACCAGTCATAATTTTCCCAAAGGGTGTATCCTTTAGTATTCCCAACTCTTCAAGCTGTTGAACATCGTGCTCAATATCTCCCCATTTTTTCTTCTGTTGTTGTATCCCTTTACGTTTAAACACATTGGTGGAATAGTTTTCCATAAACTCCTGAATTTCCTCTACCCCACCAAGTTTTTCTGCTAGTTTAATAATCAATTGATTGACATTTTCTTTTTCCGGCAGGTGCCGGGCCTGCTGCCCCTTAAAATGCTTCCAGGGCAGTTTAAGATACCCGGCATAACTATCCTGGGCCTGTTTCTCATTGCCATGAATAATGTTACGCACTTTAGAAAGCTTGATTCCGTTTGCTAAGATAACCTCTTCCACCACTTCAGCAATAATATAAACCAGATAGTAATCTTCACGATCAAGTTGGGCCAGGATATGAACATGGTCCCATCCTTCGTCATATTCAGCAAAGGGTTCAACTTCATCCTGCAGCAAATTATAGAGAGTACCTCTGCCCTGATTGGTAGTAATATATATCCTGCTGGCATAATCGATAACCAGCTTAAATCTTTCATCTTCCGCATACTGGAGTTGGGGATCTTTTTCCAGGAAATGTTCATCTATAGCGTTATACACAGCTCTGGCAATAACCCTTGGATCAACTTTACCCGGTCGATGGTATACGTCTATATGGACTACTCTGCCTTCTTCTACAAAATCCAGAAAAACCTTACCGGCATCACGATTAACAAGTATCTTTAATTGCCCTTTTACCCGTTTTTCAGGCATGCGGGCATGAGCCTTACAACTAGCCACCGTACTTTCACCAAGCCTCACGCCCTGACTCTGACCAAAATATAGGTTAAGATAATTGCCAACTGAAGCAGCCTTATCTACGTTAGTCCGTTCACCCAGCATTTAGTCCACCACCTTTATCCATGAGTTGGAGTTAAATCCTTTTCAGTATTAACCAACTCGCTCCGGCTCATATCTTTTAACGCACGTGCGTTATGCTGAAAATATTCGTCCTCTTCTTCTTCTCGCTTGTTCTTTTTGTTCTTAAAGCTCAGTATACCTTCCCTCGATCCTCTGCTCTCCACATCATTGATCAGTTTAACCAGTGTATCACCATCTACACGATGCTTGAGTGCCAGAGGCAGTATCCTGGTTACATCAGCAATCATTACTTTATCCCGGTTTTTAATCAAGCTGTGCAATATCGCTCCCTGCTGCATAGCTTCTATGGCTCTTATACTCTCCAGATTATGTTTGATGTAAAGCCGGGCGATAAAGTTCCTGAGAAAATCCGGTAAATCAGTCCCGCTGTACTGTTCGGACCATTTCACTATATCCTCGCGGTATTTATCATTTTTAGTTTCGTCATAGACATTGCTGCCCCTTTTGTTAGCATTGCGTATCTTGTGCTGATGGGAATTCTCTTCTAACATATGAGATAGAACATCTACCGAATCAGGTCTTCCCATGTAACACACCAGATCAAAACGGTCTGATAACTGTCTTCTTATTTCCTCTAGGGGCCCGGGATCCTCGTCAGGGTTAGAAGCCGCCCAAACGGAAACACTAACTGAAATATCTACGGTAGGCAGCCCAGCCTCTTCTATCTGCAGGTGTCCTGGCTTATTACCCATAACATCTAAAAGTATATCTGTTATTTCCGGAGAAGTATCTGCCAATCGGTTTATTTCGTCAATGAATATTATTCCCCGATGTGCCTGAGGTATTAACCCCGGAAGCAGCTGAGCTGCAGGATTTGTTGCATCAGTCAGCCGTGCCAGGTCAATACTGCCTGCTACCGTGCCCACCTTGGCTGAATGAGATATTTCTAAAAACGGCATGGGGATATCTTCCGTTCCCAGAGCATGAATCTGTTCTGGAGTCATATCCCGATGCTTGGGACAATGCGGGTTTTCCGGATCACAGTTATAAATACAGCCCTTAATTCGTGTGATATTGGGTAAAATACCCCGGCAACTCCTCATTATGGTGGTCTTCCCCGTTCCTCTTAATCCTTCTGCATGGACATGTAACGGCTCACCAGCATAAGTCGATACCATTGACATTGTAACCAGCTCAAACAAGGGCTCATTCCCTTCATAACGCTCAAGCATATAGAACGGTATCATTAGCATCACTCCGATCTTTTCTTAGCCGCACAACATTCTAAAAACAGAGCTCCCAAACTATGATACATTGCACCCATCTATATCATTTTTATATATTACTTTTCCTTTATAATAATAGTCGGCGAAAATTATCCGTTCAATACCCCGACTGCAATGTAGTAGTTTTTCCTCCTTTCAGCTAAAATTTCAACGTTCCCCCTAGTGTACTTTAACTATAATTCATTTTGTGATTTTTTTCTCTATTTTAGCAGCACTTCGTTTTATATACCGGATACTTTGTTGCAAAAATAACAATCTACAGCCGTTTTGTGGGTTGCAGTAAATTAGAATAAAAAATCAGAACCGAGCACCTGCCAAACCTATCCCTCCTGCGTATGCAAGTGTATTCTCAAGCACCCTGTCTAATACTCAACTTTTTTCAATAACCTGTATTCTGTATAATTTTCGGTATATTCAGCATATTTTATTGGGTAATACGTCATATACCCATCTTTTCTCTCAATAATCGAAGTTTGGACCGGCTTAGAGTGATTTCTCGTTCACAGACATCTAATCTTAATATGTAGGACCCTTCGCCAATGTTCCTTATTTCCCGGACATAATTCAAGTTAACCAGATAAGCTTGATGGGCTCTAAAGAAACAGGCATCATCAAGACGTTTTTCCAGTTGGTTAAGCGTGTAATTGGTAAGGTACCCTCCTTTTCGGGCACATATGTAGACTTTTTTACCCTGACTTTCGCAAACAATAATATCTTCATGTTTAATAAGGGTAATTTTACCTTTTTCTCTTATGGGTAATCTCTTATACAGCAGCACTTCATTTTCAGTATATTTTTCCATTATATAATCAATACGGCTTTTCAATCTTTGCCGTAGCAGGTCTTCTATATAATCCTGGTGGGCTATCCTCTCTTTCACCTTGTGCAGGGTTTTTTCTATACGGCTCTGTTCAATAGGTTTCACAATGTAATCGACTGCCCCCAGCTCAAAAGCGTTAACTGCCATACCCGTTTGGGCCGTTACAAAAGCTATCAAAGGTGGGGCTTTCATTTCCACCAGTTTAGCCGCAGTTTCCAGTCCATCCATTTCCGGCATAGTAATATCTAAAAAAACAATATCAACTTTTTTCTCCTGACACAACATCAGGGCTTCCAATCCGTGAACTGCCTCTCCCACAATCTTCACGTCTTTAAATTGTTCCAGCAGATACCTTAATACGATTCTTTCTTTATCATCATCATCTACTATTAATGCTCTAACCGGCATATTCTTCTCCCCTCACCAATACCTAGTTTAAAATATACCTTCTCCTCAGTTAGAATACAACTACCAATTTTTGATGTTTTCTTGCTGTTTATCTTTCATAAACCAGGCATATTTGTTAATCTTATTGTTAAAGGAGGTCAGCTTATGCGATATGAAGGTACTATATACCGTCCCCCCAGTGAAGCAGGCAGTCTATTGATTCAGGCCACAATAGGATGCCCTCATAATAAATGCACGTTTTGCAACTTATATAAAGATGTTAAATTCAGGATCAGGACTGTAGAAGAAATAAAGGAAGATCTTATGGCAGCTCGTAATTATTATGGGGAGTTTATAGAATCGCTTTTCTTTCCCGATGGAAATACCATAATTATGAGAACCAACCAATTGGTAGAAATATTTGAGTATGCAGGGGAGTTATTTCCCCATCTCAGCCGTATAACTGTCTATGGTTCCTCCAGGTTTATAAACAAGAAGAGTCAGGCCGATCTAAATCGGCTTTATCAGGCCGGTTTACGTCGGGTTCACACTGGCATGGAAAGCGGAGACGATATCACTCTGGCCCGGGTATGCAAGGGAACTACTTCCCAGGAAATAATTGCGGCGGGTAATAAGCTTAAAGAGGCAGGTATCCAGGTCAGCGAATATTACCTTACTGGTATTGGAGGATTAGCAAGAACCAGGGAACATGCTATCAATAGTGCTAAAACCCTGAATCAATTCAGTCCGAATTTTATTCGTATAAGAACGCTGATTCCACAACCGGGTACCCCATTATATGAGGACTATAAAAATGGCACCTTCCAGCTTTTAACTGCTCATCAGGCGTTGCGGGAAGTCCGGCTGTTAATAGAATACTTGGAATGTGAGAATAGCATACTGTTAAGTGATCACATGGCCAACTACGCCAATGTTAACGGTCTCCTCCCCCGGGATAAAGCAGTAATGCTTAAGGAATTAGATGAACTGCTGACTTATTCAGTAGATTGCTTCCGCCCACCCCATATTTCCAGACTGTAAAAAATGAAAAAATCTCGAAAACGAACTCGTTTTCGAGATTTTTTATTCACTAAAAATTTATCATTATTGCCCCGGCACCAGCATAAGTACCAATAGTTGCTCCCATATCAGCAACTAACACTTTTGCCGGATTATACCTTTCATTTATCTTTTCGGCCAGGGCTCTAGCCTCCTTAATACACTCAACATGGCTTATCCCCACTATACTTTTTGACAGAGTATCTTCACTTAATTCCCCTATCATATCAAGAAGACGCTGCAGTGCTTTTTTGTTTCCTCGTACTTTTTCTATAACATATGGGACTCCATTTTCATCCCCTCTTAAAATCGGTTTAATGTTTAAAAGGGTTCCAACCGCACCTTCAACCCGGGATAATCTACCGCCCTTTACAACATTGTCCAGAGTATCTAGAATAAAGATTACTTCTCTTTGTGACCTGGCCTTTATAAGTTCACTTACAATAAGTTCCATCGACATCCCTGCGGCTGCCATTTGTGCAGCATTAATGGCCATTATACCAGTACCCAGTGAAGCAGTTAAAGAATCCACAACCTTTATTTTTTGGTTTTTCAGCATGCTGCATGCCAGTTGAGCAGTATGGTAGGTGCTGCTTAAACCTGATGAAAGACTAATAAATAATACCTCGCCGCATTCTTTTAATCCTCTCTCAAAATAGTCTAAAAAAGTTGCGGGATCTGGTGCGGCTGTTTTGGGAAGCTTTTTACTGTCTGCCATTCGCTTTACAAAGAAGGATGGATTAATTTCATAACGATCCAGGAAGGTTTCTCCATTTTCGAAAGTAACTTTTAATGGTATCATCTCTATACCATTTTTCTCCAGTTCTTCATCTGGTAAATCGCAGGATGTATCAGTTATTATTTTTATTGCCACCTTTTTCTCTCCCCGCAGAACGTCAAATATAAGTCAATTTACTCCCTGACCGGCAGGAGGTACTATGTATACTTCTTCTCCTCGGAAATCAAAGAAATCGCTTAGTTTCCAATATACGCCCCTGCTCAGCCTGGTATCTGCCTCCCAGCGGAAACTAATATAGGGTACATCACCTTTAAAATAAATCTTCTGCTCTCTTTCCAGGATCATTTCCTGCAAATCATGAAAAACCAATTTTATTGCACCATTATCTTCCTGTACATAACCGCTGGCCAGAAAAGGAACATCTTCTACGGTTATCGGATTAATGTCCTCACCCAGCTTAATGCAGTAGCTTCCGTCATCACTTCTCTCAATATGTGCCGCTAGTATATTAAGTATATTCCGGCGAAACATTTCGGCATTCCCAAAATACCATTTACCATTTTTACTGATAATTATTTCTGTTAAGTCCATGCCTGCTCCCCCCTAATTAATCTTCTTAAGAACCAAACCCGGGGACGGTTCTCTGGTTTCCAGTCCTTTTCTACCTGGGGAAAGAAACCACTCCTCAGAGTATTCCAAAGCTTCCTGTATCTGTATATTTTATTAATAAGCGAACTTAAATGCAAGTTAAGTACTAAAATTGCAAAAGGCCTCTGCCCAATCACAAAAATAGTTCTGCAGCATTCTAACCGCCTGAATTTTAACTTACTATACTCCTGATGCGGTTAATTTCTCCAGGGAATTCTTATATATTTCTTCAATTTCGCTGTCACTTATCTCTTTGCTGCCCATCTTAAGCCCTGCCAGTCCAAACCCGTGCTTCTGGCCTATATGTCTCATATACTCTATAGTTTCCAGCGGCATTTTACTTCCTATGCTGTAGTCCTGATAATCACCTTCCATGGCCAGAAGAACCGTCTCCGTAAGACAGGCTACATTCACTCCCTCACGATAACCAAGATTAGGACCGAATGATATTTCATCTGGATATTGCACCAGACCTCCTTCCAGAATCAGAACATCATTTCTATTTTCATAACACTCGGGAGCCACATCGGCCGGCCGCGCTACATCACAGACCACAGCCCCGGGACGCAAGTTTTCCGGATAAACCAGAAACTCCGGAGAATTACTGGCAGCAATTATCATGCTGCATTGCGGCAGGGTTTCTGTAATATTGAGACTACCTCTGATGGGTTGAACAATACCCAAATATTCGCATATCTCTTCTATTATCTCTGCGCTTATACTCTTCTCATATTTTATCTTATCCCGATATTCCACCGCCTGTTTTGAATCCATGGCCTCCAGGGAACGGGCGGTTTGATCCAGCCATATACTCAAACCTCCCAACTTGCCCTCATTCCATCTCTTAACGGCCTTTTTGTACATATCCCGAATTAGAGAAGCCAGTCGGTTTTTGCTGCTGTTTACATGCTCAGGATTGCCCAGAACTACAATATTATATATTTTTTCCGATAATAACAGGGCACATGCGCGTCCAATAGAACCGGTAGCCCCCACCACTGCACCTCGAGCTGATTCCAGCTCAATATGCATCTTCTGAGCTCCCAAAGCCATAGCTTCCATAGCCATAAGCACGGTAAAACTATTACCGCTGGTTATTGAGGTACCGCGCCCCTGTACTGCTCTGCCGCCCCGGGTTACCACCGAACTCAGTGCTCCCAACCCAACAATTTTGGCCCCCAGATCTCTGCCCATATCTACCGCCTGTTTAATAA
Organism: Syntrophomonas sp.; assembly: GCA_016841245.1. GTDB lineage: Bacteria > Bacillota > Syntrophomonadia > Syntrophomonadales > Syntrophomonadaceae > JAAYJK01. Next base: position 156,526 of record JAENZN010000007.1, read on the forward strand.
CTTCACTGGTTTCTTCCCGGGGCAGTGCCATAATTTCCCGAGCCCCAAAAGGAACCCCGATAAGCCAACCTTGAACCAGGGTACCAGTTTTAGACCTGATGGCAGGCATATGACACACCAGTCCGGCTTCTTTGGTTTGGCTCTGCCATTCCATCAACTGGTAAATCTCATCTCTGCTGTAAGTTGCGAAGGATGGATTATTCAAAACCACATCTTCTGGAGCCGCATAATGAATGATAAAAGCAAATTTTTCCTCGGCTGTTTCTCCCGGACTTAACTTGGAAGACTTAATACTTCTGTTGCCAGCACGATAGTCAATTATGTTTTCCGGCTTTCTGTAATCTCCGATCAAATGACGGTATAGTTTGGAGTAATCCCGATAATACAGGATTTTAAAAACTATATCCAGAGCGTCTATTACCCGATCGATTTCTTCATAAGTTATGGTTAGAGTAGGCTCAAGTCTAAGTGTCATGGAGCTGTTCAGATAAGGCGCCAGGCGAATATTATATATATTGAGCAAAAACCCTGTTATTAGTGCAGTGAATCCCTCACAGTCGGCCAGATAAGTCATATCAAAAGAACCACAGTCGGTCAGTTCATTGATTTCAACTCCTACCATTAACCCGCTGCCCCGGATTTCCTTAACCACACCGGGATATTGGGCGTCTATTTCCTGCAGTTTTTTTAACAGGTATCTACCTTTTTCTTCTACTTCTTTAATTAATTCCCGATTATTTTGCTCCAACCTCTCCAATACCGCAATTCCCACGGCACAGCTAACCTGATTGTTGGCAAATGTAGAGCTGTGCAGCATACCAAAATCATCATTCCAGACCCGAGGTGAACTTATACAAACGCCCATAGGCAGGATCCCTCCTCCCAGGGCTTTGGCCAGCAGCATAATATCCGGTTCAATTCCCTCATGTTCACATGCAAACAATCGCCCGGTTCTGCCAAGTCCGGTTTGTATCTCATCCACGATGAATACTACACCGTATTCTTTACATAGTTCCTGAGCGCCTTTTAGATAACCGGGTTGGGCGGTCACAATGCCTCCCTCACCCTGTACTGGTTCGACGATAAATGCAGCAGTATTATCAGCCTGTTCCTGAAGTACCCGTTCCAGTGCCTGCAGGTCATTATAGGGTATTCTCGCAAACCCCGGAGCTGGTGCCCTGAACGGCGCCTGGTAAGAATCTTTCCCGGTAGCAGATAAAGCACCCAGGGTTTTTCCGTGAAAACTGTTTAACGTGGATATGATTATTTCCTTGCCCGTAGCAGAGCGCGCCAGTTTGATAGCTGCTTCAACCGCTTCGGTTCCACTCTGGCAAAAAGTACAATAGCACAAATCTCCAGGTGTACATTCTGCCAGTACATTAGCCAGTTTTAATGCCTCTCCGGGTATAGATGGCTGCACCAGACTGGGAAGACTTCTTTTTCTGACTTCTTCCAATCGATCCCAGATAAAATCAGGATTATATCCAAAAGGCACCGCACCATATTGAGCAATAAAATCAAGGTACTCTACGCCTTCTTCATCAACCAGGTGACTTCCCTGACCATAAGTGTAATTCTTATCCAGCCTGAAAGTTTCCAAAACGTCCTTTAATGTGGGGTTCAGCAAATCCCTCTGCAAAGCGGACAAAGATATTCCTCCTTTTTGTGCACATCACTGTGCAATATACGCAACTATATACATTTTATAGATAATATCTGCCCTGTCAAATTTTATTGAACTTTTTTCCACCGATATTACATAATTATCTTATTTTAGGGCAATAGTATTATTAAATAATGTAAACATGAGGAGGTATGGTCAATGGACGAGGAACGCAATAATGATGCTAGCCGAAGCCAGATGGCAACCCAAGACGGATATGATATCGGCACATTTCATTTTCTGAAAGCCGGCTGGTGGGTATGGCATATAATCGCTATCGCAGGTGTTTTCTATCTGGGGTATATATTCGGTGGATCTGTTTTTTAAAATTAATAGAAGTCTTTGGATAGATTTCCTTTTTAAACTTCCTGGGGAGAATACTCTCCCTTTTTTTTACATTTATCTTTATACTTCCTTGCAGGACAGAAGGTATCCCCTAAACTATTCATATTGAGGTTACTCTAATAAATAAACTCCAGCAGGTCTAACCTATTATTTCAGATGGCAACATAGGCTCATACATCATCACAGCATGGTTTTCAGTGATAAAAACATCATCTATCTCTATTCCTTGCTCCATAACCTTCCTGTAAATAGTATTGTGCCGCACGTAGCCGCCCCACCACTCCTGAGATATGAAGTGTTCCTTCTCATAAACCTGATAAGTGTGTAACGGAAGGTTTTGAGAACGCCATTCCCCATATAGATAATGTTCATCCAGCCATAAGCGCAGCTGAAAATCGCTGTTGGTATCGTTACGAACCTGTAAATCAACATAATTATATACGACTGTAGCACCGCTGCCAAAAGGTTGAGTTCTATCCGCATCAGGAAAAACATCATAATTGTGTCTCCAGCGTTCGCCTACAGTAAGAGCACTATGCAAGGTCATCCAGTATATCAAATTGGATAACTGACACAATCCTCCACCTGTACCCGGAACAAATGATCCGTTGCATAAAACAATACCCTTCTGATAACCTTTTCTGCTGGTTGGCTTTCCAATCAAGTACCAGAAAGAAAAGATTTCTCCCGGATGCAGAATAAGGCCATCCACTTTAGCTATTGCAAGCTTTAGATTTATTATTTTATTATGCTGAAGATACATGTCTGCATTCTGCAGCTGCCTGATTAAGGGTGTTTGGTGAGAGAAGACTAGATAAGGCAGCAAGACATCGATATTTCTTTCCCGGGCATATTTATGATGGTTTTTGGTCCATAAAAAAGTACGTTCCCAGGTAAAGAACAACTTACCCAGTAAAAGACGAATTCTGGAGCGGCTCTGAGGAGATTGAGATACTTTCCGTGCGTCCATAAAAGCTTACCTCTCTATCTACAAAATGGGGGTCAGGCACTAACTTACTAACTTATGGTACCATAAGTTAGTAAGTTAGTGCC
>JAENZN010000036.1 GCA_016841245.1 Syntrophomonas sp.
CTGATTTTTCTTTGTTTATAGCTTTTTATGCTTTTTTGTGCTTCCGAAAAGGCGAGGCCGTAGGAAGGAATATCCTCCAGAATGGTTAGACTATATTATTTTATCCACTTTTGATAGATCGCTGCATGGTATAATACAATGTAGATAATAATTAAAAGCCAGGAAAAAGGAGAATATATATGCCCAGGAAAACTAAATGTCGGCGGGTAGGTCATATACCCCGGTCAAATTTTTTTAAGCCCGCTGGTATACCTGCTTATGATCTGGAAGAAATTATATTGAAAATAGAAGAGGCCGAAGCTATGCGTTTGAAAGATCTGGTGGGACTGGATCAGGTAGATTGTGCGGTGGAGATGGGAGTGTCCCGGACCACATTTCAACGTATTCTGGTAGAAGCCCGGCAGAAGGTAGCTGATGCTGTAATAAACTCCAAAATACTGGTTCTTGAAGGAGGAAATTACGAGCTGGTAGACAGCTGCCGCTACCACAAGCAGCACCGGAATCGCTGCGGGGCAAACGGTAATAACAATACTGATGAAGAATGATTATTAAAAACTCATCAAAATCACAAAATAGAGGCCGGACGGTAAATTTACTGTCCGGCCTTGTTTATGTGCTTTAATAAGTTCGGTACCAGGAAACGAACTTATTGCTTAAACATCATGATTGGTATATCCCTTTTCCTGGGCCAGCAAATCCAGGTAAATAGTCTCAATATTAGCGATAAACAAGTCAACACCACGCCCACCCTGCTTTTCATTATAAGTTTTTAAATAGCCTTTACATTTTTCACAGGTGTATAACTGGTGAGATTCATCATTTTCAATACTGAGGTACTTAATGGTTCCAGGGGTATCATTGCCGCAGTGAATACACTGCAGGTATTTGGCTTCCCACTCGATAAAACAGCGATCACAGAACATAAAGCGTCGACTGTCTATGGGCCTGAGCCGGCTGAAATGTGATTTGCTTCCACAAACCGGGCATTGGGAAGGAAAGTCCCAGTGTTGAAAGGTATCTTCATATAACTGCTCTTGATAGGGAGCAGCATAAATCCTCAGGAACGGCCGCACTGCATGCTCGAAAAGAAATACCAGCAATTCACTTGAAATTCCATATGTTTCTGCCAATGCTGCAAAAGGTTCATATTTGCCATTTAATAAATTCTTAACTAGCTGTTGGAAGTCCAGTTGTTCGATGTCCTTTATCAGATTATCCATCGCTTCTTTAAGATCAGGTCGGGCTTCACTCATAAATGCCAGTAAACTCACGAATACTGCTCTATATTGCACCGGATCGACAACGAATTGGCCCAGGATCATTATGGGCTTTTTTTGTTCCGAGAGTAATGGAAGAACTTCATCCACCCTTTCATAGGAACACTTTTGCTGCAGTCTAATTTGCTGTTCGTTCTGCCAGGTTTCTAAATTTTTATAAAACTCCACATATCCCTCGGGAAGATCAACCGGACTATTCCTGTTCATAAAATATCACTCCTTGAAGTAGATTCCAGGTAATATAAGGAAACCTTAGAAATATTAGCTTTGAAATTTCCTATACTGTGTTAGCGTTTCAAAATGCTTTCTTGATAAACATAAAGGGGGAGTATTCTCCCCCTTTAACAGCAACAGATTATAAGGTACTATTCACCGCTGGCTTTATCCCCATAAGTTTCATCATACCAAGTTTTATGGTGATGTTCAGCCCAATCTTCTCTAACCGTACCTTTCCACATACCCCAGAAGGATTCACCGGAGCCGGGATGGAAAGATCCCAGGTATCCATGCATACATACCATAAAGGTAGCCAGTACCATACTGATATCATGGATGGGATAAGCCAGTCTTACCAGACCAGCTGGGAAAATTGCCGGGAACCACATGATATAACCGCTCAATATCAAGAATATTACTGCAGTTGGAGTCAGCATGGAGTTTCCTTTTTCACCCCCGTTAAACTTGGTCTGGGGAGGTATCTTTACTTTGAAGCCCAGAAACTCAAAGGGAAATTTCATAATGAAGATAATATCGTTTAAACCAAAGCGAAGAATATCTTTGATCCAGGCGATTAATACTTTGAAATTTCCTACTACGAATATAGCTACTACTATGGTCATTGCTACGGCAGCTATCCTGTGTACCAGGCCTGCGCCATGGAAGCCGCCGAAAATCGCGGCCAGCCAGTCGGCACTATCCAGGAAAAGTGCCAGACCGGTAAAGAGACAGAGCAAAAAGGTCACGGTATGTCCCCAGTGAGTAAACCTGGACAGGAAATTGAATCTTTCTACTCGAGGAACATCCCCTTTGTATTCAGGAATCCATTGCATTACTCATGACCTCCTTCCGTATGGTCTCCATTTTTATTAGCTAATATTCTGGTAGTTACAAAACTGACTGCTGATCCTGCCAGGGCAACTGGAATAAGCCATCCAAAATAAGGCTGTATCCAATCCTGCCAGAAGGTAATCTGTCCTGGCACCTTGGGGTCAATGGGTAATTCGAACTTATCTGGAGTATCAGTTAAAACGAATAACTTGTTCAAACCACCCAGTTCCAGCTTGCCGTATATAGTGGCGCGGGGGAAGCCATTGGCCCGAAGGAATTTAACCCGTTCTTCTGCTACCTGCAGGAGTTGGTCCCTTTCACCAAATGTGAGGGCACCTGTTGGACAGGTCCTGGCACATGCAGGTTCCAATCCTTCTTCAACTCTCTCGTAACAGAGGGTACATTTGGTTACTATATCCTCACGTTTTCTGTATTTAGGTATTTCAAAGGGGCATGCATAGGTACAGTATTGACAGCCTATACATTTATCATAATCTTTGATTACTGCACCCCATTCGGTCTGAGTGATTGCCTCCTGGGGGCATACATCCATACATGCGGGATCAAAGCAGTGCATACAGTTAAATTTTAAGAAATTCCACTGTATACCGTCTACCGGGTCCTCATGTTCCATAAATTTAATTATAGTGTAAGTGTCACCATTAGTACTCTCATGGGTCTGATAATTACCAGTAAAAGGTTCAATAACTGCCGGCAGTTGATTCCAGTCTTTGCATGCTACCTGGCAACCACGGCAGGCGGTACATTTGCTGACATCATATAAATTAGTCATTCTTGCCATAGTTACGCCCTCCTTACATCGCACAGCCATGCTTTATACTCTGGAATCATCGTATTCGCGTCACCGATATGTGGTGTTAACCTGTTGGCTGGTTCATCAGGTGCATACCCGTTGAATCCAAAGTGCCAAAGTACTCCGACCTGATGCACATAGTTGCCATCGATCAGGAATGGCTTGAATCGTTTGGTGACACATGCCAGAGCTTCAATATCACCTCTGGTTGTAGAGATTATGACCTTACCGCCATTTTTGATATCCTTTTCTAGGGCTAATTCTTCGCTCATTTCAACGAAGCAATTGGGCATTAATTCTGCCAGCCAGGGCTGCATCCTGGTCATAACACCTGATTGCCAGTGTTCACTAACTCGGTAGGTAGTACCGACTATCGGGTATTTATCAGTTTGTCCCTGCTTTTCAGGTTCCCAGATAACAACTGCCGGATTTAAATCCTGACTGTTCAAGAGATTCTTAATGGGGCTTTCCCATGGTTCATAATGTTCCGGTAATGGACCTTCATTACGTTTGCTGTAGATACAGCCAACCTCTTCAGGTCTCATTATGAATGCATTTCTGCCGCCTGGACCATTAGGATCCTTGGTTCCACCGAAGTCAGGTATATCATTACCGATCCATTTTTCGCCGTTCCACCAGATGGAAGCACGATCGGTATCCCAGGGTTGGCCTTCAGGAGTAGCCGAGGCGCGATTGTATATGATGCGTCTGTTAACCGGCCAGCACCAAGACCAGTTCAGATAACTGCCGATAGGTTTGGCTCCAGGAGGAGCAGTATCGACATTATCTCTTCTCTTGGACAAATATTCATCAGCCGGGTAACAGCCGGAATAAATCCAGTTACTGCATGCAGTAGTACCATCGGCCATCAGCTTGGTGAAATTTGCTACTTGAGGGCCAGGTTTGCCGTCTACCACAGTGAACCCGTTTATTTCGCGAGCAATAAGATCAATATCTGGATGATCACCATGGCCATAATCCCAGGTCAGGTGTGTGATGGGTTCGTCCTCTACTCTGCTGCTTCCAGCATATAGTTCCTTAATCTTTAGGCCTAACTTGTGTACGATTTCCAAGTCAGCTTTGGAATCTCCAACCGGATCTGCGGATTTCCAACGGTACTGCATCCAGCGACCGCTGTTAGAAACGGTACCTTCTTTTTCAAAGGAACTGCAGGCCGGCAGGAAGAATACCTCAGTAGCAATATCTTCAGGAGTTTTGATGCCATATTCATCTTTGTCAGTTGGACGTTCCACAGCTTTATAGCTCCAGAACTCAGAGGTTTCAGTCTGCCACAGATCTACTGCTACCATCCAGTCCAATTTGGCTAAAGCTGCCTGTTCTTTATTGGCATTCGGTCCACCCACTATGGGGTTGGAACCCCATACAAAAAGACCTTTTATCTCCTCTTTGTACATAGCTTCAAACAGGGCAATGTGTTCATAATGCTTGCCATCTATGCGTTTTGGAATATAGTTATATGATTTTGCTGGATCATCTGCCATCCACCATGATTTCAGCAAGCTGGCTATAAATTTGGGCTTGTTGACCCAATAGCCTGTTTTAGGTGTTTCTACTGCACAGTAAGTTTCAAAATCAGGGTCTCTTTTAGCCTGTGGGGTTTCCAAATATCCAGGCAAAATATGATAAAGCAGTGCCCAGTCGGTTGAACCCTGAACATTAGATTCTCCACGCAGTGCATTGACTCCACCCCCGGCTCTTCCTATATTTCCGAGCAGAAGCTGGAGTATGGCAAAACTTCTTACATTTTCAGTACCGACAGTATGCTGGGTAGTCCCCATGGCATACATAATGGTACCAGTTTTATCAGGTGCACCTGTTGCGGCATAGGCTTCGATTACTTCCAGATATTTGTTTTTGGGAGTACCGGTTATCCTGCATACCAGATCGATATCATAGCGCTCATAATGCTTTTTCATAATCTGCAGTACACAGCGTGGGTCTTCCATAGTCATATCTTTCTTATAAGTACCATCTTCATTCGTTTCAAATGCCCACTGGTTCTGGTCATAGCTGCGTTTTTCAGGATCATAACCTGTAAATAATCCATCCTCAAAACCAAAACTATCCTTAACAATAAAAGTAGCATTGGTATACCAGCGGACGTATTCTTCATGATATAGTTTGTTTTGCAAAATGTAATTAAACATACCGCCCATAAAGGCAATATCTGTTCCAGAACGAAGAGGACAGTATAAATCTGACCTGGCTGAAGTTCTGGTAAAGCGTGGGTCGACACTTATTATCTTGGCGCCTCTTTTTTCCCGGGCTTCTGTAAGCCACTTAAAGGAAATGGGATGATTTTCAGCAGCATTACTGCCCATAATCAAAGCGCAATCGGTATTCTTTAAGTCAACCCAGTGATTAGTCATTGCTCCACGACCAAATGTAGGTGCCAGACCGGCAACCGTCGAGGAGTGTCAGATACGAGCCTGATGCTCAACATAGTTCATACCCAGAGCTTTGTTTAACTTGACTATCAAGTTAACCTCTTCGTTGTCCAATGCTGCGCCTCCAAGGCTGGCTAAAGCTTCACACCGGTTAACTATAATACCATTCTCATCTTGGTGTTCGAAATAATCATCTCGAGTCTTCTTAACTCTCTTTGCTATCTCGTCGATCATCCAATCCCAATCTTTTTCTTCCCACTTTGTACTATTACTCGCTCGATATAATGGTTTGGTTTTTCTCTCTGGATTGATTTCCTGTTCTCCAGTCTCAGGGCTGTATATTTCTCTTAGATTCATCAGAGCAGAACCCTTGCTGCATGCTCCCCCCCTGTTGATGGGATTGTCAGGGTCTCCCTGAATGCTGAGCAACTGGGGGCCATCGGCTGGTGCCCCATCTTTGGAATATACTACCAGCCCACATCCACAACCACAGAATGGGCAGATGGTGGGTATGGGACTAATTCCAGCGGTACGCACACCTTTGACTTCGCTGGCAGTTGCAGTCATATCAAATCCAAGATCTATAACTGCAAAGCTTGCCACGGTTGCTCCGGTTACCTTGAGAAATTGTCTACGGGTAACCTTCATAAACTCCACACTCTCCTTTCACCGTATTCAATTTTGAACTGGATACTTATTTGAATAGTTCATCCCAGCAAAAAATTGGACACCCTAAAATAAGCACAAAAACCTTTAAAAGATTCATGCTGCTTACAACCTGATTATGCCAATATTAATATGGGGAAATTAGTATAAGGCTATAAATCCCCTCCCCTCTCCAGTAAATGTGCTGTGGGAAAACAGCATAATAATATTCGCATACCTTCACCTGTTAATTACTTCGACATAAAGAAGTGAATTCCTTGCAATTTGTCACCATACAGGCATGGTATAACAAAACGTAATAAAAACTATAACCATAAGTTATAAAGAGCCCTGGCAAATTATATTACCGGTGTTTCGAAAGCTGTAACCACCGAAATCCATCACTCTTTTTTTGAATTCCTTTCCGGTGATGATTTCCATTAGTACTTCAATATATTTTTTATCTATTAAATCAGGTAATATGCATAAGTCGTATCTTTCTTCCGAAATTGGAATAAAATCCAAATCCAGAGCTTTAGCACTGGCATATATACCCAGACCACAGTCAGCGGCATCATTTTTTACTGCCGCAGCAACTGCCAGGTGGGTGTACTCTTCCCGCGTATATCCATTAATCTGATCCTGGCTTAAACCTGCCTTAAGCAAAAGGTAATCAAATAAAACTCTGGTTCCGGCCCCTTTCTGCCGGTTAATATACCGCACATTATGTGGCGTTAAATCTCTAATATCTTTAATGTTCATAGGGTTGCCTTTTTTTACGATCAATCCCTGTTCCCGGTACAGTAAGTTCATAAGTATCCAGGGACTATGCTTAAGATATTTTTTTATATAGCTGCTGTTATAATCACCTGTTTCTGAATCCAGCAAGTGCACTCCTGAAAAGTGACATTCACCTTTCATCAAGGACATTATACCTCCCATACTGCCAACATTGGTGGAAACAAGTCTCGTGTTATGTTGTTTCTGCATAATATCGGCCAGAAAGTCTATTGATATGTCGTGACTGCCTATGCAAACCAGAGTTCGATCAATTAAGTCTCTTGGTTTACTTAATACTACCGTGCATCTGCTGCCTGCCTCCAGTCCTTCAGTACCACGTTTGATGTGCATGACGCCATCTGCTTTTACCAGGCTGGTGGTGATCCCTGCACCCCGGCTGAGAGGGTAAGATATATAATCATTCTTTATTCGGGCGGTATTTACATAAATAAATTCGTCTACTCCCATCGATGAAGCAATTTTCCTTGAAACTCGGCAATCGATAACAGAATCAGCAGGAAGATTAAGACCTAATTTCTTATAAATAACTGGTCTGGCAAAGAGAGTGAAAACCAGCTGGGCTGAGATAGGATAACCAGGTACGCCTATAACCGGTTTATTATCTATGATTCCCAAAATTGCTGGTTTTCCGGGGCGGGTTGCTATACCATGGATCAGGAGATCACCTAATTCCTGTATAATAGAAGATGTATAATCCTCCCGACCGGCAGATGAACCTGAACAAATGACAATCATATCAGCTTTGCTTTTGACCTGCTTTACTGCTTCCAGCAGTCTGGCTTTATCGTCAATAACGATGTCATGTCTGAAAACATCGGCGCCCCACTTTTGACACATAGCCATCAGCATTCGGCTGTTGGATTCGACGATCTCACCGGGTTCCATTTCTTCATGGCCCCTATCACGTAGTTCGGTACCGGTTGGGATAATTGCTACCAGAGGTTTCTTAACCACCTCAACTTCGCTAATGGCCGCAGTAATGAAGGAAGCCAGTTCATAAGGACCTATTATGGTTCCGGAAGGAGCAATCATATCCATAGCCACCAGGTCTTCTCCTACCGAGCGGATATGCTGCCAGGGTACGGCTGGTTTAATAAGCTCAACCTGCTCTCCCAGGTAATTCACGTCTTCTATCATTATTACTGCATCAAAGGACTTGGGTACATATTCGCCGGTATCTACTTCTATATATTGATTTTTATTAAGAATTACCGGATTTACCTCGTTGGCTCCATAAGTGTCAGCGGCCTGGACTGCTATGCCGTCCATAGCTGAAGCTATATAATGTGGTGATGATCTGCGAGCGGTTGCTGCAGAACTCAAGATCCTATCCTCACTGCCCAAAACATCAATAGTCTCAGTTGTAATCTGAAAATAACTGCATTTTTCCAACTGCCTCATAAACAATTCTATGGCTTGTTCCAGGGGAGTATTCTTTATATATATATTTCTTTCCATATTATTCACCTTACTATAGTATTATTTCCATTGTAAATTATAACACTATTGGATCAAAATATATTCATGCTATAAAAACAAAGATATTTCCAGAAAATTTGCAGCAGGAGTATAATCTATTTTATACAGCAAATTAAGCTTAATTTATACAAGAAAATTGAGGAAAGTTGGATGGGAAACATCTATGAAGCGACAGGCCTGGATAATATCAAGTATAATATGTTATAAATGCAGAATAAAAACCGCGAGGTGTTAAGTAATGACGGAATTTTTAAAAGTAGTTAAATATGAAGAAGCAGTGGAAAAAATAGGAAATCATTTTCCTGTTCGTAAGATAGAACGTTTAGACCTCTTGTCAGCTTCAGGGCGCGTACTGGCTGAGGATATTATTGGGCCTGAAGATCTGCCCTCCTTTGATAGATCTACCGTGGACGGGTTTGCAGTGAAGGCGGAAGATAGCTTTGGCAGCAGTGAATCACTGCCGGCTTATCTTGAATACCAGGGTGAGGTGAAGATGGGGGAGACGGCTGGAATTAAAATAGTAAAAGGACAGTGTGGATGGATACCGACCGGGGGAATGATGCCCCCTGGTACTGATGCGGTGGTAATGGTCGAATATACTGAGAGACTGGGAGATGACACGGTATTGATCTATCGTCCGGTCGGACCAGGAGAAAATCTGATGCTCAGAGGAGAGGATGTTAAGCAGGGTCAGTCCCTTTTTAATCCGGGGAAAATAATACGACCTCAGGATGTTGGTTTTCTGGCTTCCCTGGGTATTGATAGGATTGATGTATACCAGCCCTATAAGATAGGAATAATTTCGACGGGCGATGAGATTGTTACGATTGAAGTTGATCCTGGGGCGGGGCAGGTTCGAGATGTTAATACCCATGCTCTGGCCTCCGCTGTCCATAGCTGTGGAAGTATACCCCATACTTATCCTATCATTAAAGACGAATTTCAAGCGTTAAACGATGCAGTCTTAGAAGCCCTGGAAGATAATGATGTACTCTTGCTGTCGGGTGGTAGTTCTGTAGGAATTATGGACGTAACCATTGATGTGCTGCTATCGATTCCCGGCTCAGAACTTCTGTTTCATGGTCTGGCAGTTAAGCCAGGCAAGCCTACCCTGGCTGTTAAAGTGAATGAAAAACTGGTCATCGGGCTGCCCGGACATCCGGTATCTGCTCTGATGATGTTTAATATTGTCTGCAGTCCTTTTCTTAAGCCAGATGCCAGGCGGAAAATATCGGTAAAGGTCACCCAGAATATCGCCTCCCAACCCGGGAGAGATGATTTTATTCCGGTAATACTGGAAGAAGACGACGAAATATGGTTAGGTCAGCCATTGCTGGGCAAATCCGGTTTAATGAGTATTTTATCCCTGGCAGATGCTTTTATCCATGTTCCTTATGAGCAGCAGGGGATTTTAGCAGGCAGTATTGCTAGCGCGTGGTTCTTTTAATGAGGTGGATTTAATGAATAGTACAATAAGCCTGGAAGATGCGGTTTCCTTATGTATAAAGAATGTTGGCCCGTTGGAAAAAGAACAAATTAGCCTGGAAAATGCCTGCCGGCGCGTATCTGCCCGGGATATAGCAGCTGAGTCTAATGTTCCAGGTTTTAACCGTTCGGCAGTAGATGGTTTTGCCATATGTATGGAGGATTTATTTAAGATAAACAGTGACCACCATATTCCGCCTCTGAAGGTAATTGCCGAATGGCCTGCCGGCAGCAGTTGCGATATAAATATTATGCCCGGAGAAACGGTTAAAATCATGACTGGAGCGGTATTGCCTGACGGTACCGCTGCAGTTATCAAACAGGAGCATGTTGAACCATGCGGAAGCATCATTTATCCTGCTAAAAAGTCCAGGCGAGGCGAAAACATACAGCGGGCAGGAAGCGAAATACCAGCAGGAACACAATTAGTTAAAACGGGTGAGATTTTGGACCCGGAAAGGATTGAACGTATAGCCTGCTGCGGGTTGGATCAGATATTGGTTTATAAGATCCCACGCATATACATCATTAACACGGGAAGTGAGCTGGTGTTGCCAGGGCTTCCGCTGCAGCGAGGTCAGATCTATCATAGTAATCGCAGTCTTCTTTCGGCTAAAGTTATTATGGCCGGGGGAGTCCCGGTATTTTCGGAAACCGGGGTCAAAGATGATAGGTACTCTATAGCAGATGAAATAGCCAAGGGCACCGACTCTTCAGATATGGTCATTATAAGCGGGGGAACCGGCCATGGAAAATATGACCTGGTCTATGATTCACTGAAGGAGATAGGGGCAGAATTCCTCTTCAAAGGGTTAGATATCATACCTGGAAAAGGGGCAACCGTAGCAGTTCATAAAGGAAGCCTAATATATAACTTGGCTGGCCATCCCGGTGCAGTCAGCCTGCTTTTTGAAGTTTTGATTAAACCCGCTATTCTAGGCTTAATGGGAATTATTGGTGCGTCAGACAGCTGGTTTGATATTAAACTGCACCAGCCGGTTAAGAAAATATCGGACCGTCGCAGCCTGCGCCAGGCTGAAATGATATTTATGGAGCATGGTTATGTTTTTGCCCGGCCCTTGAATGAAGCCAATAGCTTTCCCAGCCAACCCCCCTTGATATTGGATCTTAAACCCGGGCAGGGAAGCAAAGGGGATGTAGTCAGAGCCAGGATGATATAAAAATGTGATAGAGAATATCGGGGGTCAGGCACTAACTTACTAACTTATGAGGTTGAGAGAATCAACTGAGAGAATTTTTCATCCATAAGTTAGTAAGTTAGTGCCTGACCCCCTGTCATCCTCAGTCTTGATCCGTAATACCAGGTTATTTAAGTTGTTTATCCCCTGTAACCGCTTTACCCTCCTTGCTAAAACAAAGCATAAAACTCGCCAGTGGGGTAAGTGCGAAAGTTGAGTTAGTATGTTGGCGCCTGACCCCATCATAAGTATTGTGTTGGGAATACACCCTGAGATTATAGAGGGTGTCTTTTTATTTTTCAGATGTTTTTTATAATTTCTTTAATTATGAAAAATTATAGAGCAGAATCGAAAATGTGTGTCCCAGGAACCCATATGCTCCATATGCGCACCCGGGGCACACATCTCGATAAAGCTGCTAAGAAAAATCCCCCACTGCAATAGAAGCATTGCCGTACTATCCTAACTCTAAGAGCAGTTCTTCCTGCAGCTGTTCACGAAATGCATCGATTGCATCAAAATTCATAGCTGGAATATAATACAATTCCAATTGATCATGAGTTTTCTTGGCTGATTCTATGAAATAAACCGCATCTCGTATTCCTGCTTCCATCCGGTCCTGGGATTGTGAAATTGATTTAGCGTATAGTTCGATTTCAGACATATCCAAAAACTTATCAAAATCTAATATTCGACGGTATTTAGAAGATGGCAGCTTATTCTCATAGGCGAAAATATTTGAGCTGGTATCTAGAAGTGCTTTTTTGCTTCCCGGCAAAATAATAAGGTCGATCTCTGATGGATCAAAGGGATTATGAAAAATTTCCGCATATATTCCAGCCAGTTCCAGCATTTCCTCTACATACTTAAATAAATCTTTAAGACCGCTTCCTGGACTTCCTTTTACAGCAAAAAGGGAAGCATCTTCAGGGATCAGACTGTCTATTTTGGTGTTCAGGCCGCTGGGAGTGATAGCGCCTGCGAAAAGATGCCGGGGTTTTTGAAAAGATGAAGTTTCGCTGACCAGGAAGTCGGAAGCCAGGGCCTGGATGTTTCTGCTTAATGATTGCTGATCTGCGTTTCTGCTGTGATATGATTTTAATTCATCATACGCGATTCCGCTCTCCTGCAGCCGTCGATAAGCCAGCTCGAAATATCTGCCTATATTCCCAATTAGTTTAATAATGGAATCCCGGGCAGGTTTTATCTTGGCTCGGTCCCAATATTCACCAAGATTTACTATTTCGTCTACTGCTCCGGGATAGATGGGATCCACAACGTGTGGGGATGTACCATCTAACAGACATACCTGATGGTCGCCTATTACTAATCCGTCCAGGGAATTGTCGTCAGATGAGCACCAGTGGAATTCGATATCAAAACCTTTTTCGAAAAAATGATTTCCTATTTTTTTTATGAAAGTTGATTTGCCAACTCCCGGACCACCTTTTAAGACTATTTTCCGTTTTACCCGGGGCAGAACCAGATCGTGATACAGTGAATAAAAACCATAACGAGTATTGCCGCCCGGATACATGTGCCTAATATCTGCCAAAACCAGCACCTCCTGCTTATACACATAAATACACCGTGGTCACATCATTAATATCTATGTTGTATACACAGGAATACGCACAGGTTGATTATGGAAATTGCGGAAAAAACTAACCATAGAGATGAACTGTTGAAGGCAGGGTGATACGAAAAAGAGGCGACCCGCTGATCGCCCCGGTCATTATCTGATGTTAATGTATTGACGGCTCAGATAATAAATAGAAAAACCCGGCGATCATAAGAAGCCGGAAGAATAGAGGAATTCTTTATAAGCGAGTTAGTGGCTGTGTTTGCAGTTAGGATCACCACAGGAACATGAGCCGGGTGGATTTTTAGAGGCCGCCTCGTTCAAGCCATTTTTAACCTGGCCTTTGATCCAATCTATATACTGCCGGTAAAGCACTTTTTGCTCTTGTTCTTCTTCCGGGTTAAGTCCGGTTTCCTTTTTGATCCGGGCCAGTTCGTTAATGCGATTGATTTGCTCCTGATTTATAATACAGGCCCCCTTTCTCTTTACAACATTTTATATTTAACTGGATCTATATAGCAAGTCCCCATCCTATTTTCCAATATGTTACAAAAAATGTTATCAGATACAGGATTGTTAAATAAAATATAGAATAATTACCATATATATTAACAAAAGTAAAAATTATTATAATAAGCAAACCATATCGGGAATAGCAATAGAAGCTATTAATGATGAAGACTAGTATGAAATTACAGTAGATCATACCTGCAGTTTACTCTTTACAGACACAAATAACACTGGCAGAAAGTATGTATCAAACCTGCATTTGGAGGCAGAAAAATGAGCAAGAAGTTTATGATTCTAATTGCGGCTGCAATTATTGCCGGATTGATAATAGGAGCAAGTTGGCCTGGGCTTCATCCGTTAAAAGAAGATATATCAAACTGGACCGATAAATTTTACGCGGCTGGCTTTTTACAGCAGAAAGAAATTCATGTTCAAAAGAGGGTTGAGAACCCTGACCGTGTTTTAGAACTGGTTTTGTTTTAACAGGCGGAAGCAGAGCGGCTGATGATTTGGGGTATGCCCAGCTTTATATACAAGCTCAAAACCTGGAAAAACAAGGCTATATGAAAACGCTTCCCAGAAGCAATTGGCTTTATAAAGATTACGGAATAGAGGCAGGTTTTTTCGATACCAGATTTAATACCGATTTGGGGATTTCGTTTATTGAGGCTTATAGAAAATTCAATGAAGCCAGGTTTTTAAACTATGCCCTGCAATATGGGAATTTCTTTAAGGAATTTGCCGATAAATATCATTATACTCTGGTTAATTCTTCAGGCGATGAAGGATGGCTGGTGCAGGACTACTATCATGAAAAAGAGAACTATCGTTTACCGCATACTTCTTTGAACCATCAATTATATGAGATTAGGTTTCTCTATATGCTGGGCGAAATAACCGGAGATGCTTGTTTTAAGAGTTTAGGAGACAGAATGTTGAAGGGAATAGAGATCACCTGCGGCTCATGGATTAAGGAAGATAACGACCTGCATTATTGCTGCTATTCCAATGGCGAATTTGGCGGGGTGGATTATCCCTATCTAACTTATAACGATCTTTTTATTCTGCAAAAATTACTAGAAGATACCGGCATTGGCCGTAACCAATATTTGCAGAAATTAATGGATGCCAAAAAAATATATATGGATGCCAACGGGATAACGGCATATAAGAAATAATCTTAGGAGGACGGGAGAGCAATGGCAAACCAAGGGGTCGGTTCGAGACCACTGAAAAAGTAGCCTTTTTAAACCTGCTCACATTCCGGTGCAGCTTCCTTTTTTAATGCCATTAAAGCAGCATACAGGGCAACACTTAATAGTACCCCGGCCATTATTATTGGCAGCAATTTTATTTCTCTGAATATATACAATGTAAAGCATGATAATACCACCCCGCCTACCAGCAGGTTCTGCAAAAAAATGTCCCAATGCATTACCCACTTTCCAGGACAATTTTTCTGCTTACGGAGATGAATGCCTATGAAGGATACACTGCCAATAATAAGCAGTAAGCTCCAAAGTGCGATGTTGACAACCGGAGTCCAGAAAAACAGAACAACAAATATTATTCCACCCAATACCCGCCAGACACTACTCATAATTCCTGTCCTCATAAATGACTGTGTTTGCAGTTAGGATCACCACAAGAACAAGAGCCGGGTGGATTTAAGCCCGTTTTGACTTGGCCTTTGATCCAATCTATATACTGACGGTACAGCACCTTCTGCTCCTGTTCTTCTTCCGGTTTAAGTCCGGTTTCTTTTTTTATCCGGGCCAGTTCGTTAATGCGATTTATCTGCTCCTGATCCATTATAAAGGCCCCCTTTCTCTTTACAATATTGTATATTCAATTGGACCTATATAGCAAACACATCATTCCTTGCCAACTATTTATGAACTGGTAGTTGCCATATGATGTTAGGCGACCAAGCACTCTCCTGATTACATGGTCTATTTTACATTTTGTTATTTCTTATCAATAATCCTATAAAGGTAAGACTGCCCAGGAAAAAATAATAAGAAAATTTAAGCAATAAGGATATTCTATCCTTTATCCCATATTTTTGTACCGGCTTGATATTCTGCCGCCAGGAAGGCCTGGGCAGTACCTCGGCAGTACCTTCGGTATACGGGGAAATACTATACTAGTTGTTAAGCGCAAGAACCATCCCCTTGGTTATTGCAAGTATATTACTAGAGCTTGACAAACGGATGTTCATTTGATATTTTAAAACTATACTAATCGAGTAAACAATCTGGGAGTCCTTATGATTATTAATCAAGCAACTGATTACGGGTTCAGGGCGGTGTGCTATCTAGCCCAGCAGCCTCAAGGAGAGGTGGTGGAAGCTCATACCATAGCTCAGAATATAGTGGTACCGATACGCTTTTTGCTGAAGATTATGCCATCCTTGATCAAGGCCGGTATTGTTAAATCACAGCGGGGAGTAGGGGGCGGCTATATGCTTGCTCGTGCTCCTCAGGAAATTACACTCCTGAATGTACTTGAAGCCATTGAAGGACCTATTCGCCTGAACCGCTGTCTGATTGATCCGGATTATTGCAGCAGAAATGCCGCTGCTTATTGTGAAATTCATGATGCCCTGGCCGATATTCAGAAAAAGCTGTCCCAGGAGTTCGACCGCTACAATTTTGCAGATTTGGCAGACTAATATTTTTTTACTTGAAAGTATACCAAACGAGTAAACAATATCGAGGAGGGAAAGTTGGATGGATGCTGTATTTCTTTCCAGGCTGCAGTTTGGTCTGACGGCTTTTTTTCATTTTATATTTCCGCCGCTGACCATTGGTCTGGCTACTATTATTGCAGTGATGGAGTATCGTTACTGGCGTTATGGGGAAGAACTTTATGATCAAGCCACCCGTTTCTGGTTTAAAATATTTGCCATGTTATTTGCTGCCGGCGTGGCTAGTGGAATAACCATGGAATTTCAGTTTGGAACCAACTGGTCGGAGTATTCAAAATTTGTGGGCGATATTTTCGGCGCCCCGCTGGCGGCTGAAGGGGTTTTTGCCTTCTTTTTGGAGTCAACGTTTATAGGTTTGCTTATCTTCGGCAGAGACAAAATTTCCCGAAATATGCGTTTTGTTTCCTCAATTCTGGTCGCTTTGGGGAGTACTTTTTCCGCCTTCTGGATTATTGTTGCCAACTCCTGGCAGCAGACTCCCACCGCCTATAAGATTGAAGGCGGCCGGGCTATTCTTACCGACTTCATGGCTGCGGTGTTCAATCCTTCTACCATGCCCCGCTTTTTGCATACCGTAGATGCGTCCTACATAACCGGGGCCTTTTTCGTAATGGGAATCAGCGCCTATTTTTTACTGCGCCGAAAAAATGTGGAGATTGGTAAAATTTCTCTGCGGACGGCTTTGATATTTGCACTTGTGGCAGTAATTGCGCAGTTTCTTCTGGGGGATTATCATTCCCGGCAGGTGGGTCTGACTCAGCCGGAAAAACTAGCGGCCTTCGAGGGTATGTGGGAAACTCAAACCAATGCTCCCTTGAACATAATCGGCATACCTGACCCGGAGAACGAGGCCAGCAGTTTGTCAATAGGAGTTCCAGGCCTATTAAGCTGGCTTATACATGGTGATGTAAATGCTTCTATAACCGGCTTAAAAGACTTTGCTCCTGACGACAGGCCAATGGTAGCAGCCTCCTATTGGTCTTACCGCCTGATGATCATTGCAGCCGCTTGGTTTGCATTTTTGGTGTTATGGGGAGGATATCTGCTGGTAAAACGGAAGCTGTATCAAAACCGGTTATTTCTTAACGCTGCCTTATACTCCATGTTACTGCCTGTACTGGTCAATGAATTGGGCTGGATGGCGGCAGAGTTTGGCAGGCAGCCCTGGATCGTGTACGGCTTGTTGAGAACTACGGATGGTGTTTCGCCCCTTCCTCCTGCTCAAATATTATTAACTATCATTTTATTTGTCACAGTTTACAGCGCTTTACTGACAGCGGTGGTTTACTTTGTGCGGAAGGAAGTCAATAAAGCAGCAGGAATAGAATTGCCAGATCCAGCTGCGCCTTCAGTTGATTCCCCATCAATCAATTCGTAATAAGGAGGTGAAAAAATGGACTTAAATATTATTTGGTTTTTGCTGATCGGTGTATTGCTTACCGGATACGCGCTGCTCGACGGCTTTGATCTGGGCTTGGGAAGCCTGTACCTGTTAATGGGAAAAACTGAAGCAGAACGGCAGCAACTGCTCTATTCCATAGGTCCTTTCTGGGATGGTAATGAAGTGTGGCTGCTGACTGGTGCAGGAGCTATTTTTGCTGCTTTTCCACTCGTCTATGCGTCGGTGTTCAGCGGCTTTTACCTGGCCATGATGCTGGTGCTTTTCGCGCTGATATTACGGGCTGTGTCCCTGGAGTTCCGAAACCAGGTTGAAAATTCGGTTTGGCGAAATCGCCTGGATATAGTTTTCTCTTTGGGAAGCTTTCTCCCTGCTCTGCTTTTCGGTGTGGCTATGGGAAACATAGCCAGGGGACTGCCCTTAAACTCTTCATATGATTATACCGGCGGCTTCTTTGCTCTTTTAAATCCGTATGCCTTGCTTTTTGGGGTTTTGGGGCTCTTTGCCTTTTTGCTGCAGGGCAACAGTTATATTCTTCTCAAAACAGACGGCGAGCTGCAGGAACGAGCAAAAAGATTCCATCCTCGTATCTGGGCAGCCTGCGTAGTTCTATATATATTAGCCAGCGTCTATACCTATATCGAAGTTCCGGCGCTTTTTGCCAACTACCAGATCTACGTCTGGTTTTATGCGGCCCCTCTGCTAAGCATACTCGGTTTCATTGCCGTTCCCTGGATAATAAAAAAGGGCCGGTACGGACAGGCGATTTTAGCTTCATCTCTGATTATGTCCGGCTTGATAGCCACCCTGGGTTTAGGTATGTTTCCTAATCTGGTACCAGCCCTTGATCCCAATTTCAGCCTGAACATCTATAACGCGGCTTCTTCAGCTTTGACTTTGAAGGCTATGCTGATCATTGCGCTAACCGGTATGCCGTTGGTTCTTTTCTACACTATTTACGTATACCGGGTATTTGGCGGCAAAGTCAAGGTGGATACCGAAGGTTATTGATTATAAGGAAGAAGCTGCTGTGTCTTAATACAGACTGCTGTTAGAAAAAGCGGGTTAATGATAAGAATAAAAGGTTGCCTCTAGTGTCTATCCGGGCTGAGGCAGCCTGCCCGGCATAGGGCTCCCGCAATCTAATGGGTGAAAGTCCGGTGCGGGCTGATAGTGCCAGGCACATGGTTAACCCTGAATACCTAATTGCTGTTTTAAGGCTTCAGGGTTTGTGAAAAATTAATTCCAGCCTTTTCAGCTAAATCAACTCCAATAAATTTTGGTTAATATTAACACCTGAAGTTTAATCTATTCAAGAACCATCCCTGGTTTTAGCTTGTCAGAATAAGCGTATTATGATAAACTTGTCAAATCATGGGGGAGTAATTGGCGTAAGTGCGCGGCAAATCAACATACTGGCTATTATAGCCTGGTTTGCCTTAAATAATGAGACTCATGTATAGCTATTAATGGCTGTACGTGTTATATCGCCAAAGATAAGCAGATACAGCTATAGATAGCGTATCTGCTTTTTTGGGGAGGTAATTTATAAATGGGACAAGTTGAATTGTTTATGGTGGCTATTGGTTTATCGATGGATGCTTTTGCAGTTTCACTCTGCAAAGGACTTAACATGAGAAAATTAAATTATAAACATGCTTTAATTATCGCAGTTTTATTTGGTGGTTTTCAGGCAGCCATGCCACTTCTGGGTTGGCTGTTGGGTCGGCAGTTTGAGCATTATATAACCAGCTTTGATCATTGGATAGCTTTCTTCCTGCTGGCTTTCATCGGAGGAAATATGCTGGTGGAAGCTTTCAAGGGACGCCCTGATCCTTCTGAATACAACGAGCAGCTTAACATAAAAGAACTGCTTATGCTTGCAGTTGCCACCAGCATAGACGCCCTGGCTATAGGCATAACTTTTGCGTTCCTACAGGTAATGATCCTGCCCGCAATTACAATAATCGGCTTTACCACGTTTATGCTTTCTTTTGCGGGTGTGGCGCTTGGGAATACATTCGGGATGAAGTATAAAAGCAAAGCCGAGATTGTGGGTGGTTCGGTTTTGATTGTGATTGCGGTTAAAATACTAATAGAGCATCTTAATATTATATCGTAATAGTGGTATCATGAACCTCTAAGTACACAATTTGGATAGGTTAATGCATAACATGAATAAATCTGCCCTCCTGAGAAAAATATCCCGCGATTATGTACAATCGGTTATAATTGATTTTAATAAATATGGCTGTATCTTCCACCAGCCCGCCGGAATTCTTCAACGACTCATTGAAAAGGACTTAATTCCTATAATAGTAGGTGGGTGGGTATTGAAACCCCGGCTGTCTTTACTGAATCCTAATGTTCCAACCCTGTTCTATCCAGTACTACTTGGAGGTTTTTATGCATGTGAAATCTTACTGGCAGTTTAAGGCTTTCGATGAATCAAAAGCCTTGCAGCTGCAAAATGAGCTGAATATTTCACCAATTGTAGCCCGGCTGTTAGTACAAAGAGGAATAGATAATTGTTCCCGGGCCCAGAGTTTTTTGTTTGGTGAAGTGACGGATTTGAGTGATCCTTTCTTATTAGGAGGGATTCAGGATGCTGCCCGGCGGATCAACCGGGCCATAAATGAAAACGAAAAAATAATTATCTACGGAGATTATGATGTGGATGGAATATGCAGTGTGGTCCTGTTAAAGAGTTGCTTTGACCGACTGGGGTATTCGGCTGACTATTATGTTCCCGGGCGATTTACTGAAGGTTACGGTTTGAATCTGGATGCGGTCGAAAAGCTGGCCAGGCAGGGTTATTCACTGGTAATAAGTGTGGACTGCGGGATTAAATCAGTCCAGGAAGTGCAATCTGCAGCTGCACTTGGCTTAGACATAATAATAACCGATCATCATACTCCAGGAGAAAAGCTTCCCCAGGCGGTTGCGATTGTAAATCCGAAGATTGATGGGAACGAGAAAAATCTTAATTTGGCTGGGGTCGGAGTTGCATTCAAGTTAGCTCAGGCTATCTGCCGGACAAGGAATATTGACCTGGATGAGTACGAATGGCTGGATTTGGTGGCCCTGGCCACGATTGCTGATATTGTTCCCTTAACCGGAGATAACCGAATATATGTAAAATATGGTCTGATAAAAATACAAAAAACTAAGCGAATAGGTTTACGGG
Source organism: Syntrophomonas sp. (assembly GCA_016841245.1). Lineage (GTDB taxonomy): Bacteria > Bacillota > Syntrophomonadia > Syntrophomonadales > Syntrophomonadaceae > JAAYJK01. The sequence goes on from JAENZN010000036.1 coordinate 20,544, forward strand.
CTTTAATCACCGAATGCGGCCTGCAGGATAGGCAGCTTCTTCCTTCGCATGTAGGCTTTGCTCTGGCCCCTCGCTTGAATTCGGCCGGCCGTTTGCAGAATGCGGGAATCAGTATTGAACTGCTGCTGGCCAGGGATAAAAAAACAGCCGAGGAACTGGTTCATATGCTGAGTGAAATGAATATCGAGCGCAGAGCAATAGAAGAAGTAATTTTCAAAGAAGCAGTGGTACAGATTGAAAAAGAGAATATGTCCCATGATAGGGTACTGGTGCTGGAAGGGGAAAAGTGGCATCAGGGAGTTACTGGAATCGTAGCATCCCGGCTGTGCGATCGATATAATCGTCCCAGCATTTTAATATCCTGGGATGGTCAGCTGGGGAAAGGGTCAGGCCGAAGTATAATCGGTTTTGACCTGTACCAGGCCCTGGAAAATTGCAGCGAGTATTTAGTCCAGTTTGGCGGGCATAAGCTGGCTGCCGGCTTAACTATGAATAAAAATGACTATCAAGATTTCAAACGAATTATAAATGAATGGTGTGAAAACAATTATCAGATCGATGAGTTAAAACGCCGGCAGTTTATAGATTTAGAGGTGGAATTGGAGGATATAGATAGAGGTCTATTAAGTGAACTGGAGCAGTTCCAGCCCTGTGGTGAAGGCAACCCCATACCGGTGCTGGCTCTAAGGAATACACCCGTATACTCACCTGTCCTGGTAGGCCAGGGTCACTTCAAGGGGAAAGTGGGCAGCAGACGTTTGGCTGCCATAGCCTTTAACCGGGCTGATCTTATGAATTGTCCTACCAGCCTCTGCTATCATGATCAGGTCTTTGAGCTTACTGAAAATGAATTTCGGGGTCAGAAGAATCTGCAGCTCAAGATAAAAGATATGAAACCATCCTATCGGCCAGACATGCTTTCCAAAAGTGACAGTTTCAGTTCCGGATTAATAAGGGCGGTTGAAAAATGTGTGCTGGAAATAGATGAATACAGGCCGGTACTTTTTATATGTCCTACCTATAGAAGTCTTATCAGACATGTCAATGTTCTGCAAAGTTTTTTCCGACCAGATATCATAGCTGAGCTTCATGGGAAGCTGCCGGCAGCTAAGAGAAAAATGAATGAAGATGAATTTATTAAGGGCAGGAACAAAATCTATGTTTTGTCAATACCCTATCTGCGCTATTTTTTGGAGCATAAACACTTGCCCGGCAAGCTCAGGTTGCTGATACAAGCCTGGCCGGATACTATTGAAAAGGATTTGCTGTATTGGATAAGGGATTGTGAAATTGAGACTATTGAGGAGAATGTAAAAAATGCAGAATGGACAGCAACACCAGTTATCAGCGATTACCCCGGGAGAACATTGATTTATGCCAACCGAAAAAGAACTGTTCAAAATATAATTAAACAGTTTTCGGGCAGTAAGGTGGAAGCGGGTGTTGCCAATATAAATGAGCGCAGAAAGATAAGGCAGGAATTCTGGCAAACCAGGAACAGTACTCTGGTTACCGATGGGGCATACAGTGGATGTAATACCTATGATTTAAAGTTCGACCAGGTATTGTTTGCAGATGCACCTTTCAGTTTTTTTGAGACCAGATTTGTGCTGGAACAGATAAAGGATGACTGCCTGACTGCGGGGATATTATTTACTCCAAGGGATATTAATCTGAACCGCAATTACTTGAATAGAATGTACCCTGAACCGGAACTCCTTCAGGCCACATTAGAATATTTCCAATACTCTGGGAGGAATACCATTAATATGGAAGCTGCGGATTTGGCAGCGATGATAGGGAAATATGTCGGTAAAGAAATTTCGCCCTTTGATTTGTTTCCAGTACTGTATATTCTGATTGACCTTGGCTTGTGTCAAATAGATAAAAAGGGTAGTATTATTGAAATAAAGTATAAGAATGTGGAAAATACCCAGTTATCTATTAATAGATCACCTTATTACCTGGAAGGAAAGTGTGAAAAACAAGCATTTATAAGATTAGTTGATGATTTAAATAAAATTCTTGTAGGGTGATAATATGTGTATAGATGTTCAGCCTCTGCTGGATAGTGTGTTGGGCTATGACCCGGGGGCAAATACCGAATTAATCGTTAAAGCCTTCGAATTGGCTGATAAAGCACATGAAGGACAAAAAAGGATATCAGGAGATCCTTATATAACCCATCCACTGGAAGTGGCACTTATCCTGGCTGATATCGAAATGGATACTGCCTCAATATGTGCTGCGCTTCTGCATGATGTGGTGGAGGATACCAGCTATACCTATAATGATATACTCAGCATGTTTGGAGAGGAGATAGCGCTGCTGGTTGACGGAGTAACCAAATTAAGCCGTATTAATTTTAAATCCAGAGAGGACGCCCAGGCCGAAAACCTGCGCAAGATGTTTATGGCTATGGCCAGAGACATCAGGGTCTTGTTGATTAAACTGGCTGATAGAATGCATAACATGAGAACCCTGAATTACCAGAGTGATCGTAAACAGCTGGAAATAGCCCGTGAGACTATGGAAATATTTTCACCTCTGGCTCACCGTCTGGGTATATTTAAATTTAAATGGGAATTGGAAGATCTAGCTTTCGCTTACCTTAATAATGATATGTACCGAGAAGTCGCCAGCCGTCTCAAAAAGAAAAGACGGGAAAGGGAAGAGTATGTTAATGAGTTGATACAGCAACTGAGGGAAGGGCTTGATAAAGCTGGAATACAAGCCGAGATAAAGGGGCGTCCCAAGAATATATATAGTATTTACAAGAAGATGATAAAACAGAATAAAGATGTAGATGAAATTTATGATAAAATTGCTATTCGGGTAGTTGTTGATGATATTTGGGTCTGTTATGGTGTTCTGGGGGTCATACATACTATGTGGACCCCGCTGCCGGGACGTTTTAAGGATTATATTGCTACTCCTAAACCCAATATGTATCAATCTCTGCATACTACGGTTATTGGCAAGGGTGGTGAGCCCTTTGAGGTGCAGGTTCGAACCCTGGAAATGCACAGAACGGCTGAATTTGGTATAGCAGCCCACTGGAGATACAAGGAAGGCGAGATTGCAGCTGAGAAAAAAACAGATAAAAAGTTAGCCTGGCTGCGAAGCATTCTAGAGTGGCAGCAGGACATCAACGATACCGGTGAATTCATGGAGTCTCTTAAGATAGACCTGTTTGATGATACTGTATACGTCTTTACTCCTAAAAGCGATGTATACGAACTTCCTAAAGGGGCCTGTCCGGTAGATTTTGCCTATCGGGTTCACACCGAGGTTGGCCACCGCTGTACCGGCGCCCGAGTTAACGGCAGGATTGTGCCCTTGGACTATCAACTCAGCAACGGTGATATAGTGGAAATAATCACCTCCAAAAATTCCCCGGGTCCTTCCCATGACTGGTTGAATTTTGTAAAAACATCTTCCACTAGAAACAGGATAAAACAGTGGTTTAAAAAAGAGCAGCGGCAGTCCAATATTCTTAAGGGACATGACCTGCTGGAAGATGAAATGAAAAAAAGGCATCTATCCCCCAAAGAGCTGCTTAAAGAAGATAAACTGCTAGAGGTGACTAAACGTTTCAGTTTAAACAGCATTGATGATCTGTTTGCTGCAGTTGGAGACGGCACCATTACTGTTAATCAAGTTATTAACAAGCAAAAGGAACTGTATTTTCATGATGCTCAGGTGGAAGATATCGCCAATTTGCCTATACACAGCACTGCCGTACAGCATGAGAGAGATACTACCGCCCTGCGCATAAAAGGGGTAGATGATGTAGCCATAAGGCTGGCCAGATGCTGTAATCCGCTTCCGGGAGACAGCGTTTTAGGTTATATAACCAGGGGCAGAGGAGTATCTGTGCATCGCCGAGACTGTCCTAATATGCTTAATTATTTAAAAAACGAGAAAGAGCGGACTATTGAAGTGGAATGGGCGGATGACAAAGGCCTGTACAGTGTAGAATTGGAAGTGAGAGCCCTGGATAGACCCCGTCTGACTGCTGATGTCATGGTGGAGATAAATGAGACTAAAGTCCATATTCTCTCGGTATTTTCGAGAGTCACCAAAAACAACTGGGTAATAATGAATTTCAAATTGGAAATAAAGGACATTGGCCATCTGCAGGCGGTAATGCAGAGAATACAAAAGATAAGAGATGTGGTAGAAGTCAGGAGAGTGCTGCCAGGCGAATTAAGGAGCGATTAGATTGAGGGCGGTTATCCAAAGGACTACCGGCAGTAAAGTTACAGTACAAGATGAAATTACTGGACAGATCGATAGAGGTTTGATGGTGCTGCTGGGAGTTAAAAAAGGAGATACAGAAAAAGAAGCCGAATACATGATGGAGAAAATAGTTAATCTGAGGATCTTCCCGGATGAGGAGGGCAAAATGAATCGCTCTCTTATTGATATGGGTGGAGAAATATTGTTGGTAAGCCAGTTTACGCTTTATGGAGACGCCCGCAAAGGCAGGCGGCCAGGTTTTAGTGAGGCAGCTTTGCCCGAGCTGGCACGGCCGCTTTTTGATTATTGCGTCAAGTATTTGCGGGGTTTGGGCATAACAGTTGCTACCGGCATATTTGGAGCTGAAATGCTGGTCAGAATCGATAACGATGGGCCAGTTACCATTTTGCTCGATAGTGAGAAAGTGTTTTAGTAGGAGGTAGATATAGTGATATTAAAAGGCTTAGAGATAAGCGCCATGGCGGTCAACTGTTACATTATCGGATGCGAAGAAACCAGAGAGGCAGCCGTTATCGACCCGGGTGGAAATGCTCCGGCCATACTGAGATTGCTGGAACAGGAAAACCTGAAAGCGATCTATATTATCAACACCCATGGTCATATAGATCATATCGGTGCCAATCGGGAAGTCAAAGAAGCTACCGGGGCGAAAATTTTAATTCACAAGAACGACGCCCAGATGCTGGAGAACGCGGTTTCCAATTTCTCATTTATGATGGGAAGCAAAGTAACCAGTCCGGCTGCTGATCAGTTTATTGATGAGGGAGATATTATAAAAATAGGCAATACTGTAGAACTGGAAGTTATTCACACCCCCGGGCATAGTCAGGGTGGTGTCTGTCTCAAGGTTGGAAAAATAATTTTCGTGGGGGATACCCTGTTCCAGGGTTCTATAGGCCGGACCGATTTTCCGGGAGGATCTTATCCTCAAATAATAAAGAGTATAAAAGAAAAATTATTGTGTTACGAGGACGATGTAGTATGTTACCCTGGCCATGGACCCGGTACGACTATAGGGTTTGAAAGGCAGCACAATCCTTTTATCAACGGAACCATGTAAGATTGACTGTCCCGGCTCGCTGGAATAAAATGTTGCAGTTGGGGCGGGGCAGTATCCTAATTTAACACTTTACTTTTGAATTTATTTATGATCCCGAATTTGACAGTTGGGAGAAGGAAAACGCTCGGAGAACCCTGAAAAATAG
>JAENZN010000037.1 GCA_016841245.1 Syntrophomonas sp.
GGCTTATGTACAAATTCGCTGCCATGTTGTGTATTTTTTACTTGCCAAACACACCTCTATACAATTAGTTAATTGATTAATCGCAAGGCCGATTTATGACCATCTTCATAACAATAGAAGCTTTAATTATTTATTAATTTCAATTTAACATAGAGCTAACATTGTGCTTAAAGGTGATTGCAAAGATGCTATGATAATTATTCGAAGGTGGTCTTGGTCTTAACATCAGAGAATTAAGAACCATCGGTAGAACGATAAATTTATAGATAAGTGCAGGTGCCCTGGTAACTTGGATAGTAACAAGTATTGCTGCCTATTATGTTCTAGGACTTGAAATCAAAATATCCTTACTGCTGGGAGCAGTTCTGGTGGTTACTGGACCTACCGTTATTATTCCCCTTCTACGGCAGGTGTGTCCAACAGGTAGAGTTGGGTCAATTTTGGGGTGGGAAGGTATTTAAATAGATCCTAATGGGGCGCTGTTTCTTCATTATTCGCCTTCGCTTGAGTGAAGATTATTTTGTACAGGCCAAGAGTATTGTGTCGATTACTTTTATGGTGGTTATCGGGACTGATATTTTATGGTATTATTGCCTTACCGCTTGCGCGTTACTGGGACTGGCGCAGCTTAACCCACAGGGAATTTTGATATTGGGTGAACATAAATGGGCCAGGATAATTGCTGCAGCTGCTCCTTAAGCTGAGCTGATGGGCTTTTTCCTGATATTACACATTGAGTATCGCTATTTTACATATCTCATCCTTAACCTTCTCTAATTTGGCCATTACAAGGCTATCGCATGTGGGAAGGTTCTTGCCTTCTGGAACAAAGCCAGTTCAAAAACAGGTTTAAGTTGGATTAAAGTGCCCAGTTTGCAGATGATAGTGCTCATGCGGCCACTGCGGGGTAGATACTCCAGATATTCTTATCCTTATTTACATCCTTCTTTCTTATGCAAAAGTTTCCATAAGATCAGAAGATAAGACTATAAATTTAACTTTTTAGGGTTTTTTTGATGAAAGCAAAGAGATATATTAATATTTAGAATTAAAATTCTATCAGGTTATTTGTACTTAAACCTAGGGAAGACTTTGTAACATAAGATTTGTTTCCGGTATCAACTATTCATGGTGTATTAATTAACAATGGAATCCTTCAGGAGGTAGCAGATATGCTAAAATTTGTTATTATATTGGTTCTAATCGTTTGCCTATTGGAATTATCTTTCTATCCGCGTAACAAAATTATGAAGAATAAAAACAAGCATTCACCTGCACCCAAAGATATGCGTAATTTAGAGATGAAAAAGGGACCAGCTATGGAATTCGAAGCTCGCATCAAAGCCATAGACCGATATGTGCAGGAGTGGATGGCTGAAAACGGAGAAGTAGAAGCCAGACCTTTCGATGTTGCTGATTACCTGGTAGAAAAAGGCGTGTATAAGGATTACGATGATCAGGATAAAAAGGGACGATCTCTGAGAGCAGATTTAATAAAGATAAAAGAAAAAGGCAGAGTCAATGAATTGAGAGGGTTGCAGGTAGTGGAAAGGGCTAACAGCATCGGATGGGTATTTAAGAGAATAAAACCTTAAGAAAGTTATCAACTATCTAATGAATATCATCCATTATAGTTGGTGATAAATATCATTAATAAAGCAATATGTACATCCCAGCTAAAGATCTCCAGATCCAAGCAGGAATACAGCTTGATGTTTGTCGAATTAGCTCAGAAGGAAATTGGAGGAGGATATTATAATGACTATTAAACTGGTCACGGATAGTACATCTTACATTGAAGAACAAACCAAGAAGGATCTGGATATTAAGATAATAAACCTGAGTGTAAATTTTCCTGACCAATCATTCGAAGAAGATGCAGTAGAGTATGAACATTTTTACGAAAGAGTTAAAGGAGAAGGAGTGATTCCTACCTCTTCCCAGCCTTCTCTGGGAATAATTTATGATACCTTTAAGGAAATTGTTTTGCGTGGAGAGGAAGTGCTGGGCATATTTATATCAGCTAAAATGAGCGGTACTTATGAATCTGCCCTGCATGCTAAAAAGATGTTATTGGAAGAGTTCCCGGAAGCTTGCATTGAAATAATAGATTCTAAAACCAACTGCATGGCATTAGGTCTTCAAGTTGTCGAAGCAGCTATCGCTGCTAAAGCCGGTCAGAAAATGGCAGAAGTTATAGAGACAGCGCAGCATATTAGAGAAAGGGTAAGATTCTATTTTGTCCCGGCTTCCTTAGAATATTTGATAAAAGGTGGGAGAATAGGTGGGGCTTCAGCGTTAATAGGTTCGCTGCTTAAGATAAGACCAATTCTCTACGTCAATGACGGAATGACGGATGTTAAAGAGAGAGTCAGGGGTACCAGAGCAGCCATCAAACGTATCACTAATCTCCTGCATGAAGATGCCAGTAAATATGGCTTAAAACACCTTATGGTACATCACATTCATGACTACCAGCGGGCAAGCGAGCTTGCTGAAAGTCTTAGTAAGCATTATGGAAGAAAAGTGGCATCATCTCCTATCGGTCCAGTAATAGGTGTGCATGTGGGTCCGGGAACCCTGGCGGTAGTATATTGTACAGAAGAATAGATAAACGATTTGAGTACCTGTGATATCCAGGATCATCTTGACCATGTAGGAGCATTCTTCAATTTTAATATCAAAGATGACAGATAAAACTATGCCCTTGGGCAATGAGTTTAGCAAAACCGACCACTGGTAGAAGTCTATGCTATAGTCTTTATGGATGCCGTACATTTTGAGGATAGATTGGAAATTTAGTGCTGGACCAGGGTTGAGTTTTTTGCATTGGTTTTCCCAGGAGAAACAGGAGCTCGATGTTTTTCGATTTCTCCTGGCCAAACCCTATTGAACGCTCAGGTTGCTCTCCAGCATTGACCTATCCTCTCAATAGGAAAAAGCTGTGAATAGATGATATCCGGAATAGGGAAATATATTTGTGAAAGGCCCAATACTGGCGGCTTGTAGATATATTTACACGGAACTATCGACACGCCCCATATTTTAGTTATATCTTCAGAAAGTTTGACTCGAGTGTACATATAATGGTTCCACTACTTGATAATTATTGAAGAGCCTTGGCCAGGTTTTCATCGTAGCCTTTAAGGTAATAATCAGCTGAAGCATCTACACCTAGGCTGCAGCGAATAATAACCTTGATTCTTTCGTCGATTTGGACCTGCAAGGCTTGTTCCATTAATTTCACATCATCGGGGCCCATAATATCTGGTGTCCGAACCTGGAGCAGAACTAACAGGTCATCCCCCTTTTCACCATAATAAAACTCCAGGAGTTTGCCAGCAGGTTTTTGTTTATAAAGCTGGGTTTTTATGGCTGCCTCCAGCTTATTATGAAATTCCAGAGCTTCCCCTGATAGCGGCTCGTTTTCTTCCTCATAAAGGTATCTTGTATCATCAGCAATCTGGGTAGTTATCGATCTTACTATTAAGCGTATTGATTGTTCCCGGTTATCATTTAATTTCTCCTGCATCAAAGACACCTGAGTGGGATTGATAGAAGTGGGCGTGTCAACCACAACTATGATAGTGGGGTTTTCATCAAGAACATTTTGAATATCGACATTGTCAATCAAAGCTCCAGGTATTTGGCTCAGTTCTTCATTTAATATTTGTATAGTCTGACTTTGAAGTTCATTTAGAGTTAGCTGTTGGTTCAGTTTCTGCTGTTCATCGTCACTAATAAAAACCTGCCCATTTCGATCTGCATCTTTGGAGATCAGGGATCGTACAATTAGATGGCTATCTGGTTCCACTTCCTGCTGTACAACTTTTTCAATGTCGGATACTCTTTTAGCACTGAATTCTCTGGGGCTCATGACTACCGCCATAATCTCCAGGGTATCTCCCTGCTTTTCATAACGAAGTTCAGAAAGGCTTGCTCCCAGGGTTGATTTTACCTGTTCAGACACCACTGCTTTTAAATTATCAGTCAGGGTACGCTCATTAACCATTTTAATGAGCGTTTGGGTCATGAAAACTCCCATTACAAGTAGGATAAGGAAGCTTAGACCAAAACGTCTTAAGAAAGTGAAGAGAGCTGATCCATTGAGGTGTTCAAATCTAACCAGGCCGGATATAGCATATACTGTAGCAGCAGCAAATTCAATAGCCACCAGGTTGGCTGAAAACAGTAAGAACGCTCCCAGAGCCCATTCGTAATTCCTGGCAGCCAGGCAAAGGCCGCAGGTAGCAAGAGGAGGAACAAGAGCAGTGGCTATAGCTACCCCTGGCAGGGCTGGACTTATTTTTTTATGTACAATGGCATAGGCTCCAGCCAGGCCCGATGCTAGGGCAATAATAACATCATAGATGGTTGGTTGGGTACGGGAAATGATTTCCGTACCGAAATCAGGTCGGAGAGGAACCACACCTATTATAAAACCAAGACCTATTGCCAGTAAAATACCCAGAACTTCTGAAATAAGGGCACTTTCAAGTAATGTTTTATCACCATTTGATAAACCTAGGGCAATCCCAAAAATAGGTCCCATCAGTGGGGCTACCAGCATAGCCCCGATTACTACGGCGGTACTCCCGGCCAACAGCCCATAGGCAGCTATTATGGTCGATATACAGACCAGCATATAAAAAGAAGGGGATGGAGAAGAATCGGAACGAACCTGCTCATAAGTAGCTTTGCGTTCTTCCCGGGTCATACTGCCTCGGAGGTCATCAAGTTTATCCAGCATTTTATCCATAAGTACCAGGGCGCATCATTCCCCATAGAAGAAGTTAATTATGATGCATTCGACTATTTGCCCTGGGATTCCTTTAATTTTCCAGTCAATTCTTTTTTGTATCTTTCTGCTCGTTAGTATTAATATTGCGGCTATCATCCGTTTTAGCTGGAAGGAGTGGTTTGGCTACGGCTGTATATTGAGTAGCTGTTCTGCGAGGCCAGGCTTTGAAAACCAGATAGCTCAGGGAGTATAACAACAAGAGCAGCAAACCAGCTAATAGACCCGAACCCTGTCCCGGGATCAACGGCATGGTTATGATAACAACCATCAGACTAACTATGGCAATCCATGAAGTATAGGGGAAACCTGGTAACTGGCAATGTCCTGAGGGGGGGCATCCTTTATTCTTCCTGAACCGGTGGTGAGTAAATAGTATGACCAGATAAGCAAATAGAAGGGAAAATCCGCCAGAGCTGACTAAAAAAATATATATCTGACTGGGGAGCAGATATGCCATACTTACACCTGCCAGCATAGCTAATCCAGAAAAAAGGATTCCTTTTAACGGGATATCCCCTTTATCGATTAAAAATGAAGGCGCATTACCGGTATCCGCCAGGGAACGAAGCATTCTCCCCAGCCCGAAGGTGGCCGCCAGCATGGTCGATAGTATAGCGGTGATCAATATGATATTTACCGTACCAGCGGCGATACTCAAGCCTTGGACATTTAATGCCGCGACTAGAGGACTGACATCTCCAGTGAGAGTTGCCGTTGATATCAAGGGCAGGAGTATGGCGATGACCAGGACATACAATCCAACCAGTGTAATAACCGTATATTTTATCGCCCGGCGGACAGTTCTGTGAGGATCTTGGGCTTCAGAGGAAGCCAGGCCGATGATTTCAAAACCGGCATAACTAAAAAGAACTATGAGCATACTACCGGCTATCCCACTGATCCCACCGGGGAAAAATGCTTCTGTTGTCAGAACTCCAGTGCCGACCGGGGCTTTATTAGGGATGACCCCGGATATGAGCACGATTCCAAGTACTATGAAGCCTAGCAGGGCAGTGATCTTAATTGCCGCTAGCCCGCTTTCCAGGTTGCTCAATTTTCTGGAACCCAGCAAGTTTAAAAGGGTTACTCCGATGACGACCAGGATAGCTATTACTGGCAGTGAAAGCTGTGGGATCCAGGTTCGAAAAAACAGGGAAACTGCAGTAGCTTCACTGGACATGGCTAGTACCAGACCTGTCCAGTAAACCCAGCCTACGATGAAACCCAACCACGGACCATATTGCTGTTCCGAATAGGTGCGGAATGAGCCGGGTTGGGGATCAGCGACTGTCATTTCTGAAAGAGAAGTAAGGATAAAATAGACAAGTATCCCGCCTAAAACAAACGATATTAGGATAGCTGGCCCAGCTGCTTTAATAGCTATGGCTGAACCTAGAAAGAAGGATCCCCCTACAACTGTCCCCAGAGCGAGCATCGTAAGCTGCCATGCTGATAGGCCATCATGTTTTTCCATAAGTACCTCCCGAATGTATAGTTAATTTGTTTTAGTATTTACGTAATGTTGTTTTATCATTATTGAGGTCCTGAGTAATGCTCATATTTTATATCAAATTAGTGCTGAGTAAGCTGTCTATAATTTTGCTTATAGTTTATCCCTCATTTGCGTTATATAAAAATATATTTACCTTATCAATATTTCTGCAGGCATAATTTAACATCGCCTAAGCTTATCAAAAACTTATTATACCAGGCTGGTCGGGTAATAATAATTAAAAGGAACAATGATTAGAATTATTAAGGAGGTTGTATATTGCTGCCGACCGTAATGGGAACGATATTTCTGGCATTCTTAGCTCTGGTAGTTTACTGGTTCTTAACTATTGTGCAAAAACCGGCAGATACAGATCAGTGGAAGACTTTGCGAGAATTACGATCTGGCTTTGATTTTGAAGCTGCTCCTGAAATTATGGCTTATCCGATTGAAGGGATAAGTGAAACGGATACTAATAACCTTAAACTGGTTCGTGTAAAAGATTCTTGGATAGCCTGCTGGTCGATCCAGGAAGGGCTTCTGCGGGAAAAGAAAGCAGAGGCTGGGGGAGCAAAGGAAGAATTGGAACTCGTGTTACGAATATATGAATCAGGTGAGCTTCTGCGCCATCATGATATAAAAACAACTAAAAAAAATGGATGCTGCAGACTTTATCTGCGGCCCTATTGTGCTTATTATGTAAGTCTGGGATTAACGCGGAGCAAAAACTTTTATCCGCTGCTGGTGTCCAATACCATCATTCCCAATGAACTTCAATAATGCCCGATGGAACTTCTTTATTTAGAAAACAACTCCCCAAAAAAAGGACCCAAGTATGCCTCCGAGAACCACCAGCATAATATTTAAGCGTACCAAGGCCAGTAATGCAGCCACTGTAGCTCCGGTCATAGCTGAAGCAGCATCACCGGTTGAAGACAGTACGCCGGGAAATATCAATGCCCCCAGAACCGCATAAGGGACAAATTGCAGAAAATTGCTTAAGAACCAGGGCATTTTTTTATCTCCCAGCATAAGCAGCGGAATTAGCCGCGGTATATATGTTACTAGTGCCATACCAACTACGATAAGCAGCAGTTTATGCATCTTTCAATCCTCCTGTTCCTTCTGGAAAGATAAGGGCTGCAGTCAGGGCAGCCAGCACGGTGCTTAAAATAATCCTCCAACCTGCTGATAATCCAGCACTCAGGGGCAGCCAGGACAGAGCTGAATTAATTCCTATGGACATTAATACTACCAGCAGGACTGGTCGAGATTCCTTTAATGCCGGCACCAGTAAGCCTATGAACATAGCATAAAGCGCAATACCCATACTGGCCTGGAGAGATGCGGGCAGGCCGGAGGCCAGGAAGATACCCGCCCAGGTACCAGTATTCCAGGCAAGAAAGGCCAGCATATTCAATGCTACTATAAAGAAGGGGGAAAGAAGTTTGTCTTTTTGCAGGGAAGCCATAGAAAAAGTTTCGTCAGTGACCCCAAATGCTATGAGACAGCGCCAGGCCTTGGACACCGAGGGATCAATGCGCATGGCTAGAGAAGCTGTCATTAAAAAATGACGCAGGTTTAAAATGAAAGTAGTCAAAACAATCTCCCAGGGGTTAGTTCCCAGAGCTATCAAGCTTACACCCACAAACTGGCTGGCTCCTGCAAATACTATAAATGACATTAAAAGAGCTATGTAATCAGGAATTCCCGAAGATTTAGCCACCAGTCCGAAAGTAATAGCAATAGGGATGTAACCCACAGCAATGGGAATCGAAGCCTTAACACCTTGTGCCAGGGTTTGCCGGTAGTCTGAAAGCTTGTCACTGGCAGTGGTTAAATTTACCTTATTATTGTTCATATATCCTATAAATCCTGTCTATTGTAAGATGTTCTAATAATATATCATACTTAGCTTCTATCTTAATAAACTAAAGCATATTTGCCAGAGAAGGAAAGAAAAATGGTAATAGCTATTTCCTGCTGAACAAGATATATATGAAATGAACTAATTCACTATACGAAATAAAGCAGCACAGCTTTTCCTTACGATATATAAAAAAACAGTGCCGGGAAGCTTCCCGGCACTAGCGCAAATAAACAAGATCCTTTACAGCTCGGTTGAATCCTTGCCATTGGGACGATGATGGTTCTGCTCTACACAGCATTTAACTCCGTAAGTCACACAGAGCCGTGGCCAGTAGGTAGAATCTTCATATTCTCGGCTGTAAAAGCCTAAAACGCTGTCATAACTCTCGTTGCATTTCAACAGTATACCATCATTTACTACATAACCTTTGTACCATGCCTTTACTAAATCTGTGAGGTCTATTTCCAACCAATCATTAACAAATCCTGGAGAAACGCAGGTACAGGAAGGGCAGGAACCATCAAAATTAGGTCGGGTATTCCAGGTGACTTTTAGTTCCTCCCATTTTTGAACTACAGAATAAGCACATAAATCCGTAGTTTCACCTGTAGGCACCTCATTACGATATATCCACAAGCGTAAGCAGGCTTGCTTAATGAAGCTGTTAGGTGGTATCAGCTTGCAAACATCCTGGCAGAGGTCAAATTTTATCAAAGACTGATATTCATCATTGCATCCCTGATATTGATTGGTGAACAGGTAATAGCGGTCGCCAAAATTCTGATTAGGATAATATTCAGAGATGTAGGCATCTTCATGAGGAGTAAAACAGATTCTATTCAAGGGATCGTAATGGAAATGTTTATTGGTCATCTATAATCATCTCCTTTCTTGCTTGATGTTATATAATATGGAAACAATGTATTTTGGTTACGGAATTACCAGAAAACATTACAATATTCAGCTATCAGTAAATACAGCTGAATATTGTTTCAATGAGATAGAATTGGAGATAAAGGCATGATTGCTGCACCGGAGAACCTTCCCCGGTGCAGTTGAGTTTAGTATTAAGTGGGTTCTACGCAGCAGTTCTGATTATAGCACACCCATAATTTGGGCCAGAGATCAGGGTTGTTGAATTCCCGGCTGTAGAATCCTATCAGGCTGTTATTAGGTGCATCGCATTTTAACAATAAGCCATTGTTCTGATAGTACCCATTGTACCAGCGCTGTATTACTTCGGGATCGAGATCCATCTTAACCTCGCCAAAATATCCCGCGGCAATATCCACATAACCGACAGGGTAGGTATAGTCGACTAAGGGTTTGGTGTTCCAGGTCACACTTAATTCATTCCAACTTTGTATTATACGGTAGGCATAAAGTCTGGTCGAGCATGGAATTTCATTTCTGTAAATATAAAGAAACAACTGGTTGGGATCTAATTCACTGTTGGGCGGTACCTGATTGCAGCCCAGGCTGCAGAAATCAAACTGGATCAGGGACTGATATTCATCGTCGGTACTTTTATATCTGTTGGTGTATAAATAAGGAACTTCTCCAAAGTTATTATCAGCATAATACTGTGAGACATAGGCATCCTTTTCAGGAGCAAAATAAATAAAAGTTGGCAAAGCAATCAACTCCTTTCACATTCCTGGTATATAATACTGGTTATAAATGGATAATGTTACTGAAGTTTGGGGGTTAATTCAGCGAGAAGGGTATTGTGCGGCTAATAAAAGATGCAGAGCGCAGAAAAACGATAATATTTAACATTAATAATTCTTGGTATTTGGTAAAGAATAGAAGATATATATGGGAATTGTTCTCAAAAGGATTGACGAATTTTATTGATCTGAAAATAGGCAGATTTTCAGCATTAGCGAAGCCTAGTATAAGCAAGTGCCCAGTTATTTTTGCACAGTTCATTTCAACATAATCATAAACAATTTATTTTACTGCTAATTATTACCTGCAAGGAGCCTCGGCATCCCCCCTGTCCAATGTAAATATTACAGAATATTACAATTGCGTTTATTATTTATTATGGTCATAAATAACAGCAGGAGGAATGATGCAATTTGTGTCTAATATTTAAAACTATAGTAATAAAAGCAAAATACTACTACTTAATGTAAGGGTTTAATTTACAGGTATGAGCAATTACCAGTATTTGTGATAGAGCCTGCAGCTTTGAGTGGCAGAGACTCTGTAAGGCTCTGACTATAAATGGGGCAAGTGTTAAAATAAGTGTTTTATAAAGGAGGGAGAAGAAACACCAGCATTGTTCTCTGCTGAGAAATATTGGATAGGGGTCCGATTGTTAGAAGACAATAGTATTATAGGGTTATATTAAAGGGGGGAACAAACAATGCAATATTCATATTCTGAATGTATAAATTGTGAAGTCTATGGTTTTTGTTCTGGTACCGATGAAGAACACAGGGCATACATGGCGAATTTCGCATGGCATGAAAAGCCAGCAGTTAAAGAATGTAGTGCATGTGTATCGTTGGGTTATTGCACCCAGACCGACGAAGAGTGTAAAGCATTAAAAGAATGCCAGTCAGGGGAAAAAGAGCTTAGCACTAAAGAAGACAAGTCTGCAGGAACAATTATGAAGCCTACTGGACTTCCTGCCAACAAAGGACTTGTCAATCGGCTGATAGGCAATATAGTGGAAGTAGATGAAGGGGATTATATGGCCCGAGTAACGTTGAGCGTGGGTGATAATCTGCTAACTACCATTATGCCCCTGCAGAAATTCAGAAAATCTGGGTATAAACTGGGAGACCAGGCTGCTGTAGCTTTCAAAGCATTAAATGTCAAGATGATGATTTGATTTTGATAAATTGGGGTCGAAAAAAGGGCGGTTAAAAGAATAAGTGAACTGCCCTTTTCTATACTTATTAGCTCTTAACCGGATAATAAATGACTTATCAAACCATACTAGTCGTAGCTGCCACCGCTTCTTCGTCTGCTTTTGCCTCTTGTTAATAGCAAGACGACAATAATAGTTATAAGTACTGCTACTAGAACATCCACTATAAGACGCCCACTTATCCATAATTGTGTCCTGGCATATTTGCATGCTAAATTATCATTGGAAAATGAATTCCTTTATGATTATAAGATTTTTATTTAAAGAGGTTTGAAATGCTTAATCAGATTTGTTTTATCTAATGGAAAAAGGTTATTATAAAAGTAAAGAAACCATTGTGTCTTTTTGGGAAAATTGGTTTAAGTGAATGAGAGGAAATACAGAGAATGAGAAAAAGAGATTTGGATTTTTTATACCACCTTTTGGATTGGTTTGAGCATTGAAAAGGGGAAAAAATAGCCTTGGGTGAGGTTAGAAGGAACTTAATACCGGAAAGGGGCTGGTGTTTCTTTTTTGAAAAAGGGGAATACCGGAATGATACGAGTATATCCCGAGTAGTAAGGGTGGAAAATCACCGCTCGCAGGATACTAAAATGTCCATATACAGTCAACTACTAAAGCACCGTGGGAACAAAGCGGGTGCCTATTCAGGGGGGGGGAATCATCGTCTCTCCTTATTGCGCAATCATATAGGTGTATCAATAATGAGTAATCTGGCCCTGCCTTGTAAGACATGGGAAGAAGGTAAGGCTAATAGAACCATAAGGAGAGAAGAACACTGGCTGGAAACCATGGTGAGCGAAACAGTTAGCAGCATGGAAGTACTGGTAGTGCCGACTGAGGATGGCAGAGAATGGGATAGAATAACAAAATATGTTGCACAAAATGCCATCGCCCTGTTAAGCAATTTCAATAAATATCCCATAGACAGCCCATCACCCGACTGGCTGGGTAATTTTTGTACTAATGCCCTGGTAAGAGAGTCCGGCTTATGGAATACTAATGGAGTTATGCTCAAATATGATCATAGGTTCTTAGAAATATTCCGAAAAATAGTTTGTGAATCAAAAAAATGTAGTTATATAATAAATGCAATTTGCCTGCCGGCAGTACCGCTTTTAATGCTGTATGCATAGAGGATTAATAATTTGAAAGTGCCGTTAGAGAGGAGCAATACGGGTGGAAATAAGTCTGGATACACTAATTGACCAAATTAATCAGAGTCAAAAATCAATTATTAAATTTTATTTGTTTGGGGTAACGGGAATTGGAGCACCGAGCTTATCACAGGATAAACTACAGGTAAATAAAGATGAAGATGGTTATGTGTTTTTTCAAATAGCTGGAGAAGATGAGGGAACTGGTTATCATATAAATGAAAAGCATGAGATATACCAGGAAGAACCAGATGAAGAAGCCCAGGCGAAATATGAAGTGAGAGAGCAAGGCATCCTGCTAATGGAGATAAGACTGTATTAGATAAATAGGAACCCGAATGGTTCCTTTAGACCGATGCCAAAAGTCCTGGGGCTTGTTTATTATTTAGAGCACGCGAGATCAAATAATGGTCTTCAAAAGGGCTTCAGCCATTGCTCGGACATCTTGCCGACTTTATTGGTAAACTGTTAGGCTTCAGAAATTTAATTGCTGGATATAATGATGTTAACAATCAATTGAGATTGGCGGAACCGGGTTTATTAAATCTAGGTAATACCCCTGTTGCTGCTGTTAGAAGATCGGGTTCTGTTGGAAGGATAAACCGCCAGGAAGATGCTGATGAAAACCAGAATGGCACCTATCATCTGTATTCTGGATAGACTTTCTCCCAACAGGAAAAAGGCCAGCAGCATAGCAAGAACAGGTTCAAGGGTGCCCAGCAATGTTGCTCGTGAAGCTCCAATTTTTTGTACACCTTTTAAGAAAAAAACCACGGCTATTATGGTGTTTAGAATTGTCATGGCCAGAGTGATAATAATTTGCTCCAGGGACAGCCTTCCCCAAAAACTCAAATCGTGAAATAAAACGAGTAATATGATCATACTTCCTGAAGCGAGCGTGTTGGTTATTGTTAATGGAGAAATGGTACGGACATTTTTCTGGCTGATTAAACTGTATACAGTATAAAAGATTGCAGCAGCTATAATAAGTGCCATTCCGGTAACAGATAACATAAGCACTCCCCCCAGCATTCCTGATACCAGGATTACTCCGCTAATTGCCAATATTAACCCCATTATAAAATGCCCGCGAAGTTTTTCTCTAAATATTATGGAACCAGTAATGGCTACCAGAACGGGATGGCTAAAAAATACTACTACTGTTATGCTGGCGGACAGATACTGTAAGGCATAAAAAAATAAAATTCCTTCTACAGCAAATATAACGGCCTGTAATAAGACCAGAGGAGATTTATCAATCACAGCAATTTTGTTATAAACCAGGTAAGGGGTAAGAATTGCAGCAGTAAAAATATAGCGGAGCATTAACAGGGATTCAGGGGTCAGGCCAGCAGAAAACGCTAATTTACCAAGTGTAGTCTGTGTAGCGTAGGCAAATGCGGAGATTAAAATATAAATTGCTCCAATGATGGAATCCGGGAATTTATTCAAACTATTAAACCTCATCATTATAAAAAAACATACTTTTATAAGTATAAGTCACTCGTATCAAAAAATAAATCTACTAATTTATATGTACTGGAAAGGTAATAGTAATCACTATATAGAAATAATATAAAAAAGAGGGGGAGCGGTTATGCGTTTGTTGAGAATTGAAAATTTCAGACATATTGACCGTAATAAGGCTGGAGGCGATGCTTATCTGGAATACGGCGAGCATATAGTCAAGGCCGAGTTGATTTTTTATCTGCAGGGCAGCGACTGTCTTAATATAAGGCTGGGGCGTCATGATACTGTGGTCAGCACTTTAGAACTGGAGGAATTCCTAAAGGAATGCAGGAACGACCTGCGCAAAGAGATAAAGCCAGATGTTGAAAGGATTAGAAAAGAGCGGCGGGAAAGAATCGAATCTATCCAGGCGTAGCACCATGCAATTGCAAATTTTTACTTGGTGCTATTCGCGATTTAGTTTTTTTAAATAGGCAATACTTAGCATGACACCGGCAAGTATAGACAAATATAGGAGCCAGAAGGAGGTGTTGAAGAAAAATCCTTCTACCATGCCATAATACGATGTTATTAATAGCAGCAGAGTTAGAGTAGTTGCCAGTACCTTTAAAAACGATTTCATAGATAACTCCTAATAAATATTATTCATAACATACTAGACTATAGTGCTTAATAAATAAAGCTTAAGATGGCATGAAATGTATTTTTCTGTGAAGTATTGCAAAGCGTTTCTTTTCATGGTATAGTTTTCTACCATAAGCATAGACATAGATAATGGAATGGTGTCGAAAAATGCCGAAGGAATAAATGGATTCCCAGTAATAATCACTATTTTTTATACTGCAATTCACATATAATCAAATAAGAAAGCGTAATATGTAGTGTTAAAGTCATCGCTTTTAGCTTATTATTTTAGTTAGAGGCGCAGGCGAGATGCGGAGGTGAGATTATGAAAAAGAGATGGGGTAAAGGTGAACCGGTAAATCTATCAGATCTGCTAAAAATTACACCAGTTGCCAATGAAATTATGCATTTAACCGAAGAATTAGACATGAGTGCCACCGACGTAATGTGGATTGTAGCTCAGATTATCGATAATGGTCAGGAATTCGATTCCGAGGCTTTTGAAAAGGTATTTAATGAAAATGATAGTTCGCTTTCCTATGACCTTGACGATATAGATTTGGATATTGAAAATATTGAAGATGAAATGGATCAGGCTACGTATATGGTGAATGTTAAAATTAACAGTCCGAGCAGGTTCCCGGAGGTAGGTTTTAAAGCGGGCATGAATGATAAAGAGGATATAAACTATTTCTTTGACATGATTCTCGATGTGATGGAAAAACTTGAGTAGATACCATAGATAAGATTTGCAATTAACCAGGGGCCCGGGTTTACCCGGGCCTTAGATTATCGATAAAGTCGGAAAGATGACAGGCCGATGACAGATGTGAAGATCGAGGTATGAAAAAAAAGTCCGCGATTGAGGCGTACCTGAGTACGTTGATTGAGCGGGCTTCTTTATCACTTTGTGAGCCTTGCGCGAACACCAAATTGTAGTCCTGTAAGGGTTTTTTGAAATAACGATGAGATTCGTTTCCAAATTACTGGTGAGCCTTGCGCGCGAACCTCAAATTGTGATCCTGTTAAGGGCCTCTGTCATCGGCCTGGGCCCGGGTTTACCCGGGCATTTTCGTCATGCATGAGGTAGAAGAGAATATGCTTATTGAGGTTACCCCAGAGGTTAAGCTATTAAGACCAGCCGGCAAAACATTATATCCTTACAGCAATTCAGTATATCTGGACGATAAGATAAAAACCATGATTGATTCTGGAACTGGCGGCCAGGCTTATACAGAAATTATGTCTGACCAAATAGACTTGGTTTTGCTTAGCCATTATCATTTCGATCACGTTAACGGGGTACAGTTCTTTCCCCATGCTGCTGTGTATGCGGGCAGGGAAGAGGCGGTAGTATACGTTGATCCTGAACTATATCTCCAACATACCGGGCGTTTCCGCTGGAAAGAGCTAATGGGGGCAGACAAGACTGCTCCGCTGCGTTCGAGGCAGGGTTTTCCAGATGACATACCGGTAAATCCAGGATTTCAATCAATCGAATTAAAAGGCAGCTTTGAGGATGGACAAGTTTTTGACCTGGGTAAAACAGAGCTCAAGGTTGTGCATTTTCCCGGACATACTGTCGGGCATTATGGTTTCTATATAGAAAAGGAAGGCCTGTTATTTTCAGGCGATTTGGATTTGGCACCACAGGGACCATGGTACGGAGGAGAGAGTTCTGATGTAGAACAATTGATTAAGTCTATTGATAGGGTAATGGATATTAATCCGCGAATATTGATTACTTCACATCGCAGGATTTTTAAAACCCCCCAGGATAACATAATCCAGATGCTGCAAGAATATAAGAGGATTCCTTTAGAAAGGGAAAAGAAAATACTAGAGGTGTTATCTCAACCTCGAAGCCTAGATGATATAATAAAATATATCTGGGTATTCCCCCAGGCTGAATTAAGCGAATATACCATGTTTTATGCTAAAATGATGATCATGAAACACCTCCAGTATTTAATCAAAACGGGTCGGGTGGACAAAATGGAAGCAGGATTGTTTATACGTCGGTAGCAGGAGGTAAGTTATGAATTATCGCCGGATATTATACATAGCGTTTATAGTATTTATAGCGGTTTTCCTCTTCAGGAATCTAGAAAATAACAATATTGTTGATAAGCAGATACAATCCATACCCAGAGCCAGCGTTATGGACTCAATACTGGATGATTCCGAATTAAATCAGGATACCCAGACAATATATTTCCCTTTGCATTATAAAGGGACTGCTGGAGAGGTATTTTATATTTCAACAGAAAACGATGGTGGACCTATAACCTATAAATATCGTATAGAGGAAATTGAAGCAGAGGCAGTAAATGAGCTGGAATTTAAACTGGAGCAAACCTGGGAGGGTATTAAGATGCCGGCAGACAAGTTTGATGCTTATCGCCTGGAAGATGGACAATGGGTGGAAATATAGTAGCAGACAAAATATTGATGGTGTGATGTAATATTATGAGTGCGATTACAAATGATAGCTGCGGGCTTTTAATAAATCATATAATTCATACAATGGTGAATAATGCAGCATAGCAGTAGCTAGTTCTATAGTTCCCAGTATTCCGCTTATGGCTCCGGCAGCTCCAGTAAGCATCTGTGATCCCGATAGAAAAAAGAAACAGAAAGCCAGTATGTATCTTGCTATTACCCCATCTTTGCTTAACATATAATACCTCCCATTTGAATTTATCCTTCGGCAAACCTGTCGTTTTATCGATAAATACTGTGATAGTCTATTTTTGACCAGATTGACCAGGATATTCTGTAAAATGAAGGTCTAGCTGCCAGGTGGTGTTAAGAGAAGAACAAACTATAGGAAATTACGAAATATTGGAGAAGGTTTATTACAGCATGGATGAGCTGGATTGTTATTGAGCAGTCCGGTATCAAGCCTGGGTTAGGGAGTGATTTAACTGGAAAATTATGTTTTGAGTGGAGTAATATTGTTCGCTGCTGTAGTAATAGGTTTCTGCCTGTCGATACCTTCCATGCGCAGCACTATAAATGCCAACCAGCAAAAGCATGAAAGTGAAAAAATGGCCCTGGAACAAATATGGAATGAAAGAATGGAGGATAAAGAAGCATACCTATTGGAAGCCAGGCATAAACTGGAAAATAGGAATACAGAGATAGAAGTATTAAGGGTGCAGTTATCTGAACAACAACAGGCCCGAGCAGCAGCAGAGGAGAGGAACCAGCGTCTGGGTATGGTTGAAAAGCTGCTCGATGAACAGAATGAAGCCTTTAATAATATACGAGAGGTAAATGCCAGGCTTAATACTCTAAACGAGGAATTAAAAGGCAAGTTGGAGGAAGAAAAGAAAAAAACTATAGATAACCTGGCTTTGCTCAAAAATGCCCGGGAGAATTTGCTCGAGTCTTTCCAGTCTCTATCCTCAGAAGCTTTGAAGAGCAATAATCAGGCTTTCCTGGAGTTAGCTCAGACTACTCTGGAGAAATATCAGGAGGGTGCTCGAGGAGAACTGGAGATGAGACAGAAGGCCATTAACCATTTAGTTGTTCCACTTCAAGAATCGCTTCAGAAGGTTAATGAACAGATACGCACTATTGAAAAAGAACGGGTGGGTGCTTACGCCAGCCTGAGTGAACAGATTAAATCTATGGCCGCAGCTCAGGTGCAGCTGCAGGGTGAAACTGCCGGTCTGGTAAAAGCTTTAAGAGCTCCAGCTGTAAGAGGGAGATGGGGAGAAATACAGCTCAGACGGGTAGTAGAAGTAGCCGGGATGCTGGAATATTGTGACTTTGTAGAACAACACAGCACCAATACCGATGAACGTGGAATGATGCGGCCGGATATGATCATCAGGCTGCCAGGAGGAAGGAATGTAGTCATAGATTCTAAAGCACCCCTGCAGGCCTATCTGGAAGCGGTGGAAGCGACAGATGAACAACAGAAAATCCAGTATTTAAAAGATCATGCCCGTCAGGTTAAAAATCATATCAGCAGTCTGGGAAGTAAGAGCTATTGGGAACAATTTGAGCCTACGCCCGAGTTTGCGGTACTATTTCTGCCCGGGGAATCATTTTTTAGTGCGGCCTTAGAACACCAGCCTCAGTTGATTGAATACGGGGTCGAACAGCGGGTCATAATCGCTACCCCTACCACTTTAATTGCTCTGCTGCGCTCGGTTGCTTATGGTTGGAGACAGGAACAGGTAGGAGAAAATGCCCGTATAATAAGTGAACTGGGCAAAGAGCTTTATGATCGCCTGCGGGTACTGGCCGAGCATTTTATAGATATGCGCAGAGGTCTGGAAAAATCGGTAGAATCATACAACCGGGCGGCAGGATCTCTAGAGGGAAGAGTACTGGTGACGGCTAGAAAATTTAAGGATATGGGGGTGGCATCGTCTGCAGAGATAAAAAGCCCGCTTCCGATTGAGAAACCTTTAAGAATACTGAATACTCTGGTAAAGATTGAGCAAGAAGATATGGCTTAGAATATATTTTAGTATAAAGACTATTATATAAAATTTACATGCTGTTTACACTAAACACATTATTATTTAACTTGTCAAAGCTATCATTAGGTTGTGGAGTAGTTCATTAGATAAGGAGGTGAGAAAGTGGATAAAGAGTTGATCGATGAGATATTAAGATCAATCGGACTGGAACATATTGATGAGGAAGAAAAGTCTGCCCAACATTAAACAAGCCGTTAAGAAATTAGCCTTAAACGGCTTGTTTTATTTTCTGCCTTTTATTTCATATTCCTATTTTGCTTCTTTAGTTTTTTCCGCTTTACTATTTTCCTGCAAGAGTTCTGAAACAGTCACAAATTTATAGCCCTGTTCTTTTAAATTTTTTATTATTACTGGTAGAGCATCTGCAGTTTGTTTACAGGTATCGCTGGCATGCATAAGGATGATGTCCCCGGGATGTACCTTCTGGCAAACCCTGTTGATGATAGAATTTACTCCGGGATTCATCCAATCCAGTGAATCAGTGCTCCACTGTATAGCTTCATATCCACTTTCATGTATAGCTTCAATCACATGGTCATTATAGTCGCCATTAGGAGTTCGGATCAAAGTGGCTTCCACACCAGTTCCCTCTTTAATTAGCTGGTGCGCTTTACTGATTTCTTCTTTAATTTCAGTCTTACTAAGATTGCTCAAGTTAATATGTCGGTATCCGTGACTACCAATTTCGTGGCCATCTTCTTTGATTCTGCTGACGATGTCAGGGTATTCTTTAACCCAAGGTCCAGAAAGAAAAAATGTACACTGCAGATCGTTTCCTTTTAATATTTCCAGAACCGGCATAGGCGTTTTATTACCCCAGCTTATATCAAAGGTTAGAGCGACTATTTTTTTGTCGGTTTTCACTTCGTAGATGGGTTTCAAAGTATAATAAGCCTGCACATAAGCGACACTGCTGCCCAGAACTGCCAGAGCCAAGAGGCAGACTATTGATATTCTAGCCCGCCGCTGAATCTGATAAAAACCAAAAAGTTTGGGCATATCTCTCATCTCCTCATTTTAAGTTTTTATATTTTTATTTTCTTTCAACTGTCATTATTCCTTATTTTCCAGTTCTAATAATTCACTCATAGTCACGAAATGATATCCCTGCTTATTTAGTTCTGGGATCAAGATATCCATGGCCTTAACCGTCTGAGCACCATTAGAAGCACCATCATGAAGAACAATAATTTGTCCGGGGGCAATATTCTTTTTGATATGATCGGCTATCTGCGCAGCCGTGGTACCATCCCGCCAATCTTTGCTGTCCTGCTGCCAGGTCCAGTATCCAATGGTTAGACCCTCTTGATTGGTTAGGTCTACCATAGCATAGGACAAGTAACCGCCTGGGGGGCGAAAGAATGCAGGGGTTTGACCGGCTAATTGGCAGAGAATATCGCTGGTCTTCTTTATTTCTTCTAAGATAAACTCATCACTTTTTCCATTGAAATCGGCATGGCTGTAACTGTGATTGCCCAGCTCGTGCCCGGCTTCAGCCATCTTCTTAATTAGATCGGGCTGTTTCTCGGCTCTGCTTCCTAGTACGAAAAAGGTAGCCTTAGCCTTATTCTTTCCCAGCACCTCCAGCAGAGCGGGAGTGTTAACCGGGTCTGGGCCGTCATCAAAGGTCAGGGCTACCGCTTTTTGATCGGTCTTAACCTGGCGGATTAACAGCTTCTGTTTTTCCCAATTGTGCATATTGGGATGAAGGGCAAAATTATAAGCACCAATGCTAAGACCGAAAAAACAGATGCCGGCAAAAATCATCCCCGCCGTTCTTTTGCGTATTACTAGAAACATAGCTTACTCCTTCTTGTTTAAATATGTATTGATAAGAGTCTACTAACATTTTATTAACCAGGGGAAGCTTTTATGATGATATATTGATATGTCCGATTAAAATCCTTTACCCTACAAGATATTACTTTTAAGGAGATCTTAATAAGAAGTGTTGAGACAGATAATAAAGTCAATCGGAAATATTGGTGACAACAACAACCCACACTAAAATACAAGTCTTGATTTTAGACGGACATAGTTATATAATAAATGACACCAAATGGGCCGTTAACTCAGCGGGAGAGTGCTTCCCTGACACGGAAGAAGTCACAAGTTCAAATCTTGTACGGCCCACCATATAAAAAAGCTGGAAGTCCCGATATATCGGGACTTTTGAATTTTTCTGATATAATTTTATGGGCAGGCAGTAATAATTATAAATCCCGTTATATCCGAATGTATTCACAGGCACGCACACAAGTGGCACACCAAGTGGCACACTAAATATCGTTGTTATTTCTCATCTTAAAATTAAAAAAGAACGGCTATATTTCGGCGTATAAAGAGTCAGTTTAGTAACGATAGAGCCACGTACCTTTTGGGTAGAGGATCAATCATGTTATTTAGCTAGAATTGCTGTTAGGGCAATCATAGCTTATATATATCGTATAACTGGCAACCGTTAAATGAAATTGCTTAAATAGAAATGGAGGTTTTAAATGAGAGAAATAGTGCTTCCGGAAGATTTTAAAATAACGATTCATGCTGCTCAACGCTTCCTGGAGCGGATTATAAATAAAGCAGTCTATGAAGATAATGACATTGAAGTAGCTATCGAGATAATGAGGAATATACTGCGCCGAAGGGCTTTGAAATATCAGCAACAATTGAATGAATCTAATATCAGAATAAAATATCTAAACGCAGTATTCATATATGATGTTGACGAAAAAATGGTTATTACAGTGTATCGGAATGCCCAAGCCAGTGAAAAAATTGAGTGGGAATATAAATTTCCTGCGCCATTAAAATTCAAGGGGCAAATTTCTCCTAAGAAAAAAGTAATTCTGATTACGTACGGATTTACACCAAAAAGAAAACAGGGCCGCCGAATAATAGGCCAAGCTGGAGGTAAGCTATATGAATATGATCCAAAACATAATGTGATAAGCTTGTTTGATAAAGAATAACCGAGGGCCGCTCAGAAATGGGCGGTTTTTTTATACCACTCTTTTTTGGGCTGGATTAGAAGCTTTATGCTGAAAATCCGGCCTTTTTTTATTGCGAAAAAAAGGAGTGGGATAATATGTCAAATAGAAATGCAACAATGACTGCTACTGTAGAGGAAATATCTGAAATTAATTTTAGCGGGAATATAATTCCACAAAGTTGGTTCAATTTTATTAAATTTCCGTCTGGCAAGCCGGATTTATTGGGAGTTATGATTCTTTCCGAAATCGTCTATTGGTATCGTCCCACTGAAATTAGAGATGAAGCTACGGGTCAGGTGATAGGCTATAAAAAGAAATTTAAGGCTGATAAGCTACAAAGAAATTATCAGTCATTCGCTGATCAGTTTGGAGTTTCGAAGAGACAGGTACAAGATGCTACCAGAAGACTTAAAGAGGCAGGCCTAATTACAATTGAATTAAGGATAATAACTTTAGATACAGGAATGGTTTTATCCAATGTAGCTTATTTTGAACCAGTCGTTTCCAAAATTAAGCAAATAACATATCCTTATTTAAACAAAGGGGGGTCATGTAATCAATTACATGAGGGTATGCAATCAAAT
Organism: Syntrophomonas sp.; assembly: GCA_016841245.1. GTDB lineage: Bacteria > Bacillota > Syntrophomonadia > Syntrophomonadales > Syntrophomonadaceae > JAAYJK01. The sequence continues at coordinate 22,372 of JAENZN010000037.1, forward strand.
GTAGGAGGGCATGTAATTGATTACATGACGTATACAGAGAATACTACAAAGATTACTACAGAGAATAATGATGATGACACTTTTCACCCTGCAAAGGAGCTAGGCGCTCCAGAAGGAGCAGAAAAACTTGACATTAAATGTGATGATGAAACAGCAGAAAATTTTGAAGCTTTTGATATTGATGATGAAATTGTTTGGACACCTAAGAAAGATCCTCTGGAAATACTTATGGAGTACGGGATTAAGGTAAGCACCCAGAATCCTGAGAGCGAGACCTGCTTACAGGAGCTTGGAAAATATTCACCAGAACAAGTACAAACCATAGCCAGGGTATTAAAAGAAAAAGAACAATCAGGCAAAATAAAAAACGCAGCCGGGTTGCTGGTAAAAGACCCAAACATATGCGGAAAGATTTTAGCGGGTAAATTCTACCCGATAGATTATTCCGTGCAGGGTAAAAAGAAGTACAGTATCACGAATTGGAATCGAAAACAAAACGAAAGAGAAGAATATGAAATATTTGTACCGCCTATGAGAAATTAAAATAATATCTATTGCGTCCTAATTATTCATGTGCTATCCTCTATATATAAGACTTTACGACTAATTATATTCAAATAAACCAAGTCACAAGGACAACAAAATTGTCCCAAATGGGCTATCAGATTTTTGCGCCCATGGGTAAATACTGAATATAAGCCATCGTTTTAACGGTGGCTTATTTATGTTTTCTGATATTTAAGCAGTTGATCGGCAAAGCCAAATTGGCGAAGTCGCCGATAGGCGGTTGAGTAAGTTGGAGTAGTCAATTAACTGCGGGCATTAGCATACGGTTGTTTCGCGTATCTGGATCATAAAAAATCCAAATTTTTTTTATGATCCAGCGAAACAAACGGCATGCGAAGCAGACGCTGCAGCAGAGCTGCAGGAAAATTACCCTGGAAACAATAAATCACGAGGAGTAATTTAAATGAAATTTTCTGATCATGAAATTGATGAAATTCTGCGTGAGAATCGGGAGTTAAGAATCAAATTCGAAAAAGCCAATGCAGAACTACAAGAACTAAGGCAAGCTGGAACTAGATTCTACAGAGAAATGCGTGCTCTAAACGGGGAAAATCAAAGGCTCCGGCATCGAACACAAGGCTTGTCTGATGCGGTAGCTAGGTGGAAGGCCAGGGCTGGCTGTGACGATGAAAACAACCATATAAAAACTGCCCAGCGATGGGAATATAACCGCGAAACAGGAGAAATGGGATGGAAGGAGTACAGGACTTATACAGTTGATAGCACAGATATAAATACTCTGCGTGAACAGCTGCTCAATGAGCATGGCACAAGCCTGCTCTCAGTAGAAGCTGGCCAGGGCTCGGCAAAATATACCATAGTGGAATGGTTGTCGGAATAAAATTAAAAAGGTTTTTAAACTCAGCGTCTATTCAATATGGACGTTGCGATTTAAAAATCCATATATAAATCTTTCTAACCGGGTGCGTGATGCACGAGCGTATCATGGTGGGCCAAAGCTCGGAGCCTGGAAGAAAGTAGTGCAGCTAGCGTGATGCATATGGCTGCACTGGAGTGCCTTATCGGATTTCTGCTTTTCCGTTTAAGGAACAACTCCCCCTAAACACAGTATTCTCGATATACGAGGTATGTGCTTGGGTACCCTGTGGCGATTTACGCTGCCCACCGTCAAGGGGCAAGCAGGTAGATTAAATTGACAAAACCAAATCTGGCGATTAGCGCTGTTTGGTGGATAATGAAATACCGAAAAAACTGAATCCCAAAGCAGAGGTGTACACTTGCTCCACAATCAAGTGATAGTGTCTAAACAAAGCGAGGTTAGCTTACTCAGAAGGATAAAAAGCTAAAATTTTAGCAGTTGAATATAAATGTTGTTGAGTTGTTTAGGGAAGGAGGAAAAAATGAAAAGTATCGCTGAAATTTCTAAAGAAACCGGCATTCATGAGAATACATTACGTAAATACGCCAGGGATTTTCAGGAGTATCTGCCCTGCCAGCTACGACAGGGACGGAAAAAGTATACTTCTGACATAGTGAAGGTTTTTAAAAAAATCTATGATCTTTACCAAAAAAGATATAGCACGAGTGAGATCCGAAATATTCTGGCATTGGATGCTCCAATTAAACAAGAGACAGAGAGCGAGGATACTGTCATCGCATTAAAAAATCTAACCAACACCCTACAAGCTATAGCCGAACAGATATATACTCTGGCTAAGCGGTTATAGTATCTCAAAACTCCCCGTTAACTTTTGAAACGTCTTAAAAGTTAAAATACAGACTTATGAAACACGTTTTTATGGTGTTTCAAAAGGTAGACCTTTTGGGACTATATCTGATGTTTAATCACTGTTATTGTTAGGATTTTTTATTTTGCGTGTTAACTCTTTTACCTGGTTATCTAATTTTTTGATACTTCTAATAATCCATATAACAAAATATATTACTGCTCCATACATAATCACTAAACCTAATATATACAGAAGTGACCCAACGGTATAATTCATACATTCGCTCCTATCTTGTCTATTGTTGAAAGTTAAATTATTCCAGTTATGCTTTTATCATTATATATCATATTTCTTAGATCAAAAAGGCTTGGTAGCCCATAGGGAAGGTAGGGGTGTGTTTGGCAAGTAAAAAATACACAACATGGCAGCGAATTTGTACATAAGCC
>JAENZN010000008.1 GCA_016841245.1 Syntrophomonas sp.
TGAAGGTGGCCTTAAATGACCGGACTCGTGGTCGTCTTGGACCGTAATACACATTTTCTAAACGCTTCCAATTCTAACTCCAAATCCGCTATTATTTCTGTTTTTGCACTCATCTTAGCATTCCTCCTTCGGATTTAAAAACGATTTGTGGTTTTCCAAACGATAACTCTTCCCATTCATCAATATCTTATCGCACCGATACGTCAGCCTGTCGAGTATGGCCGTTGCAAGAGCTGGGTCACCAAGGAATTCCGTCCAATCTTCAAAACCTTTGTTGGTAGTAATAATGATGGATGTCTGCTCCTGCAAATCTGATACCAGCTGAAAGAACAGATTCCCATCCATTTCCGTAATCGGAAGATAACCGACTTCATCCAACACTAAAAGACTTGATTTACGGATGCGGTTCATTTTCGCTTTGCTGCGCCTGTCGATTTCTTCTGTACGTAGGCACTGAACCAATGACTGCATGGTTGTATAGCTGACCCGATAACCCTCTTCGCATGCTTTGTATGCTAAAGCAATACTAAGATGTGTTTTACCGACACCGGGAGGTCCTACAAATATTAAGTTATATAGTCCTTCTATCCACGTGAGTTCAGCCAGCTGGTTAAACTGCCTCTGCGTAATCGCTTTTTGAAAGCTTACATTAAAATCTTCCAGTTTCCGTATATATGGGAAGCCAGCTTCTTTAATACGTTTTGATTTTGCTTTATCCTGCCGATAGGATATTTCACTGCTGAGGATGTTCCCTAGGAACTCCCTGTATGTAGGGTTTGTATCTTCTGCAGCCTTTAAAATGGCTTCTATGTTGTCCCTTGTATGTATTAGGCTCAGTGTGGTCGTTTGCGCCTTCATTTCCTTTAATTTATCCATTTGTCACACTTCCTTTCATTGCATCTTCATAAACACTCAAATCACGCACAATCGGTACCATGCCCCTGTATTTATTAGGCAGTTTCGGAACTGTAGGCGGATATGCTCTTTCAGAAGTGTTATTCAATTCGTTTAGATACAGCATTGCCGATTTGAAGTCACCTGCGGAGTAAAGACTCCTTTCCATGCAGTAGACTACGGCACTTTTTATCAGGCAGTCATCCGTAAGTTGAAGACAGATGTTTTTTATGACGCCCATCTGGTCCCTGAAATATCTCGGTTTCTCTTTGTGGATTGCTTCAAGGAATTCTTTGGCGGTATCGCTGCCTCCAAGCATTTTCAGAGTGTGTTCTGCAAGCTGGTTCTGTGTATGACTTTTATCGCGCTCACTGCGTTTCTGGCCAATCAGGCGGCCTTTGTCATGGCAGAGTGGATGCTCGGCGTATATTTCACCTGTTTTCGTATCAGCAATGGATACCGTATCATCCTCAACTATCATGTATACCTTTTTACCGGGCTCGTAAGTACCTGCCGGGACACGGTAGCGGTTGGATTTATACACAATAACGTTGTCTTTCCGCACCGGATAGGATATATTGTTTTTAACATCATGATTATGATTCAAATCGAATACTGGCAATAAGTATTGTTTTTCGATGGCAAATACTTCAGCCGGTATTCTTTTTGTTGTCTCATGGACCTTGGCATTCGCCGTACGTTCCAGCCAATCCATGCACTGATTGTTAAGAGTATCGATGTCATGAAATATCCGATGCTGTGCAAAACCGTATTTGGCATATTTCACTACGGCTTCCACGCGTCCCTTGCTTTCGGGATCTGCCCCGCGACAAAGATAAATCTTAAACTTCACAACACTGATGAATGCCTGAAAGCCTCCCGTGTAAATGATATCACCGTGGTTCTCGCTGACGGCAAGTATCTTATCCTGATCGTATACGATTTCCTTCGTACGTCCGCCATAATAGGTAAATGCCCTTTGGTGCGCATCAATAAAACTTTCTGTTGTAAATGGCTTTTCTGTCCAATAGACAAATTTCTGTCTTGAGTTGGATATTACCATTCCGAAACAATAAACCTTCTTGCGCCGCCCGGTATCGGTCTGAAGGATGATTTCCCCCATATCGACCTGCGCCTGATAACCAAGCGGCGGATCATCTACCGCTTCGTACTGCCTTGTTTTATCAGGCTTTTCAATTTCATAAGTTTTACGTATGTTTGCTACGTAATCACGGAAGGAACGCTCCTTAAATGGAAGCGGTTCTCCATTCCGCAATTCCAATATCCAGTCATAAAGCTGTGCAGCTGTCATATCCGGATACTCTCTCAGGGTTTCAACAACGTAATCTTCATACGCATCGGCCTTTTTTCTTCTCCATGCAGCATTTTCCTTTTCTGCTGCGAATTCCTCATAAGTCATGTCCCAGTACTTTAGGATTGTCTTATAGTCTTTTCCGAGCAATCGTGCTGTCCGGCTCTTGTTAAAGCCTTTTCGTTTGTGTTCTTGGATTTTCCCGTACATTTCCCAATCCGTCATCCTTTCTATCACCTCCAAAGATGGATTATACCATCCCGAAATGTGTTAATCGGATAACTATGGAAATTTGATTGCCAAAAACTATGGATTTTTATTTGCCGTAAACTATGGATAATAGTTTACCATTTACACCCGTAAATATCGAATTAATAACCATGAAGAAATTTAGAGAATATAACCAATATCAGATAATATTATGTAATGCTCCCCTTGTCAAGAACACGGATATAGAAAATTTCCATGGATATTTTTACTTCGCTTTCTTCTAACAGATCGATGTAATCTGGGTTGGTAAAATGTCCGCCCTGGTCACTATTTATTATTTCAGGTTTTTGTTTATTGAAAGCACGCTTTAAGCAACTGAGAAAAACGAGTGTGTAAAATAAATTGTGCTTCTGCTCTTTCCAACGATAAAATGAAATGGAAAGGCAGGAATACATATGGAAAAGAAAAAGCTGGTCTCCCGTAAAGAGATCAAACAATTCATCAAAGAGAATGACTTAAAAACCGTTGAAGACGTCCAGAATGTACTAAAAGAACTCTTCGCAGAGACGCTCCAGGAAATGCTGGAGGCCGAACTGGACACTACCCTGGGCTATGAAAAGAGTGATGCTAAGAGCAAACAGACCTCGAATCGGCGTAATGGGCACACCCAGAAAACCGTGCGCAGCGAATATGGCAAAATTGATCTTCAGGTTCCCCGTGACCGAGAAGGTGAACATGATCCTCTTATTGTTAAGAAACATCAAAAGAACGTAACTGGAATTGAGGATCAAATTTTAGCCCTGTATGCCAAAGGGGTAAGCACTCGTGATATGTAAGCGTCAAACACTGTCAGACCTATTTCTTTAAATTATGTTCAGGCTCTTCCTGCCAGCCATTCATCAAGAGCGTTGGAGATTTCATTCCTAAACTCATCATCTGACAGGCCAAGGTCAGCTCCGCGCTCATATGCTCGATCTATAGTATGAGCAAACCTATCCGCAAATCTGCTGTTCTCAAGCTCCATATGGGGAAAGTGCTCTATCACATAGGCAGAGTAATCCAAATCAAAAAAATAACGTTCCAAATCACCATTTACGAAATCCGAGATGAAATCAATCATAAATGCCGTGTGCTTTTTGAACTTCATCAATCTTCCTCCCAGGCATATTTTTCAGATTTTGTTTCCTTTGGCTTCGGTGTAAATACCTTCTGTGGCAATGCTGCACTGCCGGGAAGAAAATCTTCAATTGTGGAGGTATAGCCAGGTTTCCCAAGGTTAGGAGCATTAGTAAAAATCCACGCCAAATATTCAAATGGATTCAAACCATTTTCTCTTGCACTCACAATCAGGCTGTAATAAATTGCACTAGCCCTAGCACCGTTTGGTGTGTTGCTGAAAAGCCAGTTCTTACGCCCGATGACAAAGGGCTTGATACTACGCTCCGCCCGGTTATTCGATATTTCCAGACGCCCATCCAACAAATACCGTTCAAGATATTTGCGCTGGGATTGCGCATAATACGCCGCTTTGCCAAGAAGGGTATTGGGCAGGGCATTCAAGTGTTCAATCCAGTTGTAAAATTCATCTATCAGCGGCCTGGACAGCCTTTCACGCTCTTTAAGCCGATTTTCACGGGGCAACAAAGCGAACTGTTTCTCGAAATGGAACAGCCTGTCGCAATAGGCGACTCCTTTTGCCGCATTGGAATCCGGTTGCTTGTCCTTTGGCAGGGTTTTCAGCGTATCGAAAAATTTCCGCCGCAGGTGGGACCAGCAGCCAACAACAATAATATTTTCGGGCAGCTTGTGATACCCGTTATATCCGTCTGCATGAAGATATCCTTTGAAACTTTTCAAAAACGCTTCCGGATGTATATGCTTTCTGTCGGGTTGATAGTCATAAAGTACGATCTGGTGTTTAGCCTCTCCGCTGGTGCGATACAGCCACATGTAACTCTTTGACTGTGCCGTCTTCCCCGGTTCTTTTAGCACCTGCAGGGTAGTTTCGTCTGCGTGAAGTACTTCATGCTTACATAACTTAAGCTTCATCTCTTCATATATCGGTTCCAGCCAGGTCTCACTGGCTTTGATCAGCCAGTTTGACATAGTCTGCCGGGAAAGCAGGATGCCGTTTTGCTTCCATTCCTGCTCCTGTCTGTAAAGTGGTGAAGCCATAACAAATTTCTGCACTGCTATGTGGGCAATTGTTTCGGGGGCGGCGAATCCACCTTTTATGACGGGTTCTGGCATATCTGCCTTTACGATAGGAACATGATCGGAAGTCTCTTCACAATTCCGGCAGGCATAAACATGCTGTACATGACGAGTAATTACTGCTTTTGCAGGAATTATCTTTAGTTCTTCGCGAGTTTCTTTTCCCATTGTATGCATCTTGCTGCTGCATTCCGGGCAGATACAATCTTCAGCTGGCAGCTCATGTTCAATTATCTCAACAGGTAAGTCTTCCGGCAATTTGTCAGTTGTAAGCCGTGTCCGTTTGCGGTAATGGGCCTTTACCTCAGTAATTTTCGGTTCTGGTATGGTCATATCCGCGTTTGATTCGGCTTCGTTGAATATGGACAACTGAGTACAGTCAGTTTTTTCACTTGAGACGCCAAATTGCTTGTGCTTCGCAAGGCGAATCTGTGACATAAACCACTGTAACTGCTGCTCTAATTCAGCGATCCTGCGATCTTTTTCTTCAATTACTTCCAGCAGTTTTTCTGCTAAATCAGCTTGTGTTTTCATAAGAAAATTATACCAAAAAAGCTGCTAAAAAGCTAGATTTTATGCGCCTTGAAGACCTTTTTCGAGATATATGTTTTTAAGAAATTTGCCGCTCGAAAACTTCTTTCCTCTTAAGCTTTTTCTCTAGTTTCGCACCTTCTATTAAGTATGATAGTTCCCTGGTCTCAAGCAGCATAATGGCGCTGTCTCCTTTTGCCGGCCAGCGAAAATGACCACGCTCCAAGCGCTTGAAATACAGCCAGAATCCATCGCTGTCCCATTCCAGGATTTTTATTCTATCCCGGTTCCTATTGCAGAATACAAACAGTGCTTCCGAAAATGGATCAAGTGAAAAGCTGTCTTTAACCAGTGTCATTAGACCATTAATCGATTTTCTCATATCGGTATGCCCGCAGCATATGTACACGGGTTTGTCGCTCCATCTCATTAAAGCGCCCTCAATATACGGCAAACCTTTTTTAAAAGCTCCGGGTCAGTATCGTTATTTACGCTAATGTAGCACCCGCCTACTTCAATCTTTAATGACGAATTCATTGGGCTAACAGTTGCAAGTTGCACCCATCCGCTTGGGATCGTGCCTGCCGATTCTTCCGGCTTTGCCAGCTGGGAACAGGCGACCTTTCTCAATTTCCGTTGCCAGTAATAGTATGCGTGTCTGCTTATTCCTGTTGACTCACAGAATTCCTTAATGTTTTGCCCGCTATTTTGCCGTTCTTGTATCACTTTCATCCATTGTGATAATCTATATTCTGCAGTAACTTTTAGCGTATCCATACAACCACTCCGTTTCGTGTTGAAAAAGTTGGCCTACTTTTTCAACTTTCTCAACCTTTTTTTGTGATTGTATTACTTTTACAACTTCTATACTATGTGACGCTGCCCTTGACGCTTACCGTGATATTCAGGATCACCTGCAACGACTAATAGAAGTTTCACCAACACTGATTTCTAATATTACCAACAAAATCATGCCCATGGTAAAAGAATGGCAAAATAGGCCATTACAAAATATTTACGCAGTTATCTTTTTGGATGCCATCCACTTCAAAGTTAAACAAGATGGGCAGATTGTAAATAAAGCCGCCTATATGGTTATCGGCATTGACCTGGATGGCACCAAGGATGTGCTAGGAATATGGATTGGCGAAAACGAATCGGCTAAATTCTGGCTCAGTGTTTTAAACGAACTGAAGAATCGTGGGGTTCAGGATATCCTTATCGCCAGTGTGGACAACCTTACCGGGTTCAGCGAATCAATCGCCGCCTGTTATCCCGATGCTGAAATCCAGAAGTGTATTGTCCACCAGATACGAAACTCCATACGGTATGTATCTTACAAAGATGTTAAAAAGATCACAGCTGCCTTAAAGCCCATTTACACAGCACCGTCAGAGGCGGCAGCTGCAGAAGAGCTTAACCAATTCGAGGTCACATGGGGAGATAAATACCCCTTGATTGTACGATCCTGGCGTAATAATTGGTCCGAAATATCCACATTCTTTAAGTATCCGCCAGAAATTCGGAAAATAATTTATACTACTAATATGATTGAAAGTTACCATCGGCAACTACGGAAAGTAACTAAGGGAAAAAGCATTTTCCCAACGGACGACGCCTTACTAAAAATGCTGTTTATGGCCACCCAGGATGTCCTGAGAAAGTGGACAGGAAGGGTTCAAAACTGGGGTCAGATTCTGTTGCAACTGTCAATTTTCTTTCCTGACAAAGTTAAGGCTCATCTACGATGAACGGGATGGCGAAGGAGCAAAGCACAAAATTATTGACAGACCCAGAAAAACCATAATCTCTTCTGAAAATTGTAGTAATAGTCCGATAACCCCAGGTTGGTTCATCTGTGTGAATTTCGTCAATGCGGTGCATGATAAATAATTCCTCATCAGATATTGTCCTGGTTACAGGCTTACGGTATACACTGCTTCGATTGACTTGCAGTAACTCGGCCTGGCGCTTGACACTTATATGCTTATTACCGATTTCAATAACGGATTTACGTTCTTTTGGGTTTGTTGATAATTTCAATAGATTTTTTCTTCAGCCAGTCGATTTCATAAGTCAGCTGACCAATTTACGTTCGAGTTCAGCTACGTGTTTATGCTCTTTTTCAAGTTCCTTTTCGGCTTCAGAGGGTCCTTTCTGAAATACTTCTGATGCTCGGCTTAAGAACTCTTGTTTCCAGCGGCCAATCATCACAGGATGTAGATCATACTTGGCTGCTATTTCATTAATCGCAGCTTCTTCTCTAAGAACTTCTAAAACTACCTGGGTTTTAAACTCGGCTGAATACTTATTTCTTTTGTTCATGCTCCCATTGTAACTTATTTTTCCTTTTTCGTGTCTCACCCCCTTGGGAGCATTATATTATTCCTGCCATCAGTTCAGGACTGGATATCCGATACTCATCCGGCCAAATACATGATGAGGTAGTGGAGAACCTAGCTGTTAGTAATCGTCGTGTTGCTAGAACTGTATTATACCTTGTTTATACATATGCTTATACTTTTGATAATTCTTTTGACTCATGTAAGCTATTATAGGACAATTTTCAATTGTAACTTGATAACTTCTACTCTTGGTATGCTTAATCATTAAAATTCTTGAGAGGTTTATGATATATGAATTATGTATCCTGGCAAACTGTGCAGGTAACAAACTTTCTAGTTCATTAAGACTGTAATTGGTTTCATACACATTCGTATCTGCATAAACAATAGTTCTCCTGCCGTTCTTTTCAATGCATGCAATTGAAGTAGGATTAAGTAGTAGCTTGCCTTCCTTTACTCTAATTGCTACCTTGCTATTTATTCGAGTGTTTATGTTTGAAATAATCTCAGTGATCAGATTAGAAAGTTTCTCCTTTTTTATAGGTTTTAATAAATAATCATACGGATGAACCGAATATGCATCCAGCGAATATTTGCGGTAGCCAGTAATAAAAACAAAGATAGTATGTGGACTTATGCTAGCTATTATTTTTGCAGTTTGGATGCCGTTATAGTAATCATCAGGACCCAACTGTATATCCAGTAGTGCAACTTGCGGCAAATAATTTTTAGCTGCTTCTATTGCTGATTGAGAATTATCCACCGCAATTACTTTATTTACTAAAGGATGTTTACTCACAAAGAGCTCAAGAAATTTCAGGGTATACTTTTCATCTTCAAGTAAAAGTGCTGTTATCATATTTTCACCTCAGAGATTATTACTATTAAAAGTTTTATATTTTTATTAGGAGAATTGGATTCTATATTCTATACCTATTTCAAACTTCAATGATCAATGGCATTTCTTAACATAACATTACCTCCGTTAGGATATACAACCCAAGTTGTATAGTGTTTTTCATTATCCCATCAGTTATAACCTTTATTCACACTCTCAGGGTAAGATACAAAGATAGAAAAAACTTAACTTAAGCGTAAAGTTGGCTTAGTTAAATAATACTATTCAGATCTTCCGCACAATTAATATTTATATTTTACCATATTTGTTTATTATCGTCAGTGCCTTAGTACAAACGTCCGCGATTTAGATATGAATGACCGCTGAGAGGGCACAATCAGTCGCGTTTTAGTAATTTCCGAATATTCTGTAATCTTTTTTTAGATAATTATGGCTTACTAAACAAAATAACCTGTTTATAGCAAAATAAAAGTATGGTGCTCCATTGATTAGCAAGTGATTCTGTGTCTTTTAGACTCTCGGTTTTATCCGTCGTTGAGTTACTAAAATTCATAGGCTTACACTCCTTTCCTGCCAAGAGATACCGTTGGATAAGTCTGCATCGTTTCCGATTAGGGCAAACTTTGAACCCTTATCCGATTCTATTACGGAATCGGCATTCGCTTTTTATCCATTTCGTCTTTACCAAGTTCCGCATAATACATAATTGTGAATGCCTTAGGAGCCACCTTTAAACCGGTAGGAAAACATGATCAGCCCCAATATCGGCAGCTGCCTGTCCAGCAATTACCATTTGGGAGATAGCAAGCAATCTGTCTGTAAGCAAGAAAACACCATCCTTTTAGAATATGATAAAGATTTATCCACCCCGGGTCAATCCTGCATTCCCAGGTATTTGCCAAAATATCCCGAATGGAGTTATTATTAAAATGTAAAATTGGATCAATTAATAATATAGATAGTATTTGATTCCGAAGGGAGCAGAAGTTATGATCGAAAAACATATCGTTACCTGTTTTTTGGAACATCAGTTTAAAATATTATTATTGAAAAGAAGTGATCGGGTAGGAACTTATGTCGGCCGCTGGGCCGGTATCAGCGGTTACATAGAAAACGGCTATACCAGCCTGCAGCAGGCTTATATTGAAATTAATGAAGAAACCGGGGTAACCCAGAATAACCTGGAGTTAAAGAAAATCGGTAATCCTTTCCCGGTAATAGATGAAAGTTTAAACACCAGATGGATAGTGCATCCTTTTCGCTTTGCCCTGGATAAAACCGAAAGAATAACAATAGACTGGGAACATATAGACCTGCAATGGATAAACCCGGAAGAAATAAACAGCTTTGAAACTGTACCCGGTCTGAGCCAGGCATGGGAGGCAGCAGTTTGAATGAAATCTTGACCCTCATTGAAAAAGTAAAAAATGACCGCCAGAACGGTGCCAGTCACCTGGCCCTGCAGTCCCTGGAGATCCTGAAAACTGCAGCTTATCAGAGCAGTGCAGTCAGCCCACAGCTGTGGGCTGAAGAAATCATCGGATATGGACACCTGCTAATTGAAGCCCGCCCGGCTATGACCCCGATAAGCAGCCTGGTGAACGAATTTATCAGCATTATAAGAATAAAAGCCGCTGGCTGTGAAAATGAACCTGCTGCATTAAAGCAGCTGGCTTCTTCCGCCTCCGATCAGATTGCGGAGGACTTCAGACTGGCAAGAAAGACCGCGGTGCAGGAAGCAGCCACATTAATTAAAAATTCCAGTATCATCATGACCTGCAGCTTCAGTTCCACTGTATACGACGCCCTCATCCTGGCTCAAAAACAGGACAAAGACTTTAGAGTCACCGCTACCCGCTCCTATTTCAATAACCGCTCCTATGGCGAAATGACCTGCGATCATCTGAGCAAACACCAGATCAGCTGTGATATCTGTGCTGACAATGAAATTCCCCGCCTCGCCGCCTCCGCCGATATGATCCTGCTGGGAGCAGATACCGTCTTCGCAGACGGTTCTCTAATCAATGGATACCCGTCTCTAAAGCTGGCACAAGCCGCATCCGAAGCAGGCACTCCCCTCTTCTCCATCTGTGATAGATACAAATACAGGGATACCCCAAACGAAGCAGAAACATGGGAAGCAGGATTTGAAAAAATCGATGCTGGCTTAATAACCTACTTCATCACCGAATACGGATTGCTGATGCCTAGTGAGATAAGATGGGTATCTAAGATAGGATGCTCGCTGATGGATTTTTATCGAGATATATCTGGTTAGTTTTGTGTTGATCTGATTTAGCTAGTAATTGCAAAATTCGGATATGGTTATTGCTGGTTATATATAATGAGAAATTCATCGATATTATTCAATTCACGATGGGGTTGTGTATTTCCCATAAAAACTAAATAAATAGAGTTAGCATTAGTTTCAATTGGTCTTTGCGCAGCTGTTATTTTAACAGTTTTTTATTTAGTCTCACACTTAGGCATTAATCTGACAATCCCTGGAGTAACAAGACATATCATCCATCAAGATGGAGTGCTTCTGCCTACCGACAGCTCGGTTTGGATGTACGTAGAAGCATTTAGAGGATTATTAGCCTGGTATTGGATTATTGGATTGTTAGGTCTTGGTCAGCGATTCTTGAATTTCACCAATCAATTTCTTGTTTATTCCAATGAAGCAGTACTCCCTTTTTACATTTTGCACCATACCATCATTCAGATTATTGGTTTTCCAATTATCCAGTGGAGCAGCAATATATTTATCAAGTTTTCTGTAATAGCAATCGCTTCATTTATAGTTATCATGATCATATATGAGTTATTAGTGAGGCGTTTGAATATACTTCGCTTTCTCTTTGGAATGAAATTGAAATACCAATATCATCCATTCACACCAACTTATAATAAATACTAACGATGAAATGTTTCTCCACGTATAGCAGAAACGTGGTTTAATCACTAAATACGGGAATGGAAGGGAATGTGTTTCGTAATGGCTACATTATTGCATTATCATATACTAATTGTTTATCGTTTCTGGTTAAGATTTTTTCAATAGTATAAGCAATGATAATGACAGTAAGAGTTGGACGAGGGGTTATACATTTATTAGCCTGCCTTTTGTTACTCTTCAATCTGTCTTGTGTGACGTTTGTTTTGCCAATAGAGCCAGCGAAACGAAATTCATCAAGAACGTTAGTAGTGAAAGAATCGTAAATTTTGGATTTACGCCCAGGCCGTGGATGTCAACGTAATCCATAATTGACGGCAGGGTAAGTACGGGCAAGAAATAGCCGGATAAATACCTCACTGAAATACAAATTCCGGCAGAAAAGCGGAAATATTTGCTGGCATATGATTGACTCTCACATGGTGTCAGGGGTTATTGTAAATTTGCATATTTGTTGAAAATGAAATGGAGGTAATGAATTTTTTCCACCAGCAGGGTGAAGTGTGTGTCCGGAAGACGAATATCCTCCATATGTGTTTTCAGGGCACACCTTTTGAAATATTTCCGGGCAAAATATGCGGCTTTCAACTAAAGCACGGTAAATTTTCAATGGGTTTAAAAAATTAAATAGCAAATCCTAAATTTTAACTTGCATCTTCAGAAAAGATTAATCACAGGAATTATCCCTACGCTAATTAGCGAAGCAATAGTCTGCAGTAGCAGACCAGCGAAACAGCTCACTATAACAATCGTGATCCGTTTTTATACGACGCTACCTTACCAGGTCGGTTTCATTAATAATCTCTGCGCCCTTATTTCTCTGCCTTGTTTGTCATTAATTTTTCCGGGTATGGTTCAAACTCACCGGTTTCTAATACGAGTCGCATTGATGATACCGTAATTCTGCCTGCATTTTCCAGGAATTTTTGTTCAAATCTGTTGTAGCTGTCTTCGGATATTAAACGAGCGCTGTTGGGTCGCTGCCGGTTTACCGTCCTGGTCAACAATTTTAAAAAGAAATCTTTTCCATTAGTTGATAAGTAAAATTGCATATCCTGTTTTTCTTCAATCGGAATCAAATAATGCCTTTTTGCCTTCAGCGGAAAAGCTGGTGCTGGTGAGGCACTGGTATGTTCAAACTGACTCAAATGATAACTATACTACTAGTTAAGTCTATTAGCTCGTTAGACAAATGGACAGGAATTTTCCCGCCCATTTAGTAAAAAATACTTAATATTAGTACTTAAATTGACATATAGTATAGGGGGGTATACTATATTCATAAGATTTTATTAAGGGAGTGGCAGATACATGAATGAACAAGAAAATGCATGTTGTGGCTGCCAACAGGATGCAGAGACTGCTGAAAGGCTCAGCCATCATGATGAAAAGACCATCCGGGAGCTGGTTACCCGATTGAATAGAATTGAAGGCCAGATACGCGGGATCAAAGGTATGATAGAACGCCATGTTTATTGTGATGATATTTTAAACCAAATGGCATCGGTCCAGTCAGCTTTAAACGGCGCTGCTAAACTGCTGCTGGAGAAACACATGAAATCCTGCGTACTGGAGCAGCTGCAAGCCGGTGATGAAAAAGTGATAGATGAGGTTGTAAAGACTATTTTTAAGTTGGTCAAATAACTTGAATGCATAATAGGATTCTAAAAAAGAGTGGTGATAAGAATGGCTGATAAGGCAGAGATGCAGGATCAGGAAATATCAAAGTCTCATATCTCCAAGGAATTTACAGTCCCGGTTTACGGAATGAGCTGCGAACACTGTGTGAGCCGGGTAACCAGGGTGCTAACAAAACTGCCGGGGGTTGAAAATGTTCAGGTTTCTTTGGCAGACAGCAAAGCGGTGTTGACGGTTGGCAGCGACCAGACGGGAAGCAATGAAGCGGCCCAGGCCATTAAGAAAGCTGGTTATTCAACCGTGCCAATTCCCGATGAAGATACTCCAGGTCTCCTGCAGGATAATGAAATTAAGCCCCGGGGGGAAGGGGCTGATTTAGCCACCTGCGGCATGAATGATGTAACCTGTGACCTGAATAAGCAAGCGGAACTTAGCACTGGTACTGTACAAAGACAATATAAGGTAAACGGAATGACCTGTGCCAATTGCGCGCTAACCATCGAAAAAGGCCTGGGTAAGATGGAGGGTGTAAAATCGGCAGCGGTTAATTTTGCTTCGGAGAAGCTGACTCTGGAGATAGAACCAGGGGAAATCAGCGATGCTGAGATTATGGCAAAAATCAAGGATCTGGGTTATCGGGCTCAGGGTGAAAATGGCGAGGATGGTCACCTGCAGTTTAAAGTAAGCGGGATGACCTGCGGCAATTGCGCGCTGACGATTGAAAAGAAGCTTAAGGGAATGCCGGGTGTAAAAATGGCTGCAGTCAATTTTGCCAATGAAACCGTAACGGTTGAATATGATCCCGGCGAAGTAAATAAAACCGGTATTTTTAACCAGGTTAAAGACGCCGGGTACATTCCCCTGGAGAACGAGGATGAAAATCAGGAGGATAACGATGCGCTGAGGCAGCGCAACTGGCTAATATTCAGCGCGATTCTGTCTCTGCCGGTCATGCCGCTTATGTACCTTCCGATGACCACGGCATTAATGGTGACAATTCTGGCTCTGGCCACCATAGTGCAGTTTACTGCCGGCTGGACGTTTTATCATGGTGCTTACCAGGCTTTAAAAAATCGCTCGGCCAATATGGATGTCCTGGTGGCTATGGGGATCACAGCTGCTTATGGCTACAGCCTGATGACCACTATAAATATGTTCTTCCCTGGTCTTTTCTTCACTGGACCCAATTTCTTCGATACCTCGGCCTTGCTGATTACCTTTGTACGGTTCGGCAAGTACCTGGAGGCCAAGGCCAAAGGACGGGCCGGGCAGGCTTTAAAACGCTTGCTGGAGCTGCAGGCTAATAAAGCCCGCCTGCTGGTTGACGGAGAAGAAAGAGAAATAGCTGCCAACGAACTTACTATCGGGGATGTTTTTGTGGTCAAGCCCGGTGAGAGAATACCAGTGGACGGGGAGATATTGGAGGGCCGGGCCAGTATCGACGAATCCATGCTGACCGGGGAGTCCATCCCGGTGGATAAAGAAGCCGGGAGTTCGGTAATCGGCGCTACCATCAATCGTTCCGGCAGTATTAAGGTTAAGACCACCAAAACCGGTAAAGATACGGTGCTGGCCGGGATAATAAAAATGGTGGAAGATGCCCAGGGAGTCAAGCCGCCCATCCAGCGTCTAGCTGATATGATCGCCGGTTACTTTGTCCCTACAGTAGTAACTCTGGCTGTAATTACTTTTTTGGTTTGGTATTATGCCCTGCAGAGTACTTTTGTTTTTGCCCTCACTGCGGCTATCGCCGTATTGGTAATTGCCTGTCCCTGTGCGCTGGGTCTGGCGACTCCCACTGCGATAATGGTGGGCAGCGGTGTTGGTCTTAATCGGGGTCTGCTGTTTAAGTCGGCAGCGGTGCTGGAGTCTATCTCCAGTCTGCAGGCTATTGGCTTTGATAAAACCGGAACCCTGACTAAAGGCACTCCCGAAGTTACAGACATAGTTGCAGCAGGATCATTTGAAAGAAATGATATACTTCAGATTGCCGCTGCTGGAGAGAATCCTTCCATCCATCCCCTGGCCCAGGCAATTGTAACCCGGGCCCGCCTTGAGGATATTGAGATTTCCAGCATTTCCGAATATGAAGAGGAGAGCGGTCACGGAATAGCCTGCATATATCAGGGCAAGACTTTGCTTATAGGTAATTTGCGGCATATGCAGAATCATGGTGTAGACACAAAGGAAATCGAAACCGATTTAGAACGTCTGGCCGGACAAGGAAAAACTACTATGCTGGTCGCTATTGATGGCTGCGGTATCGGGTTGATTGCCCTGGCTGATGTTATTAAAGAGACTACCCCGGAGGCGATTAAACGCCTGCAAAAACTGGGACTGAAAACATTCATGATTACCGGGGATAATAAGAGAGTCGCTCAGGTAGTGGGCCAGGAGGTAGGAATAGATGACATAGAGGCTGAAATACTGCCTCAGGATAAAATCAATATAGTCAAGAAATACCAGGCTCAAGGGCTGAAAGTGGGTATGGTAGGTGACGGAATCAATGATGCCCCGGCCCTGGCCCAGGCCGACATCGGAATTGCCATCGGTTCCGGAACCGACGTAGCCAAGGAGACTGGGGATGTCATTCTGGTGCGCAATGATTTGCTGGATGTGGAAAGAGCTATAAGGCTGGGCCGAAAAACCTTGAATAAGATCAAACAGAATCTCTTTTGGGCGTTGATCTATAATATGGTGGGTATTCCGGTGGCAGCCGGCGTACTGTATCCTCTGACCGGGAAACTGCTGCCGCCGGAATGGGCTGGATTGGCGATGGCTTTTTCCTCGGTTTCGGTGGTTACCAATTCCCTGCTGCTCACCAATTATGGCAAGAAGCTGATGGATTAAACAAGGATTTATTATGAAAACTTAACCACAATGGAAGACGTGCTTTAAATATGGCCAGGGAGGTGAAAACGATGAGTGAGACTATATTAAAAATAGAAGGAATGAGCTGTAACCACTGCAAAGCAGCGGTAGAAGAAGCTCTTAAAGAGGTAGCGGGAGTAATCGGGGTCCAGGTGGATCTGGCTAAAAATCAAGCTGTAGTCTCCGGTTCTCCGGAACACGCAGCTATGGTTAAAGCTGTTGATGAGGCTGGATTTAAAGTAGTTGAATAGGAAAGACATCATTGAGGTATTGCCGGGGGAGGACGGCCATGCAAACAAGCAAAGCCGACCTCCTAATTTTTTGGTCTTGTCATGAACGTTATAGCCAGACTAGCGTTCCGCAAGCCATCCCAAGGATCGACTCGCATATATTTTACGATACCGGACTTACATCTGACTCGTGGACGGAGAAGTTTTTGGATGTCATGGAAAAAAGAATGGAACAATTCCGTATTTTAATCTTGTTCCCACAAATGAAGAAACAGCTAAGCAGGACAACCATTTAGATAATTTCATAGTGTTTTATTATGGTTCACTGCTAAAACATGAACCATTGGATGACGATCATGGATACGGTTTTACATGAATTGCAGCATCACCTGGAATCACAGGCAGGATTAGATGATTTAGCCCGTATGGAACTAGAAGAACTAGCCAAAACCCTCGTCAGGAACAATAATAAAAATGATCCTCTGCTTGTTGAAATCTATTAATCATAATGTATAATAAGAGTAGCAAACACATGTTCGATACTCGGGGTTAATTTTGAAAGTGGTGACTGACAAATGAGCGACATCCTGGCGAAGCTTAATGAACAGCAGCGCAAAGCAGTGACTGCCACGGAAGGCTTCATACGCGTAATCGCGGGCGCGGGTTCCGGTAAGACCCGCGCGCTGTCACATCGCTTTGCCTATCTTGTCAATGAGATCGGCATTAAGCCTTCCAACATCCTCTGCGTCACATTTACGAATAAATCAGCCAATGAGATGAAACAGCGTATTCGCCGTCTTACCGGCGATAGTGATACAGGCTATATCAGTACTTTCCACAGCTTTTGCGTGTCAGTTTTACAGGAGGATATCAATGCTGTACAGTATCCCAAAAGTTTCCTGGTTCTTGATAATGCAGATATAGATGCGATGCTGACGATCATCTATGAGGAGCGTGGTCTCACGCTGCGGCATATGACCTTCTCAAAAGCGCGAGACATGATCGAAATTCACAAGATATTTAAAATACCCGAGTACTACGAGTATATGATAGCATTACCTCTGGAGGAACTTCATCAAAAGTACCTGAAGGCCTCGGAACCAAAGGACATTATATTCTGGGGATATCTCTATCAGGAAAAGAAATGCTTCGGCCTTGACTACAATGACCTGATCAAATATGTCCTGCATATCTTCGGCACTAACGAAGAGATCAGGTTGAAGTGGCAGCAGCGCTTGGAATATATCATGATCGATGAGTATCAGGATATCGACGATTTGCAGTATCGTCTGATGAAGGTGTTGTGTGCATACCACAAAAATCTATTTATTGTTGGCGATCCCGATCAGACCATCTACACCTGGCGTGGAGCCAACGTGCGGTATTTATTAGACTTTGACCAGGAGTTCCCTGAGGTCCAAACCATTATGATGATGCAAAACTATCGGTCAACACCGCAGATTGTAGCCGTGGCTAACTCCTTGATAGAAAATAACAAAAATCGTATCAAAAAGGATTTGCTGCCCATGCTGCCGGACGGCGTACCGGTTGTATACCACCACGCCAAAACCTCAGAATTGGAGGCTAAATGGATCACATTGCAGGTTAAAGAGCTGGCCGATAAAGGTGTAAAACTTAGCGACATCACCATATTGTATCGTGCGCACTACATTACCCGTAAGCTGGAAGAGATTTTCCTGCAGGAAGAACTGCCGTACAAAATATACAGCGGGGTGCAATTCTTCGGTCGAATGGAGATCAAAGACGCACTGTCCTATCTGCGAATGATAGTTTATAAGGACGACTTATCCTTCCTGCGGGTAGTCAACGTGCCCAAGCGCAATATTGGCAAGCGGCGGATGAGTTTTTTGCAGGACTACGCTGCTCGGAATCAGATTTCACTTTACGACGCTCTCGATAGAACGATAGATGATGAAATTTTTAAGAGCACTAAGGCGAAGCAATTCCTGGCTCTGATAGATCGTTTTTCCTCCGGCTATCAGGATATGCCCATCTCCGAGCTTCTAAACGCACTCCTTGATAAGAGCGGATATGAAGCTATGCTCCGCACAGAGGGCAGCCAGGAACGATTGGATAATTTGGCAGAGCTGAAACAATCGGTTTATGAATACGAAACCTCCAGCGGCGAGGAATGCACGCTGGAAAACTATTTGACTCATGTGGCCTTGCTGACTAATACAGATGCGGCTTCTGATAATAAAGCTGTCAAAATGATGACCGTGCATGCAGCAAAAGGCCTGGAATTCCCATATGTGTTTCTCTGTAGCCTGGATGAAGGCGTGTTCCCATCTAAGAAGACTGCGACCATTGAGGGTATGGAAGAGGAACGACGGCTTGCATTCGTGGCGATCACCCGTGCGAAAAAGGGATTGTTCCTGACTGATGCAGAGGGACGAAATCTGGATGGTTCGTATAGGTATCCGTCACGTTTCATTTTTAATATCAACCAAGCCTTGCTTGTTTACACGGACGAAATGGACGAAAGCCTGATCCATGAAGCAAATTGTAATATCAGCAGCAGCGAAAGAATGTTATCATCATCTTCCGAACCACCGTTTAAGGCGGGCGACCGTATTGTTCACAGTATAATGGGAACTGGGGAAGTAATAGATATCGACCGCGGCCAAGCCGTCTATTTAATCAAGTTCGATGATCTTAAAACGCAGCGAAACATCAGTTTTAAAGCAAAACTATATGCAGAAGAAATTAATGATCAGATATAAGAGCTGCCGGGGAGTGGGATTGTTGTCATTATTCGAGGACGAAACTTTCCCCCTGTCTATTCTTTTCCCAAACTGTTGTATACTGCCAATGCATCGGTAATATTGTATTGCTCGGATTCGTGATTACTTTTGGCGGAGGCTGTAACCAGGATATATTCCTGGTTACCTGCTTGCGCGAGGCTTGCGAGACACAGGCCGGCCTCATCGGTATATCCAGTTTTCCCTCCCAGAATTTTTCCTCCGGTAACCCTTGGATCGTCTAGTTTTTCAAACATTGTACTATAAAAGGTTATCCCATCAGGGTGCTTATTCGTAGGCTGAGTGGAATGGCGGGATGACGTGAAAATCTTCCGGAAAGTATTATTCTGCAGTGCATAGCTAAGAAGAACAGCCAAATCCTTGACAGTCGTATAGTGGTTTTCACTGTGAAGCCCGGTCGCATTTTCAAAATGGGTGTTGTCCATACCAAGATCGGCCGCCTTTAGATTCATTATTTGCACAAAATTTTGCTCTGATCCGGCAACCTGTTCAGCAAGTGCAATACAGCATTCCGCCCCGCTTGGCAGTATTACTCCGTATAACAGATCCATTGCTCTGACCTGCTCGTCCGCCTGAAAACCTGCCATTGCAGCGTTTGATTTGTACAAGTCCTGAAATATTGAATTGGAAAGTTTGATTTTCTCCTGCAGATCAGATAGATTTTCTATTGCAACAATCGCTGTCATAATTTTAGTCAAAGAAGCCGGATAGATTTTTTCTTCGCTATTTTTTTGCATCAAAACAGTGTGATCCTTTAATCGGATCAAGATCGCGTAAGGACTACTCAGTCTGTCGGAAGATATAGAAATAGATGAATCGTGTCCGGTCTTTAATAAAGGTGTCGATATGGTTCTATAGTCAGCGTATTTCTCCAATAAATGCTGGTTAACAAAAGTAGTGATGTATTGGTATGTAAAGACAGCTATGACAACCATTATCAGCAATGAAAGTAATATCCGCATTTTTGATTTTTTCTTTTTTGTTTTTCGTATCATAATAAAATTGCTCCTTATTCTGTGCTGATATTATTCAACCATAGAAAAAGAAGCGATTTTGGAAATCCTGCTTATGAATTTCTTAAGGTTTTCTTATTTCTTGATTTGAACTTGGCAGTGTCATAGTAAATACGGTATGTTCCTCGTTGCTCTCTGCTGTGATCGTGCCGCCGTGCGCGGTAATGATTTCTTTAGCTATCGCCAGGCCTAATCCTGCTCCGCCTGTATTGGAGGAGCGAGAAGAATCCAAACGGTAGAACTTCTCAAAGATTGTATCAAGTTTATGCAATGGGATGGGGTTGCCTTGATTGGTAATGGTTATTATAATGTTTTTCTCCTGTTGTTCGGCGGAAATGTCAATAACGCTGTTTTCAGGGCTATAGGATATCGCATTTTTCAGGATGTTGTTGAACACGCGGGCCAGTTTATCTGCATCTCCCGATAGAGTTAAACTCTTGGGTGCATTAACAGCCACCTGCTTCCCCTGAGGGGCCAGCATTGGATAAAATTCATCTGCTATCTGCTGAAGCATGAACGATAAATTGATTTTTTCCTTATTCAAAACGATAGTCTGAAGATTAAATCTTGTGATTTCAAAGAATTCATTAATGAGCTGCTCCAATCGATAAGCCTTTTCAAGAGTTATCCCAACATATTTTGCTTTCTGCTCTTGAGGCATATCCGGTGCTTCATCCAGAAGATTCAGATAGCCGATTACAGAGGTCAGCGGCGTTTTGAGATCATGGGCCAGATAAACAACCAAATCGTTTTTTCGTTGTTCTGCTTCCTTAGCGTCCCGATCCCGTTTCTCCAGAATATTCTTGATTTTATTGAGCTTTGCCGACATAAAATCCATTTCTGGAGATAATATTATTTCACGGTCTGATTCTTCTACCAGCTGATCCATTCCTGTACTGACTTCGTTAAAGTATTTTGTCATCCGTGAAAGTGCGTAATAAAAGATCAACAGAAGTAAGATAAACATGCCCCCGGCCATCCATAAGGTCTTATTGTTGCGGAAGAGCTGCTGATACATATTCAAACTCTGGTCATATGATGCATTAAATACGTTTTGACATAGAGCGATAAAACTTTCTGCAAAAGAAGCTTGGAAAAGACCATCAATCAACAAATGCTCAATGAATAAGCCCAGTAAAGGTGCGGCTATTGCGATCAATAACACTTGCAGAAATATTTTTCTCTTTAATTTACCAAAATCATTTGTCAATTTTATAGCCAACTCCCCATACCGTTTTGATATATTTAGGATTATCTGCGCTGTCGTGCATTTTTTCTCTTAAATGCCTAATATGAACCATAACCGTATTATTGTTGTTGGTAAAATACTTATCTCCCCATACCTCATGAAACAACTCCTCAGAGCCGACTACCCGTCCGCGATTTGAACAAAGAACCCAAAGAATTGAAAATTCCGTAGGAGTAAGAGATAGTTTTTTTTCATTCAGTGTACATTCATGGGTATCCAGATCCAACACCAGACTCGAAAAGGCAATCAAGTGTTCTTCCTGAAACGGTTCCGAGGAATTATACTTGGTAAATCTCCTAAGCTGGGCCTTTACACGAGCAATCAATTCCAATGGACGGAACGGCTTGGTAACATAGTCGTCCGCACCTAATGTAAGTCCGGTAATCTTATCGATTTCTTCTTCCCTGGCTGTAAGCATAATCACCGGAAAATTATGTTTTTCCCTGATCTGCTGACAGATTGAAAAACCGTCTGCATCAGGAAGCATTACATCTAAAATGGCGAGATCCAATTTTTCATTTTCAATGCAGTTGAGAGCATCCTTACCATTATAGAATTTAAAGACCTTATAATTCTCATTCTCAAGATAAACTTCTACCAAATCAGCAATGGCTTGTTCATCATCAACTATCAAAATATTCGCAGCCAAAAGCATCATCTTCCTTCTTTTGAGTATATATCCCCATAATTATTATAATGTGAGGTATAAATCATTTCGTAGTTTTTCCTTAATAACACCTTAAGATTTTCTAAACATCGTAGGTGTCGGGGGAACGGGGGTGTCATCATACAAAGAGTAATGGGCCTATCCTGTTTTAAGCAGGTTTTCTTGAAGCTCTGGCGGGTGCTACTGCACCTTCTCTTTGATGCGGCGACATTTATTTTTGCATAATAACCCCATATATGTTAACATTTGTATATAATAACCGTGAATGTATGGTTAATTTATGAATATCACTTACCGTAAAGCTCATAACAACGAATGCTCGATGTTGGCTGAATACATTTATTATGCCTCTGACGGTATACTCGATTATCTTTTTAATGACACTATTCCCAATATGACAGTAACCCAACTGTTAACTTTTGGTTTAGCAGATGAGCAAAGGTATAACTCTTATAAAGGAGTTATTGTTGCCGAGTATAACTATAAAATTATTGGGATGATACAAGCTTACTCCAATATACATCACAAAATAGACGATGAAATGAGATCATTTATTCCAATGAAAAGACTCGAACGATTCAACGAGTTTTATAATTCCAGAGTTGATAATAGTTTCTTTATTAACGCAATGTACGTCGATGAAGAATATCGACGTAAAGGTATTGCCAACAAACTTATTTCATTGGTCAGAGAAGAAGCCAAATCCTGTGGTTTTGATAAACTCAGCCTGTTTGTTTTATCAGATAACATATCTGCTCAAAAGTTATATCATTACAATGGCTTTAAAACCGTAAAAGAAATAGCATTTAATGATTCAGCAAAAATTAAGCATGAAGATGGATTTTATTTAATGTCTTGCGATATCTAAGTTGAGCATAAGGTTGTACAACCAATACATAAATAATATAGCGGAGGTAGATACCCCGATAGCGATGACAGAATATGTTTTATCGAAAGAGCGAAATCCCTTATTGGGTATTCGGCTCTATTTCGCTATGAGAACCAACGTGAATAATATTATAGTTTACCGGTCCCAGGCTTTGATTCCCGGGACCGGTATCTTTTAATTTACTATACAGCTTACTAGTGGCTGCGGCAATAAAATGCCATTTATTTTTTATCCGGCTGCCCGCAAGGTGCGGACTAAAACTGCGGCTGCTTCACCCCGGGTGATTATATGGGCAGGATTGAATTTCTGCCCCTCCCCTTTTATGATATCCAATCCCCAGGTCAAGGCAGCATATCCTTTCAAGTCCGGATCCAGAGCCTTATAGTCCTGATAGGGTGCCTGCAGGACCTGAGCCGGCATCTGAGCGATGTATTCCACCTCCAGCATGCGCACCATCAGTTTGGCCAGTATGTCCCGGGTCAATATGGTATCGGCTCTGAGGTCCTCCTGCAGCCATTTGTTGTCCCGGGCCTGTTTCATGATTTCTTCATCGCTGGCTTCATCGGCACGGTAATAAGTGTTATCGACTTTGAGCATAGCCCGCAGGAAGGTAACCAGGTTTATCTCTTCCAGCGGGTGAAAGGCAGTACCGTATTCACACATGATACCCGCCTGACCCAGCAGCGATATTTCTTCCTCGGCGAAATGCCCCTTGATATCGGTGAATACAGTGGGTTCGGGATCAGGGGTGAGAGGAGTGCCGTCCCATCCCAGACTTTCACCGGTTACGGCATCGATCATTTCACTCTGCATTTCGGGTATCGGGGACTGGGGGCTGTATATCAGGCGGAACTTACGGTTATTATCACTATAATCTTTGGTATATGACAAGGTCATCGGCTGCCGGGTAAGGAACACCTCACAGGCCTTATCCATCCCCATGACTTCATCTGTCGGAGGAAAATCTATCTCGGTCCAGTTAAGATAGTATGAATTTATTATATCGGTCCGGCTGTCCACTTCGATGTCAATGCCATCGGCGGGACAGGGAATTCCATCCACTAATCGTTCATAATGGAAGTACCATTGGTCGGGTATACTGTTCTCTTCTGCTGCGAGAAGTGTAGGACTGCCGCTGCTTTCATGGTCCAGCCGCAGTTCCTGATAGCGTTCAGGCTGGATCTGTTTCAGGAAACGCTCAGCTATCTGCTGTGCTTTATCCCGTGTAAGATCTGCTTTGGCATCACTTTCCCACGTGTCCTGATAAAAGCTAATCAATTCTCCGCTGGCAGCATTTACTCGGGCGCCCATGTAATTAGGGCCGTCGGTGTTGTCGGAGTTCGCCTGCCAGCTCAGGTTCCAGATGCGCATATCAGGATCGCTGTAATCCTGTCTCAGTCTTGCCTCGGTCAGTTCCATCCCGGACGGTACCGCAAACCATTGCTTTACCACTGCAATCGCTTCTTCCTGGGAGATCAGGTTCAGGCTGCGCTCCACTTCTTGCTGTTCCTGCGGAGTCAGGGCCACTTCTTTAGCGGCACTCTGTTCCTGTGCTCCCATGCCGCCGGATACTTTATCATAGAGGTAGGCTATTTCCTGCCGGTCCATGGGTTTCCCGGTGAGGGCATCGATAACCGCATTGGAGGGATGGTTAATGCGGTAAACGAGTGTTACCGAGGGAAGCTCGTGGTCGGACTGTTTGTAGCTGGGGTTAATCAGGTACTGCAGTTCCAGCATCTCATTGCTTCCAAAAATGCTGCCGGCCTGCTGTTTGGATATAACCCCGGAGGCATCAGGGAGTTCATAGTTAGACCAGGTCAGACGGTAATAGGTCACCTGGCCGCTGGTATAATCGATATGAATTCGGGCGCCTTCATTCTCTACCGGTATACCGTTGGCTGTGCGCTGCCAATTGAGATTGTACTCATCGCTCTCCCAGCTGCCCAGGGCGATCACCTGCTCATCAGTGATCTCCTGCAGTTGATCATAGCGGTCAGGCAGCAATTCCTTTAAAAGCTGCTCCCCAATGTCCCGCGCCTCTTCCAAAGAGACCGTGGGAAATTTAGTCTCCGCTTCACTTTCCTGCCGGGAATTCATGGACAGAATTATGCCGGTACGGGCATCTACCTCGGCACTGAAGCGTCCGCTCGAATCTCCAGGGGCAACCCATCGCAAGGACCAGGCCTGCTCTTCCTCGGAACTCTGATAACCGGAAGAAAACTCGGTATAACCTGCCGGAATGGTAAAATGCTCCTTCACGGTCTGAATAGCCTGTTCCAGGGAAACACCGGTCTCATCTGCTGCCGCTATGGTTCCGACCGGACAAAGAGTCAGCAGCAAAAGCAGGACCAATATCCCGCTGATTGAATACTTGATTTTACGCTTCATTTTCTCACTCTCCCGTTAATATTGGTATATTGGCAGGAGTGATCTATAATCTCCTGTTTACAATAATTACGTATTGATATGTACAAACTTACAAATATAATTGGATAAGTTATGAAGGTGATGACGATGCAAGGCGAAAACCGTCCCTTTGGTTGTCAAATAAAAAATCCCGATGAGTTTATCACCGGGATCTGCATGTTTCTGTTTTCTTTTATTAAACCTGGGGTAAGGATTTCAGGCTTTTTTGCAGTGCTTCTTCCGGGAATTCAACATCTTCGGTGTTCCCGGAAAGATAGTTGTCATAAGCTGCCAGGTCGAGATGCCCGTGGCCGCTGAGATTGAATACTATTGTTCTGGAGACTCCTTCTTCTTTGCCTTTAAGAGCTTCATCAACAGCTGCTCTAATAGCATGAGAAGATTCAGGAGCGGGCATGATACCTTCGCTCTGGGCAAATATCTGTGCAGCCGAGAAACATTCATTTTGCATTACGGCTCTAGCTTCAATCAGTCCATCGTAATATAGCTGAGAAAGCAGGGGAGATTCCCCGTGGTATCTCAAGCCGCCGGCATGAATGCCTGGGGGTACAAAATCATGTCCCAGGGTATACATTTTTAATAATGGGGTAAATCCTGCTACATCACCCAGGTCATAGGCAAAAACGCCCCTGGTCAGTGTAGGACAGGCTGCTGGTTCAACCGCCAGCAAACGAACTTTCTTACCGCTGAGTTTATCCGGCACAAAAGGAAACGCAATCCCGGCAAAGTTGCTGCCGCCACCGCAGCATCCGATAACCACATCAGGATAGTCATCTACCATTTCCATCTGCATTTTAACTTCCTGCCCGATTATGGACTGGTGCAGACATACATGGTTCAAAACACTGCCCAGCGAGTATTTGGTATCCTCTCTGCCGACAGCATCTTCTACTGCCTCGCTTATAGCAAGACCTAGAGTACCCGGGGTATCAGGATTTTCGGCTAATGCTTTCCGGCCGCTTTCGGTAAGCGGACTGGGGCTGGATACACAGGTGGCACCATACATCTCCATAAATATGCGGCGATAGGGTTTCTGATTGTAGCTGACCCTGACCATGTATACCATGGCTTCTATATCATACATTTTACATGCCAGTGATAAGGCTGTTCCCCACTGTCCTGCTCCAGTTTCGGTAGTTATTCGCTTTATGCCCTGCATTTTATTGAAGAACACCTGCGGAATAGCAGAATTTAGTTTGTGGCTGCCTACCGGGCTAGCCCCTTCATATTTATAATAAATCTTACAGGGAGTATCCAGAGCTTTTTCCAACCCATGCGCTCTATAAAGCGGAGAAGGTCTCCATTTCTTGTATTCTTCATGTACTTCTTTAGGAATTTCAATAAAGCGCTCGGTAGACACTTCCTGAGCGATCAATTCATTGGCAAATATAGGTGCCAAATCTGCTGGCCCCAGGGGTTGTTTGGTTACGGGATTCAATCCTGGTGCTAAAGGTGTGGGCATATCTGCCTGGACATTATACCAGAATTTCGGTAATTTATCCTCCGGCAGTATGATTTTGGTAAGCTCATCTTTACTCATCTCATCTATCTCCTCTCGTCTTATAAAGTTTAAAATTTACTCGTATATTTTAGCATATTCAATTCTGCTATACAAGTTATTATATCAAATCGAATCCCAACCCCAAGCAGGGCCAGAGTTATCTTAATTAATAACCTGGCCCCAACATTAGCAATAAATTTAGCCTGTAATCAGGATTAGGGATAAGTCACCTTTACTTCTTGAGCAGCAGCATCCCAGTCCACCTGACAGTCCAGGGCTTCGGCAACGAATCTCAGAGGCAGCATGCTGCGTCCGGGATCTTGAATTATCGGAGTTACCAACGGGTTATCCGGATCAATTGGTATACTTATCCCGTTTACAGCAGCGCTTCCCTGCCCAATCCACAATTCGATAGTCTTATCATTCAAGCTGATGGTTACTTTTCGTTCAGCCGCGTCCCAGCTGACCTCTGCTCCCAGGGCTTCAGCCACATACCGGATGGGCAGCAGGGTTCTATCTTCCATAATGATCGGAACCGTATCCATGGTCTGAATCTGATCGTTTATATAGTAATCGTTCTGGCCGATATAGAAGCGCATTACAGTCTTATCCGCCGGTGCCAGTGGGGATTGCTCTTGAATTATTATAAAGCTTTCTTCGTCACCGTAAGCAGTCCCTGCCGAATTAACGGCATAAGCTTTGAAGTAGTAGATTGTATTGGCTGCGAGTCCGGTCAGGGTATATTCAAAGTCTCCCAACAGGTTGTCACTGCCGGCCTCTACTTCAATCCAATCCTGTTCTTCAGAGCTATAGGTAAAACCGTAGGCGGTTATGGTTTCCCCTCCCCGGGAGGTGATCCTGCCGGGGAGAACTGCCGAAGCATCTGCAAGTATCTCTGCTTCTCCGGTTTTTACTGTGGGAACCGTGTCATCTGACCCTCCGCTATTTGAAGAACCTTTGGTAACAATCGCAAAGTCGGCAGATATTACATCGCTCCACAGTTCGCTTTCAGGATCATATACTGCTGCCTTGACTGTTGCATTGCCGCTCAGCAGGAAGGCATTATTATACTCCATTGCTGTACTGCTGCTGGTTGGATTAGATCCATCAGTAGTGTAGTAGGCGGTACATCCGGTCTCGATGTTGTTCAGAACAACACTCTGGGCGGAAGAAAAGCTGCCGCCATCAGGATCAATAGCAGGAGCCGTCGGGGAATGGGTCTCGCTTAGCAGGGTAGGCAGGAAAAGAATATCAAAAACAGTATATGATGCTGCCGGACCACTGTATTCATAGCTAAAACTGACCGGGAAGGAGGAATCCAGATTTGGGGTCAGGGTATTCGCACAGTTTATAGTCCTGGTATGGAACTGAAAGGTTGTCCCCCCCATATCTGAGCCACCGGTTATATCCAGGTAATAGTCAGCGTTTTCTGTTGGCATGTCACCAACCTTATTATCAGTCCCACTAGTCTGGGTAAGAGCTTCTTCCATGCTCATTTCAGTATAAGTAAACCAGAGTGGATCTGCCCTGAGTGCGGTTACGCTACCTTCAGGATCTTCGATGTAGATATCAAAATAGGCTTCATTTATTCCGTGTCCGCTACCCCGTGAGCGTAGTATCACACGAAATGGACCTGGTATATCGAGAAATCCGTCCGGCTGTACCAGTTCATACTGCACCGCCTCGTATTCAAATGTCCCTCCCGAACTGTCCGGAGCCCGATACGTATAAGAGCTCCGGGTGGCGGTTATACCATCCTGGTCCACAACTTGGCCCGGTGAAGTTCCTTCAATCGTGGTTACTAAATGCTCACACAAACGTAAATCGCTATAATAGTGTTTAAAATACATATGACCATAGGTAGGGTTAAGAATCCAGCCCAAACTACCTCCCCAGGCCAGGGAACCATCAGCGTTAACAAGGTCACCAGCAGCATTAAAAATGTCGCCTCCATATTCAGTTTCAATAGAAATAACAGTGCTGCCGGAATGATTTCTCACGTTCACCCACCACTCCTTGGTGCTGCCATCGGCTGCTTTTACTGTGTATTTTATCGGGTCGGTAAAATCGTTGCAGGAAACCCCGCTGACCTGCTCAACCGCACCCACCGTTGCCGAAGCACCATCGGAAAGGGTAAAGGTGGCGATTAGATTGGTCAAATCCGTTCCGTCCGGTACTCTAACATAAACCGAATGAGCATTAGCATTAATTGTCGCGGTCACACCTTCCACACTGTACGCGGTTATTTCCTTCTCGCTGGATAATACAGGAAGTGAGTTATTATCCTCAAAAGTATTGGTTACTGTAACACTGTAGGAACTACCGACTGATGTCACCTCAATATCCCCGGTCCAGCAGTCAACTTCCACATCATGGCCTTCGGGCTGGTAAATTTGAAAGGCATAGCGGCCCGGTTCCAGGCTGTGCCCCTGACCGGCTAAGTCGCCCGCGTCCACTCTGATAATGGTTTCTCCGTTTTCTGTCCAGAGATTTTCTAATTGTGATTCCGTAAGAGTTGAAGTATATACTATGCTTCCATCGGCTGCGCTGCCGCTGTCGTAATACCACAGCTTCCATTCCGGGCAGCCGTTGTCATAGACATACTCCTCTACGGTCATATTCGCATTATCCCCGGTGTTAATGATGGTGCAGCTGAGGGCTTCTGTTCCTGACTGCCGGGTGACTTTATTATCTGAATCTATATCACCGCTGTAAGTTACGTTAAGGTTGTCAGGCAGGGGTTGATCGGAGAAACCATCAAAGACGGCGGTCTCTTCCAGCATGTAGCTTCCATCTGCAACCTCGAATTGCTTCTCTTCCTCATCAGTCAGATAACAAGAATCAATTTCTGAGCCTCCCTGATCAAAAAGGCTTATTTTATAGGATTCAACTCCCTCCGGTTCTTCACCCTGAACAATTTTCTCAACCGTCAGCGAGCTTTCTTCTGTTTCTCCTGCAGCGGAAAAAATTACTCCGGTTAAACTGCCGTTCGCGCCGCTATTTCCACCTGCATCTGCATAAACCAAACTGGATGATAATAACAGCGAAAAAATCAACAGCACTGCCAGCAGCGAAATCTTTTTAGATGTCTTGGTCTTCTTCAACAATAATACCTCCTATCCCCCAATATTTTGAGGTTCCCTCTAAATCTATATTTACTATTTACCATCGAATTTCGAAACCGCACAAAATTTCGATTCTGTACAGCTGTTTAATTCATTTTATGTACATTACTATAAATGCTGATCCTTCTTTTATGCCTATTCATAAAACACCTCCCCGTATTCCGGCACCTGGACTTTTTTGGTTCTTTAATTTTTATCCTCCTAAAAATTCCGGAAAATTGCATGCTGTTTTCTAAGCCGAATACCCTGCAGAATAAAATGCAATTTCCTAAAATTTTTAATAGTCTAATTCATAAGTCATGGTCGTCTAGGATATTTCGCCTAGAATATAATTTATGATTAACATATTGAGCAAGTATTTCCAATCCTCCCAAAGTATATTTTGCTTAATAATCCCATATTTACGGACAAAAACCGCTGTGCTTAAAAGGATAGGTTTACCATATTCAGTGTTGGTCTGATATAATACTTATATCTTCCTTGAGATTTTTCTGTTTCAGTAATGATAGAAAAGCGGGTATAATTATGAAAAACTATCTCCGTTTAAACGCTAGCCAATTAGCTTATATCATGCCAGCTTCCCTGTACACATTCTGGTTATCATGTGTGGGCTGGCTGAATCATTACTGGACTTTCATTTACCTGGAACGCGAGCTGGTACCCCTGCTTTATATTCTTTTTTTCCTGGCTCACGCGGCTGGCATTACCATTTTTGCCCTTTGGCTTGATCTGGACCCTCCCCTGGCAAAGAAGAAAAAAGCCTGGCTGATTTCAGCACTTCTTGCTGCTTTTCTTACTGTTCTCATAGCTTACAGTCCTGGCGGCTGGCTGGTTCTGACCTGCTTGTTGTGCGGAGTGGTTTCAGGGTTTATTATTGCTCTATTATTGTTGTTTATTTACCAGAACATAGCTGTGGAAAAGCGGGGACTCACCATTGGAAGCGGTTCTGCCCTTGGCGTTGCTCTTCATTTTATTGCCTACACCCTGCTGTTTCCCCAGCAGGAAGGTGGCATTCTGTACGGAAAAACCTTATTCGCCGCCCTGATAATGCTTTTACTGGGCTTGTGCGTATTATATCTTCCATTTATTCGGGATCAGTTCTGGCATGTAAAGGACCGGATGGATGCTGCGGCAGATGCCGTCAGTGTCAAACCCGTGCTTATTCCAATACTGCTTTTTATACTGATGGGATTTTTCTTGTCTTATGGTATACAGGATTTAGCCGCTACTTCATTTTGGATGGGTGGAGAAGATTACCTGGTATATACTCGATTATTTCTTGTTATAGGATTCATTGGCGGCGGGATGTTCTGTGATCTGCGCGGCAAACATATGGTATTGAACAGTTCTTTCAGCCTGCTGGCCATGGGCTTAATATCCATGGTTTTCAATTATAAAGGGTTATATGCCTTTATTGGCTTTTCCTGTGTGCAGATGGCCAGCGCTGTTTTTGAAGTGGCCATCCTGCTGCTTTTTTTAGATCTGGCCCGTTTCTATGAAAAACAAGTTCTGGTCTGCTCCCTGGGCCTGGTTCTTCCAAGCGTTTTAAAGCAGGCAGGCATAATATCCGCCGATATACTCGCCAAAACCTACAGTAATATGCATATATTTGTAGTCTCTCTGCTAGCTATTATCATTGTTTTTCCCCTGATCTCAATACTATTTGAGAAGATGAGAGATGTGGCTATAATAAGCATACGGCAGCAGAAGGTGCTGGCAGAGCTGGCTTCATCATTGGACAACGATATGGGGATGGATATCCCGGAGAATTCAGGTAATTTAACCCCGAATCCCAGTAAAAGAGCAAACCATGAATTAACACCAGCCGAAAGCCAGGCCTCGACCGAAGAAAGCGCTGCCAACTGGGCCGGACTGGCTGAAAATTTTGCCCGGAAGTACTCCTTCACCCCCCGGGAGACCCAGGTATTGGAGCTTACCCTGCATGGCCTGTCTGTTTTGGAAATGGCACAATCTCTTAATCTTTCCGAGCCTACAGTTAAACAATATATACGCCAGATGCTCAGAAAAACTGAAACTAAAAACCGCAGGGAACTTCTTTCCATGATGATCAAAGAACAAAGTCAGAATCCTCATTCATAAACAACACTCCATCATGAAATCGCACATCAATTCTTTATGTATTTTTCTATCTATTTAGTGAATGTTAATATCTTCAAAACAGTTAATCTTATTGACTGGATCAAGTAAATGTTTTAGTATAACAATAATAAACAAAGGGGAGCTGGACCAATCTGGCTGAGAGTGGACATAATGGTGTCCTAACCCTGGAACCTGATCTGGGTAATGCCAGCGTAGGAAACATATTAGATTGTTACCTTAACTGCTTATTACCCCCGGGGTTTAAGCAGTTATTTTATTGAGAGGAGGTTTTTGAAATAGCTCAATCTAATGTAAGCCTGCAGATACTGCCGGTTGTACCGGAGGAAGAAATCTATGATGTGGTAGACAAGGTGATCGAGCTTATACAAAGGTCAGGAGTGAATCATACAGTTGGCCCCATGGAAACCACCATGGAGGGCGACCTGAAAGAACTCCTGGACCTGGTCATTAAAGCCCAGGATATCTGTGTTCAAGCTGGTTCCCAAAGGGTCATATCAATAGTAAAAATTGATTATAAACCAGGCGGAGTGAGTATAAATGAAAAAATCGACAAATATAGGATATAGTCTGCTGTCTCTTTTCAGTATGGTGATGCTTTTGATTCTTTGGGAGGCGGCAGTACGTATTAATAATGTGCCGCAGTGGCTGCTACCTGCGCCTTCTAAAATATTCAACACCATAATTGATATATGGCAGATGCTGCTTTTCCATTCAACCGTGACATTGTTGGAAACCGCTTATGGCTATTTGCTTTCTATCATTCTGGCTCTATTTATCGCCTTTTTACTCGACCATGTTTCAGTACTTAAGCAGGCTGTCAATCCGGTTCTGGTCATCTCCCAGACTATTCCTTTGATAGTCCTGGCAGTACTTTTGCCCCTGTGGTTTGGTTGGGGTATGCTGCCCAAAATAATGATTGTAACTCTGGTATGTTTTTTCCCCATAACTATTAATCTGCTGAAAGGGCTGGATTCAGCAGATCCAGATCAGCTCAGTCTCTTTCGTTCCATGGGTGCCAGTCGCTGGGAAACCTTTAAAATAGTGAAATTCCCTGCGTCTATGCCGGCCTTTTTCTCAGGCTTAAAGATATCAGCTACCTATAGCATAATGGCGGCAGTAATCTCTGAATGGGTGGGAGCTCAGCGGGGCCTGGGATATTTTATGACTATTCAGCAAAAGAATTTTGCCATTGATAGAGTACTGGCGGCAGTTGTGGTTATATGCATTTTAAGCCTCTTGCTGGTAAAGATAGTAGATATAATAGAATATTGGCTGGTACCATGGAATCGGAGACAAATAGTTGCTTCTAGTAAATGAACTACAATAATCAAGGGGGTTTTTAATACTTATGAAAAAAATGCTATCGTTATTGATAATTGTGTCTTTATTTATCCTGTCCACAGGATGCAGCCAGGATAAAAGTCCAGAAGATAATTTGCAAAAGGTTACAGTTTTGCTGGATTGGTTCCCCAACACCAATCATACCGGTTTATATGCAGCCAAGGAGCTTGGTTACTATGAAGAAGCCGGCCTGGATGTGGAAATTATACAGCCTTCCGAAGGCGGCACCGCTCAATTAATCGCTGCCGGGCAGGGTGATTTTGGGGTAAGCTACCAGGAAGAAGTAAATATTGCCCGCTCTCAGGACATACCGGTGGTGGCAATTGCTGCCGTAATACAGCATAACACTTCCGGTTTTGCCTCTCCTGCAGATAGAAATATTAAAACTCCGGCCGATTTTGAAGGGAAAACCTACGGAGGATGGGGCTCACCTGCCGAGACAGCCATAATCAAAGCCTTGATGGACAAATATAATGCTGATATTAACAAAGTTAATTTCATTAATATTGGCTCGGCTGATTTTTTCACCAGTATTGAAAAAGATATAGATTTTTCCTGGATATACTGGGGCTGGACCGGAATAGAGGCCGACAGCAAGAACATTGACCTTAATTTCATCCAATTAAATCAGGAAATTGACGCGCTGGAATTCTATACCCCGGTTTTAATAACTAATGAAGATAAAATCGCCCAGGACCCGGAATTAGTAAAGAAATTTATAGAGGCCACCAGCCAAGGTTATGAATATGCCATAACTTCACCTGAAGAAGCGGCTGCACTGCTGATTAAAAATGTACCCGAATTAGACAGCGACCTGGTTAAAGCCAGTCAGCAGTACCTGGCTGATCAGTACCAGGCCGAAGCTGAACGCTGGGGAGAAATGCAGCTCAGTGTTTGGAAAAATTATGCTGATTTCATGTATGAAAATGCTCTGATCGAAAACAATATCGACCCGGAAAAGGCTTTTACCAATAAATTCATACCATAGAATATAACTTATTAATCAGGAATTGGAGGTCAGGGATGGCCTGTAATTCCCGCTAAAAGATAGGACGATTAAGATGGCCAAAATTATTGTAGATAGAACAAGCAAGACCCTGGATGGTTTGCATACTCTGGCAGATATATCCTTAACTGTAGGTGAAAATGAAATAGTAGTCGTCCTGGGTCCCAGCGGGTGCGGTAAAAGCACCTTATTAAACATCATATCCGGATTACTGATCCCGGATAGCGGAACTGTTAAGATTGATGGAGAAGACTGGACCGGCAAAACTGCTAGAGTCAGTTACATGCAGCAGAAAGACCTCCTGCTGGACGCACGCAATATACTTGGCAATGTAGCCATTCCTTTATTACTAAAAGGAATGGCTAAAAAAGAAGCTCATGATTATGCCCGAACTTATTTACCTGACTTTGGCCTGGAGGGATTTGCCCATTATTATCCCCGCCAGCTTTCGGGAGGCATGCGCCAGAGGGCAGCCCTCCTGCGCACCTATCTTTTTGCCAGTGATATAATGCTTCTGGACGAGCCTTTTGCAGCACTGGATGCAATAACCCGCCGGAAAATGCACCTGTGGCTCCTGGAACTGCATAGACGTTACCAGTCCTCCATCCTCTTCGTAACTCATGATATTGAAGAAGCTTTATTGCTGGCTGACCGGATATATATTCTTACCAAACGTCCCGCCATGGTCAGGTGCGAATTGTTGATTGATAAAAAAGCCGGGGTCACTGCTGGCATGAAAATGGACATATTAGCTATTCTGGAGGAGGAAAGTAATGACGATCATCTTTAAAAATGAACACGCCAGAAATTACGATGAATGGTACACTACAAAAACAGGCAGTTTTATTGATATGCTGGAAAGCAATGCTGCTCTGGATCTTTTTAGCCCGCAAAAAGGTATGAAAATTCTGGATGCTGGCTGCGGTACCGGAAATTTCAGCATCAAGCTGGCCAGATTAGGCTGCACAGTTACAGGTATAGACATCTCTCCTGATATGCTGGCTATTGCCCGCAGCAAAAACAGCCCTGAGCTCTCCGTAGATTACCTGGAAATGGATCTCAACGAGCTGGTTTTCCCGGATGAATCTTTCGATGGAGTTTTGTCCATGGCCGCCTTTGAATTCATTGAAGATCCAGACCAGGTATACCAGGAATTATACCGGGTATTGAAACCAGGGGGCAAACTGCTGATTGGCACCATTAATAAAGACAGCCGCTGGGGACAGTTTTATATACAGCATGCTAAAGAAGATAGTAATTCTATATTCAAGCAGGCATTTTTTCATAATCTGGATGAACTGCAAAACTTGAACCTACAAGATTTAGCTGCCCATAAGGGATGTTTGTTTATCCCTCCTGGACAGGAGGCCGCTGATTACACTATGCACAACGAATCCAGCCTGGCAGCATCTGAAAGGCCTGGTTTTATTATGGTGATGTGGGAAAAACCTGAACGGAAGGGATAGCTGCCTAAGCGGCTATCCCACTTCCTTATGGCCAATAGATGTTTCCCACCTCTTGCAGCGATCGCCCCAGTATGCCAGAGCTTCCTTATCTCTCCTGATACATACCACTTCACACATATTGGGACAGCCTTGGCATTCAAAGCTGCTGCTGTTAAACTGGCCTTCGGTGATAAAGCTATCTCCTTTAAAAACGCTGGCACACTGGTGTTCTTCTATGTATTCCCGGGCCAATATGGCGGCTCCTACAGCTCCCATAACATCATGATAAGGTGGAACCTTTATCTCCATCTGCAGTATTTTTTCGAATGCTCTTTTAAGTCCTGCATTGGCAGCTACTCCTCCCTGAAATATTACCGGAGATTCGATTTTTTTGCCTTTGCCGACGTTGTTTAAATAATTTCTGACCAGAGCCTCACATAAACCCATCAATATATCTTCAAGGGGATAGCCCATCTGCTGCTTATGGATCATGTCAGATTCAGCAAAAACCCCACAACGTCCGGCAATTCGGACTGGTTGTTTTGATTTCAAAGCTGCCGGGCCAAAATCCTGGATCAAAATGTTTAATCGCGATGCCTGCTGGTCCAAAAAAGATCCGGTACCTGCTGCACAGACGGTATTCATAGCAAAATCACTTACTATGGCATCCTGTAAAATAATCATCTTGGAATCCTGTCCGCCGATTTCGATTATAGTCCTGGCATCCGGATGAAAAAAAGAAGCAGCCACTGCATGAGCAGTAATTTCATTCTTTACTACGTCAGCCCCCAATATTATATCGGCCAGATGACGACCGCTTCCAGTAGTACCGACACCTTGGATGCTTACTTTCCCATTCATCTTTTCCATCAGCTCTTTATATCCTTGTTTTACCGCTTTGACTGGATTTCCTTCGGTTCTCATATATATTTTTTCCAGCACATTAGATAGTTCATCAATTAGAACAAAGTTGCTGCTCACCGAGCCAATATCAACTCCCAGGTAATAAGACAAAGTTTTCCCTCCTTAATGTGTTAAAGCAGTTAATGTTTTTTTCCGTTTCAACATATCTGTAAACGCTTCCAAACGGGTTTGAATGCCAGCCGTACCGGCATGCTCATCAAAGTATAAAGTCATACAGGGAATATCTTCTTCTTTGCTTACACTGCTCAGCACGGATTGAGCAACAATCTCCGGCATGCAGGTTAGCGGCCCTACCTGAATAACTCCATCATACTTTTTCCGGGCATAATCAACGGTAGAACCTACCGTTTCAAGGCCATGCCCGCCAACAGAATAATTTAAATATGGTCGGGCACATTTCACCAGATGTTTTTGATGAGATTTTTTGACCAGACTTCCTAATAAATGGTCATTGAGCCAATCGCTGATATATATGGAATTATCCACTTCCACATTCAATCTGCCCAGACAGCGGGCTATACTGTAATTGGCCATAGGCTCCAATACGGTATATATTTCGCCTACTAAACCAATTTTTAATGGTTTTTTTCCCGTAAGAACCATTTGGTTTAAGCGATCCAGATTCTTGGACCCGGCCTCATCGATGTCACTTTTATCCTGCGCCCTTTCGAGTTCCAACAGTCCTTTGTCATAAATGTCTTCGACTCGGTTTTTATCTGCCGCCCGAGGATGTATATAAGCAAAGCTTCTCTCCAGTTTTTCAACCACTTGTAATTTATACCAGGCAAATTTTAGGGCTTTAAAAGCTTCCCAAATACTAACGTTCTGTCCTAAAGCCTGCAACTGCTGAAAAAGTTCTGAGACCCTGGAGTCGGGGGCTTCTAATATCACCATCTCAAAATCAAACCCCAAATCTTCAAGAATATCTCTTTCTACCTGGGCATAGTAACCAAACCGGCAGGGTCCCCACCCACCAGCCATCAAAATTGTATCCGCCCCTAAATCGAGGGCCTCAATGAAGTTACCCAAATTTATTTTTAGCGGCATACAGGCAAATTCCGGGCAATGCTTAACCCCTAATTCAAAAGTTTTTTTGCTAATGGGCGGTGGAGGTATAACCTCCAATTTTAAATTCTCCAGCATAGCATTGATAGCAATATGTGCATTACCCATATGCGGATATGTAATCTTCAATTTTGTGCCGCCTCCTTCTTTTCAACATGTCGCAAAAGGCTTCCAACCTGGTGACCAGCCCGCCTTCACCCGTGTGTTCATCGATTATGATCAACATATAGGCTTTGTCACTTACTTTTCTCTCGATTATTTCCCCGATAAAAGAATCTGGTCCACAACCGAAACAGGCCACATAAATGATACCATCGATGTCTGCCATTTTTTCCATTTTGAGTGCACTGCCCACCATTTTTCGCCCCAGAGTCCAGAAAATCCGTTTGGGCATAGTAGCTGCTTCCTGTTCAATTTCCTCAAGTGATAAAGCTTCGGGAAGAACTACCGTACATCCCATTTGTCTTAAACGGCTGATGATGTTCATGCTGATTGCTTCATCATAGAGAGAATAGCCATGGCCCAGAACTCCTATGCGCAAGCTTCCATTCAGCTGCTGCTCAATATCCTCACCCTGCCATATATCGATTGCCTCGGCCATGGTATAACCCTGAGCGGCTATAGCCTGACAGTACGCCAGTTCTTGCTTCCCGTGTTCATAGGCATCTTTTATCCTGCCAGTTTTCTTGGTGAATAGTTTTCCGGTTTTAAACAGCTGGTCTTTATATACCCGGTCCGAACGGCTGAGATCCACAGTAATATCAATTAACGGCGGAAGATTATCGATAGAAGCTCTTAGCATATCCGGCACACCCATGAATTTGGGACATATGTAGCTTCTGGGCTCTATGCTAACCAATCGAGGCACGAACAGGTAGTCCAAATCATACCGGCACAATTCTTTTACATGACCGAAATATACTTTGATAGGAAAACAGGTTTCATCTACTGCTGCATCAATACCCTGGTCTATTGTTATCCGGGTAGTTTTTTGTGAGAGGATAACCCTGGCATCCAGGTCACTAAAAAAGGTTTTATATAGAGGATAATAATAATAATAAAATAAGCCTCGCGGCATACCGATTTTGTTCACAATTAGTTTTTCCTCCTTTTAAAGGCTGGTACTGGCTGTCTGCTGCTGTCCAGGGGATTAAGAATCTCCGGTCTAATATTTTGTATAGGAACCGGCGAACGAATTATTATGGTTTTTAAGGCCCGGTAGTTAAAGGGAATAAGGGGCCATAAATATGGAACATTAAACGATTTAGTGAAAACTGCCAGTAATAACGACAAGATGCTGGCAACAATCAATCCGGGCAGTTTAAAAAATCCCGTACCCAGCAGTATAAACAATCTTATCAATCGATTGGCCAAAGACATTTCATAACTGGGAGTACAATATGAACCTACTGCAACTACCGCCGTATACAGGATTACTTCCGGAGCAAAAAGCCCAATCGTAATAGCAATATCTCCTATCAGCAAGGCCGCTATAACACCCAGAGCAGTTGCCAAGGGTGATGGGGTATGAATAGCCGCCATCCTGATTAAATCTAAACTGATTTCAGCAATTATGAATTGAATGAAAATGGGGACATTTCCTATTTTTTCAGGACCGATAAATTTCAATGATTCCGGCAATAGTTCCGGGGATAAAGCAAACAGCATCCATAGAGGAGTAATAATAATCGAAGCTATAATAGCCATAAACCTGACCCAGCGAATATATGCACCTACAGCTGGATTCTGCCGGTATTCTTCAGCATGCTGTACATGATGAAAATATGTCGCCGGGGCTATTATGACACTGGGAGAGGTATCTACCATGATAAGTACATGACCTTCAAATAAGTGTACTGCAGCTACGTCAGGTCTCTCAGTATACCTTACCCGGGGAAAGGGATTCCACCAGTTCCCCGGCACGACTAATTCTTCCACTGCTTTCTCGGCCATGGGAATGGCGTCTATCTCAATACTTTCAAGCCTGGAAGTGATAGTTTTTACCAGCTCTGGGTCGGCAATATCTTCTATATAGCAGAGACAAACGTCAGTTTTGGACCTTTTCCCTACCCGCATAAGCTTTATCCGGAGTTTGGGATCTCTCACCCGTCTTCTTACTAAAGCCGTATTAAAAACAATAGTTTCCGTAAAACCATCCCGGGAACCTCTCACCACTCTCTCTATTTCAGCTTCTTCTGGGCCTCTAGAGGGATAAGTTCGGGCATCTATTACAAAGACTTCTGCACTGCCGTCAACCACCAATAATACCGATCCTGACAACACAAAATACAGCAATTCGTCTATATTAGTCTCGGTATTAAGTTCAATATAGGGGATGGCCTGCTGTAATAAAGATTTAATGTTGCTGGATCTAAAACTATTATCTGGTAACAAAAACATAGACTGCATGATCCAGGTCAGTACATCATCTTTAATAAGTCCATCAATACCTATCAAAGCACTTTTTCGGCCTGCCACCTTAAATTCCCGGACTACTATGTCAAAACTCTTTCCTTCACCCAGTTCTTTTTTTAACAGGTCCAGAGTCCGATCATAATTAGAGTCCAAATGAATATGATCTTTATTTTTAGACAAAAGATGTTCCACCTCTTTTAGCGGCTTTTCATCTAATCCCGGGGATTAAACAGTACCGCTGCCACATAACCAAAAACGATAGCGCAGGTGATACCTGCCGCAGCAGCTTCAACCCCTCCACTAAATGCGCCCAGTAATCCTTTGCTTTCCACTGCTTTTAAAGTTCCCTGAACCAGGAGATGTCCAAAGCCCGAAAGGGGTATGGTCGCCCCTGCTCCTACTGCATCGACCAGTGGCTGATAAAGCCCTAAACCGCTTAAGACCGCCCCTATAGAAATGTAACCAACCAGTATATGCCCGGGAGTGATATTAGCCTTGGTCAAATCCATGATTAATTGTCCTATCAGGCATAACAAGCCTCCTCCTAGAAATGCCATATAAAGTGGTGTCATAGTATACTATCCACCTCCACTAAATCTATCAATATCCTGGTGCTCAGTTTTCAATAGCTATAGCATGAGCGATGCCAGGTATACTTTCCCCTTGAAATGCCATTGTGGGACTCATAAGGGCTCCGGTTGCAACCAGGAGCATTTTATTGATCTCCCCTTTTTGCATCTTCTTTAACAAAGGGCCGCATAACATGGCAGCTGAACATCCACAACCACATCCACCGGCATCGACATCCTGTTTCTCGTCATACAGCAGTACCCCACAATCGCTGTAATTAGGCTTGGGCAATAAACCATCCCGGATAAAGAGCTGCTCTGCTATGGCCATTCC
This sequence comes from Syntrophomonas sp., assembly GCA_016841245.1. Classification (GTDB taxonomy): domain Bacteria; phylum Bacillota; class Syntrophomonadia; order Syntrophomonadales; family Syntrophomonadaceae; genus JAAYJK01. Next base: position 40,932 of record JAENZN010000008.1, read on the forward strand.
TACCCGGGCCAGATCACCGGTTACAATAAGATCATAATAATCTGGCAAGCGCTCTAAATCATTCAAATGGGTTTTCAGGGTATCTGCAGCCGCTGGTGCCATGGCACTCCCCATATCAGCAGCATCACTCTGTCCCATATCAATTACTTTACCAATAGTACCGGCGGTTATTCGAGGGCCTACTCCTGCCCACTCCAAAACTACTGCCCCGGCAGCTGTAGCTGTCCACTGAGTGCTGGGAGTTGGTTGGGTTCCCTGTTCAGTGGGAAAACGGTACTGCCTGGATGCTGCATAATGGTGGCTGCAGGTAGCAGATACCAGACGGCTAAAGAAGTTTCCATCGATAAGCATGGACCCTACCAGTAAAGCTTCAGCCATAGTAGAACAAGCACCATAAAGCCCCAGGAAAGGACGAGCCAGTTCCCGGGCAGCATAATTTGATGAAACGGTTTGATTTAACAAATCTCCCGCCAGAATTATTTCCGCATCATCAACCTGTAAATTCCGCTTATCGAGTGATAACTTCACAGCTTCACGCAGCATTTTTTTCTCGGCTTTTTCCCAGCTATCTTCGCCAAACATATAATCTCCCAGGACCGAATCAAACTCCTGCCCCCAGGGGCCTTCACCTTCCTTGGGTCCAACTATGGAAGCCCAGGAGGTAATAACCGGTGCTTTTTCGAAAACGACGGTTTGGCTTCCTTTTTTCTTGAATCCAGGCATTATATTCCACCTTTACAACATTTTCAAAGTTCTGCTATGAACTTAAAAACACCTTAATTAAACCAACTACTACCGCTACAGCGAAACCGAATACCAGTGTCGGTCCAGCTACACTGAATATCCTGGCTCCCACCCCGAATATATATCCTTCTCTTTTATATTCCATAGCAGAGGCTACAATGGCATTGGCAAATCCCGTGATGGGAACTATAGAACCAGCCCCAGCTCTTTTCCCCAGTTCATCATAGACACCTATACCGGTAAAAAAGGCGGCCAGGAAAATCATTATACAGGAAACGGCAGAACTAGCATCTATTCTGCTCATTCCCAGCGAAAGCAAATAATTTACCAATACCTGGGCAAATCCACAGATCAACCCACCTACCATGAACGCCCAGATACTGTTTTTTAATATATCCGGTTTGGGCTTGATCTGATCCACCAGATTCTGATATTCCTGCATCTCTATTTTCTTCATCTGTTTTGCATCAACATTCAAAACCAATCGCCTCCCGATAGAATATTATTGGCGTTTGCCATTATTTTTATGCATGATAGAAGGTACTTTTTCCCAGGATTAAAGACTAAAAACCATCTTCCCTATCAAAGCCGTAATAGAGAAGATGGTTTTTTGAATTATAGAAGGAGCAGCTAGATTATTTAAATACTATATTTGCAATCATAAATATTGCCGAGGTTATACAATTTAATATGCTGGTTTAATCCAGCATCCCAGATGTTTCTTGTATCAAATACGATTGGACTGCGCATCAATTTACCGATCATCTCACCATCAAGATATTTAAATTCATCATGGTCGGATAAAATCAGCAGCAGATCGGTACCTTGTATAGTATTATGGATGCTCCGCTCAACTTCATCCATCTCTACCAGGGGGTCATATACGGCAACTTCATATCCTATTTTTTTCAAACCTGCTATTATCTCTAATGCCGGGCTTTCCCTCACGTCAGATACATTCCCTTTGTAGCTCACTCCCAGAACAGCTATCTTTAATCCAGGAGAAAATCCTATCAGATCTCTCACTTTGGTTATTATATAGGCTGGCATATCACTGTTGATTTCTCTGGCTGTACTGATTAAATTCGCTGTAAATGGTGCTTTCTCCACAATAAAATACGGATCTATAGCCAGACAATGGCCTCCTACCCCTGGTCCTGGCATATGCAGGTTGACTCGTGGATGGTTATTGGCTATATCCAAAACTTTAAGAGCATTGATCCCAAGCCGGTTGCATATTTTAACCATTTCATTGGCTAGAGCAATATTCACATCTCTAAATGTATTCTCCGTCAACTTGGCCATTTCTGCAGTTTCAGCGTCGGTGATGATGATTTCCCCTTTGATAAAAGTTTGATATATTTCAGCTGCTTTGGCTGCACATACTGGAGTACACCCCCCGATGATCCTGTCGTTCTCAATTATCTCCTGCATTATCCGACCTGGCAGAACCCTTTCCGGACAATGGGCTAAAAATATATCTGTTCCAACCTTAAACCCTCGATCTTCCAGAAAGGGTTTTATGATATTTTCACAGGTCCAGGGGGGAACAGTGGATTCTACAATGATCAAATTACCCTGCTTAAGACACGGCAATATATCTTTAACTGCTAATTCTACGCAGTTCATATCACAGGTATTAATTGTAGTCTTTGGAGTAGGCACTGCAATTATGAATACATCAGCCGGTTCGGGAACCACCCTTACAATGATTTTTTTCTCTTCCAGCAGCTTTTGGGCCAGCAAGTGCAGGTCAGGTTCTCCAACGTGAATTTCACCCCGGTTAAGTTTATTAACTACATCTTCAGCGATATCTACTCCCATTACCTGCCAACCATTATCAGCCAGCATCACTGCGGTTGGGAGTCCAATATAACCCAGTCCAATGACGCAAATCTTTTCCATATATACATCCCTTTCCTCATAACGCAGATAAGAGTAATTTTTTGTTAAATTAATATATTCTTTCCATATAAATGAGGTTACCTTAATTATTGAATAAGCATTCGGAATACATTGTTTAGTAACATAGTAATAATTATCCACGTATGATACAGAAATGGAAGTTAATCTAAGCCGGAGGGTCTTTAAATGATATATGATCGCAAAATAATAGTAAGTATCAATTTCAATGCAATGAAATTAACTGACAAAAGATTAACGCAGGAATGGATCGAAAATAGAATTGATATATTTATGAACTTCACTTTTAAAAGCTTAATCAACCAGACTAATTCTAGTTTCTTGACTATTTTAGCCTGTGACCCCAGTAGTATGGAAATAATAAACCAGGCTCTTTCCACCAACCCTAACCTTCCTGAAAATATTAAATTCATTAGCTCGAAGGAATATGATAGAACAATATTAGACTATATAGGAAATTGTCCAAAATTTTTCCTGGCCCGGATCGATTCTGACGACATGTATCATAAATCATATATACAACAGCTCTATGATATTCATCCCCAGGAATACACTGCAGCTCTAATTAATCAGAGGGGCTATATGTATGATTCTATTAATAAACGCATGGCACACTGGTACCACTTTTCCCCCCCATTTTATACCTTCATTTATAATACAGAAGATTATGTTAGAGGAATTCGTTATAAATTATTGGGAGGTCACAGCAAAATAATACGCTTCTGTCATGAAATCATGCCAGAAGGCAATTTCATGGTAGTAGTTCACTCCGGTAATACTACCAACCACTTCAACCGCTCCATGCGTGGAGCTCTCATTTCAGATCCAGCCGAAATAACCACGATTTTAGAACAATTCGGCTTAACGGAGTAGTGATAAATGAAAGACAAATTTACACTACTGATTAATAGAAGCAAGATAAATATTTTTCATATCTTTAATGACCTAAAGGATGATGATCTTCGAAGAGTTAATGAGAATATTCTAGATAATAAACTGTATATCAGCAAACAATTTCCTCTGGTCAATTTCACTCTGCCCACGGGGTGGCATAGTGATCCACTTCAAAATCGAACCTGGTGTTATTGGCTCCATTCCCTTATTATGCTTGAATATTTGCTAAATGGATACGAAAGATTTGGGGACAGCCGATATCTCGAAAAATCCCGCGAACTACTGCTGAGCTGGATTGATAGCAATTGTCCCCATTCACAATCAGATATGGCTTGGCACGACCACGGTACTGCCTTAAGGCTTATCGTAATGTGCCGTTTTTTCGAGGTATGGAAAAATGAGAATTGGAATCCAGCCATCGCTCAGACTCTAACCAAAGCTGTTAGGTATCACTGCCGCAAATTAGCCAGTAATAGTTTTTACACCAGCAAACACAATCACGGAATAGATCAGGATAGAGCTTTATATGTGGCTTCTACAGTTTTTGATAACATGGAAGAAGCTTCCACATGGAAAGAATTATCTTTAGCCCGGTTAAAGATACAGCTGGAAGAGTTGTTTCTTCCAGATGGTGGTTATCTGGAGCCAACGCCACTATATTGCTACATCTTCTGCATACGTTTGCTGAGATTGATTAAATTCATGAAGGTACTCGGAGATAAAGCTTATGAAGAAATAGAGACCTCTGTAAATAAGCAATTGGACTTTTTACTGAATATCGTCCAACCAGACCGATATTTTCCTGCTATTGGAGATGCGAACAATAGCAGATTAGCTATTATTCCATTGAAAGATATATCCCCTGCTATCTTCGCCCAATTCACATATATAGCCTATAAAGGTGAGAAAGGAAACAAACCTGAAAAATTGGATCGGGTATATCCTGACAGCGGTTACGCAGTACTGAGAAATCAGTGGGAAATAAATAATAATACCGTGCAGATTGTTTTTCATGCCAGTTTTCGTACTAAAACTCATAAACACCATGATGATCTATCGTTTATTGTTTATGGACATAAGCAACCTCTGCTGATAGATACCGGAAAATATAATTACAACTATCATGATCCTAAAAGGTCATATGTGATTTCCAACCGGGCCCACAACACAATATGTGTTGATGACAGAGATACAGACATCCATCCTAAAAATGTTGGTAAATCCGGACTGACATATTATTATTTCAGTGAGGATTTTTCTTGTATTTGTGGTGCCCATGCTCTTTACGCTGACGTCATCCACCAGAGAATTCTGCTGTATTTTAAACCCAATAACATTATCGTATTAGATCTTCTTGACAGCTCCAGCAAACACAAATATGAACAGGTTTTTAACTTTCACCCTTCCCTAACTTGTATTAATAATAATAATGCCATAACCGCCTCAATGGACGATAAAGCTGCTCTTGATCTAAGTCAATTATGTGAAAACACCATAAGTAAAACTAATCTTTTTTCAGCAAGTAACGACCCTTTGAGGGGATGGTGCTGTCAAGACTATTCATCCCTGGTACCCTGCTGGTCAGCTGTTTACGTTGCTTATGGCAGGAAACAATTATTTGCTGCACACATCAACTTAGATCCATCTCAAAAATGGCCCGTGGGGTGTGAACAAAAAAATGGCAATATAGAAATTCGAACCAAAGAAATACTGTTGGAAATCGAAGTCAGCTTTGATAGTATATCTATTCGCAACGGCAATACTGAATTGGCTTTAAACCCGATCAAACCACTTCATTCTATTATTGGTGGAAAATACGTATAGACTTTTCAAACATCCTGGACTGGTTATTATACTTGATTCTATTGCTTGGAATGTATTTTCTAAAACTATCATCTTCATACGCTTAGTACCTCGTTAATATTAACTGCATATAATGATATAAATTTCCAATATATTACATCTATGCAATCCCTTTAATTCATGAAAGGCGGGATCAATGAATGCCTGATTCTAAAATACTGATACTGGGTGCAAGCGGTATGCTTGGTCACAAATTATTTTCTTACTTGTCAGAATACTATGATGTATATGGAACCTGTCGCCAAAAAAATGATGCATTAATAAACCTGTTTCCCGAACTTACGAAAAAAATATTTTGGAATATAGATATAGAAAGAATTGGTGCGGTTAGCAAAATCATAAAAACTTTAAACCCAGATGTAGTAATCAATTGTATTGGAATCATCAAACAAAAACCTGAATCTCTTCAACCCATTACAAGTATTTATGCTAACGCTCTCTTTCCTCATCTCATCGCTGGAATCTGTGAAGAGATAAATGTTCGAATGATACACATAAGCACGGATTGTGTGTTTGATGGTCAAGACGGAAACTATAACGAAAATTCTATACCTAATTGCATTGATCTCTATGGCCGCTCTAAAGTACTGGGCGAAGTACACTATCCCAACTGCCTGACTATTCGCACTTCGATAATAGGTCACGAATTAACAAGCAAATCAGGTTTAATCGAATGGTTCCTGGCTCAAAAGGATAAGGTTCAGGGCTATAACAATCATATTTATTCCGGCGTTCCTACGATTGAATTAGCGCAAATCATTGCCACCCATATCATTCCCAATCCGCAGTTAAATGGAATTTATCATTTATCTTCTGATCCAATATCTAAATATGAATTACTTAAACTGGTGGCATCCCAGTATGGTAAAAGAATTATAATTGAAGCATTTGAATTTACCAAGTGTGATAGAACACTTGATTCCACTGGATTTCGTCGTCTAACGGGGTATTCTCCTTCAGCATGGCCGCAGCTCATCTATGATATGTATATTGATTATATTAAAACCCCGTATCCACAAAATGAATAGGGGAGATCTGAAATGTCAGTTTTTAAAGATAAAGTAGTAGCTATAACAGGTGGAACGGGTTCTCTGGGTAAAGTTCTGACACGACGGCTGCTTGCCAATGATCAAGACTTACCAGGAAAGGTTATTATATTTTCGCGTGACGAGGCAAAACAGCATTTCATGCGTACTGAATTTCATCAGAATAAATATACTACTGACGAAATTATCTATCAGGATTTTGTCCAGCGGGTTGAATTTAGAATTGGCGACATACGAAATTATCATTCTGTTTGCTCGGTATTGGAAAAAGTAGATATCGTAATAAACGCAGCAGCTTTAAAGCAGGTACCTTCCTGCGAATACTTTCCGTACGAAGCAGTGCAAACCAATATTATGGGGGCAGAAAACATTGTGCGAGCCATTCGAGAAAATAAGCTGAAAATCGAAACCATAGTTGGAGTATCTACAGACAAAGCATGCAAACCAATTAACGTCATGGGTATGACCAAAGCTATACAGGAAAGGATTTTTATCAACGCCAACATTTCAATCCCTTCAACCCGCTTCATCTGCGTTCGTTATGGTAATGTCCTGGCTTCCCGGGGGTCAGTCATTCCTCTTTTTCATGAGCAGATAAAAAAGGGAGGACCTGTTACTATTACAACGACTGAAATGACGCGTTTTTTACTTTCACTGGATCGTGCGGTCGATACTGTTATAGCCGCAATAAAAGAGGCTAATCCCGGTGACATTTATGTTCCTATGGTTCCTGCGGCAAAAATTACCAATATAGCCAGAGCCTTGATTGGAAACCGTAATGTTGACATCGTTGTTACTGGTATCAGACCTGGCGAAAAAACCCATGAAAGCCTGGTATCACTGGAAGAAGCGGGACATACTTTCAAATGCGGAGACTATTATGTTATTAAACCTATGCTTCCTGAGATTATCACCCCTGAAACCGAGAAGAAACCATTAAACAAAGCATATACTTCTGGCGATTCCATAATATCTCTTTCTGAGACCATAGATTTGCTATCTCGCCATAAACTAACTGTCAAGGACGAATTAGTCTTGGAAGGAGAGCTCTTAAGATGAAAATAATGACCATACTGGGCACTCGTCCGGAAATAATACGTCTGAGCAGAATCATTCCGCTTCTCGACCAGCTATCTAAACACATACTAGTACACACTGGACAAAATTATGTACCCAGCCTCAATGATGTATTTTTCAATGAACTACAGATACGAACTCCTGATTATTCACTGAAATGTCAGGCAGAATCTACTATGAGCCAGATTGGGATGATTCTAGCTGAATCAGAAAAAGTAATATCCAGAGAGAATCCTGATCGGGTGTTAATTCTCGGCGACACTAACACTGCCCTATCAGCTATGGTCGCTAAACGCATGGCTATCCCGGTCTTTCATATGGAGGCCGGTAACCGATGTTATGATGACCGGGTGCCTGAAGAAGTGAACCGCAGGGTGGTTGACCACTGTAGTGATATTTTACTCCCATATACCGAACGCAGTCGGGCCAACCTTCTGCGGGAAGGCATCTCCAGTAATAAAATCTTTGTTACCGGTAATCCGATCAAAGAGGTGCTGGATTATTACAGCAGAAAGATTAATAGCAGCAGCATCCTTGATATCTTAGACATCAAAGCGAAAAATTATTTTCTGGTAACTCTACACCGTGCTGAAAATGTAGATGTGTCCATCCGCCTGGATAAATTTATCCAGACTTTTTCTCTATTACATCAAGAGTATGGAATGCCAGTCATCTGCAGCCTTCATCCCAGAACTCACTCCCAATTAGCAAAACACAAAAAATCAATGACCAAACCCGGAATAACAATAATCGAACCGCTGGGGCTATTTGATTTTATTCATCTTGAAAAACAAGCATTTTGTGTTTTGAGTGACAGCGGCACTGTTCAGGAGGAATGTTGTATATTCAATATCCCCAACGTAACCATAAGAGATGTAACAGAAAGACCTGAAACCGCAGAATGCGGCAGCAGTATTATTGCCGGCTGTGAACCAGAATCAATATTGGCGGCGGTCAAGATGCTAAGCACAGCAGAAAAAGAATGGCAGCCACCAGCCGAATACCTCAAAAATAATGTGGCTTTAACAGTAATAAAGATATTGCTGGGAATGATACCCTGATTAATCACTAAAGGAGATGATTTAGTATATGATGATAATGCCCGGAAGTTCAGAAAAAGGAAATCCGCAATTTGCCTCAGTAATTTCATTTCCACCAACCCACAATAATTATTACACATTATTATCAATTATCAAATACAATATATTAACCCAATCTATTACCTAATAATGGTAAGCGAGTATTTGTTTTGCATAATATGCTATCCCCTGACATTTTCCAAAGGAGGTTAATATATATTGTGGCATCTAACAAAAATACCAAAAACACTGCATGTATACTGGGGTAATGATACTATTTCGTTTTTAAGATACTTGACCGTATATACATTTTTGAAATTCAATCCTGATTGGAAAATAAAGTTATATTATCCTAAAGAAAAATACTCTGGGAAAAAAACCTGGTTAAGCAATGAACACTCTGTTGCTTTTACAGGAGAAAATTATATTGACCAACTCTATGCTTTACCGATAGAAAAAATCGAAGTTGATTTCAGCTTAATAGGCTTGGATAATGAAATGCCAGAACCCTTTAAAGCAGATTATTTGAGGTGGTTACTGCTATCTTCAGAGGGCGGCTTATGGTCTGATTTTGACATCATTTATCTTAAGCCAATGAGCAATTTATATATAAATACTTCTAAGAATACTGATATAAACACCCTGGTCTGTTTTAATAACCAGGACGAAAATTTCACCTATTATTCTATAGGTTTTCTCATGTCTGATCCAGGTAATGAATTTTACCGTTTTCTCAAGGAGGAATCCTACAAAAAACTAAATATTTTACATTACCAGAGTATTGGTTCCAAACTCATAAAATATCACTTTGGAAATGAACATATTATTACAGCAAAATATCCGCAAATCAAAATAGCTAATCTAAAAATGAGCGCAATATATCCATTTTCAGCTTCACGTGTAAGACACATTTTCACAGGCAACAATCGTCACTATCTCACCGAAGATACTATCGGAATTCACTGGTATGCGGGACACCACATATCAGGTCATAACGAGAATATCCTTACAGATATAAACTATATGGAGCATGATAACGTCATTAGTTCTATAATTGCACAGATTATTAAATGATAAACGGCATATATTGTCTTGCACTGTTTTTCCATATTTTTCATATGATGAAAATATAGCATCTAGAATTTAATCATTTACGAAATTATTTACAAAAAAAATGTAAACGATATATGGATATCAAATATTGGTCATATTATATGGTTATTTTTAATTCCGGCTTTGGTGGATAATTATTTCATTGATAATGCATTATGGTGTAAATTGAATGCTAAAGGAGAAAAAATAATGGGTAGATATTTCATTGTGGGTTTTTGTCAAATTTATAATGAACTTGAAAAAGGTAATTTGGAGCGTTTTGTTAAATATATAATGCCTCTGGTAGATGCCTTAGTTGTTTACGATGATGGAAGTACTGATGGCAGTTATGAATATATGTCAAAAGTCACACCCTATATAATTCGTGGGGTTGAAAATAATTTTGCAGATGAAATAAATCATAAACAGCTGCTTCTGGAAGAAGCGCTTAAACTATCACCCGATTTTATATTATGGCTGGATGCTGATGAAGTTCTGAGTGCAAACGCTGCAGATGAATTGCAAAACCTGTGTGATTATTGCATTTCCAATGATTTTGATGCTTTAAGTTTCCACGAAATTAATATCTGGCGCAGTCATTCATGGAAAAGAACTGACAGCAAATATAACAACGGCTGGTTTGTACGATTATGGCGTGTAAGCAATGATATTCATTATATAAAAGCTGAACCGGGACTGCATCAGCCTCCTTATCCTACGACAATACAAAATATAAAGAGAATAAAAACCATTAAGGTATTACATTATGGATTTGCTTCACAAAAGAACCTGGCATATAAATACCTGATTTACAAATCTCATGGGCAGCGTGGGTACTATATGCTGGATCGCTTAATAAGTGAGGAACAACTGGTTTTGGAAAAGATACCTCAGGAATTATTTCCGGAAGGTTTATGGACTGATGATGAACAGCCAATCCCATTAGCTTTTGAAGAATCATTGTCCTATGTTGAACGATACAGAGATGCAGTATTCCGACCCAAATTCTCTATTATCTGTATGATTTATGAGAGCATTGAATGGTTGCAGTTCGTTTATGAACAGGTTTTAAAATATACTGATATGACAGATAAGGAATTTTTCTTTGTAGCCAATGATATAAATGGAAAGATATTAGAATACCTTCAAGATAACCATATTCCACATTTTATATATAATACCCCCGAACAGCAGGTAGAATCGTTCATTAATAATGTCTATCGTGCTTACAACTATGCATGTACCAAGGCACAAGGCGATTTTTTGATATTCATTCATACTGATATGGGTTTTAGCCCGGGATGGTTTAATAGTTTATGGGCAGCTTATAATGGTTCTAACTGCATCTCGTCCCGATTAGTGGAGCCTGGGGACACTCACAGTGGGCTTTATGGGATTGAAAAAGACTTTGGCCATAATATTAATTCTTACCAGGAACAAGCTTTTTTATCATATGTATCTGCTGAAAGATGCCCCCAGGTAGAAAACGGGGGGCCATTAATGCCTCTTTTAATCCGTAAGACACATTTCCAAATGGCAGGAGGATATTCAGAAGAAAATAATAATATTCTCAGCCCTATTATAGCTCAAAAATGCAAACCCTTTATCCCGGCAGATAATATCCTTATGCATAAGCTGTCATTACATGGTATAAATCATCAGACTGCTTTTGATAGTATGGTTTATTATTTCCAATGCGGAGAATCAGATGGGAAAAACGTATCAACAGTTTCATTAATAGATTAAATGAGTAAATACTAAGCTTTTCATGAAGTTTAATCAAAATAATATAATCAAGGAGTGATATTTTTTGAAACATATTTTATATATAGGATGGCTTGGTTTTAATAATTTAGGCGACGAGATGATGTGGGACATATTCAGGAGTCTGGCAGATCAACACCTTAACCCCGAGGAATATAAAATAACTCCGTCTCTTCCTGATGTGAATACTAAGAAACTTAATTCGTATGATCTTGTAGTTTTAGGAGGAGGGTCTTTGATTATTCCGCCTACTATAGGAATTCTATTTAATGCGATTAAAAAAAACAAGAAAATCATCATCTGGGGAAGCGGCCATGACGGGCTTGCAAAAGAGCGTCTGGAAGTACTAATTGGAAAGAAGAAACGTAGTTTCGAACACTTGCTAACTCCGTCATTTGAGGAAGTATTGGTTACAGTCATTGAAAATACTAATTATGCAGGGGTTAGAGGCCCCCTTACTTTACAGATATTACAGGAAATAGGGGCAAACATGAATAAAGTTGAAATTAGTGGAGACCCCGGATTGCTGTTGGAATATGATGAAGCGAACGATAACTTCGATAACCTATTTCCATACAATTATATGTGGAAGCCTGGAGAAAATATAGTAGGAATAAACTGGGGGACGTCTTATAACAATATCTATGGCAAAAATGAAGCGAGGGTTGAGGACTGCCTGGCAAGGATTGGTAAAATTTTGCTCCGCCAAGGTTATAAAATTTTCATTTATACAGTATGGGGAGAAGACATTAATCCCAGTACCAGGCTCTATGATAAAATCGGTGACAGCGAAAATGTTAAATTCACTCCCAATCTGTATAATCAGTATGATCTGATGAATATTGTGCAAAAGTGCTGTTTTACTATTAATTTCAAATTACACGCCAACGTGATATCTGCTGCTGCTAATGTACCTTTCATTGCTCTGGCTTACAGGTTTAAAACTTTTGACTTTGCTGCTTCTCTTGATCTTAATAAGCTTGTTGTCTCTACTGACTCCCCCGCAATAGAAGAAGATATTTTGGGATTAATTCCTTATGTAACGGAAAATAGGCAAATTATAATTGGTCAATTCAAAAAGTACCGCGAAACTTACCGGGAAAAACTGGAGGTAGTATTTGAAAATATTATAAAGGATGAGAAGGATACTTAATGATCCTATTAGAAAGGAGCCAATATATTGCATCCCCAAGCATCAATAATTATAACTTCTTTTCAAAGATCTCATTTGCTCAAATGGAATTTATATTCCCTGTCTATACAAAAGATACCCTATGCAGTTGAGATTATTGTGTTAAATGATGGAATTCCTGATGACACTGAAGCAATTTGTAATGAATATAAAACGCAATTGAATATAAAATATGTCTTTACCGGCCACAGAAATCTTGACGGTGATATTAAATGGCGTGTTCCCGGCTTTGCTTACAATATTGGCGCAAAAATCTCAAAGGGAAATATACTAATACTATCCTGTGCAGAAATGTTTCATATCAATGACACTATTAACTATTTAATTGAGCCGCTGATAGAGAATAAAAATCTTTTAAGTATACCTGTAGGAAGAGATGACAGAGACGGTTCTTTTCTAAGGTATGTTGAAGCTAACCATGGCAATATCTGTCAATTTTCAGAATTCAGTAAATATACTTTCTTAAATACTAATAACCCTTTTCTGATGGCTGTCAGCCGCGAGGCTTTTTTTAACATTGGAGGATATGATGAAGACTTTACCGGCATTGCCTGGGATGATAATGATCTGGTATTCCGATTAAAGCGTTATGGATGCCAATATAAAAAAACAGAGGCTCAGACCATTCATCTATATCATTCCAGATATGTTCATGGCAGAGGAGGATCTCCTGAATTCCAACATAATGAAAACCTTTACCGCAGCAGAGTTAAACAAATAGTACGTAATCAAGGAAGAGAATGGGGAGTCTTTAAAGATTGATCCTGTGAGGTGATATAAAATCTCAGCCTGTGATATTTCAATTATCATTCCATCATTTAATAGACCTCACTTATTAAAGTGGGGACTGTATTCGCTGGCCCGGCAGAATATTCCTTACGATTTTGAAACCATAGTTTTAAACGATGGAATCAAGGATGAAACAGAACTAGTTTGCAAGGAATATTTTAAGCAATTAAACTTAAAATATGTTTTTACTGGACAGAGACATATGCACGGGCAAATAAAACGTCGTGTTCCTGGATATGCAGTTAATATCGGGGCTAAACTTTCAATGGGTAAAATAATAATAATATCTGATGCGGAAATGTTTCACTTAAACGATACTATAGGGCATCTAGTTCGACCATTGGAAATAGACTCAAACTATCTGGGCATTCCAATAGCACGTGATGATACTACCGGTTGTTTCTTGACCCTGGTCGAGAATATGAAGGGCCAGGTATTTACCAATACCTGTAATAGAAGTTTTCCGCGCCTAAACGCCCGGCTGCCCTTTCTGATGTCGCTCAGCCGAAAAAGCTTTTTTTCAGTTGGAGGTTATGATGAAGATTTCACCGGACGAGGTTGGGAAGACCATGATTTTATCGACAGGCTGCGCAGATATGGTTGCCGACATTTCGAAACCGAAGCCCAGACTATTCATCTTTTTCATGGCCGGTACAATGGAGATAAATCTCAGTTTCCAGAATACATTTACAATCACAGATTATATGATAGGAACAAGAGAGAAGGCCGGGTGGTCTGCAACACAGACCGAATATGGGGTCAAATATCTTAGAAGACCATAATCATCTTTACGGATTCGGTGATTATGGTTTTTTCATGCAGTGGAAACTAGACGCTTATTTCTGAAAAGCTTTTACTGGAATCCCCTATATTCTGATGTAATTTTAAAAACCTCTTTAAAGTAGAATCATTTTTCCCAAGCTGTGAAAGATAAGCATTTTTTATGAAATTAAATCGGTCAGCTGAGTATAATTTGATGTCTTTCATCCAACACTTCCAAAAGAATCCTCTATCCTCAGTTGGATCAGTCCCTCCGAATCCCGTACGATCAAATATTTCCTTTTTGATTAACATAGCTGATCCACATAAAGACTTCACATAGCAGTTTTCCATATCAGGATTTCTTAAGATAGTTTTCTTTAACCTGTCATCATATTCATAGTAAGCAGATTTCCCAATAATATCTGCATCCGCATACTGGTAAGCCTGCAGCAAATCGGTAATAAAGTTAGGCGCATAATAATTATAAGGTTCAAATAGCAAAATATACCTGGCATTAGTATAATTCCCGGCACGATTTATACATTTGCTGGGCGCATCCGATTCAGGGGTCAGAATTAATGTAATATCATCTTTGAATAAATACTGGTTAATAATATCATCCTTTATTAATCTTTTACTCGGAGAGATGATAAAAAGACTTTTAAAATCATATTGTTGTCTTAAATAATTATTAATTACGAGATCAATCTCTTGTTTACTGTTAACAAAAGCAAAAACAGCTATCATTTCACTGTCTGCTTTGAGGTATGGCAAACCAACATAATCAAATACGGTTTCCAGACGATGCTTATAAGTGTGTTTATTGAGCACTTCTCTGCTTCCTAACAAACCTAGTTTATCCCTATATTCTTTGTTTTCAACAATGGTTTGCAGGCACTGTTCTGCTTCCGCTTCAGATTGAATTACAGCTACAATATCCGGGAAGAGTTTACTAATAGCCAGTGAATAGTTGCTGATAATACTGGTACCGCATGCTAGAATTTCAAAAACTCTCCGAGAACACATAGTAGGACTATCTTCAATTGAATTTACATTTAGAAATACATCATATTTTTTGTAGGCTTTGATCATATCTAAATAATCTAAGAATCCCTTGATATATGGTTTATATATCGAAGGAAATTCATAACCTTTATTTTTCATATGGTGCATCCGGTCATAAATGTGAAGATTATAATGCAAAGCAGGCGTTAATAGATAATTAAGATTTTTCCTTCTGTTTTCATATTTATGATTGTACCAGGTTCCGGCAAAAGCTACCTGACCCAGTTTCTCTTTGTTTTTTCCTATTGGATTATGCAGCCGGGGCTGGGCTGCAAAAGGGAGTACGTAAATTCGATCATGACCTACAATAGCTTTATATTTATCTATGGAATTTTCATCACTGGTAAATATATGATCAAAATGCCGGGCAGAATCAATAAAAACTTGAAAATTACTGGGATCCTCTTTGTTCCAGAACACAGTAGGAATTTGCTTTTTTTGGCAGAAGTTGACTATATCACATATAGTCTTGTTTTTACTATTTTTCCAGGTGCTTATCTTATGCTGCCATTCCTTATTCTTGCCCTTCCAGGCCGATTCAACAAACAGCAGATCGGGCTTTTCACGGTCAATAATTTCCTTCCAACTTTCAGGCTCTAATTGGATAAATCTGCTCTCATATTTAAAGCATTCGTAACTGAATTCATCAAGTATACATACGATCTTATAGTGATGTTTTATCGATGGTTTTAATTCGTGGTGTTCCCTGCCTGATGATTTTGCATTCGTTTTTGATTCATTATCTATGATACTCATTATTAACCATCCTTTGCTGGGTATAAATAATATTGGTTTTATTCCCTATTTAATCATATGATGGATTTAATTGGATTGTGTTATAGGCTTAACGATTAATTAAGCAAATGAACTTGTAATTTGTCCAGTAAAACAAATTTCAATACAAAAAGAGCCCTCTCAGGCTCTCTGTTAAGCTTTTTATAATTTTCTGAGCTATTCCAAAATTGTTTTTAGTTTCTTGATGGCAGTTTTTTCTATCCGGGAAACCTGCACCTGTGATACTCCTAAATCTCCTGCTATCAATGACTGGGTCTCATCTTTAAAATATCTTCTCAGAATCACTTCTCGTTCTCGCTCATCAAGAGTACTCAAAGCCTCTCGCAGGGCGATTTTTTCCAGCATCATGGCACTGCCTTCACTGGCTGTCAATCTGTCCAACATTGATAAATTATCATTTTCCTCCCGGGGTAGAACGTCATTGATATAGGCGGGCACCTGGCAGGCTTCGATAGAAATTACAATTTCTTCTTTGTCCATGCCAAGCAGCAAAGCGATCTCGTCCACACCTGGCTCTCGCCCCAGTTCTCCTCTAAGCTTATCCTGGGCCCAGCGTATTTTGCTGTAAGTTTCTTTAAGGCCTCGCTGGACTTTAACAATGCCATCATCACGTAAAAATTTCTTAATCTCTCCAATTATCATGGGTACGGCATAGGTAGAGAAACGCACCTTGAAGCTAAAATCAAATTTATCAATGGCCTTTAATAAGCCGATAGATCCTACTTGAAAGAGATCTTCATATTCATAGGCAGTGTTTTTAAATTTTTCCAGCACCATATACACCAGACCGATGTTCGCTTCATGAACCTGAGCCCGTGCTGACTCATCCCCTGCCTGAGCCCTGGCTATTAAGTTCTCATTTTCTTCGTAAGGATTCATGGAGGACACTTTCATTCCCCCTTCAAGCGTAGGCTTCATTGTCTTTAGTCAAGAAACTTCTTTTCAACTGTACACTGGTACCTTCTCCTGGTTTGCTGAGGACTTCCATATCGTCCATAAACGATTTCATAAAAGTAAATCCCAATCCCATTCTATTTGGTTCACTGGAATAAGTGGGCTGCAGCACACTGTCTATATCTTCAATCCCTTTTCCATAATCCTCAATTATAATCTCCAGGGTTCGGTCATCCAATAAACTAATTACAATAGTTATGATTTCATTAGTCCGGTTTTCATAGGCATGAATTATACAATTAGACACCGCCTCAGAAACCACCAGCTTAACTTCCTCAATTTCATCGATGGTACACCCAAGCTGTGAAGCAAAAGCACCTACACATGCCCGGGCAAAGGAAATATTCTCCGGCAAGCTTAAGATTTCAAATTTACAATAATTTCTTACATTCATGATAGACCCAGCCTGAGCTGGAATTCACCTCCCCTGAAGATTAATTACATCCTGTTCATTTCGGCACATCGAGACCAGCTTATTTATTCCGGAAAAATACAAGATTTTTTCCACCTGCGGCCTGGCTCCAACAATATACATGCGGCCGTTTTTGCTGCTTATCTTCTTATATCTGCCGAGTATTACTCCCAATCCCGAACTGTCAATGAAACTCACTTTCTCCATGTTCAATATTAAGTTTTTTATTTCATTATTGTCCATCTTTTTGTCAATGTCACTACGCATTTTATCAGCTACCAGCATGTCCAATTCGCCTTCAACTCTGACTATCAGTGTATTTCGTACCTGCCTTAACTCCACGTCCATTACATCATCCCCTCTCAGCAATTACCCTGACATAGAAAAGGTTCTATTCGAGAGGGGATATTTCCTTCCACAAAATTCCATTTATAAAAGATAGGTTTCGGCAAACATCTTCAAAAATTCCCTTAATAAGCCTCCTCGCTGTACATCCCGGGCAGCATTCAAATTCACTTTTTTAACTAATTCATTATCTTGATATATCATTAGTTCTCCCAATTTTTGCCCTGCAAGCACGGGAGCATCCGTATATTGGGCCATGCTCCTCTTGTAGATTA
This sequence comes from Syntrophomonas sp., assembly GCA_016841245.1. Lineage (GTDB taxonomy): Bacteria > Bacillota > Syntrophomonadia > Syntrophomonadales > Syntrophomonadaceae > JAAYJK01. Next base: position 59,003 of record JAENZN010000008.1, read on the forward strand.
TTTTATCTTCTTCCCCTTTGGAACAAATCGCTCCTGCATTTTCGCCTGCAACTACTTCGACTATATTTTCTGCTCCTTTTCCTACTTTAATCGTACCACAGGGGCTACCCTGAGCAAAAAAGGACTTGAAGCTATATTTAGCAAACCCGTAGTTAAACAACTCCATAGAGTCTCGAAAATGTCCTTGCGCTACGGGAGATGCCATGACCACCGCAATCAATCGTAAACTATCACGTTTTACAGTTGATGTTAAGCAGTATTTAGCCTCATTTGTCCAACCGGTTTTAAATCCATCTGCTCCTTCGTACCACCATAAAAGTTTATTAGTGTTAAATAACTTGAATTCCCCCTGTCGCAAGTTGTACTCCTTGATGGAGGTATACTCCAACATTTTAGGCACATCGAGAGCATAACGGGCTATAATCGCCATATCCCGGGCAGTAGTGTAATGACCTTCAGCCGATAATCCATAGGCATTAATGAAGTTGGTATTCTTTAACCCTATAGCTTTGGCTTTATGGTTCATGCGCTGAACGAAGTTCGAATGAGTACCCTCCAGATGCTCAGCAACAGCAACACAAGCATCGTTAGCTGATCCCACGGCAATAGCGATCAGCATATCCTCAAACGTCATTTCTTCACCAGGTTCGAGATATACCTGAGACCCACCCATTTTCCATGCATTTTCACTGGTTACAACTTTGTCTTTTAATCCGACTTTCCCTTCTTGCAGGTCTTCCAATGCCAGCAGAAGAGTCATAATTTTGGTCATACTGGCAGGTGGCAATTTTTTGTCCTCATTTTTAGCCAGCAATATCTTTCCTGAATCAGCATCCATTAAAACATAAGCTTCAGCCGACACATCAACGACATCCGCTTTAGCCGGTACCGGCAGCAGGATACACAAGCAGAATGCGAGGACTAGCATCAAAGCAGTTCGCTTTCTATCAGGCATACAGGTCTGCACCTCCTGAAATAATAGTTTATTAATTATATTGGTGCTGACATCCTATTATTCCAATGGGGTAAAACCTGAAAGAATAGTCTTTATCAGAAACAATAAAGCCGGCAGATATTATCTAAACCAGCTCCATCTTTTTTCATAAATTTCTCTGTCCAAACCCTCAAGCACTATTTTGAATGCACGGCTAATATTCTTATATCCAGGCGTTTTTTGTAGCCTGGAATGCCAGTTCATCCCGAAAATCAGGGTGAGCAATGTTGATTAACTGTTTTACCCGATCAGATAGGCTTTTCCACCTTAAATTGGCAACTCCATATTCAGTCACAATATATTCCACATCATTACGTGAAGTGCTAACGATGGTCCCTTCTGGCATAGTAGGCACTATTCTAGACTTCAAATTCCCTTTGTTATCCGTATAGGTTGATTTCAAGGCCAGTATGCTTTTTCCATCTCTTGACATGGTAGCACCCTGAACAAAATTAACCTGTCCACCTGTTCCGCTATACTGATATGTACCAATAGACTCGGAAGCAGCTTGACCGGTTAAATCCATCATTAAGGTATTATTAATGGAAATAAGTCTATCATTTTGTGCTATTACCCGCGGATCATTGATATATTCCACCTCACAGAAAATAAAATCTTCATTATGGTCTGCAAAATCCCATAATTCTTGATTTCCTACCAGGTAACATCCCAGGATTTTACCCTTATGAAAATTCTTTTGGGAACCATTGATTACCCCTGCAAGAACTAGATCCATAATGGAATTTGAAATCACTTCACCGTGGATACCCAGGTTTCTTTTATCTCTTAAGAGATAACCTACTGCATTAGCTAATCCTCCCAGCCCCAGTTGGATGGTGGAGCCATCTTCAACCATATCTGCAATATATGCAGCAATCGATTTCTCCGTTTGAGTTATAAGTATATCATGGACTTCAGCCGGCGAATAATTATTTTCAATTATGTAATCCACTTCCGAAACGTGGATCTTAAAATCATTTCCACATAACCAGGGTAGGTTTTTGTTAACTTCTACAATAACCGTTTCAGCATTATCAAAAGCTTTTTTATGACAGAGACCAGCATAACAAGACCTGTTCATATAGCCCTTATCATCTGGAGGTGTAACCGAACACGCCACTACATTGGGCTTTCTATAATCCAGCCATTCTCCCAGTTTCTGCAGGTGTAGCGGTACGTAACTGCTTATCCCTTGCTGTATACAATTACGCTCCATCGGCCCTACAAAAGTAGTTTCAATTTTAAAATTATCTTTATACTCCGAATTCATAAATCGGTATTTACTCAAGGCAAAATTAACCAGCAGGATTATACCTTGCAGGTCTTTCCCCCTCCTGCTCATCGCCTCAACAAAAGCCTCTGGCACCACATTCCCCCCCGCCATTGCTACTATGTCATTATCTTTTAACAATGCTGCGGCATGGTCTGCAGAGCATATTTTACGGCGATAATCATCCTGCCAGCTGCCTCCCTTTGCTTCACCAGTTTCATACATTAACCGCATGTTAGTCCCCCCCATGTGAATATGCGAGTTAAAGCTCTTGCTTAACTTCATGACATTACCAGAATGCCATTTACTCCCCCTTAAAGACTAGCTTATAACCTCTAATATCAGTGGTTTTTTCTCGGACTGTTCCGGGTTGATTTCATAGGCCAGAGCTATCTGCCGGCAGGCTGCTTCGATTTTGTTCTCGCAATTTAAGTGCAATACCGCCAGAACATCCCCGGGACACACAAAATCTCCACATTTTTTTAATATCTCTATACCCACCGAATAATCGATACGGTCTTCCAGTCGTTCTCTTCCCGCCCCCAGCATCATAGCTGTATGACCAATCATGTATGCGTTCAGGCCGGAGATATACCCTCCCTCTTGGGTGATTACTTCTCTCTTTATCGAGGCTTCCGCAAGACCGTAACTTTTCTGGTTATAATTCAAACGCCCCCCCTGTGCTTCAATTAATTCCTGGAATTTTGCCAAACCTTGACCGGAATCCAGGATGTTTCTTATACAACACCTGGCTTCATCTAAACTGGAGTATTTCCTCCCCAGTATCAGCATATATGAGGCCAGTACCATCGATAACTCCAGCAAGTCATCCGGCCCGCGGCCCTGGAGGGTTTCTACCGCCTCTTTTACTTCCAGTGAATTGCCCACCATTCGGCCCAGGGGTTGTTCCATAGCGCTCAAAACAGCAATGGCCTGCCTCCCGGCCCTTTTACCTATTTCCACCATAGCCCGGGCCAGTTTTTCTGCCTCCTGCTGTTCCTTCATAAATGCACCAGAACCAACTTTGACATCAAGAAGGATGCTGTCTGCACCGGAAGCAATCTTCTTGCTCATGATGCTGGAAGCAATCAATGGTATGCTCTCTACCGTTGCAGTTACATCCCTTATGGCATACAGTTTCTTATCTGCCGGCACCAGATTGCCACTCTGGGATATAACTGCGGCCCCTACCTGCTGCACCTGTCTGATAAATTCCGCAAATCCCCTCTCTACTTGAAAACCCGGAATAGATGCATACTTATCTACTGTACCTCCGGTATGTCCCAAACCTCGCCCTGACATTTTGACCACCGGAATTCCAGCTGCAGCAACCAGGGGTATCACTACCAGGGTAGTCTTGTCTCCCACACCGCCGGTACTATGTTTATCTACCTTTACCCCAGGGATAAAGGATAAATCCACCACGTCCCCGGAATAAGCCATGGCCATAGCCAGGTCACGTGTCTCCCTATCATCCATCCCCTGAAAGTATACCGCCATAGCCCAGGCGGAAACCTGATAATCCGGTAAAGATCCATCACTTATTCCCTTAACCAGGTACTTAATCTCATCCTCACTTAAAGACCTTCCATCTCTCTTCTTCCTGATAATATCCTGAAAATTCATCGATTACTCCTTAGCAATTCATAAAAACTCTCCCCAGCCATATCGTCTGCTCGAACCCCCAGATAACTGGCAATAGTATGGCCTATATCCGCAAAGCTGCTTCTCACTCCCAAATCCACACCATCCCTGATATTCTTGCCATATACCAGCAAAGGAACATATTCGCGGGAATGGTCGGTACTGGGAGTTGTAGGATCATTCCCATGATCTGCGGTAATAAACAGCAGGTCATCCGGATACAATAAATCGAGCATGGGACCTAATACCTGGTCGAATTCCTCCAGCGCTGAGGCATAGCCTGACACATCATTACGGTGTCCATAAGTCTGGTCAAAATCCAGCAGGTTAGCAAATATTAAATCTCCCCCTCCCTGTTTAACCAGTTCGATTATTTTACTTGTTCCTTCCTGGTTGCTCTTAGTAGGATACGATTCGCTTAATCCTCGCCCAGCAAATAAATCCTTTATTTTACCGACCCCAATGACTTTGAGCTGGTTTTCCATTAATATATCCAGTATATTTCTTCCCGGCTCCAGGGAAAAGTCATGACGATTACTGGTGCGAGTACAACAGCCTTTTTCAACCAGGAAAGGCCGGGCGATTACTCTCCCCACCCCATTATCTCCCAGCAGCAATTTCCGAGCGGTCAGGCACCACTGATACAGCTGTTCCACCGGCACCACCTCTTCATGGGCTGCTATCTGAAACACGCTGTCAGCAGATGTATATACTATCGGGTAACCGGTCTTGATATGTTCATCTCCCAACTCATTTATTATCTCGGTGCCGGAGGCCACTTTATTTCCAATAGTCTTTCTTCCGATAGCTCTTTCAAATTCATCTATAATTTCTGCAGGAAAACCTTGAGGATAAGTAGGAAAAGGCTTCTCCATTATCAAGCCCATCATTTCCCAGTGTCCCACGGTACTATCTTTGCCGCAAGACTTTTCTTCCATTTTTCCATACGCCCCCATCGGTTTTTCAACTGGATCCACTCCAAGTATCTCTTCTATATTACCCAGCCCTAATTTTTGCAGATTAGGCAGCTTTAGTCCTCCAACCGCATCCGCAGTGTTTTTCAATGAATTGCTCCCTTGATCACCATACTGGTAACTGTCCCTCATCTCTCCAATGCCAACCCCATCAAGTACAATTAAAATTGCTCTTTTGTGCATGCTGATACCTCCATTAAAATAAAAAACATTGGGACGGTCTTCTGTTTCACGAAGCAGCCGTGATAATAGATGGTTCAATATCTATTATTTGCATTAAGTAACCTGCTTATCGAAAAACCTTCATTTAAGCCCGAGGATGAAACTGCTGATATACTTCTCGTAGTCTGGATCTGGTTAAATGAGTATATATCTGAGTAGTTGAAATATCTGCATGTCCCAGCATTTCTTGGACTGCCCGCAGGTCAGCTCCATTTTCAAGCAGATGAGTAGCAAAGGAATGCCTCAAGGTGTGAGGGGTAACATCTTTATGAATATCAGCGGTCTGTACATATCCAGTCAATATTTTAAAAAAACCCTGGCGGCTTAAAGTCCTTCCCCGGGAATTAAGAAATAGCGTCCTCTCCGAATTTGCTTTAACCAGCAGATTACGTGACCTGGCCAGATACCTGTGTACCCAGTCGATGGCAGTCTGGTTTACGGGTATTATTCTTTCTTTTCTTCCTTTACCAAAACAGCGCAGAAAACCTGCAGTAAGGTTGATATCATCAACCTGCAGTGACAGTAATTCCGATACCCTGATCCCGGTTCCATACATCAATTCCAGCATAGCCCTATCCCTTAGTCCCAATGGCAAAATAACATTGGGCACTTCCATCAGCTTGTCCACTTCTTCTACAGAAAGCACCCGGGGCAGCTTTCTCTTTATTTTGGGGGTTTCTAAATCTCCTGCCGGGTTAATGGCAATAAATCCATCCAACACCAGAAATTTATAGAAAGTCTTAATGCTCGACAAACTGCGAGCAATAGTAGAGTATTCTGCCCCAGAATCCATCTGCCAGGCTAAAAAAGCAATAATATCATGCTTGGTGATTTCATCAAGGGAATTATATTTTTGCGTTTCTTTGATAAAACCGAAAAACTTTCCCAAATCTCTGCTGTATGCTGCCCTGGTATTAACAGACAGTCCCTTTTCGAAATCTAAATAATCCATAAAAGCTGACATGTGGCTGTTCATAACATTACTCCCGTTTTTTTACTTAGTTTGACATGATAAAGCTCATTTCCTTCCTGCTGTTAACGTTCGTAATAAAAATCCTGTAATTTGATTACAAATTGATCAAGCACTTGATTGAAGGTACCTGAATTTTCATCCGTTTCCACCCGCATTGGATTTCCAGTAGGATGTTCGTCTTGCAGCCACCCGCTAAAAGCCGGAACTTGATTCACCAACATTCCTGTAATAGCAGGTACAGCCATTACAAATGCCAGAATCAGTACCATAAGTCCGAGAAATTTAAGCACCTTTTGTTTCCATCTGCCCATTACTATGATCAAATTTATCACCCCTTATATTTTTTACATAAGCAAACTTAACAGCCAGGGAGAAAGATAGGCCTCTATAAAGGATCCCAAGGCAAAAGCAAGCAGGAGTAACAGCATCACTATACTATAAGCCATCAAAGCAATACCCAGACTATCTCCACCGATATTTCTGCTTTTAACAATGTAAACTGAGAAATTCATAGCTACTACTCCAGCAACAATAAGGCAGGGTATATATACCAGGTTTTGAGGTAATATGGCAACCACACTCAACAGTACCCCGGCACCTGCTTTTTGCTGAAAAAGAAAACCTAACGTAAAGCCCAGGGAAAATGCCCGCAGAAAGATTACTGCTAAAATTAATGGAAGCCCTATTACCGTGAGCCCCAACAGCCAGATGCTGAAAATAGTTTCTGCCTGCCTAATAAAAGCAGTTATTAGAATACTTCTGCCATAGAGATCTCCTTCTAAACCTCCCCGCAGATAGTTATCTAACATTACTGATAAATATTTATTAACCTCATCATCCAATCCCCTGACATTTAAAAAACCCAGCATGAAGCCGATAATAAATATTCCCAGAATCAACAAGTACTGGACCGTATTTTCCTTCAAGTGCTGCTTTATCCTGTATTTTAGCTCCATACCATGCCTACCTCTTTCCTGGAAAATAGAGATCTTTTTTGCACTTTGTACCATTAATATTTTTACCGGGCTGACTTTATGCAAAAAAGAAATTTTCACAAAAAAAAATGACTGCCGCCATATTCGAATAATATTGGCGGCAGCAGGTTGAAGATGATATAGTGGTATTCTTTTTTTCTGGCAGGAATTTGGCCGGGTGACTTCAATTTAGAAACGGCCAATTAATCACTGTCCAAATTTTATTGACAGCGGTATTTTACGGCGGTTAAGGGACAAGGGAAACGGGGACAGGTCCCGTTTCCCACGATACTACTAAATTAAATTCTGCTTCCTCAATGCATCATAGATTACGGGTACAACCTGCTTTTTCCTGGACATTACACCTTTGAGAATTATACTGTGGTTGACAGAAGATTGGCCAAATGCGGTTTCAACTACAGAACTATCATCACCCGCTATCATCATCTCAGTACTCTCTTCAATTATGTCCGTAACCATCAAACACAAGAAAGAATATCCTTTCCGGGAACAGATAAGCTGCATTCTATTAATCAAGCCATTCTTTCTTTCAGCAAATCGCTTATTATCTATAGTTTCTATTTGAGAAATAGCAAAAGTAGTGCTGCCGCTGACATACTCTTTCAAATCCGTGCTAATAAGATCTTCGTCATTCAATTTTTCCAGATACCCGGTATTTTCGAAGATTTTTCTCCCCCATTCAAGAGGTTCAAAACCTGATATCTCCTGTAGTTTACTGGCTATACGGCGGTCTTTAGTCGTGGTAGTAGGAGACTTAAACAACATGGTATCACTTAGTATCCCTGCCATCATTAATGCAGCCAGATTTCTGCTGCAGTAGACCTCATTTTCCAGATATTTTTCTGCAACCAGAGTACAGGTTGAACCAACCGGTTCATTGTGAAAATATATTGGAGAAATAGTCTGCAGATCACCTACCCGGTGATGGTCTATAATCTCTCTTATTTCAGCTTCTTCCACCCCATCGACGGCCTGTTTCTTTTCATTGTGATCGACCAGAATCAGCTGCTTTCTTTTCATTTCCAGTAAATTATACCTGGATATCATACCTATATAATGATTTTTTTCATCTACTACAGGATAATTCCTAAATCTGGTAGAGATCATATTTTTTCTCGCTTCATCCACCGGTTCATCTTTTAAGAACAGCATCAAATCATGGGTCTTCATAATGTTAGACACTTTCAACTCCAGAATTTCCTGTAAAATCAGGGGACTCTTATCCAGATGATGACCGGTACCCAGTTTTTCAAGAAAAATCATGGCCAGATCTCCAATAGTAACCAGGCCCAGAAATCTCTTCTGATCATCGAGTACCGGAACTGTTTTCAAGTTGTTTTTGCGCATCAGATTACCTATCTCAGTCATACTCATGTCAGCAGTAAAATAAAGATAGTCTTCTTCATCCAGCAGATCTTCTACCCGGGTTCCGACATTTTTCAATATTAACGGCGGCTCAAAATCCAGGTATTCAAGCACATACCTGGCTTCATCATTTAATTCCCCGGCTGCAGCAGCAATATATAATCCCGCCTCGCTGCTCTGCTTATATACTTTATAACTGATAGCTGAGGCTATGGAATCCAAGTCGGGATTTTTATGGCCTATAATATATGTAGGTTTCATGCGAACACTCCCCAAATGACACAAGGGGACTTTTTTCTTGTGTCATTAATAAATATAAAGTAACAGGGCCAGAGTGACAGTTTTGATGCAAGTCTACTCTTGCATTAGAAGATTGGCAATAAATTGTGCTGCCAGCATATCCTCCATTGAGTTTCTACTCGCAGCAATGATAGCAATACCTGTGTCTTCTTCTCTTAGACATTCTCTTGCTCTTTTTACCGCAGTCAGGGCTGGCTGCATCCCCTTTTGAGATAGAGTACGGGCAATAGTGCCGGTTATAACTCTTTCGCTGACTAGAAAGGCGGCATCATAGGCGACACCTCCGGTATCTGTAACTGCAACTACTACCCGATTTTTCATATCTGCCATACGAGGCGTTTCAGCTCCGATATTAGGCAGTACTGCTTCAACCATCCCCTTTTCCTTTTCTATACCTTTTAATACCTTCTGGCATCGGGCCATTCGTTCTGAATCACTGCCATACCGCGGTTCTGCCACCAGGATAATTCCGGTATGGTTTTCCCGAGATATCCGGGCCGCTCTTTGCCCGATCTGCTTCGGGTTAACCTCCACCGGTGCCCGGGTATAATCAGGACTACAGCCCAGGACGGCCAGTGCCCTGGCATCCAGGGCGCTTTCCAGAGTTGTAGACATATCAATAACATCTACGATCATAACCAGCATGCCTTCTCGGGCAGCCTGCCAGGCTCCGCTGGCATCAGAGCTAATGACTATTCTTTTTGACCTTTCCATAATGCCCTCCACCTCCGGGGATAATTTGCAACCGGGATTTCCTCATCTTTATAATCATAGCAGCTATATCTTCTCCAGCGATACGCGCAATATCTTCAACCGGCACTTTTTCCATAACATTTATTTCGTTTTCAAAGTAGGTAAGCAGTTTTTTATGCATTTGGGGTCCCACTCCGGGCAGCTGCTTTAAAGGAACCCGATAATAATAGGGAGGCCTGCCCACCGGGTGATAAGGTTGGTCACGATCCTTGATCAAAGCAATGCGATCATGAACTCCGATTATCAATTTATCGCTGCCGCATTTCCTGCATTCTAATACTGGCGGTTCATCACTGGCAATCGTGGAACATGCCGGGCAATAACTGCGATGGTACTTTCCCAGCTGCGGATCCATACCGTAGTTGGCAGTTATTCGGCGCCCCTGGCTGTTTTCTACACAATATCTGAATTCCTCAAAATTCTTATCTCCCATACGAAAAAGATTGTATTCCCTGCCTATATTGGCAGAAGAATGAGCATCTGAATTGGACAGAAAAGTAAATCGGCGGGTTTCCTCAATAGTATCCGCCATATCTGTATCTGCACTCAGACCCAGCTCGATAGCCCTGATCTGCTGCAGGTCCTGTTCCATAACGGCTGCCAGGCGCTCAACCCATACTCCATAAGCTCCTTTGTGAGGGGTAAAAGCATGAGCTGGACATAAAATGCCATCCAGTATACAGCTCAGGTTCACCAGTTCCCTGGCTTTTATCCTGATCCTTTGAGTAGATAGCTGCATATTATGAACCCGGCTGCGAATGAAGCGTTGATATTCTTTCAGGCTTTTTAGATAAGGCAGGAAAATAATCCAGTGTACTCCCTCCAGGCTCTCCAATTCGCAGGCTGCGATCAGTAGTACGCCATTGCGGGCCAGGAATCCTCCCTGCTGCAGTTCACGAATTTCTCCCGATAGAATCATCTGCTCTATTTCATAAGTTACCGGCAGGGTACCTGCATCTACAATTCCTACCATATCTAGACCTTTCCCAGGGGCATCCTGGAATACAACAGTTCTCAAATCCAGATTGCGAGAGGCAGTAATCTTGACTGCCTGGCCAGCAGCAGTGCCGATATGGATATGCAGGTCTCCGTAAATATTCAGCATTTTATTTCCCCAAATAATTATAGACAGCATATTGTACTGCTATAATACTCTTGCCATCAATAATATGTCCGTCTAGTATCTGCTGATAAGCTGTTTCCAGCGGAATTTTACTCACTTCTATAAATTCATCCCGATCCGGACTCAAGCTGCTTTCCTTTTTTAGATTTCTAGCAATATAGATAAAGGTTTTTTCATCACAAAATCCTGGAGCGCAATAATAGGTAATTATTTCCTGCCACTCTTCGGCTATAAGACCGGTTTCCTCTGCTAGCTCTCTTTTAGCACATTCTAAAGGATGTTCTTTTTCTTCCAGGGTTCCAGCCGGTATTTCTAGAAGCACCTGTTCTACTGCTTTACGGTACTGGCTGACCATCCAGATGTTGTTTTCTTCATCCAGAGCCAAGATGGCTACCGCACCGGGATGTTCCACGATTTCTCTTTTGCTCTGACCGCCATCCGGCAGGCTTACATCGTCTACTCTAAGCCGCACGATCCTGCCATCGAATATGGTGGCGGAAGATATAGTCTTTTCTTCAAAATCCATAAAAAAACCTCCTGCATATTTTTTCCAGTTAGTGCATAAACTTACCAGAGAGGTGATGAAAATGCTGGTATTATTTAAATCTAAAGGATTTACTGTTCTGGGCAAGGTCAAAGATTTACCTTTTATATTCAATGATTATCCCCTGGACATTACTCTTAAAGAATACCTAAGGATGCATCTAAATTGAAAGGACCGTGGGTCAGGCTAATCTAATCGGGTTTAATTTTTCTCCCCGCAAAATCCGTTCTGTGACCCGGGCTGCAGCTCCCAGAGCCAGGAAAAAATCCGGCTCTTCCTTGATGCCTCGCCCCATAGTAGATAGATTCATATTGCTTTCTTCTAATAATTGCTGGAACTCTGCTACTATTTCCACACAACAATCATAAGTGTCCAGTATATTTTTCTGGAGCAGCTGATCCAGTATATAATTCATTTTGATCTCTTCCAGGTGCGGCAGGGGCAATATGGCCTTAACCCGACATACCCTTTCCAATACTGTAAGGGTATGGTGGCTGATCCCTTTATGTCTTGGCCTGGGATCAGTGAAGCTGATACGGGGAACAGCAACCGGTATCCCCTGCAGACAGTTAACTGCATTTAAAATATCACCCTGTTCAACGCCGGTAAAACCCCATTTGGTTCCAGTCCCTACAATACCCGGTCCCATGGTGCATATGATAACGTCGGCCTGGAGAATCTTTCTAGCAGCCAGCAGGCCGGAATAAACATTTACTGCTTCCAGGTCGCCCCCAAAGGAGTGTCCGGTAGTTACACTTCCACAAATAATGCCTCTTTTTTTTAGAATATCAACGGTATTGCTGAACACTATAGGCAGGGCTGCACCATCGGTCATCAAATACGCTGCTTTATAGCCCTTACTATGCAGAAAAAGAGCCAGGGGAGCCAACATGGAGTGGAGGGTCCCCACCAAGACGGGGGTATTTTCCAAAGATTCTGCCCCCAGCATCTCCCTGCGGAAAGGGCTGTCTTCTTCTTCCACACTTAAAACTTTGACCTGCATAGGAGTATAACGCATTTTCATTATATGCCCACCGGGTGTAAAATTTTTTTCCACCTGGCTTAGATTGGCTATCACGTAATGATAACCACCGGTTCCCAATCCCAAAGTTATGGCAGTAGTATTTATCATCACCTCATCACCTGGTTTAGCACTACCGTTGAGATCAGTATATACTATGCATTTTTCTTCTTCTTCCTCTACCTGAACGTTAAACGCCTGTATTCCTGGACGGGAAAATAGTTCCCTGGTGATTATGCCCCGCTTTATTTCTAACATATTTACCTCCGTGAATTATCTGCCAGCTGCTGCTTCTCTTAGTATGGCCAGAACCAGTTCAGCATCTTTTTCCAAATCGGAAATTTTTATGTATTCGTCACAGGTGTGTACGTCAGTCATCCCTATACCCAGATTAGCACAGGGAATACCGCTGCCATTTATATTACTGGCGTCACTTCCCCCTCCAGTACTTACCAACTCTGGTGTCAAACCTATACTTTCCGCCGCGCGTATGGCTATTTGAACTGCTTCAGCCTCAGTGTCCAGTTGGATTTCAGGGTAAAGGAATTTTACTTCCATTTCAGCTGCGGCCCCCCGGGCCTGCACTTCTTTGATAAAGGTATCTCTAAGCTGGTCGGTGATCCTTTCCAGACTCGTACGATTGAGGCTCCTGGCCTCCCCTTTAATATGACAGTAATCAGCTACAATATTGCGAGCTGTTCCCCCTTCGATAATACCTAGATTACAGGTAGTATCCTTATCAATACGCCCACAGGGCATTTTAGACAAAGCCATGGCAGCAGCCTGAATAGCATTAATACCATCTTCCGGATTCATTCCGGCGTGAGCCGGTTTCCCATACACCTTATACTCTATCTCATTCTGGCAGGGTGACTGTATGATGATATTACCCGGACTTCCGCCGGCATCTAACACATACCCAATTTCCGCTTCCAATTTAGAAAAATCGAAGCTTTTGGATCCTTTCAGACCCTGTTCTTCACTGACTGTTATCAGCAGCTCAATAGGTGGATGCGGAATATCGTTTTCTATAATAACATCCAGAGCTTCCAGTAAGGCTGCCAGAGCCGCCTTGTCATCTGACCCCAGTATAGTCTTCCCCTGACTCTTAATTATCCCATCCTCTATAACTGCCTTTATTCCTTCACCAGGCTCTACTGTGTCCATATGGGCTGAAAATAAGACTACCGGGCCATCAATAGAACCGGGTATTTTAATCAGCAGATTTCCAGCTTCTCCCTGCAGTAATTCACCAGTATTGTCTTCTTCAGCCTGCATTCCCCGACGGGCAAACTCTAAAACCAACAAATCCCTCATTTTGCCTTCCCGCCCAGAAACCGAGTCTGTTTCTACCATAGCAATAAAACTGTTAATCAGCCGTTCGCGATTAATCACGGGCTACCCCCTTCCCAATTCATCCATAATTTTCAAAATACGAACCTGGTCTATGGTTCGTGATAGTGAATATTTCTCAGTATATATATGCATCGCAATTAATAAGACCAATACCATGATACGAGGAACCAGGCCCAAGTTGATAATACACAAATAACCGAGCGATAATCCTAAGACATTTGAACCTGCATCTCCCATCATAGCGCGTGCTTTAATATCTATTCGGAAATAATAAATCACAGCACCAACTAAGGGAGCCATGAACAGCCAGGATACCTGCCCCAACGCAGCAATCACGATTATCAAGAAGAATATCAAAAAGCCTTTTATCGCTCTGCCTGGTCTCAAATCCAGTAGATTTAGCATGTTAGTAAATAAGGCGATAATAAGAGCATCCAGAATTATTTCTCCGGTAAGAACTGCATGACTGCTTACCGCCAGATATAAAGCAACAATTCCGCCTCCCACGGCCTTTAAACCACCAGTCGTAAGTCTGCCCTTCAGCAGTGCCTTAAAATGCCCTTTGAGACCAGTAACATCTCTGGCTCCTAAGCTATCATCAATAAACCCAAGCAAGGATATCATGGTAATTCCAAGGAAAAATACACTAGCTGCAGTATCCTGAGGATAAAATAAACCATAGAGCAGATAAACCATAAGCACAACTAAGGGAAAGCTGATGCCTGCACTCACAGGAATTTCCTGTTCAGCGTAATTCTTCCCTACTGCTCCGGCATCCTTCAACATATTCAATAAAAAATACAGCACTACTGCCTCCAGCACAAAGCCGGCTAGTAGTGCCATAATTGTTAGAAATATGCTCAAACGCTTCCCCTCCTCGTTTCCAGGTTAATTACCTTGATTACATCCAGGAACTGTTTGCCCCGGTGTATAAACCCCTGCAGGTCACGTCCGGTTTCATTATGTTTCATATCGGTAAGTACTTCTTTAACCTTGAAACCATGGGCCAGTGCATTTAATGTCATACCCAGCTCAACTCCGTATGCTTCGTAAAAAGGAGTTACTGCCCTAAGTACTTCCCTGCTCATAGCGCGCTGCCCGCTCAACGGCGAATTCACTTCGATATCTGCTAATTTTTTTATTGCCCTGCGGGCGGTTCCTTTGACCAGGCCAAATCCCCCTTTTTTAGTGGGCGGTGGAAAAGCTGCAATGCATAGATCGGCCTCTCCCTCTAAAACCGGCTTAATTATTAAACCGGCCTGCGATGCTGTTTCACCTAAATCAGCATCCAAAAACACTACCACGTCTGTATCTACTAATTCCAGTGCGCGGTTCATAGCTCCGCCCTTGCCGCAATTAGAATTTAAGAGCAGGATTTCTACACCTGCTTCTCTGGCTATATCAGCTGTTCTGTCACTGGAGCCATCATCCACCACCAATATTTTACTGATTCCTTCTACTGTTCGAATAGCGCTGAGAGTTGAGCGTATAGTATGCTCCTCATTAAAGGCTGGAATTACTACCATTACAGAGTTCATATTCATCTACCTCTTACCATTTGTTATCGACCGGTATCGTAGGCATAAACTTCTGAGCAGTGGCCTTAATGCCATAATTACCTGCTTCACCCTCCATAGCAAGAATCAATGATACCTGTCCCGGGCTTTTATCTATATTGTCAATAGTACTGATATTATGTTCCTGATAAATCCCTATATAAGAATAGTCTACCTGTACTCCTTCGACTCCAAACACCTTTAGGTCGGCATTTATGAAATTTTCGATTAATTCGCTATCGAAATCATCTACAAAACAATTACTAAAATTATTGGCTCCTCCTACTATTATTATCCCATTTATTGGTATATCATTAGCTCCACTAAATTTTACCAGGTTATTCTCCTGAAGAAACGCTATGATTCCTTCGTCTCCCTGGTTCATAATAACCTGAGCCACACTATCGGCAATGCGTTGTCTAATGGCACTTTTGCTGTCACTATCGGAAAGCCCATAGTATTCTTTAATCTGACTGTTAGTATCCTCATCTGCCAGCTTCATATTGGAGAGAAGTACCGTCTTCGAGACTACCTGGGATCCGGCCATGGAAATCGCATTGATCATGCCGGCTGGTATTTCACTGTCACCAGTAACAATTACTGCCACTTTATATTCTTCCAGGCGGCCACTAACAACAGCCGGAAGCAGGGCCTGGCTGTAATTTTCATAGTTGCTTATCAGCTGTTCTTTATAATCGTTATCAGCCAGCAGTTCAGCTTCACTGTCTTTCAAACCATAAAATTGCTCTTCTAATCGTTCAATCATCTTCTGCTGCTGATCAACCAGCAGATCATCCCCCACTATGGTACTGCCGATCAGAACTCCCAGCCCCAGGGCAAGAAAGACCGCCACAATCGAAGCAATATGATATTTAATATCGATCATTATTTACACCCCAATTTTCGAACAATATTTAGAAATTAAATAATAGTTTTAACTGCAATAACAAAATTTGAAATAATGGTTTAGTGGATGGAGAAACCCATAAAATTATAAATATGGGAACCAGAGCTCCTACAAAAAGTTGAAATAAATATCTTCTATGTAAGTTTTGCCGATAGAGCTGACTTACGCCCCGGGCATCAACCAGAATTGATCCTACTTTTAGTCTGATCAGGAAAGTACTTGCCATCCCTTTGCGCCCTTTTTCCAAAAAATCGACCATATTGGAATGTGTTCCTACAGCTACAATTAAACTCGCTCCTTCTTCCCAGGCCATAATCATAGCTACATCCTCACTGGTACCAGGCATAGGAAATGTCTTGGCTTCTACGTTCATTAACTGCACTCGCTCCATTCCCGGGGCAGTCCCATCAGGATAGGCATGAACGATTATCTCTGCTCCGCATCCCAAAGCCTCATCAGAAACACTATCCATGTCACCTACGATAATATCGGGCTTCAGTCCAAATTCCAGTAAAGCATCAGCTCCCCCGTCAACTCCTACCAGAACTGGCTGTTCCTCTACAATGTAGGAACTTATAGTCTTTAAATCTTCCTTATAACTGCTCCCGCGCACCACAATTAATACATGGCGGTTTAGCATGTGGGTATCAATTGCTGGAATTTCCATGGTACCCAAAAGCACATCTTTTTCTTTTTTGGCATACTCCAGAGTGTTTTCTACAAATCGATCCAGTTCCTGTTGAATATTTTGGCTGGCCTGTTTAAGTTTTAATTCCACATCTGGAATACTGGTAAGATTACCTTCAGCAATAATCCGGCTGCCGCAGTAGACCTGATTATCTCGTATTTCGAGAGTACTACCCTCTTTTACCTGCTGAAATATATCTTCCCCCACCTCATCCAGGACCGGTATACCAGCCTTCAGGATTTTATATACTCCCCGGGCCGGGTAACGTCCGGTAATGGATGAGGTAGCATTAATGATTGCCTGTGGTCTTATGTCAATCAGCGAGTTAGCTGCCACTTCATCAATATCATCATGGTTGATTATAGCTATATCGCTTCTTTTTAATCTTTTAACCAGGTTCTTGGTTCTACAATCCATCCTGGCCTTACCCCTAATAACCATTTGTCACCTCAGCTATGCCTCTGCAAAATAGTTAATAATTCAACAACTATCAATTTATATTACCATATAGTATTAATAAAACAAAAACCACCTTGTAGTCGATTATAGATTTAGATAAAGACCTGTTAATATGCTCTAGTAGTGTTTACATTATATTACACTTATTTCTTTCACTTTTAAATTCTGAAAACTTGTTTCCACTGCAAAAAACCTAAAGCTTTTATATTCAGGAGGCATTGGCGGAACATGGCAGAACCACCCAAGTCGGAGTTATAACTTCGCTGCGCTCACGAATAATTAGCCCGCTCAATCAACGTACTCAAATACGTATCAATCGCGGGCTTCGTTGTTAAAGAATGATACTTTTTATGCAATACAAGGTTTTGTACATTGCATTGGATTATTTAACTAACCTTGTTTTCTAATCTCAAACGGTCAGCAATAATAGCAATAAATTCTGAATTGGTCGGTTTTCCTTTTTCCCCACTGATAGTATAACCGAAGACTTTATTAATCTTGTCTACATCGCCGCGATCCCAGGCCAGTTCTATGGCATGTCTGATGGCCCGCTCTACCCTGCTTGGTGTAGTATCATATTTTTGAGCAATAGTAGGATATAGCTCTTTGGTAACCGCACCCAAATAATTGATTTCATCAACCACCAGCATAATGGCATCTCTAAGGTATTGATAACCTTTAACATGAGCTGGAACTCCTATTTCATGAATTACTCTGGTAACCTCTACCTCTAAATTACGCGAATTCCTAACCGGCATAGAAGATGGAGTAATGGAGACAGGGCTGTCATCTCCCTTAATATCCCTAACCACCTGTCTGACTCGATCTCCTAAAACTTCCAGGTCAAAAGGTTTAAGAATATAGTAATCCACACCTAACTGAACAGCCTTCTGGGTTATATTCTCCTGTCCAAAAGCAGTTAAAATAATAATTCTGGGACGTTTCTCAAGATTCATAACATTGATCTTTTCCAGTACTCCGATGCCATCCATATATGGCATGATTAAATCCAGGATTAAAACTTCCACTTCCTCTTTTTGCAATACATTTATAACTTCCATTCCGTTGGTACATACATCAATGAGTTCAAAATCAGTGTCATTAGAAAAATAACTTTTTAGTATTCCACAAAATTCCCGATTGTCATCTGCAACTAAAACTTTAATTTGATTTGATTCACTAAACATATAAATGAATCCTCCTCATCCCTATATAAATCTCTTTTTTATAATTTAATATCCTTTTTCTATTATACACCAAGCTTTTCCTCTTTTTTTTTTCTACCAAATTACCCTATATTATCACAGGCAGTACTATAATGATACATATAAATACATATAATATATATCAAGGTAGCTTATAGAAATCCCTGTAACTATGATGTTGGTAATATTTAGTATTATTATTAATTTGTCGAATAAATTTAGCAAATTGTGGATAACTGCTTGATTAGACAAAGAAGTGAAAAAGCTGCAGTATTTTGTTCCATCATAGAATTTTAGCTAACATTCTCCTGCAATTGTGTTTGATCAGGCATTTCAGACAGTATCTGATCCATAAAGATCCCGTAGCCATGCTGAGGATCATTCAAAAATACATGGGTAACAGCACCAATAATTTTAGAATCCTGTATTATTGGACTGCCGCTCATCCCTTGAATAATTCCACCAGTAAGATTTAAAAGCCGAGGGTCGGTTACTTTAATAACCATTCCTTTCCCATTTCTTCTTTCCGGGTAAACCTTTTCGATCTCTATTTCAAATTTTTCTATATCTATACCATTTACAACTGTGTATATCTCAGCCTTGCCTTCTTTCACTTGATGAGCATAGCCTACCTCTACCGTATAATTGCTTAATTGATTATCTACTTCGGCAGCAGTTTCACCGTAAATGCCAAAAGAACCATTTTTCTCTATAGTTCCTTCTATTTCCCCTGAATTATCAAAAACACCAATTTTTTCGCCTGGCTTACCGGGCTTCCCGGCCTTTATGGTTTGTATGGAAGCGCTTATGATTTTCCCCCTCAATACATCTATCCCTTGCTTGGTATCTGCATCCAAAATTATATGCCCTAAAGCTGCATATTTATTAGTATCTGGATCCCAAAAGGTTAATGTTCCCACCCCTACTACTCCATCCCTCACATATAATCCAATTCGGTACCTTTGAGTTTCTGGACATAATTGAGCTATAACTGGTACAGTAATATATTCTTCCTTTCTTTTTATCTTTAATTTCATAGTTTTATTCTTGCAACCATCTATTATCTGAGCTAAATCTGTTTCACTTTTCACCTTCTGTCCATTAACCTCTAAAATCAAATCTCCTATTTGTACTCCATTGTCACGAGCTGGATATATTTTTTCACCGCTATCATTAGTTACTGGTGCAAACCCCACCACCATAATACCCTTAGATTGCAATAAAACTCCTATCGAGTGACCACCTGGAACCACCCGTTTAGTCGCCATCGCTTCAATAGAGATATATTTAACTGGTATATAACCGAGTAATTTTAATTGGAGATCTACCTTGCCAGGTTTAAGGGCTGCAATTTCATAACCTGAATCATTTCTGGTAATACTTACCGGAGAATCCTGCGGAGCAGCTAAAACACTCTGAGATGTTCCTAAAATCTGCATTTCAAAGCCTGTTTCCAACTGGCGGGGCAAATTTATATCTATGGTATTCTTTTCACCTACCACCATCTTTTGATCATCTGGCAGACTGAGAATTATCCTGCCCTGGGATGAAAAGCATAATAATAAAAATAATAGGGAAAAAATGATTCCTATAACTGGTCTAGTCCGATTCAATTGATTCACTCCCCTGCAGATTGCTAGAATATATTTTTACCCTGAAAGAGTAAAACTATACTGGAACTACAAGGGATATATCAGACAATAATTAATCACAAATTTATCAAACTTGATTCCAACTGCAAAAATCCTAAAGATAACTTTTGAATGCATAAATATTCAGGAGGCGTTGGCGGACATGGCATTAAACAAACTTACCATAAAAATATATGTCTTGTGTTAAGGACAATTTGATAGGGGTGCAATATGCAGTAAGGCTATTCAGAAGAGCTGCAGACTATAAACAGAAGATTCCAAGGGCTTTTTCACAATAGGGAATAAGTTAGGATGGACCAAGAAAATTTTTCCTTGGAGAGGCTTATTAGGTTAATTTTTATTTTTACCACTATGCAGTTTGGTTTTGGGCCCGAGTATACATTTCTCGGGCATGCTCCAGAGTCAATTCAGAATAATTATCTCCGCCTAACATTCTCGCTATTTCCTGAATCTTTTCATCCTGGTTCAGATTTTTTACCACAGTCGATGTTTTTCCTTCAGCTACTTTTTTTTCAATCAAACAGTGTTGACTGGCATAGCTTGCCACCTGCGGAGAATGAGTAACCAATACTACCTGATGACTGGAGGAAAGTTCGTATATTTTTAATGCCATAGAAGTTAGAGAAGTCCCACCCACCCCGATATCTATTTCATCAAAAATAAGTGTAGGAACCTTATAAACCTCAGCCAGTGCCTTTTTCAAAGCTAGGACAAAGCGAGAAATCTCCCCTCCAGAGGCAGTACGTGATATCGGCCTCATAGCTTCTCCGGGATTAGCGGAAAAAAGAAATTCTGCTTTATCCAATCCGGATGAGCTTACCTCCTGAGCTACCTCAACCGCAACCTCAAACCGGATATCGGGCATATTTAATTCAATAAGTTCTTTATTAACCATATCCTGTAAAATAGATGCACCTTGTTTTCTCATCTCGCTCAGCTGAGCAGCTATATTATGATACTCCTCCAGCAGCTTCTCTTTTTCACTAAGCAAGGTTTGCTTCATTTCCTGGCTGTTATCCAGCATCAGCTTTTCTTCTCTCGCATTCTCCAGATAACGTAATATTTCCTCTATACTATTACCGTACTTACTTTTTAGTTTATTGATAATGTATAATCTTTCTTCCACTTCTTCCTGTAAACCAGGTTCAAAATCAAGTAAATCACGATATGATGAAATTTCGGTTGCCTTATCCTGGAGAAGATAATAGAACTCTTCTAACTGCTCCTGCAGGGTATTAAAGAATGGCTCTTCACCCATCTCAGTACAGATATTGACTGACATCGATATTAAATCATAGGCGTTACTGCCTTCAGGTCCATCATATAACAGGTTAAGGAGACGTTCTGACCCTTCCAGAAGTTTGCGCGAGTTTCTGATCCTATGAGCCAGGCTGGTTAATTCTTCTTCCTCTCCTATATGCAGGCGGACTTTCTCAATTTCATCTATCTGATAAGTTAAAAAATCGCTTTTCTGTCTTCTATTCATTTCATCCAATTCAAGCACTTCAAGCTCTTTTTTAATTTTATTTATGTCATTATATTTAATTTGTAACATTGGTAATATATCTGAACTGCCTGGAGAAAAACTATCTACATAGTTTAGATACATTTCCGGCCTCAGGATGCTCAAATGATCGTGTTGAAGATGCATATCCAGCAAATTTACGGCTAAATTTTTTAAGGTAGATACATTTACGATTCTTCCATTAATCCTGGCGGTATTTCTTCCTGCAGGTGTTATCTCCCGGCTTAATATAAGCAGGCCATCCTCCTCCAAAAGGCCGTTTTCCTGCAAAAAAACGCGAACCTCATTATTGCTGCTCACATCGAATACTGCTTCCACTACAGCTTTATACTCACTGTCCTTAACAAAATCGTTAGTTACTCGGTCACCGATTACTAATCCCAGGGCATCGATAATTATTGATTTACCTGCGCCTGTTTCACCGGTCAGGACATTCAGCCCCGGCAACAGTTCAAGGCGCAACTCATCTATAAGCACAAAATTATTAATATAGATTTCCTGCAGCATATAATCCCTTCCCAACTATTTTTCAATGGGGACGTTTCTCTTTGACAACCTATAACAAACAACGTGTCCTATACGTGTCAAATAGAACTGTCCCAATCGACACATAATACTTATCTTATTAAGCGCAGAAATTCGCCCATTACTTCTTCCACCGCTTGAATTGGTTTTACTACTACCAGTATAGTATCATCACCGGCAACTGTTCCCAGTATACGATTAAGTCCTGAGGTATCAATCATTGATGCAACCGACTGAGCAGCTCCCGGGAGTGTTTTTATCACTATTATATTTTCGCTGCAGTCGATATTCGTCACCGAATCCTGAAAAATGCGCTTCATTCGTTCATAAGAATTTTTAAAAGCAGTATTATCAGGCAATGAATATCTGTAACCCTCACTGTCCGGGATTTTAATTAATTGCAGCTCTTTAATATCCCTAGATACTGTAGCCTGAGTTACATCAAATCCTTGACTCTTCAACACTTCGCATAGCTCCTCCTGGGTGGTTATGCGTTCACAAGCTATAATATCCATAATAGTAAAATGTCTTTGTGCTTTCATCTTTTACCCTCACTAAATTTATGAATGAATATTAGTCCGGGAGGATTATTAATCTGATTAACAAATTCCCATTTGAGTACCGTAAATCTGGATTGGGATAGTCCTCGTCCTGTTTTTCCTGCCAGGCGGGCTAGATATAAAGTGTCTTGTCCCCTGCAGCATGTAGCATCAATTACTGTATCGCCCGGCTTAATATGGTGGCTTAGGATGCGCCGACTCATAGATATCGAATTCCTGATTATCCCTTGCATATCTACCCGCCTGCGTTGCGTTTCAGTCTTTTATTAATGGTAGCAAAAAAGGGCAACTTTTTTAAGTTTGCCAACCGCAGCCCCTTACTGGCTCTTTTTATTTCCATGCTATGATTATTTTTAAAATCCATTATTACCTGTCCATCCATACTTATAATAATATCCTTCCCGTGGGGAGGGTTTACGTTAATAAATTTGCTGGCTGCAATTACGGCTGGTTTTTGACCAAAAGCAAAAAAGGTATATGGTGCTATAGGAGTAATAAGGATTGCTTCCAATTCCGGGTCAACTATAGGGCCTCCCGCCGAAAGTGAATAAGCTGTGGAACCAGCGGGAGTAGCAAATATTAAGCCATCACCTTTATAAGGAACACAGGGCTGTCCATTGATGCGATAATTGAGGGTTACCATCCGAGGTACCTTGGATTTAATAATGACCTCGTTCAAGCAATGAGAAGTACTTATGATACTATCGTTCTCGTAAATATTTACTTCCAACATCATCATAGTATCTATGGTGTAGTCAGCCTGTAAAAATCTATCCAAATACTCATCGACTTCGTTTATTTCTATATTACTGAGAAACCCGACCGTTCCCATATTTATTCCCAGAATAGGGACATCTCCCTGTCCATAGGTACGGGCTGCTCTCAGCATTGTGCCATCCCCGCCCAGCACAATAATATTAGCAATATCCTGGTCCGGAAATTTCCTGGTACCATCGTCTACCAGCACTTCTATCCCGCGGGCCTCAAGTTTTTCTGAAATCTCTGTGGTCATATATTGGGTACTTTTCCGATATTTTTTGTTATTTACCAGCAGTGTTTTCAATCTTTACCCTCCCAGCTGGCTGTGAGCTTCTCCAACCACCATATTTATTACTTCTTCTAGATTTATAATTATTTTCGAATATTTTTCAAGTTTAATAAAGTATTCAATGTTTCCGCTGGGTCCGGTTATCGGAGAATAAGTAATACCGGTACATATAAAACCGGCACCTTCAGCATATTTGATACAATCATTAAGAACCCTAATATGGATGCCAGGATCCTTAACCACTCCTTTTTTCCCTACCTGGTTTTTGCCCGCCTCAAACTGAGGCTTAATAAGTGAAATAATAATCCCGTTATCTTTAAGCAAATTTGTAAGCACCGGAAATACCAGTCTGGTTGAAATAAACGAAACATCTACGGTGATGAAATCTACTGCTTCACCCACTTCTTCCGGCAGCAGGTATCTGATATTAGTTTTTTCCATATTTATGACCCGTTGATCATTGCGTAATTTCCAATCCAGCTGTCCGTACCCGACATCAACCGCATAAACCTTCTCAGCCCCATGCTGCAGAGCACAATCGGTATAGCCGCCGGTGGAAGCTCCTACATCCAGGACTATAGCTGAAGTAAAATCTATATTAAATACCTGGATAGCTTTTTCCAGCTTGATCCCTCCCCGACTAACATAACGCGGAGACAAGTCATTTATTTGTATGGTAACATCGCTCTTTACATTAGTTCCAGGTTTATCTATCACTTTGCCATTAACTGCAACTTCACCGGCCATTATCATGGCCCTGGCCTTCTCCCGACTGCTGGTTAAGCCCTGCTGAAATAGAAGGTTATCCAGTCTAATTTTTTCCAAAATTCAACAACCCCAATTCTCTGCTATAACCCAACAGTTCTGGCCATCGATTGATAATTTTCTCAACTACCGATACTGCATCCATATTTAAATAATCAAAAAGCAGTTCAACTTTTCCATGCTCAACAAATTCGTCCGGTATCCCAATACACAGAGTATCTATATTCTGAGCATTTTTCGCTAGAACTTCCAGTACCGCACTGCCGAATCCTCCATCCAGGCAATTATCCTCAATAGTAACCAGTTTTTGGTATTTATTGCCAATTCTTCTTATAACTGCTGTATCAAGCGGCTTAACAAACCTGGCATCTATAAGTAAAGTACCAATACCCTTTTCCTCTATTAAAACAGCAACTTCACGAGCTATACTTACCCCCCGGCCTATCGCCATGATAGCTAAATCGGGGCCCTTTTTCAGTACCTTTGATTCACCCTGGTTCAGAATTTGCCGGTCAGAAAGAATTGGTACACCTTCCCCGGCTCCCCGTGGATATCTTATTGCTACCGGTCCATCTATTGTAAAGGCGGTATGCAGCATATCCAGTAATTCGTTCTCATTAGAAGGAGCCATTATGGTCATTTCAGGAATGTTTCTTAAATAAGCCAGATCAAATATCCCATGATGCGTAGGTCCGTCTTCACCAACCAGACCAGCTCTATCTATAGCAAAAATAACTGGCAATCTTTGCAAAGCCACATCATGGATAATCTGATCGTAAGCTCGCTGTAAGAAAGTTGAATATATCGCAACAACCGGCCTTAATCCTGCTTTGGCCATTCCTGCCGCTAAAGTAACTGCATGCTGTTCACAGATACCGGTATCAAAAAACCGTTCCGGATATCGGGCGGCAAATTCACTTAACCCGGTACCATTTGCCATAGCCGCAGTTATAGCCACCACTCGAGGGTCAGTTTGAGCCCTGTCCACCATATATTCTCCAAATATTTCGGTATAGGTTTTAATAGGCTTTTTAATCGTTTTGCCAGTATCGATGTCAAATGGCCCCACCCCATGGAAGGTGCCTGGATCCCGACGGGCTGGCTCATAACCTCGCCCCTTTTCAGTTATGGCGTGAATTAAAACCGGTCCCTTCATTTTACTGGCATTATTGAGTACCGGTAGGATTTCTTCCAGATCATGACCATTCACAGGTCCGATATATGTAAAGCCAAGTTCTTCAAATATTATTCCTGGAACCATCAAGTATTTGACTAAATCTTTAAATCTTCCGGCTGCCCGAGCGATATTAGGACCGATACCCGGTATGCGCATAAGGTGGGTCTCAATTTCTTCCTTGGTCCGAGAATAGGATGGATCGGTACGCAGACGGTTTAAATACCCCGACATGGCTCCCACATTCCTGGATATCGACATTTCGTTATCATTCAATATTACTATTAAGTCGCGGCCTTCATTACCGGCATGGTTTAATGCTTCAAAAGCCATGCCACCGGTTAAAGCTCCATCACCGATAACCGCTACTACAGAATAACTTTGATCCTGTAAGTCGCGTGCTGCGGCTATACCCAGTGCTGCTGAAATTGAGGTGCTGCTGTGTCCGGTATTAAATGCATCATGGATAGACTCTTCACTTTTAGGAAATCCGCTTAATCCACCATATTGTCTGAGCGACATCATAGCTTCTTTGCGTCCGGTAAGTATTTTATGGACATAACTCTGGTGTCCTACATCCCAAATAACCCGATCAACTGAAGTATCAAAAACATACTGGAGGGCAATGCTTAGTTCCACTACTCCCAGATTCGGTGCCAGGTGTCCTCCACACTGAGATATACTGCTTATCAGTAATTCTCTTATCTCACCCGCTAAGTAATGCATTTCTTTTAAATTCATTCTTTTTATATCTTCAGTAGATTTTATTTTGTCAAGCATCCCCGACATAATTATCTCACTTTCTGTTCTTAAATAATTCCCAGCCGCTAATCTGTTCCAACCAGGCTACCACTTTAGCGGCTTTAGAAATAATATTATCCGCATTATTAACTGCTAATTTCTTACCCATTGCTTTTCCTCCAACAGTTAAGGCAGCTATTAAGCTAGTCATTAATGCCCCTGCCAGAGCTAAATCCACAATAGTTAGTTGCCTGACCAAACTCACCACAATCCCAGCTCCTATGGCACCGCTTAAGGTTCCGGCAATGTCTCCTATTACATCATTACAAACATTGGCCACAATATCTGCATTATGGATGAGTTTCACTCCTTGTTTGGCTCCAAATATTTTTTTTGCCGCCCTGGCATTAAAAGGCGGCAGTTCAGCTGCGGTTACAGCAGTTCCAATTATATCGAAAAATATCCCCAGAAAAATAATAACCAGCAGCAAAGAAAATGCCACCAGCACACTATTTACAGCTCTTACCAGAGCCTCTGACCCCAGACTGACCAACAGAGCCATAAAAAATGTGATAAAAGCTACCAGTAATCCAGAAACAAATATATTTTTTTTCATTTGGCCACTCAACTCTATTTTTTCCCCCAATAAAATGGGTCTGGCAAAAGGTTGTTTATCGAGTAAACGCTGCGACATAGGTCCAGAAGGTTTTCCCAGCAGATCTCCCTTTTGTTACCAGAAGGGCGGTTTCCCTTTATGCCTGCCCTATTTCGTCACCGATAATAGAACTGGATTACCACTAAGTACGCACTTTAATCCTCGATAAACCACGCTCAAGCTGCACTCAGTCTAGGAGTTTTCCTCAACAACCCACATTAGCTTCTAGCCTCTTTTGCAGCGACGGTTTCAAAACAGACGATTATTTCTTGGCCGAGAAAAGATCGCCCACAAATGTTTATTCGCCGCCTCCACTCAAGGCAGGCTACACTGCACCCAGCTTCTACCAGAATGCAGGTTTTCTCATTATAAATAATGAGCCTCCACGGATTTGAGGGTCGTCCCCGCATGCCGTTGCGAATAGCCCCCAGACCCTTAACTCCCAGCGATGACCCCCGACTGGGCGTCACAAGCCAACACCAGAAGCTTCATCGATGTGCCCTTAACGGATTTTTAGCCCCGCCTTCGAAACTAATAGGGTCGACTAGAATACTGCAACCTTTTGCCAGTTTCCTATTCATCCCTGATTATAACACAGCTAAGGGCTCCCTTACCAGTCACAGAATAGTACAACTTTATCTAATAAGTGGGGGGGGGGGGACACTATCCGTCTGACCTCTTCGGTCGTACGAGTCAGCCTCCGGGCAATCCTGATTAATTTTTTCTATTTAAAGTATAGAAGGCCAGCCTTCTGAGAAAATCAGCCTCTTTCCCAAAATATTCCAAACTTTCCTGGCACATTTTTACTGCTTCCTGGGCCAGCTGGTGAGACTTTTCTAACCCCAGGAGACTTGGATAGGTGGTTTTATGATTTTTCTCATCACTGCCTACCGGTTTCCCGGTCATATCCTCACTGCCTTCAATATCCAGAATATCGTCGGTAATTTGAAATGCTAATCCGAAATTATCGGCATAATTATCTAATGCAGCCAATCCTGCCTCACTCATATCGCTTAATATGGCCCCGATTTTCAGAGCTGCTCGAAATAATTCTCCCGTCTTTAGACTATGTAGTTTTCTAAGCGTCTCATAATCTATATTCTTGCCCTCTGACTGCAGGTCAAGAACCTGTCCCCCAATCATGCCCCTGCTGCCTGCAGCTGCTGCTATTACTTCTATTGCTTTCACCAGGTTTTCAGCCTTAACTTTTGACACCTTCAGGTTTCCTGCCAGCAGTTCAAAAGCAGCGGTTAAAAGGGCATCCCCGGTTAGTATAGCATTAGCTTCACCATAGACAATATGACAGGTAGGTTTTCCACGACGCAGGTCATCATCATCCATGGCTGGCAGATCATCATGAACCAAAGAATATGAATGAATCAACTCAAGCGCACAGGCAGCTGGAATAACATCCTGTTTTCTTGATCCTCCCAGTACCGCCCCTTCGAAAACCATAATTGGGCGCAGCCTTTTCCCTCCATTAAAAACTGCATAACGCATAGCTTCATGGATAAGGGGAGGATAAGTACTGACCTGAGACATACAATTTTCAAGGCAGTCATCAACATATTCTTTTCTAAGCCTAATTTCATCTAAAAAGCTTTTAGTATCACTTATCATAGCTGATATCCCCTTAGTATATAAATATAATTTATGAAACAAGACAGATTAAGGTTATCAGTCCATATCCACCACTTGAATATCTCCATCCAGCTTTTTGATCAACCGCTGTATTTTCCCTTCTGCCTGAGCAAGCTGTTTCTGGCAGTATACTGATAGGTCTATGCCTTCCTCATAAAGCTTAATCGATTCCTCTAGATCCAGTTCTCCCGTTTCCAATTTATCTGCTATTGCTTCCAATTCCTTTAATGCTTCTTCAAATTTAATTTTTTTCATTTAAAAACATCTCCTTGTCCATTATTTGGACGCCAAGGTTACCGTCATTAAATTTTATCTTTAAATATTCACCAATTTCAACTTGCTTAATCTGGCGTAATATTTTTCCATCTTTATAAACTACCGCATAACCTCTCTTGAGCACTTTTAATGGACTTAATTTGTCTAAGGCTTCCATGGCCAGAGAACATCTATGCTGACTGCCCTGTATAAAACCTACAACACAGCGATTCATTCTTTCCTGCTGCTCTGCGACTTTTCTTTCTTTTTCATTAACCAGAATATGCGGTTCTTTCCAAATTCTTTTCAACATGAGTCGATCCAGAGTCTCACTGTAATGACCTATCCTGCGTTCCATGACTCTGTTTATCCGCTGCTGATACTTTACTACTTCCATTCTCAACCGACTTATATCTGGCACAGCCATACTGGCAGCCTGAGTTGGGGTTGCTGCCCTCAAATCTGCTGCCATATCAGCCAGACTAAAATCGATTTCATGCCCTACGGCTGATATAACCGGTATTTTAGATTCAAAAATAGCTTTTACAACTATTTCTGTGTTAAAAGCCATAAGATCCTCAAATGAACCACCACCCCGGCCGATGATTATTACTTCTGCCTGACCATGAGTATTTATGAGCTTCAGCCCTTCAGCTAACTCAGCGGGGGCAGCATCCCCCTGGACTGAACTGTGCACAAGTATAACCTGGCAGCTGGAGTGTCTTTGTTTTATCACCCTTAAAATATCTTTTAAAGCAGCTCCATCCTGAGATGTCACTATTCCTATACAATTAACCATTTCGGGAATCTTTTTCTTGTTTTCCGGGGCAAAGTATCCTTTAGCTTCAAGTTTGTTCTTTAATTGTTCTAATTGTAAGAAAAGACCACCCTTGCCATAGGGCTGCATTTCCTGCACATACACCTGATATTTGCCCTGTTTTGGATATACGGAAACATATACCCGGACCAACACTTCCAAACCGTCCTCCGGCTCAAACTTCAGCCCTTTATTACGGCTCTTGAACATCACGCAGCTTACCGCACTTTCTTGATCTTTCAAGGTAAAATACATATGGCCGGACTGTCGGTAAAAACTGAACCCGGATATTTCCCCCTTCATCCAGAAGTCGGAAAGAAACTCATCTGCTGCCAGCAGTCCGCTGATATATTCATTCAGTTCACTAACACTGATGAAGCCCTTCATCAGATGCTCCTGTTTAATATAGATGCTCTACACAAGTTTTCCATAAGCTTGGCAATCAGTAAAGGACCCGTCCCTCCCGGCACCGG
Source organism: Syntrophomonas sp. (assembly GCA_016841245.1). Classification (GTDB taxonomy): domain Bacteria; phylum Bacillota; class Syntrophomonadia; order Syntrophomonadales; family Syntrophomonadaceae; genus JAAYJK01. Next base: position 89,183 of record JAENZN010000008.1, read on the forward strand.
CAAAAGATAGCCGCTTACTCCGCTTACTGAATCTTTATCTACATTGCCATGGGTCTTGCCGTTTTCCCAGTGAAAACCGGCATCTATTACCAGCATTCCCTCCCGCAGGTGTTCTCCTTTTACCATTTTTGCCGAACCTTTTTCAACCACTAAAATATCCGCATTTTGTATCCATTCGGGTTTATATTCACTTATCACCTGAACATTGAATCCATGTCTTATCATTAAAATGGACAAAGGCAGTATTAAATCAAACGAATCTCCAACCAGGATTGCATTTTTGCCATAGGGCAATTCAGTATAGCGTTCAATTACTTCCATACAGGCTAAGGCGGCACAACTGATATATTGGGGTTCACCACCAACTAGTTTCCCTCGATTAGTAGGGTTAAATCCATCCACATCCTTTTCTTCATTAACCGCCTTTAGAAATTCATCCTGATATGAACTGAGGTGCTCCGGCAGGGGTAATTGAATTATAATCCCATGAATACCCTGGTCATTATTCACTTTAGTAATTTCTGTCAGTAAATCCTCTTTAGTAATATGGGCAGGCAGTTGAATAATGCTGGTTTCCCCGGAAATGCTTCGGGCCGCTTTTTCTTTCAACCCGATATAAATCATGCTTTCTTTATCATCTCCTACCAGAATAACCGCTAGCTTAGGACGTATCCCCTGGCTAAGATTTTTCTCCCCCAGACCAGCTTTTATTTCCTCAGCTATTTTTGTTCCGCTTATTAACTCCATTATCAACTAGCTCCTTTATGATTTAGTATGACTGCAAAACCCTGTTAAAGTGGGGCAGTCATCCAGTAAGTATCATTTTTATTCAGTATTTAAATTTTAACAATTTCCATCAATCGGCAGGCCTTCCCTTACTCCCATAATCCAGATTTTCTTCCCAGACATCCACAGCTCTAGTAGCTAATACAGCATCTATCATTACGATCACTTATTTCTGGTCTCCTGCCAATCTATCCAGAATTGCGTTAATGTAGGCCGAGGATGATTCACCTCCATATTTTTTAGCTATCTCAATTGCCTCATCAATCACTATAATTGAATCAACGCTCTCTAAAAACAAAATCTCACCGGCTGCCAGGCGCATAATATTTCTATCAACCGCAGGCATCCGATCTATAGCCCAGTCACTGGCATATGAAGCAATTATCTTATCAATTTTATTAAAATTACGCATAGTTTCCTGGATCAATTCCTGTGAAAAAATAATATCCTTTTCAGCCAGGTTAGATTCCTGCAGCAAATAGTTTAATGCTTGATCAGGTTCAGCTGCCACCTGATCTACTTGAAATAATACTTTAAAAGCGTATTCTCGTGCTTTCCTTCTGCTCAAATATATCTACCTTTCTAAACTGCTACTTGTCCTTGAACAATTTCTTCAACCATAGCTCGATATCTTTTTCATCATCAATGCTTTTTCCCAGCAAGTATCCTACTCCAATACAAATTATAATAAAAATGGTTTTCCAAAAGCCAAAACTTACAAAGAGGATACTGGCTGTTAAACCCAGTGCAATGCCTATGGTTTTTCCCCGGTGCTTTACCAGCAGCTCGGATAAAATATTCTCCCACATGAGAATGCCCCCTTACTTTGCAGCCGATTTCCCGGCCGTCCCGAAGTCATCAACTAAAACCTTTACTGCATGGACTTCCAGACCACCAATATGCAGCATATCCTCTTTGACAATGTCCTGAATCTGTTTGCTCAACTCTGGTATACTCAGGTCGGGGTTTATCATCATATGTATGTAAATAGTAAGCCCCTGGGCCAGATTTTTTATTGAGGTTCTGTTCTCTTTCACCCCTTCTACTTTTTGTACCGCTTTATGAATTATCACCTTGGCAGCTGCAGCAGTCATCGAAATCTGTCCCGACAAAGCGTTTTCTATAACGATAGCATCCTCCCGGGGTGCCCGCTTGAAAAGTGGAATAAATACTACTATTGCTAGTATTATTAATATTATTCCAGCACTCCCTAATACTATCCGGTTCTGGGTGGTGGACAATAACATCTCCAGATACTTCATTGGTTCTGGCCGGCCCATGGCAACCGCGGCAATAATACCTCCCAGAGCCAGCAAAATTAAATTATACAGAAATAATATTGCTCGTAACAATCCAGACATTTATGTCACTCCTTTCATATGTCAAAGAATACAGCTAACCACCTGTTGGGGCAGGAATTTCAGATCGCTGCCCAAAGTGAATATCTTCGTTATTTCCAAAAGCCCTTACCCCCTGCGGGGATACGCAGGTCAACCCCGTGCCGGGGCAACTGATGTGCCTTTATTTCATTGCTGCACCAATATAGGTACAATTTTTGTTCGCAATGCTCACGGTGATTAAGGGAGCAATTTCGAGCTCACTTGCTCGAAATAATAAAGAAGCCCGCTCAATCAATGTACTCAAGTACGCCTCAATCGCGGGCTTTTCTCATGCCTTGATCTTCATTTCTTAATGATTTCGAGCACAGCGAGTCCAAATTGTTATCCTGTGGGCTTCTGTCATCGACCTGGCATCTTACCAACTTTGTCGACAACCTGAACCCCCTGTTTTGGCAGGGGGTTATAATAATAGTCCAATAAAACACTATTCTAATTCGCTGTCATCAACCGTTTGATCTTCAACCGGTTCTTCCTTTTTAATATCTACCGCAATAATATTTACATTAACCGCATTAACGATCAAGCCAGTCATAGTTTCCACCGACTGTTTAACTTCTTGCTGCACCGTTTCAGCTACATCCGGAATTGCATATCCAAATTTAACAACTACAGCTATGTCAATGCTGGTCGAACCGTCAGCCACCTCAACCTTGATACCTTTGCCAAGATTTTTTCTGCCCAGTTTTTCTACCAGATCAGTGCCCCAACCACCGCTGAGAGAAGCCACCCCCTCAACATCTGCAGCCGCAAGCCCCGCTACAGTTGATACAACTTCATCGGCTATTCTGATGGTACCCATTTCATTATTAATTTCTGGTTTTTGTGCATCCATTTCCAACACCTCCTATTTATACTTATAATAGCATTTTACCAGAAAATACTGGTAATTATCAATCAGGCTCTATATTAATATATTTACACTTCACTGCTCATTCTACGCTGGATAAAGTTGGTATACACTTCCCCTCTTTGAAAAAATGCATTATCAAGTACCTTTAAATGGAAAGGGATCGTGGTAATAATATTTTCAATGATAAATTCATTTAAAGCGCGTTTCATTCTGGCCACCGCCTCGGGCCTGTCCTGCCCCCACACAATAACCTTGGCTATCATGGAATCATAATACGGGGTAATAGTGTAATTGGAATAAACTGACGAGTCTACTCGAACTCCAGGGCCTCCGGGAACCACATATTGACCTACTGTGCCCGGGTAGGGTTGGAAATTATTATCCGGATCTTCTGCATTAACTCTGCATTCGATTGCCCATCCCCTGGATTTCACATCATCCTGGGTATAACTCAAGGGCTGTCCGGCAGCTATTCTAATCTGCTCTTTAACTATATCTATACCGGTAACCATTTCACTTACCGGATGTTCTACCTGCACCCGGGTGTTCATTTCAATGAAATAAAAATTGCATTTCTTATCGACCAAAAACTCAACCGTACCAGCACTAAAATACTCAGCTGCCCGGGCTGCATTGATAGCTACCTCTCCCATCCTCCGTCTCATTTCTTCATTGAGCAGGGTTGAAGGAGATTCCTCCAGGAGTTTTTGGTTACGGCGCTGCAGTGAACAATCTCTCTCGCCCAGGTGAATCAAATTTCCATATTCATCACCCAGTACTTGAATTTCTATATGGCGTGGTTCTTCAATATATTTTTCGATATAAATCTCGTCATTGCCAAAGGCTGCATTAGCCTCCATCCTGGCTGTACTGAGCGCTTCTTTTAATGATTCTGGAGTATGGGCTAATCGCATCCCTTTACCTCCACCTCCGGCAGAGGCTTTTATCATGATTGGGTAGCCTATTTCTTGTGCAACTGTTACTGCTTCTTCATAACTGCTCACTGCCCCATCACTACCAGGAACCAACGGCACTCCAGCCGCTCTGGCAATCTCTCTTGCTTTGACTTTATCTCCCATAGCTTCTATTACATCAGCTTTAGGTCCAATAAATTTCAAATTATAAGTTTGACACAAGTCAGCAAAGTAATGATTTTCAGCCAGAAATCCATATCCTGGATGAATGGCTTGGGCCCCTAAATTCTGGGCTGCAGCAATAATGTTGGATATATTCAGATAACTCTCCCGGGCAGGAGCACCGCCAATACATACTGCCATGTCAGCCATTTTTACATGCAGGCTATCCCGGTCGGCCACAGAATATACTGCAATAGTATCAATACCCAACTCCCTGCAGGCTCGGATAATACGGACTGCGATCTCTCCCCGATTGGCAATCAAGACTCTGGAAAACAATTTATCACCCCTAGTCTTTTTCAATTATAAACAGTGTTTGACCAAATTCAATCGGTTCTGCATTTTCTGCTAGTATATCCACTATGGTTCCCGCAAAATCTGATTTAATTTCATTAAATAGTTTCATTGCTTCAAGAATACATAGTGTTTGTCCGGCCTCCACATGATCTCCGATTTTAATATATGGTTCAGAATCAGGTGAAGCTGCAGAGTAAAAGGTCCCTACCATCGGTGATAGAACTTCGATCGCAGTTTCGCTGGTTATTTTCGCCTCCTTCTCATCTAATGCCTTAGTACCGCCCACTTTGCCTTTACTGTTATTAACCGGAGCAGGTATCTCGGAGTTGGCTTTGCGCAGGCTAATCCGATAGCCTTCCTTTTCCAATTCCAGGTCAGAAATACTGGTTTGATCCAGGAGTAGAATTAATTCACGTATTTCATCGATATTCATCTCATCATCGCCCCCACGAACTGATCTTTTCTTGATTTTAACAACAGGATGTCTCTTCATCTCGATCTCATAGTTTTTGCTATATTTTAATATAAATAGGCTCAGGTCTGAGACCTGAGCGTATTATTTCAGTCTTACTGATATTATTATATGAATAAAACGGGTATATTGCAATCTTTATACTTTTATACAAGGTAATTGCTGCTCCTATATATCACTTCTCTCGGGCAATGATACAGATGCTTTCCTCGCTGCACGGTACTGATCGGCTGACCATTTTTTTAATTTCTTCTTCCTGATCCAACCTCAAGGCTGCGGTCAGTATAACTACGGTAGTTGTTTCGGCTTGGATGATAACCGCGCAATCCTCATAACCCTCTGACTTTATTAGACTTTCCGCCTTCATTTCCTTTTCAATATCTTCACTTATCTTTACCAGCCTCAAAGCAGCTGCATCCCTGGCTTCCTGACTGACACTTTCTTTATTGATGACATCTTTTAAGGTTTCCACCTGTTTACTTCTTACTCTTTCCCTTTCCATTCTATACTCAGCAAAAAAGTTGCTGGATTCTTGGTCCGACAATAATTTATTAATACTATCATCCAGTTCATTCTGAGTTGGGGCCTGAGAATTAGCATTTATCATCTCCCCGCTATAGTCTCTGACCATATAAACAGCTGATAACAATAAGAAAACTGCAGCCAGAATGTACAGGGTGCTTCTAATATTTCTATTCCACCTGATAATCATTATTCCCCTCCTTTTCTAGACATCACCTGCACTTTGTGTACCGGTATATTCAAAAGGGTGGCAGTGGCATTGGTGAGTTCTTCCCTCAGCTCTGGTGATCTGGCACCATCTGCTACTACTAATACGCCAAGTATTTCCGGATTTTTTTCTTCTATTAACAAAGGGCTTCCTGACGAAACAGCAATATCCTGGGTAATATTATGTTCTACGCTGTTCTTGACCCCTCCCTGCCTGTCGCTTTCATCGCTTTCACGGGTTTCATTTCTTGTATTGGCGGCATATGTTCTTAGGCCACTGGAAGCCAGGGTTACACTAACATCCACTTCCCCTGCTCCTTCGATTTTGGCAAGTATCGACTCTACTTCCTGGCTTATCTTGTTGCTGCTATCTCCATAATTGTCAGTCACTGCTTTTTCAGCACTCTCCGTTCCCAAATTACTGGTGCTATCTGTAACCGGCCAGATCAATGCCAAAAGTCCCAGACAAACCAGAATAATCAGCAGATACTGACCTTTTTTAGAACGCAAAAATGAATTTCCAATATTCGCAGAAGATTTTTCCCTTATCCATTCTTCCAGCACCTTATCTTCCTCCTTCAAAATTGATTTCTATTTTCTCTCCACCCAAACCATACATATTGCTGACAACATTAATTATTTTCTTTTCTATCTGCTGCTTCATTTCACTTGAGTATTCTTCTGTTTCACTGGTAAATACGTTTGTTTCTCCTGTATCCTCACTTATCTCGATTTTTTCCGGATAGATGGTAAATGTCAGTCTATCAATGTTACCATCGTTGATTTCCGCCTCAGTATGCACATCTTCAATCCCCGGTACCAGCAAAATAACCGCATTAATCTGACCTTCCATTTTTTCTTTCAGCATCTGCTGATTTTGCTTAACCATACGCTCATTAATCTGTCGGCCTTCAGCAACAATACTATCTCCTATATCTTCATCAATCTGGTAATCCCACCAATTAACCTGAAAATTACTATCATGAAATAAATATCCCAGTACCGGATTTAATACCGCAATCAGAACAAACAGTCCGATTGCAAAGCGCACAAAAGGCCTGATGGTACCAACCGGAAGCAGTAATTCCAGGAAACTGGCCATTATAATAATAACCAGTACGTTTCTTACTATCTCTGCCAAAACACTCATGATTAACCCCTCTATATTTTCAGCTCAGCATAGCCCACCCATTATACATACCTGCTACAATAGCGATCATAATGAAAAACATCAGGGCTACTGCTATTACAGCGGCCAGCATAAAAAATATATGGGCACTCATACTCTCTAATATGGCAGCTGTTCTAGAATCACCTAAAGGTTCAGCAATAGCTGCCGCCGCTTTATAAATAAGAGCTATAGCAGCAATTTTTATTACCGGCATTAAGATTATGCCCAAAATTATTATTACCCCAAATATACTCAAGGCCTGTTTCAGCATAACTACATACCCGGCAGCTACTTCGATGGTGTCAGAAAACATTTTGCCTATCATGGGGATAGCATTATCACTGAAATACCTGGTAGTTCTTAGAGCTATTTTATCCAGTACCGATGAATAAAGAGCCCTTAAAGTCATTATGCCTACAAAAAATGTTAAGAAAAAACCTAGTGAAATCTTGGCCATCTCATTAAAAAATTTGGCCATTTTTTCGACTTTTATAGTTTCCGACATATGATTAACAATAGACATTATGGCTGACATAATAATCAGAGGAAATACTATGACTTTTATCGCATTAGCGAAAGCCGTAGCGGCAGTCATCAATAAAGGAAAAAGCATCACCGAAGCATTTATATTACCTAAGCCGGCCGTTAAAACCAGCATTTGGGGCAGCATGCCCACCATAAAAGCAACCATGTTTTCTATGGTATTCTGCCCCACATCCAGTACCAGTTGGAAGGAACTGATAGCTATGGCACATAAAGCCATAAAACAAGCCAGGTAAGAAATACGTGCTACATCTGAGGCAAAGGCGGTCTGAAGGTTAATCAATAGAGCGGATATAACAGATAGTATCAGAATTTTTCCCAGCAAACTTGAATTGGCAACTACTTCTTTAAATAAAAATCGTACTATGTCCTGGCCCAGATTTTTTATATCAAAATCCCAATCTCCCTTGATAAAATCCAGGAACCAATCTTTGACCGAATTTCCGCCTATGTAGTCAGCAATCTCACTATCCAGGTTGTTTTTGTATTCCTCTAAAAAATCCATATCCAGACTATCTATGGTATCCTGCAGCGAAAATACTTTCTCATTGTTTTCGTCCTCTACTGCTAAGACTGGGGGACAAGATAATATAAGCAAGATTAACGATAAAAATAATATAAAACGGCACTTTTGATGCATGACCTTTCTCACCCCCAACCACCATAATAATCCGTTCCATTAAACAGGCATTAGTTCCATAAGAGATTCGAGTATGGCAATCATTATGGGCAGGGCCAGTACCGCAATAATAATTTTAGCGGCAAATTCCACCTTCTTGGCTACTGCCTGTTCACCGGCGTCCTGGCATATAGCTGCCGCAAATTCAGCCAGATAAGCAACCCCCAGTATTTTCAACAGGGTGCTGAGAAAGAAATAATTGATCCCGGCTCTGCGGGTCAAGTCACTCATAACACTTAGAATGGAGGTCATCTTCCCCATTAAAAAAGTAAAAATAATGATGCTGAATACAATACTCAAGATTACCGCCATGACCGGTTTATCCTGTCTGAGAATGAGGAGCATTATAGTCGTTACCAGAGCTAATCCCACAATTTGAGCTATATCCAATGTAATCTCCCCTCTTTATTAGTAGAAAGATTTCCATTAATACCCAGGCTTTAGAGATTAAAAACCGACCTGACCACTGTAAAAAGCTGATTCATTAACTGCACTACCAGAATTAGTACGACAACTACACCGGCTAAAGTTAGCATTTCAGCTTGTTCCTCCTTTTTAGCTTGTTTAAGTACGATAGATAAAATTGCTATCAATATACCGATACCCGCTATGCGAAATATTATATCGATGTCCATACCGAAGCCTCCTATTCCAGAAAGTTTTTACCTGCCTCCCGGCAGTTACCTGATATATTAATTTAGATTAGCAGCAGGACAATTACTATACCCATAATGAATCCCCCGTAAGACCATAATTTCTGGTTAGCCTCCTGCTCCTGCCGGGCTTTTTCTTCCTGAACCTTGATTTCTTCCTGCATCAATACCAGGAACTTACGCTGATCTGAGCTGTCGCTCATTCCCAGATGATGCGCAGCGGTGGCTAATATCTCCAAATCATTCTCTTTTAAGTTAGATTTAATATGTAAATGCTTGATACCTTGCATCCAGGCTTCTCCAGCCGTTAGCCCTTGTCCAGCTTTTAAGTTTATAGCGCTCTCCATAAAGAGAGCGGAAACGGGTTGATGGCACATACGCGCAGTTCTTTCGAATGCACGGGTTAACGGGGTATGCATATAGGTTATTTCTTTTTCCAGGAAGGCTATAGCAAACCTTAATTCCTTTAGTTCCTCGGTTCTTCTCCCTATTCCTCGGGCGCCAGATAATCCCCAGGCCCCCATACTGGAAATAATCAGCGCAGTACCTATCATTTTAAACCAGGCCATATTTAATCCCACCTGACGATCTTATCTATACTTCCCGGTCCTCTGCTCCTGGAAAGTATGATAATATTCTTAAATGCTCTGCTGGAGATCAGGTCCCTCATAATGGGTCGATTCTGCAATTCCTCGATTGTTCCCGCGTGTATACTGCTTATTATACTTACACCTGCATTAATGCATTCCTGAACCGCATCCACGTCTTCCTTTCTTCCCAGTTCATCAGTAATGATAACTTCCGGAGACATGGCCCGGACTGCGATGATCATCCCGGCCGCCTTGGCACATGAATCCAGCACATCCGTACGTGGCCCTACATCTAATTGAGGTATTCCCAGGTAACAGCCGGCTAGCTCCGATCTTTCATCGACTATCACTACATTTTGGGCTTTATGCTGACTGCTTCCGGACGATAACAGCCTGGCGATATCCCTCAGCAGGGTAGTTTTACCGCAGCGCGGAGGTGAAACCAGCAGCGTGTTTTTCACTTTATTAGAAGGTGAGTAAACAGTATTCATAATCTCACCGGCACAGTTTTTTATTTCCCGTGCAATTCGGATACAAACGCTGGAGAATTCTTTGATAGCTTTAATATTCATATCCTGCATCACCACTTGTCCTGCCAGACCAACCCGATGACCACCCGATATAGTAATAAACCCTTTTCGGATATCCTCTTCAAAGGCATATAAGGAATTGTCACTGATAGCAGCAATCGTTCGCATAAGATCTTCCTGGGTAACACAGTATGATCTATTTATATCAGCTGTAATTCCTGTTTTAGGGTCCAATCCATATTCATGATCTGCATCCCTGATAATTAAAGGCTGGGTGCATCTCATCCTAATTTCCTCGATTTTGCCTAGTTTTTTCCCATCCACCCTTAAAAACATTTTACTTACTGTCGGTGACAGGAAGGGAAAGATTTCATTTTTTAATACACCCATTTCACTTGCTGCTGACATGCTATCACCTCTGTTTTACATAGATATTGGCATACTGAGTAAAATATGTCAGTTAATTTACTATGTCGCTCTTAAGATGGGGTATAGATTGGCACTCCGCCAATTTTATGGGATATTATTAGAAATTGCTATTGGATGAGCCTTTGGTTTTAATTTTTTAGCTCCATTGATTCTATCAAGCCAATTAAATTGCCAATTTCCATGTATCAAGGAGGAAAGCCGTATTTAATACCGAAAAATAAATATAACGAGCAGCCGTTCACCCCATATCTAAATTATTAATTCTTGGACCGGGGAGGGGTTTAGTAGATGCAGGAACTTGAGAAACGTATAAAAGAACTGGAAGACGAAAATTACCGACTCCAACAGGAACTTGATCTTGTCAAAATGGCCTCTAACCTCGATGACCAAAGCATAAGCAGATCTCAAATCAGGCCCGAGCATGAAACTTATTCCCATCCTGATAAATTGACCGGGTCAAATATAAATGTTATAAAGCACGATAAAGCAGAACAGCTTATGCTGCGTTGTGTCAATGTCTTTCAAGCCCTCGCTCTCAGCACAGATATCCTTATCCCATCGGAAGATATCGGCGCAGGACTGCAAACCGCCCTTGCATTATTGGGCCAGGCGGCTGAAGTTAGCCGGGTTTATCTGTTTAACAGCTCCCGCAGCATGGAAGGTAAGATAATACTTCATTACCATCTGGAATGGTGCAATCAATCTATCCAGGCTTTTATAGACGACCCGGATCTGCAGAATTTCCCCCTGGAGGAGTATGCTCCAGAGGCAGTAAGTACTCTGTTGGGAAACGATGTCTACATTGTTAATACCCTTGAATTACCTGATGATGTGATACGACAAACTCTTGAAATGCAGAACATTTTAAGTATGGTACATGTACCCATCTTTGTTAATCAGGATTTCTGGGGAATTATTGGGTTCGATGAATGCATGCAACAACGTACCTGGTCAGGGCCAGAGGTTGCAGCCTTACGCTTTGCAGCCAAATCACTGGGCATGGTTTTAGAATTACATTCGATTACCGACAAGCTGGAAAAATCCAGAAAAACAGCCGAAGATCGGGCTGAACAGTTAAAACATGCCCAAGCCATAGCCCACCTGGGAAGCTGGAAATATACCCCGGCCGACCGCAAGTTATCCTGGTCAGATGAAATTTATAGTATTTTAGGCTGCAGTCCAGACCGGATTAAACCTTCGATAGACTCTTTTATATCGCTCCTGCATCCTCAAGAACACTATAAAATAGAAAAAATAAAAAAAAGTATGAAAGATGCCAACAGCTGCGAAGATTATTACAGAATAGTTAATTATAATGGCGAGACTAAATATATCTATGGTAAATCAGTAGCAGACTATAACAGAAACCATGAATTAATCGGTTTTAGCGGAATTATTCAGGATCTTACCCCCTTAAGAACTTTGGAACATGCCTTAAGAGAATCTGAAAGCCGTTATCGGGAACTGGTAAACACCCTGCCAGCTATTGTCTATTATGGTGAGCTGAATGACCCAGCCTCTATGATTATAAGTCCGCAGTGCAAAACAATATTAGGATATGACCCAGAACACATAATAGCCCAAATAGAAAAACGAGCCCAATTTGTTCACCCGGAGGATATAACCCGGATTCGCAGTACCGCTATAGAAGCCTTAAATGGCAGTACCCACCATTGGTCCGCTCAATATAGAATGATAACCGCTGATAAAAGTATCAAATGGGTTCAGGATACCATGCATATTTCCAGAGATGAAGGGGGACATGCCACCCACATCCTGGGAGTAATGCTGGATATAACTGAACGCAAACAGGTTGAAGCAGAACTGCAGGCCAGTGAGCTGAAATTCCGTTCCATATTCGAAAATGCGCCTCTGGGAATAGCTTTAATAGACACTGACTATAAACCCTTCCTGGTTAATAATACCTTTGAAAAAATAAGCGGTTATCTTAACCATGAATTAAAGGAACTACCTCTGCAAAAGCTAAGCCATCCAGATGATTTTTATACCTTAAGATACTTGTATGATGAACTTTTCAAAGGTAATCGAAAATCCTTTACCCGAGAGACTCGTTATTTAAGTAAAGAAGGCCGACAGTTATGGGTATCAGTGACGGTAGCCAGAATTAATCATGATGAGCCTATTGCAGTTGCCATGGTAGAAAATATTACCCTGAAGAAACAGACTGAAGCGGAAGTCGTTCAACAAAAAAACCTTCTGGAAACACTGCTGGGAAATATGCCAGCTGGTATATCAGCCAAAGATCCCCAAAATAATCTGACTTATACCTACTTTAATAACGCACTGGAAAGAATGCTTGGCCTGAGAAAAGAAGAAGTACTTGGTAAAACGGATTACGATCTGTTCGATCATCAACTGGCTGAACATTTTGTGATGGAAGATAGACAGGTCCTTAAACAGGGAGATATATTCAGAGTAACTGGAACCCAACTTAAGATTTTTGGAATGGATATAATTTGTAATTATATCAAAATACCAATTTATGACAGTTCAGGCAATCCCATCATGCTTCTTTTAGTAATCGAAGACGTCACTGATCAAGTGAAGCTCGAAGAGCAGCTGCGTCAGGCGGAGAAAATGCAGGTTATAGGACAACTGGCAGGAGGAATTGCCCACGATTTCAATAACCAGCTTATGGGCATCCTGGGATATGCAGATTTACTCCAGAATAAGACCAAGGATCCCGTTCTGTTGAAGTATGCCCGTATGATAGGTTCCGCTGCCCGACATTCTGCCGATCTAACCCAGCAGTTACTTACTTTTGCCCGCAAAAGCAAACTAATCTTGACCTATGTAGATATACACAACTTGATAACTGACACTGTCTCCATGTTGAAACATACTCTGGACCGACGTATTCATATAGAGGTGGATTTGCAGGTCGATAATCCCATAGTTAAAGGAGATCCCGGGCAACTGCAGAATGCTCTTCTTAATATATGTTTGAATGCTAGAGATGCCATGCCCGAAGGTGGGATAATTAAGATTTCAACCAGTATATGCAGGCTGAATAAATCGGGTACCAGAAATATTCTACCTCAGATAGAACCTGGTTTATACTTTAAACTCATTATTGAAGATACCGGATCTGGTATGGACGAAAAAACTAAAGCCAGAATATTCGAACCCTTTTTCACTACCAAAGAGACGGGAAAAGGTACCGGGATGGGTCTGCCTACGGTCTTTGGCACCATCACCTCACTTAAAGGAGGTATAAAGGTAGAGAGCAATCCCGGGCAAGGAAGCACCTTCACTATCTATCTGCCCTTTTCTGAATCACATTATCCTGTTCATTTCTCAAGCACTCATGTAAGCCCGGAGAAGACCGAGGGTAGAATTTTGATAATCGACGATGATTTAGTGGTACGTGAACTGCTGACAGAACTGCTTAAAGACCATGGATATGAGGTAGAACATTTTGCTGATGGTAAAAGTGCCATTGCTTATTATGAAAAATATGGCAAAGAAAGTGATCTGGTAATTCTGGATATGATAATGCCCATAATTAATGGAAGCGAAGTATTTATTCAACTGAAAAATATTCAATCCCAGATTAAAGTATTGTTGATGTCCGGTTACAGTTACCAGAAGGAAATTGAACAGCTTATAAAGCTTGGTGCCATAGATTATATTCCCAAGCCAGTATCCGCCAATATCCTATTAGAAAAGATTTCCAATATTCTTAAGTCTTAGCCTTACTGGGACATGGGGACAGTTCTTTGTCCCCCGGTCTTATGGATTAGATAGATGCTGGTGGGATTGGTCAAACAATCTTCCCTGCAACACACTTAAGTTGAGTATCTTTTGGCAGTTTAAATCGCTAAATAAGGAACCTGTTTCCATAGCCCTTATCTCATCCAGAGAACTGAAAAAAGCCTTCACCACCTCAGGGTCAAAATGTTTTCCGCTATCTTCCCGGATGATTTGGAGCGACTCCTCCAGGGAATAAGCTTCCTTATAGGGACGCTTACTCATTAAAGCATCAAATACATCCGCTACAGCTACGATCCTGCCATATAATGGTATCTGCTCTCCTTTCAGACCTTGAGGGTAACCACTGCCATCCCATTTTTCATGATGGGTTAAAGCAATTTCACGGCCCATATCAATCATCTTACTTCTTAAATTCTCAAGTATTTTAGCTCCAATGGTAGTGTGCGTTTTCATAACTTCGCATTCCTCTGCTGTAAGCCTACCCGGTTTCAATAATATTTTATCAGGTATGGCAATCTTACCAATATCATGCAGGGGAGCAGCATTCATCAAATACTCAATTTTATTTTGGTCCAAACCGAGACTCCGGGCTATTATAGCTGAATAATAACTCATTCTCAAAATATGAGATCCGGTATCATCATCTCTAAATTCGGCTATCCTGGTTAACCGCCAAATCATTTCAAATGAAGAATCCCGTAAATCTTGTATGGCTTTTTCCAATTCTTTGGTTCTTATTTGCACCTGTTCTTCCAAAACGACATTTTGATTCTCCAAGCGCTCCTGATAAATTTTGAGGTTAAGATGGATCTTAACCCTGGCTCGTAATTCTGCAATCTCAAAAGGTTTGGTTAGATAATCAACTGCTCCCAGTTCAAATCCTTGTTCTTTATCATCCAGTTGACTCATCCCGGATAGGAAAATTATTGGAATATTACAGGTGTAGGGGTTGTTTTTTAATCTCCTGCACACTTCATAACCGTCCATATCCGACATTTTTATGTCCAGCAGAATTAGATCAGGTCTTTTATTTTCAATTAGTATCAGTGCGTCTTGCCCGTTATCAGTGGTCAGAACTTCATATTCTTCCCCTAAAACGTCCTTAATCAGCTCTAAATTTATCTTCATATCATCTACGGCAACAATCATGGACTGGTGCAGGTTTTTCATTTATCTATCTCCTCGTATATCAAAATAAATAAGAATGAGAAACAATATATTTTAATCTTCTCTTTGTTAGTATCGTATTCCTTCTCGCTCACCTTTTAGGGTATGTTATTATTCACTTCTATATCGCTGCACCAGGAGGGTCTGCAGCATATACCCTGCTCCTGATAATGATGCCTATTTAGTTCCCCCTGATAGACTCTAAAAAACTGTTCAAGAATATGTATAAATATGCCGGCGACTGTCTGCGGAGCATCGAGCAACACCCTGCGAAGTCGACTGAACAAAAAAAGACGAGCGCCACGGACAGCGCGGGACCGCAGTTGAGCACAGATGCGAATCTGCGGTGTCCCCCTTGGAGCCAGGATGGTTGGTGTTGCCCATGCCTCGAATACGGTATATTTATACATGCACTAATACATTAACCGACTTTTCCCGAGGAAACTAATTAAGCCCCCATTCGGGAGCCAATTAGTGGATTTTATACCTTTAAGATTTTGGTATTACTTTATTAATGATTCGCTACTTTTCCGCTACGACGTTGGCAAATGCCTACAATTCTGAGTTGGTGCTTTTTGGGTGCGAGGATTTTTCATTTGCTCTTTCCCGGCTGCTGAAATCTTCCTCATCATAAGTTTCAAAATCAAACGATCCGTCATTTATATAGACCACTGTATTACAGTTAGGGCAGGTTATTTCCAATACATCTTCATCATCTAAAATGCAGGTTTCAAAATACAGCTGCTCTCCACAATTCAGACATTTTAATTCTACAATATCCTGATCATCGGTTTCTGTCCCCCAGATTTTTTCTTCTAATTCCAGTATCTCATCATCCATATCATCCATATATTCTTGTAAACTTCCTATTTCCTGCTGCATGGCCTCAACAATATCGGCCATCTCCTCCATCACCTGCAGCATCCCGGAGATAATTTTACCGTTAGGTCCAGAATCGCTTACATTTAATCCCTCATATAAACCCTGCAGATAACTGACTTTTTCCGTTATGGCTTTCATTTATATCCCCCTTCACCAAATATCCAAGCTTAAGAATTTGGTGTTATTATTAGCAAGATTAGATATAAATAAACCTATTATAAATCAATGCTTGACAAGAAGTGTAGGCCAAGATGACAGCGCTAAGGATTATGGCATAAAAAGGCCCTTACAGGACCACAATTTGGCTCACTTCGCTCGAAATAATAAAGAAGTCCGCTCAGTCGATGTACTGATGTACAGCCTCTACCGCGAACTTCTTAACATTATGAGCTCTAAGCGAACACTAAATTGCAACTTTAATTGTGTTATAGCCTGGAGAGTGGATATACCCGGTCTCCTCTATAATTTAGTTATAAATTTCTGCCTAAGCACGTTCCATATACTGCCCGGTTCTGGTATCAATCCGCAGCCGATCTCCCTCTTCAATGAAGAGAGGAACTTGTACTACCGCTCCTGTTTCCAGGGTGGCATTTTTAGTGGCTCCAGTAGCAGTATCTCCTTTTATGCCAGGTTCCGTTTCTACCACCTGCAATTCTACAAAATTGGGAAGTTCTAATCCGATTATATTCCCCCGGAATACCAGCACCTGTATATTCATGTTCTCCAGCAGCCATTTGACCCCATCACCTATCTGATCTTTACTTATACTTATCTGATCATAGTTCTCATTATCCATGCAGACATAGCCTTCTCCATCATTATAAAGATACTGCATTTCTCTGCGATCCACATGAGCTCTGGGTAACTTCTCTCCACCGCGGAAGGTTTTTTCAACCGTTCCACCGGTTTGAACATTTTTCAGCTTGGCTCTTACGAATGCTGCACCTTTTCCCGGCTTCACATGCTGAAATTCAACCACTTGAAAGGCTGCACCGTCTATCTCCACTGTTACACCAGTTTTAAAATCATTGACTGATATCATTTTATCCCTCCATCAATAATTAATAATTCCTTATCTGAATGAGTTATTATCTCACAACCTCCATCCTTTACAATTACGGTATCCTCTATACGAATTCCTCCCCATCCTGAAATATATATTCCTGGTTCAATGGTGATAACCATATTTTTTCTTAAGATTTCACTGCTGCTGAAAGACACCCGGGGGGCTTCGTGGATTTCCAGACCAACCCCATGACCGGTACCGTGTATAAAATATTTATCTAAAGCATACTTTTTCAGACAGTTTCTAACCGTCTGATCTATTTCTTTACACGATACCCCTTCCCTCACCATACTTAATCCGGTAATCTGAGCTTCTAATACCATACGGTATTTATCTTTCAGATTCTGATCAGCCTTTGCTACAGCAATGGTCCTGGTCATATCACTGGCATAACCTTTAAGAAAGCCACCATAATCCAAAGTTAACATATCTCCTGGCCGGATTAGCTTATCCCCCGGATGACCATGCGGCAGAGCCGCATTATCCCCAGAAACGCTTATGGTATCAAAAGATTCTTTATCACAACCAAATTCCTTTAAATAATATACAATCTGGTTGGCGATATGTTTTTCACTAAGCTCTGCTCGGATTATGCGGCAAATTTCATCATAGACACGATCACCTATATGGGCAGCCTGTCTTAAATAATCCAGCTCCTCTTCATCTTTGATCAACCTTAATTCTTCCACTAATCCGCTCAAGGGAATGAGCTGACCAATCAAATTCTTATTTAGTTCCATATACTCATAGTGTGTAACAAATTGGCTTTCAAAACCGATACGTTTATACAGTCTGCTCAAGTTTATTAACTCTTCACGGCCAGGTGGTTTTTCCAGACGCAGATCCCAGCCCGGACATTCTCTTTGGACTTGTTCTGTATACCTCGAATCCGTGAAAATGTATTGGTTTTGGCTGCTTAGCAGCAGCACCGCATCGCTCCCGCCAGTAAAGCCAGACAAATATCTGATATTTTCCGGTTTGCTTACCAGTATAGCATCCAGCTTATTTTCTTCTAATTTATAACGAATTCTATCAATTCGATTATCGTGCATCCTGTTCCTCATTTTCACCCAGAAGTATTTCACATGCTGCTAATAAAGCCATTTTATAACTTAATCCACCCAGTCCGCATATTTTTCCTGCTGCAATGGGAGATAGCAAGGAATTCTGGCGGAATGGTTCTCGGGCATCAACATTAGAAAGATGGACTTCAATAAAGGGGATTTTCACTGCTTTTAAGGCATCATAAATGGCAATGCTGTAATGGGTATATGCCGCGGCATTAATGAGCAGATAATCAGCATCCCCTCTGGCAGAATGTATTTTATCGATTAAAGCCCCTTCATGATTTGATTGAAAGAATTCAATATCGATACCTTTTTCCAAAGCCATGACCTTTAGATCCTTGTTAATTTCTTCCAGGGTTGCAGTTCCGTATATCTCCTTTTCCCTTTGGCCTAAAAGGTTGAGATTCGGTCCATTTATAACCAGTATCTTATAATTCAAAACATTCTCCTCCTTACTACTCTCCAGCTATACTCAATTCTTTAATTCTTATACTGGGGGAGCCTTTGCCACCATAAAACCTGAAATTCGATGCTGCAGCATCAATATTCTGTAAAAACTCAGCCATATTACCGGCTATAGTTACCCCTCGAACCGGATAGGTTAAGATCCCATTTTCAATCATAATGCCTGCTGCTCCTACTGAAAAATCCCCGGATATTGGATTAGCAGTATGCATTCCCATAACTTCAGTTACATAAAAGCCTCTATCAATTCCATCTATCAAGCTATCCTTATTATCTCTTCCTGGGGCAATAATAAAATTTGTACTTCCCACCGAAGACAGCCCTCTAAAAGATCCCCTCTGGGCATTACCGGTGGACACAACCCGATCCTTTTGGGCGGTATAAGTATTGTGCAGATAAGTATATAAAATACCGTTTTCTATTACAATTTTTTTCTGGGCTGGAACCCCTTCACTGTCGAATAGACCGCTGGCTATACCTTCCTCTAAAGTAGCATCATCAATAATAGTGCACCAGGGTGATGCTACCTGTTCTCCAATTTTGCCAGCGAACATGGATTTACCTTTCTGTACTGCTTCTGCATTTACCATCGATGCAATTATCCCAGAAAATCTGGTCGCAACATAGGGGTCTAATATTACCGGCATCCGTCCCGACCTGATAGTTCTCGCATTCAGAGCCCTGATAGCATTGATCGCTGCTTCTTTACCTACCAGAGCAGCTGATAAGTCTTTCACTTTTCTGACTGACATGGCAGAAAACCCATTTTGGGCATCATTATCGTCTTCGGCTACCAGGAAAATATATATGCCGCTGAAGTTACCTGTTTCATAAGCGTATAAACCTTTGCTGTTCATTATTAAGTTACAGTATTCTAAATCATCATAACCAGATCTTTCTATGATCGAAATGCGCATATCTACACTTTTCGCACAACGTTCTACCGATCTGGCTATCTCAATTTTTTCTTCCAGGCTCATAGCTGCAGTATCCTGATCAAACAACTGGATGTCAGGATATACTGCTTTTTCAGGTAGGATCTGGTATTCATCCTGAGTCGTGAATACTGAAATACTGATGGCATCCTGAACCGCATTCTTGACTGCCTTATCGGATAAATCGCTGGTAAATGCAAAACCCGTTCGCCCGTCTTTAATAACCCTTATACCCAGCCCGGTTTCCTCAGCCTGCTTTAATGTCTCTACCCGGCCTTCAACAATTTCTATACTTAGTTCTTTAGCCTGCATGAGAAAAGCTTCTGCTTCTACCCCCCTATGCACAGCTTCATTAAGAGTTTTTTCCCCTACCGTTCTAAGAATTTGTTCCATAATTATGGCCTCCAACATCCTAATTAATTCAACTTTCCCCCTTGATATCTAAGCAAGGATGAAACTTGGTAACGCAAGGAAGGAAATCGGCATTCTGTAGTTAAAAATATGTTTTGTCCATACATGCTAATAACATTAAGGTGTTCTTGTTAGCTGGGAAAGTTGAGTTGTCGTATTATAAAACCAGCTTGTAACTGTCATCTTCTAGTTTCCAGGGGCCAGCGCAGTACCCCCGACGGTTAACTCCTTTATACGAATGGTAGGCTGGGCGTCTGCTACCGGTACCCCTTGTCCATCTTTGCCACAAACTCCTATACTAAATCCCAGGTCATGGCCCACTTTATCTATATTATCTAATGCCAGAGGCCCATTCCCGGAAAGAGTTGCCCCCCGGACCGGGTGTTTTATTTTCCCATCTTGAATTAAATATCCTTCCTGAACGTCAAATACAAAATCGCCATTGGTGGTATTAACCTGACCGCCGCCCATCTTCTTAACCAGTAAGCCCTGATTGGTGGCTGCAATAATCTCTTCCGGATTATCTCTCCCCGGTGATATCAGAGTATTACTCATGCGCACCACCGGCTTATGCTGATAAGATTCCCGGCGGCCATTTCCGGTTGATACTCGCCCATCTTTTTGGGCTGTCAACCTATCATATAAATAATTCTTAAGTATCCCATCTTCTATCAATACCGTCCTCTGACCCGGGGTGCCCTCATCATCAAAACTGAATGATCCATATTTATTACCCATAGTAGCGTCATCAATTACACTTACACATGGTGCAGCTACTTGCACTCCCAGTTTGTTGCGATATACGGAGAGTCCTTTTTGGACAAGATCTGCTTCCAAGCCATGCCCGCATGCTTCATGCACCATAGTACCACCTGCTTCAGAAGACATAACGACAGGCATTCTTCCTGCCGGGGCCGGTTTAGCAGATAGCATCCGTACTGAAAATTCAGCGGCTTTTACGGCCATATCATCAAAGTCGACCTGTTCCAGCAGCTCCCAACCACAAACCCCACCAGCCGACTCATATCCAGTTTGTATTATCCCTTTACTTTCTGATACGGCGTTTACCAGTAACCTCACCCGACTCCTGTCATCTTCGATGTATTCTCCTATGCTGTTGGCTATCTGTATCTTTTTGTGTACATCAGCAGCAGCTACTGTGACTTGACGAATCAACCTGGATACCAGGCGGGCAGCCTGATTAGCCTGAAGAACATATTGAATCTTTTCTTCGAAAGCCACCTTCTCAGGCAAACGCTGATAGTTAATATGAAAAACAGCTTCCTGATTAACAAGATTTATGGGCTGCGGCAAAGTAAAAGGTTCTCCATGAAAGGCATTCCGGGCAATGGAAGCAGCTTTAATAAGCCCATTCCTGCTGAGATCATTAGTATAGACGTAAGCGGTATTATAGTCCTTAACCACCCGGATTCCTGCTCCTCTTTCTCTCCCGCTGTAAACTTTCTCTATCTGGTCATCCTCACAAAAAATATTGCTGGCCTGTTTTTCTTCTACATATATCTCAACCAAATCAATACCTTTACTATAAGTAAATTGGACTACTTCTGCCAGCAGACTCCTATCTATCATCTTCTACCTCCAACACATACTTCTATCTTTATTCTCCGTTATACTTTATAAATCATTCATCTATGTACCTGGTACCAGCCTGTTCAATGCAAAAATAAAGATCTGAACAGATTTCGCCCCTCACCAACCACTCACCGTTCTTCTCTATCATAGGAAAGTCCCAGCGCTTCTGGAGCTCCTGCATCCTGCCGCCTGCGAATGGTGACCAAAACCAAAACCAATATGGTAACTATATAAGGAAACATAACCAAAAAAAAGGACGATATGTGAATACCCATAGTCTGCAGTCTGAAGGTTAAGGCTTCAACTCCCCCAAAAAGATAGGCACCCAAAATAGCACGAGTTGGGTTCCAAAGAGCAAATATTACCAGAGCCACCGCGATCCATCCCCTGCCAGCAGTCATATTCTGCTGCCAGGTAGGAGCATAGACCAGAGAAATATATGCTCCACCCAGCCCTGCCAGCATGCCCCCTGAGATTGTACAAAAGTATCTGACTCGAGCAACATTTATACCTGCAGCATCAGCTGCCTGTGGATTTTCGCCCACAGAGCGTATAGTAATTCCCCAGGAAGTTCTATATAAAACATACCACATACCTGCTGCCAAAATCATCGCCAGGAAAACCATTATATCATGCTGGAAAAAGATCGGCCCCAGAACTGGTATATCCTGCAGCACTGGTATATTTAGATCCTTAAACTGGTAGAGCATTGGTGCGCCCTCATAATTCTTGCCCAGAAATCCGCTCAAGCCGGTGCCGAATATAGTTAATGCCAGACCACTTACAACCTGATTCGCACGGAGACTAATAGTAACAACAGCATGCAGTGCAGCCATAATACCACCTCCGACTAAAGCTCCTATAACCCCTAACCAGTGGTTGCCAGTATTAACAGTAACAATAAAACCCAGAACTGCTCCTACCAGCATCATTCCTTCAACTCCCAGATTTAAAATGCCTG
This sequence comes from Syntrophomonas sp., assembly GCA_016841245.1. Classification (GTDB taxonomy): domain Bacteria; phylum Bacillota; class Syntrophomonadia; order Syntrophomonadales; family Syntrophomonadaceae; genus JAAYJK01. Next base: position 111,730 of record JAENZN010000008.1, read on the forward strand.
ATCTTTCTGTCAGCAGTTCACCTGCAGCTGCAAATAATATAGCAGTCCCAGCAGCAATAGATGCGGCAAGTAAAGCCGTCAGTGCAATAATATCCACTACCCAGCCTCCTCTTTAATAAGGATTATTCTATATTTGATAAACAACTCCCCGGCCAGCAGGAAAAATAAAACTATACCTTGAAATACTTGAGTTATAGCGAATGATACTCCCACTATTTGTATAGCATAACCGCCAACTATCAACGCACCAAACAAGAAAGCTACTAAAATAATTGCAAACGGGTTGAGGCGTGCTAACCATGCCACAATTATTGCGGTATAACCATATCCAGGTGATAAATCCTGCTGCAAGCGATGAGTGATCCCTGAAACCTCTATCATTCCTGCAATACCTGCAATACCGCCGCTGATAAGCATTACCAGCATTATATTTTTAGCAACATTTATTCCCGCATAGCGAGCAGCTGCCTGACTTTCTCCCAACACCCGAACTTCATAACCCCAGCGTGTATGCTGAATGAGGATGTAAATTATTACGGCTATTATTAAAGCAAATATTAACCCCAGATGTACCCTGCTGTCTCCCAGCACGGGCAGCTGAGCTCCTGATGGCAAGATAGGTGCTAACGGAAAACCCATACTTTTAGGATCTTTCCATGGACCAAAAACTAAATAATCTACCCAGTAAATAGCCACATAGTTTAACATCAAGGTGATGATAGTCTCGTTCACCTGCCCATACGCTCTTAACATACCAGGAATAAATCCCCAGGCGGCTCCAGCTATAAAGCCGGCCAGCATTGTCAATGGAATCAGCAGGAAAGGGCTGCCATCACCAACAGCAACCGCAACCCCACTGGCAGCAAAAGCACCCATATATATCTGGCCTTCAGCTCCTATATTCCATAACTTCATTTTAAACGCCAGCGAAACCGCCAAACCTGCCAGCATAAGCGGAATCGCTTTCACTATAGTTTCCGAAACTGCATAATAGGTACCCAGGGAACCACTGAACATTTTCCTGTATACTAAAGCTGGATTAAAACCAGCTAAATCTAATACCAGCCAACCCAGAACAAAAGCCATGATTATTGACAGAATCGGCGTCATCAGTCCCACTAGGGTTGAATTTTCTTCTCTCCTGATAAGTCTAAACTTCGGCATATTGTTCTCCCATTACTTCTGCACCCAGCATAATAGATCCAATCTCATCAATGCTAGTATTTTCAACTTCAAGAATTTTTTTTATCGAGCCTTGATACATTACTGCAACTCTATCTGCAATTCTAAAAACGTCCTCCAAATCCTCCAGGATCAGCAAAATAGCAGTACCCTTTTCTCTTTCATGGAAAAACAAATTATATACATCTTCAGAAGCAGCTACATCTAACCCCCTTACCGGATACGCTGCAGCCAGCACCCTGGGATTGCCATCAATTTCTCTTCCCAACAGCAGCTTCTGTAGATTGCCACCGGAAAGGTAGTTAACCGGATGATGAATATCTGAACAGACAATATTATAATCGCTTATAATCTGCCTGGCATATTCTTTTATTTTCGGGTAATCCAATAAAAAACCTTTTTTAAATTCATCCTGCAAATAGCTGCGTAAAATGGAATTGTCCATAATACTTATATTCGGAACTAGTCCCATACCTATTCGGTCTTCGGGCACAGTCCTTATACCTAATACAGCTCTTGCTTTCACATTATAATGTTGAATTTCTTCCCCTTCATATTCAATGCTGCCTGATTCAATTTCTCTTAAACCAGCAATAGCCTCAATTAATTCCTTTTGACCATTTCCTGCAACCCCGGCAATTGCCAGTATTTCACCTTTATATAGATTAAAACTCAAATTACTTACTGCTCGATTTCCCCGAACTCCTTTAACATTAAGATTATCTACTGCTAATATTAACTCACCTATTTGCTTTTTTCCCTCCGCCTGTGAATGAACAATGTCCCGCCCAACCATCATCCTGGTTAAGCTCTGCTTATCCAGCTCACTTATTTGCCCATCTCCTACTACTTTTCCACTGCGCAAAACTGTAACATAATCAGCTATTTCCATGACCTCATCCAGCTTATGGGTTATTAAAACAACCCCCTTTCCCTGCTCTGCCATAGTGCGAAGAATTTTAAAGAGTTCTTTTACTTCGCCTGGAGTTAAAACGGTAGTTGGTTCATCCATTATTAGAATTTCACAACCTCGATACAGCATCTTTAATATTTCTACTCTTTGCTGTTCTCCCAATGAAAGCTGATATATTTTATCAGCGGGGTTGATTTCCATACCAAAGCTGCTGGAAAAACTCCTGATATCACTTTCTATCTGCTCTTTGTTTATTCCAATTTTCTTATTTTTTGTTCCCAAAATTATATTCTCAGCAATAGTAAAATTGCTTACCAAACGAAAATGCTGATAAATCATTCCAATGCCCGCTTCAAGAGCATTGCCGGGCGAACGCAGTTTAACTGCCTCACCCTTTATTTTAATTTTACCGCTATCTGGCCGGTAGAGTCCTGCTAGGATACTCATTAGAGTAGATTTTCCAGCACCATTCTCTCCAAGCAGAGCATGAATTTCCCCGGGATAAACTTTAAAATTAATATTATCATTGGCAGAGACTCCTGGAAATCTTTTGCTTATACCACTCATTTCTATGGCTGGAATTCGTTTCAACAATAATCCCTCCAAAAACAAGGGCGGCTTTAAGCCGCCTCAGGCCGATGATAAAGTGAATATCTGCGTTGTTGCAAAACTCCTCACAGTACTACCATATCATTTTCGCAAGATTCACAACGACTTAAAGAAGCCCGCTCAATCGACGTATTTAAGTACGCCTCAATCGTGGGCTTCCCACAAGTAAAACCGCCCCTACCGGAACCTAATATTGTGATCCCCAACGGGGGCTTTTTTCACGCCTTAACCTTCACTTCAATATTGCCTGTGAGCCCTGCGCGAATCTGAAACTGTGTCCCCGCAGGGGGCTTTGGTCATCGGTCTGCCATCCTGACTGCCGACTTTCAACATGCTGGAGCGGCTTTAAGCCGCCCCAGGTATAATAATATCAGTATCAGTAACTACTCAATTGAACCTTCGACTCCTTGAACAAACCAGTCCATGCTCAGCATTTCTGCATCAGTAAGCACCTGGCCTTCAGCAACTTTTTCTGTTCCATCCTGGGCAGTGATAGGCCCGGTGAACACATCCCACTCACCTTTCATCAGGGATTCCTTCTTGGCTTCAACTTGTTTAACTATATCTTCAGGAACTTTGTCACTAATAGGAGCCAGGTCTACTATACCCTGGTCTATACCACCCCAGTATGATTCACTCTTCCAGGTACCATCCATAAGTGCTTGTATCGTGCTAGTATAATAGGGACCCCAGTTCCATATGGCAGAAGTCAAATTACTTTCAGGCGCCCATTGATTCATATCGCTATGATATCCCACACAGTATTTACCTGCCTCCTCGGCAGCTATTTGCGGTTGTGGAGTATCTTGATGCTGTGCAATTACGTCACAACCATCTGCCAGCAGTGCTTCAGCCGACTGTTTTTCAACGGTAGGGTCATACCAGGTATTAGTTTTCACCACCTTAACTACTGCATCGGGATTAACTGCCTGTACTCCCAGGGTAAAAGCATTAATTCCACGAACCACCTCGGGAATAGTATATGCTCCTACATAGCCTATTTTATTAGTTTCAGTCATTGCACCGGCAACCATACCACTGAGATAACGAGCCTGGTAGATACGGCCAAAATAGTTTGACATGTTTTCAGCCGTCTGCAATCCGGATGCATGCATGAATTTTACATCCGGATATTTTGCTGCAACTGCTGCCATAGCATCCCCGTAACCAAAACTGGTACCAAAAATAATTTGGCAGCCTTCTTGAGCCAATTGTTCAAAACTTCGTTCTGCATCTGCACCTTCAGGTACATTTTCTAAAACAATCGGCTCTACTCCTGGAATTTGTGATTCCATATATTTGCGTCCTTCATCATGAGAATAAGTCCAACCAGCGTCACCGGGAACACCTATGTATACCCAGCCAACTTTTAAAGTTTCGCTTTGTTCTGCAGGTTGTTCAGAATCCGTCTTAGCATCATTTCCACAACCGACCACAAATACACTCAGCAGCATGGCCACCAGTATTAAAACAGTAAATTTCTTTAGCTTCATACTCCAGAATACCTCCTCTTTATTGTAATAAACGATTGAAACTTTCGACACTTTTACATAAAATTCCTGCCGATAAATTTATTTCATGCTTGAGATATTGGTTTAATAATGAGTTCGAATAGATCAGCATAAAAAAGGGCGGCCAGACTTCATCACCTGTGCCGGCAAGGTAAGCAGTGAAGGGAGATGAATGCTATGGGAAGTCAGGCCGAAAGGAGTTCTCCACCATCGTGAGAATAGCAAAGAGCCCTATGGAGTCTGCCTCGGAATATTCAGGTATTGCACCCAGCAGTTTACTATCCATTTAAGATAATATATCTATTTAACCTGCCAATTCAATACCTTGGCACTAATTATTTTGAATTATTACTTGCGTTTTTCTGACAAAATTTTTAAAATAAATATAAGAAAACCTTCACAATATATATTATGCTTATTAATAAATATAATGGGGTTTTGTTTATTGGATAAAAATACTGCATCTGGTTTATTCATGCCATCGTTTTTTTTTGCATTCACACTCACCAGGCATCGGATTCGTTTAATCCGACTTCAAAAAATGCAGCTGCTGTATATTTATATCTATCGGATAATCAGTTTACTATGGCAGTCCGTGTCGTAAATAATGCAGGAAAAGGATGATTAAATTGAATGTTTCCATATTAATAGTGGATGACCAACCAGAAATGCACCAGGCCTTACAGAGTCTCTTAGCCACAGACAATACCAATCACCAGGTTTTACATGCTGCAAGTGAAAAGACCGTACAAGAGATACTCAATCTGGAAAATATAGATGTATTAATCTGCCACCTTTCAATGCTCAATGAAGGTGGTCAGCCTTTTTTTAAAGAGCTTAATAAAAATCATCCCAACTTAATACGCATTGTCCTGATAAAGGAAAATGACGCAGAAACTGTTCTCCAATCATTACCGTATGTACACCATTTCATCAATGAACCCATTGATACCATCACCTTAAAGCAGTATATAGATCGCATATGTATTATTCGCGATATACTGGGTTGTGATACCATAAGCAGACTATGCACTCGCATTAATGGTCTTCCCAGTTTGCCTGGTATATTTTACCAGGTTATAGATGAACTTGCCATGTCTGATCCATCTATTGCAAAAATATCTAACCTCATTGAACATGATAGTTCCATTAGCTCTCGAATAATCCAGATTGTAAATTCCCCGGCGTTGGGTCTTAGACAACGAGTTAGCAATATTGAACAAGCCATTTCTCTCCTGGGTTTGGATATGACTAAAACAATCGTAATGTATGCCGGTATTAATAATTACCTGCATTTACCAGCTCATATCCTGGCTACCGCTGAATCCATAAATAATAACAGCTTCATCATCGGTAATTTAGCTCTGAGAATAACTCTGGCAGAAACCAGGAACTACACTCTGGCACAGCAGGCAAAAATGGCAGGTATCTTAAACAACATCGGTTATATGTTGTTGTTAAACAATCCCCAGACCCAAACCGACTTAAGAAATATCCTGACTGCTGACAAGATGACCCTGCTGGATGCCGAACAACTGCTTACCGGAATTACGCATGCTGAACTAGGTGCTTATTTTCTTGGTATCAGAGGATTTGCACCACAGCTCTTGGAGGCTGTTGCCTATTATTATCGTCCTCAGATGAGACCGAGCAAAGAATTCACTATCTTGACTGCTTTACATATTGCACATTCTCTCTCCCCATCTCCTATCAGAAGTATAATACCCTGTAAGAAATCAGAGTTACATCTGCCATATCTGGATAAATTAGGATTGATAAACAGGATTGAAACCTGGGAATCAATAGCCGAAGATGTTTTCGCTTAACCAATCCACGATCACTAACTCTTAAAGGGATTAGTGCTGCCCGGGCTATTTACCCTCATTTCTTCTGCAACACCTGGCATACTAATACGGTCATAAATCATCTTTATGTTAATTTCCGCATTGATATTCGAAGGATCATAAGCACTGAAACTGGCAGGGTTAAAAGTCCATTCCCCCGTGCCAGCCCAACTCTGGATCGGGGTCTGCAGACGGCTGCTGCTTACAATATAGATTCTGGGAGTCTCTTTTTCAATTTGATCAATAAAGCATTTAATACTATGATAGTCCCCTCTTGCCTGCACTTCTAAATCCTCAGATTCCCACCCCTGGGGGGCATTATTTTTATCTATCGGGCCAACCTCAGATGATTTTCGATAGTCTACCTTCAATAGTACCACTCCTGATTTTTCCGCAGTCTCCTCCAGGCAAGCTATTGCTTCGGGTATGCAGGGAGCAGCCGGAACTTGACCCAAGAGGGATTCAAATTGATCTCGGGCCTTATCTTGTGACAAAAATGGTTCATCCTGCAGCAGCTTCTGCTGCACTAATATCTTATCGCACAGGTACTGATTTTCCTCCTGAATTGTGTTAATGGTTGTCTGCAAAGGAGATAACAGATAATTATAATACATGTATACTCCCATAAAAATGATAAGCAGGCCTATTAAATATTTTTCGCGCTCACTTAATATCATTATTCACTTTCCTCCCGGGCAACTGCCACTTCAAATAACACTTCCCCGGAATTCTCATTCACATAAGAAGCAACTTTAACTACATCGTTAAACATGATGCTATTTCTCAGACCAGCTAAGAATAATGCTTCATGGGTATGGGCAGGAGCAACTCCTTTCAGGGTTACTTTTTCAACACTTATTTCAATTTCAATCAACCGCATACCAGATGGCATGTTTTTTTCAATTTCATCTAAAATCTCCCGGGTTGAAGTCCGGCTCTTTTGTACCTGTAAGATACTATTTGTTTTCTCTTCCAGTATATCGTTACCGATTTTATCGTCCCTTACTTCCTGGAGTATTATTTCTGCTTTAGAATACTCGTCCTTCAATCGAACATTCTCAGCCTGTAAAGCTATCACCCGGGCCCTGGTTAAGGTATAGCTGTAAAACATTCCACTCACCATTAATAAGACAATAAACAAGCCAATCAATATATTCCTTTTTCTATTTAGTGCTTTATAATCTTTTTCGATAAGGTTTATTATTATTTCCTGGTTTGGCTCCAAGAATCACCACCCCTTATGGCCAGGCCAACTGCCACCGCAAAATCGTATTTGAGTTCATTCAAATCTTTTTGTTTAACCTGGTCGCTAAGACTTACCCGAGATAGAACGTCCCCAAGTTCCACTTCACAACTGCTAATCGAGGCGATGGCTTTATCCAGTCCTGGAATTCGCATTCCACCACCAGTAATAATAATCTTGCTCAGCTCGTTCTTATGCTGTAATCGAAAATACTCACTTGAACGAGCAACTTCATTCACTATGTCCTTTATCACATTATCATTCCCGGTAGATGCAGACGACATTGGGCCAGATTCACTATATGGAAATACTGCACCCGGTTGGTATCCCGAGTAGGCGAATGAGAAATTCCTATTGAACACAAGTACACCATCTTTATATACTGCAAAGCACGAACGAGAAGCGCCTATATTCAGAAATGCTTGAGCCCGGGCACTTCTTTCATTCAAGAATAGTCGGTTTAGTGCCAGTGTTTCAATCTCTATGGTCTGCAATCTTAATTTACCCAGTTTGCAAACGGCCTTAATTTTCTCCACCTGGCTGCGCCTTACCGCTGCAAAAAAAAGCTCCACCCTGGCTCCTTCATGATCCTGGTATTCACGAATGGGACATATATCCATGACTGCTTGATTGACTGGAATGGGCAGAAAAGCAGCAGCTTCATACCTGACTGCTTTACGAAGTTCATCCAATGCCAACCTGGGCATGGAAATTATACGCGTATACACCTGAGGCCCAGATACCGCAGTTGTTGCTGCCATATGTTTCAAACCCAGCTCTGTTACCAGGTCTGCAATGACATCTCCCAGGGCGTCAGGATCCTTAACAATTCCTCCCTCAATTGCACCTGGGGGAGTTTCCCGGCTGCCGAAACTAATAAGTTTTACATCGGCTCCCTTTTTCTTTACCCGGACTATTTTTATTTTCACACTGCCTATATCCAGGCCGATACCAGGTACGTTCAAGAAATCAATCTCCTTCCAACATCAGTCCATATATGTGTAAGCAATGATAGGGGCCATGCCCAGATAAGCCCATGATTCCGGGAACTGTTGGATCATGGTATCGTTTTTCTCAATCCGGAAATATTGTTCATCCTCCTGCATCCTTTCAGGATTTTCCAGTTGGATAAACAAATTGTTCCCAGCATATATAAGACCGGTATAATTGCACTCGCTAACTCCACAATGGATATGAATATCTTCTCCGGCCCATAAAAAAGCCTGCATATTTCTGGGGGAGTGGGAGAATTCTAAAATGACCGGGGCCAGGGTAAGGTTAATATTCCCCTCCGAGATAACATAAAATCGTGTATCGCTGCTTAAATGATCAAACATAATATTATCCATAGTCAGTTCCAGGTCTGCAGTTGAGATAATGATTACACTTCGGTGTTCATTTTTTATTAAACTGAAAAAGGGCTCGCTACTGCTATCCAGCCAGTCCCATAAACTGTAATCAGTGGGGCTTAATACTGCATTAAAGTCCAGTACCACCGTATCTTCCACTGGGCGATCAACAAATATATAAGTTTGATCCAGGCTGCCTATATCGACTTCGTATTTACCGTTATTACATTCCAGCTTATCGGAATCTCCCGATATATACTCCCATTCCGGACACAGCTGGGCCAGCTTCCGATAGCTTCGCAGGAGTTCCGGTGATAAAGTTGGTGCCGGCAAATGTTCAATTACTTGAGCCGTCTTGATAAAATCCTGTGATCTAAATACCTTTTCCGGGTAAATTATGCTGCCCTCATATGATCTAAGTGCATTGATTACCTCTGCTTGGCAATATTCTTCTGACATTGCGCAGCCCCAGGCAGGATTGGTTAAAGTATTTTCAAACAATTCAGTTTGTTCATCAGTATTAAAAATATTATTCCAGCCTTGTTCAAGTCCTATTTGCTCTGGGTGACCTTTTTTATCAACTATTTCCAAATATCCATATGGACGGTAAAAAGGCGCTATGTGAATCATACTATTATCCAGATCATGATAATCCTCTTCATCCTGACTGGCGTATACGTAATCCACCCGCCAGGTATAATAAGGCTCAGGTATACCCGGCCATTGCTGCGTATCCAGGTAAAAATAAGGATGTTGGATTTGATATTTTTCATTAAAGCTGTTATATGATGGTCCATTCAAGGGATAAAACCTGGGTTGGGCTGGATCTCCCGCTAACCTTGCTTCGGTATAACTCACATCCCAATCCTGGTTCCCCAAATGGTCAATTTCTTTCCCGGACACCGTAGGGTAATACCTGCCGGCCAATTTAAGGGTATTAGCTCTGACCGCACAGTCGGGCAAACAATCAACCAGCAGGTCGGCTCTGGCAGCTTTGCTGGCCATAACCCCCCCATCAGCATCTTCCCAATATGCCCGGGAAGTGACCTTTACAACACCATTATTATTATTATCTATGGAACCAGGGTCGCAGCTTATTTCTACCCGACATCCATTTTCCAGATATATATCATCAATTGCGGGAATGGCTTGCCCGGCTGCCAGATAGTTCATTATTATATTCCGCGCTACCTGTACACCAGCATCAGCTGCCTGTCTGAGCATCTCCACCTTGTTTTGTGATACCACAACTTTTCTCTCAACCGCTGCAACACTCAAAACAGCTGTACCCATCAGGCATATTACCATAAGTACAAATAGGGCTACAATTACAGCACTACCCTGCTGCTGAGCCTTTCCTGCTTTTATATGTTCAGCCATCCTGAACCACTCCTTCCTATATCCCATCTATGCTGTAGTCCATCTTACTACCAACTCGGCCCGATATACGAAAGGTGTTTCTATCATCCCCGGATATCAATTCATATTCGATAACCCCGACCCTGGAGTTTGAAAAACTTAGAGAAATCATATGGTCGGCTACCGGTATTTTATCCAGCAATTGGTCATCTCCGCTGTTCTGCTTATCATACAGCATAAATCTTTCCCGGTATAATTTACTATTTTCGATGTAGTAGCAAATGGCAATATACTCCACACCCTCTTCCTTCATAACTGGAATTATCAACCTCAAACGCCGGCCGGCCTCACCCGAATTCAACTTACTGCCATCCCAACTCATTACCTCTGCACTTTCACTGCTATGGATATCTTTTAGTATCATTTGTCGTACTTCTCGTACTGTGTATTGCATTTCGCTTATACTTGTTTCCTGGTAAAAAGCATTGCCGGCTACCCAGTATACAGCCATCAAACCGCTCATAAGCAGGGCTATTAAAACCAGAGCAAGAATCATTTCTAGCATAGTAAACCCTTTTTCACTATCAAAAGATTTCATACCGCTACCTGGCCCCAACAATGGCGGAAAGTTTATAATTGCATGAACCGTCGGCCCACTGCATTTCCACATTCACCTCCATAAGATTGCCATAAAAAAGTATTGGTTCCGCATTATCACCGATTCCGATCTCATAAATACCCTCAGATGAAATTCCGTCATAATACACACTGTCATCGAAGCGGCTGGCAGTGATAGTAGTATGTATATCTTCCGGAGCTTCTAATGATATAACTTCATCATATAGAGTAAAGATAAATACAGCATCGGTAATGTTTTCATCAGTTATTATCCAGGGGTTAGCAGTCTGCAGTTGTTCGTGAAGCTGCAGCGAATTGCTGTCTAAAACATCGATAATGGAAGCAGCATAAACAGACATCACGGTTTGATCCCGGGCACCGCTGATCCAGAGCGCGGAAGTAGTAGATGTGAGGAGTACTCCCATAACTATCAGGGCCACAATATAAAGTGCAGCAGCCACCTCCAGCAGACTCAAACCTCTTTCATCTGTTTTTTTATTGCTCAACTGCTTTGTATAACCCATCACGCTACCCCTTATCTTACTTTTAATATTCACCCGGCCAAAAATTCTAGCACCCTTAAGGTTGGGTCACTGAAGCCCCAGTATTCTAAAATAGCAATTTATAATCTGCTTTCCGTAAACATAGGCCAGATAACTACCCAGAGCTAGAAATGGTCCAAATTTAATAGCACTCTTTCTTCCCGCGCTGCGAGTTATTAACATCAACCCCCCCCATACCCCGCCTGCCAGAGAAGAAATAATAAAAGCTAAAACCGCATGGGGCAGCCCACAGAAGGCTCCAATGGCCAAACCCAGCTTTATGTCTCCTCCTCCCATTCCCCCATCGCTTAATACCCCGGCACTCAATAATATACCCCCAAAGAATAAAGCTCCAGTAGCTGCCGACATAGGGGTAACAGTAAACGGCGATAATAATAAACCTCCTATTATTCCAAATCCAGTCAGCTTATCCGGTATTATTCCATGATCGATATCTATAAAGGCACCAGCAATGAGTAAACTGCTCAAAAATAAACCAGCGGCCATACTGATAGTACTGCCTGAATTCAGGTACACTAATAAAAAGGCTGTACCGGTTACAATTTCTGTCAGAGGGTAACGGAGACTGATCCTGGCCCGGCAATGGCGGCATTCCCCTTTCAGCACTATATAGCTTATAACCGGTATTAAATCATAGGCCTTAATATTCTGATGGCAGGCCGGGCAATGACTTCCCGGCCAAATTAGAGATTTTCCTAGAGGTACCCGGTATATGATGACATTTATAAAAGAACCGATTATTAACCCCGAAATAAATACCAGCAGGCTCTTGATCATATTTCTCTGTCCCTTTTCCAGTATTAGACTTACCGACTTCCCCAATGCTTGTTCAACCCGCGAGTCAGTCCTGGCGCAGATGATTGCTGCCCGCAAGAAGCCCCAAACGGGTTATGTCATTTGCTTCCTGCTCCGACTCGGTAAATGCTCCCAACCTGCGCAGATAATTCGAACCCTTTTAAGGGCTTTCTGCTTGTCCACCACCAACCAAGCCATCATTAACTGTATATTCTGTATATCCAGCCGGTGGATCTGGCTTATCTTTCAGATACTCCTTGACGATCAGATCATCAAAATTATCGATATCAGCTTCAGCTACATTTTCGCTGCTGATATAAAGATCAACCGCTTCCTGCAGCATTTTTAAATTTGTGTCATTCGCATCAGCCCGAGCATTGGCCAGTACACTAGTGAATTTAGGAACTGCCAGGGCGGCCAGCAGCACCAGAATGGCCATCACCACCACCAGTTCAACTAAGGTAAACCCCTTCTGCCCCTGACCTTTTAAGGCATTTCTAATCTTATTCATCATTTAATATCCTCCTCAGATTAATATAAATATCATCAAATTTTATCTATAAGAAGCCTGTAGTCCTTCCTCCTTTCTTTTTACTATGGCAGCCATTTATATGGAGGTTGTGCCAACCAACTCGAATATAGGTAAAAGAGTGGCTATTACAACCCAACCAATAAGCATCGCTATGCCGAGTATAAGCAGCGGTTCAATCGCCACCATAGCCTTCTCAACGGTATGCATAACTTCCTGGTCATAATAGTCCGACATTTTTGCCAGCATTTCGTCTAAGGCCCCGGTTTCCTCTCCCACAGATATCATCTGAGTTAACATCGGTTCGAAAATCCCGGAAGCCTGCAGTGGCAGAGCAATAGACTGACCTTCGCTAATGTTTTCTCTTGCTTGCACCAATGCTTTCAATACATATGCATTTACTACTACTCCTTCTACAATTTCCATGGCCTCCAGGATCGGTATTCCAGCGTTAATCAGGGTGCCTATAGTACGTGCAAAACGAGATTCTAATATCTGTGAATTAAGCCTCCCAATTACAGGCAGTTTTAAATACAGGTGATCCAAATAATACCTTCCCTTAGGTAGATGACCTATTCTTTTAGTTATATAAACCAACCCTATGGCAATCAGAAGCAAGTACAGCAGGTTGTTCCTTAAAAAAACGGAAAATGCAATTAATATTTTAGTGGGGAGAGGTAAATCTGCGCCCACCGACTCAAATAGACCGATAAATGTCGGCATAACAAAAATTAAAATAAATATAACCGTAAGGGTGGTAAAGATAAGAATCAGGGCCGGATAGATTGAAGCAGTTACTACTTTGTTCTTTATCTCTCTTTCCCGTTCCAGATGTTCAGCCAGTCGACTCAATACCTGTTCCAGGGCACCACCTAGCTCACCTGCCTTAACCATATTAATGTAAACCGGACTAAAGGTTTTCGGATATTGAGCCAGAGCTTCATGCAGCGCAGAACCCCTTTCAATACTATTTCTTATACTCATAAGAATCTTTTTAAGAGTTTTATTATGGGTTTGTTGATGCAAGATGCTAAAGGCACGTATTATTGGTAGTCCAGCAGCCAGCATGGTTGCCAGCATCCTGGTCATCATAACAAGATCTCCTGAACCAACTGATTTAAACAAAACCAGGTGAATGGCCGGGTTACTTTTGATTTCTTTAACTTCCAGAATGCAGTAATGCTCTCTCAGTAAACCGCTAATCACTGTATTCTCATTCTGTGCCTCAATCTGGCCGGTAATCAGGCTTCCCTCTTTATCTCTCACCCGATATGCAAACTCCAGTGGTACCCCTCCTATTCAATAAAATCTTACTAATATTAAGGTTGAGAAGACAGGCTGCCTGATCATCTAGCAGTCCTGTCCCAGCAAAACAATTATGTAATTGTCACAGCAAGAAAAATACATAAAGAAATAGAAAAGAATCTAAAAAGAATATTTTGAGATGCATTGCAAAGTAAGAAAAGTATTGGTTAATGTACTGTTACCATATCAAGCGCACTAATCCAAGCTCTGGCAAAAGAGCTTGGATTACTATATTGGGATTCACTTAATTTCCATGCTGCCACCCAGTCTTTCATATTCCTCCCTGCCTATGATTCCTTCACCGTAAAGGATTTTTATTGATTTCTCCATAGTAATCATTCCTACTGCCTGCCCGGTCTGCATAGCAGAGTATATCTGGTGCACCTTGTTTTCCCTGATCATGTTTCTAATAGCGGGAGTAGCGATTAGAATTTCAGCAGCGACTGTACGTCCCGATATATCGTTCCTCATCAATAACTGCTGGGTTATTATCCCCTGCAGACAGGATGCTAACTGTATCCGGATCTGTCTTTGTTGATCAGTGGGGAAAACATCTACTATACGTTCAATAGAACTGGCAGCACTACCGGAGTGGAGAGTGGCCATAACCAGGTGACCGGTCTCGGCCGCTGTCAAAACGGTAGCAATAGTCTCTAAATCTCGCATCTCTCCAATTAATATAACGTCCGGATCCTGTCTTAAAGTAGCCTTGAGGGCTTGATTGAATGATGCCGTATCGGTTCCGATTTCCCTCTGATTTATTATTGAATTTTTATGTTTATGCAGGTATTCTATGGGATCTTCCAGAGTTAAAATATGTCTCTTTCGGTTCTCGTTTATGTGATTGATCATGGCCGCCAGAGTAGTAGATTTACCACTGCCAGTCACTCCGGTCACCAGGATGAGTCCCCGATCTCTCAAGGCCAGATTGGATACGATAGGGGGCAGGTTTAATTGACTTATAGTAGGTATTTCAACCGGGATAAGGCGTACTGCCGCTGTACATGAGCCTCTCTGCCGGTATATATTAGCGCGGAAACGCCCTATACCCGAAAAGGAATTGGAAAAATCCACCTGCCCATTAATTTCAAATTCCTGCCTGGCAGCTTCACCAGGTATCAACTCATGTGCCAGTTTTTCAGTATCGATGGGGCTTAAAATTGGATCTTCCGGGTCAGAAATTAATTCCCCATCCACCCTGTAGAGGGGCGGTCGGGATACAGTCAAATGTATATCTGATGCTCTGTATCCTATACCTTTAGTTAGAATATCCATTATATTAATAAGCATTGTCGTCTCCTTCCAAAATGACTGATTTTAAAACTTCCTCCAACGAGGTAAGCCCTTCCTGGGCTTTACTTATTCCATCTTCCAAAATAGTTTTCATGCCCTCTTCAATTGCAATATCTTGTATAGTGTTTTCCGAGGTGCTGCCGCAAGATAGCAAGGTTCTTATTGTAGAACCTGTCAGCAGAATCTCATGCAAGGCCAGACGGCCAGCATATCCTGACTGGCGGCACATATTGCATCCTCCGGGCCGGTAAAAAACATGTCTGGCCAGCTCAGGCTGCTTCAATCTGATGGCAGTATCTTTATCCAGAACGTACTTGATGCGGCAGTTGGGACATAGCTTACGAACCAAGCGCTGGGCAACTACTCCAGATAGAGCTGAAGATATAAGAAAATTTTCTATACCCATATCACTGAGACGCGCCAGTGCTCCAGCTGCACTGTTGGTATGCAGGGTAGATAACATCAAATGTCCTGTTAATGCAGCCTGTACTGCCATTTTGGCGGTTTCCTGGTCTCTTATTTCCCCCAGCATGATAACATCTGGATCCTGCCGCAAAACTGAGCGAAGCCCCCGGGCAAAACTCAATCCTGCTTTAGGATTTACCTGCACTTGATTAATTCCTGCCAGCGAATATTCCACCGGCTCCTCCAGGGTAACAATATTTCTATTTACGGAGTTTATTTCTGAGAGCATTGAATAAAGGGTAGTAGTCTTTCCTGAGCCGGTTGGGCCGGTAATAAGTATCATACCAAATAAGCGATGACTCAGAAAAAGAAGTTTTCTGCGATTTTCCCGAGATAATCCCAGCCGCTCTATTTGAGTTATTACGTTATTGCGGTCCAGGATTCTAAGCACAATTTTTTCTCCGTAAAAGGCTGGAAGAGTCGATACCCTGAAATCAACCTCCCGGCGGTCAAACTCCATTCGAAACCGTCCATCCTGGGGAACACGTTTTTCTGCGATGTCCATTCCCGACATGATTTTGATCCGAGAAATAATAGCTGCTTCTGAACTCTGGGGCAGAGTCATTACTTCATATAGTTCACCGTCCATACGGAATCTTACCCGGGTATATGTATCCTGTGGTTCTATATGTATGTCACTGCAGCAGCCATGCACAGCCTTAGTTAAAATGGAATTTACCATACGTATTACTGGAGCGTCATAATCAATTTTAACCAGTTGCAAATCTCTTTTCTGCATCTTTTGACTGCAGTATTTATCATTGAATTCACCAATTAACTTTTCCATATTCGGATCTGGATTGAATGCTATATACTGCTGAATTGCAATATCAAGCTCCTTTACGCTGGCAATCAGTGGTATTACCTCCAGCCCACTCGACATGCGAGTATCATCTATGGCCTGCTGGTTCAAGGGGTCTGCCATAGCAACCGTAATGCTTCCATGACGCTTACATAAAGGCATTAGTTTGTACTGTTTAATGATGTGAGGTGGTATAAGCTTTACCGCTTCTGGATCTATATCTATATTGCTTATTCTAACTTGAGGTATACCAAGCATATATTCCAGAGTTTCCATGAGCTGTGGTTCACTCATTATACCTTGTTGAACCAATATCTGTCCCAACTTTTCGCCGCTTTGGCTCTGTTCAGAAAGAGCCTCCTCCAACTGCTGAAATGAAATGAGTTTCATATCAATCAGTGTTTCACCCAGCATCTTGTGTTGAACTGCCATAACGATCTCCTTAATCCCCAAGGTGTATTGCCAAATTGTTTACATAATTTACATTATTATACATCCTTCACCAACTCTATTCAACAATTTTATTCTTTGTTTTTTATAAAAACCCTTATTTTTATATTTATTTACATTTGTTCTAATCTCCCATGACCTTATCGTTGCCTTCTATCTATGTAATTATCGGTTATTTGACCCAGGACTTTAGATTAAGTGGGATTCATCCTAAAACCTATCCAGGTTCCCTTAGAGTGCTTTAACCTCTGGACAGCAGTTTCATCTTAATACTGTAAAGTTTAATTGCCTATCTGTCTATCTAGAACTCTCAAGTCTCCCATTATGGAAGTTACTGGACATTACCTTCCCCTTTTGCTATCTTTTTAAAAAGGGAATTCGCCCCGCAAAGATATACGAATAGAAAGAGCTGACCACTGGTAATATACCATACTCGGCTGCTCCTAAGTCATTATGTCAACAGCAAAATTCGCTGGAGTAAATGGAGGGTTAATTATGTCGGGCATAACAGGTGTATTCAGATACTATTTCTATTTGTCTGATGATACCAATATAATTGCGCCTGTACTGGACCGTTTGAAGGCAGCTAGATTTCAATACCTATCCCCGGAAAATTTGATCCAAGAACAGGCCCGAAGCAGGCAGGGCAAGTTATTTTATGAGCTGGAACAGGAAAAAAGCAGGGTCCTGGTAGTTCAGATGCTGGGCCAAGAATTGTCGGCAACAGATAGTCTGGGAAGGTTAGCCGAAACAGAAGATATCAGCATGACTCAGGATGATTTACTGGGGCAGACTACAGTGCTGCTGAGCACAGAACTTTCCTGGCAGGACCTTATCGACAATATTCAAACCCTTTCCAATCGCAGAGCAGAACATATTCTGCCTATGCAGACTGGACAAATGGCCAGGTTTATACCCGCTGCTCATCATGTATATTATGCCTGTCAACCCGATAACTATGATACAAATACTGCTCGTTTGATGGGTTATGGTCTGCCCTTGATAGAGTCACGCTATATCGAGACCCGAATGATTTCTAACCTGCTGCGGGATCGTACCGGGATGATAGCAGAAGAACGCTCTGAACTGGACAGAAAGTTGTCACGAATTCTTCACTCCCATCTGGTAACCGCAGAGAGCAACTTAAAACAGGTTGAAGAACTGGAGGAACAGATTCAAGAATTATCATACTCCTATGGGATGATAGCCGGAGACAGCAGCGTGGTGGGCGAAGGACACCGGCGGCTGGAAGCTTCGGTAAAGAATTTTATGTGTCAGCTGCAAGCAGAACCTGCCTTGAATCTTAAGCAGGATACAATAGATTTAATCAGCCTCCCTTTTTTAAATAGACTGGATTCTATATCAAACCTTAATGATATGCTGAAAAACTCCCGGGATAGTCATCAGGCAGCTATTGACGTAGTACGCAGCAGAATAGATATTATGAACAGCCGAGCCAATATTGCCACCCAGGAAAAAATACGTGATTTGATGGAACTTAATACTACCATACAAAAGCAAAGCCTGGTTTTTCAGTTTGCCGCTGGACTGATTGAGTTTATTGTTCTGGCCTATTACAGCCATTCCCTGTGGAAAAACCTGGCTTATGGTGCTTACAATACGGTACCCGCAATTGCCCAGTTTATTATCGTGCTCTTATTTTCTGGTTTAACTACTTACCTTACTCACATGATTGCGGAATACCTGCAGGGTGAGGCTCATCTTAAGCTAAAGATCATCCTGACCTCAATCCCCCTGTTTATTATCATCGTATTAATCATCCTGGGAAGTGTACTTCTAAACAGTGGCGGAGCACATTGAAGTATACTATCACATTATCCCATTAATCTGATGGCCTTAAGTCTTTCACTCAACTTGCGATAGTGCATGTCTTCTTCTCTGGCCAGCTGTTCCAGCAAAAGCCTGGTTTCGGCATCTTGGGCATCTTTAGACATCTTTCGATACCTTTCAGCAGCCTTTAATTCCTCTTGTAGGGCAATATCTATTGCTTCTTTAATATCCATTATTTTCCCTCCCCCCAATGCAACAGGGGACGCTTCTCCATCTGTCGCATGTTAAGTTTATCCTCTTATTAATACTTAAAATACTAATAAAAATCATTCCCGTCAATTCTATGCTGCTGGATTTTAATTAGCCACTATCGTAATGCATCTTCACCCCCTTTGAATTATAACCGTCCTGCAGGCACATAATATCATTAATTATTTTTGATTGAGGTGTTATCGCTGAACGAAGCTCTGGTAGTTTTAGTTAGAAGTCTAATCGGCTTTTTTACTCTCTTTGTTTTTGCCCGTTTACTGGGCAAGCAGGAAATCAGCCAGTTAAGCTTTTTCGATTACGTGCTGGGTATTACCATTGGTTCTATAGCGGCATCTCTCTCGGTAGACCTCAGCAGCCGCGCCTGGCCGCACTGGGTTGGTCTGTTTACCTGGACTATTACCGTTTTTGCATTGCAGTTGATAACATTCAAGTCGAAAAATGCCAATCGATATTTGGTTGGCGAGCCTATTATTTTGATTAAAAATGGCCTGGTGATGGAAGATAATATGAAGAAATTACGTTATACCATAGCTGATCTTCTAAAGCAGCTCAGGAATAAAGATGTATTTGATCTCAGTCGGGTGGATTTTGCCATACTTGAGACTAACGGCCAGTTATCAGTTCTGCTTAAACCTGAATACCAGTGTACAACTCCAGGTGATATGAATATAACACCACCTGTCAGTGGGCTCAGCACAGAACTCATTTACAGCGGAATAATTATTGAAAGTAATCTAAAGGCAGCCGGATTGGACCGCCTCTGGCTGGATACTCAATTAAAGTTAAACGGAATCAATAGTCCATCGGAAGTGTTTGCAGCAACCTATAATCAGGCATCGACCAACTTATATATAGATAAATTTATGGATCAGCCCGGTTAAAATTATGATTTAAAGGTGATTCCACTGCAAAAACCCTAAAGATTACTTTTTGAATGCACAAATATTCAGGAGCATTGGCGGAGCATGGCAGAAACACCCAGCGAAGACTCATAGCAAATAGGGTTGAGCCCCACGGATGGGGCAAAAGGGCAGTTGAACACGGATGTGAATCTGCCCGGCACCACATTTGCTTTGAGGCAAGTAGTTGGTGTTTCCCATGTGGAGACTGACGACGGCATATTTTTGCATTCAAAATCACGAATATTACTTTTTGCAGTGGAATCAAAGGTGGTTTTATGAAAAAGATCATTTATTACATCTGTATTGTTACGGTACTAATTTTTTTTGCACTGCTAATGAACAGCGGCAGCTATTTTAAAAAACCTATGGCAGATAATTTTGATACTTTAAATAAGGATCTAAAATCAGAAAACTGGGATAAAGCAGAAAATACTTTTAAGGAATTGAGCTATTCCTGGCAGGAGACCATACCCCGGATACAATTCAGTGTTGAAAAAGATGAAATTAATGCTATCAATGTTAATATTTCCAGAATGGAAGCCTACATTCATTCACGAGATAAAAATGAAGCCCTAGCCGAGTTAAGTGAAGCTGTGGAACACTGGAATAACATTAATAAGTAACGGAAATATCATATTAATAATTTGCTATCACAGCTCGGCAGCATTTTCAATAATATTAAGCAGCAGATCCCGTCCCGGATTGTCAATTATCTCATATCCACCTATTCCTCGGGGTAAAACAATTCTTAGAATTTCATCCTGGACTTTCTTATCATTAAGCATACCTTCGTAAATATCTTCCGCATTATAATCGGGGAAAGACATGGCCATACCCAGTTCTTTAAATAATGCGGTTATCCTTTTTACCGAGCAGTCGTCCAGCAAATCCATCTCCCGGGACAATAGAGATGCAATTAAAGTACCTATCGCAACGGCCTCTCCGTGTTTTATGCTTTTATAGTTGCCAAGTTTCTCCAAAGAATGGCCAAATGTATGACCCAAATTCAAAACCATTCTTAATCCAGACTCTCTTTCATCTTCAGCTACTATTTCGCTTTTGATTTTTACACATCGATAAACGATTTCCTGTACCGCAGCCTGTTCTCTCTCTTTAAGCATTAAAGCTTTTTCTTCCAGCAACTGAAATAATGCCCGATCATATATTACCCCGTATTTTACCACTTCGCCCAAACCCCCACGATACTCATCTTCTGCCAGGGTGGTCAAAGTCATGGTATCAATAATCACCAGAGAAGGCTGATGAAAAGTCCCAATCATATTTTTTCCCCGAGGGTGATTAACAGCTGTTTTACCTCCCACACTGCTATCTACCTGCGATAATAGGGTGGTAGGCACCTGTATGCAGCGTATCCCCCTCTGGTATATTGAAGCAGTAAAACCTGCTAAATCTCCCACCACCCCTCCCCCGAGGGCAAGAATCAAACTGGATCGTTCCAGACCAGCCGTAACCGCTTCATCCAGCATACGGTTAACCTGCCGCAAATTTTTATATTCCTCTCCATCGGGTATAAGCGCAGTGTGAACTTTCATACCTGCTGATTGAAGTGCATGTATGACTCGTTCACCATAAAGGGAAAAAACCAGCGGGTTGCTGATAATCATAACCTTTCGTTTACCTATGCTTCTCTCCAGCAATCGACCGGTTTCCTCCAGTATTCCTGCTGCAATTATCACTTTATAAGACCTGTCCAATCCCAGGTCAACCCAGACTTCACGCACTATTGGTCATCCTTTCCGTACAGAATTAAAAGCTTACCCTACCCTGCGGTTATTGGTTTTTTTGACCAACTGAATTATTTCCTGGACAATCTTATCCATTTCCTTACCGCTGGTATCAATCCGGTAATCAGCCAGCGCGTAATAGTCCTCACGATCGTTTAACATTTTTTCTATATCTTCTGCTCCCAAGTTTTTTTTCAACAAAGGTCGACTACCCTTCTTGCGGTTTACCCGAGCTAATATAACCCCGGGATCTGCATCCAGACAAATAAGTATGCCGCTGTTTCTTAAGGCCTCGACATTTTCGCTATTGAGAACTACCCCTCCGCCCGTTGCAATCACCAAATTGCTGCGCTGGCCCAGCTTTTGAGACATCAATTGTTCCTCCGAGCGAAATCTTATTTCTCCATGCTTCTTAAATAGCATAGGGATACTCATCCCGGTTAACTTCTCAATTTCGCGGTCCATATCGACAAATTGCATTTTCAGCCTTTCCGCCAGCTTGATTCCAATGGTACTCTTACCTGTACCCATAAATCCAATTAATATTATATTTTTTCCCATTTCCACACCTTTTCTAAATAAGTCCGGTAACTACTTAACGACTGTTCTGTTTCTCTCATACTGTCTCCGCCAAACTTTTCCATGAATGCGCCGGCCAGAATGTAGGCCATCATAGCTTCTCCTACTATAGAGGCTGCAGGCACCGCACATACATCGCTTCTTTCTATTACCGCCTTCTCAGCACACCATGTTTCAGTATTAACACTGCTCAGTGGTTTCATTAAGGTCGGTATAGGCTTCATATAAGCTCGCGCCCATAATGTTTCACCATTGCTTATACCGCCTTCGATTCCACCGGCCCGGTTGCTCTGTCTATATATACCCCTATCCTGGTGGTAATAAATTTGATCGTGTACCTGGGAGCCCAGGCTGGTCGAACTGACAACACCATCTCCAACTTCTACACCTTTTATAGCCGGTATACTCATCAGCATACCCGCAATCCTGCCATCCAATTTCCGATCCCAGCTCACATGGCTGCCCAGACCGGGCGGTACCCCTACTGCTCCAGTAACGAAGCATCCTCCCAGAGATTCGCCAGCCTCTATGGCCTGGTTTATGGTCTCTATCATACTGACTTCCATTTCCTTACTGCAGCAGCGTACTGCTGAGGCTTCAACCAGGTTATGAAATTCAGACAAGTTTTCAGGGTTAATCTCATAGCCCGGATAATTCACTGCACCTATAGCAATTACCTCGCTATAAATATATATGTTAAAAGCGGCCAATAATTGCTTAAAAAATGCGCCGGCCGCAACCCTGGCAGCAGTCTCCCTTGCACTGGCCCGCTCCAGCACATTACGCATATCGGAATGATTATACTTCATAGCGCCAGGCAGATCAGCGTGACCAGGTCGGGGTCTTTTCACTGCTTTATCATCAATATTCTCACATACTCCCGAGCCCATAATGTCCTGCCAGTTTTTATGATCCTGATTGGGTATGACAAAAGATATAGGGCTGCCTAAGGTGATGCAATTTCTAACCCCCGAGTAAATTTCCAGCTGATCGCTCTCAATTTTCATTCTTGCTCCCCGGCCATGTCCTTGCTGGCGTCTGCTCAGTTCTTTATTGATATATTCTTCGTTTATCTTTAGACCAGCCGGCATACCTTCTATGATGCCTACCAATCCTCTCCCATGAGATTCTCCGGCAGTGTAAAATTTAAGCAAAACACTTACCTCCTATTTTTTGATAATATATCCTCCCGTAAATTGTTTGGGCTCCATTACCACAATAAATGCCTCCGGCACTTTCTCATGGATCCGATCAGCCACTTTTTTGGCCAGGTTGCGTTTGATAATAATATTTAAAACCAATTTCGGCCCTGCCCGTCCTACCGCTTCCCAGGTAGTAACTGGATAACCTGCTTCCCGAAGTTCATCAGCAAGATCAGAGCATTCCCGACCTATGGTTACCTGTACCAACCTGTAACCCAGGGCCAACCTTTCCTCCAGAAAACTTCCACAAAATACTCCTAAAGAAAAACCAAGACAGAATACGGTTAGTTTTACCGGGTCATCAAGTGACCCCACTACCATACCCAGGGCAACTGTATAAACCAGTATTTCAAAAAATCCTATTATTGACGCTAATACTCTGTCCCCCCGTATGACCAGTATCATACGCACTGTTCCTAATGATACATCTATAATCCTGGCAAAAAATATAAATAACAGCTGATAGATCATGCTCTTTCCCCTCTCCTGATATCACCAATTCTCCGGAGGTTGATCAGATATCCTGACTTTTCCTGCCACTGGATTTACTATTATATATCTTTTATCATTAAGCCCATTTTTAAGCACCACCGTTCCTCCTCCTGCCGGTGCTCCGGAAGGACTAAAACTGCATACGGGTATGCTGCCTATTCGACTGGGAAAGGTAGGCACCCCTGCGTATTCAACCCCTTCAGCCAGGGTGTAGGTATCTGTTTCGTTCCGGTACCGGTTTACCGGCACATAAAACCGAATATTACAGGGTTGGCCCTGGAGCATAGCCTGGCTTCGCGCGTAACGCAGTGTCCAGGCCAGTTGTGACGATGAGGTGTTTAGAGCATAATGCTGGTAGACTCTATTAAGTGCAGGCCAGGACAAGGACAGACACAATGATACTATAAGTAAGACTACCAGCAGTTCGATCAATGTAAAGCCTTTATTATTTGATATAATGACCAACTACCTCCTCAAGTTCTGCCGCGGCAAAACTCTCTTGCAGAAGGATTTCCAGGGTAAGCAAAGCCTGGTTAATAAACATGGGCAAGCCATCAACGGTCTTAAGTCCATTTGATTCTGCCATATTAAGCAGTTTGGTTTTTCGCGGATTATATATGATGTCGCATATTACAGTTTCTTTTCTTATCCCAGCCAGATTCTCCAGCGGTGACACATCTACCCTTGGAAACATTCCTACCGGGGAACAATTAATGACTATATCGGTATCTGGTGCTAGTTGGTTAAAAACTGCCTGATTCATCATAGCCGGAAATGCTTGAATACCTGTTTGAGCAGAAATAAATTCAGCCATTTTCTCAGCCTGCTGATAATCAACATCCAGAAAATTCGCCCTCAGCACACCAGCCCGGGCCATTTCATAGGCAATCGATCTAGCTGCTCCACCAGCACCGATGAAAATAACCCTGCCCCGAGGGGTAGCTCCAGATTGTATTAAGCCTCTGACAAATCCTTGGCCATCAGTGTTATAACCTTTCAAAAGACCATCTTCATTTTTTATCAGGTTAACCGCCTGACATGCCCTGGCCGCTGGAGACAGTTCATCTAAAAAGGGAATCACCTTTTGCTTAAAAGGTATAGTAACATTAAACCCTACAAAATCAAGGTTTTTTAGACTTTTCAGTACATTCTCCAGGTTATCTGCCCGGCTTTCAAAAGGCAGATAAATACAATTCAATTTTCTTTGCTTAAAAATACTATTGTACATAACCGGCGAAAGGCTGTGTCCAAGCGGGTTGCCAATAATCGCCAGATATTTGGTATGACAGTTTATATCCATAATATTTTTCTCCCCCGGTAATATATTTAAGCGAATGCTTTATCATTCGCTCCAGACCGATGACAGAAACCCTTAACAGGATCACCCCGTGCCGGGGGTTCGTGTAAGGCTCACAAATAATATGGAAACGAATCTCTGCGTTATTTTAAGAAGCCCGCTCAATTAACGTACTCTATACGGGGACATTCCTTACCCGAAGGGAAGGTGTGTCCCCATACATCGATCCGTCTCAATCGTGGACTTCTTTCATGCCTTGATCTTCGCCTCTGTCATCGGTCTGTCATTTTGCTGACTTTATCAACAACCTGAAGCTAATGCTTTATCATTCGCTCAATCAGCAACTCATATTATTATTATTATTATTATTATTTTACCATTTATTTACATATTTATCTTTTATTTTTTGCCATGCAGCTCTCTGATTTTATGTATTACCAGACGCTCCATCATTCTTGAAATTTTAGTTCCAATAAATTCTCGATTATCCAGGGGTACTACCAGAATGGTCAATAGTCCGGCCCGATTTCCTCCCAGCACATCGGTAAATATCTGGTCTCCAATGACAGCTGTTTCTTCTGGTTTTATACCCATTAACTGTACCGCCCGAAGAAAAGAGCGGGGGTTAGGTTTAGCTGCTCTATGAATATATGGAATATTCAGCCTCTGGGCAACGGTCAGAATACGTTTTTCACCATTATTGGATAGTATACAGGCTTTAAAACCGCCCTCGCTTATTACTTTAAACCATTCATCAACTTGAATACTGATCTCGTTACTGTTCCATAAAGTAATAGTATTGTCCAGATCCAATATAAAACCTTTTATTTCCCTATTTTTTAGTTGTTCCAAGGAGATGTCCAGTATAGACTCCACAAATATATCCGGGTAAAGTAATTTCAACATATTTTTTTCCTCAAGTCTATTAAAATATTCTATATGAATTTAAAAAGCACCACCTTAAAACTGGATTAGCAGTCCATCGCGAAGTATTTTGGCTGCTGATTCGGGATCCACCGGGTTAATAAAATAGCCGCTGGCTATCTCAACTGCGTTAGAAATTATTAGCCGGGGGATTATTTCTATATACCAGTGGTAACCATCCTGTTTGGATAAATTAACCGGGGCACTGTTTATCATAATATTATAAGAAGGACTTGCCAGACACTCCAGCATAGATCCTAAATATCCCTTTAGAACAGCCTGCAGATCTTTTATTTCAAGATCGTCTATATCAGCAAAATATTTCTGGTGTTTTTTAGGTATGATCCAGGCTTCGTAAGAAAACCTGGCTGCATAGGGGCTTAGTATGATAAAATAATCGCTTTCATAAATAATCCTATCCTGCCTGCTCTCTTCTTCTATCATTTCACACATTAAGCACCGACCATGCTCATGGAAGTATTTAGGCAAACCCTTATTTCTATCTGGCACCATAGGATAAGCCAGGATCTGACTGTGACTATGATCCTGAGAAGCACCAGCAAATAATCCCCTGTTTTTGTATATTTGAATATATTTGATACGAGCATCCTCAGCCAGAGCTTTAAATCTCTTTTGCAGCATTTTAAGCAGCAAAACGATCTGATCGGCCTCAAGTTCATGCAGCTGAATTCCATGCTGAGGTGTTTCAATCACTACTTCATGCTGACCCAGACCATTGCAGCGGCTGTAAATACCTGAAGATCTATATTCCAAATCCTCTGTTTTCATTGCGAACATCGCATACTTATTCGTTATAACCCTTACCAGCCATCCTGGCTGGTTGGGTAATGAAGCGTTGGGACGAAAGGCATCTAGCTCCCCGGTTGTAAGCGCTTCATTGCCCTCGCAAAAAGGGCATATCTCTTCCCCTAACAGAGATACCGTGCTTTTGTTGATGGGAAAATCTGATGGTTTCAAGGCTTTTCCATTTACAATTAAAACCCAGCTATCTCTAACCATATCTCTACGAAGTTCAGTCATTACTACCCCCCCTGCAAAACCAGCACGACTGTAATCATTATTGATATTCAATCAGCTGCTTATGATTATGAAATACAATTATATCCCTCTGTGTATTATAATGAAAATTAGCCGTATATTATACCTGATGATATTTCTATTATAGAATTTAAATACTATACTGGAGAGTCTATATCCTCTAATGTTCTTTTAAGCAGTTATAATTTTGATTAAATTTGCGAAAGGGATATTAAATGAAAAAACTTATACTTATGATAACTGTCATCTCTTTACTCCTATGCGGCTGCACTCCAGCAAAAACCGGCCAGGATTCCAGCCATCAGCCTGGTACAGCAGTCACAAAAGCATCTGATTATTTCCCGGCAGTCCCAGGTAACCATTGGTCATATCTGGGAGAGGGTAATGAATATGCCTCCTTCACTCGAGAAGCAGTATACTCAAAAGGAAATCTGGTGCAATTCACCACAGACAACGGTGGAGCTACCACCGCAAACATATTTGAAATAGGAAACGATTATATAAAATCAGTATACCTGGAAGCCGAAAGTTATGAACCAGGCAATCTTCTCGAACAGAGTATCACGCCCAACGACGACACCATATTATTAAAAGAACCATTGGCAGTGGGCACCACCTGGAAAAACGGAGGTGATAAGCGTGAAATCGTTTCCATTAATACTACCTTAGATACTCCAGCCGGCAGCTTTAATGACTGCTTGAAAATCAAGATAAGCACTGAATATTCAACCACTTATGATTATTATCAAGCAGGCCTGGGCTTGATTAAAAGCGAGTTTTCCTCGGAGGGAACTATAATAACTTCTACACTGGAAGAATTCCGAATTCATTAAAGAGCTAATTATGTATACCTAATTTAAATTCCATCAACATCCAGGAGCTGTCAGTTTAGTCCCGGGAAATATTTTTTCGGCCTGGAAATCAAATAACCTTATTGAATGCTCCAGGCAGCCTGTGCGCCCTCTTCCTTGGGAAGCGGTGTATTATATGCAATAACAGACATTCATGCAGGTTGTTTTCATACGGTCGCTTTAATAGAAAATGAAACCGTTAGACTGCGCCGCCCATGCCGGGCGTGCCAAAAATAGCCTGCCGACAACAGTCAGCAGGCTCTAAAAAAATTCCCAAATTGCTTATTTACTTTTTTTATTAGACTTCTATCAATATTACTTACCAGCTGTAATCGAAGTCATCGTCATCATAATCATACTCTACAGATAGACGGTGATCATCTTCATCATACATTGTTCCGGTAATATCAGCCTTTTCACAATCGGTATCGTCTATTTCATGATAGATATCGTTTGCAATATCTTCCATGAGTTCTTCTATATCGGAAGCCCTCAGATCGCCAATATCATCATTATCGTTAGATTCGTAGAAATCAAGCGTGATTTCAAACTCTACATCATCTTCATCTCCATCAACTTCTATCGATATTGCTATATCGTCATCATTAAAATAATCTTCGCCCGCTTCCTCATAATCATCTTCCAGTTCATCTTCCAAATCATTCCAATCAACATCATCGTCATCATCCCAGTTATAGTCGTAATCTCCATCTTCATATTCTACAAAATAGCTGGATTTATCAGCATCTTTTAGTTTTCCGGTAATATCAGCATCTTCAAAATCAGTATCTTCAGCCTCATCTAAGATTTCATCTTCTACATCATCTAAGAAATCTTCTATATCATCTTCGTCCAAGTCTTTCAAATCATCATACTCATCAGAATCATCAAAATCAAATATTATTGTGTAAGATATATCATCCTCATCACCGCTCAATTTTACTTCAATATCTATGTCCTCATCATCAAAATAGATATCTCCGGTGTCCTCAAAAGTATCAATAATCTCGTCTTCAATATCGTCTAAATCATCACTGCTATCCTCAAGTTCATCTTCAAGGTCATCGATAATAGCCTGCAATGAAGCAATTTTCGTATTAAGGGCTGCTATTTCCTCCTCATTTTTAGAAGTGCTGTCATATACTAAAACCCGGTAATTAATAGAATCCCAGTATACACTGCATCCTATGTT
Organism: Syntrophomonas sp.; assembly: GCA_016841245.1. Taxonomy (GTDB): domain Bacteria; phylum Bacillota; class Syntrophomonadia; order Syntrophomonadales; family Syntrophomonadaceae; genus JAAYJK01. The sequence goes on from JAENZN010000008.1 coordinate 140,864, forward strand.
TTCCATAAGCATACGTAATGGTACATATGTAGTATCATTTATTATTAATGGCTGTTTTTCATCTGTTAATTGCTGTGCATTATAGTAGATTTGCACCCCCTGATAGGCTTGAACCGTCTGGGCAATAGTGGATGCAGCTGACACACTGGAGGTCGTACCAAATGCAAAAATAAACGCCACAATCCAAACGATTACCCAACTTTTCCAAAAATTTTTCATTTTACTCTTCCTCCTTTAGCGAAGTTTTATTACCAAATTATTTATAATTATACCAGTTATCTCTAATGAATAACTTAAAGATTTATTCACAAAGGATTTGTGAATAACAGTTCCCCTTATATATCTGAGAGTTTTGCATATTAAATAGCCCAAGAAAAATGGCTATTTAAATGGGCAGAAAAAGGACTTAACCCCTCATCATGTCAAGATTGTAAGTGGCAAACAAAAAGTCAACCGAAGTGAAGTCACTTATGAGTATTCGACAGGGATGTGTTTTTTTTGTATCTTAAAACTTGTTAATGTACTTAAAATATTTTAACATGAAAATTGTAAATTACTTATCCATAGTTCATGCTGTAATAGTAAATATACGATATCCATAGAAGCACACTAAATCACCTCAGGCTTACATAAATAGCAGTCAATCTCTGGAGGAAAGAAATTTGTTAGAAGAGAAGATCCGCTCCTTTAATGGACGCAAGGCCAAAATCTTAGGACATGAAAATACTTTCAAATCGGCTGTTCTGCTGCCTTTGATTGTAATAGATGATAAATACCTGGTACTTTTTGAAAAACGAGCCCTCTCCATGAACCGTCAGCCGGGTGAAATATGTTTTCCCGGGGGAGCTAAGGAACCAACTGATGACTACAGTGAATATACGGCCATACGGGAAAGCAGTGAGGAATTAGGTATTCCAGCGAACTATTTCGAAGTAATAGCTCCCCTGGATATTATGGTAAGCTCGTTTAATTCGATAATTATCCCCTACCTGGCCATAATAAAAGATATAAGCCAAATAAGTATCAACCAGGCCGAGGTAGACAAGATTTTATTGATACCCCTTGACTTTTTTCTGGAAAATGAACCAGAAATCCACTATATCAAAACTACTGCCCAGGCACCTGATGACTTCCCCTTTCACCTTATTCCCCACGGCAGAGATTATCCCTTTCGAGCCGGCTGTGTTCCTCAGTATTTCTACAGCTGGAAAGGTGAAATAATCTGGGGACTTACCGCCTCTATCCTGCACCATTTCATAGACCTGCTTAAAAAAGCTTAGCATGCAAAGGTGTCACGGGGACGGTTCTTCTGACACACCTTCGAAGGTGTGTCAGAAGAA
>JAENZN010000038.1 GCA_016841245.1 Syntrophomonas sp.
TCGCCCTGAGGCCCGGGATCGCCCTGAGGCCCGGAATCGCCCTGAGGCCCGGGAGGTCCCTGAGGCCCGGGATCGCCCTGAGGCCCGGGATCGCCCTGAGGCCCGGAATCGCCCTGAGGCCCGGGATCACCCTGAGGCCCGGGAACGCCTGGAGGACCAGGTTCTCCCTGAAGTCCTCGACGTCCTGGAGGACCAGCATCTCCTTTTAGACCATTGATGCCGGGATTGCCTTGAGGGCCTGGCGGACCGACTTCCCCTGGAGGCCCGGGTATTCCCTGAGGACCAGGTTGACCGGTAGGTCCAGGAAGAAATGATGCTTGAGCAGGTGCAAATGGTACGGTGTCATCAAATTTCACGCTGTCTTTATTTCCATCAACATTGTAACTGAGGGAAATTTTCATATAGAAGTCTACCTCCTGATAATAACGATTTACTAGAATAATATTAGACATTAGATCAAGGTATGTTAAATTTACTTACAAAAGGATACAGAAGTTTATCACCGTCTAAAGCTGGATTTGATGTAATAAGAGGGAGGTTGTTTTTTCTGCTGGTAGTATTAGTAGTGTATAATTACTTATATAGGAGGTGGTCGGCAGCATTATGGAATGGGAATTTTTTAATAAAAATAAGGATGAAGTTAAGCACATTAAAAACGAGACCGTAAAGGAGTTTTTTAAACAGTCATCGAAATGGAATAAAAAGGCAGAAAAATACATGAATAACCCGGGAGAAGCTAAAAGGCTCCTAAATGAGGCGGTTAATAAGGCATCCCAGAACAAAGGTGGCCCCCTGAAGGAAATTTGGGATTCGCTGCAGACCCTGCTCAGCCTGATAAGGGATTGGATATCAGGCGAATACCGGGGCCTGCCTTCCAAAACGTTATTGCTAGCACTGGCGGGTATAGTCTACTTTGTTACTCCGATCGATATCATACCTGAATTCATTGTAGGTCTGGGTTTATTGGATGATGCAGTGATTCTGGGGTGGATAATAAGCCAGATAGGTAGTGAACTGGAGGAATACCGGTTGTGGAAAAGAAATGGCAGGGTCATAGATGTGGAAGCAATAAAGGTTGAATAGGTTAAAATAGTAAGTTGTAATTAGCAAAACTCCCCTGCTGTGATTATAAGTGGGGGGGTTTTAATATTTATTATTAAGATGCTTGACTCTTCCCTTACAGGAGATATTATGATAAAGACACAATCCTGAATCACTATTTTCGCGGAGGTAGTATAGATGTTTAAAATTGGTGATTTTTCCCGATTGAGCCAGGTTACCGTCAAAGCGCTAAGATATTATGATGATATCGGTTTGTTCAAGCCTGCCTATATCGATGCCTGGAATGGGTATCGGTATTATTCCGCAGATCAAATGAGCGATTTAAACCGGATTATTACTCTCAGGAATTTAGGTTTTTCTCTGGAACAGGTGGCATTGATGAAAGAGATGCCAATCAGGCAGATCAAGGAAATGATGGTTAAGCGGAAGGTACAGATAAAGAAGCAGCTTGAACGGGAACAGGAGAAGCTATTGATGATTGAAACCAGATTGGAAATACTGGAAAGGGAGGATGTAATTATGGCCAATTATGATGTGGTGATTAAGCAGATCCAGAGTCAGAAGGTAATAGGGAAACGCTCGATCATCCCTAATTATAGCAGTATTCACGAATTATTTGCAGCAGTATGTGATCCCTTGATGACGTGCAGAGTTAATTATGCCGGACCACCTATTGCTATTTATTATGATGGTGAGTATAAAGAAAGAGATGTTGATGTTGAAATAGCTGTGCCGGTGCTGACCGAAAAGGAACAGTTAGCAGGTTTTATAGTGAAAGAACTGCCCGGGATCGAACAGGCGGCCTGTCTTATCCACCGGGGGAGTTTTGAAAACCTGCACTATGCTTATTCTGCTTTGATGAAATGGGTAGATGATCATGGATATCAAATAGCAGGACCTGATCGGGAAGTCTATGTGGTTAATCCAGATGAGTGCGCATCTCCCGATGACTATGTTACTGAGTTACAACTACCGATTATAAAGCTTAATAAATAATTACAAACGAGGGATAAAGAACCGGTTAGAATCGATAACCGGTTCTTTTTTCGGTGCGCCCGGCATGGGCGCAGTCTAACGGGTGAAAGTCCCGAGTGCGGGTTGATAGTGCCAAGCACATAGCCAAGGGCAAGGGTGTCCATCGTGAGGTGGAATCTGAAGGAAGCCGGAGGCAAACTTCTGGTCTGACGAACAGAAATCACATAAGGCATATGTAGGCTGGGTAAGGTTGCCGAACAAACTGAAGCCCAAAACTATCCGGAAGCTTACGGTGTAGATGTGGCAGATAGATGGAAGGAAAGACTGCGTCCTTACCCGGGGAGGTCTCACGGACGGGCAGAAACAGAGTAAGAAGCCCGGTTGAAACAAGATTTATCGTGAGAAGTCAGCAGAGGCCATAGTACGGAGGCAGCGCGATGCCGAAGGAAGGGCGGAACCAAAGGAGGTGTGGGTCAATGAAAGTTACTGAAAGTGACGCTTTAAAACACAGACAACTTCAATATGAAGGCTATCTGCAAAGGGTATCTGCGGAACAGAGAGAGTATGCAGAAGTGTGCGGGTCACCAAAGATGACTGAAACCGACAGCACCAACACAAACAAGCAGACGGAGGGATTGCTGGAGCGAATTCTAAGCAGGGACAATCTGAACCGAGCCTACAAGCAGGTAAAAAGGAATAGAGGCGCGGGTGGAATTGACGGAATGCAGGTGGAAGAACTCCTACACTTCCTGAAAGAACACAAGAATGAACTGGTGCAATCCATACGGGACGGTAAATACCGTCCAAAACCCGTGCGCAGGGTAGAGATACCAAAAGAGAACGGGAAGACCAGAAAATTAGGGATACCAACCGTGGTGGATAGGCTAATCCAACAAGCTATCTGCCAAATCTTAAGCCCAATCTTTGAGAAACAGTTTTCAGACAACAGCTTTGGATTCAGACCGAAAAGGAGAGCGCATGATGCACTTAAAAGATGCCAGACCAACATCACAGAGGGCTACAAGTATGTAGTTGATATGGATTTGGAAAAGTACTTTGATACGGTGAACCAGAGCAAGCTCATCCAGATACTGTCGGAAACAATAAAAGACGGACGGGTTATTTCACTTATCCATAAATTTCTGCGAGCAGGAGTCATGATAGGCGGAATATTTGAAGACAGCCCCAAAGGAGTGCCGCAAGGGGGGCCACTAAGCCCATTACTTGGGAACATTATGCTGAACGAATGCGACCATGAGCTGGAAAGGCGTGGACACCGGTTTGTGCGCTATGCGGATGACCTGTTGATTTTCTGCAAAAGCAGGAAAGCAGCCAGTCGTACGCTAAAGCATATCCTACCCTACATCGAAGGGAAATTGTTCCTGAGGGTGAATCGGGAGAAAACACAGACAGCATACGTGACCAAGGTCAAATATCTAGGTTACAGCTTTTACATCTACAAAGGAGAAGGAAGACTCAGAATACATCCCAAGAGCGTTCGGAAATTCAAGGATAAAATCAGGGAAATTACAGGACGCAGCAATGGGATGGGAATTGAGGCAAGGAAAATCCGACTGAACCAGGTGGTTCGAGGATGGATGCACTACTTCAAGCTGGCAGATGCAAAGACTTTGATACAGAGCCTGGATGAATGGATTAGAGCCCGCATACGGATGGCAACATGGAAAAGATGGAAAAAGATTGGCACACGTTTCGAGAACCTCAAGCGTTTGGGGATCAAGGAAGAGCAAGCATGGATGTGGGCAAACACAAGAAAAGGCTACTGGCGTACTGCCCATAGCCCCATCTTATCAAGAGCCTTATCCAACAAGAGATTCAAGGGTGCTGGATATCTAAGTTTGATGGAATGTTATGCTGCGAAGTAATGTGTAAACTTTGGAAGCGCCGTATACCGAACGGTACGTACGGTGCTGTGGGAGGTCGGCTACCCAATCTAACCTAAGTTGGTTAGCAAATATGTAAATAGATATCAAGCCCTGTAGAATACTATTGAGTGAGCTGTTCTGGAAATCTATTAAGAAAACCTCCGGCCAGCTATTTTTAGAATGTATTTGCCGCAGAACTATAATATAATGAAAAACAGGGTATGTGAACGGTTAGAAAGACAAGAATATAATTATGGGGAGGGAGTATAATTGAGTCACGAAAAAGTTCATGTTGACTTTAACATTCTGATTAGAGACTTAGAAGAAGGATTAGATGCTTTTGCCCAGGATTTTCCCCTGGCAAGTTTCCAAAAGGGCGATTATAAACAGTATCCAGTGATAACCCTGCTGGCCTGCAGTGATTCACGAGTTCCTGGAAATATGGTGGGCAGTATGTTTAACCGGGTGTTCTCCATCGATAATATAGGTAACCAGGTAAAAACTGGCGAAGGATCAATACTATACGGCCTGCTGCATCTGGGAACTCCCATTATGATAGTCTCGGGTCATAGTGACTGTGGGGCAATCAAAGCTGCCTGTTCAGATTTTTCAGGTGAACCGGATGCTTTAAAAATAGAGCTGGAAACCGTTAAGGAGTCGCTGGCCGAAGGAGTAAAATCATTTGCGGGCAGTCTATCCGATGAAGATAAAGTGAGATATACTCAATTGGCCGAGTTGAATGTAGATGTTCAGATTGATTACCTTTTGAGTAATCCAGAGATTAAAGAGCTGGTTGAAAAAAAAGAATTATTTATTCTAGGTGCCATGCTTGATCTTCATGATGTTTATAGTAGTGGATATGCCAGAACATATTTAAGCAATATAAATGGCGAAAAAAACCCGGATGCTATTAAGGGGTTCTCGGAGCTAGGTTCCCTGGCGGCTCGGGCCAACCGACTTACAAAAGAAGCAAACCAGGGGACATAGCTTAGGTCAGGGGACACACCAGGTTAAGAAGTATAAGAAAGCTAAGTGCTGCCATGGGTTGCTAGTGTTAAAATGAAGTTCTCGGGTCAAGGAACAGGGAAACACCTTCCTTGGAGATCCTTGGGTGAAGGAATGTCCCTGAGTATAGGGCAGGAATGTTCCCATTACAATCGCTAGCGCAAGACAGCAGGGACAGTTCCCCGGTTTCCTGCGTTTCTTTGGCTTTGATTTGGAGGAATATTTTTAGTGGAGTTTTCATGGCAAGAAATTTCCTTTGCATTTTTTGGAGGATTAGGTTTATTTCTCTTCGGCTTAAGATTTATGTCCGATGCCCTGCAGTCAGTTGCGGGCAACCGAATGCGGACCATATTGGAACAAGGTACCCGAACTCCGGTGCGGGGAGTTCTAACCGGTACTCTGGCCACAGCTTTAATACAAAGCAGCAGTGCTACTACCGTATTAACTGTAGGTCTGGTAAATGCTCGGCTGCTGACCCTGCGGCAGGCAATCGGGGTAGTGATGGGGGCGAATATAGGAACCACCATGACTGCCTACCTGATTGGATTCAATTTGAAGGACTATGCGCTGCCTATCCTGGGGATAGGTGCTCTAATCTATATGTTTTCAGGGAATAAGAAGGCCAAGCTTATAGGGCAGGCTGTTTTTGGATTTGGGGTTCTGTTTTATGGTCTGACCATTATGGGCCAGGGAATGAAACCTTTAAAAGATCTTCCTTATTTTATCCACTTGATGACAAGTATTGAGACCCACTCGGAACTGGGCGTATTAATCGGCATGGTTTTCACTTTTGTAGTGCAGAGCAGTAGTGCTACCATCGGTGTTTTGCAGGAATTAGCATATCAAGGGGCGGTTACCTATCAGCAGGCAGTACCGATTTTGTTCGGGGATAATATTGGTACTACCGTTACTGCTCTATTGGCTTCCATCGGTGCCAGTGTGGCTGCCCGCCGGACGGCCCTGACTCATTTCATTTTCAACGCCCTGGGCACCTTGATTTTTCTGCCCTTGTTCCTGATGGGATTTTTTGAAAGAATCGTTATACTATTTACCAATTATATTTTTGTTCTTATTCCTGGTTTTGCCGGAAGTTGGGAAACACTTAATATTAAGCTGCAGATTGCCCAGACTCACGCGGTATTTAATATCAGCAATACTTTAATACAATTACCTCTGGTAGCAGTTCTAGCATTTATAGTAACCAAGTTGATCCCAGATTCCGAAGAAGAGGATCTGCAGCAGATCAGGTACATAGACAAGCGGTTTTTAAATAATCCAGCCTTTGCTCTTTCCCAGGCCACCCGGGAAACTATGCGCATGGGACAGCTGGCCCGGGAAGCTTTCAGTAATGCGATTGAATATTTCAATACTCGTGAGCAATCTTTGTACAAGAGGTCCGTGGTTCTGGAAGAAACCATCGATTCGCTGGAAAGAGAAATTACTGATTATATAGTACTGGTCTCAGAAAGAAGTCTGTCTTCAGAAGATTCTCATCATGCCTACATAATACTGCAGGCCTTAAATGATATCGAACGAATAGGGGATCACTGTGAGAATATTATTGAGCAGGCTGAATATGCTGCGAAAAACAATGTGAGTTTTTCTGGTGAAGCTCAAATAGAACTGCAGAATGTGATTGATGTGGCAGATGAAACCCTGGATATGGCTATAAAATTACTGGATCAGGAAGATAAGGCCATGGCCTATAAGGTAATTGAGAACGAGATTATTATCGATCATCTTCAGGATGAGTATCGTAAAGCCCATATTCGAAGGCTAAATGAAAGAATCTGTAACGGCAATAATGGAGCGGTGTTCTTAGATATGCTGGCTAATCTGGAAAGGATCGGCGACCATTGTAATAATATCGCCCATTATATACTGGATGAGGAAAAATAAGCCAACCGGGATGATATTACGGGGATGGCAAAACAGATAGAGAAAAGCCTCGCAGCTGAGCATGAATAACTCAGTCTGCGAGGCTTGATTTGCTCCCGGGTTAGGGATGGTTTCTTGTAGCCCATGCGAAAATAGCTTAAAGAACTATACCGGTAACTAACTTTAGCTAAAATAAATGGCGAATACTAGTTCGGTTCGCGATTTTACGCCCAGTTTAACAAATAGTCTTTTGATGTAAGTTTTAACGGTATTTTCACTTATATAAAGCTGCCGGGCAATTTCTTGATTAGTTTTGCCCTGGGCAATTAAGCTTACTATATCTCTTTCCCGTCTGGTTAAGGACTTATTAGAACTTGCTGCTGTTGCTCTGCTTTCCGGGGTGAGATCAGACAGCAGATCTGATGGGCCGGGATTAATTGAAACCGCTGCTTCCCCATCAGGCAATCCGTATTCTGAATTTGTTGATGCCAGCCCGGTAAAGACACTGTTAATATGGCTGTGCAGCATTTGCAGTATATACATTTCCCGGTCGCTGAAGTCCGGTGAACTTGCTTTCCGGTGCAGGGATATTTCTCCTAACAGCCGATCATTTTGTAGAATCTGTACCCCGGCCATATGGTAGATGCCCTGAGGGAGCAGAAAATCAGATCGATGCTCGTTTTTTTGCCATAATTGGTAATCCATATAATCTGAACAGCGATCAACCGGAGGGATTATATCCTGTGAAAACACTGCTTTTTTATATTCATCCCTTTCTTCATAATACGCCTGGTATTGTTGGAAACTATACCTGTCCAAACCATAGAGGAGCGGTTCTGTAAAAGCTTCAGTGCCTGGGGCTACCAGGAAAAAGGCCGCATTATCATAAGGCACCAGATGAATAAGTTTATCCAGCGCCACCACCCTCATTTGATTCAGATTGGAAGTGTGATAAAGTGTGTGAATGAGGTTGTTATATAGCTTAAAATCTTGGATATCCAGCATTTTCTTTTCTCCCATTTCAAAGGATTTAATAACAAGATTAGCGAAATATTATCTTCATATATTCAACAACAGATGGGTTTTCCCCTTTTACATAGTAATTTTGAAGGGTATATATTTTTATGTATATAGAACCGCATGGACTGGATGCTGTACCGGTTCAGGAACAAACTTCCACCGGCACTGATTTGTTTATGATTTGGGCGGGGGCGAGTTTTTGTTTTCCGTCTTTCATAATTGGAGCCTTGCTGGTTCCATCCTTCTCATGGAATGAAGCCGTTTTTATTAATCTTGCTGGAAACTTTCTGGTTGGAATACTGATCGTTTGGGGGGGCTATTTCGGGATCAAAACCGGGCTTCCTGCTATTGTTCTGGGGAAGCAAGTTTTTGGCTACCAATTAGGACAGTGGATACCAACCCTGGGAATCCTTTTGTCTATGTTGGGCTGGAGCGCTGTCATCATAGCTATGACCGGTGTTGCTTTGGATGCTATGGTTAAGGACTTGACCGGCTTTTCTTCTCCTATGATATTTATTATTCTGGCCGGTCTTTTAAATGCTTCCACAGCTGTTATTGGTTACGGCAGCATTCGCCGATTCAGTTGGCTGACCGTGCCTGTAATGGTAATGGTCTGTTTTCTGATCGGGGTTAAGATTTTAACTATGCCGGATATTGCTGCTTCCATTGATTATTCACCCAGCCGGACCATGTCTTTCGGAGCTGGCTTAAATCTTATAATAGGTGGGTCTATTTCCGGTGCCCTGGTTGCTTCTGATTTTTCCCGCTATACAGGAAAGGTTAGTCAAAGTTGGTGGGGAGTTTTGTCAGGAACTTTCCTGGTGTCATTTCTGTTGGGAATGCTGGGGATGATGGCCCAGGCTGTAACAGGAAACTGGAATCCACTATTAATGGTTCAGGAGACCGGTGCGGGAACGCTACTGTTCATATTCCTGCTGATTGCCAACTGGACCAGCAGTGACAATCTGCTTTATTCTTCGGGATTGGCCATGAGCAATCTGCTTCCCGGTCTAGGCAGATTTAAGACTACTCTCATCTGTGCAGCTTTAGCAGCTGTCATGGCCGCCGCAGGCATAACTTCTTACCTTCCTGATTGGTTAGAACTGCTCTCAATTATTCTCGCTCCTCTGCTGGGAGTGGTACTAAGCGAAATTTTTTTGGTAAAGAGAAAATTTACCAATACCTCACTTAATATTAGGGCCTTAATAGCATTATCTGCAGGCATGGGAGCTGCTGTAATCATGCCCGAGGGCTATATACCTTCTCTTTCAGGCCTGGCAGGAAGCGCTCTGGTCTATTTTATCTTATTCAAAATTACTTGGAAAAGCTTATAAGTTCTTGAAGTAACCCCTTTGGGTGACTTACGATTTTTCATAAAACTGGTATCGTTTAAGTATAAAAAAGATGGATTTTCATAGGTGCACTGGGATTAAATGCCAGGTTTTTACAGCCGCAGATTGCTAGTAAATCAATAAGTTGCTTACAGAGATTATTATTTAATAAGAGGAGTGATTGTTTTATGAACATGGCAGCAGGAGTGCAGCAGGTTCAACCACCTCAGCCGCCAGCCTGGAAAGCTGCACTGAGCATGATGATGAATCCAGGGGAAGTGGTTAAAAGACAAATGGCGGCAGTACCCTGGCCGTTTTCGCTTTCTATCTCAGGTACGGCATTTACCCTTTTCTTTCTGCAGACCGGTATAGATATGCTGAGGAGCGGACAGCTGGAGGTCTCAGCGGTAGCGCTGATGGCCTTCCTGGGCATACTCTATGGTACCCTTGGTATCGCAGCTATTGCAGTTTTAGCCTGGGTCTTAACTAAAGCGGCTGGTAATACTTACACTTTAGGGTGGACAGTATCTGCTTTTGCGCTCGGTTACAGTGCTACTCTGGTGTATGCAGTAATTGGGCTGATTTGCTCCCTGGTCTTCGGTTGGAAGACTGCGGTGGCTTTTGGGGTCACCGGTGTTCTCTGGGCCCTGCGCCCTACCATATTTACCATCCGGCAGATGACTAGCGACAAAGCAGGTCTCAGCGTTGCCATAGCTACCCTGTGCGGTGCTATCTTATTGTTTGGCTGGGCTATGCTGGGTCGTTTTGGTTTTTAGATGGAGGGCTTTTAAAATGGCAAAAAGAAAATCTAAACATTATGATTTTACCCCGGCGTATTTTATGTTTGCAATATTCGGTCTTATGAGTGCGGATACAACTGGAGGAGAGATCGATATTACCCGCACACTCATCGGGGTAGCTATAGCTCTGGTGGTGGCCTACCTGGTTATTAATCTTATGGCAATACTTCTGAATGGTGCCAACAGAGAACTGCGGCTGGAAAAAGGGCCGGCTTTCAGCAAGGTGATGGTAAGCAGGGGCATGTTTTATATGCTGCCTTTTGTGATACTGGCGGCTTTGGCTCAATATGTATTGGGTTGGAATACAGGCATGTCATTTGCTTCTGCGGCAATAATGACAGCAGGAGCATCTGCCGGGATGGAAGCTATGAAAGAGGGCGCCCAGGGGGCTAAAAATGTTCTGATTCCTACTATTGTAGGAACCTTGGCATCTTCCGCCTGGATGCTTTCTCTTACTTTGCTGCCTTAACCCGTGATAATTTGGAGGTGAAGAAGTATGCTGCGTCTTAGAAATAAGGTATTAAATAGATCCAATTGCAGGGCTGGATTTGAGGTCGGTTTACTGATGGCGATGTTCCTGTGTTTTACCCTGCTGCAGTTTACGCTGGCTCCAGGGATTGTGCTGGCAGGAACGATAAGGGATGTAATTGAAGACGTTGCCGCGAATCTTTCAGAGGCGGAATTCCAGTTTGGTTCAGAAAGTGTTACCGGAATGAATATGGGCCTGCATGCCTGTGTAGGAAAATATTCTAACGGGTACGCCTCAATAGCAGTTGTAGGCCCGGCTGATTCCAGTCAGATGACGGGCTTGTTGGATTACGTAGCCAGTGAGGCAGGAAGTGGAGGCACCCGAACCGCTACTATAAGCGGATGTGAAGTGCGAGAGTACCGGATGTCAGGTGGAGCAGCGGTAGGAGTATTGCTGCTGGAATATCTGGTAACGGTTGAAATTTATGATAGTGGAAATGGTACTGATTGGGAAGTCAGCCAGGCCAGGCACCTGGCTCAGTTAACCCTGGATGGTTTAGAAAGAGCGGGGATTTTAGATCGTCCGGCGCCACAGCTGGAAGGTGAGGCTGATACTGGGTCAAACCCGGATATTTATATCGATACTGAGGAAGAAAGCCCGGGTCTTATTGGTACTATTAAGGATATTTTGGGATTGGATGAGGAAGATACCGGGGAAGGTGAGTCAACCACGGAAATATATATCGACACCGAAGAAGAGGCCGGGAACTTTATAGACATGATCAAAAATATTTTTACATCAGAAGATAGTGCCGGGGATGCAGGTCAGGTTATTCCTAAGGCCGAGCCGGTACAGGTTTCCAATACCAATAATATAGCCGGAGTACAAAACGGCCCTACGGTGCCTACTACTTTTACTATAAACCAACCACATCTTGTTACTTTTATTCAAGATTACCACTGGAACTCGGCTCAGGGTGCGGCACCAGGAACCATAGCTCTGCAGGATCAGAATGGAGTTATATACGGTCCCTGGCCGGTTACTACCAGAGATGGCCAGGGGGGAGTCAAGAATGCTTATTGGGAAGTGTGGCCGGATGCAGTTATACCAGCCGGCACCTATACCATAATCGATTCTGATCCGGCTACCTGGTCCCAAAATGCAGAGTCCGGCGGCCGGGGGATGGGTGAAGTTCGGGCCACGCCTTATTTTGAAGTGGTCGGAGGGATTGTTGATAGCGGCAGCGATAGTGGCTCTTCTAACCAGTATCCCATGGATTCCTGCAATTGTGAAAGCCAGGCTGGAGTTGGTTCGGTAGGAAATATACCTGGTCCGGAAAATACTACCCAGGCAGTGGTGGGAGTGGCCCTGCCTGGTTTGATAAGTGTTGGCTTAGGCGCACTAGGGGCACTGGGAGGTGGAGGAGGTTTCAGCCCTACAGGAGGGATGCAGATACCACCAGAAGGAGCTGGTCCGATGCCGGGAGCCGGGGGATCTTATCCAAGTGACTCCTATCCGGGACAAACCGGGGCAGGAGCTTATGAGCCAGCTGCTAGAATGGGCAGTGGCAGAAAACCTGAAGAATATGGGGACGGAATATACATTGAGACGGAGCAAGAAGCTTATCGTCCTGGTGGCACTAATGGGGATGGAACATACATTGAGACGGAGCAGGAGGCCTACCGTCCAGGCGGTCAGGAAGCCGGAGGCATTTTGATTGACAGCGCTGCTTCAGGTCCAGCAGCGGTTGCCGCTGCTGGAGGAATCAGCATAGATACCGATGCAGTAGCAGGAGCGGGTGTCCAGCCTGCTGCGGCTGAGCAGAGCCAGGCAGTTGGCAGCGCGGCCGGGTCATCAGCGGCACAGCCGGGTACGGGCCTGGGAGATACCGGCCCTGGACCGGAGCGGATGAAGACTGAGCAGGAGGCATCGGCTCTAACCGACAAAAGTACTGCTGACGCCACTTACGATCCCGAAGGTTATGACCAGCAGGGATATGACCAAAATGGCTATGATAGGGATGGCTACAACATAGATGGTTTTAATACAGACGGCTTTGATCAAAATGGATTCGATAAAGAGGGTTACAATATCGCGGGCCGGGATAAAGAGGGCTTTGATAGAGAGGGTTATGATGTACCTGGTTATGACTGGGATGGCTTTGATGATAAAGGTTTTGACCGCGAAGGTTATAACTCTGCAGGTTTTGATAAAGACGGTTTTAATAAAGAGGGCTTTGATAAGTATGGCTATGATTCGGACGGATATGATGCAGAAGGTTTCAACCGTGAGCATTATGACCGGGAAGGATTCGATCAGAGCGGTTATGACAAAGAGGGCTATGATCGAGAAGGATTGAACCATCAGGGGTATGACCGGGAAGGTTATAATACCGCAGGATATGATCGCCAGGGTTATGACCGGGAAGGGTTCAACCGGGATGGCTACAATTCCCAGGGATATGATCACGACGGCTATAATCGGGAAGGCTATGACCTGGAAGGCTATAACAAAGATGGCTATAATCGCAGCGGTTATGATAAAGAAGGCTATGACCGGGATGGTTATCACCAGGACGGTTATGATGAGGAAGGTTTTGACCGCAACGGTTATAACAAAGAGGGTTATAACCACAAAGGATACGATAAGAATGGCTTCAACCAGGATGGCTTTGATAAAGAAGGTTTTGATCGGGAGGGCTTTGACAGCCAGGGATATAACCATGAAGGATACGACAAAAATGGATTTAATCAAGAGGGTTTTGATAAAGATGGATTTAACCGGGATGGCTATGACCAGGAAGGGTATAACAAAGACGGTTTTGGCAAAGAGGGCTTAGACCATGAAGGTTATGATCAGGAAGGGTTCAACCTGGAAGGCTACGACCGGGAAGGCTATGATGTAAATGGTTATGATGAACACGGGTATAACCGCAGCGGTTACGATGCCAAAGGTTATGATAAGGGTGGCTATGACAAGAATGGCTTTGATAAAGAAGGTTGGGACAGAGATGGTTATGGCCGCAATGGGCTGAATAAGGACGGATTTGACCGGGAGGGCTATGATAAAAACGGTTATGATACCGAGGGTTATAACCGGGAGGGCTATAACCGCGATGGATTGCAGCGCGAAGGCTATGATGAGTACGGTTATGACAAGAACGGATTTAACAAAGATGGCTTTGACCGGGACGGCTATGATATGGACGGTTTTAACTACGAGGGTTACAGCCGGGACGGCTATGATCCCTGGGGCTATGACCGGCACGGTTATGGAAAAGACGGCTATCACTGGAGCGGCTATAATGCGGATGGTTACAACCGCGATGGCTGGCACTGGAGCGATAATCCCTATGAGGGGGACAGCCCATTTAATGTGGATACCCGCAACCCCTTTGCGGAGAATGCTGACATAACTCCAACCCATGCAGTCGAGATGGACGCGGAAGGAAATATCATTGGCGGACACAGTCTGGCAGAGTCCTGGAACCCTACTGAACCACCTCTGGGTGAACCCTATCCCCGGACTGTGGAAAAATACGGGGCAAAACCATGGACTGATGAACCCCAGACACCTGTGCCGGGAGATGACAAATCTGTAAGTATACCAGACACCAAGGATGATTCGGGTTTTGTACCGGGGCCGGAAGATCCTATGGCAACCCTGGAACACCATAATGTTGGCCAAACGCCTGGAGTGGGTGACAGTGCGGAAATGCCGGATGATAGAGGTATACCCCAAAATATCCCGGAGGAAGACTGGCCGGAGAGTGAAGGAGATATACCAGAAGCTGGGGATATTCCTGGGCAAGAGCCGGGAATAGCTGATTCGGACACCTTTACAGTTACTGATCCAGCCACCGGTGAGACCACCACTTATGAGTATCCAGAAGGTTATACCGGTCCCAGACATGGGGATAACAAGATACTGGTGGGCAAAACCGATGGTCAAACCTACGAAATCGAGTATAATGCTGCCACTGGGCGCTGGGTCAATAAGGAATCCGGTAACTGGTTGGACCCGGATGATTTTGAGCGCTGGCAGAATGACCTGGCTGAAGACAAGCGTCGAAGCGAAATTGATCTGGAGAAAATGAGCAAAAGGGAAGACGCCAACAGCAAAGCTATTGATGAAAATCTGAAAACCTTTGATGAGTTGCAGAAAATGGAAGATAGTGCTATTAAGCACGGGGTAGGCAACAAGGGTGGCCCGGGAGATGTGGAAAAGGCCATTGATGAACTGCAGAAGGATATGCTGGATGGTAAAGAAATAGATGCGGACCGCATGGAACGCATTAAACGGATAATTAAAGGCAAAATCCGAGGTGACTGGACAGAAGATACCGGAGAACGCTGGGAAGAAGATCCCTGGTATATTGATGTTGGTTCAGCTCTGAAAGCCAATGCGGAAACATTCAAAGAGCTGGTGACAGGGCAGGATTCGGATGGAAATATATCCTGGCTGGGAATGGGAGGCCGTATCGTTATGGCTGCCGCTACCGGAGGAGCTACCGAGTACGGGATGACTGTTGCCGAAGCTATGTTCAGAATCAAAGAGAGCGTGGACCAAGGTGAATCAGACTTCAGAGCCGTGGCTAAAGCCATAGGCATGGTGATAATGGAAGAGAGTGTATCGAGATACCTGGAGGGGGCAGCAAAATTAGGAGCTGATGAGATGGCCCGCAGGTTCCCGGCCCTTACAGGAAAGGTTGCAGATTTCCTCGAGTCAAGTTTTCTTAAGATAATGAAAGCGGACCAGGCTGCAAGTTCAAAGTTAGGTCTAATAGGCAAAGAGGGTGCAGAAGAGACTATCGAGCAGATAAACAAACGTCTGGCAGACCTGGGTTCAGATGCGGCTGAAGAAGGAACGGAACAGATTATTAAGGGCACCAGTAAAGGTGCGGCGGGAACAGGCGATGAAGCTGTAGGAGCGGCAGCTAAAATAGCAGCTGAGTCAGGCGAAGATGCGAGCAAATCAGCAGCCAAGAGTGCTGCCGGAACCGGTGATGAAGCCGGAGAAGCAGCAGCCAAAAAAGCAACTGGGACAGCAGACGAAGCAGCTGAAAGTTCAGTCAAGAAGGCGGCTGATGCAGGAGATGCTGCTGCTGATGCGGCCCCAGGTGCTCGCGAAAGACTGGAAAAAAATGAAGAATTTAAAAACCTTGCCCCGGAACAACAGGAGCGCCTCATAAAGAATGATACCCAGACCAGACAGAATGCTGAGGATGCATTAAAAGATAAAGTGGATGATTTTGACAAACTGCCCGCTGATAAACAGGAAGAGTTAATAACCCAGCAGCAGATTTATGATGAGTACAAAATACAGGCAGAAGAAAACTGCTGGAATATATCTGATAAAGTACAGCGGGGCGAATCTCTTAGCGTTGAAGATGCCATAAATTTAAAAGCTGATCCAGCTTCTATACGAACTTTAAAGGATATGAACAATGTAGATGGACTGGGAGCTGAGCTGGGTGAAGGCGGAGTTCGAAGGGTACAGACTGAATATAATGATGTTTTGAATAAACAGGTTTATGAACCTTCATACAAGGATGTACAGGATCATATTAAAGGTAATATTGATGAGGCAGCCATAAAAGCAAAATATGTTAAAGAAATGAAAGCTAAAGGTATTGAGGTTGATGCTAATGATATTGAAGTCGATGTTTGTGTAGATACGGTTCGTACTCCCGATCCCACCAAAGAATATCATGAGTGGGACATAAATACTGACAATGATATTCGTTCTCTGGTTCAGATTAAGGACAAGAAAGGGAATATTTTGTCTCAGAGTGAGGTGGCGCGGGGTCAATGGGAGGATGTGTACTACAAGTCTTATGCCCAGAATACCAATTTTAATGTGCAAAGGGCATCTGCTAAGTTCCCGAATGAAAATTGGAGCGGCATGTCCCAGGCGGACCAATATCAGCGGTGGGCTGAGCTGCATGGGGAAACTCCAACGGATGTATACCATTTAGAAGGTGGTCGTGATTTCAGTACCGAGAAAACCTCCATACTCAATAGTCAGAGTCCGGGCAGGGCCCCGGCGGCCCAGGCCGCTGCCGGTGAGGGAACTCTAATTGATGCTGAACAGCTGGCAATGATGGAAAAATTCAAGGTTCAAGATAAATGGAGTGAAGGCACCCTTAAATCTCAGACTGAGGCTCTGGAGCAGCTGAGAAAAACCGGAGAACAGGTGCAGAAGTTGGAAGCAGGGTATAAAAATATGGGTTATAACGTAGGTGACATGCCGGATAACATGCAAGAGGCCCTAAAGGTAGCCAAAGATAATAGCCTGTCGCCAGCATCACGAGCTGCAAAGCTGCAGAGTCTGGGGTATGATTCACCGGTAGACCTGGCTAATAAATTGAGCAGCCGTATTGGTTCTTTGAGAACAGCAATTCGCAAACAGGGTTAAGGAGGATGATAAAATGGCTAATGAAGTAATAATAAAAGGCGATCCAGAAATATTTAAACTGATGCCCCGGGATATCGATCATATATTTAAGCAGGCTCAGCTGAGCGGAAACGGTCTTTCTTCATTTAGATACACTGCCACTGAGGACCAGTATCCACAGCCTTCAGAATGGGCCCAGGCCTTATTTCAATCGCCGCTTTTTACCCGGGCTGCTCGTCTGCTTATGGAGCCAGATCTTAAAATAATGTATCATAGCGGGGGCGGTGGAACAGCCGAAGATGCTTTCCCGGTGCTGATGAGGCAGGATGATTCGGCGGTGCTGATGGCAGCTAAGAATAAGGATGATGATTTCTTGTGCTTGATGTTCCCGAATATTAGCCAGTTTCTCGATTGGTGGTGCAGCATCTATTCCAACCTAATAAAGGATGAATACCGGTCACCCTTTAATAATGCTATGTCTCTGGAAACCCTGCTTTCGGCCCTGCATAGTATTGACATTTACCGTCGGTCATATATGGAGAGCATGCTGAATTATGAATTGGAACAGGGAATGTCAGTTAAAAGATCTGATTTCCTGAGTACCCTCACTAAAGCTCTGGCCAGCGGTGATATTCGCTGGCTTCTGCCGTCCATATTCAGGTTAACACCAGGTCTGACCTCGGTGCAGTTAAAACTTCTGCCGGAACATCTGGAGGAAGTGGAAAAGATGGGTATTATAAAATCCTGGACCGATGAAAATCAAGAAAATATGTATACTCTATCAGAAAACGGCAAAATTCTGGGGTCGGAATTCAGCTACACCTGGATGAGTTCCATAGGCTGGAAAGCCTCCATACTGAAAGCCGGGCAGGAAATGATTCTATCCCGGGTATATCTGGCTCCGACTGCCTTTACCAATCACTTGTTTTCTTTCCAGGCTACCCCGGCAGGGAGTTTTACCTGTAATCATCAGAGCTTAACTGGTATAAAATTAAGGGAAAATCTAAATCAGTGGTTTAAGACTATATATGATTATGCGGGCAAAAAGCCTGCGCAGTTGGCAGCCCCGACACCACCGCCGGTTAAAGCTGCCCAGCCGGCTCCGCCGCCCAGACATCATGCTTCGCCGGTCACGCGGGAATCAGCGGTTGGCCCCCAGTCGACTCCGCCACCCGCACCTCAAGCGCAGGCGAGTCCGACACCGGAAGTTGCCCCGCAGATGCCCAGGCCGGCAACACCGCCTCCCCCACCTGTGGGTCAAAAGCGCAAGGTGCCCAAGTGCCCGGCCTGTCAGATGGAAATCGAACCCGGCCAGCGTTTTTGTGGCAGCTGTGGGACTCCGTTGCCCAAGTCCAACTGGTAATACGACAGGGAGGGTATAATATGAGTCAGTTTAAAACATGCCAGCAGTGTAAGGCGCAGATTGAAGCAGGAGCTAAATTCTGTCCCTACTGCGGTTTCAATAATGCCTCGGCACCTTCGGGTCAGCCTCCGATAGGAATGCAACCTCCACCAGGGGCTGCTCCCGGTCAGCTTCCCGGACCGACTTCTGCTGGAAGGCCAGGAGCAGCGCCACCGTCTGATCAGCAGGTGCACAGGCCAGTGGGACCACCGTCTCAGCCAGCCAATCCACCGCCTTTTCAGGGAGGGCCACCGCCAGGGCAAATGGGGAGAGCACCGATGTCTCCTCAGGGTCAGTATCCGCCACAGCAGAATAACTATAAGGGAGCTCCACCACCAGGGGTTTATCGTCCTCCTCAGCCAAAGCAGAAAAGCCCGGTGGGGGTCATAGTATTAGCAGTAGTACTGCTGGCTCTAATAGCTGGCGGAGTATTTGTATATAAGTCTTTAAGTCCTGGGGATAATAACCCGGTTCAGTCTGCGGGAGGAACTTCCGTAATAGACAATCTGCTCGATTCTCTCAAAGGTGAGCCCAGTTATGATTTGAGCAAACCGGAGACCTATCTGCCAGCCCCGGGGCTGCAGATGACCTATTATGAAATGTATATGGATGGAGAGGAAGGGCCTCTCGATCTGGTTACCGCCAGCATTATTTCCAATGCGGTGGTCAGTGATGTCAGCATGTTTACAGATGGGAATGGCGAAGTTTATGCAGGAGTCTGCCATTATTTCAAAAAGGCTGATGGAGGCGTCTATTATATTTTCGATGAAGATCCGAGCTACAGCTATCCGGTTCTGCCAGCATTGATACAGCCAGGAGTATCCTGGACATATACCAGTGAATATGGGGATGTGGTTTACACCATTAAGCAGTTGGGAGCCAGCTGTACCTTAGACTGCGGTACCCTAACAGATTGTTTGGTGGTAGAAGAGGATAACCAGATATTCGGAACCCGGGAGGCGTCATATTATGCTCCGGGAATGGGCTTGGTTCTGCGGCAGTCTATCCCGGATGGAGCCAATGTATACCGGCTGACTTCCTACCAGCAGATGGATACCCAGGAAGCCAAAACAACAATCTTAACTTATTGTGTGAATCATGAGCAGATAAAAAGTCAGCTGTCGGGCCAATAAAAGTTGACAGTGGGGACGGTTGTATTTGAAACCTAGAAACCAAAAAAAGTTGCCAGGAAGAACCGTTCCCGATGACATATCAATATCCGTGGGCAGTAAACGCAAAGGAGCTCTGGGAGGATGGAAGATAAAATAAATGGTACTCAAATAGAGTTAATACGGAGAATTATTATAGCAGCGGCCATAATCATTGGTATTATGTGTATAGGATATGTTACCCCGGCTGTCATTTCACTGGAATGGGTGGACTTTAAGCTGGAGCAGGAAAAACAGCTGGAGCCCACCTATGGCTATCTCAGTGACGAAGATAAACGTCTGGGCAATCTTCCCCTGCAGGAATATATTGACGAAATGACTGAGGGCAAGACTGTCGAACTTAATACAAAAGAATGGGGTAATTTCTTTAATCAAGTCTATTTGGCCAGTTCAGGGCAATATGCAGATTCAGACTATGGCGATAGAGTTAGCGAAAAGGATAAAGAGTGGTATTTTTCACCGGGAGAAAAAAATGTTAAGGTATTCTTTAAACCTTCCGAACTGCCGGCAGAATCATGGGGGCTTAACAAAAATTTGAATAGTACCTATCTGAACATTGAAAGCCAGGGTAATAAATATTATATAGAAGCTTATTACAGGAGCTTTCTTGACCCGGTGGATCGTTTCTATATTACGCCTCCAACAAATATGTACCATCCTTGGCGGACGATAGGCATAATCATTTTAATAGCAGGACTAATACTGGGATTTGCCCTTCCACGAAAAAAACCGGAACTGGAAGATGTATACTACCAGACTGGGCCCATGATTGCGGGTGACATGGTTGGGGTAATGTTCCTGGGGCTATTCTTTACCCTACCCATAGGGATAAATGAAGGAACCATCCAGGCAGTTACCCACTGGTGGGGGTTAACTCTTGTATTTATGCCTTTTGTTTTTGCTGCACTATATATATTATATATAAACGGCTGGCATGCTTCATATAGGCTGAGATTCCGCCCGGATTCCATAGCGCGGGTTACCTTTAGAGGGATAGAACAGTACAGATATATGGATATATCTTCCGTAGAAGAAGTAGTTCTGGTTTATCCCAAATGGTTTCTATGGATGTTCAGAATCGTTATGTTATTTGCACTGCTTTCCGGTAAAGGAGCAACTACCTCAACCGCTGGACCTTACCTTTTGTCAGAATCAGCTTCCTATGCCGGTCTGGCAGTAAATAGAAGAGACGGCAGACCATTGTACATCTGGTATGGTAATCAGATGGGTAATGTGATTCTTCCAGGTTATGAACGGGTTATTGAGGAATGCAGGCAGCACGGAATAGTATATAATGATGAACCTCAGGTAGTACGCGGATTCATGTATATGAAATAAAGCTTGGATGTTACGGGGAACATCAGACGGTGTGAAAAGTTATATAATTAGCAGGAATTAGATAAGAAAAAAATAGTGATTATAGGATGATAGAGAGGTGGGGAAATCGGAGTCGGGATGGTGAAAGCAACATGAAATGGTATGCAGATCAGAATGCAAGTGCTTTTGACCTGTTATGAAAGGATATAGTATTCTGAAAAATCCTAAAGCTTAATAAATCAACAAAGGAAGATATAAATATGGAAAAATAAAATAAAAAAAGCTTAAGAATCGCAATCAAAAAACGATAAAATTGTCAACAATATTACGGGACAGGGAATCAACCCTGCCCCTTTTTGTGTTAAGAAATCTTAACAATTATTTGAAATTGTATTGATTATTAAGTGTTACTATATGAAAAAATTTCCTAACTAATATGGCAGCCTAACAATATCAAGAGTAAACCCTAATTGAGGTTAAGGCGTAATTTGCCTTTTCGTCCTACTGGACAGTGAATTATTTTATGAACTTTTGTTTATTTAGTACTGATTTTCAGTTTAACGCTACTAGTTTATTACATTCAAATTATGAGTTGTGCTAGATTCTAATCGCTTATAACAAGTGCAGTTGGAAGCCTTGTCTTTTAGTATTATATCAGGAATAAGACTTGTTGGACCAAAGTATATAATGGTAAGCATCGATGTCAGGTAATAGATATATAAGGAGCATTCCTGTAATCCTTAAGAATGGTCTTTGAAAAAAGAGACGCCAATCAAT
>JAENZN010000039.1 GCA_016841245.1 Syntrophomonas sp.
GCTTATGTACAAATTCGCTGCCATGTTGTGTATTTTTTACTTGCCAAACACACCAGGAACACATATCAGCTTTATATGCCCCTGGGGCATACAATATGGAATAATAATTTTAAAATCCTTCAGCTGAAATTAAAATTGAAGCATTGTAATTTTTTATTGAGTATTTAGATTGAAATCTCCACTGCGGTAAAAAAATAAACTGAGACCTTTTGCAGTGGAATCAATTTTCAATTTGCATCTTCTCTTCCCCCAGAAAATACAAAGCCACAGAAACAATCCCTGCAGTTGATTAGAAAAGAAATATTTTTTAGTGGTGAAACGGCGAAACAGTATGCTCCCTGATGAACCCAGGCTTAGTTTTATATCAGACTTTATTTTGCCCTGATCCTGAAGTTGTGGCGATAGAACGCTACAAAATATGGATGTCAGTTTAGATTGAGAAGACAGGAAGAGGATTTATAGGTTTTTATGGTGAATTATGGCAATGGGGATTAATATACGAAAGAGATGAAAGCATGAGAAGAAAGAAAAAAAATAATCTTATATTTCTATTGCTATTAATGATTATAGTTATAATTTTAATAACATTTATGATTAGATATAAATGGTTTTTTCTAGGAGCAGCGGTCTTAGCGATTATGATAAAGTTCTATTTATATGTTAGAAATGAAAAGCACACAAAAGCCTTTATGAATTCTGATGTTGATAATATGAACGGAATACAATTTGAACATTATATCCAGAAAATACTAGAATATCAAGGATATGATGCGGCAGTAACAAAAGCTTCAGGAGATTTAGGGGCGGATATTATAGCTTCTATAGGCAGTTCAAAATATTCGATACAGACAAAACGGTATTCACATGCAGTGGATAGAACCGCAGTAAGTGATGCTGTGGCCGCAAAAGATCATTATAAGTGCGATCAAGCGATGGTTGTTACAACTAATTATTTCACGCCAGGAGCCAAAGAATTGGCTAAATCCACACGTTGCATTTTAGTGGATAGAGATCAATTATTAAATTGGATCGAAGATTATCAAAAGAGTAAGGAGACTTCTAGTATATCGACCTATATTAATTGGTATACTGGAGCTTATGCAGTTTTATCTATTGTATTAATTCTATGTTTAGTAAATGGTGTTAGCAGCCTGCATTCTCCTAATGCCCAAAACAGTTTTGACAAAACCCAAACCCCAATCAATACACAATCCACTGAAATAGGCGAATACAATATATACACCAATGCAAGGTTTGGATATTCAATCCCAATTCCCAAGGATTTTATACCTGAACCTGAACCAACAAACGGTGATGGTAGAACCTTTCATTCACAAGATGGAAAATGCAGATTAAGTGTTTGGGGAAGTCATTGTCCACAAACTATGGAATTCACCCCTGAACAGTACTATGAATGGGTATTATCACATACTGAAGGGGAAATAACCTATAAAACCCTTGGTAGCAACTGGTTTATTGTATCAGGCTATCAAGGCAACGATATTTTTTATCAAAAAACGTTTAGTGGAGATGACGAAAACACCTTCATAATAACATATCCAGAAGAACAGAAAGAATTATACAGTGACATAATAACAGATATGGAAAGATTATTTGAACCAAGCACCGAAGTGCTCTATCAATAGGAATATTTTAAGATGCGTGTATTTAACAACTAAGGTGGGACAATTGAACATATCATAATTGTCACGGGGACGGAGTAGTTGTCAGCAGCATATCTAGCTGCCCTGGCTGCGCAAAAAGGGTTATCCTTCACCCCTTTTTAAAAAACAAGGAAGTCCTATTAATCTTCTCCATCATCAAACTGTAAAAATTTATAGGGGGGCACCTCCAACAAATCAGCAATATCAAATAGCATATCCAGAGATATGGCCCGTTCAACATTGGTAGCTTCAACCGCACCAATATAACCGGCACTTTTACCCAACTTCTCCGCAAGCTGTTCCTGCGTAAAACCTTTCATTTTCCTGAAATATGCAATCCTAAGACCTAACTTCATGTATCTGTCGCTGTGTTCAATCTTCAATTTATCACCTCGTTCCATGCATAATCATATTACCAAGAGGGATTGACATTTGGTATTATGTGAAATATAATATATTTTATTCTACGCATAATATTATTACCTGTACCATAATTTAATATGCGTCTAACATAAAATTTGCACGATCCCTTAATCTTTTGATTACTTTTGCTTTAGATGAAACGCTTGTAAGTGAAAATCTCAGCCGTAGTCTGGAAAGAAAGGATGAAAGGTAATGAAAAGGGAATTAAGAATTGCTCGTTCCTGCGGCGGTAAAAGCTTTCCTCGCCTAAATTTGCAGGGAAAGTGGTTACAAGATTTAGGCTTTGATGTTGGAACCTATATCGAAGTTGAATGCGACAAGAATATGCTGGTTATCAAGAAAAAGGAAATGACAGATGAAAAAGGGAAGCCTACTTCTGGAAGCTATTAAAGCCACTACCGGGCAATTAGGAGTTTTTTCAACTGTCATGGGGACGGAGTTGTTGGCCCCCAGCATATCCACTTTCCCCGGCTGTCATATTGATATGTAATCTCTTCGCCGCCGGGTCTATTAATTCCTGTAAAATATGATTAAGGCCGAGCATGATGATACGCGGCCTTCAATAACAATCTTTTCCCTCTCTTCTGGTGCAACAATATATCTCTTTCAAAAGACAATTATACGTTATTTATGTAAGTTATAAGATTGACAGCAACCCCGTCCCCATGACAATTACCCATGACAATTAGGGTTAATTCCTTACTTCGGCTTCTTTAAAGGTTGACCGGCAAAGTACGCAACTGAGCTAATTTGCTGATTAGCCGTGAACTACTTGCCCAGAAGCCCATACCAGACTAATCTTTCGATAGCTAATTTATGCTCATCGCTGCTCTTCATAAAGTCGGGGTGAGTAATGATATTATCTATTGCAGAAATATAGGCCAAATAAGCTTCAAAAGTAATGGATGAATGGAAAGCTCCTTCCGCTTTGCCCTGCTCAAACATTTTTTGTGTAAAGGTAGATGATTTTGCTCTCATTTCCTGGTACAAATTCTGCATTTCGGGGTCACTCCACGGAATACTATCGAAAAAATCTTTACTCATTACAGGTGCTTGGCTTCGCTTCATTTCGAATGCTTTTTTCATCTTTTCCTTAAAAGGAATATCTTCAAGAAATAACTCTTCTCCTGCCTCGAGGCCATGGGTCATATGCTGCTTCATTACTTCCAGCAGAAGGGTATTTTTACTGCCAAAATAATTATAGATGGTAACCTGTGATACTTTTGCTTTTTTTGCAATATCAGCAATACTGGTTTTAGTTATCCCATGCTGAAAAAACAGTTCCTTTGCTGCTGCAATAATTGCATCTTTTTTTTCTTTGGTTCTTTTTTCATAACCATTCATATTATCACCCAGATAAAATTATAGTAATTAATTTGAAATATTTCAAGGGCGAAAGTTCAAAACATATTGACGGGGATTGCAAACACCGATAAAATGAAATATAGGAGCTTGGTTATTTCAAAACTATAAGATGGTAGTGTACAAAAAGACACTTTTTATCAGTAAATACCCTTAATAGAGGGCAGGGCTGTTCTCTATGACGAGTTAAATTTAAATTAGGAAGGGATACTCGAATGAATGCATATGTGCTTGATTTCAAGGAGATCTATAAACATAAACTCCCGGCTGTCGGGGGCAAAGGCGCTAACCTGGGAGAACTGTCGGGGATTGAAGGGATACAGGTGCCGGCGGGCTTTTGCGTCACCACCGGGGCGTACAAAAGAGCGATCAGGCATAACGAGGAGTTAAACGCCTTGCTGGATCAACTCTCGCTTCTAAAGGCAGACGACAGGGAAAGAATCAATGCAATCAGCAGCCGGATTCGTGGGGTCATCGAAGGAGTAAAAATTCCTAAGGATATAGAAGAAGCGGTAACTGGGCATTTTGCAAAACTTGGCGAGGACAGCGCCTATGCCGTGCGTTCCAGCGCCACGGCGGAGGATCTACCAACAGCATCCTTTGCAGGTCAGCAGGATACGTATTTGAACATCATAGGAAAGGACTCGATCCTAAAGCACATCAGCAAGTGCTGGGCTTCACTGTTTACCGACCGTGCTGTAACCTACCGCATTCAAAACGGCTTCGACCATCGTAAGGTCTATTTATCTGTCGTCATCCAGCGGATGATTTTTCCCCAAACCTCGGGAATTATGTTTACGGCAGATCCCGTCACCTCTAACCGAAAGGTGCTGTCCATTGATGCTAGCTTTGGACTTGGTGAGGCCCTGGTTTCCGGCATGGTGAATGCCGATATCTATAAGGTTCGGGAAGGAAGAATCATTGATAAGAAGATATCTGTCAAGAAACTAGCCATTTATGCCTCAAAAGAAGGCGGCACAGAGGAACGGAAGATAGAACCTAAGCAGCAGAATATGCAGACACTCACGGACAAGCAGATTTTGCAGCTTGAGGCCATGGGCAGAAAGATTGAGGCGTATTTTGGTTGCCCCCAGGATATAGAATGGTGCCTTAGTAAAGATGCATTTTACATCCTTCAGAGCCGCCCCATCACTACCCTATATCCCATACCGGAAAACGATGGAAAGAGCCATGTGTATATGTCCGTAGGTCATCATCAGATGATGACAGAAGCTTTCAAGCCATTGGGCATGTCCTTCATCCGGTTTTTGTCATTTTGGTGGGGAGAGAATTTAAAGACCGCCGGCGGCAGGTTTTTTAAGGATATAACCCACGATCTGGCTTCACCCTTACGAAAAATGATCGTTAATAGCATAGGTAAAGCCGACGTTCTGATGCAGAACGCACTTTTCAGTTTGTTGAAGCGTAAGGATTTTGTTAAATCGTTGCCCCGGGGCAAGGGGTCCATCAACATGGGCTCAGGAGGTCTGGCCCAGTTAATACAGGCGATAAATTTTTACCGGAAAAACGATGCGGCAATTATTGAAGACCTGATCACCCACAATGAACAACTGATACGAGATATGGAGCAAAGGATCGTCAAAGTATCCGGAGATGAGCTGTTTACATTCATTTTACAAGATACACAGGAATTAAAGAAGGCAATGTTGGATTCAACAAACTATGGAGCAGTTATAGTCGCAGTGTTGATACCGGATTGGGTTAATAAAAAAGTGGAAAAATGGCTGGGTGAAAAGAATACGGCCAGTGTCCTGTCTCAATCAGTAGCCTACAACATCACCTCGGAAATGGGGCTTGATCTTCTGGATGTAGCAGACGTGGTTCGGCAATATCCGACGGCAATTGAATATTTTAATCATGCTGTAGATGAAACCTTTTTTGAGGACCTGGCCAAAATGGAAGGTAGCGACGCTGTCAGCAGTTCCATACAGGCGTATCTCGAAAAATACGGTATGCGCTGCAGTGGAGAGATTGATATCGCCAAGCCCCGTTGGAGCGAAAAGCCTACCACACTCATCCCGACAATTCTGAGCAACATCAAAAGTTTTGATGCCGGTGCCCGTAGCATCAAATTTGAGCAGGGACGGCTGGAAGCAGAGCAGAAGGAACGTGACCTCTTAAGCCGCCTGGAGCAGCTGCCCGGAGGTAAGGGAAAAGTCAAAAAAATAAAGAAGATGATTAGCGTTTTACGAAATTTTATTGGTTACCGGGAATACCCAAAGTATTTCGCGATGAAACGTTTTCGGATTTACAAAAATGCCTTAATAAAAGAAGCTGCCAAGCTCGTACAAAAGGGCGTCATCCGGGATATTGATGACATTTATTATCTATCCTTTGAAGAACTCAGGGAGGCTGTTAACACCAACCAGTTGGATTATAGCATCATCACCAAGAGAAAAGAGGATTATGAGGTCTATGAGAAACTGACGCCTCCCCGGGTGATGACCTCCGAGGGCGAAATCATATCCGGTGAATACGATACGGATAATATCCCCCGGGGCGCTTTGGTAGGAACGCCTGTTTCATCAGGTAGCATTGAGGGGCGGGCCAGAGTCGTTTTGAAGTTGGAAGATGCCAATATAGAAGATGGTGACATTTTGGTCACCGCCTTCACCGACCCCAGTTGGACGCCGTTGTTTGTATCCGTCAAAGGCCTAGTTACGGAAGTGGGTGGGCCGATGACCCATGGTGCCGTTATTGCCCGTGAATACGGCCTTCCGGCAGTCGTAGGCGTGGAAAACGCCACGAAACTGATTGAGGATGGACAGCAGATCAGAGTGAACGGAACGGAAGGATATGTTGAAATCCTGTCAAAGTGATCCGCTAATGGTCGCTTTGGCAGGATGGAAAAAGACTGAGATGCCGTGCTTGTGAATCGAGAAAAAAATTTATTAAATACAAATTTTACATTATTCCTGCTTGGAAGAATGGTATCCGACACGGGAACCAGCATACAAATGGTGAGACAATTATACGTTATTTATGTAAGTCATAAGGTTGATAGCAACTTCGTCTCCTAGTCACTTCCATTCATCTTCACTATATTTTTTGCCATCTGTCCCATCGTTCCTTTATAGAAATGTATTTTACCATTTCCTTGCGATTTTGAACTGCACTTTTATCGTATCACTTACTTACTCCCTTTTAATTTTCTTACACTTATAATATACCCAACTCATCCATAAGACTTTTTTTCGAATCCTCATTAAGATATCGAGTTGGTATTATTTTAGCAGTAACCCCGCTTAAATAAATGAGTATCATATCATCATAAATTTTTACAGACTTTATACTTTCCCTTGATATTGTCTCCAAAATATGTTCGCCTAGGAATTTTATATTATCCTCATCTATTACCAAAATCTTTTTACCGAAAATAGAAGAATTGTCACCTTCCTGCAGCAACTTTTTAGTTGTTCGTTTTATTAGTTTTTTATATTGCCTAGGATACAAAATCATCCATATTACTGCAAATAATATGGCAAAGGTTAAACTTCTCACTATGGCATATATAGGTACTGTAAATAGTAACGGCACTGCATATCTTAATAAATTATATGACTTTTTCTGTGACGGTGAATTTTCTAAATGATATAAATTAAAGTTAATATAATCTTCTTCTGTTATTTCAAACTTAATTTCTATATTAAACGCCTCCTCTCGAAAACATTTTAATTTAACATCTAAAGACACGGAGATGGTTTACTTTGCTTCGTTTTTCCCATGATTAATTTTCACCCAGCGGGTCGCAGTTTATTTGGCAGAGTTAAAAGTCGTTACCGGGCTTGCTGCTTGCAGAAGAATGGAATGCTGGTCTTAATTTACCACGACAGCATGGGCCAAATGTACGTGATCGCTTGCCGCATAACCTTCATCACATTCCTCGAAGTATCTCTTTTGTATCTCTTCGGGCCCTAAATTATCTAGCAGTCGTAATCCCAGAGGAGCTAGTTCCATGCCAAGTTTTGATGGCTCAAATCCTGTAATGATGGTCTCTCCGATTCTCTTGGTAGTATTCATAATATACTTAATACGGTTTGAGGCTTTATCGGGATCAAAAGCTGATTTATCGTAGTAATCGAATACAATCTCGCTACCGGCACTTGATAAACCTATGATTGTCTTGAGTGTTAACAATAACGCCTCAAGTGGCAGGTACTGGGTTACCCCCATCCAACTAAAAAAACTTACTCGCCCTGAATCATATTCTGATTCTAAAAGGGCCGAGGCCAGGTTACCCTTAGTGAAATCTACCGGGATGTAGTGCAGGTAATCCTGTTTTTCAAGGTTTAGACGACCCAACAATTGGCGTTTTATTTCTTGTGTAGGAGGTAAATCAAGCTCAAAAACTTGGAGGCGGCCTGCCAGGTCAAGACGGCGATGAGCAAAGGTATCAAATCCTGCCCCCAGAATTACATATTGACTTATGCCTTTTCGGATGGCTTCTTCAAGTAGTTCTTCCACAAATCGTGCTCTGGCTAGGACGGGACCGGCCATGATTCGCACAGCCAGGCGTAAAGAGGTTTCAGTATCAGTACATTCTTTTACTAGCTCCGGGGCCATTTCTGCTGCGGATTCAATTAAATGTTGTTTAAATGCTTCTCGAACCTCCTCAGGCAATAAATCATAAGCAAGGGAATCATTAAATATTTGGGCATTGTCATAAACTGCGTGGAATCCTCGTAGAAATGCCATCATAAGGGCAGTGCCAATAGGGTCTCTAGTGTCCATTGATATCCCCCTCCCTAATTTGTCAAGTTCTCCTGTCAGGCTATATATCTCACTAGTTCATATGCCAGCCCAATATACTTCTGAGGAGTCAATTCCATTAGCCGCATCTTATCTTCTTCAGTTAATTTAACGCTTGAAATAAATACTCTTATTTCTTCTTTTTAAACCCACTCTCATACTCCACCAACATCCAACTATTTACTAATTTCTATATTATGCTAATAATTTCCTATGCAATATTTGTTAATTTTGCATAATCCTGATCAAGCTTGATTATCAATTAACTGATGATATATACGATAGCAATTAAAACAAGAACCATTTTCTTTCTGTCACTCATTCATGTAAACAAGAGTGCTATAATAAAATTAAAAATATTGCCATTAAAAGTAAAAGTGAAAGGGGTAGTATTATGAACATGGAACATATGAACCAAATCTGTTCTGGAAAGGGTTTTATTGCCGCGTTGGACCAAAGCGGAGGAAGTACTCCTAAAACACTTCTCCGATATGGTATCAAGGAAAATAGCTATTCCAATGATGAAGAAATGTTCGAGCTTGTACACCAAATGAGAACGCGTATTATAACGAGTCCCGCATTTAATTCGAAGTATATTTTAGGGGCCATCTTATTTAAGAATACAATGGATCGTATCATTAACGGTCAATTCACCTCCGAATATCTCTGGGAGAAAAAGGGCATCGTACCTTTTTTAAAGGTTGATGAAGGACTCGCCGGGCTTGAAGACGGCGTCCAGCTTATGAAACCGTTCTCCGATCTACACGGCCTTTTAAAACAGGCAATTGATAAAAATATTTTCGGCACAAAAATGCGTTCAGTAATTAAAGATGCCAATCCAAAAGGAATTAATAAAATAGTGGAGCAGCAATTCGATATTGGCAAGAAAATTTTTGAGATGGGATTAATCCCCATTTTAGAGCCAGAGATCGATATTTATATCCACAATATGGAAGAATCGGAAAAGCTGCTGAAATATGAAATCTTAAACAAACTATCCACTATGGACAAAGATGTAAAAATAATACTCAAATTATCATTACCAACAAAAGATAATTTCTACAGCGATTTAATAAATGATCCACATGTTGTAAGGGTTGTAGCTTTGTCAGGAGGGTATACTCAAAGTGAAGCAAATGAAAAACTGGTACATAATCATGGTTTGATCGCCAGCTTCTCGCGCGCTTTATTGCAGGGATTAATGGTCGGGCAAACGGATGAAGAATTTAATTCGACGCTGACTAATTCAATCAAAGCAATTTACGAATCATCAATCACATAACTAGTGCTGTTTCACTCACTAATATCGTTGCGCCCTTCCGGGTAAAAAAGCATATTGGCCATTGCAGTTTTCAAAAATCTAATAACTTGTATCTTTCCTACCTAAAACCACTGCTATAATGTCAGATGTAATATCGTAAGGCGTGCCTCTCACATCCGAATACACTTCCAAGATTTCCATGCCATTTTCTTCAAATTCATTACTTAATTCGTTAATTGTAAAATACTTAAGCCAATTAAGAATTTCTATATTCCGATCATTTTCAAAAATCGTATATTTTTCAAGAGAGACACGGTTTATATCATATTTAAAAGTCGATTTAAATACATAATGCCGTTGAGCTGACCAAAAACCATCCTTTACAATTAATTCAAAGGCCGTACCTTCCTCAATATTTTCATACATACGATTCGAACAGACATCCATAAAAATATGTCCGTTATATTTCATGCTGTTCTTCATAATTTTTAAAAGCGTTTTTCTCTGGTCATCACTTAGAACACAATAATCACAATAAATCATGGTAACAAGGTCAAAAGTTTCTTGTGCTTGATAGTCAAGATAATTTAGATTAAGGTATTCAATATCCAGTCCAAGCCTTTCTAATTCCGTTCTGGCATAATCGATAGAATTCTTGGAAAAATCCAGACCTCGAACTTTGCAACCCAATTGTGCTAAACATGTAGTATAAAGCCCAGGCCCACACCCAAAATCAATAACGGCTTTTCCTTCCCCCAAGTTAAATCTGTTATGAATAAAATTGACTGATGCATCTATAAAATCAGATTTTCTAGATGCAATGTCCACTGAAGGATTCAGATGGTTCTTTAGCATTTGTTTGGATATATAGGGATCATTCCAGAGCGCCTCTGCAGTATAGCAGGAATAGATATCCGGTTTTTCTGTTATTTTATTTAACTGTTCAAACATTATCTTCTCAAACCTTCCTTAAGAATTATTAAAATAACAAGCTGTTTTGTTCGATCCAGCGGATTTGTAAGTGTCTGTTTGGCCTGGATGCGCATAGAATTGAGACCATGCAACGAGAGCATTCATCGTTCCGGGATTGGATAAATAAGTGGATTCCCAAATAATATTAGTGGGGTAAGGCAGACAAGGCAAGTAATACTCTCCAAGCCAGGAGATAATGCCTTTTTCGCTGCTGCTGTCATCACCAACCGAATAATACATCCAGTCATTACCATCGGTTCGCTTTAGCTGTTCAGATAAATGAAGCCACTTTTTTATGTTAAGACCACGGATAAACTTGATCTCCCCATTTAAATTAAACCAGAATTCGTAATCCGCAGTTTTTATCTCTGAGCATTTCCCATACCGCAGAGGAAAACTTCCCTTTATAATTTCGCTGGGGAATTGTTTTTCGATGTTTATTGTAAAATTATTAAAATAAAAAGATTCCATGTTTCAACCTCTCTTTAATCTTCACATTGGGCAAACGATAATCTCCTCAATGGAATTGTCAGAATATAGAATACATGTATCAGCAGATTGACTGTTACTTCGATGGGCCTTTTTCCCAGGATTATTTTTCCAACCAGCGGGTCGCAGTTTATATGGCAGGATGAAAAATCGTTACCGGGCTTGCTGCTTACAGAAGATATTTCAAGGTTAATAAGCATGAAATTAAAATCGACTGCCTTAAGAAAAAGTATTCCCTGCTTCTTTAAAAATTTCTGTCATCAAAATCTCATTTATGCTGCTTGCCGATAAAGAAAGTTTTTTCGGCAATTGTATGCCCCAGGAACACATATGAGCTTTATATGCCCCTGGGGCATGCAATATGGAATAAAGTCATTAAAAACCTGCAGCTGAAATTTTAATTGAAGCACTGTAATTTTTATTGAGTGTTTATGACGGGATTGAAATCTCTGCTGGATGTAAAAAGAATTAAATTCACTACAATAATTTCAATTCAGAATTGTAAATGGTATTTCGGAAAAGCAGAGAATGAATTCTCTGCTACAAGTTGTCGAAAAAGTCAGAGCGAGGAATGCATCCTGTGAGGATGAATTATCTGCTGCCAGGTTGGGAGTAAGATTTTGCAATGGGCTCAATTTTCAATTTGCATATTCTCTTCCCCCAGAAAACACAAAACCACAGGGATGATCCCGCAGTTGATTAACTAAACAAAATATTTTACATCGGTGTCCCGGCAAGGCCGAAGCATCGCCTGCACTTTATAGAGATTGGCTATTTTCTGAAGTTGTGTTGGGGGAATGAATTCCCCCCTGCTAAGTTGAGGTTTTTTCCTTCCTGCATAGCAGCGGAGAATTCATTCTCCGCCTGTATCAGAAGCCCCAGTTGTTTATACTGATAGGTCACAGGGTTTAGCTTCTTCATTTCCTTTCAGACTCACCATATATTCTGGTAGAAACGTTTTTTATAATAACGGTTTTCCCTTGATCTTATATTCCGCCGAATAATCACTCCTTAGCAAAAGGAATTCTATATCCGGTAATAGTAAAATCCAACGTAGGATTTCATCGCATTCTCTTTCAGGTAATATTAAATGAATATGGTAAAATAAGTAACAGAGTTGCTGCTTGGCGGTTGGTCACTTTCCCATCGGGGGGAGGTGATTAACTATGATTACATACAGCGAATTATTTCAGTTTTGCTTGGTAATTGTAGGAGTTATCTCAAGACGAAGGTTCTAAGGTTCTCTTGGCACTTTTTTTCTTTACAGATAATAAGAAGCCTGCTATTTACTAAACCAGGTATTCTATGGATGGCAATCTACCTTGATTCCTAATGCGGAAACGCTATGTACGACCGCTTTCCACTCTGTTAACATTTGGTCTAAATATGCCGAACCAGTTGATGTTATACCATAGTATTTTCTTGCGGGACCATTCAAGGATTTCTTTTGCGTAATTTGAGTATGGCCTGTGGTGTTTAGCCGTCGAAGGATTGTATATATTGAACCCTCATAAACATCGGGGAAGAACTGCCGGATTGACTTCATAATTTCATATCCATATAGTTCTTCATCTTTCAGTTTATACAGGATACACATTTCTAACACACCTTTTTTCATTTGGGCATCCATGATACCGCCTCCTAAACTTCCACTACAATGGTATCAGCCAGCATATCATGAAGCGCCTTATGTTCTTTGGTAAACAGAATCGTAAATATTGAGATTAAAGGCACGAGTGGGATGGAGTTTAGGATGACCTTGCCAAGAAGTTCACGACTAAAAATACGACCTTTGGTTATGGGGTATGTATTTGAACAGCGTACCTTGATGTGCATTAGCCTTTTGCCAATGGTTTGTCCTTTAAATACAAGGGTAGCACCCAATGAATAAAGAAAATAGAACGCAAGGCCCAACACAGCAAAGGCTATGGAAGTCGTAGTCGGCTTCTTAATGTCCATTCTGATGAACTTGACCTCCATTCCATCTTCTGATATAGATGCCATATCGGAGTTCGTACCAGTTTCCAAAAATTCCGAACAGGCTGCATATCCGAGGTAACTTGAAGCCCCGACTAAAGGAGACGGATAGAAAATAAAAAGAAGATAGGACAACATGGCACTTCCCAAAACACATGTTATGACAAAAGCAGGAAACACAGCTAATACTGCGTCTATCAAGTATGCGCATATCCTGCTTCCCGGATTGGCGATGTGTTTGTCCAACGGTGCTGCTTGTGCTTCCTTATGTACTTCAAACAGCGACTTTGCTAAAAAGGCAGGAGAACCAAGCTCAGTTGATATTTCATCGTCGGTTTTCCCGTCTTCTCTTCCGGATACGAAAAATCCCTCGTAATCAGATAAAATATCATTTATCACCTCTGACGGAAGTTTCCCTTCAAGGTTTTCTCTTAGTTCACTTAGATATTCAAGTTTCTTCACTCATAAGTCCTCCTATACTATTTATTGAATAGTATCTGTGATTTTATTTTACCAAGCTACTATTCAATAATCAATAGGTGAATGGAAACAAACGTAAAATTTGGTTCTAGATACAGGCAGGCAAGAACTAAAACGATAAATATAGAATAAATCATAATAAATGTCGGTTTGGGAGCAGAAAGGAGCTGTAAAAGATCATCACCACAAGGATATTAAAGTATATAATATAAATGAACTGCAGGTAATACAACCAAAGGTAGTAAATACAGATCTTTACACCAGGATATAAAGCCAGGGGGTAAATGGATGGCAAAGAAAAGAATTGTATTCTTAATTATTTTAATTATAGCTGAGGGGTTTGTGTTGTTGTTTAATCTGCAAATTAAACCTGTCCTAGAAGAATCACGCAATATTAATAATAATGCGAAAGCGGTAGAAAACGATAAAGTTAATCAATACATAACAGACAGAAAAGTGAGATTTCCAGATGAAAATTTAGAAAAAGTAATTAGAAAGGCAATAGATAACGAAGAAGGAGATATCCTGTTATCGGAGGTGCTTCTTTTAGAAGAGCTAAATGCATCAAAAAGTGAAATCAATTCTATTGCAGGACTGGAAAGTCTGGCAAATCTTAAAGTTCTTCATTTGGAGAGAAATAATATCAGAGATATAACACCAATAAAATATATGGAAAATTTAGAGTCGCTATATCTATTTGATAATAAGGTATATTCAATTGACGCATTATCAGAGCTATCCAGCGTAAAAGAGTTATATCTATCGGATAATAACATAAACAACATTGAGCCTTTAACTGGTTTGACTAACTTAGAATCACTATGGATCGATAACAATAATATCAGCGTTATATCTTCGCTTGCTGATCTTGTAAATCTAAAGACGCTCCATTTATGTGATAATCATATTGAAAATGTAGAACCTCTTAGAACATTAATACAATTAAAGGATTTATCACTGGAGAACAACAATATTAGAAACATTTATGCGTTGGAAGGGATGAATGAACTATTGGAATTAACTATTTCAGGAAATTATATCGAGGATTTATCCCCAGTATATAATCTACCTAAGATAAAGAGAGTAGAGTGATTAATTATGACTATAGGGCAGAAGATTTTTATCGAAATGTTTATTTTGTTTTTTGGAATATTCTTCTTATATAGTGCAATTACAAAAGATCCATGGTTTTGGGATAACGAGGCTACAAAAGAGTTAATAACACATTTTGGCAAAAGAGCTACACGTATCCTTGAATTCTTTTTTGGGATATTTGCGTCTAGTCTTGTGATTTTGATGTTAATACGATTGTAACAGGTTTAAAAAGTAAAATATCTGCCCCTAAAAATAATTTCTGTCATTAAAATCTTCTGCTGCTTGCGGATAAAGAAAAGTTTTTCCGGAATTGTATGCCCCAGGAACACATATGAGCTTTATTATCCCGGTCCTCATCTAAGGCAAATGGAGTATAGAATTTTTTGCAAATCAATTGGGAGCTTTGAGAATTATTTTTAGCGTGATCAGTTTCAGTTTTATCTTTGACGGCTCTAAAGGAAAGATGACCGTAACCATCTATCTTTCTTTTATCATATACACCGCCGTCATAAACGATAATGTAAGCTTGATTTACATCTTGAATTGAGGTGTCGGCCGTCCAATAATAAATGATCTTTGAATTTACGTCCCATAGCGGAGACTCCTTATCAGGTGTTTTTTCATATGTGGCTTTTTCTTCGCTCGCATTCCATACGCCGCCGGAATTCTCCCCGTGCAGCAGCATGGAACGGACCGCCTCGTCGACCGTCGGCAGGCGCCAGATATTCTGCTCCGTTTCCATGATCGTTAAGCCGTCTTCGGACAGATATTTGCAGATCTCCTGCGCCTCTTCCCAGGATACGCCGCGATCCGGCCAGCCGGGGCCTCTCGGCGCCCAGGCCAGCGTGACGTCGTTTCCCTCGACGATTCTTATTCCAAAATCGCCGTCGTCTATACGCTGGGAGACCTTGATCCCCTGGGGGATCGATATCGCAATGACGATGATAAGCGGCACGAATATGATCAGCCTTCTCGCCCATTTCAGGGGCTCCGGATTCCCGTAATAATAGATAAGTCCCAATGCCGCGAAAGGGATGACGATCATAAGGCCCAGGACACTGAAACTAGCTCCCGAAAAAAACCAGACGCAGAAAGCGCCGGTGAGGATATGAACGACAAGGCCGATTTTCTTCCATTTGAGAATAATCAGCGCCAGGACCACGAAAATAATGGTGAATAATAAGTATTGGAAAAACAACACAAAAATGTTTTCCCAGACGGAAGTGGAATACCAGCCTTCGTGAAAGTTTTCAAAAGCGCCCCAATAGGCCCAAATACTTGAGAAAACGACGGTGATGGATACGCCGATCCATCCTAAAATTCTTTTTTTCCTCTCCATACTATCCCTCCTTTCATTATAATAGATGTATTATCGAGGGTATGCAATGCGGTCAGAAACATCATAAAAATATCTGACGCTTATCACAAAATCCTCGGGATTGAGACTGTGGACTTGGCAGTTCTTGATTTATCTATCGGCCGATAAGTAAATCCTTTTTTGTTATTCTGCTTCCCTTAGTCGCTCAACAATAGTTGATTTATAAATAGAGCGATACGCATTTTCCGGCGTAATAATACAGATTGCCAGAACCGCCAAACTTGCTATCAAAACAGGGATGAAAGGATAGGTGAATATTGCATAGGCCGCTTGCTGCTGAAATAACTTAAAAACCCCAAAGGTGATGGCGCTTCCTGCTGTAAAGACAAAAAATAAGGTTATCAGAGCGTATCCAAGCCCTTCACCCACCAACATTCTCCTGACCTGCTTTCGGCTCATGCCTACGCATTCAAGCGTTGCCAATTCTTGTTTACGAACCATAATGCCTACCGACATAACGTTTACAAAATTGAGGATACCAATCAACGCAAGAATCAGCGCGACACCGCCGCCGAGAATATACAGCATCATTTTGGCCTCACGCAATTCTTCTTGCGCTTCCAGCTTTGATGTGCGCGATATTTCATAATCTTCGTCCGTTTTTTGTTTCAGCGTATCAAGGGCCTGTTTATCATATCCTTGCGCGACATCGATATAAAGTTTTGATACAATCGGTTCCTCGTATACAGCATCCATCAGCGTATTCGATACGAATACGGTCGGCGCAAAGCTATGGCCGATTGTTCTTTCAAAGAACTGC
This sequence comes from Syntrophomonas sp., assembly GCA_016841245.1. Taxonomy (GTDB): domain Bacteria; phylum Bacillota; class Syntrophomonadia; order Syntrophomonadales; family Syntrophomonadaceae; genus JAAYJK01. The sequence continues at coordinate 16,632 of JAENZN010000039.1, forward strand.
GGCACAAAACCGCCGACTGGCACTTTTATCGGTTCGCTGCCGGGCCGCTTCTGTATTCCTGCTTCATTTGTGTATATCATAGGGGAGATTGTTAATTCATCGTCCCCTTTCTCCCTAAAAGACTTATTAATCAGTGTGTCCTTAGATATTGCTTTTCACCCAAATAACATAAATAACTGCTCCACCGGTATTCTCCTGCAGTTTTGGTAAGACATACATTGACGAGATTATTATGAGTATACCGCATTAACGGGCTTGCTGCTTGCAGAAGACTGGACTGCTGGTCTTAATTTACGACGGCAGCATGAGCCAAATGTACGTGATCGCTTGCCGCATAACCTTCATTACATTCCTCGAAGTATCTCTTTTGTATCTCTTCGGGCCCTAAATTATCTAGCAGTCGTAATCCCAGAGGAGCTAGTTCCATGCCAAGTTTTGATGGCTCAAATCCTGTAATGATGGTCTCTCCGATTCTCTTGGTAGTATTCATAATATACTTAATACGGTTTGAGGCTTTATCGGGATCAAAAGCTGATTTATCGTAGTAATCGAAGACAATCTCGCTACCGGCACTTGTTAAACCTATGATTGTCTTGAGTGTTAACAATAACGCCTCAAGTGGCAAGTACTGGGTTACCCCCATCCAACTAAAAAAACTTACTTGCCCTGAATCATATTTTGATTTTGAAAGGGCCGAGGCCAGGTTACCCTTAGTAAAATCTACCGGAATGTAGTGCAGGTAATCCTGTTTTTCAAGGTTTAGACGACCCAACAATTGGCGTTTTATTTCTTGTGTAGGAGGTAAATCAAGCTCAAAAACTTGGAGGCGGCCTGCCAGGTCAAGACGGCGATGAGCAAAGGTATCAAATCCTGCCCCCAGAATTACATATTGACTTATGCCTTTTCGGATGGCTTCTTCAAGTAGTTCTTCCACAAATCGTGCTCTGGCTAGGACGGGACCGGCCATGGTTCGCACAGCCAGGCGTAAAGAGGTTTCAGTATCAGTACACTCTTTTGCTAGCTCCGGGGCCATTTCTGCAGCGGATTCAATTAAATGTTGTTTAAATGCTTCCCGAACCTCCTCGGGTAATAAATCATAAGCAAGGGAATCATTAAATATTTTTGCATTATCATAAACTGCGTGGAATCCTCGTAGAAATGCCATCATAAGGGCAGTGCTCATAGGATCTCTTCTGTCCATTGATATCCCTCCCTAATTCGTCAAGTTCGCCTGTCAGGCTAATATATCTCACTAGTTCATCTGCCAGCCCAATATACTTCTGAGAAGTCAATTCCATTAGTCGCATCTTATCTTCAGGTAACGCTTGAAATAAATGCTCTTATTTCTTCTTCGTAAACCCACCCTCATACTCCACCAACACCAAACCTATTTAACCCTTCTACATTATGTAAATAATTCCCTATGTAATCATTGGGAATTTTACATGATCCAGCATATTTCTGGTCAATGCTTGATCATGAATTAACTGTTGATTATATACGGCAGCAGTGAAAACCAAAATCAGGTTCTTGCAGCCAAACTATACAATCTGCTAATAAAGAGAAATTAGAGATCTGAAGACATTATCTAAGCTGCAAGATTCTTGAGGAATAAGGCGGAGGGGTAATCGTAAACTCCGAATTTGGGCAGGGAAGCTGCCTCGAAATTTTGCTGTGTAAATGACATGACAAATCAAAATCAATCCACACTACTCAAGTAGTATTGACATTCCTGTACGACTGTAGTAGTATAATATCGTCGACAATTACCTTTGTAGTATGGAGGGTGCTGTATGGAAATCAAACTGTTTGATTCTGAAATTAAAGTAATGGACGTCCTGTGGAAGGAAGGGGATATGACAGCCAAGAAAATATCGGATATTCTCAAGGTACAGGTTGGCTGGAATATAAATACGACTTATACGCTAATAAAAAGATGTATTAAAAAGGGTGCTATCGAACGCAGCGAACCTAATTTTATGTGCCGTGCTCTGGTATCAAAAGAGCAGGTCCAGGAGCAAGAAACTGCCGAACTGATCAATAAAATATTTGACGGTTCTGCCGATTTGCTTTTCGCCTCTCTGTTGAATAAGAAAAACCTGTCTGATGAGGAAATTGAGAGGCTTAAGCAAATTGTCAACAATTTGAAGTAAGGTGGTCAATATGAATATTTTGCAAATGAGCTTTTCTGCGGCTGGTCTTATTATTGTAGTTGTTATCGTTCGCGCGCTGACACTGTACAAACTGCCGAAAAAGACATTTCTTGTCCTGTGGGGTGTTGTGATTTGCCGCCTGCTCGTTCCTTTTTCCATTCCATCTCATTTCAGCTTTTATACAGGTATATACATGCTAAAACGAGCATCTTCGGGAACGATATATCACACCGTACCTTCGATTACAACAGGTATTCCTGCTATTGCATCCGGCACATCGGATATGGGCGCGGTTAATATGGAAAAACTTGCGGATAGCGGTATTTTAACGATACCTATGTCCATTTCTTCTCTTATGCTAATTTGGTTGATCGGTATGTGTCTCTGTGCGATATTCTTCATGGTTACCTATACTAAATGCTGTAAAGAATTTAAAACTGCCTTGCCTGTTGAGAATGACTTTATAGCCCTTTGGCAGCAAAAACATCCTATGCGATTGCCTGTCCGGATAAGGCAGAGCGATAGGATCAAATCGCCGCTAACTTACGGAATATTCCGTCCCGTGCTGCTTTTACCCAAAGCAACGGATTGGACAGACGAAACGAGGTTGCAGTATATATTAACCCATGAGTTCGTACATATCAAACGTTTCGATACACTGACAAAATTACTGCTGACATCCGCTGTATGCGTTCATTGGTTTAATCCCCTGGTATGGGTAATGTATGTACTGGCAAACCGTGATATTGAACTGTCCTGTGATGAAACCGTGGTAAAGAAGTTTGGAGAACTTAAAAAATCAGCGTATGCATTGACTCTCATAGGATTAGTTGAAAAGAAAGGTCCATTGATCCCGCTGTGTAATAATTTCAGCAAAAATGCAATGGAAGAAAGGATAAATGCAATTATGAAAATTAAAAAGTATTCCATATCAATTATCATTGTTGCTGTGCTGCTTGTAGTTGGTGTTACCGTTGGGTTTGCAACTTCAAGTGCAAAAGTCAGCGATAACCCTGACTCGCGAGAGCATTCCGGTATGTTAACCGATACGTCGTCAACTAATGACACTGCCTCGGATAATAAAACAGAAAATACGGGTGAAGTATCAGACATTGAAGACAGTAGTTCTCAGGATCAGGCCCAAACAGACGAGGAAATGGTGATCACATCTAAACGTTTTTATCCGATTACAGGGGAATATCTTTTAACCCGCATTAATCTGGAAACTGGTGATGCTCAAGTGAGCTTTGACGATGGAGCAAGCTGGCTATTTAGAGGCGTCAACCCTGAAACAGGCGAAGCTGAAGTAAGCCCCGATGGGAAAACATGGTACGATAGAGAAACCTGGCTGACTATCGCCGTTGACTGAAAGATACATACAAACGGAGTGAGAGAAAACGGAAATGACACATGAAAAAGGGAAGCCTAATTCTGAAAGCTTCCCTTTATCCTTGTTCCTTGACTATGACACCAATTGATTTTCTATTTAGCCTTAACGTTCCATAATTCCATTATTGCTGACCTGTCCCACCCAGATTTTCAGAATAAACCCTATATTAATTATTTACCAATTATCTTTTGAATCTTGGAGAAATACATTGAAGCTTATTTTGATTCCCAGTGTTAACAATAACTTCATCCACTATCTTCTAGTTTGGCCATCAATATGAGCAAGCAGGGCAACAGCAGGATAGCACTGATATCTGCCACTATTTAATGAACAAGCTTTAGCTAATTCTTGATTAACTGCCCAAATGCCTGTCCAATGAGGGTTTGGATTTAGGTGTTTTAGAAAATCATGGTATTGCTCATAAATGGTATCAGGAACGTATGATTTGCCCCTGAGTTTCTTAGGATGCTTTGATTCTTCATACATAGGCGTTACCATAAGCGATATTTTGGCCACCGTCTTAACAGAAGGATATATGTCGAATGCATCGTAAGCGTAAAATACTTCACACATATGCAGGTGGCAGCAAACATGAGACAATAAC
>JAENZN010000040.1 GCA_016841245.1 Syntrophomonas sp.
ACTGCCTCCCAGTCCCATGAAAAGATTGGGATTGTAAAGGGTGAATCCGGTGATCATCATACAGATTGCTAAAACTAACCAGCCAGTGTACATCATTTTTTGACCGGGATTATACTTGCCGTAATCTGGATGGCTGTCGCTCAAAAATAGATAGTACTTCATCATACTGGGAAGATTCTTGATGTCTGGTATAGGATTGAATAATACATTTTTGGCATCTTTAGCGACAATAGCATAGTATACTCGGCCGATGACTCCCACTACCAGCACATAGGCCATAGCAAAGTGAATCATCCTGGGTGTATCCATATTGCTGAATAGCCTGAAAGACTCTGGAGCATGGATATAAAATCCGGTCAGTGCCAGAAGGGTGATCGCAATCATATTCGTCCAGTGAAATATCCTGAGCCAAATTGAATGTCTTTGTTCCATTTGTTTAACCATCAAAATCCCCCCTAACAGACGGCAAACTTGTTAATCAGCTTTTTATCAGGGGTCATGAGGTGAATCGCACATGCCAGACAGGGGTCATAAGCCCTGATTATCCGCACTATTTCATATGGGTTGGCGGCATCTTTTACGGGAGCACCAATCATAGATTGTTCAAAGGGACCAGGAGTACCTTTCCCATCTCTGGGAGAAGCGTTCCAGGTAGTAGGAACAATTGCATTGTAAACAGCTGTTCTCTGGTGTTCAATCTTATTCCAGTGTCCCAGTGCTCCACGAGGTGCTTCGGTGAGTCCCATACCTTGAGCTGACGCGGGTATTTCATGGGGGGTAGTTACCGGTTTACCAGGTTCTAACTGCCCGACCCATTCATCCATAGCATGAGCAACCATTGAGCATTCAACTGCCCGGGCTAAATGGCGTCCCAGAGTGGAGAAGGCTTTATTACCCAGGCCCACTACGTCCTTCTGCTTCATTACCCATAACCTGGCCAGAGGACCAACTTCCATAGGTTGACCATTGTATCTGGGAGCTTTAACAAAGGAGTAAGCATCCTTCTTTTCCACATCCGGCGTAACTACGGCTTCAGTAGGTTTATTGCCGCCGGTATCATCAGCATACCAGGAATATTCTACTTCTTCAGCAATCAGTTCCGGATCAAAATCTTTATACTGACCCTGCAGATAAATACCGGAGGGGAAGAATTTATCTTTCTTTACATGATCCATACCTTCTTCTAAGGGCAGGGCACCATAAGAAAGCATATTCATACATCCAGCTCCAATTTCCCAATAGTCTGGATAGGCATCTGCTACTGCATATACTATGGGAATATAAACATTGTCTATGAAGTCAATACATTCTTTAAGTCGGTATTTAAAGTCTATAACTTTCTGAGCATCAGGTACTTCAGTAGTTCCGCCAGGTACTATAGCCTGCTGGTGAGGCATCTTTCCTCCCCATAGGGCTGTCATTTCATGAGCCTTAGCACGAATTTTAAGTGCTTGTAAATATGCATCCACAGCAGCTTTATTAACCGCGTCAGGAAGACGATAATCTCCTTCATAACGCGGAATAAAAGGCGGCACATCAGGACCCTTTACAAAATCCAGAGCTGCCAGGTGGAAAAAGTGAAGTATATGAGATTGTATATAGTTGGCTCCCAAAATGAGGTTTCTGATTATTCTTCCATTAGGTGGCGGTTCAATTCCAAAAGCATTGTCTAAGGATAGGGTTGCAGCAGTACCATGAGAAACAGGGCAGACACCGCAGATTCTCTGAGTTATTTGTACCGCATCCCGAGGGTCACGACCCTGCATTATAAGTTCCAGGCCGCGAAACATCATACCCATAGACTTGGCATCAGTTACCACACCGCCATCTACTTCTACCTCAACCGCCAGATGGCCTTCTATGCGAGTGATTGGATCTATTAATATCTTTTCTGCCATTAATCGTCACCCTCTTTCTCATCCTGCTTCTTTTTGGGTCCGATGCGACCGGTCAGTATATTGCCGGCCAGATGCCCGCCTATACCTACAACCGCTGCTGCCCCTAGTACGCCGCCTATTTGATCGACGGTTGCAGTAATACCGGGTGCTATCGGCATTTCCGGTATTCTTTCGTATATAGGCCAGCCGGGGAATTCGGGTTCCGTACAAGCTATACATGGTCCGCCTGCTTTTATGCAGGTATTTACTCCATTGTTCCACAGGCGATAAGTTGCATCACAGTGGGCAATAGGCCCTTTACAGCCTAACTCCAACAGACAACCGGGATCACCAAAATTCTTGGCAAAAATAGCGTTGTCAAAATACTGTCTTCTCTGGCAGTTATCATGGATTATGCCGCCGTAGAACATGGTAGGACGACCAAATGTATCCAACTCGGGCAGATCATTATAGAGCAGTATATGAGCTATGGTTCCCACTACCCAGTCAGGATGAGATGGACAACCAGGAATATTAATTATGGGTACATTTTTAACTATGTCAGTAACTGGTTTACAGTCAGTTGGATTAGGCGGAGTAGCTGGTATTCCTCCAAATGCTGAACAGGTTCCAACACTCAATATTGCCATTGCTTGACTGCCAATTTCTTTTACTGCATCCATAAAGGTAAGATCCTCACCGTTTCTTTCCCCAATTAGGCAGTATTTACCATCTGCTCCGGTTGGTACTGCTCCTTCAACCACCAGAATAAAACCGCCTGGATTTTCTTCAGCAGTTTGGAATATTACATCAGTGGCTAAATCACCTGAGGCAGCCATAACCGTTTGGTGATAACGTAGACTTATTACTTCCATCAATACTTTTTCAATATCAGGATGTACGGAGTTTAGTAGAGATACAGAACATCCTGAACAGCTTCCGCCCTGTATCCAAATAACCGGAGGAGCTCCCGCAGCTACTGCTTCTTTCATGAAAGGTGCCAGATATCCTGACAGGGATACCGCTGCGGCTCCACCTGCGCATAATTTAACAAAATTACGACGACTAAGTTTGGTAGGCATTTACACTTCCCCCCAACTCACAAAATTTTTTTACAATCCCTAATCTTCTATATATTAGAACATAAAATTCCGATTCCTTATCCATCTATATCTCTCTATCATTCCCTAACTATTTCCTTTCTTATTATTCACCTCCTCCAGTAACCAGTCAGTCCATTCGCTAATTCCCTGACCGGTGCGGCCGGATACCATAAATGTCTGAGCTTTCGGGTTTATATTTTCCAGGTCTTTGTGAAACCTTTCCAAACTAAAATCGGTATATGGTAATAGATCAATCTTGTTGAGTATCACTGCCCGGGATTCATGGAATATTAACGGGTATTTTAAAGGTTTATCATTTCCTTCAGCGGTACTCAGCACCACCACTTTATAATCCTCTCCCAGGTCAAATTCAGCCGGGCATACCAGATTACCAACATTTTCTATAAAAATAATATCGATATTATCTTTTTCCGGGAGATTGTTAAAGGCCTTACCGATCATACCTGCATCCAGGTGGCAGGTTCCTTCAGTATTAATCTGTATTACTTGAACTCCTTTTTGTTCGATGCGCTGAGCATCCTGATCGGTATAAAGGTCTCCTTCAATTACTCCCAGTCTAAGCTGGCCATTCAATAGTTCAATAGTTCTCTCTAGAAGAGTGGTTTTACCGGCTCCCGGAGAACTCATCAAATTTAGTACCAGAATTTCCTGATTTTGAAATTCACTACGGTTTTTACGGGCCAGGAGTTCATTAGATCCCAGAATGTTGCTTCCCAGTTTAATCTGTACCATTAATACTAGTCTCCTTCGTAATAGTCTATATACAACTCCCGTCCGGATACTATTTCAGTTTTATGACCTGAACAGTTAGGACATACAAAATAATAATCATTATCAAGGGAAAAATGCTGCCCGCAGTCCCGGCAGATGCACTTAGTATCTTTTTCTTCAATGTCAAGTACTGCTCCTTTAAACAGTTCGTCCTGTCCAAGTGCTTCAAATGCAAATAGCAGACTATCAGGCAGAGCCATGGAGAATTTACCTACTACCAGTTTGATCTGCTTTATATTTTTTATGTTATTTTGGAGGGCACTTTCCCTTAATGTATCTAAAATACTTGACATTAAAGTTATTTCATGCATAATAATAATGTGACTCCATAATACAAATTTCGACAAGTTGCCCTATCAAAAATAAAAAAATCCGACAATACGAGATGCCGGATTAAGACGCACCAAAACATAGCAGCTGTACCCTTCATGAGCACGCTTTTATGATCTGCTTGACCTGAGCATCTCCTTTTCACAATAGGGGAAGGCAAGACCGTTTCCAGTCATACCCAGGTTCCTAAAACCATAGCCATTAGCCGTAGGTCCCGGAACTCGGAGAAAAATATTCTTTTATCCAACCCAACAAATATTATCCTATCTTTAATAAACTACAGTAATTATATACTACCACGCCTATTTTTAATAGTCTTATTAACAGGCAAATATAGGATAGTTAGATATCATTATATTCTACATATTCTACATAAATATCAATATTCCTTTATGCAGACACATACAGACATATATAGACATATATAGAAAAAACACAAGGTATAAAAACGGTTTTGTAATCATTGCAGTAGTTAATTTATCATCTAAAAACTTTTGGTTAGAGTAAAAGTGCTGATTATTTCTCCATCAGCCACTGAAAACAGGTAATTGCCACGAGCGGTCAGGAATAAACTAGTCTTGCCGTCTTCATCAGTTACCAGGTGATGAGGATAATCATGATTGCTGGTTCCGGTATAAGTAGACTTCACTTTTGCTCCTGCCAGGGGGAGCCCGTTTTTCAATACTTGAATTTCAAAGTTTTCCCCCATCCGGGCATGCTGATAATTACTGGGTATAATTTCAAGCGGCAGTCCTGCTGGTTCTACCCCATGATGGTGATGGTGGCCTACTTCCAGGAATATTTTGGCATATAGTTCTTTATCAGCGCTTTCGTGGGCATACACTTGCATCAAACCATCTGCTTCTTCACCGAGGTTGATTTCAACTATTCCTTCGTTTATCTGCAGGGGACATTCTCTGGTTTGGCCGTGCTGCAGCATAAATACCTGGGGATGGGAGAAGCTATGGTCATGGTTTTCTTTCATGTTATATCCTTTAAAGAGATTCAATTTAATTTCTTCACCGTCATGAAAGTGTCCGTGTTCAGTATCCAGGATCAGCCATATTTCCTGTTCCTGGAATTCTGCTGCTGTTTTAATCTCTTCTAGTATGATACGATGATGTACCAGCTGCATTTCCTTAATTCTAGCCTGGATAACTTTGCGTTCACCAAATATGCTCTCCATAAAAATATTATTTTCATCTCCAGGAATTATACGGTCTACTTTTTCCATCAGCAGTTCCTCTTTACCATTACTATTAATATAGACATTGGCTTCGCACATGTTCATTCGCCTCCTTTATCAATATGGCAGGCCGGACAGATCACTCTAGTTTCACTTATAACTGCGCGAGTATCCATGACGCCTTCGCCGCAAACTGAACACTGCAGGGTTCTGCGAATCTCCGCTTTTGCAGGAAAATCAAATTCTACCTCACGCCATTGGAAAATATCTTCAAAGGGAGCGGTCATTATACTTTCAAAAACCTGTCCCAATAAATTCTCCTGTTCAGTCTTCTCTTCAGGTGTCAAGTGATCCTTAATATTAAGCTCACGGTAACGATTAAATAAGGGACTGCGGTTGCTATTAAATTTCTGGGCTATGCGTACGGCCCTCCCTTTGTCTCTGCTGGCAATGGTATATACTGCTTTACCATAGTCTTTGAAAATAAGATTACCTTTTCCAAAGGTGCAGCCCAGTATTGCCTGGATAGCATCGACGCCACATGAATTGGTCTCCACTACCGCCAGCAGTTCCTCGTCCCTATCCCTTTCTAATTGCAGGTGCTGGATAGCAAATTCGGACGCTCTAACTCCCATTAAGATTCCAGGACATATATGACCGTGAAATTGTATAGCTAATTCCAGGGGAGGCATATCTCTGCACATATTAGATCAGCCACCTTTCTGTTTTTTAGTACTTCTGCTTATCAAATATTTCTCTGACTTTGCTTACCAAACGATCTACCTGCATCGGCAGTGGTTCATCAACAGCTCCAGTTAGTTCGATACCATAACGGTTAAGGGGGATAAGCACTTTGAGGGCCGATGAAGATGCAACTGCTTCCGCCATGGTAGCTGTAAGTTCTCCAGAATAGGAGTTGGCCGCCAAAATTGCTATTGAGCCAACTATCATATTTGCCCGGGTAACTGTCCTTATTAATGCATTTTCTCCACTGGCTCCTTCATTGGCTCCTGCCTTTAACATTATGGAGGTAGCTACCGCATTGGTACCCAGTGCAACTATACTGCATTCCTGTCCCAGTTCATGACGCAGTTTTTCCACTATGACCCTTCCTATTCCTCCTCCCTGACCGTCTATTACAACAATTATCACAACATTAAACCCCCCACTTCTATTTGCACATTAGTATAACATAGTTGTTTGAAAACTAATGAATGGTAATAATTATTTATTCCACAGGGAATGAGGTACTTCCAGGGAATGTTTTTTCATTAAGTCCCAGTTACCCATTATATCTTGTGGCTTCCCATCAGCAGCAATTTTACCCTCATCCAGTATGATTACCCGGTTACAGGTCTCTAAAATAAACTCAAGATCATGAGAAGCTATTAAAGCTGCTTCCTGATTAGATGTTTTAATAAAATTTATTAGTTTGCGCCGAAACTTCATATCTAAATTGGAAGTTGGTTCATCGTAAATGGCAAGACGAGATTGCATGGCTAAAATTCCACCTGCAATGGCAACCAACCTTTTTTCTCCTCCTGATAATTGGTGGGGAGGGCGTTCCTTCAGGTGACTTATCCCAAGATGACCCAGGGCGTGGTTAACCCGACTGGCTAGCTCCTCTCCTGTAAAACCAATATTTCGAGGGCCAAAAGCTACATCTTCGAATACGGAAAAATTAAAAACCTGATCATCACTATCTTGAAATACCATACCTAGTTCGGGATGAAACTTGCCTGGAGTAATTTTTTTGTTATATAGATATATTTCTCCGCTGGAAGGTTTCTCAACTCCGGTAATTAATAAAAATAGGCTGGTTTTTCCCGTCCCATTGGGCCCCAATACTCCAATTTTTTCGCCTCTGGCTATATTTAACGAAATATTATCCAGTATCATTCCGCTGTGAGTATAGGAAAAGTTTAAATTAGATATTCTTAAGACGGTTTCTTGTTCGGACATTTTACACCCCCGGAATGTTTAAATAGACCTGTATTGAGCTTATCAGGAGTGCTAAGACTGCAAATGAATAACACATGGTTTTATCCCTGCTGTCCCATCCAGCCGGTGCACTTCTTATTTGTTCAAAACTATAGCCCCGAATTGCCAGGGCTTTATACACTCTGTCTGATTGCTCAAAACTGCGTACCAAGATACCGCCGATTAGAATCGCATATTCTTTCCAGCTGCTTATCTTATTACCGATAAATCCCCTGAGAATAATAGCCTTCTTCATCTGTTTAAGCTGCCAGTTGAGAGTAAAAATATATCTTACGGTAAAAAGGGTCATGTCAGCCAGTATTTTGGGAAGACCCAAATTATGCATAGCTGTAATTATATCCAGAAATGGTGTGGTTTCAAATAGAATAACTATTAATGTTAAAATTGACATAACTCTGCTTATTAATATTATCATTCCCAGCAGACCTTCCCGGGTAATTGTCAGAGAACCTGCAGTTATCAAAATCTGTCCTTCAGAGAAGAACAGCACCATAAGGCCCATTAACAGTACCAGTACTGCTGGCGTTTTCCAGCGATTAAGAAGGCAGCTGTAGGATATACCTGAAACAAAAAACATCACTGCAGAAACTAAAATCATTATAATAACCAGTTCTATATTCCTGATCATAGCAAACGAAAACATAAGCAGGATAAAACTAATCAATTTTGATTCAGCTTCCCATTGGTGAAAAATAGTATTCGATTTTGAATCTGCTTTTGCTGATATTTCCATGAAATAACCTCATCAATCTAGAAATTTGTATCAAGTAATTCCGGTTTAACCTTCCTAATATAATTAAGCACGAAAGCTGTTAATATACCTTCTATTATAACCAGAGGAATATGAGCAGCAGCGCCAGTGTATATCGCAATTTTTTCTGCCTCGGCGTTAATATTGGCCGGGATAAAATTAATAAGAATGAGTACAAATAGAATAACACTGAGAGCGGTTCCCATTGAACCGGTAACGAAACTCAGAACAGAATGGCTTATGCTGCTCTGTTCTGAGTTTTTAAATCTTCGATAAATAATGCTGCAGACCATGGCTGGGAATCCCATTATAACAGCATTGATTCCCAGGGTAGTAATCCCCCCGTGACCAAACATGACTGCCTGAAGAAATAGGGCTACCAATATTGCCGGAAAAGCATAGTATCCTAATATTGCCCCCAACAGACCATTTAGTAGCGGGTGTACGCTGGCGGGCGGTACAGGTATATGCACCAGAGAAGCAACAAAAAAGGCAGCAGTAAGCAGGGAAGCTTTAGGTATATCCCGTGCTGGTTCCCTCGATTGGTTGATCTTTTTGATTGAATAGCCTGTTGCCAGTAGAGTAAGTCCGTAACCAGCCGCACATACACCTGCTGAAAGCATTCCATCTGGTATATGCATACTATTTTTTCTCCTTTTTAAAGTATAAGGCCGTTCCTATTAATCCCCATATTACTGCTATTGCCATAATAGCCATTTGGGCTGAGCTATATGCTGAACTTGAGGATACTGCACTTTCTTCTCCAACCTCGATATTAACTGTACCACCGTGGCCTGCTTTACGAAACTGTATTGTCCATATTCCGGGTTTAGAAATATCAGGCGTGAAGAAGTATTTTCCTTCATCGTCACTGCTGCCGGTTTTCCAGGCATTTTTGGGATCATCAGGGGCATAAACTGTTACCTGGGCTTCTGACAGGGGAGTACCATCGTCATAGTTACCGGTAATTATATAAGTCATACTGGAGTGGTATTCGAATACCACTCCATGAGCCATAGCGGTGCCGGATAGATTAACCATAAATATAAATATCAATACAACAATAGATATATATCTTTTCATAATTATGCTATTCCTAATCACTTATAATTCCTCTGCGAAAGCATGCCCTTCACCAACATGGCCGAGAGTAGGAAGGATCTCCAGATATTTGTTGTATTCTTCCGTGGAAAACCCGGATTCAATATCTTCCGCAACAGCATCAATCTTTCCGTCCTGAGCCAGGGCTGCAAACGGTGCAAATCCAATTGCAGCAGCATTTAATCCATCCTCAGCGGGGGTATCAGCATCACCGAAAATGTGATTGAAATGGAATGTCATTTCCAGGTCAGCTGTACTGCCGGGCTCAACAATACCTTTTCTTTCATTACCTACGTATTCACCTGCATAATACTGGTATTCCTTGTCAATACCTATTCTAAATGGTATGGTTTTACTATCTTTTGAGGCGCTGCCAATTATGAGGATTGTATTACCTTCTGCATCTCCAGAAGCTGCCTGAATCATTTTCCAGGAGATAGCATTATAGAAACCTGCTGGCACTTCGATAGTACCAACGCTGATGGTATCTGCATCTTCTCCGCCTTCGGCCAGATTTACCGTAAAAGTGCCAGGTAAGGATACCATATTATCAGCTTCAATTGCTTTATGTTCCTCTGCTTCATAGGGTGGATCTGTAATATATGCATTAATCTCGCTTAATGTTAAATAAACATGGTCAAAGGAAATATTCCAGCCATCTTTAGAAACGAAGCCCTGTCTTACAAAATCCTCACCGTTGGCTTTAAATTCCAGGGTACCTAATTGACTATTTGATTCTGCTTCGGTTTGGGCCTGATTATCATTTGAACTGCAGCCTGCAGCAGTAATGAGTATGAGTGCCAACAGCACTGCCACGATTTTTCTTTTCATTTTAGAGCGCCTCCTTATAATATTTCGGATTATAAAGCAGAAAAAAACCACGAACAAATATGACCGCTTTCAAGCAGCTATAAACCTTCGTGGTTTAAAATAACATATTAATTTAATTGATTTCCTCACCGGGTGAGGAGGTATAAACTGCCGTTGTGAGACTTCATGACTCTTTTTTCAGCAGTGTAGTTAGCCCATGCTGTTTCTTTCTAATCAATAATCCTATTTATCAGTTTACATTATGTTAATATTTCTGTCATTATTTAATTATTCCTTTAAAATCATCTTGATGCAGCTGTACTAAAAAATGAAACAGCGTCAACCGGCGTACAGTATTTCCGTACTTCATACGCAGTTTATGCCTGATATGTTATATTAATCCTAGTATACTAAGGGAGCTATATGAGAATGAAATACGAGACCTTTTATCAAAGGGTAGCAGTTTGGGAGGGAATCCGAGAAATGCCCTGGAACCGACCCTTCAAAATGAGTGTCTACCTGTATATTGTAGACGGACTGCTTATTGACACCGGACCGTCTTCGCTGGGCAGGGAATCAATAATATTTTTTGATGACAATACTATTCAACAGGTGGCTTTAACTCATGTACATGAAGATCATTCGGGGATGGCGGCCTGGCTGCAGGAAAAAGCTAAAGTCCCAGTGTATCTACATGCGGCGTCTATTGCAGAAGCTGCCGTAGAGCCTGAATTTGTAAGTTATCGTCTGAAAATATGGGGGAGACGACCAGCGTTTAAAGCACGATCTGTTCCTGAACAGATCGTAACTGATAAATATCGTTTCGAAGTTATAGATACTCCTGGACATTGCCGGTATCATAAAGCCTTCCTGGAACCTGATCAGGGTTGGCTATTCTCAGGTGATCTGCTGGTAAACATTAAACCTAGAAGTGTATTTTGCGAGGAAAATATGAGCGAAATGATTGGCTCATTGGAAAAAATATGTGCACTAGGCTTTGAGGTAGTTTTTTGTTCTCATACCGGTATTCTAAAAAATGGTAAAGAGATCTGCCAGCGGAAGTTGAATTATCTTATTGACCTGCGGGAGAAAGTGCAAGAGTTAAGAAACAAAGGCCTGGAGGATAGGGAGATAGACCAAAGGCTATTTCCTGAAGAGGATATAGTTAGTACCCTCACCAAGGGTGATTTTTCATCGTATTTTATTGTTAATACCATATAAATGAGTCAAGGTGAAGGTTCCTCTGACTCACTGAGCCTTAGAATCGAGTGAGTCAGAGGAACCTTCACCTTGATTCAACTTGTGACCGGTTTGTGATTCAAGGGTGTTATTATACTACTCAGGATAGGTAAAATTATAAGCAATTAATTAAGGAGGATAATGCTGTGGATTTAGAAAACAAACGATTTTCAGGAAAAAATCGGTCAGCAGACTTCATAGTAAAATTGGAATCGGTGGAGCATGCTACCTTTCAGGGATATATAGAAAATATTCAGTCCGGGCAGGTTCAGTATTTCAGGAGTTTTATGGAAATGACTTTACTAATACAACAGAAATTAGATGAAAAAAATTTTCCGCAAAACACAAGCGTAACTCGTTCCTGGAAAACTGATTAATAAGTTGATATCAGTTTTTCAGATCAAGATGAATGAAAGGCCGGTTGGGATAGATACCCAGAAATTTGAGGGGTTTTAAGTAAGAAGTGCTCAAGGCAGAGAGGTATAACCCAATAATACAGGAGGTATAATTGATGATTATAAGCAGAGGGGCAAAATTAAAAATATTATTAATAATAATGATTATATCAATTTTCTTTACCAGCAGCACGGCTATGGGAGCTCCTTATTATTTACCGGGCGAAATTGATGAAAAGGAGCTTGCACCACAAGAGGAGCAATTATTGGACGATGGAGCTGGTCAAGAACCAGAAAATATTGAAGAGGATATTCTCTGCTTGGATGGTGAAAATGCTATTCAGTCAGAAACACTTCCCCTGGAACCCATAGTAATTCCACCTGAACCATTTATGGGAGCCCCGATTGATGTTCCCGCTGAAATAAAATCACCCCTTCCCCAAACCGGTGCAAGGCTGCTGTATATGGAAGCGGGCTCCCTGCTGACCATAATTGGAATAATTATAAATGGCAAGAGTCGCTGAAAGCCGGAATAGGGAGACAGGTTCCTTGAATCATCGGTGATTCTGAGTGGCCAGATCCAGATAAAAAGGAATTCCTCGGGAGAAATGAAGTGTTTCTTCCTGATCTTTGGATTCTATAATACCTTGTGATATCAGGTGGCTGAGAATATCATGTTCATTTAATCTGCCAGCCAGGTATTGTTTTAGACTACTTTTCCATTGCGGATAATACTCATCCCAGGGTACCCTTATAGAACTCAGTATGATCCACATGATTTCAGGGAGGTGCGCTATTAACTCCCTTAACCAGTAATCTTTTTCCATTAAGCAATACGTATAAAGATTTTCAGTAAATAGTTTTTCATAGCCCTTTATGGTAATAGAAAGGCAGTTTAATTTCTTTAAATTTAAATATGCTTTAATATCATCGGCCAGAAAAGCAGGCAGCCATTTGAGAACTTGTGTGGATGTCATACCGGTTAGGCTGCACAACGATTTTATAGGCCTTTTATCCCTGCTTTCAGGCAATTCAGTCAGGGTCTGGCTGATGATCCGGCCCCAGTTTATCCCATTTTCTTTATCTAAACCGACTGCTAAGCGGGAGAGAAAACTGCAGCCCATGTTATAAAATGTTAGATTCTCACGATTTATCAGCAGTCCGGGATTGCTCTTTATCCAATATATACCGTATGCGATATCGAAGGCGGGAAAAGTGAAATCATCGTACTGACATAAAGCCTCGCGCAGGCGAAGCATTTCCTGGTCTGAATCCATACAGGTGTGAGTTCTTAGTTCAAGGACGATATTTATTGTTTCTTGACTTAATGATTGAAGGAGTGCTTGTTGCGCTCCGCTTATAATGTACTGTGCTTCGTCATCAAGGCCATAAAAAACCAGCGCGGGGGGCTGCCCCTGTTCCATATGGTTTAATTCAGAAAGAAAAATCTCTGAAGCATCTATTATCTCACCAAATTTCTGCAGTGCTGTTTTATCAAAATACTCCAGTCGATATTCAGGAATTATAGGCATTAAGCTATTATCCTCCCCCTGGATAAAGCGATGCTGATTTACTTTATTCCTGATAAGCATAAAGTGTTAACATGGAAGATAAAATTATGATGTTAAGCAATGAAAAGAATTAGTTTTGGGCTTATTCGTTCCAGAACCAGTTTATATATCCGCACTGTTGGCAAATAAAAATATCCATTTTCTTATTAGAACAACCCAAAAGAAATCCCCATTTACTATTAACCATATCCTTGTTTTCCCAGAAGGTATTGCCTCCACATATGGGACACAGTAGTTTATGTCCGTTTATTATTATTTCTTTACAGTTATTATCTTTCATTAAAACTTCTCCTCAACCTGAAATAAAAATAGTATTTATTACCAAAAGCAACAAATAATATTTTACCAGAGAAGAAACACTAATTGAATAAGACTACTCTAAAATTATTCACGCCACAAGCGGAGTGTTATGCACCGCAGGCTTCCTCCCCCGGCTAACAGAGCTTCAGGGTGAAATTCAATTATCTCTACGCCTCTACGGTATAATTTCTTTTTGGTCTCAGGGTTCAGGGCAGTATCATAATGGAAAATTATACCTGGCTGCAGGGGAACGAAAGTACATCCCAACCTTAATTGTTCTTCAGAAGAAATATTTAATAATTCAACACCACGCATATACATAAAATCATCGAAATCCTCAATGATAATACGTTTTTCACGAGTAATATGCTGTACTTCAAGAATGGCTGGAAGGTATACTAGAGCCAGATCTTCAGATATTCGGTTATAAACTGTATCAGGGTGCATGAAACGGCGTCTTTGGGGAATTTTCAAGTATATAACCTCTTTAAATAAAGTTAGTATATGCGGGATTAACTTCTCTATGGCCCAGGGATGATGCCGCTCTGTATCAGCCATCAGAACAGTTTCAGGGGACAGCAGCAGACAGCCCTCAAATTGTTCCGGGCCGGGGAATTCCCAGAATATCGGTATACCGAGGTTGAGAAGAGCTTCTTTGACTACCATATCTTCACCACGGCGGGCAGAATCAGATGACATTTTCGATAGAATAGCTCCCTGCCGGGTTATAACTGAGCTGTCGTGCATGTAAACCAGGTTGGGAA
This sequence comes from Syntrophomonas sp., assembly GCA_016841245.1. GTDB lineage: Bacteria > Bacillota > Syntrophomonadia > Syntrophomonadales > Syntrophomonadaceae > JAAYJK01. The sequence goes on from JAENZN010000040.1 coordinate 14,221, forward strand.
GCTGGTCTACGAGGTCTCTATTTTCATTTACATAATCCCTGACTTCAAAAACCTTTACATCATAGGATTTTAATAGTTTAAGCCAGTTATGGTGTTCCTGATGAAATTTGTCTATGTCAGGAACTGCATCGAATAACCAGTCTTTATAATTAAGATCATTTATTAACTTTAAGGACTCATATGGATTATGGACTAATACGCTTTTTAGTCTTCCAAAATATTCGCATCCATAGGATTCAACTTTTGTGCCTTGCTCAAGTGTATTCAGCATAGATTTATCTCCTTCTTTGTGGCATTCATACGATTAATTTATTCTGCTGAAATTAAGTTATGTCTAAGAACAAAAGTTTATACAGATGAAAGATTGGTGAGTTATCACCAACAGGGATTAATAATGTTTCTGAGCTTAAAATAAAAATATATAAAAACATGAATCCCCTGGTTCTTGATTTTAAGAAAGAAGAGATTCAGGACTAAGAACGAATATAAGCTATTTAATAACAGTAAATAAGTATAGTCGGCTGATATCCGCCGACTATACTTCAGGGATGAGGCTAGTGGCCCCTTCTTTTCTCTTTTTTCTTCTGCTGTTTTTGTTCAAACTTTTTCCGTTCCCATGCTTCTTTTTGTGACTAACGGGTTTCCTGCCGGGTCTTTTTATTTACCTCTCGCTGCAGTCTCATAGCTTCCTGGGCTGCCGTCCCAATGCCTCTTTTTTCCATATTGCGGTTAATCAAGCGCTGCATTCTTTTAGGGTTTATTTTACATGAAGGCTTTCTTAGACTAACAGGGATAGCATCACCAAAATTAATTTGGTGATATTCACTTAAAATATGATATCATAACTTTTTGGTTCTGATCCGAAAACCACCCGTGCCACCTGATATCTGGGTCCCTGGATTTTCTCGAATACTCCCACCCAGAATGGATCTTCAAAATACACCGTCAGCTTAACACTTGTGCTTGCAAAACTCATGAAATCCCTCCTTAAGAAATACTAAACGGGAAATGGACGACCCAGGAGGGAAGGTTACTGTCACCTATTAGTTAATAGGTGAGTCCGGACTACCAACCGGAACTGTGTTTTCATTCCCGTAGAATAGCGTTACCACTAATTAGTATATCACCTCTCCAGCTATACACAAAAAAAGTATATAGGTGAAAGTTTTAATGCCAGAATAAAGGTCATATCATATGCCAGATTGCGTAATCGATCAGGCGCCAGACAATAACTGCCAGAAACCCGTAATTTCTGAAGATAAAAGCTGGTATGAGGTTGGCAGCAAATATAAAGCTAAACATACCAATTCCTAAGAAAGTATTGGTTAGCAAACCCATCTGGGTCATACCCAGAAGCTGCATGACTGGTTCCCCAAGAGACAGTAATATTGTGAAAAACAAAAAAACATCTCCTGTCTGCGACCTCTTAGAATTACTAAAGATACTATTTGTTTTAAGGCTCCAAATGAACGGCATTGAAGACATAAATACAGGATAACTAAATAATCCCGCGAAGTTAAATGCTGCATCAATCCCCTAATTTATTTAAAAAATCACCGGTGAGAAGGATTCAAAGTAATAATAATAGAATAATAAATTAAGATTGAGTTGTTAGTGAAAACCTCCTGCTATTACTTTTGCTGCTCTATGGGGAGAGAGAGGATCGGAAGGCATTGGTTAACAGCAGGGGGTTATCATTATTTTGGGGTTATCCTTATATCAACAATATTAAGGAGGAGTAGGCGTGATTTTTTTCGTGGTAGGTATTGTGCTATTGCTGGGTATTGCAGTGATCGGTATGTACAATGGGTTTGTAAGGCTTAGAAACCGTATTGAAGAAGCTTACGCAACAGTTGAAGCATATATGAAAAAGAGGTATGACTTAATACCTAATCTGGTGGAAACAGTTAAAGGTTATGCTGGACATGAAAAAGAAACGCTGGCTCAGGTAGTGGAGGCAAGAAGCCGTGCTATGTCTGCTCAGGGGATTCAGCAGGTGCAGCAGTGTTTTCTGCCCCGGATGTATCCCTGGCGGAATATTTTCTTATTCAGCAGTATGACGTCAATGCCAATGTACTCGAATCCAACCGTTATCAAATACTGGAAACAGTGGAAGTGGGATTTACTGCCCCCCGGCACGGGATTATTAGATCTATACCGGAGCGCTACAACAACCGCCCCGTGTTAATTGAGAATATAGATGTGGAAGGATACGACTATACAGTAAACAGGGAATCAGGAGATGTGAATATTCAAGTCGGCAGTCCCAATTATACTGTAGAGGGCCGGCAGGTCTATAAGATTCATTATGATTTTGATGTGGGTGAGGACGGTATAGAAGATTATGATGAATTTTATTTTAACCTTATCGGTACTGAATGGGATACTGATATTAACAATGCTAGTTTTACAGTCACTATGCCCAAAGCCTTCGATGCCAGCAAGGTGAATATTACCAGAGGTTACTACGGCAGTACCAATACTGGTGGGGTAGATTTTGAAGTCAATGGAAATACCATAACCGGCAGGATTACCGCTGCCCTTAACAATAACGAAGGAGTAACCATAGCATTGCCCCTTCCAGAAGGGTACTATGTGGGGGTAAGGGAAGTAGAAGATATGTTAGGTAATATGTCCAGATGGAACTGGTTTCTATTCCCGCTGCTGATGGCTCTGGTTCTGCTTATCTGGTACCGGTTTGGAAGAGACCAGGCGCTCTATCCCAGTGTTCAGTTTTATCCACCACTAGGAATCAACTCCTGTGATATTGGATATATAATGGATGGAACGGTTGATGGCAAAGATGTTACTTCCCTGTTGTTTTACTGGGCTGATAAAGGACACCTCACCATACAGGAAGAAGAAAAGACCTGGTTTATGGGCAAGGAAATATTCCGGTTTATAAGGAGAAAGGAACTGGACGAGACTGCCAAAGAGTATGAGCGGACAGTGTTCGAAGATTTATTCTCCTTTGGTGACGGGCATCAGGTAAGCACCGAGGATTTAAAGGAACAATTTTATAAGACTATAAGCCGGGTTAAAAGTATGGTAGAGGGGCAATTTAGCGGGGAAACAGCTATCTGGTCCAATACCAGCAAAACCATGGCTTCTGTTGCCTTGGTGCTCTCCTGTCTCCCCTATGTTTACCTTGTTCAGCAGGTTCTAGTATATGATGGAAGTATTAGCAATGGGTGGATATTGTTAATAACTGCCGGTATAATTGTGATGCTTATCAACGGAGGCTTAATGACGGTTACCAGCAAATGGGATGGTTACAGTCAACAGCAGAAGGTAGGAAGGATCATTATCGCCCTGCTGATATTTATTGTAATGCTGGGAGTACCGGCATTTATAATATACAGTATGGAAATACCGGTATTGGAAGCTATCAAGGCGACCATAACCGGAACTTTTATTGCGGTTATCGCAGGCTTGGTAACTCAGAAGAGCGAATACGGGCATCGTATGTATGAGTATCTGCTGGGTTTCCGCGAATTTTTAAAACAGGCAGAAAAAGAAAAGATAGAAGAACTGGTTGTCCAAAACCCATCCTACTTTTATAACATACTGCCATATGCGGTAGTTCTTGGAGTTACCCAGAAGTGGGCTGATAAGTTCCAGAGTATTGTAACCCAGCCCCCGGACTGGTATTATGGTCCTGCTCATTATGGTGCCTTTAATACGGTTACTTTTGGCAGAGCCATGGATAATTGTTTCAGTCAAGCCAATCGTTCCATGACTTCTGCTCCGTCATCCAGCGGTTCAGGAGGAGGAGGATTCAGCGGCGGCGGCGGTGGTGGCGGCGGCGGATCGAGCTGGTAGCGGATATGATTTGCAAACTCCACCTGAGCAGGAAGTGTTAATTTAATTGAGAAAAATGCAGGTGGAGCAGGAACTATTCTAACACCAGAGACATATATTAATATACAGGCAATGGGGGCTGGAATTTATATTCCAGGCCCTTTTTTATGGGAGGACAAAATATATGTGTGGAATAGCTGGTTGGATAAGTTGGAATGAGGATCTTAGAGAGGCCGGCAGTATAATCGAAAGGATGTCAGATACCCTGCAGCACCGGGGGCCGGATGCCAAAGGGATCTGGATTTCATTGCATGCAGCCCTGGGTCACCGCCGACTGATAGTAGTTGATCCTGAAGGCGGAAAGCAGCCCATGGTCAGAGTTAATAAGGGGCAAACTTATACTATTACTTATAATGGGGAGCTTTATAATACCCTGGAATTAAGGCGTGAGCTGGAAGGCAAGGGATATATTTTTTACAGCCGCAATTCGGATACCGAGGTGGTTTTATATGCTTATATAGAGTGGGGTATAGATTGCGTAAAAAGATTTAATGGTATTTATGCTTTTGGTATTTGGGATGAAGATGAGCAATGCCTATTTTTGTCTCGCGACCGAATGGGAGTTAAGCCGCTGTTTTACCGATCAGATGAAAAAATGCTGCTATTTGCTTCTGAGCCCAAAGCTATACTGATGCACCCATCAGTTCAGGCAGAGGTGAATCAGGAAGGACTATCGGAAATATTCTTTATGGGACCATCCCGTACTCCAGGTCAGGGGATCTTTAAAGGCATAAAGGAGCTTGAGCCCGGATGCTGGATGCTATTGAACCCGGACGGAATGGAAATAAAGAAATATTGGCGATTAATAAGCTCCATCCATGATGAAGACTTAGATACTACTGCCGAGCAGCTAAGAGAACTATTCTGCAACAGCGTGGAAAAGCAGTTAATATCCGACCGACCACTGTGTACCCTGCTTTCCGGAGGGTTGGATTCCAGCGCTATTACTGCTGTTGCTGCCCGAGTCTATAAAGATAATAAAAAGGAAGCATTAGATACCTTCTCAGTAGATTATGCTGATAATATGAGATTCTATACACCCAACCAGTTCGAGACCAGTTCAGATAACCCCTGGATTCACCAGGTCTCGGATTTTCTCCAAACTCGGCATAATTTTATTGTAATCGATAATCGAGAGCTGGCGGCGGCTCTTGAACCGTCACTGCTGGCCAACGATATGCCTGATATGACCGATATAAATTCATCCTTGTATTTATTTTGCCGGGAAGTCAACAAGCACGCTGCTGTTGCCTTATCAGGGGAATGTGCAGATGAAATACTGGGAGGATATCCCTGGTTTCACGATGCAGATGTTATCAAAGTCCCTGCTTTTCCGTGGATAAGGATGCTGCAAGAACGTACTCGTTTCTTATCGCCAGGATTGCTCTGCCATTTAGCCGGGGAAGAATACGTACGGGAAAAGTACGCCCAGGCTTTAAAAGAAGTACCTGCCCTGGAGGGTGAGCCTGAATGGGATGCTAGAATGAGGGAAATATCTTACCTTAATATCACCCGCTTTATGCAGACACTTCTGGACCGGAAAGATCGGATGAGTATGGCTAATGGATTAGAAGTTAGAGTACCTTTTGCTGACCATGACCTGGTTCAATATGCCTGGAATATTCCCTGGAAGATGAAAAATTATGGAGGTATGGCCAAGGGCATACTGAGAAAGGCATTAACCGGTATACTGCCAGCCCCGGTCCTGGAAAGAAGGAAGAGTCCTTATCCAAAAACCCATAACCCACAATACGGGGAAGAGGTGCAGAAAGAGCTGTTAAATGTTCTGGATAATCCATCTGCTCCTATTCAAGCCCTGATAAACAAAGACCTGGTTCGATATTATATTGTGAGCGGCCGGCATTTCTTTGACCAACCCTGGTTCAGCCAATTAATGGGTAATGTACAGTATATGGCTTATCTTCTGCAGATTAATCGCTGGCTGACTGAATATGGAGTAAACGTGCTGGTATAAGGTGAGATACTCAGTAAGTTGTATTAATCAAGAGGTTACCTTCTAGTTTATGATATTACAATGCTTAAACGGTTGGGGTTGCCTGTTTTTTCACCTCTAGGGAAGACATGTCTGCCATGAAAAGTCTATGATTTATTAGATTGAAGTCAATAGCACTTGACCAGGTTGAAATATTTTTTAATATCCAGCATAACATTAAGTATAATGAACAGACAATAAAGCAGGGAGGTAGTCGAAGTGGAGGATAACAGGCAAAAAGAATTCATATTCAGCGATGAGTTTGATAAAGATACCATTATTGAAGAAAAGCCAGGTTTAGAATCAATAAACGGTGATAGAAATATAGAAAATGATGAGGAAGAGCAAACTCAGCAGCCGGGTGAATCTATTGAACAGGATGCAAAGGATGAGGTGAATGATCGGATTACAGTAGATAAGCCGGGTGAAGAGAAAGCCCCGGAGCCTTCGATAAAAATATCCCGTTCATTTAGAGTTAAGCCGGAAATGATGTATAAACCTGTGGAACACAATAAAGATTATGGAGATGATCTGGAAAAATTATAAGATTAAAATAATAGGCAGGTCGATGACAGATGGGAAGGTCAAGGCATGAAAGAAGCCCTTACAGGACCACAGTTTAGGCTCACTGCGTTCGAAATAATAAAGAAGCCCGCGATTGAGGCGTACCTAAGTACGTTGATTGAGCGGGCTTCTTGA
>JAENZN010000041.1 GCA_016841245.1 Syntrophomonas sp.
TGTTGTTTGAAAACCGTTTTTCAGATGAGTAGACTCCAGTCCTTAGCGGGCTGCTATGCCGAGATCTGCATCCGTTACCTAAATTCGTATTACCTTTGCTGTGTAGAGCGGCAAATTAAAGTCTCCAGAAACCCAACAAAAGCATCAAAATAAATTCTGTTTACGCAATACAAAGCTGATTTAATCAAATAGCTAATTACAGCAAAATGAAATCATGTCTATGTACTCAGGAGCTACTCAACCGCTATCATTCTGCTCCTGACCTGGAATGTTTTAGGGGTACTGGTTGGGGATTTATTAGTGCGGTCAGCGACCTAGTTGCCCACAGTCAAACCAAACGTATAACCCCCACCTCACAAGAGAATCGCTTTGCTAGGGTAACAGGCGGAAGCCCAGAATTGGCTCGAGCTTATAAGCTGCTCCTGGGAGGTGCTTGCTCTCTTAAAGCCGCTGTTTTACTAATCACGAAGGATGTAGTTAAAAAATTCCAAAAAAAAGCGACCTCGAAAGGCCGCTTGATTTTTGGATTATTAAATATCTGTCATTTTTTTGCGTTCTTGTTTTATTTTTTTGGATAGAGCCAGTGTTTTCCTCCATGTTTTTTCAGTTTGATATATGAAAAACTGATACAGTGGCTCTATTTCTTCGATCTCATCATATTTTTGCAAACATTCGTAGTATATTCGTTTATCCTCGTCATAAACAATGAAGGGCGGGTAATTATGTGTTATAAGGTAGTAGTTAGTCAATGTTCTGCCTACACGCCCATTACCATCTGCAAAGGGATGAATGTACTCAAACTTTGCGTGGAAATATGTGACCGCTTTTAAAATATCTTTGCCTTTATATGCGTTTAACTCATCGATCAATTCTGTTAAGTCGTTTTCAACATCTTCTGCCGGGGAACCCACCTCATAAACACCGGTTATATAATCATGCTTTTTAAATTCTCCAGGACGTTCAGCGTTTTCAATGAACCTTCGCTCATCGTATGTACCGCCTGTGAGAATTATATGAATTTCCTTTATCAATTCGATACTAAGAGGTTCTTTTTGGAGTATCTTGTTTTTAAGAAACTCAAAACATAATTTTTGATTCTGTTGTTCAAATAAAGCGCGGGGGTTGCCAGTATAGCCTACCACCCTGCCGTTTTCAAATATCTCTCTGGTATCTTGATAAGTGACTTCTTCGTTCTCTATTTTTCCAGAATGATAGGCAAACAGAACACGAAAACTATCCAGGTATTTATCGATGTCGGCTATAGATGCTATATTGTAGAATTGCCACAAAGCAATAATTTGGCTATATTGATTCAATTAAATCCCTCCTTGCCTTATTTATGAGATTATATCATAAGTTTTTACTCTTCTTTGCCTTCCATGTATCTCTTATTAATCTTACCAGCGTTTTTCTGTCCACCAGCTTTGCTCCTTGTCGAAGTGCCTGTGCCCTAACTCTACGACTTAGTATGTCATAATGTGGATGCCGATGGTTTTGAAACCATTCTCTTTTAAGGCCAATTTGTTCGGCAAACCGGTGTAGCTCTTCAATGTCTGCTGTTGTTACTAAATGCACTCCATCAGTTGTATTGTGCATTAAAAGTATGGGATACCATTAATCCCGATGGAACCTTGGAGTTCGTTTAACCCTGCATATTTCTTCCTGGTAATATCCTTGCATCTGAGAGATAGAAGGCTGCGCCGCCGTTTTCATTCCTGGCCCAGACTTTGCCGTGATGCAATTCAACAATATGACTTACGATGGCCAGCCCCAGTCCTGATTGGCCGCCCTTACCTGTATAGTATTCCTCAAAAAGCTTGTCCAGATAAGTCTCTTCAATTGTATTCCCATCGTTCCAGATCCTGAGCCACCATTCCCGGAATGGATCATCGTTCAGCTCGATTTCGATCGTCGTTATGGCATATCGGGTGGCATTGTCCAGAAGATTTTCGATAACAACTTGCCATTGATCCGGGTCACCGCTTATGGTGAAGTCTGCCAGCTGAACTTTCCATTGCAACTCCGGGCGCCGAGTGCTGAATTTGTCAGCGATTTCATCGATCAGGCATTCAAAGAAAACGGGTTCCATCTTCATGTCACGGGTAGACAAATATTTGATTTTATTCAGCATTAAAATATCCTGGACGAGCTTGTTGGTACGGTCTGCTTCATTTTTAATCGTTAGCAAACTCTTGTTCAGATCACCTTTGGGATATATGCCGTCAAGAATCGCCTTGCTGTAACTCTGGATCACCATGATGGGTGTTTTGAGACTGTGTGATATATTCTGAAGATAAACCTGCTGTGCCTGATCCTGCCGCTGGAGACGTTCCCGCATATCCTCAAAGGCACTGGCCAATCTGCCGATTTCGTCTTTACGATCAAGCGCCAGCGGTTCATCCCAGTCTTTGTCTCCTAATTTTAAAAAGTGGTTTTCCATTTTTACCAGTGGCCGTGTCAAGTGTCTTGATACCAGGAGTGAAGGAATCCAGGACAGGGCAATGGCAGCCAGCATCAGCAGCATGAGTTGGCGGTACAGGCTCCCGGCCATATCGTTGCGGTAGGTTCCCCAGGCATAGGATAAAAGGATGCCTGGCTTTCCGTCTGTGGTTGTTTTGCGAATGACATAGAGCAGGGTCTTCCCGTCTTTGACGGTTGTGTATTTCTCGGTGGTTTCACGCTGCCTGGATGCATCACTCATTACTTGCTTGCGAAATGCTTCTTCCAGCTGAGGCTCCGGCAGAGGATGGGCAGCGGAAAAGTAAATATGATTCATAAATGGAAGTGCGGAAGTCGCCAAAGCAGCCTCTTTGATAGTGATCTGTCCCTCTACACCGACAGACGAGCTTTCTGTTGAATCTGAAGCGCTCGTAATGCTGATGACAATGCTTGAGTTGTCGACAGGAACAGTCTCAGAGGAAGGAATTGAAGGGTCTTGTTCCGTACTGATCATTGCATCAGCGGTCATCGTCTCGACATTAATGGTTTGAACCTGAATGTTTTTCTGAGAGTCTTCCAGGATGCTCAAAACCTGCTGGGTGAAAAACTGCTGCAGCATCCCTGGCAGGAAAATGATAATAAGCCCTGAAGCAAACAGGGTGACAATAATGGATAAAAGCCATATTTGCACTGTGAGTGGTAAGTTCTTCATATTTCCACCAACCGGTAACCATAGCCGTAGATGGTCTCCAGATGCAGCTCAGGCAGCTTGCGGCGAAGTCTGCGCACCAAATTGTCCACCACCCGATCTGAACCGAAATAATCATGCCCCCAGATATGTTGAAGGATTTGTTCCCGATCAAGCTGCTGCTGTTGGTGCCTGATAAAGAGCTGCAGCAGGTCAAATTCCCGGGCTGTTAACTCGATGCGTTTATGTTCGGGAAGCTGCCATATCTCTCGATAGGTCAGATCAACCCTGTAAGTGCCCAGGATGATGCTTGCTGCCGTTTCTTTCGAATGGTTATGCGGTTTATAAACCCGGTCCAACACCCGACGGGTACGTATGACCAGTTCTTCAGGCAAAAAAGGCTTGGACAGGTAGTCTTCGCTTCCCATCTGCAGACCAACAATCCGATCAATATCAGCATCTCGGGCAGAGATGAAAATTACCGGGATATCAGCATTGCTTGCTTTGATTTCATGGATCAGCTGATACCCGTCAATGCCGGGCAGCATGATGTCCAATATCCATAGGTGAGGCTGTATTCTGGCTTCACGTGCTTCCTCACCGGATGAGAATGCGGCCACCTTCCAGCCCTGCCGTGTTAAATATGATAAAAGAACATCGCTGATATTCTCATCGTCTTCTACCAATGCGATTAATTCTTCCATGATCTCCTCTCCACTCTCCGTTCCGCTTTTCGTATGTGCTGTCTTTTATTCACCAAGCTACCGGCAGAGGGATACTTCCCCACTGCCGGTGGATAAAGTATTGCGTTCTATTTTGTCGTTGCTTCTACCTTCGACAGTGCATTTTTCAAATCCTCTGTTACTTGTTTGTAATTATCCAGCATTTTTGTCAAGGCACTTTTAACGGCCTGATCATCGTTGCTTGTAATCGCTTGATCGAGCTCATCCTGGATGGCCGGGTCATCTGTTGCGCTGCTAGCTATACAGACGGTTATAGAATCAGATGAGATTTCGTCGCTGTTTCCGGTGCTGCTGGTTATTGTTACGATGCATGGAGCAGAACCATCATCTGCTATATCGCTTACCGTACAGGTTCCCACCTTCGTGCCTTCCGTCAGCTCAGCGTCGTCCAGCTCTACCTTCAAGTCTTCCGGCAAAACATCGCCTGACCCCTCAAATTTTACAGTCCCATCGACTTTAACAACAGGTTGAATGCTCTGCCGATCTTCGATGGCTTTTCCCCATTCTGTCGTTAATTCCGGGGCGTACTCCTGGGTGAGGTAGGACATGTATTTTTTGTATTGTACATCTGAGAGCATCGTAGAGGTGGATGAACTCACAACGATCGTCGGGTTGTCAGGTTCGTCAGCTGCTGAAGCCGGCATGACCTGACCGCTTAACATTCCGCCCAGCAATGCGGATACCATCAACATTCCCAATACTACCTTTTTGACATGCTTCTTCATAAAATTCCTCCTTGTTGTTTGTGCCGGATCCTAGCCTGTTATTATCGTAAACGTAAATTATGCCGAAAAATCCTGTGTAATTATGCTAAATTGTTAAAAGAGATACCCATGTATATCAAAGAAACGAATATGGAGAGAAAACAAGGAAGTTTGCACTTTGTGAAGACGAAGCGTCGATGAGACACCTGCTTGGACATATTTGGCGGAGATGGGAATGACTTATTTTATAATAGTTCTTTCTCTTTTTCTTTTCAGCGGCCATCTTCTTTATTAAGGTTCCGGGTCATCGGTTTTAATATCCATATTCGTTGTAACCGCGGGCGGATATTCCTTCAGCGTGTTAACCATGTTGGTCGCGATCTCCAAGGCTTTTTTCCGGTTGACTTCCTTCCGCGCCGTATCTATCCTGCTCTGGGCAGCGAGTATTTTCAGCAGCTCACTATAGGCGCTGAGCATGTTGTTGCAGTACAGGGCAAATTGCTCGTCGCACTTCACGCTTTCGGAGTAGGTTGCGGCGGTTGGCTGCACGGTCCTGGCCTCCGTCAGGCAGCGCCAGATCTGAACGCAGTTTTGGAGCATGATTTTGTAAGGACCTACCGCAGGGCAAAAATCTTCTTCGATTTATATCGGACTCTGTCCGATTTTAAGATTTGTTTTTCGATGATATGCATGGCAGATTATTGACATATAATTGATAGGAGGCTCCCATAATGCTCAACAAATTTCGGAAACCAGGTGTGATGATCGTAAAGCCATCATCCATTATCCGTTCAGATTATAAGAATTTTTCCAAGCTCTGTCATGAGACAGACGACCCCATCATCATCACCAATAACGGTGAAAATGATCTCGTCGTTATGAGTCATGAAGCTTTTTGCCGCCGCGATGCCTGGATTCGCCTGCAAGCAAAGCTAGCCTCAGCGGACAAACAGATTACCGCCGGCAACCTTGTTGACCATGATGAGGTTTTCGCCCGGTTAAGGGAGCGGGTTCATGACCAAGCTTAGAATACGTTATACGCAAGATGCAGTAGATGACTTGGATAGCATTTTTGATTATATTTCGGAAGATAAGCTTACGGCGGCCGCCGACTTGCTGGAGCAAATTGAAAATTCAGTTCTGAAGTTGACGGACAATCCGCGTATGGGTACTGTACTTCCTACGAATGAGCTATCTTTAGTCGAACCAGGATATCGCCGTATCGTGGTTAAGCCTTATCTCATTTTTTATCGAATCGGTAAAGACGAACTTTTCATTTCGCGTGTCCTTCATAGCAGACAGGATTGGATGAATCTGTTGTTTGAAAACCGTTTTTCAGATGAGTAGACTCCAGTCCTTAGCGGGCTGCTTCAATCTTCATCATTTTCAATACTACTAGCCAATCTATCAAAATCAGACTGAAAAAGTCTATCCTGAATAATACGGTGTTTTTCGAACTCACTCTCTGCGAATTCCTTCGCAATAGCAGCAGTCACCTTTCCTGCGTTCATAACCTGTACCTCTTTACCAAGAGATCTAGCAACCTTAATTAAAAAGTCTAGCGATGGATTGTACGTTCCACTTTCCAGACGGCTGATATTAGATTTCTGTGTCCCAACTCGAAGCGCCAATTCTTCCTGCGTTATCTTTTGGCTTGTTCTCGCTTCAATAATTTGAGATATCACATCATAGCGTGGCTTTAACTTTTCATATTCCGCTTTGAATTCTTCATCTTTCATCAAAAGGTCTTTCACTTCAGAAAATTTTGCTCCTGCCTTACTCATTATCACACCTTCTTTCGTAATCTTCTTTATAATGCAGTGCCCGTTCAAGCTCTCTTTGAGGCGTTCTTTTTGTCTTTTTCGTAAAACCATGAAGCAGAACAAATGTTTTCCGAGAATATGTAAAATAAAATATTCTGCTGATATCTGATGCAAATTTTATTCTCAGTTCATAGATCCCTCTACATTTCGCACCCTTTACAGGTTTTATTTAGGGTTCTCGTAATTCGGGGCCATGCTTTTCAAGTAATTCTATATTTAGTTGTTTATAACACCTTGATTTGACCCAATATCCCCAACGTTCATAACAAAAACCCGATGTGCCTCCCTGGCGCTTTTAAAAAGACCTGCCAGCATAAACATTATCCGGTACTTCTTTGGCATCATTTTTATTACGTTTTTATCAGTCAAGTACAGTGTTTTCACATGTTTCACAGTTTCAGCATAACCTTCAATTTCCTGTGCATCATCAACTCCCCATTTCACCGCAGCCCCGGTTTTTTTCAAGGAAGGATGATGTTTCGAGCTATTTGCAGTCAGTTTGGAATATGCATCAAATATTATTGTATAGTTTCCAAACTTCAACTCAAGTGATCTGAAAAGTGATTTTATCTCGTTTTCGGAAAGATACATTAACAATCCCTCGGCAATAATTAGCACCTTATCTTCAATCACTTCAATGCTTTCTATCCATCTAAGATTTGTAACAGATGAAGTAATGTATTTATAGTTTTCTGTTTCCCGGTACAATTGTTTTTTTATGTCGATGACTTCAGGAAAATCTAAATCGTACCACTTTTCAATAGGTAATCCAAGACGCATATATCGTGCATCAAGGCCACAGCCGAGGTGCAAAACCATGCAGTTTGGATTTTCTTTAATAAATTCCTCGGTAAAACCATCGATAATTGCTGCACGCATGGCAAGCATGACCTGCGTTTTTTTCTGGATTTTTAACCTTGAGTAATCATAGTCGAGTTTGGTAATCGCCGCTTCGGCAAATGAATCTTGAAAAACTCCCACTTCACTCATCTTAGCTTTCCCGTAAAGAGGGATCATCAGCGTTTCCATTTCATTTTTTAACTGTATTTTCAAGCTATAACCTCCGGAAAATATAAATTTCCATTACTAACAATTCCGTGCATTTTCTGTAACGTTTTGGTTGAAACTCGGAGCGCAGCTCCGTATTCTTTTGCTTGCTTACTTTACAATTGAAAACTCCCAGACAAGAAGTAAGCATCATAATCTCCTGTACCTCTAATATTCAGTATATCCTTTATTATGCGATATTCACCTGCGTCCAGACTCCCATAGAGCCTATTCCAATCTACTGCCCATTCCCGATCGTCTCCAGAAGACAAATCATAGCCAATACTATTAAATCCGTAGTTGCCAGCTATTGTAACAGGAACCTGATACCATATTTCATTGATTTTCTTTTCCAACTCAAAATACTCGCCATAGGTACACAGACTGCTGGAGTTATTCTCAATTACTACCGTCAATTTGGTTGCGGTCGCTGTTCTTTTTTTTACAGTCATAGTAACGCCTTCAAAGTTGTTGACAGTTTCGTATGCAGTAGGCTTCCAGTCAATTGCGTCATCAGACTGGCTTGAAGCCTTTTCCATTATCACGTTTTCTGATTTTACAGGCGAAATGCTGTTATCATTGACCTTACACCCCGCAAGAAGGATTGCCATACAAATGAATATACATAAATGTTTTCTCATTGAAATCCCTCCCATCTGCTTATTATACGTTAAATACATATATAAGCTTGCTAGCTTAGTAATACATTCTGCAAAATCCTACTACTGCAAGGAATGTTAAAAGGATGTCATTAGGATGAAATCTAACTGATCATTATTTTTTTGGGGCAAACCTTTGATGGAAACTGAAGCCTGGCTACATGAAGATGTTAAAGACGATAAGGCAGTCGTAGCCGCCATCGGTCCCGCTGGCTAAAAACTGGTATTGTTTTCTGCTATCATGGTTGATGTTCATCGCGCGGCTGAGCGTATAGGTGGTGAAGCCATGAAATATGTAATGCATGTCAAGAAGATGGAAATGCCGGCAGACGGTGTTTATGCAGCATCACCCTGGCTGTTAAGCCCAGCGCCTGGGCTGCTTCTAACATCAGCTACCGGATCACAGTGGGATAAGGATTCGCTGCTCATGGCGGCAGAAAGAGTTGTCAACCTGGAAAGAATGTTTAACTGCCGGAACGGTTTTAACCGAAAGATGACCAGCTGCCATCCAGGTTTTTGAATGAACCGGCGAAAGATGGTATCGGCGCCGGTCAGGTAATAAATGCCGATTATCTCCCGGATCATTACTACGAAACGGCAGGGTAGAGCAAAGAAACTGGCATCCCCCTCCTGATAAACTCAAGCAACTAGGGCTTGACGATCTGATTCCGTATGTTTAGATCTAAGTTGGCGGATAGGCGAAGTGAATTTGTTGTCATGTTTGCCTCAAAAAGCATTTACTCTGTGGCCATCTCATGCTTAAAATACTTTTCTCTAAATTTCAAAGCAACATTCACCAGCATTATCAATACCGGCACTTCAACCAGAGGTCCCACAACGGTTGCGAAAGCCTGAGCAGAGTGTATACCAAAAACCGCAACCGCAACTGCTATAGCCAGTTCAAAGTCATTGCTCGCTGCAGTAAAAGAAACCGTTACTGTCCTCGGGTAATCAGCTCCTATCCATTTAGCTATAAAGAACGTCACATACCACATAAACAGGAAGTATATAGTCAGCGGTATCATAACCCGCACAACATCGAGAGGCAGACTTAAGATCACATTACCTTTTAGGGAAAACATAACCAGTATTGTGAACAGCAAAGCGATTAAGGTCAATTTACTGATGCGAGGCAGAAAATTAGCTTCATACCAATCCCTGCTCGTACGCCTGATCATAGTGGTACGGGTAATGAGAGCCGCAATAAATGGAATACCCAGATAAACGAAAACACTTTTAGCTATCTCCAACATAGATACATCGACTACTACGCTGGACAATCCCAACCAACGAGGGATAACCGCCAGGAAGATGTAAGCATAAACAGAGTAAGTAAGCACCTGAAATATGGCGTTAAAAGCTACCAAACCAGCCACGTATTCAGGACTTCCATCTGCCAGGTCATTCCATACCAGAACCATGGCAATACAGCGGGCCAGACCGACCAAAATAACACCCGCCATTAACTCCGGCTTATCCAGCAGCAATACTACAGCCAGAATGAACATAACAATTGGACCTACGATCCAGTTCTGGATCAGCGAGAGGGCTAATAGCTTCAGGTCTTTGAACACTGTGGGCAGTTCCTCATATCGTACCTTAGCCAGAGGCGGGTACATCATAAGGATCAAACCTATGGCAATTGGAATGTTGGTGGTCCCGACCTGAAATTGGCCCCAGAAGTCGGATATTCGCGGATATACATAGCCTGCTCCTATCCCCACCGCCATGGCCAGGAATATCCACAAGGTAAGATAACGATCCAGAAACGATAATCTGCTGGTTACCGATTCTCCCATACACAAAACCCCCTAATACACATCTAATATACTTATGACCATAGGCAAATTTATAACCGTATGCATTACGAATGTTTTACTTGCTATGGCCATATCTTGTTTATATAATTATATTATAATATTTTTATTGTTAGCGCAAAATAAATAAGCTAAATAAATTTTTACTAAAGGTTATACATTAAATATTGTTCACACATTAAGGGGGTATTATGTTGATGTTGCTGTTGATAGAAGAAATAGCATATTTATTCAAAGCTATGGGCGAACCGACTAGATTAAAGATTTTGAAACTACTCTCTATCCAGGAAATGTGTGTATGTGAACTGGTAGAGGTACTCGATATATCTCAGCCTCGTGTATCTCAGCATTTAAAAGTACTCAAAAATGCAGGGGTGTTTAAAGAAAGAAAAGATAAACAGAGAACCTTTTTAGCATCACATCATCAAAAAATGATAGTTTTTTTCATTTATTTGATTCATTTATGACTGCCAACATTGCAGATATAAACGATCTTAAGTTGGAATCAGCAAGGCTGGCCCAGCTGTATATAAATGAGAATGTAAGCCAATGCAAAAATGAGGCTATAGAGATTCAAGCTTCATAAGGACTAGCAGAGCAGACACAAAGTCTTTCTGGCTTCCGGATATATCCCGGAATTTTTTTGTTAATATCAACTGGGTGACTCCTTCTCAGCATCCTGTTTCAAGCGCTTTGAGTAGCGTAAAAACCAGGCCATTACAGGTGCCTGCACCAACGGGTTAATGGCCAGCATAGCCACTGTTAGTGGTGTAAAAAACTGTGCCGCCAGGCCGACGGCCAGGGAAATATTCTTTCCCACCACTGCATAGACTAAAGCTGCTGCATCTTTCGAATCGATCTTAATCTTACGAATCAGCCAAACACTTATTAATATAAGTAATATGTAAAATATTATCAGGGCCGCCAGTATAATCAGCACTATATGCCATTGGGATAAAATCTTTTCAGCTCCCAGGGCCAGGGATATAAACAGGATTGAAAACATTCCCAGCATAGATACCGGGGCCAGCAACGGCTTGATATACATGAAACCAGGACGGCCCCATCGTGATATGATTAATCTTCTGGTTATATCCCCCAGAATCATGGGAATAACAATAACAAGCAACGTGCCTTTAAACAGATCAAATACATCTACGCTTACAATAGTTCCAACCAGAATAATCATAGTAAATGGGATGGTAACAATACTCATCAATAAACTTAGGGCAACGATCACCACAGCCAGAGGAGTGTTCCCCTTGGCCATACCGGTCCAACCAACGACCATCCCGGCACAGGGAGTGGCAGACAGCAGAATAAGTGCGACTTGATAATCAGGCAAACCTTTTAAAATTAAATGAGCTATGACAAAAGCTAATAACGGAGATAGAATAAAGTTGATCAGTATTGACCAGATTATCAAGCGGCGGTTTCTGGCCGCCTGCTTAACTTCCTCAATTTCTATTCCTATCATCATTGGATATAGCATTAAAAACAAGGTAAAAGGTATGTAGGGTTGTAATACCATGGTATGGCAGGGAAAATATAATCCATATATAATCCCCAGTACAATAAATAATGTTAAGAGATAAGTTAAATTTTTCTCAAAGAGCTGCTGTACCTGTACTGGTTTCATTATGCCACCTCGCTGTTTTTAAGTCTCAGCCATCTAAATATTACCAGGGCAATGACAAACAAACCTATGGTATATATCTGTCCCAGCGTAAAAGGGCCGTAGCTTATGAGACTGAATCGGAAGAATTCTATGATAAACCTGTATACTGAATAACACATAAGGTAGGCTGTAAAAACCTGCCCATCAAACTTCTTATTCCTTAATAGCCTTATCAGATAAATGAATATAATAACATTTAAAAATGAACTGTAAAGCTGGGTAGGATAACGGTGCAAGGCATCTACAACGGGGAATACTACTCCCAATCCGGAACTAGTTGGTACTCCATAACAACACCCGTTTAAAAAACATCCTATCCTTGCCACGGCATAACCCAGAGCCAGATATGGAGCAAACATATCTGCCATTTCCCAGAAGAACAGTTGTTTTCTCCAAATATATGTTATAAAAGCCAGTAATCCGCCAATAAAAGCTCCGTACCATATTAACCCTGAGAATCCTGGTGAAAAGATAGTTAATGGGTCAGCAAGAAACGCCCCCCATTCATAAACTAATATATACGCTATCCTCCCACCCGCAACCCCGAATACTACCATAAGGATTACCATGTCAAAAACCATGTCCTTATTATAGCCTTTTTGTTTAAAAATACGACCCACGCCCACTATAGCTATGATAACGGCAATAGCTAACATAAATCCCCATGAATATACTTTAAAATTGCCAAGCTGCAATAAAATTGGATGCATCCTCTAACTCCTTACTTTGCGCCCTTTAGCTAAGGGTAAGAGCTCCCCTTAATTAATTCTAATTTGCTTGGTAAATTTCGCATCTTCTCCTTCTCATCCTGCTACAAGAGGTGGCCTATGCTATCCATGCGAAATAACTTCCCACCAGGATAATTATGAAACCAGCCACTTTTTCCATCACCTGGTTCAAGGCCGCAAAAGCCTGCATACGGGTGAGAATTCCTGTAAAGGTGCCTGCCAACACCACCGGCACACCCCGTCCCAATGCATACACAAACAACAAGCTAGCTCCATACAGCCATTTTCCGCTGGCAAATGCCAGGGATAAAATCACTAACAGTATTGGAGTACCGCATTGTGAGCCTACCAACCCCATGGTCATGCCTAAAAGGTAACTGCCGCCCAAACCGCTTAGCTTACCTGTACGGTTCAGCAGATTACCGCCAAAGTTAATATTCAACCTGAGTATCCCTACCAGGTTTAAACCAATGATTATACAAACTACAGCGACTAAATAATATATGATGCTTTTACTGGTCCCAAAAATGCCTCCGACCATGGCAATAAATATACCCAACAACATAAAAGTGGTGGCTGTGCCCAGCATAAAGGCCATCGATATAGCAAAGCTCTTTCTGCGCGTGGTCTCCTTCCCGGCCACGTGGGCTACTATGATCGGGACCATGCTCATATTGCAGGGGCCTATACTGTTAATAATACCCGCCAGGAGAACCAGTCCATAACCGTACAGGGAAAAATTGCTGAGGAATCGCGGTGCGATCTCGTTTATCCAGGCTTCCATTACTGCGTCACCACCCGGTCCAACTCAGCAGTTAATTCATCCAGCGGGATCACTCCTACATTGTGGTAAGATATATTCCCCTGCCCGTCATGAATATAGCTGGTGGGAATATACTGGAGTTTGTACTCTTGCAGCAGATTAATGTTGGCTCTATCATTCACGTCCACCTCAATAAATCTAACTTTTCCTTCATATTCAGGTTTTAGCTCATCAAATATTTGCTGCATCTCCACACAGGGCACACAGGTAGTCGATCGGAATAGAATCCATATGCTGTCTCCATTTTCCAGGGCGGTCTCTATTTCCTGCTCCGAAGGTGAGAGTACTCCGGCAGTTATCTCGTGCTGCGGCACCGGAGCGGCAACATTCTGTTTATATACTATACCCCCAACAAATACCAATATTATAGCAATGATTATCCATTGAACAGTTCTGCTCATGGTCTCCTCCTCATCGGTTAAATATGATTACTTATCATCCCCACTGATAATTTGTTCTATAATCTCCAGAACGGAGTCATTATGGACGCTTCCTGCCAGCCGCGGCTGCCCATCTATCACAGTTATCGGATAGGAGTAGCCCATGGTGGCAATCCTTTGGACTTCAGGATATTTGGCAAACCCTTCTCTGGTAGTATCAATGTATCTGGCTGTCACTGCTTCCTCGCTGTACTTTTCCCTAATAGCATCTACCAGTGACTCGCAACTTGCTTTTACATCAGCTGCGGAGCAGTCACCTCCACAGGAACAGCAGCCCCCTCCCATATTGATACCATTAAAAACTTCCACTAAAATTTTACTCATTTATTCCACTCCTATCTATTTTCATTTATACTGCCGGGATATATACCTATAGTTCCAGTATAAAAGCTCCAGCAATCTTCTTGCCCGGCAGATCACCATGATATCTTATGGCACCTGCCGGACACTGAAGCTCACACCCATGACATTTGTCTATACATCCTTCTGGTTTGACCACCATCGGACCCTTATCTTCTTCCCATTCATAAACTTCATGTTGGCAAAATTCGCAGCATATCTGGCATTGGGTACAGTTCTCATAATTAATAATCGGATACCAGCCTTTGCTCACTACCTCCAACTCCTTTACATAACTTACATCTCTTCCTGAATATACTTTTTTAAATCCTGTGCTTTTGGTACCCCACCGCTGGATTTGACCTTACCGTTAATGACTAAAGCCGGAGTCAGCATAACCTTGTAATCCATGATTTTTTTAATGTCCTGGACCTTTGTTACATCGGCTGCGACATCCATTTCAGCCAGAGTATTGTAAACCTCTTTCTCCAGCTTTTTACACTTGGCACATCCGGTACCTAATACTTCAATTTTCATATTATTGTCCTCCTCAATTTTTGTAATATTTTTACGCTATATAACCGTAAATCCAGCCGGTTATAGTTGCCATTGCCACCACCAGTACAAAGTATGCTGCAGTGCGTTTGAATCCCATAATCCGATTAACCACCAGCAGATTAGGAATGCTTACCGCAGGTCCGGCCAGCAGCAGTGAAAGAGCTGGTCCCTGATTCATGCCCAGATCCATCAGTCCTTTCACAATAGGAACCTCGGTAAGGGTAGAGAAATAGAACAGGGCGCCCACCAGTGAAGCAGCAAAATTAGCAGCAATAGTGTTTTCACCTACATAGCGAGCTATCCATTCCGGCGGCAGAACAGCTGTCACCATACCTACCACAAAAACCCCAATTACCAAAGTAGGCACTACCATCTTAGCAAGACTCCAGGTTTCCTCCATCCAGGAACGGAATTCTCCTGTAGAAAAATAATGGTGCACCATAATGGCCAGAGAATTTATTAGCCCAATATCTATGGCAATTTTTATCCATGGTGCTAGCTTGCTGGTGCTTACGATTAGTATGGCTACCATTACCCCGAAAAATATAGCTAAAAATACCGGCGATTTTTCGGTCTTCTCATCAGACAGTGCATCGGTATCAGCAATGCGGGATGATTCGTCCTTGCGGAATAGTATTGACATTATTATTCCAATAATGATTGAAAATCCTACGGCCCCTATCCCCCTGGCAATACCCATCTGCCAGCCAATGGCCGCGCCGGTAAGAGCAATGGCAAGGATGTTGATGGCCGGCCCTGAGTATAAGAAGGTAACGGCTGGTCCAAGTCCTGCCCCCAGGTTATATATACCGGCAAACAATGGCAAGACCGTACAGGAACACACTGCCAGAAGCATTCCCGATACTGAAGCAACTCCATATGATACCCATTTTTTAGCCTGAGCACCGAAGTACTTCATGACCGCCCCTTTCGTTACCAGAACCGCCATGGCTCCGGCAATAAAGAAAGCTGGTACCAGACAGGTAATTACATGGGCTGATAGATAATTAAGAAGTTCCTGTAAACCACCCTGAAAAATTGCTATGATTATTTGCATACTATATCCCTCATTAATAATTATATTTTACTTATATAAGCATATGCTTATGATAATAAAGTCATGTTCGCCTGTCAATAAGAATATTTTCACACTCTACATATTAAATATTAATAGCTTTAAAGCATTGGAAAAGGGCCTGCGTTTTTTGTGCAGGCCCTTTTCCAATGCATGGGGTACTTTATCAGTCTATATTTTGGAAAATTCCTTATAGTCACTTTCCAGGTTAGCTTTCAATTCGTCAAATCCTTCGTTGGAATTATAATTCTTATTTTTTTTGATACTCATATCTTCGGTGACAATCACTTCTTTTTGCGGCTTAATCCCTAGGCTTTCCAGGGCTTTGGTGGCACAGGCTATCTTGCAGCCATTGACAGCTACATATATATCTGACTTTATCGCATTATTTACAATCCCTTCTATTCCTAAAGGAATACCCAATGTTTCTTATTTTTTTACTAATACGATTTTCTACTCTGGTAATTAATATCAAATCGTTAATATCATTTGGCCAGGCAACTACCTTTTACTGAATATAATTCTTCTAATTCACACTCTTTTAGAGGACTACTCATGTAGTCCATGAAACTCTTCAAGGTATGCTGATAATTATCATGATCCAGCTTGCAGTATCTCTTGGTCCCTTCTCTGCGTTCGGTAACAAGACGGGCTTGCTTTAACACTCTTAAATGCTGAGAAATACGCGGCTGGCTCATTTTTAATATCTCTTCCAGTTCGCAAACGCAAAGTTCTTCCTGGGCTAGTAGCCTGATAATGCGCAGACGGGTTGGCTCTCCTAATGCTTTAAAGAATACTTCATACATCTTATCACCACCAAAATATAATATTGCCTCTGGAATATTGTAACCTATTTTACCATACTGGTATTCCAAGATAATTGCCTATAAACTTTATGGCTACATAAAGGAAATACAACCCAAAAATCAGCTTCAATGTAGCCGGTTTAAAACGTTTGATGGTAGCTGCCCCAATCTGAGCTCCGATGATAGTTCCTGATGCCATAAACAATGCAGCCCCAAGCACAACATAACCCTGAACAAGTTTGATAACTCCGCCAACAACAGCTAAAGGCACCATAGTGGCCAGAGAAGTGCCCATGGTGATATATACCGGAGCATGAAACAGATAGATGAGGCCTGGTACCAGTGCATAGCCGCCACCGAGGCCGATCATTCCCGTCAAAAGTCCTACCACCCCTCCGAAGGCCGCCAGTCCACCTGCCGGTGCTTCAATGCTGTTTCCCTCCTGCACTGCACCGGGCATACCCTTGGCCAGGCCTTCCCGGATCATACGGATAGCCGGCCATAAGAATACTATCCCCAGTATAAGGCCCATCAGTGCAGCATGGGAAGATAATATAGTAAACAACCAGGAGCCTATAATAACACCTAATATCCCGAATCCACCCAACCAGAGAGTTGTCCTCTGGTCCAAATTACGTCGAATAAAGTGTCCATAACCTCCTGAAATGGCAGTAAATATTACTGCAAACAAGGTGGTTCCTATGGCGAGCGGTGCCGGGAAACCCAACCAGAAATGAAGAATAGGCAGCATTACACTGCAGCCTCCGGTTCCTATCCAACCGCCCAGACAGCCTGCAACCATACCTATAATAACAAATAACACAATACTGGTCGTGGTCAATTCCGGGGCACCTTCCAATCCAGCCCTGCCGCTCATCATCACCCAGGTTATGGCTGCAGCTATCAAGATCAAAAAGACCACCGTAAACCCGTACTTTTTCCATAGCTCTCCGAACGACATAATTGAATACCTCCTCAACACTCCTGATTAATTTTAATCGCAGCTTCTTTAGGTTATATGCCCATTATAACATAATTATATTATAATATGTGTATAAGATATAATTTCTTATCAGCGGCCATCTTCTTTATATAGGTCCCGGGTTATCCGTTTTAATATCCATATTCGTTGTAACCGCGGGCGGATATTCCTGCAGCGTCTTAACCATGTTGGTCGCGATCTCCAAGGCTTTTTTCCGGTTGACTTCCTTCCGCGCCGTATCTATCCTGCTCTGGGCAGCGAGTGTTTTCAGCAGCTCACTATAGGCGCTGAGCAGGTTGTTGCAGTGCAGGGTAAATTGCTCGTCGCACTTCACGCTTTCGGAGTAGGTTTCGGCAGTTGGCTGCACGGTCTTGGGCGGTATTTTTCTCAGCTTTTGGGATACCTTTAAGACCGGGACCGGTTCCTCGCTATGTTTCTTTTCCTGAACAGCCGCCTGCAGTTCCCGTTTGCTCATATTTGCAACATCATGGCAGGCCATAAATTCTTCCCGCTCCTCCGCCGGAATCCCCAGGAGGATGACCGCCTGGGAGTAACTAAGATTCGAATACGGATTCGAATCTGACAAGCCCTCTCCGGCCGAGGCGACTTTGGATTCGAATTGCCGGTAAATCCGCATCAGATGCTCGGCTGTTCGCTGGGAATAACTGACTTCTTCCTTCAGCCATTTCCCCCATTCCCCATATTGTCAACTTTTTGAATACTGGTGAGGTATTACTCGAAGGTGGAGATTTTTTTGAGGAATATGATAGAGAAACACAAATAAATCGCCTTCCCCCCGATTATACTTTTCAAAGAATAAGGGCTATTCTTGAATCAGAATCATTGATCAGCCAATTCATAGATATGTTGTTATTAGATTGTCTGATATTCAATTCTGACAGGCATCAGGATAATTGGGGAATATGTCTTAAGGATGGCAACTCTAGACTGGCTCCAATTTATGACAATGGTTCATCATTAGGATGGAATCTTTCTGATGATTATTTGAATAAAATTTATAATGATTCCAGACAATTTGAGGCATTTATATAACGAGCTTCAACTCATATTGGCAGTTACAAGCCCATATGCAAACATTTTGAACTTATGCAGCATCTAAAACAAGAAGAGGCTATATTCTTCCGTAATAGTCTTGATAAGATAGCTATTTTGAATGAACAAACATTTCAAGAGATAATCAAGGGTCTGTGTTAGAATTTCGGATAGTTTGATAAGATAAAACAAAGCCCGAAAGGAGCATAAATATCATGTCAAACAACCGGCAAAAATTTGATGAAGAGTTTAAGAAGAATGCAGTTCGACTCAGTTACGCCAGCAACAAAACGATTAAAGAGGTTTCAGACGATTTAGGAATAGCTGTGAGCCAGATGTATCGGTGGAGGAAGAGATATACACCTCAAGGAGACAAGACAGAATACGCAACCATGGAAGAAGAGAATCGTACCCTGAGGTTGGAAGTAGCCGAATTACGGATGGAACGTGATATGCTAAAAAAAGCAGCGGCCTACTTCGCGAAGAACCAAAAGTAAAGGCAGAAACGAAATACGCCTTTATGGAAGAGAATCCAGAATATGCAGCAGTGAAGTGGGCCAAAATGCTGAAAGTATCCTTGTCTGGCTACCATACCTATCTAAACCGAAAAGAAAGCAAGAATAAGGCTGAGCAAGCCTACCGGGATAAGATTAAAGAACTCTTTGATCAGGGGCGCGGAACATATGGGGTAGATCGAATATGTGGTCTACTGAGGAATGACGGTTATAAGGCCTCGTATGGCCGTGTGAAACGCTTTATGGAAGAGATGGGATTAGTATCAATTCACCGTAGAAGACGCCAAAGAAGCCTAACTGACAGTCGTAAATCGCGAGGAGAAGGCTATCCCAACTTAACCAAGGGACTGGAGATTGCCGAGCCGTTCCAGGTGCTTTCAAGCGATATTAGTTACATACGAACAGACGAGGGATTTGTGTATACGTGCCAGATCAGGGACGTGGTAAGTAATGTGGTCGTAGCAGAGACTATGGCAGATAACATGAGAAGTGAATTGGTCGAGAATACAATTAAACAGGCGATGAAGCGCTGGAATCTTCCAGAGGATACCATCTTTCACAGCGACCGAGGCAGCCAAGTGCGACAAGAAGTCGCATAATATATTGTCGTAAGACTACCCTATCCATTCGGGGTAATCCTATCGTGACTAGCACGAATGGTAACGTCCGGGTTAGAAAGCTCACGAGACAATGTGGAAGTTCTGATAGCCTGAAATCAGAACAACTGCTAGGATAAGAAAGCTATGGAGAACGTAAAGTGAATCACTGTAGGAATCGTTACGCTGGAGAAAGCGAAACAGGCTGAAACGCTTTGACCAAAAGGTAAGGAGTCGAGCAAAGGCGAACTGGTAAACCGATGCGAATGGATAAAGAACTCCCGGTTTAAAGGTGGCTCCTAAGGCATTCACAATTATGTATTATGCGGAACTTGGTAAACCCTATATGTTCCTCTGTCAAAGAGGTATCAAACCGCAAGGGGATGAAACGACATAGAGGGCAGACGAAATGGATAAAAAGCGAATGCCGACTCCGTAATAGAGTCGGATAAGGGTTCAAAATTTGCCCTAATCGAAAACGATGCAGACTTATCCAACGGTATCTCTTGGCAGGAAAGGAGTGTAAGCCTATGAATTTTAGTAACTCAACGACGGATAAAACCGAGAGTCTAAAAGACACAGAATCACTTGCTAATCAATGGAGCACCATTAATTGGACTAAAGTGGAAAATGAAGTCAATAGGCTACAAACCCGAATCGCTAAGGCAACAGCAAATGGTAATAGAAACAAAGTAAAAAGGATTCAGTACCTACTAACCCATTCTTTCTCAGCTAAAGCTCTTGCAGTGAAAAAAGTTACTTCCAACAGAGGAAAGAATACAGTGGGAGTGGATAAGAAACTCTGGTCAACACCGGCAGCAAAAATGAAAGCAGTACTTATGCTAACCGACCGAGGTTACCGAGCCAAACTGTCGATTCTCAAATTAAACCAGGAAAAATTCTCATTTTAAAATAGTCAGCAAGCTCTTAAAAATCATAAAATTATCAAAGAAACCAAGACGAATAAATGGTAATTATTAAAATCAAATAGTATTAGTAAAAACAATCCAGATTCTTCTCTTAGGCATGATCCGGAAATAAATCTTTGCTGCTTGAAAAACATGAAAAAAGGCAGTCGGATGACTACCTTTTCATACTATTTGTATAATCGATGGAGATGCTTAAGGAACCATTATTTCATAGCATATTCTCCGATCAGGCAAGAAACTAATAACTAATTTTATCAGCCAAAACATTTAACGCAGTTGCAACAGTAATTCCATCA
>JAENZN010000009.1:0-123955 GCA_016841245.1 Syntrophomonas sp.
CTTATTCCATTATGTAAATAAAAATGCAAGTTTTTAATGATACCCTTATATATATTTCGTATTCCTTAGTAAACTCTTTATAAGAATCTAAGCTGTTATGCATTTGCTCGGGATCGGGGTTTGTGCTTGTATCCCAATTATATCCAACAATAAGCTGAGAATAATTATTTTAGAACTTTTATGAATAGTCTCCCTCCTTGGTTCTCTTGCTTCTAATGAAATAAATGTAATATTATTTGTTTAAGACTATCAGAATTATATTTGAGATATACAGCAGGGAAAAACAAAAGAAATATAGGAATGGAGGATATCAATGAACGAACCCCCCGTGAATTCACTTAACAATGATAGATTTATTAAACATGTAGGTATCATTATGGAAAAAGTGGAGCCAGGATATGCTTTAGTTATATCTTTTATCAATGGGGCCTGGTGCTTCTTCATACATTAGTTGGTAATCTATGTGGTCCTGTTCTGGCATGACCGTATTTGAGCAAGCAGTGCCGCTTATCAACATAAATAATATGATTATCAATAAAATCTTTTTCATATATTTCCCGTCAATAATTTGGATTGGATGCCGTTGATATCATTCTCTATATAATTAATTTAACATATATAATCACAATTGTGTCCTAATCTAATCTTTTAGAATAACAGCTCTCACATAACAACGGTTTGTTCATATTATTGCAATTGCATCAATATTATTAATAATATCCTATTTTTTGGGGGTTTTATTAATGATTTATGCCAGTCGCTTCCTGGTTTTAGAAGATCCTCCTATGCAGGGGCCGGATATAATGGAAGTACAGGAGATATTAAAAAAACTAGGTTTTTATTCAAGTGCAGTAGATGGTATTTTCGGTAAAGTAACTGAAGCAGCGGTAATCAAATTCCAGCAAAGTGTTCCTATGACGGCCGATGGGGTGGTAGGATCATATACCTGGAGCCAACTTATCTTGAGAAATACCTACACGCCTATAGTCACTAAGATAGCAGCTAATGGCTTACCCAACATATACATCAACACAGTTAAGAGAAGATTAACTTTCACTTCCGATAGTCTTAACAAGACTTACAAAGTAGCAGTGGGCAAACCCAGCACCCCAAGTCCTCTGGGGAATTGGGTAATTGTTCAAAAGGTAGTTAACCCTGGTGGGCCTTTTGGAGTTCGCTGGATGAGGCTCAGTGTACCATGGGGTGGCTATGGTATTCATGGCACCAATAATCCTAGTTCAATAGGTAAGGCCGTTAGTCATGGCTGTATAAGGATGTACAATGAAGATGTTATTGAAGTATATGATCGAACTCCCATTGGCACCCCGGTAACCATAGTAGGTAATTCCTATGCAGCCAGAAATATGAAGAAAGGGGACAGCGGCTCGGATGTGGCCGAGGTACAGAGAATGCTAAAGAAGCTGGGCTATTACAATGCGAAAATAGATGGTTCTTTTGGAAGGCTTACCGAACAGGCAGTAATTCGCTTTCAGACTGACAAGGGTCTGCAGGTCGATGGTATTGTCGGCCCCCAGACTGTATACGCTCTCCAAAAAGCCTATGCTCTTGCTATTAACGATCAACAGCCCTGATAATTCAGAAAACATGCCAGTGGGAACGCAAAATAACCAGGGAACCAGGGTGTCCCCCTGGGGAACACTCAAAGCCACCCGCAAAACCTCAGGCCGCTACGAATTCATCCAGGATGAACAGTTATGGCTGCTGGACGCGAGTGAACCTGGAGCTCACCATCATTGGTGCCCGGCTGCAAAAATTCGGGTTTAAAGTCTGAGCTGGAACGACTTCATGTATTCACTCGGAGCCAGCCCCTTGTATTTTTTAAACAAGCGGCTAAAGTAGCTGCTGTCCCCGAATCCGACCGCAAAGGCTATTTCTCCAACGTTATATTCGCCATCTTCCAGAAGCATTATAGATTTTTCTATACGCAGCTGGTTGATATAATTTTTGCTTGATCTGCCGGTCAGTTTCTTAAATATCCTGCAGAACTGGCCGGTACTCAATTTAGCAATAGACGCCAGTTCCTGCAGCTCTATTTCCTGGGTCAGGTTTTCTTCAATATAATCAAAGACATGGTGAAAGCGTTTCAGGTTAGCCGCCTGGGTATCGTATTCTTCGGGGCTGAAAGACCTGGCCACATGATTTCTCAATAGCAGAACAATGACGTTATATACGCATGCCTTCACGGCCAATTCATAGCCGGGCTTTCGGGTAGTGTATTCAAGGATAATTTTTTTTATACATTCATGGATGTCCTCATCTTCACTGATCTGGTTTTTAAACAAAAGTAGGTTCTGCGCCAGCGGCGAGATGTACTTGGCCTGGCAGGAATCCAGTCCCCGGCTCAGAATAAAAGACATATCCACCATGATAACATAATAGGTAATTTTTCTGCTCAAACTTTCCCCGTAATGGAATTCATGTGAATTGATCACCATTATTTCGCCAGCAGCCAGCGGCACAGGTGTACTCTGGCAGTAAATCCGTGCCTCCCCCTCGGTGCAGTATATAAATTGCAGGTGTTCATGCCAGTGATTCTCAAAAACAGGTCCGGGACCGGTTTTGTTGTGCAGGGTTATACTCACCGGGAAATCCTGGTCAGGTATTTCGGCATAATCTGGTGAAACCCTATTTTTCATTTTTATATCTCCCATCAAAATAGTGCTAGATTTTGCGAATATAGTTCATGAAGAATATCATACACCGGGCTATAATCCAATTATACATCTATTGAATAGAATTTGCTTCATCGCCAGATAACAGCAATATTATCCGGTTAAGTGAATATATATGGTCGGGATATAGCAAGTTTGAATAGGAAATAACATCAAAGATGAATTCAGTTATCTGGCCGGCCTGGTGATATGAAATAACAGGAGGGATTAATGTTGACTCAGAATTTGCTCAATCGATTCGGAACTCCTCTGCAGCGTATGCATAAAGCACTGGAAGCTTTGCGGCAGGGTCAGGGGGTTTTGGTGACAGATGATGAAAATCGGGAAAACGAAGGGGATTTGATTTTTCCCGCAGAAACATTATGCAATACTCAAATGGCTATGCTTATCCGGGAGTGCAGCGGCATCGTTTGCCTGTGCTTGCCCCAGGAGAAAGTGCAGGCCCTTGGTTTACCCATGATGGTTGAAAACAATACCAGCCGCTTCCAAACTGGTTTCACCATATCAATCGAAGCGGCTCATGGAGTTACTACAGGGGTTTCAGCTGCCGACCGCGTTACAACAGTTCATGCTGCCATTGCTGCTGATGCCCGCCCGGAAGATCTTCACCGTCCCGGTCATATATTCCCCCTGCGGGCTGTATCGGGAGGAGTACTGGAAAGACCAGGACATACAGAAGCGACCGTTGATCTCATGCGCTTGGCTGGAATCAATCCTTACGGCGTCTTATGTGAGTTGACCAACCCCGATGGCACCATGGCCCGCCTGTCCGAAATCGTCAGTTTCGCAGGAAAGCATAATTTTCCGGTATTAACCATAGAAGATATTATATACTATCGAAAAAGTCTGAACTAAACTGCGGTGAAATATACAAAAGCCAAAACATCGTCTCCTGTTGCACTCTGTCCTACCAAGGGAAAATTAAATAGACTTTAGGCAGCTTATCATAATTTCGAAAGCCAGATTTGGCCGGTAAGTACAGCAGAGGAGGAATTTAAGGATGCATGTAACCCTGCTGCTCAGGCCCTCCGGCTTTACCGATTGAGTTCAAGAAGCATCAGGCGTTAGGTGGGATCGGTGCCTAACGCCGTCTAATTGGCAGGAGGACTCCTCATTATTGAGCAAACCAGGTATTTCAAAGCTATTGAGGGTTCTTCATCCGTCTCTTTCTTTCCAGGAATGTTTCATGATTTCTGGTCATTTTGGGCGTTTTTGGCACTTCGGGATCTTCTGACGTTTCACTTGTCTCCAGGGCTTCGGACATTTCAAGCATTTCCGGTATCTCATCCAAATCAGGCATTGTAAGGGATTCGGTGGTTTCTATTGCTTCAGGAACAGGGATTTCGTATGTTTCTTGTTCTTCTGCTGTTTCGGCTATTTCCAGCGCTTCGAGTGTTGCTTGTTCCTCAAGTGTTTCCAAGGTTTCTGGGGCTGCGGATGTTTCACCTATCTCTATGCTTTCAGACATTTCGCGTTTTTCTGGCATTTCGATAATTTCAGGAATTTTGTTTCCTCTGGGCTCCTCTTTGGATTTTTCTGCTGTTTTTTGGTCCAGAATTGGATTGATAGATGATTTTACGGTAACATATGGTGTACTGCAAAATGAACAGGACATACCATCTGATATGGGAGTAGCGGATTTGCTCCACTCTTTACAAGATTGACAATGCAACCAATAGGCCACTGGTATTATCTCCTTTCTTATTAATTTAACCGGTTAGAAATGGCTCTTTTTTGTTCATAGACCATCGATCTTTCTAACACTTTATGGTACTTCAATAATTAATGTTACAATGGACACTATTTCAAGATATGCAGGAATAGCAGGAAGCCCTGCTCTGGAGCGGTTGATCTCGAATATTCATGATCGATCCCAATAAATCCATAGGGGCTTCTTTTTTCCTGGTAAAAAACACAGCTATTATGATAATTGCTATATTCTT
Source organism: Syntrophomonas sp. (assembly GCA_016841245.1). Classification (GTDB taxonomy): domain Bacteria; phylum Bacillota; class Syntrophomonadia; order Syntrophomonadales; family Syntrophomonadaceae; genus JAAYJK01. The sequence continues at coordinate 4,637 of JAENZN010000009.1, forward strand.
TTTTATTCGGTAATATATATGAGTTTATCGGTAAGGTAAGAACAATAAATATGCTTGTATATGAAAGGGGAGGTGAAATGAGATGACGACAATTGTAAATTTATAAATATGCCCGGTAAAGACACGCTCCTAAATTTAAAAGAGGTATCAAATATGGTCAATTTATAGTAATAAATGGTAAAATGCATATGTTAAGTATCTATAGCTAACAATTATCCTTATACAAAAAAGAACCTGGCGATAATTCGCCCGGGCAGAAAATAAGAAGGTGTTTTTTATGTTTAAGAGATGTATAATCATGGTCCTGATTGTGCTCCTGCTGGCACTTGCGGCCGGATGTAATAAAAGTCCTGTGGATTCCAATATACAGGATGCCGAAAAACATGAACAGGGGGAAAACCTGGACCAAAGGGAGATAAATGATCCGGCTGAGCTTCAACAACTCTGGCAGGAGTACTTATATGATTCCATTTCTACAGTGGGCAATACCCGGGAGTTTAACTCCGCCCGGGAAATAGATCCGCTTAATGTGGCTAAGTACTGCTGGTTTAAGTATGTAGAAGAATACGGCAAGGAAAGCTTGGAATTGGCTGGTGAGGATAGTTACCTGCGTTTATTTCCATTGGATACAGTTTTGGAATATGCCCAGAAATATTTTAATCTGACCAGTCTTGATGTTTCCAATATTAAGCCGCACTCCTATGACCAGGAAAAACGAGCCTTTCTTTTTAATCTTGGCTCTGATGACCGAACCACCCCCTCATATAATGCCGGCAACCCATGGGGTATTTACCAGGATAAGGTTACCAGAAACAATGATGGCACGATTACCGCCGTATTATTAAACTATGGACCTCGTCAGACCGAACGCATCGATTATACTGTAACTTACACCTTAAAAGAGCGGGAAGACGGCAGCCTGTACTTTGTAAATGGTAGGCGGGTTTATATAAATAACCATCTTGTTAAGATAACCGGTGATTATCAACGCTTTGATAAAATCATAGGCTTTGAAGGAAATATGGAAGAACTGTCCATGTTGGGGGAGGTTGACGGCCTTTTGATTTTGGCCCATACACCTTATGACCAAGAAAAAACGTCTTCCCTGATGCTGGTTGACCCTAAAACTATGAAAGTGGAACAAAAGCTCGAACTAAGCGAGAACTTTGCAGCTGCCGATGTAAGTATGATTGGCGATAGTATTGTGATCCGGCTGAATGATAGAATAATAACCGTTGATAAAACCCTTGCCCAGTCGGATGAGGTTTCACTGCCAGCAGCAATCACAGAGAAAATAAACAGGGAACCCCGTTATGATAAAAACGGTAATAATGATATTTACTTTGGCGGGTACGACGTATCCAGTGATAGGGAAAGATATGTTTATACCGATGAAGCAGGAGTAAAGCTGTTGAATACTGCTGATAACAGCGAAAAACTGCTTGCCCCAACACCAGCTATTACCAGCAGAAGCTTTCAGTACATTTCCTATTATAATAGCCCCAGGTTTGTGGCCCATGAGCAAAAAGTGATAAGCACCATGATAGGTTATGAAAGTGCCGTGAATTATACCCTGTGCGACCTGGAAAGCGGGACGGTGAAAACTTATGATATTACTTCCGAAAGCTCTTCCACCAGCTTCATCCGATATGATACCGGTTTGCTGGAAGTTAATACCCCTATATATAACCAGGAAAAACAAAGCAGTGAATACAATACATATTATTTGGATTTTAAAACCGGGGATTTCAAGCAGATTGTTCTTGCCAAAACCGGTGATACAGGGGATATAAGGATGCCTTACCATGCTTATGTCGGTCAAAGCTATTCAGCCTTTATTACCTACAACAACGACTATGATGACAACGCCAACTATATGTACTATCTTAATCGGCTAAATTTGAATACATCACTGGTCGAGGACCGTATTATATCTGTAAAGGCAGCGGAAACTCATATTCTAGGTGTACTGGCTGATGGGCGGATCGTGTTTTGGTATAACTATAATCCCAGTGAAAACGGGATCTGCATAACGTAAAAGGGCAGGGGAGGGTTTCTGCTTCCAGCTGATATAACAAAATAGATGTAAACCTGACCGCTTGCTGCCTGCTATAATCGTTATCCGGAATATCATGGCAGAAATGTGCAAGTTTACACGGCTTTTTAACGTATTTAATAATTATAATCAGGAAAGGTGTTAAGATGATGAAAAAAATGAAATCAGGACTATGGAGGATATCATGTTACATATTGATTTTGCTGCTAATGCTGACCTTACCGGTTATGGCTGCCAGTGGTGCCCAGGATATCAGCGTAAACATAGATGGGCTGAAACTAAGCACCGATGTCGCTCCGGTAATCATAAACGATCGCACCATGGTACCTTTCCGGGCGGTATCCGAAGCATTGGGTCTTGATGTCAGCTGGGATGCTGAACGGCAGACCGTGTCAGTCAAAGGGGATAATCTGATAGTAGAAATGAAAATTGGTGCTAAAGAAGCCTATGTGAATGGTCTGCCTCATTTTTTGGACTCTGCCCCGGTAATCATATCAGGAAGAACCATGGTACCGCTGCGTTTTGTGGGTGAGACCTTTGGCTGTACGGTACAATGGCAGGGAGCCTCTAGAGAAGTAAGTATTCAGACTCCGCCTGCAGATATGAAGGTTACTGGATTTTATGCCCTGGGTGACCAGACCACTAGCAGTTGGAGCAATCTATTTGGCAGCTCTTATCCGTATCGGGCACCAGGAAATACAGATATCGTTGATACTATAGCATTAGGGTGGTATAGTCTGGACGAGCAAGGGAACCTTTTAACCAGAAGTGAAACTGGCTGGCAGCGTCCTCAGGGTTGGGAGGATGTGCTTCAGGCGGCTGATGAATACCAGCTGCAAACCGAAATGGTAGTACATATGACAGACAGCAATGCACGTATCCGCAGTTTGATAAGTAATGATACAGCACTTAATAAAGCGGTTGGAGAAATTGCTGCTGAAGCATCACTGTATGATGCCGTTAACCTTGATTTAGAGGGACTGGGCTGGAACGATACCCCCGAGGAGGCTGCCCAGGTACGTAAAGACTTTACTCGCTTGGTTACTGCGCTTTCCAGCCAATTAGGAAAAGCTGGCGTTGAATTGACCCTCTGCCTGCATCCTTCCAATAGTGCTTACCAGGGCTATGATTACCAGGCTCTGGGCAAAGTGGCGGACCGGATCATTATTATGGCATATGATTATGGCAGCAAGCCAGAGCCGACCTTTATGGTATACCAGGCCGTGGAGTCAGCGGCAGCCCAGGTTTCACCGGAGAAATTAATTCTGGGTATTTCACTGCCCAGTGAGAATACTGAAAGTATAAGGACTAAGATAGGTATTGCCAAACGTTTTCAACTCCAGGGGGTAGCTCTATGGAGACTGGGGCTGATCTCTGATGATATGTGGAAAGAAATTCGGAACAACATTAAACCATAAGGGGGATTGTAATGCTGAAGGTCGAGCACCTGACCAAAAAATATGGAAGTGTTGTTGCTATAGACGATATCAGTTTTACCGTTAAGCAGGGTGATATAGTCGGACTTTTGGGCCCTAATGGAGCCGGTAAAAGTACCACCATCAAAACTATTTCCGGGTTATTGCGAAAGACTGCCGGCAGCATTACCATTGACAATTATACTAACACTTCCCAGGCAGCCAAGCGGAGGTTTACCTATGTACCGGAAGTGCCTGAACTTTACGATATGTTGACCGTGTGGGAACACCTGGTATTTATCGCTTATGCTTACGATGTTGCAGACTTCGAAGCAAAGGCAGAACGCTTAATCGAGCGTTATGACCTGTGGGACAAAAAAGATAAACTGGCCAAAGAATTATCTAAAGGGATGAAACAAAAGGTCTCTATATGCTGCGCTCTGCTGCCTGAACCCGACCTATACCTCTTCGATGAACCGATGATCGGATTGGACCCCAAGTCGATCAGGGAAACCAAGTTGATTTTCAAAGAGCTGAGCGAACAGCAGAAGACAGTCTTGATCAGTACCCACTTGCTCGATAGTATTGAAAATCTTTGCCATCGCGTTTTAGTGATGAAACAAGGAGAAATCATCGTAGATATGGCTATGGAAGAAATGAAGGAAAAACTGGGGAACAATGAAATCGTATCCCTGGAAGACCTGTTCTTAGAGGTGACCAGGGATGAATGAATTCAACCTCCTGGCCCAAAGGGATGGCTGGATAATAGTTAACCATTTCGTGGAAATCCGGCAGAATCCCAAACGGCTTCTGATCTATCTATTATATATATTTTGGATGGGTACCCTGGTTTTTAATTCAGTGATCAGGTACCGGCATGTCAGTGATATGCAATTGCAGTCAGGTCCGGAAATACTTGGAGCGGTATTTGCGGGGTTAGGCACTGCATTTATTTTATTTTTCTTGTATCGCGGTACCAAGGAGTCTTCCACCTTCTTTTCTATGGGAGATGTACATTTCTTATTTCCGGCTCCCGTATCCCCTAAAAAGGTTTTACTTTATAGCATGGTTAAGCAAAGTTTAATAAATTTTCTTCTTTATGGCATTTTTATTCTGGCTTTCATGCCTATGATAATAGATATTGTAAGTGTAAAACTGGAATATCTTCCTTTTATGTACCTGGGCTATATTGGCCTGGTCCTGGTTATCGGACCTTTGAAATTTTTGGTTTTTGCTATTGGGAGTAAATATAGTATCCAGCCGCGATTGCAACGAGGACTTTTAGCACTGATGGCTGTCTTCATCTTATATCTGCTAGCTAGTATTATATCCGCTGGGAACCTGATGCAAGCGCTGTTGGAGGGTTTGAATGCTTCCTTTATAAATTACCTGCCCGTCATTGGCTGGAGCAAAGTGGCATTTATGACCGCTGTTACCGGGTACAGTACTTACAGTATGGTCGCACTCATCCTTCAGTTTGTATTTCTGCTTGGCTGTATAGTCATTTCATACTATATAGCTGATGACTACTATGAAGATACCCTGAAAGCTACCGAACAGCGAAGCCTCCGCAAGAAACGCAAGGAGGGGGCAGAAAAACCTCAGCGTTCACCCTTTCTCTTTGGCAAAAGAAAGAATTTAATTGTTAAAAAGGTTGGAACCGGACCCTGGGCCCTTTTCTGGCGCAGTAAGCTGGAATACAGCCGAAGCGACTTCCATCCTTACCTGGGACTTTTGACCATATTATTTTTGCTGGTGGGAATAGCTGCTGGGATCTTTACCGGCAAACAGGCGGATGGTTTAACTTCCATCTATATGACCAATGGGATAATTGCCTACATTATTTTCATTTTCTCCGCCTCCACCGCCGGACAGCATGAATTGACCAAACCGTATGTCTTTCTAATTCCCGGTTCCAATCTGCTTAAGATAGTCAGCACCAATCTGCTGGATATACTGAGGATGAGCGTAAACAGTCTGGCACTGAATATTCCCCTCGGGATACTGCTTGAGGTTCCGATTCATATAATAGTAATCATGGTCATATTTATGGTGAGTTTCTATACTTTAAATTTGAGTTCCAACTATTTAATCCGTATTATCTTTCCTAATGCCCTGGACCAAAAGGCCCTGTATCCATTATTCCTCATGCTGCAGATATTACTGCTCTTATTACCCGGACTAATAGTTGGGGGAGCTTTGGCTCTGATCTACCAGAACCCGCTGCTGGCTTTTGCAGGCATCTCGCTGGTCAACATAATTATTATAGGAGTACTGCTGCTGCTGTCTAATGCGGTTTTTGCCAGACTGGAATGGAGGTGAAACAGTCAGGGGACGATTCATAGTTTGAAGAAATCAGCAAACCAACACCAGGTTCGTGCACGATATACCACTTAGGAGGGGAATGTGAATTGAAAAAAACACCGATATTAAAATATCTGGCTTTTGCACTAGTCTTATATGGCTTGTTTATTGGCAGTCAATTTCTGATGGAGCATTTGTCGGAATTGAATAAGAGTACTTATCAGTGGGGACGCACAATATATGTAGTAATGATATTCACTTCAATGTTAATCGGATTGCTTCTGGGGATAGAGAATCTAGGGCGGCCAGCATCTAATGAGAAAGGTTCCTGGAAAATCAATTGGCAGCGGTTTTTGATATTAGGTCTGCCGGCATTAATTATTATTATAAACTTTACTTTATCTCTATACGGTATCCCCAGTCTGCTTTTCAAATTCAGCAAATGGTATATATTTATCAAATCCGAGTTTATAATGATGAGTTCTGTGATCCTGGGCTATATATTGGGGAGCAGTTTTTACCGGGATGAATCAAGTCATTAAGCAAGTAAAGTCATGCAAATCTGGAGGGGAGCATTTTGAAAAGCACTATCGTTTTAATTTCATTTCTTCTTATTATATCTGATACCTTATCGGGATGTTCAGATTCACAGCAGTCCAAACGAGATAACCTGAAGGAGTATATGCTTTATTAGAGTCCTGGGATATTTCAGAGGAAGAATACTTTTTATTAATGAAAGACTGCTTTGCCGACAGCATGTCCAAAGCAAATTGGGGTGTTTATTCAGAAAATTATACAGATATTCCTGAAAAACAAGAAGGATATGTAGTAGAAAGTCCCTTGTGGATTGATGAGAATATAATAGCGCCGCTTTTAGAAAATGCTAAAGTGGAAATTACTACAGAAGGACTTCAACTGGGGATTATTAATTAAATTGAAACAATTAAATATATTTTGCCCTGGATATTTTATGCATTATTTGTCATTTTAGGAAGGTGTCCCGGTTTTTTTATAGAAAGTAATAATAAAAAAAGGCCCTCTATCTGCATTGTCCTCACACGCTCCGTTGCAGGGGAATCCTTTACCAGGAGGTGGTAATTTCCACAAGCATATCCGTTTTATGTTATTACAAAACTAAAGGAGTGATGATCATGTTTACAATTAGAAAACGCCGGCCTGTTATTATTCTGGCTATAGCGCTGATAATGGTTTTGCTTTCTAACTCTGTACTCATCGCAGCTCCGAGGGATCTCACTGATGCCGAAAAGGAACGCATTAAGTCAGCAGCTGAGTTTCTTTCTAATAATGGAGAAGAAGAGTGGTCTGATGATGTCAGCAAATGGTTAAAGGAAGGTCGTATAAAATCCGATCCAGATATGGCATCTGGTACCAATGCCACAACCTCACGTGATGGTACGATAACTATCAGGGGAGCTTTGATGGCATCTTTAACAAAGGAAGAATCTGCTTCGGGACTTGAAACCTGGAAGAAAGATCTGGACCTGGCCCGCTTGCTCATTCATGAAAAAACCCATGCTCACTATCAGGCTCCAGGCAGCCCTACTTTCCAGGAAGATGGCCATCAAGCCAGTGATTGGTTAGATACAGCCAATGCCTACCGTCATTGCCGAGGTCCAGAGGCTACTGAAATGGAGGCTTACTACAATTTCATCATGGTTCTGCTCACCTGGTATAAAGACACATTAATCCAGGAGCAGCAGGTGACAACGCATTTGACCAATCAGCAGCTGCCTGACGATGAACGCGCAGCTCTTCAGGAGGCTAAAGCCGAACTCACAGATAGAAAACAATTCCTAATTGATTTAATCCAAAAATGGGTTAATACCTTAAAAGACCATAATTATGAGAAGGGATCATACCTGGCAGATGCTTTCAAGCTAATTGAGGATGAAGAGGGATCGGAAGCGGATAAACTGGGAGCCAAAATTGATGAGTTATTGGAACGTATTGAAAACCTCTTTGGAGAAGACGGGGCCTACGAACGGGCCCGGACTGCAGTTATGGAGACTACCAAAAATCCTATTACGGTTACTTTAGAGGATTTGACTGAAGAAATTAACTATACTGATGGTATTATTATATTACCATTAGAACCTACTGAAGATCAGGAATATGAACTGGAATTATGCCTTTATGATCCCTATCCGCCTGCTCCAGAAGGTTTTGAACCAGTACTGCTGGCAGGGACTGAATCCCCGGTGTTTGGAATTTCTTCCGAACAGATGACCAGTGATGGTGAAGACTTATACATAACAGTGATTCTGCAAATGGAGATGTCTGGTCAGGAAGATATCAGCCTGTATTCTTATGGGCTAAATAAACCACCGGTATGGGAACGGGTGCCTGAACAAAGTCTGGATACAGAATCTGGTATGATTAAGGCAGTCATCCCGTCAAATGGTATCTTCGCCGTACTCTCAGGTTCAGGCGACATCCCCGATGATGGTATCGTTGATCCGGTCAGTGATGACATCGAGATTGATAATGCTGATAGTGCGGCTGAAACCACGGTTAATGAACCGCCTCTCTCGAACAGCATTAGTGCAGTCCTTTCCATCGGTTCCACCACTTACACAGTCAATGGGAAAAGCTATGCTATGGATGCCGCTCCCTACATCAAAGATGATCGCACTTATGTGCCGGTTCGCTACCTGGCCTATGCCCTGGGACTTGATGACAGTAATATAAGCTGGGATAATGAAAGCCGTACCGCCATTCTTTACGATGGCCAAACCCGAGTTGAATTAACTATTGGGGTTTCTCAAATCATAATAAACGGAACAGCTTCAAGTATAGACGTCGCCCCGGAGATAAGCAATGATCGTACCATGCTGCCAGCCCGTTTTGTTGCTGAAGCCTTTGGAGCTGAAGTGGGATGGGATTCAGATACTAGAAGTGTAAACGTATGGTTAGAATAAATTAACCACTCCATAAGGGGTATCCCCTTATAAGGCGCTTCGTTGCGCTTTCACTGTGTTACCTATAGAATTCCCTGGACACCATCGTTACCAGTGACAACCTTATTCTCAGGTTCCACTGGTAGTGATGGGATTTTTTTAACACTTTTATTATATTTATGGTATTTGCTTATCCGGCTTTTGCCAGCAGCGGGTCCGTTAAACTGATCATTAATCGTAAAGAGCAGTAACCTGACCTGACTTCGCATTTTGTAAAGAATCACATAATGGTTCCCATTCGATGGGCGGCAAAATCGTTAGGGCCGAAGTCGAATATGATTCCAAAAAGCGTGCAGTTATCGTGGGGCAGCGCCAGGTTCGTGTACGACCATTGAGGAGGGGAATGTGAATTGAAAAGAACACCGATGTTAAAATATCTGGCTTTTGCACTAGTCTTATATGGCTTGTTTATTGGCAGTCAATTTCTGATAGAATCTTTATTGAAATTATATAGGATGACTTATCAGGGAGGACGTACAGTATGGTGCGTTATGATGTTAACTTCAATGTTAATCGGAGTTCTCCTGGGGATGGAAAACCCTTGGGGGACAGTATCCGAAAAAAAAGGATACTGGAAAATAAATTGGCAGCGGTTTTTAATAATTGGTATACCAGCACTTGTAATTATAATTAACTTTATTATATATCTGTTCGGGATTCCTAGTTTTCTTTTAAAATTCAGCATAGGGAATATAATTACAAGATCCGAGTTTGTAATGATGAATTCATTGATCCTGGGCTATACATTAAGCAGCAGTTTTTACCGGGATGAATCAAGTCGTTAAGCAAGTTCATGATAAAACAATGCTTAAGGAGCAGCAGGGGAGGTCAGGTCTGCTGCTCTTGCTTTCAGTCTTATTTTCACTTCGATAGTCTACCTTCCCAACTTTATATAATATACCAAAGCACTGAGCAGAATAATTACCAGATATGCGATTATGAAAGTTATCACCATGGAGCCCCAAAAGCCAGCTATGCTTGAAGCCCCCATGGAGGCATTGCCCACAGCAATTATAGCCGCCAGAACAATCTGTGCTATGTGAGTTGCATTGCCGGACATAAGCATCTGACCGTTGTTTTCCAGGGGGTTGTTTTGAAAGCATTTCACTGCCAGCATAATAAACAACCCCATCAGAAGAATTAGTATGCAGGTTTCCAGCGGGTAATTGGGGCAGTGTTTAACGGCGGCTGCTGCATTTTGCATATATTCACTATCCCTGCTTATGTAAGCTGGTATAGTGAGATAATGGATTATCATATTCACTTTCGATATGAAAGCCGGGGAAAAATTAAAGATTTGGATGGTATTGAAGTTTATAATCATGGCCCCAAGCATCGATGGCAAACCTGTGGACAGCATAGCCAAACAAAGAGCTGAAAGGAGATGTCCGGTAAAAGATGCAATCATGAGACCCAGGCTGAAAAGGGCTAGAAAAGCTGCTGTAGTAAGCACGGCCCACTTAAGAACTAGTCCCGTACTGTAAGTAACTGGCAGCAGCAGCCCGGCTATAATCATAAACAGGGCATTGATGGCTACGATTCCCATTATAGCTGCGCTCCCGGTCAGGAATTTGGCAGTAATAATCTCCGTTCTGCTCACCGGTGTGCTGACCAGATAGTTCAAACTTCCTGACCTTTCCTGAACCAGAATGGTAACCCCCAGTAAGATAACAATATACATTCCCACCTGTTCCAAGGTGTTATGATATGAAGCGGAAAATAGTCCACTTATGTTACCCAGTGCATGAGCAACAGTATATCTGCCTGCATCTGCCCCAATCAGACCCTTAATGCCGTATCCAAGCGGTTTAATAAGAGGATCATAACTCATTATCAGGAACGCGGCTAAGAAATACATCCGATTCTGCTGCCATTCCTTCCACAACAGGCCCTTATTGGCCGGCAGGTTAAGATTTTTAAATGGCGTAATCATAACTGTAACCCTCCTTTTTCATATAGGTGATAAAAACATCTTCCAGGCTGAGGTTTACAGGTTCAATAATAGCAGGGTTAAGATCAGCCAGGGCCTTTCTGAATGCTTGTTGGTCACCGCTGACAGTAAAGGTATAGATTTTACCCTGCTGTTCCACTTCTATTAAGCCGGGCAGGGAATCGATCACTTTTTCTCCCAGATTGTCTGTAGCAAAAACCACCTGCGATTTGTGTATAGAGCTCTTCAACTCATCAACAGAACAAGTTAACAGTAATTTGCCCTGGTTTATTACTGCAATATGATCTGCCGTCTGTTCCAGATCATTTAGGTTATGTGAAGAATAGAGGACAGTGGTTCCTCCCTCGGCAGCCTCATCTATCATAGCTTTCAAGAAGGCGCGCCGTGCTACCGGGTCTAACCCTGCGGTAGGTTCATCCAGTATCAAAACCTGGGGTCTGATTGATAGAGCCAGGACCAGTGCGGTTCTGACTTTCATACCCCTGGATAGGGTTCTTACTCTTTTGCCGGTAGGGATCTTGAAATAATTACATAAAGTCCGGCATTTACTTTCATCCCAGTTTTTATAAAGTTTTTGAGCCAGGGTAAACATTTCTTTAACTTTGAACATAGGGTACATGCTAGGGAAATCTGGTACATATCCTACTTGCTGTCTGATATCCGGGCCTGCATCCTGGATACTTTTACCCAGGATGCAGGCATCGCCTCGATCCGGCAGCAGAATTCCCATTAAAGTCTGCAAGAGGGTAGATTTACCTGCCCCGTTGGGGCCTATTAATCCAAAAATGCTGCCCTGAGGTATTGACAGGGACAGTTGGTCAATAGCCATAATTCCATCATAGGATTTTGAAAGTTCACATATATCGATTGCCGGTAATTCCATTCCTAAATATCCCTCCGCTCTTTTTCCCACTCCTCCATAGTCTCTAAAAACAAGGTTTTTAATTCATCTGGTCCGATCCCCAAATGAAATGCATCTACTCTGAGTCTATCCAATGAAGGTTTAAGCAGCTTCTTAAGTGCTTCGTTCCCCGGCGAGGCTTTACGCTCGGCTATAAAGGTACCACGAGAGCGCATAGTTACTATAACCCCTTCCTGCTCCAGTTTTTGATATGCTTTGGCTATGGTGTTGGGATTTATGGTAAGTTCTGAAGCCATTTCTCTCACAGTAGGAATTTTGTCACCGGGGTTATAAAGCCCTCGGGCCACTGCGTTTTTTACAGCATCAACTATCTGCTGATATACCGGGGTGCTGGAACGAGGATCAATATTAAGATGCAAATCATCACCCTCATTTGTACTATTTGTAATAGTACAAGAATATCAAGGATCACAGACTCTGTCAATAGAGGTAGACAAGGGGCCGGTTCTTCCGTCTGGGAAATTTAACCATGCATACTTTTATCAAGCGGGAGAGACGGAAGAACCGGCCCCTTGTCTAAAAAAAACTGTTGACAAGGATGGATTACATGTGTAAGCTTTAGGTATTACAATTGTAATCGGAAAGGAGATTTTTCCAATGCCAACAACACCCCAAATATCTGATGCAGAATGGCGGGTAATGAAGATTATCTGGGCTAATTCGCCCATAACTGCCAATGAAGTAATTGATAAACTGCAAGATAATACTAATTGGAAGCCCAAGACTATTAAGACTTTGATTCGGCGCTTGGTAGATAAGAAGGCTTTAGGGTTTCACCAGGAAGGAAAATCCTACCTGTATTTTCCCATAGTTTTAGAAAGGGATTGTATCAAAGTAGAAAGTGAAATCTTCCTAAAAAAGGTATTCGACGGTTCTCTTAATCTAATGCTGGCCAACTTTATAGAAGAACAAAGGTTATCAGAAGAGGAAATAGAGGAACTAAAAGGAATTATCGACGGGAGAAAGTAAAGGAGCGGTTAATTGTGCAGGGATTTTACGCTATCTTGGACTGGATAGTAATATCTTCGCTAATGGGAAGCATCTTGATTTTATTAATTCTTTTAGCCAAATTGGTGTTCAATAATAAGGTGAGCGCTAATTGGCACTATTATATTTGGTTCCTGCTTCTCCTGAGATTGCTCGTTCCTTTTACTCCCGAAAGTCCGATAAGTATATATAACCTGCTTATTCATGGTACTGAACAGATGACTTTTTGCCATTACACTCCTGCCTTCTCGGAGCCGGACAGTCCATCCATGGAAGCTAGCAGATACGACGGTATTTCAACAGGTATTGGTGATAATCCAGAACAATTATACTCGGAGCAGGTGCAGCCGAATGTTATTGATAGCCCGGGGCCAAACGATGGTAATAGTTTTAACTGGAAGGTGGTTTTGCTTCTGGTATGGCTGGCAGGAGCTGCACTGGCAGCGGGATATGCCATATATGTCAACTTCCAACTCTGGTCTCAAATTCGCCATGAACCGAAATTAGATAATACGTCAATCATTCGAATAGTACAAAACTGTAAGTCAGTTATGAATGTTTCTGCCAGTATCCCGATAGTGGTTACCAATAGAATTCATGCACCAGCCCTCTTCGGAATGATAAATCCAAAGCTGCTCCTGCCGGAGAGCATAATCAAAAACCTCAGTGATGAACAAATAAGATACATATGTCTGCATGAATTGGCCCATTGGAAACGAAAAGATATTTGGCTTAACTGGATAACAGTAATATTACAGATACTGCACTGGTTCAATCCAGTGATCTGGTACGGCTTTTATAGAATGCATCAGGATTGTGAACTGGCTTGTGACTCACTGGTCCTGTCATCAATAGAAGCAGAACAACGCAAAGAATATGGGCATACCATCATCCAGGTTTTGCAAATGAGGCTGATACCGCAATGGATTCCGGGAACAGCCGGAATGCTGACTGGTAAAGCCCATATTGAAAGGAGAATTACCATGATTGCAAATTTCAAAAAACAAACTCTTTTATTTACTATTGCAAGTTTCATTGTCCTGGCTGCTATTGGCCTGCTTGGATGTACCAGTGCCCAGAATATTGAGGAACCTTCATCAGGAGGTCAAAACGATACTCAGATATTAATACAATCAGATACTAATCAAATACTGGCAGGAGCTGTTGACTTGCAAGGCCCAGGTATAATAGTAACCCTGGCAGATTCTGATGTTATTAACGAAAAAGGCCCAAATCACTCTATAATTCATGATACAGATATCATTTTAATCCTAAACCATCTTAAAGATGCGGGAGCTGAAGCAATATCTGTTAATGATCAACGTTTGATATCAACCAGTTCCATAGACTGTGCGGGTACTAATATCCTAATCAATCATAATGTGTGTACCGGTCCTTTCATTATTAAGGCCATCGGTAATCCTGAAAAATTGGAAACTGACTTACTATCAGAAGGTGGTTATATGGAAATGTTGAGATTTCTTGGCATGAAAGCAGATATAGAAAGAAGTGAAAGCTTGTTAATTCCTAAATATGATGGAGAAATCAGCTTTGAATATGCCAAGCTGATTAGAGAACCAGAACAGCTATAAAATCAAATATGCTAATATGAGGCCATTCCCTTCAAAAACGCGGTAAACCATGTATTTCAGGTGCTTAACGAAGGAAAAACTGCCGCCTTGATATAGTAATTTGTTATGGTTGCTATTTATTATTGTTATTATTGCTGTTATTGCTGTTTTGTGATAGTATCTTCACAGTGTTATTAAAATAAAAGTAAAAAGAGTAGTAAGTAAATCTAGTTGGAGGCGTAAAATGTTGATTGAAAGTATTTCTGTAAACTTGGATGCAGTAGAGGCACTATTGTTTTTCTGGAATACCATAAAAGATAGAAAAAAGGTTACGGAGCTATTTATTTTCGATGTAATGGCTATGCAAGGACTGAAAGATGCTTATGACGATGAATTTAATGAGGAATCTGTACGTGGAGCGCTTAGTGCTATTACAAATAGAGAATCATACTCAAGCAAAAATAGAAAAGAAGGTCGCTTTTACAGCAATAATTTATGGATGTTAGAAGATCTCAACTATACAGATAGAATGGTTCAGCCAGTGAAAAAACTTAACCTTAATTATTTAGTTGATAAAATTAATGCCACTCAGAACAGTGGGCGTTTTAAAGACTTAGAGGTTATATTTTCGCCGCTCCATTATGAGGAATTTATCATTAAGAATAATAAGCTCATCATAAACTTCTTTTCTGTACAGCCAAGTAATACAGATGAAGGAGTATATATCGGTGAAAAAGAATGGCTAAGTTTTATTGAAGAAAAGCTTATTGAGTTAATTAATAAGTAAGACGTGTAAGATTGAACAGGACAGCGTTCAATTGCTTCTTTGGAGATCTCGAAAAAATTTGTGTAAAAAGTTTCATCTAAATATCAGTACTGATAAAAAGTTCTTAGGGGAGGTTAGGGTTGATTCACCCTAACCTCTTGCTTCAATGTACTTAGAATTTCTCATAGGTCCTCACTATCATAATGACGGCCTGTTCCCTGGTTGTTGATCCTTTAGGATCGATGCGGCCTTCTCCGACACCCCTGATGATATCGCTGGCGTTCATAAATCTTAAGGCATCAAGTGCCCAGGAAGAAATCAGATTCTCATCAGTGAAAGTTGCTGTGCTCCCAGCACTTAGATCAGTGTCAGGCCTGCATACACCTACTGCCCTGTACATCATGGCACCTATCTGCTCCCTGGTTACCAGATCATTGGAAGCAAATTGATTATTACCGACTCCGTTCACTATACCCAGTTCGGCAGCTTTTAGTATTTCCGGGTTGCTGGTGTCATTGAATGGGTTACCCTGATAAGTAGCTTTTGTTTCGGTCATCGATTCATACATCCGGACTACTATCTCACAAAATTCTTCCCGGGTGATAGGTCCGTTCATTTTGTCCTTTATTTTATCAGTTATAAAGCCATATTCTACTGCTTTGTCCAGCTCAGCAACCGCCCACTGACTGGCTTCACTATAAGTTTTCTGATATGCCTCGGTACCTATAGATACAATATTGGAAAATGGTCCATATATATAATGATCTTCAACATCATCACAATAATAGTATACGCAACGAACCCGGAGGTAATAGATATTTGCTTTTATATCTACTGTACCTTCATAACCTGCATCAATAGGATCAAACAGGGGATAATCTTCAACATCTTGATTTGCATCAAGGGAATTGCCGTAAAGAAGATCACCATTAACTTCACTATCCCATGGTTGATTACCGATCTTGTAGTCGATCTGGTAAAACATCGGTGCTTCTCCAATTTCGGCTGCATTTTCAATCATATCTTCAATACTTTGGGGATTAGTCCACTTTAGTTCAAAACATGGTCTTCCATCGTCATGACTGACAAGTTTTACCGATAGGTTCTGTGGAGCATCAAGTGTGACCTGCGCGTTTGCAGAACCTATAAGCGAAAATGACAATATTATGGTCAATATCAACACTATAATTCTTTTTTGCATTTATTTTCTTCCTTCCTAAACTTAAATTCTCTGGTTTTTTCAAATTGGTTATTAATAGAATAAGCTAAGCCCAATCATCGTAGGCTTATTATTATGGATTATAAAATCTCCAGGACGATATATACTCCGGACTCGTATTCTCCCTCGATCGGATCAATAGCAATGGTAACCTTGTATTCATCCCTGGTAAATTCTAAAATAGCGGCCTCATTATAAATACCATGAGAAAGACTGGATTCCCCTTCAAATAGGTTTAAATAGAACTCGTAAACTGCCTGGGTGTTCTGTGGAGCTGAATATCCAATAGTAAGGGTTCCATCTGCATCTTTTTGTATGGTCCAAATATTGGCTTCTTCAGTAAGAGGTATCCAGTAGGGCAGCCATTCTGGAACCGGCAGATTATTTCCTGATTGGATATCCGCTTCTGAGGTATCGGACTCAGAGCTTTCAGATGTGTTATTTTCAACCTTAGCCGTCTCATCATGAGTTTCCGATGTGCTGTTTTCAACTGCTGGAGGGCTGCTTTTTTCGGCGGTGTCAGTGCCTGAGTCTCCACTGCATCCGGAAGTCACAGTTAATGCCAATCCAAGCATAACAATTAGTATTAGAAACCTCCTTTTTTTCATTTATTACTATCCTCCTATTCCTGATTTTGTTTAATAATTCCGATACAATGCAGAAGTAAAGCATACAAAATACCGAAATTATCTCAGTTCAAGATTATCATATAGAATTATTGAATTACTTTAAGATAATTGCTGTAAATGTTTGTTTTATTGCGGTTAATAGCAAAACCCAGGAAGTAATTCTCAAGGTCAGGTTTTTTAAAGGTTTTTAAGTGGATCTGCTGATTATATGTTGAAGGCAATTAATAAGTGAAAGGCTAGTAAGATTGCATTTTACGATACCTGGACGGAGTAATTCCGTTTCTCTTCTTGAATATAGCGGCAAAATAACTGGGATTGGCAAATCCGCACCGAGAGCTGATTTCAGTAACCGAAAGCTGACTTGATTTGAGCAAGTCCATAGCTTTGTGTATTTTGATACCTATTAGAAATTGATAGGGGGTTATACCAGTCTGAGATTTAAATACCCTTATAAAATGATATGGGCTCAGGTTGGCGATCTGACTGAGCTGCTGCAGGGAGATTTCTTCATTATAGTTATCCATAAGATACTCAATCGAACGGTTAATATTATTCTTATCAATGCAGCTGCTGTCCTTAAAGAAATTGGAGGCATTATGCTTCATACCTCGTAAAAGAAGAATGGCAATCTCGGTGGCAATAGCTTCCAGCACCATCTCATGCCCGGTCTGATTATAGCTGCATTCAAACATAAAGCGCGTAATCAGGGTATTAATTTCCGGATTCAAAACACAACTTGTATTATCGAATACAATTTCAGATTTACCGCAGCTGAGGTATGCAAATTGCTTTAGATATGTTTCATCAATAAAAAACGCAGTATATGGAGCAGTAGATACTTCCTTATTATTCGATAAACACTGTCCCGGATTTGAAACAAATATGTGGTTCCTGTAAAGGGTATACAGTTTATTATCAACTTTGAGCGGCGGCATTTCAGATAAAGGGATTACAAAGTGATAGCTCGTAATGAGATTGCTATCCTTGATAAGGTAATCCGGTTTGAATACAGCCAGATTATCATTACAATAAGCCTTGGTAGACGCAGCCACATCATCTGGTATTCCCAAATTATCCATTACCTGTTTATATATCGGCTTCACAATGCTCTCCTAATAGAATATCTTAATAATTATTGTTGTATAGATAATATTTGCGTATTGATATTATAACATGTTGCATATTGAGCAATCCGGAAAAACTTAAAACCAACGGTTCTTGTGGTTGATCAACGGGATATGCCATATATGTCAACTTCAAACTATGGTCTCAAATTCGCCATGAACCGAAATTAGATAATACGTCCATTATTCAATTAGTACAAAATGCAAGTCCCTTAGGTAATCCTGAAAAATTGGAAAATGATTTACTATCAAAAGGTGGTTATATAGAGAATTTGAGATTTCTTGTCCCGGAAAGCAGTTATAGAAAGAAGCGAAAACTTGTTAATTCCTAAATATGATGGAGAAATCAGCTTTGAATATGCCAAGCTGATTAGCGAACCAGAACAGTTATCAAAAGGGGAACGAATTAAGAAATATAGCAGCAAGTTTTCAAACCATTTCAAGTGCAAGTCAAGAACCGTACCAACTTGTACAATTTATATCCCAAAAAGTATTTACATATTATGGCTGTTCATTTAAAATAGATATCGTCATAACTGTTATGTGCGACATAGTACAGTTATGACGAAAGGAGGAGCTTGATGTTTGAGCTTGATTTTCGCAGCAGGACACCAATTTATGAGCAGCTGGTTGAAAAATTCAAGGAACTGATTATCAAGAAAATATTAAAAGCGGATGAGCAATTACCATCAGTGCGGGTACTGGCTGCCCAATTAACCGTTAACCCCAATACCATTAATAAGGCTTACCACAAATTAGAACAAGAGGGCTATATCTATTCTGTCCCAGGCAAAGGTAATTTTGTCAGTCCGGATGTTTCAGGTATTCAGTCTTCCCGGCTTAAGAGCTTGAAGCTGGAATTATCTAAGATTGTTTCCGAAATGAATTATCTGGGTCTGAATAAAGAGGATATTGCAGCCCTGATTAAGGATTCAGAATCAGTGGACAAAGGAGGTCAAGAAGATGATTGACGTAGCAAATGTCAGCAAAAGTTTTGACGATTTGGAAGCGTTAAAAGATGTTGCTTTATCAGTAAACAAAGGCTCTATTTACGGTCTGGTAGGATCTAACGGGGCAGGCAAAACTACGCTTTTAAAGCTTCTAGCAGGGATATATAGAGGAGATCAGGGCAAAGTTGAAATTAATGCTTTACCGGTATTCGAAAATATAGATATAAAGGCGAGAAGTATTTTTATTCCCGATGCCCCTTTTTACTTCAACAATTACAGCATTGAAAATATGGCCGGCCTTTATAAGCGAATATATCCGGAATGGAATAATACCCGCTACCTGCAGCTTAAAGATGTTTTTAATATTGATCCTAAGCGCCGCGTAAAAACTCTCTCCCGGGGTATGCAGCGTCAGGTTGCCTTTTGGATGGGATTTGCCATAATGCCGGAAGTAATGATATTGGATGAACCTATGGATGGATTGGACCCGGTAATGCGTCAAAAAGTCAAACGCTTGATGGTTCAGGATGTGGCCGAACGTGATATGACGGTTATCATATCTTCCCATAACTTGCGTGAGCTGGAGGACATATGCGACTATATAGGCATACTGCATCAGGGTCGGCTGTTGATACAGAAAGATCTGGACGATCTGAAGGCCGATGTGCATAAAATCCAGGTGGCCTTTGCAGAGGGTATACCGCTCAACTTAATCGAGGATATGAAGGCTCTTTACCATGAAAAAAAGGGCAGCGTTCTCACCATGATCATTCGCGGTAAACATCCGGCCATTATCGAAAGGATAGCGGCTTACCATCCCGCTATTGTAGATGTTTTACCGCTTACTCTGGAGGAGATATTCATTTACGAAATGGGGGAGAATGATTATGAAATCCAAAATATCTTTGATTGATAAGGGAATATTTTACCATGACTTTAAAAGCTCCGGCTGGCTTGGGGTTATTTACCTGCTGGGACTGCTTTTCACTATACCTATCCAAATACTCATGCTGCACAGCCGGGAAGAAACTATGCAGCGAGCTTATGGTTTGTTGAATAATCCCTATTTAGACATATTACAAGTGAACTCCCCAATACAAATGATACTTCTAGTAATTATTCCGGTGTTGACCGGCATGTTGTTGTTCCGCTATTTGCAGTCTGGCCAGGCGGCGGATATGATACACGCTCTGCCGATCAAAAGGGAAACTCTGTACAATACCCATATAACTGCAGGAATCATATTACTATTTATACCCCTGTTCATCACTGCTCTGCTGTCCTGGGCTGTTATCGGTGGTCTGGGGATCGAATTGGTAAGCTTCCATGATATTATGAATTGGCTAGGGAGCAGCCTGCTAATCAGTCTCCTTTTATTTATCAGCAGTGCGGCGGTTGGCATGTTCACCGGTATGTCTTCACTGCAGGGAATACTAACATATATCATGCTTTTACTGCCGGTGGGCCTGAGCACGCTCCTGCTGAATAATATACATATGTATGTTTATGGTCTGGCATATGATTATTACCTCCTGGAACTGGAAAAGTCATACCCTTTAATCAATATTATCAACTTCAAGATTTTCCCTTTTGCCGGTCGTGAATTAATAATTAACCTGATAATCATTCTTGCCTTATACCTTATCGGCAGGTATGCGTACCAGAAGCGACAATCAGAAATGGCCGGCAATGCCATAGCATTTGCAATATTACGGCCTATCTTCAAATATGGGGTAGCCTTCTGCACTATGCTACTATTGGGCAGTTATTTCTATTTAGCCCAGGGGAGTTTATCCTGGACCTATTTTGGCTATTTTATAGGTTCGTTAATAGGATTTTTGCTGGCCGAAATTTTAATCAAAAAGTCAATAAGTATTTTCAACCTCAAGCTGTTACGCCAATATGCCTGCCTGGTAATAGCAGTGGTATTATTAATAAGCTGCGTAAACAGCGATGTTATTGGATATGAAAAACGAATACCCGACCTGGCAGAAGTAAATACTGCCTATTTTGATAATTCTTTTTATACTCTTAGCAGAGCAAAGGATGATTCATCTGAGGATATGACCTGTATGTTTATTGAAGATGACAATATTGCCAAAATCTATGAACTTCATAAAAGCATAATAGACAGTGGAAATAAGCATGAAAGTTTTAATAACACTAACGATATTACTTATTCTACTGCTACTTATGGTATTGCCTATCAGCTAAAGGATGGTTCTGTATTTTGCCGGCAATATAGAATTGAAAGAGATGACTACACAGCACAGTTAAGACCAATTTACGAATCCAGGGAATATAAACATTTGCACAATGATATCTTCCAAGTTATACCAGCTAATGTAGACCTGATAGAAATCTATGCAAATGGTGTTAACAAAAAAGTAAGAATCATCGATCCGCCCTTTATAAAGCAGGCGATTAATGTGCTGCAAAAAGACGTACTGCTGCGAACTTACGAGCAGATGACTTCCAAACGGGATCCATGGGCACACATCAGCATCCATTTGAATGATGATTCCGAACACAATCCAAACTTAAGTTGGGATAAATCAGATATAAACTTTGGTGACTGGCTGAAAAGTATAGGTAAATATGACAATGCCCGGGTGATAGCATCTGATGATATCGAATATGCCGTAGTGGAAAAAAGGGATAATAATAGGGAAAATAGCTTTGATAAATATTCTGAATATGATCTGGAACAGTATCTAAAGGAAATCAAAAACAAAGAAATGTACCTGAAAATCACCGATCCGGAACCCCTGGAAAGCTGTCTGGCAAATTATACATCTACAATAAACGAGCCGGGGTATAATATTATCTTTTCATTAAATAATGGCCGTGTGCTAAGGGGGGAATTGTCTGATAATAACGCTCCTCAATGTATAAAAGAATATTTCACTGTTAAGTGATGGTCTGCCTGCGGATGTTATGGGAACCCTTCCTATAACATCCGTTTAGACAGGGGGATGGTTCTTTCGTATCTCCTGATTAAAAGCATGCATGGTTGAATTTGCTGGACGACATGGAAGAACCGTCCCCCTGTATACACCCCTGTCTACAGATTTCTGGCTGCAAATTACCTGATACAGTTAATAGTCCTGGAGCTGAAATTCAGATCATCACAAAAGCTCTTATCATAGTTGATTTGATTTTCAGTTCTCTTTTCATACGCACCTTCACCGGAGAAAGGATCTGGAAATTCAACTAAAACAGCTTTGCCCCGGTTCAAGGCCCAACCGGAAAAGAATCCTGGATATATGGCCTCTTCAACCGTCTCATGGGATAGCCCCATCCCTTCACAGAAAACTTCTCAAAGCTCCGGGTCTCAGGCGAATGCAGACAATTATCTTTAGGACCCCGAATATTTACCTATTTATGGGCAGAAGACAGCAGCGCAATGTATTTTAGTATGATCTCAAGCGGTATTAACAACGATAGGTATAAATCACACATTATTAAATCAAATCTTGCAGAAAAAATTGTTTAACTTTATTTCAAGAAAATGCCCGCTATATCTTCAGCAGATTTACAGCAATGAATTATACTATATCAGGAAAGCATATGACACAACTGTATTAAAAGCGCTGGATTTCAACACCGGTAGGGTGAGAGGTATTAATAGCCAAATGAATGCCAGGACTGATTGATTTATGTTTGACCAAGAACTTCTATGTTGTGGGGACATGATTGTTGTCCCTTGTCCATGTTACGCTCTAATGTCGATTATGTTGGCATCTGAGCTTGTTTTAGCTGCATTTTGAATATTGCTATTTTCTTCGGATATGCTTGATGTTGACTGTTCAGCAGTGCTATTTTGATTGTTTTCTATTTGCCGTTTCTGTGCCTCTAACATTTGTATTTGAGCTTCTAGCATTTGTATTTTCTCCTGTTTTGTTTCATCATCATCATCACTTTGATTAACTTTTTCTATTTGGTTTTGAATTTTTTTGATCTGTTCTTCTATATTTTTGATCTTACTGCTATTTACCGATGAATTAGCTGAGCTTGTAATAGATGATCCTGATATTGACGAAATACTCATTTTAATCCTCCTATAATTGTATTTCTTATAAATATCGGTAATCCCACCAATAACTTGAATTATTATTATCATAATTTTTCATATTGACCCCGACCTCAGGTAGGTGTATATAATTGTAAAGAAGGCAGGTGGTAAAGTGAACTCCAGTCTGTTTATTGGCGAATTTGCTGAGTTAACCGGGGTCACGGTAAAAACAGTTCTCCATTACCATAAAGTTGGTCTTCTGAATGAACCCCGCCGTTCTCTCGGTGGATACCGACTTTATGGTGCTGACCAGCTGATTCGTATGCGATCCATTAAACATCTTAAATCGCTTGGTCTCCGCCTTGATCAGATCAAGACCATGATTGGAACCCAAAGCGATCCCCGGTCTATGCGAGCTGTTTTAGAATCGATGCAGGGTGAATTATTAACACAGATAAAAACCCTGCAGGAGCGAGTGGAAAGAATTCAGAATCTGCTCAATAAAGAACCAATAGACATAGACAGCGGGAGGGAAGACCCTCCTACTTTCAAAATAGTAACCGACATACTAGGGACTGAAGCGTACCATGGCTTACCCGAACTCATGGAACAGGACCGCAATATATATGGACTGCTCGATGATTTTGACTGGGGACTGGAACACCAGCCAATCTATCGTCAGGTAGCGGAATACTTTCAAACCCACCCCGAAGAATACCGCTTGATTATCAATTATAATGAACGGTTTAATACTTTAATGCACCTGCCCGAAGATGCTCCGGAAGTGGAGCAGTTAGCCAGGGATAGTGCGAATGTCATAAGGAGTATACCCGTATTAAGGGATTTTTATCTGAAAGAAGGACCTCGGGCTTCTTTTGAACCGGTTATAAATCAAATGCTGTCTGACCTGCTCTCCCCGGCCCAGATCAGGTTTTGCGAACTGTGCCAGCAATACCTGGAGGAAGCAGCACTGTCTGATGGTGAAAACAAGAATTCTTCCGTCTGAAAAGATACTATATCATCCATACTTAGACAAGATAAAAAAATATTAAAATTCCAATAATTTGATAGAAAAGTTATTGACCCTGACCTTAGGTCAGGGTTCATACTTGTAGTGAAGATAATCTGTACAACTTGTTGGGATGATAGTAGTGAAGTGATAGAAAGGGCAGGGGATAAAATCTTAATGAAGATTCGCGATTTCTTATCAAACCCTAAAATTTCACGATATTCTTTGCCGCTGTTATTATTGATCGTAATCCTTGAAATCCTGCTGGGCTTCTCGGGGATAATCTCCCGGGAGCAGATGAAGATATTACTCTGGATTCCTGCTGGATTAGAATTAATGTTTATCATAATTTGCCTGACCAACATTACCAGGATTATCAGTCGTTATCGCCTATTGAAGAAGGACGGTATGGAAACTATGGATGCCTGGCAGGAGGCAATGGGAATCATCTTTCCACCCCGGCTGGCTCGCCTGGCTATGATTGAACCCCGGATTTATCACGCATTGTATCTATCCTATAGAAGCAAACAACAAACAGGTGATTCCCTGGCATTTCAGACCAAGTTGAATAATTATGGGTTTCTGGTTAAAGTGATTATCGGTCTATGCGCTTTAGAAATACTGCTGGTATCCATAATGCTGCCCAATCGGTGGATGACGTGGAAAATACTGCATCTTGTCCTGGGTTTATGGGCAATACTCTGGTTATGGGCAGATTTTAGAGCTATGGGCCTTTACTGCCATCAGGTTACTGATAAAGGCATTTGCTTTAGAATAGGCCTGCGATACTGCCAGGAAATACCATGGGATTCTATTTCCTCCATATGCAGAATAGGGAAGTCGTCGCCAGGATTCGCGCCCGGTGTGTTGAAGGATCAGCCAGGATGTCTGTATCTGGCTGCAGGTGAGCAATGCAATATTGAAATTCAGCTGCAGCACTCGGAATCTTTTCAGGGTATGATTAAAGATATAAAGGATGTCAAACAATTGTATCTTTCCCTGGAAAATCCCGAGTCCTTCTTGGAGGCAGTGAGCAAAACCGAGGGGACGGTTCTCGCGGTTGAGTGATTTCCTGATTGTTGTGTCGATTAACAGGAATTAGCAGAGGTATTATTATTAAGGCATGATCCACAACCAGTGGCTAACCGCAAGAACCGTCCCCTCGGTTTGGGGTCAAGTTTAATGGCGTCAAGAAAATAGTGGGGGCAAGGAATTAAAATATAGGTTCTCAAGGCAAACTGCTTATTACCGAACATTATTCACACTTGCATCCCATATTTTTTCATTTTTCTTAGTACTGTAGTCTGATCAATTCCAAGCACCCGGGCAATTTCCCGGCTGCTCTTGTTTTCCTGTCTGGCTAGGTTAAGAACCTGCTTTTCTGTTTCCTCTACGGCCTGGTTGATAGGCAATAAACGATGGACACAAACCGGCGAGGTACCTTCATCTTTCTCCTGTTTTTTCCGGCAGGGCAGGCAGCCTACTTCAAGATAGTCAGTATTGCTCATAACTACCAGTCTTTCTATAGTATTTTTAAGTTCGCGAATATTGCCGTTCCAGTTATACTTTTCTAATTCTTTTAGGACGTCGTAACTCATCCGCTTTTGCTGCTTATAGCGCTGATTAAATTCATTTAAAAAATGCATGCTTAGCGGGGCGATATCCTCAGTTCTTTCCCGTAGTGGAGGGAGGGTAATTTGAATGACATTAAGCCGGTAATACAAATCGTCTCTAAATTCTTCCTTTTCCACCATGGTTTCAAGATCCCTGTTGGTGGCAGCCAGTATGCGCACATCTACAGAAGTGGGTACAGTGGATCCGATTCGGTTAATCTGGCGGTTTTCCAGGACCCTGAGGAGTTTGACTTGAAGATTGAGGGGCAATTCTCCTATCTCATCGAGAAATAAGGTACTGCCCTGGGCAGCTTCAAACAAACCGGCTTTACCGCCCCGTGCTGCACCGGTAAAAGCTCCCCCTTCATAGCCAAAAAGTTCGGATTCAAGCAGTGTTTCCGGTATGGCGCCACAGTTAACGGTAATAAGGGGTTTGTTCTTCCTGGGACTGTTTGAGTGGATGTACTGAGCTACCACTTCTTTGCCTACCCCGGATTCTCCCAGTATTAATACGGTAACGTCCACGGAACTAACCTTTAAAGCGGTAGTAAATACTTCAATCATCTTATTACTGACTGCGATAGGTCCATTTACATGGCCACGCCTGTTTTCAAAATGTTTGTAGTATAACTCCTCCATTTCCCGGGCTTTGTCCAACTCTTCGCGCAGGCGAAATATTTCTGTCATGTCACGTACATTGGTGATAACTCTTTTGAGTCGGTGCTTTTCATCAAAGACCGGACTGGCAGTAACGATAATTGTGCCTCCGGGAACATCATGATGGGTTATTGTAACGTGCTTCTTTTCCTTTAATGCCATTAGGGCGGCGGATTTCTCCATGTAGCCTTCCTGGATAAATTCCTGCATATTGCGACCAATAATCTCGTCGCCCGGAAGCCCGGTCATTCGAAGGTATGCCGTGTTTACTATCAGAACGTTCCCCCTGGCATCAGTTACCAGGATGCCGTCATATGAACTTTCTAAAACCGCTTGCATTTCTTCCAGGCTTAAATCTAAGTCGTCCTGATGTTTATCACCTATATTTTCCATGATATCACTCCTCAAGGGAAAACGCCTTTTGTGCAGAGGAAACATTTTGGTTACACTTTTATTATATGTTACTATGGTGATGAAGCAAATTAGTTGTTATTTAAAAATTTTGCATATTAATTAAAATTAAGAGAAAATATCGGGGATATAGAAAAAAAAACTGCTTAAAGGTCATATTTAACAAAAACCTTTTTAATATCAAAGAGTTACTTTGCCCATTTTACAATGCAATAACTTTTTGTAATGACACCAGTCATAATAACCAGTTGTTCAGCAGTGCTTAAGCTTAAACGTTTTATTTTTGTTTCAAAGAACCTGATTGCTATTATGCAAAATCCTCATTATCAGAATAATAGGCAATAAATCAATACCATTGCAGCCAGACCTATAGGAATGCCGGCAGAAGCCCATTCTTTGCTTCCTATCCCTAGTTTGGAAGCTGATATTATATTGGGTATATTTCCAGGTATCAGCATTCCGCCGCTAAATAACAACCCCATCAAGATGGCTTCCACAATGAGCGGATTGCTCATCATGGCGGGGCTGAGTTCTGCCGCACAAAGAGTGGCGTTATCCAGAACCGCTGAAATCATGTTTACCCAGTATAGTATTTGAGGACTCAACCCCAGAATATATTTATTGATGAGAGGTTCAAAACCCTCCCCTAAAAAGACCAGGGCCATAACGAAAAGATATACTTTTAAAGCCCTTAGCATCACGCTGTTCCAGGTATCCGTTTCTACTTCATCCTCTAATTCAAAGGGAATAAAACTATCATTAACCGTACTAGCCATTTCTTGCCTGTAGTCGGTTTTCTGCATTGAAACCCGGGCTGCATATAGGCCTGCTGCCAGGGAAAAAGCTGCTACAGCAGGAATAATATATTTGCCCAGGAGTTTGAACAAAAAGGTGAAATCCTGATTCAACCTGGAAATGGTAATAGTTGCTAGGGGTTCGCCAATGGGTGTTAATGAAGCTCCTAACCCAATTGAGTAGCAGGCCAGAATACAGACTATTATTTTCGGTTTTCTTTCTATAGGCAATTGAAAAATAATTTCCACCAGGATAATCGAAGCTACGATAGCGGTTATTATACTCGATAATAGTCCCAGTAATAACACCACAAGGAATACTACCAGCGATACCGGAATTTTATGGCATACATAGGCTATGAACCCGGCGAATTGGTCTTTTAAAACAAAAAACAAAGCTCCGGCGACCAATACCGCCCCAGCAATCATAACCGGTTCTCGTAAAGCTTCTTTAACTAGATTCAGGTCCATCTTGCCGGATATCAATGCTGCTGCTACACCCGCCGTAAAGAGAAATAACTCAAGATTCTCCTCAATTCTGCGGAATATGAAAGGCAGGAAGAGTACCAGTAAAAGTATTATTATAAGTCCGTAATTTTGCTCCAGAGCCGCAGTTACATACTTCCCATTGCACCGCTTAGAATGCAACTATAATGATTAAAACAACACTGCCTTTTCAGGGGTATATGTTGGGCAACAATGGGAAGAGTCACAGGCAGGAAGTGAAAGGAATGGGATATTAGTTTCCTGCCTGTTTCTTCCATGGAATTATAGCGTAATCTTATTTGTGGGAAGCCAAATCCGATTTTTCTGTGCTACCTTGATTAATTCATCGCGAAAATCAGGGTGGGCAATGCTTATTAGTTGTTCAGCCCTTTCCCAGTTAGACTTTCCTTTTAGGTTGACTATCCCATATTCTGTAACAACGTAATAGGTAATTGACCGGGGCAAAGTAATGATAGTAAATGGTTCTATTCCCGGCACAATACGGGATTCAAGAGTGCCATCTTTTCGGGTGACAGTAGAGTTCATGCAAACGAACCCCTTACCTCCTTTAGATCTAAATGCAGCGAAAATAAAATCCATCTGGCCGCCCGTACCCGAAATGTGGCGTGCCCCCATAGATTCTGAAGAAACCTGCCCGTACAAATCCACCGCAAGACAGTTGTTTATCGCAAAAACCTTGTCATTTTGAGCAATAACAAACGGATCATTGGTGTATTCCACCGGAAAAATTGCACAAGCGGGGTTGTTATCCAGAAAATCGTACAACTTTTGGCTGCCCATGGCGAAAGTATAGACCATCTTGCCACGGTTAATATTTTTCCGTTGATTGGTTACGCGACCGCTTTCATACAGATCGACGAAAGAGTCTACCAGCATTTCAGTATGAACCCCCAGGTCTTTTAAATCGGAATTGGCAATCATTTCTCCTACTTTGTTGGGCATTCCGCCGATGCCCAGCTGAAGGCAGCAACCGTCCTCAAGTTCTTCCATGATTAAACTGGCAATTTTGATATCGTTATCAGTCGCCGATGCTTTGGGTATTTCCAGTAAAGATGGATTGGTGGTACTTTCTACAATGTAATCGACATCGGATATATGGATGGATTCATCGTCACCGCCTAGACAGCAGGGCATGGAAGTATTTACTTCCACAATTACTTTTTTAGCGTAGTGTTTGTTTAAACAGGTTAGCGAACATGTGGGTCCCAGGTTAAAGTATCCATGTTCATCTATAGGACAAACCGGGAAAAATGCAGCATCATATTCGGGAACATGGTGTTCTTTTATCATCCTGGGCACTTCATGATAGGTTTCCGGGATATGATAACAGAGATCTTTGTCGTGCAGTTTTCTGGATATGGCTCCAAACGACCAGTCATGAAAAATAAAGTGTTTTTTATCGGGATCGACTTTAACCACTTCGGGTAGAATAGTGCTGGTAATGGATCTGATTTTGACGTCTCTCAGATCATCTTTACGACGGGCCAAGGCGGCATCGCAATCTATAGCCTGACATACAAACTCACCATATTGAACCCAATCTCCTGATTTGACCACCTTGACTGCCTGGTCTGCGCTAACCAACTTATTTTGATATTCTTGCCTGTACGTTTGATTCATAGCATAGCCTCCTTTGTTTTTTTCGTTATTTCTTATTTGAGTAATTCTGCAAACCCTTGAATCCGTGTCCGCAATTGTTCCACGGAGTTCAGGTTTTGATCAATTTCCAGGTACAATACGGGAATATTAGCGGTCTGCAATTGCTCATAGTAGATTGGATAATCGAATTCTTCAGGATCACAGAATTTCATCATGCATACCACGATTCCGTCCGCCTGCGAGGTACTAACCATATCAAGCAGCATTGCGCCTCTTTTTTTCCCGGGATCAAAAGCCAACGAACAGCCTTCAAAGTTAGACCAGGCCGTAGCCAGACGTTCCAGGGGTTCATTTCCATCCGGCACGTCGACGCGATATTGTCTGGATTCATGAGCTAGATCATCATCAACTATAGCCAGACGATACTCGTTAAACAGTTCCAGCAGAGATTCAGGTTCAGCCATGATACCTGTGAGGATTACCCTGCGTCCCTGCCATGTTATAGAGGATTGCTGCCTTACCTCGCGGATGAAATCCTGTACAAGTTCAGTATGCTTTGATTTCTCCATAAAATAGGCACTCTTGAATATCAGATGCCTAATCGATGGAGTAATGACATTGGGATAGGTTGCAGCGAGCAGGACAAAATCACGCATGACACGCCGATGCCGGTTATACACTCCTATGCTGTCTGTAATGTCCGCATCGGTTATTCTTTTACCGCCAATTCGTTCCACTTGGCTGCGGATATTTTCGTATTCACTTTGTAGATATTTAATTCCGGCTTGGAGTTTCCGGTTCTGGGGATGTACCAGAGGTATCATGGGAACCTGGGGAATAGCTGCCTTCCAGTTCTGTGCCACACACTTAAGGGTGTCGCAGGCGGAGGGGATGATCACTGCATCTAGATCATCATAGACCCCTCGTAAACCAAGTTCCAGTGTAGTCTGGACCAGGGAACAGGCAAATGCCGGAAAATAGGTGTTCACCTTGGATAGATGGGTCTGCCCTCCCCATATTCCGACCGGTAACATACCGGCGGCATGAATAATTTCTTCCGGACAATATGGAGGCAGACAGCCGACTACCTTTCCACCGGTAGTTTTTTTAAATTCTGTTACGGTTCCACGAGGATTACTTAATGGCTTGCGAAAGGAATCTATTAATTGATCAAACTTAGACATGCTCCACACCCCCCTGACTATTGTTGGCAGCTTTCTTTTGCTCTTCCATCATTTCCACCAGGGCTTGCACCCGGGTTTCAAACTGAGCCTGAGCAAAATTGCGTGGATCGGTTTGATCACCATCAAAACTAATGAAAGGAACGTTTGTGGCAGGAGCTATCTGCCGTTGTTGTTCGTACTGCAAAAAATCCATGATTTTACAACTGCGGTTGAGATGATAAATAGTTCCGTCGCAGCGGAAATCCTTGATTACACCCGTCCTGTATTCCACCTGTTGTTCCAGGCAGCAATTGTTAACAATGGAACTGTAGGCCCTAGCCATGGCATCCAGGTCGCCTGGTTCATAAAGCAGCGCCCATGCGTCCGGATAAGTGGAACCAACCATATTGATGCCGTAGGACTTTAAAGTCTTAAAATTGTGTCCGAGGTAAGGCCAGCAGGCAATTCCTTCCCACATGATGCGATGCTTTTCCCCTTCTTTGAATGCTCCGCGACCCTGCCGAATACTTTCTTCAAGTTCCTCGGACAGCAGTTTGAAGGTATCAATACAACCTTGTTTTCCACGCATGCAGACAATCAAAGCCATATAATTAAAAATATCAAATCCATTTAAAGGTGAAGGAACTTGTTGGGCCAAGCTCATGGCATGTTTCCAGTAACGGCATGACTCCGCAGAAATTCTCATTACCTCGTAAAAACGTTCATAATCAAAGTCTTTGCCGGTAATTTTCTCCAGCATGCCAATGGCTTCCGTAAACTGTGCCTTAATGTATTCGACTCTGGCCTGTGTTACCTGCCTTTCGTGATTAAAGGGTACGTCAATCATAATCATGGGGATACTGAGCTGGGCGGCAATATTTTCATACCACTTGATTAATGTATTGCAGATATTGTTGCAGCAGATAATAAAATCTGGCAGCGGGATATTGTCAGCAACGCAATCCAGTGTTTTGATATAACCCAGGTTAATACGGGCATAGGAACATAAATCTACAGAATAACCCAGGCCTTCAGCAGTTTCCAGCAGTGGGATAGCTCCGCCTTTGGCCCCAATAGCCGCCGCGTGGTTTTCAGGATAAACTACGTGAATTCCCATCGTCTCACAGAATTCATTAGGTGCAATCGAGGTTGACCAGGCTACCAGTTCACCTCGCTTTTTAGCTTCCAAGGCCTCGTCATAATGCTTTTGCAGCAACTGCCCTAAAAGCTGTTTGGAAGTGATTTTATCACTCATTTTGCACACCTCTTTCTAAAAAAATTCACCCGGGGAAGGTTTGCCTACTCTATGTGCAAACACCATGCCATTCTTGTAGATGAAGAATATAACCAGGAGCATTAGCCGTCGTAATGGGCTTTAGAAGAACATTAAGAACTTAGGTGACTCCACGCTTTTTACCTATAGACAGGCGTAAATGCGAATGGTGATCATGGAATAGAGCCTCATTAATTTTTTAAGATTTACATACTTGTTCCCGAATTATCGCGGTCTGATGCCTTACTTTTAATACAGTGAGATAACATCGGGCAGGTATGCCTCAGTTTTAGGATGAAATGCCTCATGCCCGGGAAACTAGTCTGCAAGCATCACAGGTCAGAAATATTCAAAAGTCTTTTCTGTGGGGAAAAAATTCAGCCTTACCCGTGTATATAATAGAAAAAAATTATAATAGAACAAGGAGTCTGCGATCTTGTCCTGAATGAACAAGAGGGCAGACTCCCGGGGTGAATTACATTTATACGGGGTTTTGGCACCTGCTGCCATTATTAAGCGGTATATTCAATGTCGGTGTTGATATTATTCTTACGGTTCTTAATCGGAGCCACGATCAGCAATGGTATAATGATCAGGAATATACCGATATAGCCCATCATTCCGTACCCTTTTACTACGATTGCGGTGAGGCCAAACAGGGAAATGGACATGGATAAAAGCATAAGTAATACGGACATCCCTATACGCCGGTTAATCAACTTCTCAAAAATACCTCTGCCACTGGTCCATACCTTTTCGAATCTCATCACCGTTGCAAAAATTAAGGTTACACCGGTTGATATCAAGGCCAGGAAAAGAACCAGTGAATACAGTACTTTCAGCCAGGGATAGCCCAGTTGTTCACAAACGAAGTAGGTGGGAAGGGTTTCCTGAGCAGATGAGGGAAAGAAACCCAGCAGCATTATACAGACCAAAGCCAGCAGGGCCGCATTGAGAATAAAGCCCAGGAGAGCCGTTTGGTTGATATCATTTTTAGTGTCCAGCGGTTCCGCTACCGATACAATAGGAGCTATTAGAAAGGACTGGAACCCGGCGTAGGTTAAACCCATTAACAATGCCTTGCCCATTCCCAATGGCAGCAGATGAGAAGCCATAATGCTGTGGAAATTTGCTGCCCCTGCCTTGATCCCCACATAAACCAGTATTAGTACCGAAAAAGTAATAGCGATTGCCATTACCGTGGAGGCATTCCTGACCAGGTCGGCTCCGAAGATAGTCAGCACCAGCAATACTAACCCAGTTAACAGAACTCCGAGAAGATAAGGAATATGCATAAGTTGCTGTAACAGCGCGGCTGCGCCGGCTATGGCAGCACCTACTGCCAGTAAGGCCATAATCATATAACAAATATCAAATAGATTAGCAAATATTTTGTCATAAGGGGCAAAAAGATGTTTCATAAAAGATTTATAGTCATAAGCACGGTGGTGCCGTGCTAAAAGTAAGCCTTCACGGAAGCAAACAGCCAGTATCAGCATAGAAATAACCGGAATCCATACCGAATGATAGCCAAAGCGAACATAGAAATTCATAGCCTGGTTGCCGGTGGCAAAGCCGCCGCCGGCATGCGACCCAAACCATACCGCCGCTGTACCGACAATAGCAGCGCTGGAAGATTTGATAATAGTACTTTTATTCATAAGGTCCCTCCTCATTTCTTGCGTTTTACTCGTCTTTAACGATGTTTTAGCATAATGGACGGCAGGAGCAGGTAGTCCTTTATTCGTCCTGATGCATTACTTCTTCATAGGCAGTCAGGGCTGCACCAAGCGCCCCAGTAAGCTGTGGAAAAGGTACTGTCTTGATATTGCACTGTAGTTCGGCTTCAAGAGCAGCAACGATTCCCTGGTTTTGGGCAACACCCCCGGTAATCAACACCTCCGGCTGGATCCCTACTCGGGTTACCAGACCAGCTATCCTGCGGGCTATAGATTGATGAACACCGGCAGCGATGTTAGAGGTTTTGGTGCCGGAGGCCAGCCTGGAAATCACCTCGGATTCTGCAAAAACTGCGCAGGTGCTGCTAATATCAACGATTTCTGTTGCATTAGCGGCTATTGAAGCCATATCTTCAACACCGGCTTCGAACACCCGGGCCATGACTTCTAAAAAACGTCCCGTGCCCGCAGCGCATTTATCATTCATAATGAAACGGATTACGGTTCCATTGTCCCCCAGTTTAATAACTTTAGAATCCTGGCCTCCGATATCTATAATGGTGCGGGATTGTGGGCATTGAGAAAACACCCCTCGAGCATGACAGGTTATTTCACTAACCTGTTTATCAGCACCGGGAAAATTAATCCGTCCGTAACCGGTAGCTACGACATAGGCAAGTTCGCCACGGTTTAATCCTGCTGCATCCAGACATTGTTCGACAGCCCGTGTCGGGCCGCTGCTGCCTGTTCCCACCGACACCACCGCTTGGCCTGCCATTTCACGGGATGCATTCAGAATTACCGCTTTTGAAGAACTTGATCCAATGTCTACTCCCATAACATACAAATTCAAACACCCCCTCTACGTCATAATTTGAAAAAAACCTGTTCCCCGAGCATTTTACCGCATGCGAATGTACGCACCCGCATGTCTAGCATAATTTGTATGCAAGATCCGTACCGTACTTGGGAAAGTGGATCTGAAAGGCTTGTAATGATTGATTCCAAGGCTTTCAGGCATCAAAGTCTAACCATGGCTTTTTTATCAGCAGGCAGGATTGCCTCACCTAATAGTGTCTTTAGAATAAGGGTAATATTCCTTTTTTTATTAAAAAAGTTTCTTGAATGTAAAAACTTGACCTGGAATGGCTGACTGTAACTTCAAAATCAGCAAGCTTTATCCAAAATTCCTAAAAATATATACACAACTACATGTTTAATATTTAATAGATAAGCATAAACCTCCCTTTGTAGATACAGACAGAAAAGTCTGCGAAAACCGAGGGGACGGTTCTCACGGTTGAGTGATTTCCTGATTGTTGTGTCGATTAACAGGAATCAGCAGAGGTATTATTATTAAGGCATGATCCACAACCAGTGGCTAACCGCAAGAACCGTCCCCTCGGTTTCCTGCTGACCATAATCATTCATAAACTGTATTTACGCCTCCTAAGTCGGTATACAAAGTGAAGCTTAAATTTCCCTTAAAATTTATCTTCATTTTTTTCTAAGCTAGAATATCCAAAACCGTGGTAATAAGCTTAA
Organism: Syntrophomonas sp.; assembly: GCA_016841245.1. Taxonomy (GTDB): domain Bacteria; phylum Bacillota; class Syntrophomonadia; order Syntrophomonadales; family Syntrophomonadaceae; genus JAAYJK01. The sequence goes on from JAENZN010000009.1 coordinate 39,774, forward strand.
TAAACGATTAAATTAACGAGACGGTCATAGAGGTTAGATTGCCAGGTAATATTTAAGACTTGCAAGTGGGAGAGGGGAGTAACATCGTAAAATAATATTGGAAAAGCAGGTATGTATGGTAAAATATAACTATATTGCAATTATAATATATTATATCTTTTTATTTACAACGACAGGTAGACTTTACGATAATATTATCTAATTGTATTGGTCCTTTAATTTCTATGAAGCCGACTGGTGTACAAATATAATATGCAAGGCAAGAACCGTCCCCCCTTGCATCCAGGGAGGCAATTGACTTTGGATAATATAACTTTTTATCTGATGTTATTACAATCATTTACAGAGACTCTAATTCTAATATACCTGGGTCTTGTTCTAATAGATTCCAAGCCTCCTTTTAAAAAAGTACTGTTAATAGCTCTTTTCAGCGCTCTTTTAAGCCTTTTCCTGCGCTCTTCACCTCTGCCCCTGGGGGCAAATGTGTTTATCCAAATTCCTGTTATAGCAGCCTTGTTAGCATATACGTGCAAACTATCAATATTTACGATTTTAACTTGTATAGTCCTGGGATTCTTAGGCGTTAGTACCGCTGAAATCCTCTTCAATGCTGCAGTCTCATTATTTACCGAAATCTCTCCCACGCAAGCCCAAAATGTATTATTATGGCGTATACTATATCCTCTCCCGGAGTTTGTTTTTCTAAGTGGATTGATATTGTGGCTGAGATATAAGCAGTTAGACCTGCTTGGTTTAATAAAACCCATATATAATAACAGTGCACAGCGCTTAAGAGATCACAGCAAATTCGTTATGCTCTTGAGTATGACGGTTATGCTGGTAGTATTAGCCTTTTACTGCCAGTTCTACCTGGAAGGTTCTACCCCGCCTTATTCAAGCAAGTCTATCGTATTTGTCCTGTTTGCAACCTTAGTCATAGCCGTGGTATTGTCACTGACCTTAACCTGGAAAATGCTATATATAAGGAATCAGATAACTCTGGCGGAAATGCAAAATGATAATATTAACAATCTAAATAGTATGATGCACATCATTAAAGCCCAGCGCCACGATTTCATTAATCACCTGCAGGTTATTTACGGGCTGTTAAAGTTAGGAGAGAACCAGCAGATCGAATCATACATAAGCGGGATGTATAAAGACGTCCAGCTTACCAGCGATATCCTGCAGCTAGCCATTCCCGAATTAGGTGCCTTTCTATTAATGCAAACCAGTATAGCTGCGGCCAGCGATATATCTCTGGAGATTGAGCAGGAAACAGATCTGGCAGGGCTTACCGTACCATCCCTTGAGCTTATAGCAGTAGTAGGAAACCTGCTTAAGAATGCTATAGAGGCTGTAGAGGATTTAGCCCCGGAGAAAAGGAAGGTTAGGCTCAAAATATTTGAACGATCGAAATATTATATTATTCAAACCCAAAACTTCGGATGGATCCCCCATGAACTTAAAAACAAGATCTTTGAATCCGGCTTCTCAACTAAAAGTGGCCCTTTTGAGCGGGGGATAGGTCTAGCTTCAGTAAAATTTCAGGTAGAGAAATGCCGGGGAATTGTATTACTCAGCAGTCACCCGGAATATGGAACCCGTTTTACAATATGTTATCCCAAAGAAAAAGGGAGGAAGATAGCTTGAGTATTCATGAAGTATCAGTTAGATGCGCAGCTTACCTGGCAGGAGAAATCGGAAGTGATTCTCGCCAGGAGACTCGTATGGCCTACGGGCTGGAAATACTGCTGGGCGAAATCGTAAAGATGACCTGCCTGGTATTATTGTCCTGGTATTTTGGTATCTTGCTGGAAGTGCTGAGTATCACCATCACTGCTGGAGTTCTGCGTCTGGCATCCGGAGGAGAACACTGCAGCGGGTATTATCGCTGCCTTATCGGGGGTACTGTATGCTTCCTGCTGCTGGGCTGGGGAACTCATTACTTAAACGTCCTTTTTACTCCACCCCATGCTTACACAGGTATAGTATTAAGTTTGCTCCTTTCCTGGGGCATACTATGGAAATATGCACCTGGTGAAACCGAAAATAAACCGATAAACAGTGCAGAAGAAAGAGTGAAATTCCGTAAGATTTCATTATTCATTATACTTATCTATGGCCTGGCAATGATAATCTTTACCAACTACATAAAATTCCAGCCGCTGGTTCTGCCAATAATGGTTGGAATGATCGAACAGTCTTTTACCGTTAGCCCCTGGGGTTACCGCTTTATTCATTTTGTAGACCGGGCTTTAATTTTTGAAAAAGCGGAGCTGTAGAAGAATATGACTTTGCAAGTTCTTATTGTTGACGACGAGCCGGCTGCCGGCATATATCTTAAATCTATTATTGAGCAAGTACCAGGAACAGATGTTATAGCTGCAGTTTCCAGTGCGCGGGAAGCTCTGGAGAAGACATCTGTGTACTCGCCGCACGTAGTCTTCCTGGATGTTGACATGCCTGAAATGAATGGTATCGAACTCGCCCAGGCTTTGGTGGAAATGCAAAACGATATGCTGCTGGTATTTGCAACCGCTTATCCGGATTATGCTTTAAAGGCATTTGAGCTGTATGCCTTTGACTATATTCTTAAACCTTTTAATGAAAAAAGGATTAAGAAAACCGTAAAAAAACTAATCAGGAGAATACAAACCCAGGTACAAGAAACAGACAGGTCAGGATATAGCAGCTCTATTCCAATAGACACTCCGGCAGGAAAAATCTTCTTAAACCCGGCCGAAATATTTTATATAGAAAGTAATAAATCAAAAATCACCATTAAAACCAAAAGCGATGACTATATTACTAAAGGCAATCTCCGTTTCTTAGAAAAAGCACTTGCCCCTTATGGATTTTTCCGCACTCATCGCAGCTACCTGGTTAATCTCCGGTATATTAGAGAAATCACCCCCTTAAACTATACTTATGAAATAGTCATGTTATCTGAAGACAAGGTTTTGTTAAGCCGTCATCAGGAGAAGCACCTTAGAGATAAGCTAAAACAAATAAGATAAACATTTCTGTCCCTGCGCCTCCTTAGTCAAAATTCCATCGCACGACATATACAGGCATATTTCTCAGATAATATCATCCTATTGTAAATTATTAGCCTAAAATATTTGCCATTCACCTTCGTATATTTGCCATTCAGCTCCGAAGCATTGAATTCCATTCAAATATAGTTGTAATATAATGTAACTGCATGGGATATATGGAAGGAGGTGGTGGTGATGTTTAAATTCCCAAAAATGCGTGTTATACAATTGGCGTCCATGTTTCTTTTATTCATAGCCAGTGCTGGAGTAAAACCTGCATGTTTATTCCACTGGTACCAACCTAAGCTGCCGGAGTAGAACAGTGGCTAATTCAGGTGTTAATAATTAAATACATGTAATAATTTATGGCAATATTTTAGCAGAACAGTACATCTCGGATCTGATACCCATGTAAACCATCTAAAGCAAACTCTTCATCAGTACTCCTCCTATGAAGACAATTTGCTTTAGAGTAGAATGTTTCTCACCTGTTTGATCTATGATGGGTGAGAAACATTCTATCTTCCTACTATTTATAAACTTATTATTTGACCTGGGCAAGGGCTCACGAGAGGTAACCCTGTCTCTTAAATATTGGAGTTATTCCCAAGTCCATTTCTGTACCGTATCAGCTCACGGTATTCATCTTCAAGTGCTGCATACTCAGGTTCACCCGGTTTGTACCGACTGAGTTCACTGAGCACCCTGGTAATCCTGGTTTCCAGCAGTAATTTTTCCTCCTCCATTTCGGATCTCTTGAAATCCGCTTGGTTTTCACCGGCGCACTTTCTATTCAGGTAGTCTGACACTTTGCCCTCAAACCGTATAATTCTTTGCTTTTCAAAAATCAGCATAAGGTCACAAACCTGCTCCAGCAAGTAACGGTCATGAGAAATAAGGAGTATGCTTCCCGGAAAATGCATGAGGCTTTGCTCTATAGCTTCACGGCTTAACAGGTCCAGATGATTAGTTGGTTCATCAAATATGAGCAGATCATATTCACCCATAATTGCGAGTCCCATAGATATCTTCATCCTTTCTCCCCGGCTGAGTTCTGCCAGGTCTGCCCCCAGGCGGTCATAGTCTATTCCCAGGTTAGCCAGCAGTTGATAAATATGTTTCTGTTCATCCAGATTCCAATCCTTTATTAATGACTTTAAGTTAACTTTTTCATCCTGCGGCAGTTCCTGGCTCACATATGCTATCCGGGCTGACCGGCTCAAAAAAATCTCTCCGACATCCAGGGTTTCCTGGCTCATAATCATCTTTAGAAGAGTAGTCTTTCCACAGCCATTAGGTCCTAGAATACCTACTTTTTCACATCTATTTATATAAAATGTACTATCCTCAAAGAGCCCATTGTTTCCATAGCTTTTTCCAATGCCTTTTGCTTCCAGTAATCGTCGTCCTCTTTTTTTCATGGAATTCAGGATAAAATCAACCGGTCGTTCCTCTTCTGGTCGCTCAACTCCATCCTGGCGCATTTTTTCCAGCCGTTTTTTTTGTGATTTTACAGATTGGTCACGCTTTTTGGACTTTTTTCTATAATATTCTTTACCACCCTTAATTCCAGCGCCCTTCTGCCGGGATTCGCGGTGAGCCTTATCCGACCAGTTTTTCAACCTTGCTATAGCATAATCAATCTCTTTCTGTTCTTTCTGCTGGGACTGATAGGCGTGTAATTTACTTTCACGTTCCTGCCGCTTTAGTTCCCGGTATGATGAGTAGTTACCCGGGTATATTCTAACAGTGCCCTTCTCAATTTCTGCTATTTTAGTTACCGTACGATCAAGAAAATAACGATCGTGGGAGATAATGATCACTGTTCTCTGGCAGCGGGCCAACTCTGATACCAGATATTCAACCCCCTGATAATCCATATGGTTAGTCGGTTCATCCATAATAAGTAAATCAGGATTAGATGCCCAAATACTGGCCAGTACCATTTTGGTCTTTTCCCCACCGCTGAGATTCTGCAACCGCTCCCCGGACCATTCCTTGACCCGATTCATACCCAGGTGGCTGGCCCGGCGATGGAATTCCTTATCCAATTGAACAGTACTATTTAGTATATCTAGCAAGAGCTCTGTTTGAGCTTCAGTCTGTTTTAAGTAACTGATATTTATCTTCTGCCGGGTAGTTATAATACTACCCTCATCATAATCGAGATAACCGGTTATAATATTGGCCAGAGTTGTCTTGCCAGCCCCGTTACGCCCAACCAGACCTATGCGGTCCCCCTGACATATATCCAGATCAATGCCATTTAAGACGATTAGATCGCCGAAACTTTTCTTCACTTTTCGACAGCTTAACAACATAAAAATACCTCCAGAAAACAACCAAGGCTATAAGTAACACTCGTAACTTACAGCCTTATCCAGTCATATTATTACGTTCATATACCGAAACCTATTGGCGCCGGCTTTTATTAATTACTAAGAAATCAGTTAACAAGCATTCTGGTCACAAGACTAGTAGAAGTACCTTCGGTTCTTCCTTAATCCTGCATATATTAATTTAGGCCAGAATACACTTGCGCATCTACTTTCTCCCAACTCATCTTATGATTTATGATTGTATTTTAACATAAATAACGGTCCCTAAAAAGCTTCTATTTCTTTAACACCCGATATTTCCTCATGTCAGTTAAGCATTGATAACCAGGCCTTTACTGTTTTGTATATAAAGCCAAGTATTACCAAGCACCTATTGCATACCAGCTCATAAAAGATATAATGAATAAGATCGATGATACCTCAGAAGATGTTAAATGAAGATGCTTCATACCCAGATAAAATATCAGCACCATCCATAGTAATCGGTCCTCCATAGAGAAACTCTGCCGCTCCTGTGAAAACCTTAGTTACCCTGGGGTGATACTTAATACATGTTCAACTTCTTAACACCAGATGGGTATCCCGCTACCGGCTTAACCTTTCAATCAATAAAATTAGATGTTGTTTGGCTCATTCCTTATTTAGAATACTCTGTTAAACTGTTAATGGCCTTTTCAATTTTTTCCAGGCGCTCTTCGATCCGGTGATAGGGACTGGTAAAGATAGCGCTTTCATTGTCAAAGAGGCGATTATCAAATATCCTCTCAAATGCAAACGAGTTGTTGAACTGGTCTTTATAGTCTACGGTTATGACCCGATTTGATTGCACCATTCCTGGATATTCTTCGTCAGATGCCATTTGAAATCTTTCATAAAACTGCTGTTCCGGGGTTAGAGATTCTACACTGAAGCGCTTGATTTGTTGATTTCCCAGTACAATAGGTGGATCAATACTCACGGTAATATTTTTGGCTATACCTGCACCGGTATTTGTTGCCAGCAGATAAAACCACTCTCCTTTAATTTCCATATCAGCAATTATATTAGGCTGTACCCTGCATTGTATATTGGTTTTGACCAGCTTGAAAGCGATGGTAACATAACCTATAGCAGCCACAGCCGCAATGACTGAGGCCAGCAGGGCGTACAGATCCTTGTATTCCAAGAGATGATTGATTATGTAACGAAATTCCATACCTGCAACTCCAAACTCATAATTGTGTATCACTAAAATACCAATACAGTAAACCGAGATGGTTTTTTAATAGATTTTGCTTTTCTTTATACTTGTATACCGTTATGTAGATTAGAGTGTTACCCGGCTGGTCTTACTTGAATCTACACCTGACAAACTGCTGCCTTACAGGGAATCGAGGAGACATTTCTATTAGTGAAAATGGCAGATAGAATGCCAGATTCCACATGCAGTATATATCCAACGGAATATTGAAGTAGGGGAGGATGAACTTTTAATAAAGGATATTTCGAACTGACCAGGAGCTTTGCTGTATTTTTCTAATACCATATAATAGTAAGGGAATATACACCAAAGATGCTGGAGGTAGAAGATTTGTCTTTCATGAATCAATTAGTAACAGCAGGGATCTTTATTGTTTTAATGCTGATGATAATTTTTAATAAGACTGCTGTAGAAAGCCTTATAAATAATTTCGAGTGTAATTCTAATATGCAGATAAGTGACACATATAAATCATTTATTCGGTATCTGTATATTGTAACTTTAAGTGTTTTAATGTTATTTCTGTTATATGGCAGACTGCTAGGCTAGAACAACGGCTGCTTCTTTGAACACTGTTTACGATTCCATTCCAGTTTATAAATAGGACAGAGAATATAATACATTTTCAATATGAAAGCAGCCGCTACTGGTTTTTCAAGAATTATTATTTTTCCAGGTTGGGTGAATTAAAGAACAGGCCTTCACATACTTCTTTTCACTCTATAGCCCTCCAACCTTATTTTGTCCCGTAAGTACACTATCAAAATCTTATCCCTTTCCAAAATGGTTTTGAGTTTAACTATGCCTCAAACCAGCAGCAGGTTCATCTTTATTTAGATATTTCATTACGGATTCCAAAATACCCTCTAATACTAAGGTATTCAGTGAATAATTATTATTTCGCCCATTACGCCGGTCACTTACTAAGTCTACCTGCTCGATAGTACCCAGATGATGGGTAATTATTGTTTTAGATCTAGTCCCTCAATTTAGTGGCAATATTGTTGACATTGGCGTTCATTGTGTTTATTATGTATATGTACTACATATACAGTTGTACAATAGATAAGTTTAAGAGGAATGCTAATGAAAATTATTATCTCTAATATATCTGGTCAGCCTCTATATCAGCAGATAAAAGACCAGATCAAGGCTGCGATACTTCATGGTGAATTACAAGAGGGGGAACTCCTTCCCTCAATTCGAGCATTGGCAAATGATCTGCATGTTAGTGTTCTTACTACCAAAAGGGTATATGACGAACTTGAATCAGAAGGCTTTATTCTGACTAAAGCAGGAAAGGGATCATTTGTAGCACAAGAAAACCTTGAGCTATTAAGAGAATCAAAGCGTCATATGGTGGAAGTAAAGCTTAGCGAGGCATGGGAAACTGCTCGTTCTCTAGGGATTAGTAAAAAAGAACTATATTCTATGATGGATTTGCTGTTTGTAGAGGAGGATGAGGATTGAAAACGGTTTTAGAGGTCAAAGGACTAAAAAAGGACTTTAGCAACTTCAGCTTACAGGATGTCAGTTTTTCACTGCAGGAGGGTTGTATTAGCGGTTTTATCGGTGTTAATGGCGCTGGAAAGACCACCACGATAAAATCGATACTGGGGTTGGTCTTAAAGGATGCCGGAAGTATTAAGTTGTTCGGCCAGGAAATTGATCAGAACGAACGGGAACTTAAAAACCATATCGGTATAGTCTTGGATGATGGTTATTTTTATGAAAATATGACCATAAAAGAAATGAAAAACGTTTTTGCTCCTGCCTATTCAAATTGGGATGAAGCTGTTTATAAGAGCTATACCGAACGGTTTGGGCTGCAGGTCAATCAAAAAATCTCTACCTTATCCAGGGGTATGCGGATGAAGTATGCTATTGCCCTGGCCCTCTCTCATCACGCCGACTTACTGATCATGGATGAACCTACCAGCGGACTTGATCCATTAGTGCGCAGCGAGTTGATGGATATACTTTTAGAATTTATGCAAGAGGAAGGCAAAACAGTATTCTTTTCCACTCATATTACCTCCGACCTGGATAAAGTAGCTGATGTGCTGATATTGATTGACAAGGGCAGAATCGTATTAAACCAGGAAAAAGACACTCTGCTGGACACGCATGGGTTGATTAAGGGTGATAAGATGGCACTTGATGATAACACCAGAAAATTATTTATAAGCCTGCATGAAACTCGATACGGTTTCGAAGGTGTTACCAACCAAAAATCTGCGGTACGACAGCAGATGAAAGGTGTGCTGATTGAAAGACCGACTATTGAAGATATAATGCTGGCTTACGTAGGGGGGGATGAAGATGATCTTTGATCTCGTAAAAAAGGATGTAATACTGGCAAAACGCTATTTGATATTCATGCTGGTATTTGCAATTGGGGCACCACTTTATATAGAAATACAAACCGGTTCCTTAAGTGGAGGCTTTCTTGGCTTTGTAATTACGGTTCTTTTTGTGCTGTATATGTTGTTCAATACGGTATCAATGTCAGAGGACAAATATCAAGGTCCTGCACTGCTTAGTGCTACTCCTTATACGCGAAGCGCATTGGTCAAAGCGAAGTATATTTTTATCTTGTTAATATTTGTTGTCTCTTATATCATATACTCAATTACATCTGCTCTTGTACCAACGTACTTACCTACGCTGAATATTTTGACTCTGGGAATTTCATTGTTCTTGATTGCCCTGTATTTCGGGATCATTATACCGCTTCAATACCAGTTCGGATACGAAAAAGTAAGATATATATCCTTTTTCGCTATATTTATAACGCCTTTTGTGTTTCCGGGTATATTAAAGTGGCTGCATTCCAACAACATGAGCCTTCAAATGATGCTTTCTATTCCGCAGGGCATTCAGGATCTGCTGCCTTTTTTGCTGACAATACTAATTGGCTTTCTTTCTATGGCGATATCTATACGTATTTATTCGAAAAAGGATTTGTAATGATGTACGATTTATCAAGTTTTATTAAACTAGCGGAGGCCTGCTGATACATCGGGACAGTGACTATTTATCAGCAGGCTTCTCTGAAAACTACTTATTAACGGCTTCTTCTAGTTTCGTCCAGTATTCATCATCTTCAAATCCCATCCTCCAGATAGCTACCCCTCGCAGTCCATAATCCTTGGCCAGAGCTACCTTACGGGTAACACTGTAACCATTTTCAAACCAAACCTGGTGTTTGGTCTCACCTACCCAATAATTATAATATGCTGACTGGGAAACATCATCCCATTCGATTTTTGCTTTTTGGTACTCAGCCCGGCTTAAAGCTTCACGCATGCTGATATACTTAACTTCAGTACCTGCCTCCACCGGCCAGTCGTAACCATAAGCACCGATGCAAACTACCAGTTTATCAGCCGGGATGTATTTTAAAGCCTCCTGGATGTTTTTCTCCACCCACTCGTAGGGAGATACCGATCCCGGGTCCGTGAAAGCCGCATGCTTGTCATAAGTCATTATCGTGACATAATCAGCCAATTGCCCCAGGGCTCCATAATCATAAGCGGCGCCAATTTCCTCTAAGCCATCCAGTTTAGGCATAACCGAAACTGATATCATCTTATTCTCTGCATGTAAGCGCTGGGCTAAATCACGAATAAATACCGTCAAATCATCGCGGCTTTCTTTAGGCAGCAGTTCAAAATCAATATTCACCCCGGAATATTGGTTCTCCATTACTGACTTAACAATATTATTAATAGATGTATTTCTGACCGCTGCATCAGCAAGTACGTTTTGGGATGCGGTATCCTTGTTAATAAGGGGAAGCAGTTTAATTTCCGGATGTTTTCGCAGGAATTCGATGACCTCTGCTTCCAGACCTAACGCCGAAACTTTTAAGCTTCCATCGGTATTGAGGGTATACCAGTAGGGCATAAGTACGCTGATATCCTGGTAGTGCTTGTGAAGCGATGGCAGACCATAGGTGAATTCGTTCCAACCTTTTTCATAGAAGGCCATTACTTGAATTTTGTTGCTGGGAGGCAGCAGCTTTTTACTCGGACTCATTCCATTAGAAAAAATCAAGCTAAGAATCAGCAGAACAGCTACTGCCGCACCTGCTGTAATCCAGTAGGGATATTTTTTAAGATAATCTTTGAAATAATCCATACGCATATAACACCTCAAAATTAGGATGTACCACGCCCAGGATTTCTATTCTTTTTCCACAGGTAATAAAAGATATTTAATGCAGCTCTGCACTGCTTCCCATAGACTTTATAATATAGTCCATTATATAATTTAATAAGACATTGATAAAATATGCATTCTCAGGCACATGATTATGCGAATAAATGGAGGGCCATGTTACTATGTCAGATTTTAATATTGATAGTATAGATGGATTACTGGTGGAAAGTCCCTATATGGCATTGGTGATCGTTGACAAAGATGGATATATTACCGTTATGAATCATGTCTTCCTTGATTTACTCGGGTTAAGCAAGGATCAAGCTGTAGGTAAATATGTATTGGAAGTGCTTCCCAATTCAGAACTCCCCGAAGTACTAAAAACTGGAAGAATTGATAAGGCTGACATATGGCCTCTAAACGGCAGGGATACCGTAGTGACCCGTTTTCCCATAGTAAAGAACGGAGAAATCGTGGGAGCTATAGGTCAGAGTTTCTTCCTCGATATGTCCGGGGCCCGGATTTTGATGCAGAGGCTGCAGGAAACCGAAGAAGAATTCCAGGCCTATTCCGAGGCCATGATTGAAAGCCCTTATATGGTTTATGTGAGTGTAAACAAAGAGGGTTATGTTACTATGATGAACCAGACCTATCTGGATGAACTGAACCTGGAAAAAAAGGATGCCATAGGAAAGCATATTTTAGAAGTAATACCTGCTTCCAATCTCCCTGAAGTATTGAAAACCGGGCGGGTAGATAAAGCCGACATCTGGCCCATAAACGGAAGAGATACCATTGTGACCCGCCTGCCTATTATAAAGAATGGGGAAATAATCGGCGCCATAGGCAAGAGCCTCTTCCTGGATGTTTCCGGGGTCAAAATTATGATGCAAAAAATGCAGGAAACGGAAAAAGAATTCCGAGCTCTTTCGGAAGCCTTGATCGAAAGCCCTTACATGGTTTATGTTATTGTGGATAAAGACGGCATTATTACGGCTATGAACCGTACCTACCTGGATATCCTGGGTTTCACTAAAGAAGAAGTAGTAGGCAAACACATTCTGGAGATCACACCCACTTCGGAGCTGCCTGTGATCCTGGAAACAGGGCGTATTGATGAAGCGGTCATTTGGCCTATTAATGGGCGGGACACGATTATGAGCCGTATGCCGGTTATAAAGGACGGTAAAATAATTGGCGCCATTGCCAAGAGTCTATTCCTGGACATGTCCGGCGCCAAGATATTTATGCATAAACTCCAGGAAACCGAGAAGGAATTCCGGGCTATCTCGGAGGCTTTGATTGAAAGCCCTTATATGGTTTACGTTATTGTAGACAAGGAAGGTATGATTACAGCCATGAACCCGACTTACCTGGATCAGCTGGGTTTGGAAAAAAATCAAGTAGTAGGAAAACATATTCTGGACATTACACCAACATCACTGCTGCCTGAAACACTTAGAACCGGTCGGATAGATGAAGCAGATATATATTCTATCAACGGACGTAACACTATAGTTACCCGCCTGCCTATCATTAAGGATGGTGAAATAATAGGAGCGGTCGCCCGGAGTCTGTTTATGGATATGTCCGGTGCAAAAATACTGATGAATAAACTGCAGGAAACGGAACGAGAATTAAATATATACAAGGAGGAAATTCGGCAGGGTTATCAGGCCCAATGGCAGTTCAAGGATTTAATCGGTGAATGTGCTGCCTTTGCCAGTGTTAAATCCGTGGCTGAACAATTATCTCATACCGTTTCCACCGTGCTTATAACTGGGGAAAGCGGAACTGGCAAAGAATTATTTGCCCATGCCATTCATAACTCCAGCAACCGCAGCAATCATCCCTTTGTTAAAATTAACTGTGCTGCTCTGCCCGAAAACCTTCTAGAATCCGAACTCTTTGGTTATGAAGAAGGGGCTTTTACCGGTGCTCGCAAGGGCGGAAAACATGGCAAATTTGAACTGGCCATGGGCGGGACTGTCTTCCTGGATGAAATCGGTGACATGCCGTTGACTATGCAAACCAAACTCTTGACCGTCCTGCAGGACAGAATGGTGGAAAGAGTAGGTGGTACCAAGCCAATTTTTGTAAATGCACGAGTTATCGCCGCAACCAACTGCAATCTTGAACAATTAGTATCCGAGCAGAAGTTCCGCCAGGATCTTTTCTACCGCCTGAATGTGGTGAGATTAGACATTCCTCCGCTTAAAGAACGCAGCGAAGATATTCCTCTGCTTGTAAACACCCTGATACGAAAAATAAACATAAAACTGGGTACAGATATTAAAAAAGTATCTCATAAAGCTATTGAACTTATGCAGAATTATGACTGGCCCGGCAACATTCGCGAACTCGAGAACCTGCTGGAGAGAGCTATCAATATGGCTGATATGAATCGAGAAACCTGCATTACCATCAAGCACTTTCCACTGCTGGTGGAAAATACCTATTTTAACGACGAACCATCTGCTATCAATTCCTTAACTCTTCCAAATGCTATTGAACAGCTGGAAAAGCAGTTAATAATACAGGCCCTGGAAAAAAACGGCGGCAACAAAGTGCATACCGCCAAAGTTCTGGGCATTCACACTTCAGCACTATACCGTAAACTGGGCAAATATGGCCTGGACCAACTATAGCTCGCTTCTTAACAGCCTTATTGCTGCCGCCGCACCGATACTGTAAACCTGATTAAATCTTACTCAACTCTCCTATTTTGAGAATTACCATCAACTGGTATTATGATTATTTTTCCCATATAACCGCGGTTTTTACAAATTTTTCACTCTAAGATGAGGCTGCAACATATGATTTATGCATAAAAATCGCTCAGCTCTCTTATTTTAGGAATTCCCATAAATACGTATATTCTTGATATATCGGCTATTTTTTATCTTTTACTACTATGCTATTTTGATATACCAGGACAACCTATAACCTGTCTTAATTAATTGGCGGCACACCGTTATATGGCGGTATACCGCTCTTTTTAGCATAATTTGACCTGTTTTTACTTACCTGGCACTTATTTTGCTATATAAACTTATGTAAGAAAATCTACTGCATTAAATGCAGATCATTTAATACTCTGGAAGATTAGGAGGTGATTTTTCACTATCGAGGGTCTGTCAAGTATTTTTATTTATTTAAGGAGGTAAAGGGAATGTCTATTAACAAAATCGCAATGCTTGGTGCCGGTACTATGGGACAGGGTATTGTTTGGGCACTGGCTGCTGCCGGGAAAAAAGTTGTACTATATGATATCAAACAGGAATTAATCGATAGAGCGATTGCTTCTATTGCCAAGAGTTTGACTAAAGCAGAAGAAAAGGGCAAAGCTGCTCCAGGAACCAAAGACGCTATACTGGGTAATATTATAGGGGTTAGCAATATAGAGGATATAAAAGACGTTGACTTCGTAATAGAGGCCGTTTTTGAAAACATGGCGGTAAAAAAAGACGTCTATACCAAATTGGATGCCCTGCTGGCACCAGAAGTTATTATTGCTACCAACACTTCTTCTCTTTCTATTACTGAAATTGCTGCTATTACCAACAGAGCGGATAAAGTTGTCGGTATGCATTTCTTCAATCCGGCTAATGTCATGAAACTTGTCGAAGTTATTCCTGCTCTGCAGACCTCAGAAGAAACCATGAAAATAGTCACTGACTTATCTATAGAAATAGGCAAGAAACCGGTAAGAGTTAAAGAAGGTCCGGGTTTTGTGGTCAACCGTATTTTAGTTCCGACCATTAACGAAGGCTGTTTCATTCTTCAGGAAGGACTGGCAACAACTGAAGACATTGACACCGCTATGAAGTTTGGTGCTGGATGGCCTATGGGTCCGCTGACTCTCTGTGATCTGGTAGGCGGTGATATCGCCCTGGCAGTAATGAATACTCTGTATGATGAGACCGGTGATCCCAAATACCGCCCCTCCGGTCTGCTTAAACAATATGTACGAGCCGGGTGGCTGGGAATGAAGACCAAGAAGGGATTCTACAATTACTAAGCCCGCTCTTGGCAGAAGTGAAATCAAGATTGGAGGTGGGGGAAAAAGTAATGGCCTATGAAAATATTATTTTGGAGAAGGAAGACTACCTGGCAATTCTCTCTATTAACCGTCCCCGGGCGCTCAATGCTCTGAACAAAGATACTCTCAGTGAAATAAGAGATGCCATAGAGGATATTGCCGCCGATAACACTATCAAAGTTGTTATCGTTACCGGAGCCGGAGACAAAGCCTTTGTAGCCGGAGCAGATATTGCTTATATGCAGCCGCTGTCTGCAGTAGAAGGGCGTGAATTCTCGGATTATGGTGAGAAGACCATGCGAATGATAGAACTTCTGGAAAAACCCGTTATTGCTGCTATAAAAGGTTTTGCTCTGGGTGGAGGATGTGAACTGGCTATGGCTTGTGACATCCGGCTGGCTGCTGATAATGCTGTGTTTGGGCAGCCTGAAGTTGGTCTGGGAGTTATTCCAGGCTTTGGAGGTACTCAGCGCCTGCCTCGATTGGTTGGTGAAGGACGGGCCAAGGAACTCACTTTTTTGGCTAATAATATAAATGCTGATGAGGCTTATCGCATAGGGCTGGTCAACCATGTTTACCCGGCAGATGAACTGATGGCAGCTGCCAAAAAGATGGCTGCTAAAATAGCCTCCAAAGGCAATCTGGCGGTTGGCTTTGCTAAATTTGCTATTGGCAAAGGACTTCAAGCCGACCTGGATACTGCTATGAGTATTGAGTCCGATATGTTTGGTATGTGTTCTTCAACCTTTGATCAAAAAGAGGGAATGGGAGCTTTTCTGGAAAAAAGGAAGCCCTTATTTCAAGGTAAATAAATAATTTGATGTTGAATTTATGGGAGGTTTTTAAATATGATGAAGGAAATTCAGGATGTAGTAATAGTAAGTGCCTGCAGAACGCCTATTGCAAGATTTATGGGCAGTTTGAAAGACGTTCAGGCAGTTGACCTGGCCACCATTGTGGCCAAAGAAGCGGTTCAAAGAGCCGGTATTAATCCTGCGATAATTGATGAAGTGGTAATGGGTGAAGTCTATCCTCACATGCAGGGATCTCTGCCCGCCCGTCAGGTTGGTCTGGCAGCTGGTTTGCCGGTCACCAGCAACGCCTGCAACGTTAACCAGAACTGCGCATCAGGAATGCGGGCGCTGGATATTGCTATAAATCATATTCAACTGGGTAAAAACGATGCCGCTCTGGTTGTGGGGGTGGAGAGTATGACCAATGCCCCTTATATGCTCCCCAAAGCCAGAATGGGTTACCGGATGAATGCCGGCAGCGTGGAAGACGCTATGATTCATGATGGACTGTTTGACAGCCTGGTTCCCGGACATATGGGCTTGACGGCAGAAAATATCGCTGAAAAATACGGTATTAGCCGCGAGGAATGCGACCAACTGGCACTTATGAGTCATCAACGCGCTACCCGCGCTACCCAGGATGGCACCTTTGAACGGGAAATTATCCCGGTGGAACTAAAGAGTAAAAAAGGAAGCAAATTTTATGCCAAAGATGAACATATGATCCCTGATGCTAACCTGGACGCCATGTCAAAACTGCCTTCCGCTTTCAAGAAAGGTGGAGTAGTAACTGCTGCCAATGCTTCCGGTATCAACGATGCTGCAGCAGCTGTAATTATCATGTCCAAGGCCAAAGCCGAAGAACTGGGACTTAAACCCCTGATGAAATTGATCAACATCTGTGCTGAAGGCGTAGCCCCCGAAGTAATGGGATTAGGTCCAGCAGTAGCCATCCCCAAATGCCTGAAAGAAGCCGGTATGAAGTATGAAGACGTAGATTACTGGGAAATCAATGAAGCCTTTGCTCCGCAGTTCCTTGGTTGCGGCAGAATGCTGAAAGAAGATTTCGGTATTGAAGTAGATATGGAAAAATGCAACATCAACGGTTCAGGAATCGCACTTGGTCATCCAGTGGGATGTACTGCCCTGCGCATTATTGTCTCCCTGTACTATGAACTGGAAAAACAGGGCAAAACCGTTGGCGGCGCTTCACTCTGTGTAGGTACCGGCCCGGCTATGTGTTCACTATGGACCAGAGATATTTGATAGATTCATCTAACTAATCTATATATAAGGGTGGTGGTTTGCACGGACCATCACCTGCCTCTTTTAAAAGATGATTGGATAAATAGAAGATAAAAAGGGAGGGAATGTTTAAATGGCTGCTAATTTTGCGGTTAATAATATAAGAGATTTTGAATTTATAATTCAAGAATGGCTTCCGACGGAGGGCGTTTTTAACTACCCCCAATTTGCCGATTACTACACCAAAGACGATATTAAATCGGTATTGGGACCTATCCTGAAAATGTGCAAAGAAGTTATAGAAGCAACCAACGACGATGGTGAAAACAACCCGGTGGCTTTTGATAATGGCAAGGTAACAACTCCGCCCAGTTTCGGCCCACTTTTCCACCAGCTGCAGAGTGAAGGCTGGGGCACCAGTAATATCGACAATTCAGAGGATGCCATGGTTCTGCCGGAAATGCTCTATGCTGCCGTTTGGGAACTGATTTGTGCCGCTAACCCGGCTTTTATGCCTTATGTACTGCTGACCAGCGGAGCTGCCGACTTAATTCAAAGTTATGGTGATGAAAAGTTAAAGGCTATGTTCCTGCCCAAGATGATGGATGGAACCTGGGCCGGCACCATGTGCTTGACCGAGCCCAGCGCTGGATCTGATGTGGGTGATATACTCTCCAAGGCCTATCCCACCGATGATCCCAGAATCTTCAAGATTAAGGGCAATAAGATTTTCATAACCGGTGGAGATAATGACTTTACGGAAAATATCATTCATCTCTATCTGGCCCGTGTTGAAGGTGCCAGACCTGGTACCGGCGGTATATCACTGTTTGTCGTTCCCAAATTATGGGTTAATGAAGATGGCAGCCTGGAAGACAATGACTTTCAAACTACCGGTGCTGAGCATAAGATGGGCTTGCATGGATCAGTAACCGCCTCTCTGGCTGCCGGCGAAAATGACGGCTGTCGTGGTTGGCTGCTGGGTACAGATCCCCGTGAGAACGAAGGCCGGGGTGAAGGTATGCCTCAGATGTTCCAGATGATGAACCTGGCCCGCATGGAGACCGGCCACATGGCCCTTTCCTGCATTATAAATGCCTTTGCCAATGCCCGCGATTATTCCAAAGATAGAATCCAGGGCCGCCTGATGACCGATCCTAAAGCAGGTCGGACAGCCATCATAAACCATGAAGACATCAAGCGCACCCTGATGATGGGCAAAGCCCATATTGAAGCTATCCGGGCCATGATGTACCGGGTTTATCTGGCCTTTGACCAGCGGCACCGGGATCCTGATCCGGAAGTTAGAAAAGCTGCTAATAACCTGATTGAAATAACCACTCCGCTTTGCAAAGCTTATCCGTCTGATGAGGGCTGGTGGCTGTGCGGAGAAGCTATCCAGGCATATGGTGGCTACGGCTATTGTTCAGAATACCCGGTTGGGCAACTGGCCTGTGACATGAAAATTTACTCCATCTGGGAAGGTACCAACTTCATTCAATCCATGGACCTGGTGGGCCGCAAGATGAGTATGAAGGGCGGAACTCTATTTGATAATTGGGTGCAGGAAATGGTTGATTTCTATGAAGCTAATAAGGGCAATGAAACCTTCAGTAAAGATTTCAAGAACCTGGGTCGTGCTCTAAATGCTTATCAGGAAATGCTCCAGGCCCTGACTGGATATTTCAAGAGCAATGCCAGCCTGGTTCCTCTATATTCGCGTCGGGTATTGACTGCTACCGCTCAGCTGTATTGCGGTCGCCAAATCCTGGATCAAGGCCTCTTGGCCGATAAGAGAGCCAAGGAAGTGGGAGCAGATCACTATGACTATAAATTCTACATGGGTAAAGTAGCAACTGCTCAATACTACATGAGAAATGTAGTACCTAATGTGTGGGCCACAGCTGAGATGGTCATCGATGGTGATAGTTCAGCCATTGATGTTCCTATCGATGTTTTTGAATACTAGGATGTTAAGGAGGAAATGCACCAGTGGATTATAGTGCAGAATACCAGCGCAAACTAACACCAGTGGATGAAGCTGTAAAGGTAGTTAAATCAGGAGACCTGGTACACTTCGGTGAATTTGTAATGAATTCCAGCTACCTGGATGCTGCCCTGGCCAAACGGGTTGATGAACTTGAAAACGTCAATATATATACAACCACCTGTCCGTATCAACCCCAGGCAGTCCTGGCCGATACGGATAGAAAACATTTTATCTATAACGATTGGCATATGAGTGCTGCCAGTCGCAAATTACATGACAAAAATCTTTGCAATTATATACCTTTAACTTACCACGAAGGACCGTCTTTTTTCGAGCGTGGTTATGTTGCAGCAGATGTGGCCTTAATCAAGGTAGCGCCGATGGACAAACACGGCTTCTTCAATTTCGGAACTTCGGTTTCTTTGACTCCCTCGTACTGCGATACAGCCAAAACCGTCATTGTCGAAGTCAATGAGACTGTTCCAGTCTGCCTGGGCGGCAACCGTGAGTCCATCCACATTTCCGAGATTGACTACATCGTGGAAGGCGACAATAAACCTATGATCCAGCTTCCTGAGTTGCCCATATCTGAAACTGATCAAACCATCGCTTCCCTGGTCATGGAAGAAATCGAAGATGGAGCATGTCTGCAATTGGGAATTGGAGCCATGCCCAATGCTGTGGGAGCCATGATCGCGCAGTCGGATTTAAAAGAACTGGGTGTTCATACCGAGATGCTGGTGGATTCGTTTGTCGACATGTATGAAGCCGGTCGCATAACCGGTCGACGCAAGCAAATAGACAAATGCAAAATGGCATATACCTTTGCCATGGGTACCAACAAATTGTATGAATTCCTGGATATGAATCCGGTGTGTGCCATATCCCCCGTAAGTTATACCAATGATCCATTTATCATCGGACAAAATGATAAAGTGATGGCTATTAACAATGCTATTGAGGTCGACCTCTATGGTCAGGTAGCTTCGGAATCATCGGGAATACGCCATATTTCCGGAACCGGCGGGCAGTTTGACTTTATCTTTGGATCATATTATTCTCGCGGAGGTAAAGGTTTGATTTGTCTGACCTCTACCTTCAAGGATAAAGAAGGAAAACTGCAGTCCAGAATTAAGCCCATACTAACTCCGGGAGCGGTTGTAACCGTACCCAGGAGTGTAAATTTCTATGTTGTTACCGAATACGGAATTGCCATGCTCAAAGCCAAATCAACCTGGCAGCGGGCGGAAGCTTTAATCAACATTGCTCACCCGGATCTGCGGGATGAACTTATCAAAGAAGCGGAACGTATGAATATCTGGGTAAGGAGCAATAAGATAGTCTAAAAAATGAACCCCCTTAAATTTATATAAAACACTCATAGTGAATAGAGCGGGTGACTGATTGCAGCTGTCACCCACTCTATTACCCCCTTTAGAAGATCAATACTTCGTTATATACATATCATTATTACGCGAATTAAATTCAGCCCAAAACACCATATGCCCAGCAGGCAGACTAGCTAGAATATGAGTTTGGGCTTAAACGATAATTATTTTTGGTTAAAGCGGTTAATATAGTTGTTATAGTTAATATTAAACATATTGTATATTTAGTGCAAGTTATAAATAAGGGCTAGTTGGTTGGACACTCTATAATTCATATGGTAGTCCTGCTAAAATCCAGCACCATCCGCTTCTCTTTTTTGCCATTTCACTGCTTAAGATCAGTGCCTTTCTTGTTCCTTGCTTACTGCCATGGTCATCTCAATTAACAAATTTTATTACTTAAAACTGCTAGCATCTTCGCTTTATCCTCAGGAAAATATTGTAAATATATGTATTTATTCGGTTCCAGAAGAGGTAAGCACTAACTAATTGGCGAAATATGATTTGATAAGAAAATATTCTAGCGTTTATCTAAGTCTACAGAGGATAACATACCAGCTGCATGAAAAGTTATTTTAGGTTCATGGAAAAGGACTTATAGCCAATGGGTATTAAAGTAAGGGGAGGAGATCCTGAGATGTGGAGAATTAAAGATTTAAAATCCAGAGCGATAGCGGTATTAAAAGTGAGTTACTGGAAAGCATTTCTGGTCAGTCTGATATTGGCCATCGCAGGAGGAAATCGGGGCTTTTCATTTAATTCTAACTGGAATTTAAATGAGTCAGATTTTACTTCCCCCTGGGGTTCCATGGTTCCAGGCGGTTTAGATTTGCCCCCGGCATTTATAGCCTTCTTTATAATCGCTGTTTGCTTTTTTATCTTAGTATTTTTAGCGTTTCGAATTTTCGTAGGTTATCCTCTGGAAGTTGGAAGTCAAAAGTATTTTGTAGAGGGCCAGCAGTACATATTCGATATGAATCATCTGGGCTATGGTTTTAACAAGACCAGGTATCTTGATATTGTTAAGGCTATGCTCTGGCGAGGGTTTCTTAACTTCCTGTGGTATCTGCTGCTCATAATCCCTGGTATCATAGCCTTCTATGCTTACAGGATGGTTCCCTTCATCCTGGCCGACAATCCCAACCTGGACTATAGACGGGCCGTTCAATTGAGCACGCAAATGACTAAAGGACATAAATTTCACATCTTTTTACTGGATCTTTCCTTTTTAGGCTGGCTGATATTGGGGATACTTGCACTATTTATCGGGGTGTTGTTTGTGCTCCCGTATATTAACGCCGCCAATGCGGAATTATATGCCGTACTGCGACAGAATGCCGTTGAAAATGGTTTATGTTCTAGAGATGAGCTTTTATTGTAGTCCATTCAGAGGAACACAAGAGAACGTTTTTGCTGTGTCATTTACTGGATAATGTCAAAAAAAGTGTCTATTATTAAAATAAGGTACCCAATAAAGTTTCTCATGTTCCTTATATCAATGAACTCAAAGCTTATAGTGCGACAGATCGATAACCGTGTCCTGACCCTGCAAACTATTATGATTGATAATATTCAAGATTTTTTTTAAGCTCATCGTCCAAACTCTTACCCTTTTTGATTACCTTCTCATAACGGGCATTTATAAACTTTAGCTTTTTATTTCTAAGATTATTTAACCTTACTATATCCTGGGTGTATACAGGGTGTTTCTCCATTTGTTTTAGTATCTCTCTTGAGAAAGTACAATATTTAAATAGGATTTTACGAGCAACTCGGTTTAATCGTATCAATCCTTTTGATTCGAAATTGATCCAAACTTTGTAGTCTGATGTAAAAATCTCTTTGATATTGGAACGATTCCTATTAATTTGCTCCTTAATTTTTGTTTTAGTTTCCCTTGAAAGATCAGGATTCTTTTTATAGAACTGAATATAGGTAGTATAATCATTAACAAGACTGCTCTCTGTAGCACCATTAAGTGAAGAACTGGACATTCTCCTGGATAATTCCCATCGGAACTTGGCTACCAAATCTAACATTATCATATCTAGATTTTCTGATGTTAGTATCGGTATTATAAAGCGTCCAGGGGTACTTTTGGTCTTTCCGCTTATCTCCTGCCACATTACTGCTCGCGAACCGAAAGTTGGAATCAAAATGATTTCGGGCATTACCGGCAACATAATCAATTCGTTGCTTATCCCAATTTCATGTTTATTATATACAACTTCTCGATGAAAAGCAGAGTAATCAACGGCTAGAATTCTATCCAGGCTGGCTGCGATTTTTTCTGGTGTGACCAACGATTTGCTTATATCTCCACTGATCATGTCACTGTGCAAAATCGGTAAATACCCCCCCATTCTACCGTAACATAACCTCTGTGCCACTCCGAACAAGCCGTTGCATTCGTGTTTTAATCTTCCATCCAGGTTTTGCTCATATGTAATCCGGTCTTTTTCATTAAGTTGGCCCCGCTTCACTTTTTCCCTGAATGAATCATAGTAATCTAGACTATTTTCATTTATAGAAGGTTCTTTTTCCCCAGTATAAATATAATTCATCCATTTTTTCATATCATATATCAAATATTTCGATTCATTAGCATGATTACCCAAAATCAGTTCATATAATGCTATATTTTGCTTAACAGTAAGCAACTTTTCATCCATAAAGCCAAAATTAAGAAACATGTTTATAAGGATATCTTGCTTAGTTTCTACAGCTGTTTTTTTTAACACAGCCTGATAAATTTCCAGGAAAACTTCGCTTATTACTTCTTTTAAGCGCTGAACATTTGAGTTAACAACAGTCTTGTCATCCAGCTTACGGAAGGCTTCCAGGCTAGCCATAAACACTAACCTTCTGTTCTGGGGAAGTTCCGCATAATCAATAATTTTCATGGCGCTATTTTGCAGCTCGTGAGGTATACTAATAGCCTGGTCTTGTATGTCGTTAACCACATTCGATTCTTTTAAGTCCATTTAAAACCCTCCCCGAATTTATATATATCAATACATCAAGATGGACAATTCCATCCATACGTTAGCAGGAATACAGTTTTGGCAAATATTACATTTTGTTTGATTAATTATATATCACTTGGTCTTATTTTCCTATACCTTTTAATAATTTAGGTCATTTTTCCCATTTATAACCCAATACTATAGCAGCCTATGCTTTAAGTCTGATTCATGACATTTTACGATATAATGTATGTGTAAATCAGATGAGAATAAGAAACTTCATATTTAAGAAAGCTGGCAATTAATTAAGCTGCTGGCTATCCCATCAAACGACACTATGTTCATCATTTCATTTATAGCCCTGCTTATTTGTGCTTCCCAATCTGCTTTAAAAAATAATAAGCAGTAGGTTAAAGCTGGATAGATTATACCTGCCTAAATCATTTGAAAATTGAACATAATATTAATACTTCAAGCAGAATACAGTTTTGAAAGGAGTATGATTACCATTAAATGGAGATAATCACCTCTTTTTATAAAGTACTAGATGTTCAAGATATTAGTATCCAACTGCAAATTCAGCATTGGCTTAAATATGAAATATTTACTTATCAATTCTGGCTGCTTATATCAATGTTAATTCTGCCCTGGTTTTTATGGTGGAAACTTGTTGATAAAAAGAGATTTCTTGAAATTATCATTTACGGCTTATTAATATCAACAGTGGTGATTCTGTTTGACGAGGTGGGTTGTCAGTTAAACCAGTGGGAATATGCCTATGATATTGAGCCTTTGTTTCCCCGAATGATACCTATGAATTATACAATACTGCCTATAATATACATGCTTCTTTATCAGTATTTTGCGCAATGGAGATCATTTATAATTGCGAATATAGTAGTATCAGCCATATTCTCTTTCATTGGCGAACCTTTATTGGTCATGAGCGGTATTTATGTAACACTTGAATGGCAGCATATCTATTCGTTTCCTATTTATATCCTTATTGGAGTATTATTAAAATTAATTTTGAACTGTATTATGAGCATACCGCAGCGTGCAAGACGAGACGGCTCTTGACTTGCACGCTTTGAAAACCGTCCTCGTCGCATATATATGGCCTCTTCATTTATCAGGGTAGATATTACAACAGACTCTCTCTTAAATTAAAAATGTTTATGATAACTGCAAAAAATAGCAAGCACTAGATCTTGTAATACAAGGAACTAGTGCTTATTTAATGTTCAAATTTCTTTTATGGTGATGTTAACGCTAAAATTGGAATTTGAAGTATGTATCATATCTTCTAAAGATTTCAGCATCGCGTTGAGTACTTGTGGAGATTCTTGAATAGATAACGAAAACGACATCTTTTCTTGTATTGCATTCGTTGCCTGTGCCTGCGAAACAGGCGTTTCTTCAAAGTCTAGCGAAGCCTTTGCCGTGCTGGAAGCGGCAGTGTATACATCAGATTTTTCTTTTGTTATATTTTTAGGTTCAGAATGATTATTCTCATTCAGTTTTAATTTTTTTACCAGGTAATAGTACTTGCTCCGAGTAAGATTCCACTTTTTAAGTATTCCGCTGATCCCCATACTCTTCTTCATCTCCTCATGAATAGCAAGCTGTTGATCCCGTGGAAGACTATTGAACTTATCCAGTGATACCGCAGTCATAAACTGCACCTCCTGTTTTAATTGATGATAAAATTATTTACTTAAAACACAAACTATAAACCTATGAATATGGTTTTTCCCGATTAAATATAATTCTTAGATCACAAATCTTTATGCCTCTTGTTTAAACAAACACTTAATAAACCTGTTCATCAATTTTTTTATCTGCCTAAGTTTGTCAATAGTTACCTAATTCGCCGATCACCATTCACATAATTTGGTGTAAAATATATGAAGAGCTTTCACCGCACCCGTTAGCTCAAGATTTAATTAAATACTTGGCGTTTCTGTTAAATTCAATACTTAACTTGTTGACTTGTTGAATCAATATGAAACCGTAAAATGTCAGACAATTTTTTCGAACCTGCAGCAATATTTTAGAGGAGGACATTACCGCTTGCTTAAACCAACCCTGCTGTCAAAAAAAACTAAGTTTGTTTTACTGCTGTTAGTAGTTCTGCTATGTACTGCGTTTATAGCAGTAAACTGCTATGTTGTGAATATAGGAAAGAACAGTATTTATACTGCTGATACTGTTCCCGATACCGAAGCTATTCTGGTTTTGGGTGCTTATGTTTTCCCGGATGGAACATTGTCCAATATGCTACATGATCGGCTTACCACAGGTTACGAACTCTGGGAATTAGATACGGCACCCAAAATCATTGTCAGTGGAGACCATGGGCGTACCCAGTATGATGAAGTGAATGCTATGAAAAACTTCATGATGGATAAGGGTGTTCCTGGTAAGGACGTTTTTATGGATCATGCCGGGTTCAGTACTTATGAAAGTATTTATCGCGCTAGAGATATTTTTCAAGTAAAGAAATTAGTAATCGTAACGCAAGACTATCATTTGCCAAGAGCAATTTTTATTGCCCGCTCACTGGGCTTAGACGCCTATGGAGTCGCATCAGACAGACATGATTATGGATCAGTAATGGTTCAATATAAATTAAGAGAAATGGCAGCCCGAAACAAGGATTTTTGGTTAGCAACCCTCCTCAAACCTGAACCTACATTTTTAGGAGAGGCTATTCCAGTATTTGGGGACGGCGGCGCGACTGATGACCAATAGTATTGAAAAAGGCCGGGAAATAAAAATCAATAGAATGGGGATGTAAAGATAAATGGTTTTAACCAAAGCCCTGGAGGCATATGGTAAATACTTCCGAATGATCGCAGCAATTGTCCTTCCAGTAGGATTATTTACCGGTTTGATTCTATGTGGAATCAGTAATTCAGAATACATGCCTACGCTTGACTATCTGGTGGTATTTAATATTCCGGGTTGGCTTTTAAGTCCATTATGGATTGGGGCCTTAATTTATGCTTTATCAATACTCGAATCAGGACAGGAATTCACCTATAAAAATGCATTTTTATATGGCTTAGCTAAATGGTGGAAACTCGTAATCATAAGTGTTATAGTCATTGGGTCCAAGTATATCCCGGTAGTTAGCAGCAAATTCACATCCGAACATAGCTTTTTATTTTCATATCTGCCATTTATAATTGCAATCTTCATAATGACGCGATATATCTTTATATTTCCCGTACTTACCCTGGAGAACAGGGGGCCGTTAGAGTCATTGCGCAGATGTGCAGAATTATCAAATGGCAAACGCGTGAGCATGTTCTTTGAATTTATCGGGCTTTGGTTCTTGCTTAAGGTAGTCAAATTTCTTATGACCATGCTTTTTGGTATGGCAGGTAATCTTCTTGGAGGAATATTCTTTTCACATGTTTACTTTATTATAGTTATAGGTATGATTGAGCCAGTGATGAATTCACTTATCATCGTTTGGATTTACTACTACTATCTTGAGCAGAATAAATTTTTTGAAACTGCTTAAAGTCTTCTCCTGTCCATTTAAAATATAGAGAATATCCTCATCATCATGGCCTTATAAGAAGTCAGCACTGTTAGGCATAAATATCTCCTATTAAACACAAAACATATTTAGGCAGCAGGATAGGGAAGTTACCTTATGAGAATACGAATAAGAGGGGACAACATGGCAGATATTTATTTGGCAGGCGGTTGTTTTTGGGGACAGGAGAAATATATATTTATTTCACTAATCAAGCAGGAACCGTTATCCTCCAGTATTCCGCAGATTCCCGCTATACGTCATCTCTTTATATAGCAAGCTTTTACAAAAACAATCATGCTGCTATGTCCCCCTGAATGGGGGATAATTATGAAATTAATCTCACACCTGTACATGCTGAATATTTACATGGAATTGTTCCGATACTCTATTAAAACATGGACATTAAGATGATCCCTATAAAGAACGAGATCCAACGCAGGATAATTTGGTGAATTATCGAATTTAACTTAATAGCTCATTAATAAGAAAATAACTTAAACTGGGAGTGAAGTAATTGTCACCTCATTAAATAAGGAGACAAAGTTAAACCTTTCATCACATCGCATCATGTATTTGGTTAAATTTACTGTTTTTTGAATAATCAACTCCGATAAATGTTATTATTATATATAAGATTTAACTTCAATAAGCAAAATTCTTCAGTAGGAAGTGATTGTTGATGCATATTTTAGCTGAATTAGTTATGAACAATGAAAATTTTCTATTGAAAAGAACTCTGACTTATGCCTTAAAATATAATTACGTAAAATATACCACTACTCTTGAGGAGGCCAGGATTTCATCTATAACCGGATTGTCTCAGGCCTTGCTTACAGCTCTTGATACTTACCACGATGTTCCAGAACTATATATTGATGAAGATTATTCCCTTGATCAAATTGCTGCCTATGGAATTCTTCAAGCCAGGCGTCATCGTTATCGCGGGATTAATCTGGAGATGTTCCTGGGATTGATGATATATTATCGCCAGGCTTATCTGGATCTAGTACTGGAGACTGATTTTCCTGAAACAAGCAGGAATAAGTATCTATTGTTTATTCTCCGGTTTTTTGATCGAGTAGAAATGGGTTTTATACGGGAGTGGACCAGTGAAAGCAGGGAAGATTTAATCGAACAGTTACAAATCAGTAATCGAAATATTACCAACGAAAAAAACAAGTATTTAACCCTCTATGAGAGCATTCCGACCCCTATAATAATTCTTAACCAGAACAATCTGATAGATAACCTAAATCTATCGGCGGTTGAATTTCTGCAGGGTACTGCTACGCCGGGGGCGGATTATTATGCTAAAAATAGAGTCAAGCAGAGTGTTGAACAGGTTTTTCCATGGCTGGTAGAGGAATTAAATAATTTTATGGCGGGTAATAATGTTAAGGCCAAGATTGAAAAGGAAATCAATCATCATGAAAATGGTATAAAAACATTGTTAATCAGTTTTATGCGTATGTTGGACGTCAGCGATAAATTTAAAGGTACGGTGATTATTTGTACCGACATTACTGAAAGAAAGCAAATGGAAGCTGCCATGAGCCGACTTGATAGGCTTCATTTAGTAGGGGAAATGGCTGCCAGTATCGGTCATGAACTTAGAAACCCAATGACCACGGTAAGAGGTTATCTGCAGATACTCAAGGACAAGGACGATTATGTTCAAGATATGGAGTCTTTTGTCTTAATGATTGAAGAGCTGGATAGGGCAAATTCTATAATTACGGAATTTCTTTCCCTGGCTAAAAATAAATTGGTCCAACTTGAATGCAAAAACCTTAATGACGTCGTACTGAATATTTTCCCATTAATAC
The DNA here is from genome assembly GCA_016841245.1 of Syntrophomonas sp. GTDB lineage: Bacteria > Bacillota > Syntrophomonadia > Syntrophomonadales > Syntrophomonadaceae > JAAYJK01. Next base: position 68,362 of record JAENZN010000009.1, read on the forward strand.
AGGTTAAAGCTTTAGCTCAGGATATGAACATTAACCTTAGATTAGGAAATATACCTGATATATGCATAGATGATAAAGAGATTCGTCAACTGTTACTTAATTTGGTTTACAACGGACTGGAATCAATGTCATCCGGGGGAACCTTACAAATAAAAACCTGCGTTAAAGATGAAGAAGTCATCTTATCCATCCAGGATCAAGGTCATGGAATAGACCCCGACGTCCTGGAAAAGTTAGGTACGCCTTTCATAACCACCAAGCCGGAAGGAACCGGTTTAGGTTTGGCAGTATGTTATGGTATAGCTGCCAGACACAATGCTAATATTGATGTAACCACCAGTGAAAAAGGAACTACCTTTATCGTTCGTTTCCTTGATAGTAATTAAACATTTGTAGAATCGCTAGCTCATTTCCACCAGGTGTTTCCAATAGCGCTGGGGCATGCATCTTTTTTGCAGACGGGGGTTGATGCGGCTGGATATGGCCATACTGTTGTAATACTCTTGCCAGAGTTGCTGGTAATATTCCTCCTCTTTGAGCAGTTCCAATCGATGCTGGCGAGTAAAGTCAGTGGCAAGCCATTCTTTCCGATTAAAAACGGCAGCCAGATCCCGGCTCACATCATGAATCACCCAGTTTTGGTCTGCCATCCTGGCAGCAAAATGAGGAGCCAGCAGTTCAACGATATTATGATCAGGTTCAAGAGCGGCATAATAAATATTTCCCCGCAGCAGTTGAAAACGCAGCAGACCCAGTAAACGATGTCGTTCCATACTGACTTTTTGGCTGAGGCGGTGAATCCTGTGCACCCTCTCGTCGCTGAGCAGCAAGTCTAGTTTGTTTCCCAGTTTCCAACCCAGATGCAGATAGTGGTAAATCCAAATACCGGCCTCCATATGTTCCGATAAGTAGGCATAATATATATGTCTGAGACTCCTGGAACTTATTTTATTATCGATGGCTTCATAAACTTTGCCCGCTTTGGTTTCATCCGTGATGATTCTTTCTTCCCGAACAAACAGCTTAGGAGTCTGGCTGGATCTGGACAGCAGCTGCTGGGGAACCTGCCGACGGTAATATATTTCATAAATTGCGGTCAGCAAACCATTGAAACTGCCGTCGTAAACAAAGTCCAACATTATATTTCTCCGCTTACTGATGTGAATGCATCCTCGGGAGCTATCACATCCGAGGAAAAGCTGAAGAGGCTCGGTTGTTCAGGGCCAGCAGTATGCGGCGGTAATAAGGTCAGCCTGGGCCGCAGCAGATGTTCCTCCATAGCTGTCGGCCCGCTGTACTTACCCTTACAGGTGATGAAATACTGGGCCCTTTTCATAGTAATGCCTATCCTTTTCAGATCCTCAAAATCCAGAGAATGCATACGACGCGCCGTCAGTATTTTTCGGGCCGATTTCACTCCGATTCCCGGTACTCGCAAAAGTTTTTCATAATCAGCCCGATTGATTTCCACTGGAAAATAGTCAAGGTTGCGCAGAGCCCAATCTGTCTTGGGGTCATAATCCTCCGCAAAATTGGGATTCTTATCATCCAGCAGTTCATCCGCCTTGAAACCATAGAACCTCAGCAGCCAGTCAGCTTGATAAATACGGTGTTCCCGCAGCAGCGGAGGACTGCTGATATCAGGCAGATGAGGATGATGGCTGACCGGAACGTAGGCAGAATAATATACCCTCTTTAAGCCGAAACGCTTATACATATTTTCGGAAAGCTTTAGAATCTGCAGATCAGGGTCCGAAGTAGCGCCAACAATCAGCTGAGTAGTCTGCCCGGCCGGAACAAACAAGGGTGCCTTGCGTGATTTCCTGCGTTCTGCCTTTCCGGCTGCGATATTGGAGGTCAGAAAGTTCATCGGCTTAATAATGGCCTCATGTTTCTTTTGAGGCGCCAGTAATCTGAGTCCCCGTTCAGATGGCAGTTCTATATTTACACTCATGCGATCAACATATTTCCCTGCTGCTTCAATCAAGAGATTGTCAGCTCCTGGAATGGCTTTCAGGTGAATATAACCATGAAAATTATGTTCTTTCCGTAATTTTTTTACCGTCTGCAGCAGCATTTCCATAGTATGGTCCGGAGTCTTGCAAATGGCTGTGCTCAAAAACAGCCCTTCGATATAATTGCGGCGGTAAAAATTGATGGTCAGGTCGCACAGTTCATCCGGTGTAAGCGTAGCCCTGGGTAAATCATTGGAAACCCGGTTCACACAGTAGGAACAGTTGTAGACACAGTTATTGCTCTGCAGTATCTTAAGAAGTGAGATGCAACGCCCGTCAGCTGTCCAGGTGTGGCAGATGCCGCTTGATGCGCTGTTGCCCAATCCGCCAGTTTGATTAGTTCGTTTACTCCCGCTGGAAGAACAGGATACATCATATTTGGCCGAGTCCGCCAGGATTTTTAATTTCTTCAAAATTTCCATCATGCTTCACCCCCGAACATATATTCTCTTTGCATTCTACCATATTATAACCGAACACACCAAACAAACGTTCTGCATAATGAATAAAAGTTATCTTTAGGGTTTTTGCAGTCTTTCCATATTTCATGTAATTCGCGATTGTAATCACCGATATGGATTATTAATCTACCTGGATAGTTTACTCTTTTGCTGGCAGCCATGGATATTTACTCATTTCGCAGGATATCCTCAAAAATCCTTCCATATATTGTCAATCGGATAAACACAATATATTTCATCACATGCATATATATACATATGACCGTAATTGTTTTAAAAATTCACCTGAGTTCAAGATAGTTTGAAAGGAGGACCGTTATTGCATGGATTTTGATTTTCAAGATTTGATAATAAAAGATCGCGACTCCAAGCAATATGAGCCATTTGAGGGAAGCTTCCTGGAATATTTAAATATTATAAAAAGCAAGCCGGATTTAGCTGTTCTGGCTCATGAACGCATGTACAATATTATCGCGGGCTGGGGAGTAGAGGCAATCAAAACTGAGGATAATCAACGTTTGAAAAGAATATATGGAAAAGAAACCATAAAGAGATATAGATTTTTTGAAAATGAATTCTATGGTATTGATAAAACCATAATGGAGATAGTTCGCTACTTCCACTCTGCTGCCATGCGGGGGGAGGAATCCCGGCAGGTTCTTTATATGGTTGGCCCGGTGGGATCAGGAAAGTCCTCTTTGATGGAAAGCTTGAAAAAAGCTTTAGAACAGTATCCTCCAATATTTGCTCTTAAAGACTGTCCCATGAGAGAAGAGCCCTTACACTTGATCCCCAAACATTTGAGGAAAGAGTTTTCAGACGTTTTAGGGGTGAACATCGAAGGAGATTTATGTCCTGTTTGCCGCTATAGATTAATTCATGATTACCAAGGCGAGTACGAAAAATTCAGAGTAGTTAAGAGTGATTTTTCCATCCGCTCCCGTAAGGGTATAGCTGTGGTCCCCCCGGTTGATCCCAACAATCAGGACACATCAGTTCTGGTCGGTTCCGTAGATATATCTAAAATGGATTTGTATCCTGAGGACGATCCCAGAGTTCTCTCATTAAACGGAGCCTTTAATGCGGGCAATAGGGGACTGGTAGAATTCATTGAGATCTTCAAGAACGATGTTGAATACTTGCACACCATACTTACAGCTACCCAGGAGAAATCAATTCCCTCTCCCGGCAAAAATTCAATGATTTATTTTGATGGCATAATTCTGGCCCACTCCAATGAATCTGAATGGAACAAATTTAAAGCAGATCATACCAATGAAGCCATACTTGATCGGATAGTAAAGATCGAAGTACCTTACTGTCTGGAGTTGGACGAGGAGGTTAAAATATACCAAAAGATACTTAAAAGAAGCAATTTCAAGGCTCATATTGCTCCTCATACTATCGAAATGGCCTCTATATTCGCCATCATCAGCCGTCTGACCCGTTCATCCAAAGTGGATATTATAAGTAAAATGCACATTTATAATGGTGAAGAAGTTTTACAGAAGGATGCTACCCAAAGGGTAGACATAAAAGAATTAAGAGAGGAAGCCGGAAGAGAAGGGTTTGTAGGCATTAGTACCCGCTTTATTATGAAGGCCATTGATAATGCGTTTTCAGAATCAGAACACGATTGCATAAATCCGATTATCCTATTGGATTCGATTACCAGGTCGGTTAAGGCCAGCGATTTTGGTGAAGAGGAAAAGAAGAGGTTACTCGGTTATTTACAGGACGTGGTCAAAAAAGAATATAACCGGATTCTTGAGAAAGAGGTTACCAAAGCATTTATTCATGGTTATAGAGAACAAGCAGAAACCCTTTTTAACAACTATTTGGATCATGCCGAAGCATTTGTTAACAAGGTAAAAATCAAAGATATAAATACCGGCGAAGAGCTGGACCCAGACGAGATTTTTTTAGAATCTATCGAAGCCCAACTGGGTTTAAGCGGTAATGCAGCAAGAGGGTTTAGGCATGATGTAACAGCTTACATGTTTACTCTTTTGCGAAACAATAAAAAGATTGAATATGACAGCTATGAGCCCTTGAAGGAAGCAATTGAGAAAAAACTTACTTCATCCGTTCGAGAATTATCTCGTATTATTACCCAGGCTAGAGTAAGAGATAGTGAACAAGGTGAGAAGTACAACATGATGATTGAAGAAATGAAAAGCAATGGTTATTGTGAGCATTGCTGCAACGTGATTCTTAAATACGCGGCTAATAATTTATGGAAGGATTAGGCCCGAGGCTTCACTTCTCATCAACTGTTGCTGAGTTAGCCTTTATTTAAGAATAGACAGGAGGTATTTATTTGGCCATTTTTCGTGATTACGATAGTGGCGGCAGAGATAGAAGCGCTGAAGACCGAAGACGTCACCGGCAGCTGGTGGAGGATTCTATTAAAAAAAATATCGGTAATATAATTGCCGAAGAGAGCATTATCGGAAAAAGCAAGGATAAGATCATAAAGATTCCCATAAGGGGGCTAAGGGAATACCAGTTTGTTTTTGGCAAAAATCACCCGGGAGTTGTACCTGGAACGGGTGATGAAAAACGGGGGGACCGATATAAGGGAGCAGCAAGTTCAGAGGGAGAGGGTAGCGATGAAGGAGCAGGTACAGCTGAAGGGGAAGATTATTATGAAATAGATATTACTCTCGAAGATTTGATAGAGTACCTGTTTGAAGATTTAGAGCTTCCTCATATGGAAAGGAAAAAGTTCTCCTATATAGAAACCGAGAAGACCAATAAGCGGTGGGGAATTCAGAGGAAAGGGATTCCTCCGCGATTATCCAAGAAACGTTCCATGCAGGAAAGAATAAAAAGAAAGAAAATGGTGGAAAGATCACATCGAGAAATGGATATGCAAATAGATAATGAGCGATTCCCCTTTAGCGAGGAGGATTTACGCTATCACAAGATTAAAGAGGAACTGCGTCCTCAATCTAATGCGGTAGTAATGTGTCTGATGGATAATTCCGGTTCCATGTATCAAAATAAAAAATACCTGGCCCGGAGCTTCTTCTTTCTGCTTTATCAATTTGTCAAATATAGGTATGTCAATGTTGAACTGGTATTTATTAATCATACCACCACAGCCCAGGAAGTTAATGAGGATGAATTCTTTCATCGAGCCGAATCGGGCGGTACCTTTATCAGCAGCGCCTATGAAAAAGCTCTGGAGATAATCCAGGAACGCTACAGCCCGGAAATATGGAATATATATGCATTTCACTGCAGTGATGGCGATAACTGGCCGGTAGACACCCCTAAAGCCATTAACAGGGCTAATGACTTATGTTCACAATGTAATTTATTTGGGTATGGCGAGATCAGATTGACAACTGGTTCTTATCAGAGCTCTGATACTATGTTAAATAAATTTACAACCAGTATTACAGCCGATAACTTTATAGCTGTATCTATCGGCAGTAAAGAAGATATCTGGCCCGCCTTCAAAGAGATCTTGACCGTTACCGACAAGGAGTGATCAATCTGGCAGAATATACCATGGCAGATTTGGAGTATTATAACCGTATTATTGAGGAAACCGCAGATAAATTCGGACTTGATTATTATCCCCAGGAATTTGAAATATGTAATTATGAGGACATGCTCAGCTATGAGGCTTATTCAGGTATGCCTTCACGTTATCCGCACTGGAGCTTTGGCAAGGCCTGGGAAAGGAAAAAAACCTTTTATCGTTACAATTTGACTGGTTTGCCCTATGAAATGGTGATCAATTCTAATCCCTGTCTGGCCTATCTAATGAAAGAAAACACCCTGGCATTGCAGGTTCTTACTATAGCCCATGTATATGGACACAATGATTTCTTCAAAAATAATCGCTTATTCAAAGATGGAACCCGAGCTGAATATGCTGCGGAGATGTTTAAATCTCATGCTAACCGAATCAGTGATTACATAGCTGATCCCAGTATCGGTTACGAACGAGTAGAAAGAATTCTTGATGCTGCCCATGCTTTGCGTTTTCAAGTTTATCGTATTACCAATGAAAAACATCTATCCCCGGATGAATCCAAAAAAACACTTATGGATAAGTACTATCAGACAGAGGAAAATAAAGGTCCAGTAATTAAAGATAAACAGAGAGAAAAAGCACCCGATTGGGACAAAATACCACTAGAGCCAGAAGAGGATATTCTCCTCTTTTTGATGCGCTATGCCCGCTTGGCGGAGTGGGAGAAAGATATTATCAACATTGTCCGTTCAGAGGCCCAATATTTTATCCCGCAAATGGAAACCAAAATAATTAATGAAGGCTGGGCCTGTTTTTGCCACTATAAAATTCTAAATCATCTGAATCTGCCCCAATCCATGCATCTAGAGTTCATAAAGAGACATAATCAGGTTATTGCTTCGAATCCGGGAACACTCAATCCATATCACCTGGGTTTCAAATTGTTTAGCAAACTAAACGAGGAATCAGAAGACAGCCGACGTATATTCAATATTAGAGAGCAAGAAAGAGATGTTTCCTTCCTGCGGCGCTGCCTGGATGAAGGGCTGTGCCGTGAATTAAATCTATTTGAATTCCAGAAAGATAATGATGATTATGTTGTAAGTGAGATTTCTGATGAGCCAGGATGGAAAAGAGTACGGGATACGCTGATCATGAATGTGGGTATGAATGGTATACCCATAATAAAAGTTAAGGAAATAGGTTCAGAAAACATTTTACATTTGGAACATGAATGGGATGGCCGGGAACTATTAGAGGACTACGCTCATCAAACCCTCAAATACATCGCCCGTCTGTGGGGGCATGAAGTAAGGCTTCGTATCCATGGAGCTTTGAAAATACTGGTATCCGATGGTACTTAACGCTAGTTCCATTAAATTACTGCTGCCTTATTGACCAGTCTCCCTATCCCTTCAATATAGCATTCGACTATATCGCCATCATTAAGGAACTTATGAGGCTCGAATCCCATGCCAACTCCGCTTGGTGTTCCAGTACAAATAATGTCTCCTGGTTTAAGAGTCATACCTTTGGACAGGTCGCTTATGATATAAGCTATATCAAAAATCATATTGCGGGTATTAGAGTTCTGTCTCAATTCGCCATTGATACTGCATTGAATATCCAGTTCCACTGGAAAAGGAACTGCTTTTTTATGGACTAGGGCGGGACCCATGGGACAAAAGGTATCCAGGCTTTTTCCTTTATACCATTGCTTGTGTTTTCCCTGCAGGTCACGAGCCGTAACATCATTGACTATGGTATAGCCCCAAATATATTCTTCGGCATGGTCCGCTTTAATGTTGGTTCCTTCTTTGGCAATAACTACGGCCAGTTCAACTTCATAATCGACCTGACAGGTATTTTGGCAGGAAAACCGTATATCATCACCATGAGCTATGGCCGGTGAAGCCATCTTGGTAAAATAAATGGGAGCGCTGGGTATTCCAGTATCTGATATTTTAGTCATCTTTATCTCCCGGGCGTGGTCTTCGTAATTTTTGCCCAGACAGATAACATTTCTTCTTGGATATGGAATAGGGGCCAGCAGTTTAACAGATTTCAATGGAAACGAGGTGGGTGTATTATCGACCGTTATACTTTCAATTTCATCCAATAAACTGGCTGTCGTATTTTCGATCAAGTCGAGCATGGAATTAACTTTCATGCTTATATTACCATGTAACGGAACCACTCTATCTCCAAGCAATATACCAACTTTTTCTCTTTCGGCCAAGTAAGTAATAAACTTCATGTCAGTCTTCCTCCACATTGTCAATTATTTAAGTGCTGATGGCAGATATATTTAAAATAGATATCCTATTTTATTTTACCGCTGCCATCTGAGACGTCAAGCACCACCCGGTTTTGAGTATCTGCACGGTTCAGGTAATTTCACCTGGCGGTTACTACAGACTGTCATGACTATATTTACAGATATTAATCAGCATTAATGGAATATTATGGTGTAAACTTAAATGAAGTTGTTTTAAAAAGATTCAACTGGATTAAAGTGAAATGTTTTCATATAGCAGATCTTTCTAATACGTTTGCATGAGGAAGCTGCTATGAGAAAAAGGGGGCAAATATAGGGAACATGGTATTTGAAAAGGATATTGAAAATTGGGAACAAAGCATTCTAGGGTGGAATCACGAAAGAGAAAAGATTACCTTAGCCAAGTATGCTTGTTGCAGTAACGAAGCACTGCGCTTAAAACCTGAAGAAACCCCTGATGAAGAAAACATACGGCCAGCGTTCTTTCATGATACCGATAGGATTATTCATTCCTTAGCTTATGTTAGATATATTGACAAAACTCAGGTATTTTTTTTATTTGATAATGACCACATTACACACCGGGTATTACATGTCCAACTGGTCTCAAAAATGGCCAGAACTATTGGCAGGTTCTAAAGATGTAACGAGGACTTAATTGAGGCAATAGCCTTAGGTCACGACATTGGCCATACCCCTTTCGGACATGATGGGGAAAACTACCTGGATGAAATTTGTCAGAAAAACAATATAGGTAGGTTTTTGTATGTTTTTCTGCCACTAGTAAACCCGGGAGGAGGGCTGAGCAGAAATGAATGAAGGAAAAATACTGGATCTGGTAGCAGCTATAGGAGCTACGGATGATACCGGGGAAATCCGGAGTAAGACCCTGGAAATGCTCAGAAAGATAGTCTGGTTTGACACCGCAAATTTCTGGCTGTACCCGCCTTTTGCCTCCCATTCCGAGCCGGCTCTGGTCACAATGGATCTAACCCAGAGCTGCCTGAATATCTATTTACAGCATTACATGCACCTGGATGAGTTTCATGATGCGTATAACCAGAATAGTTTATTGATAGCCCGCAGTACGGACTTGCTGAATTATAGCAGCTGGACACAGCGAAACGAGTACTATAACGAATTCCTTAAAAGCAATTATATCCATTACTTACTGGGTTTTGATATCAAGGATGATTATATGGCTTATGGAGCTATATGTCTGCACCGGGAAAAAAACCTGGGAGATTTCAATGATAACGATCTCCTAATGCTGCGTTTGATATACCCGCATCTGGTAAACAGATTAAGGTGGCTTTATGAAAGGCAGGCACTGCTTTCGAGGCTGGAAGCCTGCGTTACCCTCGAAGTCCCTTCTTATAAAATCGATTATTTTGATTTGCTTACAGTAAGGGAACGGGAAATAGTTCAGCAGGTCTTATTCAGCAAAACAAACCGGGAAATAGCCAAAAACATGGGTCTTTCTATCAATACCGTAAAGATGCACCTGCAAAATATCTACACAAAACTGGGAATAAAAAGACGGAGTCAACTGTTTACTATATAACCAGAAAAGCAGGCTATCTGTCATAAATAGCAGAGGCTTTTTGTCCTAATGTTTTCGGGGCCTAATACTTTTGGGTGTGATAAATCAATAGCATTTCCTCTATAATTAAATTCTGCTAAAAAAGCCAGCTTCAATAGGCAAACTGCTATTAGCAGAATTCATTTATTTAATATGGGAGGGATTGCTTGTGATTAAGAAAAAAGTTTCCCGTGAAGCTGCTGTATTTTTACTCGTGATTTTTACAATGACACAAATATTTTGTTTAAGTCCAGGAATTGCCTCAGCAGATACTACCTGGGAAACAGTAGGAAACCCGGGATTTTCAGCGGGAGGAACGTGGGGAGTATATGGAACGAAAATAGCCCTGGACAGCAATGATATTCCTTATGTGGTTTTTGCGGATACTGCTAATGAAAGTAAAGCTACTGTGATGAAATTCAATGGAACCAATTGGGGAACAGTTGGAGATGTAGGTTTTTCAGAAGGTTATGCAGGCTACACTGCCTTAGCAATAAACAGTGATGATGTTCCTTACGTGGTATTTGTAGATGATGGAATTGGTGCCAAGGCTACTGTGATGAAATATGACGGAACCAGCTGGGTGACGGTTGGAGCTGCAGGCTTTACATCGGAGTCGACCATGAATACTTCAATAGCCCTGGACAGCAGCGATACTCCTTATATTGTTTTTTCAGACAGTGATAATGATAATAAAGCTACAGTGATGAAATATAATGGAACAGGTTGGGTCACAGTAGGCAATGCAGGCTTTTCTGTGGACCAGGCAGATTTCGATTCCATAGCAATAGATAGCAATGATATCCCTTATGTGGTTTTTAAGGATTGGGGAATAGATCAAAAGGCTTCCGTAATGAAGTTTAACGGAACGAATTGGGAATCAGCAGGAGAAACAGCCTGTTCAGCAGGGCAGGCAGGTTACTCTTCAATAGCAATAGGCAGCGATGATACTCCATATGTAGTTTTCAGGGATCACGCCCACGGAGCCAAAGCTACGGTTATGATGCTCAATGGCACAACTTGGGTGCCAGTTGGAGAGACAGGTTTTTCAGCAGGTGACCTATCCTATCCTTCAATAGCCATCTCCAACAGCAATACCCCTTATGTAGCATATGTGGATGATGCTAATGATTATAAGGCTACCGTAATGAAATTTAATGGAACAAGTTGGGTAACGGTTGGAGATGCCGGCTTCTCTGAAGGCAAAGTAGGGTACACTTCGATAGCAGCAGACAGCGATGGAAATCCTTATGTGGTTTATCGAGATAATGCCAACGCTTATAGGGCAACGGTTATGAGGTATATTGCATTATCGTATGATGCCGAAACGCCAGCCATTATCACCCAACCGGCGGATGCAGCGGTCACTGTGGGCGAAGCAGTATACCTGTCTGTGGAGGCCAGTGTTACCACAGGCGATCTCTCTTACCAGTGGTACAGCAGCACGATAGATAGCAACAACGATGGAACAATTATCGACGAAGCAACAGACAACAGCTATTCGCCTCCAACTGCACAAGTAGGAACAAGCTACTACTACTGTATTGTAACCAATACGGACAATAGTGCCACAGGTAACACCACCGCTGCAGCTGTCAGCGATGCAGCCGAGGTAGTAGTCACTGATTCTGAAGTTACACCAGGGGCACTAGCCATTACTACTGCAAGTTTACCTGATGGAAAAGTAAACCGGTCCTATAGTAAAGTTCTGGAAGCCAGCGGTGGCACTGAGCCTTACACCTGGAACATCACCGGCTTGCCTTCCGGGCTGGATATTAATACTGTCACCGGTGAGGTCTACGGTATCCCAGAATCGGCCGGGACATCATCGGTAGCTGCCACAGTTTATGACAGCAATAGTTCCTGGGACCTGGCCACTTTTAACCTGACAGTCAGAAGACCTTCAAGTACCAGCTCAAGTGAATCTAGCAGTTCAAGTGTTAAGATGTTAAAAATTATTACTGATTATTTGCCTGAAGGTACAGCAGGTAAGTTTTACAGTCAGACCGTTTCAGCCAGCGGAGGTACGGAACCTTATACATGGAGTTCCACCGGCCTGCCTGAGGGACTTTCCTTGAGTTCAGACGGGTTGATAAGCGGTATACCTGCCGAAGAAGGAATTTCAACGCTGGTATTAGAGATATCCGATCGCCAGAACCGGAAAACCTCCAGCACCTTGACCCTGAGTGTAAACCCGGCTCCACTCACTAACCCTCCGGAAGCTATTTTAACTGACATCGCCGGCCACTGGGCTGAGAATAATATTAAACAGATTGTATCAGAGGGCATCATCAGCGGATATCCGGATAAAACCTTTCTGCCGGATAAGGAAATTACCCGGGCTGAGTTCGTGACCATGCTGGTCAAGGCGTTCAAACTCGATCAAAAGGAGGGACCCGGATTTGCTGACGTTTCCGGTCATTGGGCCTCAGCTGACATAGAAACCACAGCTTTTTATGGAATAGTCGATGGATATGATTCTAACTTCTTCGGTCCCGATGATTTTATTACCCGTGAGCAAGTAGCAGTTATGATAGTAAGAGCCCTGGAACTTATCCAGACAGGGGAAGAAACAACCTTCAACGATCGCGGTTCAATATCCCCCTGGGCCAGAACCGCTGTTGCCACAGCTGTTTGCCATAATCTTATGACCGGCTATCCGGATAATACCTTCAGACCTTCAGCTTTCACCACCCGGGCTGAAGCGGCGACAATAATTCACAACGCTTTGCACCAGGAATAAACACTTTTGTAATAGGCTTTATAAAGGGGCTGTCTTCAAAAAAGATGCAGCCCCTTTCACCTTGCGCTAAACTGTTTTTACTGGACTTTTCACACCGCCTGACGTACTCCTGACATTCACAAATAATACCGATTGTGGATCTTAATAATTTCCTTTGCCCTTATGGTTTAGTATTACTGAACCTTTTTGAGAACATAATATTCCGGGGTCATTCCTCGCATTGTATAGCTTCCGCTTTTCCACTCATAGAATAAATAAGTCTCGCCCTTTAATTCTTTTATTTCATATTTACTGGCAGTTTTACCCTCCTGGTCTATTATTAGTCCCTTGGTCCAGGTTAATAATCCTTCAGGGATTTTATCTTCTGAAGTCAGTCCAGATATTTTCCCGTTTTCCGAGATATCAAATTGGCTTAAGAATAATTCTCCTCTGGCACTTCTAGTACCCGCATTAAAATCGTCTATTGTCTCTACATAATCGACAGCTTCCCATGTACCGATCAACTGCGGATCATCTACAAAAGGAAAATCAATTTTATCCTGTATCACTGCTGATTTATAATCCGAATAATCAAGATTATCAACTTTATTCAAAACAAAATATTTGGGTTTCATATGAAAGTATGTGTAATCGCCACTTTTGAATTCAAAAAACATATAGTCCGAACCATTGATTTCCTTTATTTCATATTTACCGGCGGTTTTCTCCTGTTTATTGAGTACCAGTCCTTTAGTCCAGGTAAATGTACTAGGGGCCAGCTTACCATTACCATTTCCCATAGCAGTGAGCATTTGCCCTTCGTTAATAAAAACCAGTTCCGAAAGGAATAAATCACCTTTTTCCGATTTTTCACCAGGAGTAAACTGCTCGGGGCTTTTCACATAATCAACTGTCTGCCATTTTCCGATTACACTGGCATCATCTATGAAGGGGTAGTCGGTATTATCTTCGATAGCTGCAAAGGTAAAACCAACAATCAGTAAGGCAAACAGGGAAATAAATGTGGATACTGGAACGGCAATGGCCCGTTTTACGCCCAATATTTTCCTACTGCCTCTTTTATGCTTATCCCATACGGTACTGAAGCTGACAGAGGATACACTCTGATTTAGATTCTTTTTTATAAGACATTCCATTTCCAAATTAGATTGTTCCATATACATTCTCTCCTTTCTCGGATATCATAATGTTATCTCCCTTTAATTGTTTTTCCAGGGAAGTTAAAGCTGTATTCAATCTTGATTTACAGGTGCCCAACGGGATACCTAAAATTGTAGAGATTTCCTGCAATTTCAATCCCGAATAATAATGCAGGGCAATGATTTCTCTGCTCTTTAGAGTTAGTTTGTTTATCATTGTCCATAATTCCTCCGCTGCTTCATTTTTCAGGATTTTGTCCTCCACAGAATACCAACCCTCATTATCTGGTTCTTCTTTGATTAGATGAAGCCACTTCCGTTTACGAAGTGTGTTGCGGGTGGTGTTTAATGCTATTTTATATATCCATGGACTTATAGGCTTGCCAGGATCATAACTGTGATATTTCTGAAACACTCGCAAAAATGTATCCTGGGTTATGTCGTCAGCTAGTGTTGGAGATTTTGACAGGAACAGAGCAACTCTATAGACGTTTACGGAATGTTCCCGAAAAATAGCTTCGGCTTCTTCTTGACTAATATCTTTCACCAGAATAATTCCTCCTTTCAGCAAATATTTAATAACATACACATCAAAAGCCAAAAGGGTTCGGTATATTCTGCAAATAATTTTGTATCTAATTGGCCTTTGGAAGAAATTAATGCTTATCCTGAAAGTAAAACTGAGCTGATATTGGTTCATCTTGCTATACGTTAGCAATTAGTTCATAGATTTTCAAGACTAAATCAAAGCCAATATTTAATTGCTATTCGATCGTATACGAAGTAGGGGAAAATAAGATCTCAAATTTACTAAAGAGGTAATGATTAACGGCTCTAAAGTTAGCGTGGAAAATATAATAGCAATTATAATATGGCATAAAAAAATAGCAATCTCAGCTGAATATACCTTAACCAATCACATTGGATGATTACAATATTCTATTATTGGTTGTTGATTAGCGATAATTGTGCAAATATAATGGAATTGGATTAATCCATTGAGGTGGTTTGGTATGCGGATTGTAATTGACAGAGAATCTAACACCCCTGTTTATATTCAAATTTTTGAGCAAGTACGCCGCCAGATCTTATCCGGGGAGCTGCTGCCCGGCTTTCGCCTGCCTGCGGAAAGAAAACTGGCGGAAAGCCTGGGTGTTAATAGAACAACCGTATTAAATGCTTATCGTGAACTTAAAGCTGAAGGCTTGGTAGGTTCCCGAGTTGGAAATGGCACTATAGTACTCTCATATCTCGATGAAGATTTGAGTGTTGACAAATCGTCACATGAACCTGCATGGAATCAGATCTTCAGCCAATATGCGAACCGGCTGGATTCTTATTTAGTCAAGGATCTGCTGGTACTGGCAAATAGGACTGATGTTATTTCATTTGCTACAGGTATTGCTTCTCCTGAAACCGGACCCATACAGGCTCTTGCAGGAATTGAACATGAACTTATTCAAAACAGAAACTACCGGGCTTTTATTCATACTCCTACCGAAGGCCTCCTATCTCTGCGCCAGGCTATTGGCAGACTTATGCAAAAAAGGGGAGTCTACTGCCAGCCCGATGAGATTATGATGCTTTCCGGCTCCCAGCAGGGTATCGATTTAGCCGCCCGGATAATACTTGACCCGGGAGATATAGTTGTCGTTGAGGAACCCACATATTTCCCGGCTATTCAGGTTTTTAGAGCAGCCGGAGCGAGAGTAATCAGTGTTCCCATTGATGACAAAGGCATAAAGGTAGAGGTACTGGAGCAGCTGTTGCACCGGTACAGGCCAAAACTCATTTATACTATACCGACTTTTCAGAATCCTTCCGGAACTGAATTAGAATTGGAAAGAAGGAAGCGGCTGGTGGAACTGGCCTCCAAATATAATGTCATTATCCTGGAGGACGATGCCTATGGTGATCTATGCTATGAAGGCCGCCTGCTTCCCATGCTTAAATCTATGGATAACGATGGCCATGTTATTTATTTAAGTACTTTCTCAAAAAACATTTACTCCGGCTTGAGATTGGGGTGGATGGTGGCTCACAAAAAGATTATTAAGGAATTTGCTTCGGGCAAACAATTAATGGATCTGCACTCGAACAGTCTATCCCAATGGATTGTTGAAAGGTTTATTGAAAATGGCTCACTTGAAGCTCATTTGATTAAGATTTGCGGTGAATACCGGAGCAGAAGAGACATTATGTATGAGGCCCTATCTAAATATGCTCCTAAAGATTTGATTTGGAACCGACCCAAAGGCGGCTATTATATTTGGTGCCGACTGCCGGATGGTGTATCAGCATCCAAGCTGGTAGCAAAAGCAGCCGATTACAAGGTGTCTTTTGTGCCGGGCTCTCCCTTCTTTGCTTCAGGACAGGGGGATGATTATATTCGGCTGAATTTTACCTTCGCACCTGTGAAGGATATTGATGAAGGAATCAAAAGGTTATGCGCAGCAATGAAAGAGCTGCTGCATGAAAAGGGCCAAGATGATTATTCAATGACAGAGATCAATCCTATTGTATAAGCAGGCTCAAATAAAGGGTTATTGATCATAATGGCCAATAAAAACTGGAGGCAGGAAAATGGAGTATAATTTTGCAAACCGAATGTCATATCTAAAGGCTTCGGAAATAAGGGAGATTTTAAAGGTAACCGAAAGACCTGATATTATATCATTTGCAGGCGGTCTGCCCGCACCCGAGCTTTTCCCAATAGAAGAAATTATGGAGGTTAGCAGGCAAGTACTAACAGAAGATGGAGCATCTGCACTGCAATATACCACCACGGAAGGGTATGCCCCACTCAGAGAATGGATAGCAACCAGAATGAATTCTACTCGGGGAACTGATTTTGATGCAAACAACATCCTGTTAACTAATGGATCACAGCAGGCGCTAGATTTATCCGGCAAGGTGTTTCTGGATGAGGGAGATACTGTACTTTGCGAAAGTCCTACCTACCTTGCTGCCATCAGCGCGTTCAAAGCTTATGGCTGTAAGTTTGAAGAAGTACCCACCGATGATGATGGGATGGTTCCCGAAGATCTTGAGCGTATTATCGAAACTGCCGAAAGAGCAAAGATCATATACATAGTTTCTGATTTTCAAAATCCCACTGGAAGGTCCTGGAGCCTGGAGAGAAGAGAGCAGTTGGTTAGTATTGCCGCCAAACATGAGCTTGTTGTTATTGAAGATAATCCATATGGTGAACTGAGATTTGAAGGCGAAGCCCTGCCATCTGTGAAGTCGTTTGACAAAACAGGCTGCGTGTTTTGTCTCGGAACTTTTTCCAAGATATTTTGTCCTGGATACAGGATCGGCTGGATAGCAGGTGACAAAAGGGTAATAGAAAAATATGTACTTGTAAAACAGGGCGCTGATCTGCAGTGCAATACCATTGCTCAGATAGTTATAAGCAAATATCTTGAACTGTACGATATCGATGAACATATCGAGAAAATACGTGCCGTATACAAAAGGCGCAGAGATATTACTGCTAAAACCATGGAGGCTGAATTTCCGCCCGAGGTTACATTTACCAGGCCCCAGGGCGGTCTTTTCGCCTGGGTGGAACTCCCTTCTCATATCAACGCCAGGGATGTACTGGAAGAATGCCTTAAAAATAAGGTTGCGTTTGTTCCAGGCGGTTCTTTCTTCCCCAATGGCGGGAAAGAGAATACTTTCAGAATCAACTTCTCAAACATGCCGGAAGACAGGATCGTCGAAGGCCTGAAGTGTCTGGCGGAGGTTCTGAAAAAGTTTTAAGCATCGAAAGCACTCTTCGAGCACCACAATTACATGCTCGCTGGCTCGCAAAGGTTAAGGAAGCACTCTTCGAACACCGCAATTGGGGTTCGCATGCTCAAAAGTATAAGGAAGAAACTGCAGAACATTTTCAACCCACCGATGCAGCAAGGCGGGGGATTATAACCCGCCGCCTGTTTTATTAATAGGAACCCGGATCATTACTTTTCCCCTCATCTATCTTTTAAGCTCCCAGCACTATACTATGCAAAGAGTTTGAATATATAGTCTATATGCTGGTACAACCCAGGGAAGTATTACCCCCGGGTTAAACGTAATTTTTATTATGTAAACCTTGCGACAAGCCCAATTCACAACCAGAGAACAAATAACACCCTTCATAATGATTGGCACTCCAGAAGATCACACCCCTTTTGGCATTATTCCCAATAATATGGGGCAAAATATTCCAAAATTGAATGGGAAACCAAAAAAAGGAGGGCGTGTAGAGTATGAGCTCATTCTATCATCCCTTCGAGGGTGGATACGAGATACCAAAGCGGGTGGTCGGAGCAAACATCCCTTATGAATGGTTGATTTACATTCTTATGCTGATCCCAATCGGTATTTTTCTCTTGGGTGTATATAAACGAGTACGGATATGGCGGCTGGGTAAAGCGGATCAGCACCGAACAGACCATGCTGGGACACGTATATGGTCATTGATAAGCAACACCTTGGGACAAAGACAGTTAATTCGCAAGCCTGTGGTGGGATGGATGCACTTTTTCCTGTTCTGGGGGTTTGTTTTTCTCTTTTTAGCCACTGCTGCATGGGGCATGTGGAGCAAAATCAACTTCCCGCCCATGGTAGGTAATACCTATATCATTGCTTCCGCTATTGCTGACATCACAGGTTTATTGGGGATGGTTGGCCTTCTTGGTTTAGCCATAAACCGGTACCTGGTAAAACCCGATCGCTTAAATGATACCCGAGCCCTGGACGGGTGGATGCTCCTTTTGATTTTTGCCATCCTATTTACCGGCTATGTTATAGAAGGCGCACGCATTGCCGCTCAAATTCGGCTCTCCACCACACTGGCACAGATTGCGTACGAGCAGGGTGCCTCACCGTTAGGGTGGATATTTGCGGGTATGTTCAACGGCAGCACTTTGACTGACATTTTGCTCTGGCACCGTTACCTCTGGTGGTTTCATATGGCCATCGCTTTTCTCTTTATTGCCGCGGTTCCCTTCACCAAGCTCTGGCACATATTTACCGGGATGATTGCTTACTATGTCCGAGATCTGGAACCATCCCATATTCGAATGGTTTACAATATTGAAGAAGCTGACCGCTTTGGGGTCGAGAATATCGAAGAATTGGGCTGGAAAGACCTGATGGACCTGGATGCATGCATCCGCTGCGGCCGATGTCAGGAAGCCTGCCCGGGATATAATACGGGCAAAGTATTAAATCCCAAAATCACAGTGATTCAGGCCATGAAACAGCATCTGGATAATAAAGCACCTTATCTGTTGAAACCTATCCCCGCCACCGGCGATACCCTGGCCATAACCGACGATGAGGATGCTGTAGTCTCTGGAGCAGCTGATGCTTCATTAATCTATGAGGTGGTGACCCCGGACGTATTGTGGGCCTGTACCAATTGTCGAGCATGTGTTTATCATTGCCCTATGTATATTGAGCATATCGATAAAATTACCGAGATGAGGCGCAATCTGGTCATGTGGCAGGGTGATATGCCCGGCGAAGCCCAGAGTGCTTTTACCAACATGGAAAGAAACTATAATCCCTGGGGGGTCGGGTGGACCTCCAGAGCTGACTGGCTGCAAGAGAGGGACATAAGGGATATGCTTAACCTGGTTCCGGAAGATGGAAAAGAATTTGAATACCTGCTCTTTGGCGGATGTGCCGTTGCCTTTGATGATCGTTTTAAGAGGGTAGGGGAAGCACTGGTGAAAATCCTCCATGCAGCAAAGGTCAACTTTGCTTATCTGGGCACGGAGGAACATTGCTGTGGTGACTCAGCCCGCAGACTTGGCAATGAATATTTATACCAGACCCTGGCTGCTCATAATATCGAGACCTTTAAGAATTACGGGGTGAAAAAAATTATCTGCATTTGCCCCCACGGCTATAATGTATTCAAAAATGAATACCCGCAGATGAATGGAATATATGAAGTCTATCACTATACCGAAATTCTGCAGAAACTTATAGCAGAAGGCAAATTGAAAACCAATTCGTCCGAGCCCATTCGTTTGAGCTATCATGATTCGTGTTTCCTGGGCCGGCATAACGGAATCTATGAAGCACCGCGAGATATACTGGCAGCGGTCGGTTCCAGTATTACTCCGCTGGATACATCCAAACAATTCGGTTTCTGCTGCGGTGCAGGCGGAGGACGAATGTGGCTGGAAGAGGAAGCAGTTGATGGGTTTAAACGTATTAATGAAGCCCGCGCGGAACAGCTAATGAAGGAAAACCCGGAAATGATTGCGACCAATTGCCCCTTCTGTCTGACCATGATCTCCGATGGTGTGAAGGCAGCAGATCAGAGCGAATCACTTAAGGTAATGGATATAGCGGAGATATTGTTCAGCCGCTTGAAACAATAGACCATTGGTTTTCCTGAGCGATGAGCTGGAAATATGCCTTCTCTATAATGCGGGATTTGATATGACTAAAGCCGATTTACAGGACAGTCAGGGTGATAACAATCTTTATTATGTTAACAACCTGGTTATTAGCTTTTAATAGCCCCTGGCCACGGACAACATGCCTGAATAATAATCTATATCCTAAACAAACTATACCCAGGAGGTGTAATAATTAATGTTAAATTTTACCCAGAAAGAAAGAATGCTGCTCGAAGATCAGAAAACTCATGAGCAGGTATGTATCGACAAATACAATAACTATGCCAGCCAGGCCCAGGATCCTCAATTAAAAGCCCTATTTCAGGGTTATGCCCAGCAGGAACAAACACATCTGGACAGCATTAACCAGATGATAAATGGTCAGCTTCCTGCAATGAACCAGGGGAGTCAGCAGCAGAATAATGCAGCACCGTCCAAGGTACAGGGAACAATGGCCAATCAGTCTGATGCTGTCTTATGTAACGACATGCTGATGACCGAGAAATATGTGTCAGACACATACAATACTGCTATTTTTGAATTTGTTGACACTAATGTACGGCAGGTATTGAATCATATCCAGAAAGAAGAGCAGCAGCATGGTGAGGGGATCTTCCACTATATGAAAAATAACGGAATATACAATCCCCAATAGAATCGCCATTCAAAAACCAGGTACAAGAAATATGAATCACCCACCCACAATTTGATAAAAAAATTATTAACCCTGACCTTAGGTTAGGGTTAATGCTTATAGTGAACCGAATGTCGAACTAACAGAACCGATTTATTTAGTCTGGCTAAATATGGTTGTTTTACCACCTGTCTATTAGCTATAATTACTTAGAATGGAGGTTTTGTAATGATAGTTACACCAGAACACTTGATAAAAAAGTATTTTCCTGAACCGATAGAAACAACCAGGGAGCTATATGCCCGTTTAGGTCTGATTGAATACGGCTATCCCTATTTAAATTGGCTAAAAGACTTGGAAGAACATTGCCTCTCAAAATATGTGGATGATTCAGAGTACAAAATTCTGCCTGATGACGAGAAAAACTTCTGGATCAGTGAAAAGGCGTTTAGGACTATTATCGAAACCAGCCCGTCTAAAATAGGTGATGAGATTAGAACCTGCGTCTCATATATCTCCAGAAAAGTTGCTGCAGACCCCGCCTTTGCAAGACAATTGCAGGATCAACTTGATCAAGAAGCTGGTGTTGATAAAGTAATACCGAAGATTTCCAAAACACTGAAATCTCAATATAACAAGACCGGGGAAGATGCGTTTGAATTCTCGGTTAAAGCTGACAACCGGCTCTATATGGATATTATTTCCGGTTACAATTTTCAACCAGGACAAAAAATCAAGGATGTTGCTTTCTTGTTCAAATTTGTAGCAGAAAACGGTGTTCCTTTCCATATGGTTGATATTGTATTATCTCTCACTAATGACCATACTCTCTCATATCGGACTGTATGGTGCTGCATCGAGAAACGCCAACGATACGGCGCCATCCTTACGAATAGGATCATCCGGGTTAACCTATTTGAAGATAATAAGAAGCTAGTTGATAGTTACGATTATATTGTAGGTCCATCTGAAATAAAAACCTTGGAGCTTGAACTTGAAAATGTATTAAACATGCTTCTGGAAATTAACCTGGATGAAATAGATATTGACCAGCTGAGAGATAAAATACTGCATCGTTACAATCTAAATGATCAGGCTTATGCCCAGGCCATTAAGGCAGTAATCCCTACTATGATGAAATATCGGACCGAAGGTAATGCTGACATGGTAGAGTCTGCATTTCGTGATGCGACAGATCAATACTGGGAATATTACGTTTTACGGCCTGATCCTACCAGGGATTTTATAGATGACTTAGACCAAATGATCAAAGACCGAATACCCCGGATTACTCTTGCCTTGATAGTCACAAATATGTTTGATTACGGTGATTTGTGCAAAAAATACTTTAAGCATACATACACTAGTAAGCAAAAGGAGTCACTCTTGATCGAGGGTAATCTACGGCTGATATATACCCTGGCGGATGCCAGCGGATTTAACCCCACTGCTTCTCCCGATCAGCGAATAGTCGACATGTGCACCTTTATCACCGATCATCTTGATTTATGAAAAAAATGTTAATTGAAATGGGTCATTGACCATCCTATTAATAAATCTTTATTTTATTCTGAGGTATAAAAGAACAGATGGAACCAGAATCACCAAGTATTACGTATCTTTCGCCATTTCATGCAATACTGTTTGCAAATGACAAGGATTCTATAGATAATTTGACAAACTGCATTGCATCCTCGAAAACACAGCCGCCCCCATCTTGCATTATCAATAAGTGGCAAGGCAGGAGGCGAACCATCACCTTGTGCCATTTCAGAAATTTGCTCCTTGTTCAACGGAAGGCGGTCCATGGTATAATTTACCTATACTATGTCTAAATTTTATGGAATAATTTGCTAAGCATCAGGTTTGGTTTTCACCTGGAATGTTTGCCTGATACATTCCGACAAACTTTTAGCAGCCCTGGAAATATGTAATACCCAGTAATTTCTCGAAAGGAGATGGCACTATGCCCCTGAAAATAATCCGGAATGATATAATCAAAATGCCGGTTGATGCCATCGTCAATGCGGCGAACACCGCATTAAAAATGGGCGGTGGAGTATGCGGAGCGATCTTCGCTGCTGCCGGAGCTGAAAAATTGCAAAAAGACTGTGACCAGATAGGGAAGTGTGCTGGCGGTGAGGCAGTCATCACCAATGCTTATAACCTGCCCTCCAGGTATGTAATCCATACAGTCGGGCCTATATGGCAGGGTGGCAGTCATGGGGAAGCCCATCTGTTACATAACTGCTATACTAACTCCCTGACTCTGGCCTGGCAGCACGAGTGCCAATCTATCGCTTTTCCCTTGATTTCATCGGGAATTTATGGGTATCCAAAGGATCAGGCCTTACAGATTGCCATTTCTGCTATCAGCGAGTTCCTTCTAAACTACGAAATAATGGTTTACCTGGTTGTCTATGATAAGAAGGCCTTTGTTTTAAGTACAAAACTCTCTTCTGCTATTGAAAAATATATTGATGACAACTATATTGAAGAACACCGTCTTAGTCAACGCCGCCGAGGCATAGAGCCTTATGAAATTCAACAGCTGGAAGAAATACACGAACGTTTTGATACTTGCGCCTCTATGCCTGCAGCAGAGGTAAAGCCCAGTCTTGAGGATCTCGTCAATCAACTGGATGAATCTTTTTCGCAAATGCTCCTGCGGCTTATTGATGAAAAAGGTATGACCGATGTAGAAACTTACAAAAGGGCCAATATCGACCGCAAGCTGTTTTCAAAAATTCGCAGCACTAAAGGGTACAATCCCAGCAAGGTCACAGCCATAGCTTTTGCCATCGCCCTCGAACTGAATTTGGACGAAACCAGTGATTTGCTGAGTAAAGCCGGATACACTCTGTCTCATAGCAACAAATTTGATGTAATTATTAAATATTTCATTGAAGAAGGCAATTACAACATCTATGAGATAAACGAGGCCTTGTTCGCTTTTGACCAGGTTCTGCTCGGGGCATGATTGTCGCTTCGCAAGCGACCAGTCAGCCTCCTGAAATTGTTATCCTGTAATCATCAAAAAAACGGAGGATGACAAAATGAAAACAAACATAAGCGAACTAGTATTTATCCTGGATAAGAGCGGTTCTATGTCAGGACTGGAGAACGACACCATCGGCGGCTATAATGCAATGCTGAAAAAACAGCAGGAAGAGCCTGGTGAAGCCATTGTCACCACGGTACTTTTCGATGACAACTACCAGCTTCTGCATGATAGAATCAACATCAAGGGTATCTGCCCGATCACAGAAAAAGAATATTTTGTCGGCGGTTGCACCGCGCTGTTGGATGCCATTGGAAAGACCATTCATAAGATTGGAAATGTACAGCGGCACACCGGTGAAAAGCGACGGGCAGATAAGGTGATGTTCGTGATCACAACCGATGGCATGGAAAACGCCAGCCGAGAGTACACTTTTGAAAAAATCAAGAAAATGGTTGAACGGCAAAAAGAAAAATACGGATGGGAATTCATATTCCTGGGAGCCAATATTGACGCCATTTCTACCGCGGCAAGATTTGGCATCAGTGCCGACCGAGCTGCCAACTATCATGCTGACGCTGAGGGCACGAGATTGAATTACGAGGCAGTCAGCCATGCAGTCAGCGAGCTTCGTGCCAGCAGACCAATCACAGACAGCTGGAAAGATGAGATTGATGAAGACTTTGCACGCCGTAATAAAAAGAGCCAGAGACCAGACCCCCGTCCGCAAAAAACCAAGTGAAGGCGGGGATATATCAGCCCTAGATATTTTATAACCGGCTTCACCAGGGTACCCTCCCGGAATCAAATCACGCAGGAAAATAGCTGTCTGGTGAATCAGGAGACTCACAACCTTTCCATGGTGCAAATCAAGAAGTCCGGAATGTTTAGGGCTGATCCATCTTTTCCTGCACAGATTTTAGTTTCTGTTCTATAGATGCAGATTTGTCCCGACGATCATCGATTCGTATAGTTGTTGATACCCGCATAGCCCCATTGTCAAAGGGTACCTCATGCATTTTTCTAACCGCGGCCAGGATTAGATCTAAATCACCTTCTAGAACTGAACCCATAGGGGTTAATGCCAGTTTTATGTTCTTTTCATATTCCAGAACTTTGTGGCAGTCGGCAACATACTGGCTGACACTGGTACTGCCGGTTCCTATGGGTATGATTGCCACTTCAACAATAGCCATAAAAGCTCACCTCTTATAAAGTACTACGTAAATATATTATCACAAAATGGTTATAACTATATTCAATGTAAAATTACAAGTATAACTTAGCAGCTGAGTTAATAAGCATGTGCAGGATCACTGCTAATATAAAATATCTAATCCTTTGCGTACTTACAGCTTTAAAGTTTATCAAACTAAGACCCATGTGTAATGCAACAGCCACCACTCTAGTCAGGAAGGGGATTATTAACGTAGTAATTATGCCTGTGAGGGGGATAGGCATTATCGCAAGATTGACTCCATATACAACAGCTTCAGCTGCTCCAAAGGCAGCCCCGAAAATTACCACTTCTTTATAATCCCTATCCAAATATTTCTTTATCGGTAGGTATTTGAATAGTTCTTCCAAAAATGCTATAAGGAACAATTTAAATGGAATAAATACAGAAACATTGGTAATTATGACTTGAAAAGGCTGAAAAGGGATGTAGGCTATAAAAAATAATATCAGTCCTTCCAGTACGATGGCAGTGAGAAAAGCAATAGTACCTACAATGACAATTTTATATGGCACTTTCCCAAACACTTTTTTAAGGATTAACAGCATAAGGGGATAGATTAAAATCAGTATGAGGGACTGAGTGAATCCCGGATTAAGAGTGAATATCTCTGGTTTAATCACATAATGTTCCCCCTAAAATAATATGCCAATAATTTCCTTTAATTTATCAGATAACAGCTCTTTCATCAAGCTGTTCTGATTGATCTTTGTTATTGCTAATAAGGCTTAAATATTTCAGGTCGAGGTTGAATTTTGGGAGGCAAAATGCTAATTAAATGTATGTTATAATTCACCTTAGTAATTGTCCCAATTGAAAACGAGGATGTATATATATGAACGATCAGGCGGCCAGATATCTAGAACGCTGCGAAATATTTTTAGCCAGGAAAATGCAGTTGGAAAAATCATCAAATTTAATAAGCAACTTGCGCTTGGCAACTGTTCTCATTGGAATTCTTTTGACGGTGCTGACTTATTATTATGCATCCAAACCATTATCATATGTCCTTTTCTGTGTTTCACTGATATTTTTCATTTTCCTGGTGGTACGTCACGATAGAACAACTAAAGAAATTAATATTTATAATAGTCTGGCAGAGATAAATAAGGCATGTCAGCAAAGAATTGCAGGCGATTGGGCTCATTTTGCAGACGATGGCAAAGAATATATGGATTCCAATCATCCATATATAAATGATTTAGATATTTTCGGGCATGGTTCACTGTTTCATTGGATCAATACCGCCAAGTCCTACCACGGGAGAGAATTCTTGAAGGATATGCTTGCCAGCCCTCTGAAAGATGTTGACAGTATCAAAAGAAGACAAAAAGCTGTTAAAGAATTGGCAGCCAAATTGGATTTTTGCCAATATCTGCAGTGCAGGGGAATGGCCGGCCAGGATATCTCAAATAATCCTGAAAATTTAATATTATATGCAGAAAGCAATAGCAGCTTGTTTCTTTCAAATTCGCTTAATTACCTGTTATATATACTGCCGGGGATAACTATAATTTCCTTTGGTCTGCACCAATTCTTTGGATATTCATCATATATACCCCTGGGCAGCTTACTCCTTCAGATCATTATAAATATCGCAGGCTCCTTTAAGGTAACCCGTATTATAGCCGGCCTCTATTCCCATAAGAACAAGATCGAAGTGTACCAAAAAATGCTGGAAGTAATCGAGAAAGAAGAATTTGATGATGAATATCTGACGGAATTACAAGCAGTTTTGTTTCATAATACTAAATCCGCCTCCCAGCAAATTAAAGTTCTGGACAATATGGTGGGAGCACTATCTATCCGGACCAATCCCTTCATTCATGTCATTATCAATAACATCTTTTTTTGGGACTTTCACTGGGTCCTGGCCCTGGAGAGATGGAAGGAAACATCCGGACGTTCCTTTAGAAGCTGGATTGACACCTTAGGGACATTTGAAGCTCTATGCAGCCTGGCTTTAGTTGCTCAGCTTAACCCGCAGTGGAGCTATCCCACTTTCGATCTGAATGGATTATTGATAAAAACAACGGATATGGGCCATCCCCTCATTAATGATAAAGCCAGAGTTGTAAATGATTTCGAAATCAATAATCAGATATGCATTGTCACCGGCTCAAATATGTCAGGCAAAACCACACTTTTGCGTACTATTGGTATAAATCTGGTGTTAGCCTATGCCGGTGCTGCTGTTTGTGCCAGGGATTTTAAGTGTTCAATCCTGGACATCTACACTTCCATGAGGGTGACCGACGACCTTAACGCCGGAATATCAACGTTTTACGCAGAACTATTGCGTATTAAAATGATAATTGAGTACAGCCAAGCAAAGAAGCCCATGCTGTTTTTGATTGATGAAGTTTTTAGAGGAACTAACTCCCGGGACAGAGTAGTCGGAGCCAGAAATGTGCTGATAAATTTGAATAAGAGCTGGATATTAGGACTAATATCTACCCATGATTTTGAGCTCTGTGATTTTGAAAACGATAATAGCGGCAGAATTATCAATATGCATTTTACCGAAACCTATTCCCATGGAGAAATCGCTTTTGACTATCAATTAAAGCCAGGAAGGTGTACAATTGCCAACGCCAGGTATTTAATGAAGATGGTTGGCATAGAAATCGAAGATTGAGACACGGGGACTGAGACATGGGGACGGGAGCGACCGAGCAAGGTCGCTCCCGTCCCCATGTCTTACGTCTACAACGAAAGCGGTATAGTTTATATTCCTATTGCATACATTATGTACATAATGTACGATAGGGGTGAAGGCTGGTGATTTATATGCAGACGATAAATGCAACTGAAGTCAGAAACAACTTTAGTTTCTATATTGATACCGTAGTAAGAGAAAAACCTATTGCAGTAAAACGCAACAGGGATATATTGTTATTTTTCTCGGATCAAATAGTAAAAGATTTGGTGAAAGATTTGACGTTGCATGCTGAACTGACTTACGAAGATGGAATTATTGTAGGGACTATAGCCGGATTTGATCTAGTAGTTGAATCCAAATCGGAACAAGAAGCTATAAGAAAATTAGCGGAAGATTTACTTGAATATGCTCAGGATTACGTTAATGATTTTAAATTATTTTATAATGCTCCTAATCGAAAAGACCACTATCCTTATGTATTAAAAGTGCTTTTAGCATCCACAATAGATGAAATTATGGGGTATATTAATGCCAAAGTGGTCTGAGCTTAAACGGTTTTGCGAGCATGATGGTTGGGAGTTATACAAACAAACGGATCACTACTTTTATCGAAAACGTATGCCGGATGGAACATTAAAATTGACAAAAATATCAAAGGGTACAGGTGATATTCCTAAACCAGTTTGGAAACAAATCAGAAACAAACAGCTTCAAGTAACACAAGAATATTTTAATAAAATGAAATAAGGAATGGGTAAAGCTTAGTCACCGGCTCAAATATGTCAGGCAAAACCACGCTTTTACGTACCATTGGTTTAAATCTGGTGTTAGCCTATGCCGGTGCTGCTGTTTGTGCCAGGGATTTTAAGTGTTCAATCCTGGATATTTATACTTCAATGAGGGTAACCGACGACCTTAACGCCGGAATATCAACGTTTTATGCAGAATTATTACGTATTAAAATGATAATTGAGTACAGTAAAGAAAATAAGCCTATGCTGTTTTTTATCGATGAAGTCTTTAAAGGAACTAACTCCCGGGATAGGGCGGAGCCAGAAATGTGCTGATGAACTTGAATAAAAGCTGGATATTAGGGCTAATATCTACCCGTGATTTTGAGCTCTGTGCCTTATAATTAAATCATAGTTAGAATAACAGAAGTAAATTTTAATACATGGATTATAAAACCACAGAGGTAGGTATATATTGAACAAGAAATTATACATAACCGAAAAACCATCCGTGGCTGGCAGCTTTGCCAGCGTGTTGGGAATAGAAATATCTAAATCCGATAAAAACAGGGGATATGCGGAAAACGACAGAGCCATCATCAGCTGGTGCTATGGTCACCTGGTAACTATGGCTTATCCAGAGGTATACGATCCCGCCTATAAGTCATGGCGGATAGAGCATCTGCCTATTATTCCCCAGGAATATAAATATGAGATTATCGATCATGCAGGTACGAGAAAACAGTATGAAGTGATAAGGAAATTGATGCATCGTAATGATGTTGATTTGATCTACTCCTGTACTGATAGCGGACGTGAAGGCGAGTATATATTCCGTCTGGTCTATCAGGAATGCGGAATCAATAAACCCGCCAAACGAGTGTGGATATCTTCTCATACTGAAGATGCAGTGCGAAGAGGAATCGATGAAGCCCGGGATATCTCCGAATACGATTCCTTATCCCGGGCGGCCTATTGCAGAGCTAAAGAGGACTGGCTCTTTGGTATGAATTTCAGCAGAATATACACCTGTCAATATGGCAAAGATTTAGCCGATCGATTAAAAGAAAAGAAGCGCTCAGTTATTGCCATTGGGCGAGTGATGACCTGTGTCCTGGGTTTGGTGGTGGAAAGAGAACTGGAAATCAGGAATTTTGTACCCCAGGTTCATTATGGGATCATAGCCAGCTTTACGTCTCAGGAAAGCAGCATTGCTTATAAGGGCAAATGGCAGCCTAAGAAAAAAAAGCGGCCAGCACCAGCTGATGAACCTGATAGCGAAGAAAAATATCTCAGCCAGAAAGATGCCCTGGCAATTATAGAAAAGTTGAAAGGGCATGAAGCCACTATAAAAAAGGTGGATATCAAAGTCAAGAAAGAACCGCCCCCCCTGCTTTTCAATCTGGCCGAACTGCAATCGGAAGCCAACAAAAAATACAAACTTCCGGTTGATAAAACTTTGGAAATTGCTCAGAGCCTTTATGAAAAAAAACTTATATCTTACCCCAGAACTGACAGTCGGGTATTATCCACGGATATTATTCAGGAGATACCCAAAATCCTTAATGGCTTATATAAAAATGCCGCATTCAAGGACTCTGTTATTAGAATCAAAGATTTTGGCAAGCTGGCCATTGATAAATCCAGCAAAAGATTTGTAGATGACAGCAAGGTAACTGATCACTATGCTATCATTCCCACCTATGTGGCCACGGATTTATCCAGGCTGGATGCAGACAGCCGAAATTTATACAACCTGATTGCAAAAAGGTTTCTAGCTATTTTCTATCCGGCTGCAGAGTATAATACCGTAAAGGTAGAGACAGAGATCGCAGGTGAAATCTTTACAACCAATTCCAAAACACTAAAAGAGCCTGGTTGGAAGGAGATCTATGAAGTTACCCCTGCCAAAAACGAAGAAGAGATGTCCACCTCGCCTATTCATTTGCTCGTCAAAAAAGAAAAGTGCAGCGTCACAGCCCTGGATTTAGAGCAAAAAGAAACCAAGCCACCCTCCCGATTTTCCGATGCGGCATTGATCCTTACTATGGAAAAGGCGGGGAAGTATATTGAAAACGAAGAACTCCGGGAGCAGATCAAGACCTGCGGTATAGGCACTTCAGCCACACGTTCCGGGATTATAAAGAAACTTAAGGATATTGGCTATATTAAAATTAATTCCAAGACCCGAATTGTTTCACCCGAGCCTAAAGGAGAGGCGATTGTGGAACTGGTCCGATTATCAGCTAAGGAACTATTAAATCCGATCCTGACTGCTAGTTGGGAAAAGGGCTTGTTTATGATTCAAAATAAAGAGATCACCGAAGAAGTATTTGAAGAAAAGCTGAACAGCTACATCACCCGAACCATTGAAAAGGTTAAAAAGAATAGAGGTGCAGCACTTCGGGTTAAAACTTAAGAAAACTGCAAGTTAAGCATCCCGCCCATCGTAATAGTAGTAATATCATAAGCGAGGATCAAGCTTTTCACCCCAATAACGGCAGCTTGATATATTCAAATGCCATAGCAATCGATCTGCTGTATTTTATTAATGGAGGTATTCCCAATGAAAAAGAAATCCTTAGTTGTTTTCAGTACTCTTGTACTGATCTGTATCTTTACTGCTGCAGCGTTGGCCAGTAATCCGGTCAAGCTATTAGTTAATGGAGAAGAGATAGCCTCAGGCACACCTCCTCAAATTATTAATGGCCGAACCATGGTGCCGGTACGATGGGTTGCAGAAGCACTGGGAGCAGATGTCATCTGGGATGAGCAGCATAGAACAGTTAATATCGAGAAACCGTATTTTGTGGCCAGTTTACCGGAAGCGGAGGCTAAATTATATCCTTTTGAAGAGATAAATGGAATGTATAATGGATTCATACTTGAGGTTCAAGGTAAACGCCAATATTTTGATTGGAAAAACTCCAGCAATCCCACCTTCGCTCCTGAGCTTCTGTTTAATGACATTAACCAGGATGGGGAAAAAGAACTGATTATTATCTTAACAACCGGGACCGGCACCGGAGTTCACACCGAAGACATTCACCTATTAAAACCGGATACTTTTTCAGAGATAGATGTAGAAGATCCGCTTGACATTATAAAACAGAACGTAAAAACGAAAATTGAGCTTAATGGAGATCAAGTTGCCATCAAAATCGTAATAGCCGATGAGGAAACGGTTATTTACCAAGATAAAGAAGATGCCGGTTTATGGTTCGATAATGTAGGTTTCGAAAATAGTTTCAATTATGAAGTGATTGATGACAAATTGATGGTCAATATCCGTGCGCAAGTGTCTCCAGGAATGTTTGTCGGAGAAATCCAAGCTGTATACGTTCTTAATGAAGGTAATTATATGGCAGAAACAATTAAGTTTGAAGGTCTGGATAACAGTATTTAATAAAGATGGACAAATTGTCTGAATCGATGTACGAAATCAATGGCAATTATAGAAATGACCAGTATGGTGAACGACGGTTTTGCCGCTAAACGGCCATTACTCTTTCGGTAGAGTTAGTCGAAGACCGCTGGCTTATTACTTCTATAAATCTCGATGAGTACACCAGGTAATGAAAGAGGAGCATTTTTTTTGACGAGGACCAAGAAATATTTGATTATAACAGGCCTGTTGATCATATTTATATTTGCCGCTTTTTATAACGGTCTGGTGGTCAGAAAATATACCGTTAATACTGATAAATTTGATAAAGATGAGTCGGTTAAGATCGTGTTGATTGCTGATTTGCACAATCATATTTATGGAGAAAACCAGAGTAAAATTATTTCGTTAATCAGCCAGCAAAAGCCGGACATTATCGCACTGGCAGGAGACATCGCAGATGACGAGGTGCCGATTGAGGGAACCGAACAGTTCCTGGCTGGCATTCAGGGAATTGCTCCTGTATACTACGTATCCGGGAATCACGAATTTTGGTCCAATGATATCAAAAACATAAAAGATACCATTCGCCAATACGATGTTACGATTCTGGAAAACACTTACCAGCAGATAAAGGTTAATAACTCATCCATTATCATTGGCGGAGTTGATGACCCGGATGTTGTCACATATGAAAAACCAGGTTTTGATTGGGAAGGCGAATTCTATAAAGCTTTCCTGGAATTGCAGGATAAGCCTGACTTTAAAATACTCTTAGCTCACCGCCCGGAATTGATAGAAATATATAAAAGAAGCGATTTTGATCTGGTACTATCTGGCCATGCCCATGGCGGCCAGCTTAGAATCCCCTTCATACTTAATGGACTTTATGCTCCCAATCAAGGCTGGTTTCCCCCATATGCCGGCGGGGAATATAAGCATGATTCCTTGACTCACATAGTAAGCCGCGGTGTTTCATTTAACCCTCGTTTACCGCGAATATTCAATCCTCCTGAGATAGTAGTTGTAGATATCAAAGCGAAATGAAACGAAGGGGAAACCAAGGGGATTTGACGGTTACATAATGATGGCGTTACAATATTAACTAGTGATACCCTGAAAAATGGAAAAGCAAATTCCTATCTATAAGATTCTATCTTGGCAAAAATGATTATCTACTGATTGGAGGAGAATATGAAAATTACCACCATCCTTGGAAGCCCAAGATTAAAAGGGAATACATCACAGGTATTAAAGAGGTTTGAGGATATTGTTATTTCAAAGGGGCACACTGTTGACCGGATTAATGTGATTCGATATCAGTTAAATGGATGTCTTGGATGTGACAAATGTCAAAAAATAATTGATAAGCCAGGATGTGTTCAAAAAGATGATATGTTGAATCTGTTCGATAGAATGATTGCCGCAGATGCCATAATTTACGCATCACCCCTTTATGTCTGGGGGTATACTTCCCAAATGAAACCATTGATTGACAGGCAGTATTGCCTGGTGAAAAATTTCGATACTCCAGAATATAAATCATTTCTAAGAAATAAACTCATGGCATTGCTTGTAACCTGTGGGGATAAAATTGAAAATAATGCTGATTTGATCCCGGTAATTTTTCAGAGAGAATGTGATTACACAGGCGGTATCTCTATTGGCGAGTATATTGTTCCCTTCTGCACAACACCTGACCAGATGGGAGATAAAGCTGAGATTACAGCAGTTAAAATGGCAGAAGACTTGTTAAGATATGAATAATACAAATTTGCAGAAAAAATTTACATTATCGAAAAATTGATTCCTGGGGCCTTTGTGAGGCTTAATTATATACACCTGGACATTGACGGTTATACGGAGACTTGTGCCGGCGCACTGAACCTGGAGATTCAGGGAACAGATACCGGAGGCGGGCCGTCATTTGCGGTTACGGGAAATCGTCCGGATGAGATGGTTTTCCCACTAGTTTCATACTCTGCCAGTCGCTGTTCCCACAGGCTGCACAGATCACTATTTGTCATTCCTGAACATCTCCTTGTTTTAGTGTTTATGTTATTTTCTCATCTTTGCGGCTTCTTTGATATGTGTGAAGTTTTTGAAAAGCCGTTTCAAGAAAATTATGCCAGGCGATAACTGGTAGGGGCGCCTTCAGGCGCTTTAAAGACCTGATTGCCCGGCTTGGCGTCGAGGACCAGTGGTACCAATACAGGGAAAACGCCTTCATGGAAATGGTCAGGGAATGGTGCGAGTCCAGAAATATACCGTATATATGAACGGCAGGGGAGAGGGGTAAACGTTTACATGTAATTCTGTGGCTTAATTGCGGTACTATAAAGCCATAGATATGGAAAGGATTTTATGGGTATACCGCGAATCATTCCAATTCGGGATTAAAAAATATAAGCAAAATCTGACCGGTATCTAATTGGCATAAATATTGAGTATTTAGTATAATTTAATTACTGATTTAAATAATAAATGGAGTTATACAATGAACACCATTAATAAAAGGAATTCAGATATTATCAAGAATACGGCATTTAGTTTTCGGGCTGAAGGATGTTCAGTTCCTGCATCTGTGCAAAAGCAGGCCAAGCATATTTTGTCCGGCAAATATCGCGCTGATACCATTATTAGTAAGCACATTAAAGCCTATTCGAAGGGTTGAGAAACTAGTGACCGGTTATTTTAATGAATACAGCGCAGTATAAATTAGGCATTACTGATTCAAATGAGCTATAAAGGCAGAAGCCAGAATAGCTTACCTGCGTCAGATAGAAATTGAAGCTGAACCTTTGCCCAGAAAACTGGGCTTTAAATTTTTCTTGTCGCTGCATGGTCCCATAATCCCGAGGAAAGGTGGATCATATGATCCCAACCGACAAACTATTCGCCCATGGTAAATTCATTACGGAAACCGAGCTGCAGAAAATCTCAAAAGAATGGAATTATCTGCTTTTTCATAGTGGAGTTGAAGAGTTGATGGAGAACGGTCTGCTGAGTCCGGTTAAGGCATCGGGGAAGAATGGACGAATCCCACCTTTATATAATAAATACCGAATTATTAAGCCCCGGGAAGACTACAGTGAATACATGGAGTCCATCCGGCGGCTTAACCCGCGTTTGAATATTTCCGCTTATCTTAAACGCCCGGAATTATATAGGAAACATCTTGATATTGTGGAGGGATTGAGCCGTTATTTGTGGTTTGAAGCGGAGCTGCTGGAAGAACCTATGTCCCGCAAGGAACGCTCCTTTTCTATCTGGGGCCGGGAGAAGCTGCTGGATGAACATTTTTCTTTGGTTCGGGAAGTACTTCGTTTTAATAGCCTGGAGGAGAATTTCCTGAATTATTATGATACGCCGGAGCCATTTTTTGAATATGTTCACAGCTATTCCCGGGACATGACCGTTCTTATTCTGGAGAACAAGGACACCTGGTTCAGCTTCCGTAAATTTATGCAGACCACCGGTAAGAACCTGATTGCTGGGACTGCGGTGGACTTGCTTCTATATGGTGAAGGTAATAAAATAAGCAAAAAGGGCGCGCTGGAGGATTATGCCAGCGGCATGCTGCGAAGTCAGGAAGGACAAACCATAAGATTTCTATATTTTGGCGACTTGGATAAGGAGGGCATCCGCTTATTCTTCCGTACCCGGGAGGCCAATCCCAGCCTGACTATTCTACCATTTGCGCCCATGTACCAGCTGATGCTGGAGTTGGCCCGGGGACGGGAAATGCCGGAATCGCCGGATAAACGCGAGCTGCCGGCGGCGATTGAAGATTTCGCTGAGCTGCTAGGCGGTGATCAGACCGGTGTCATTAACGACCTGTTGGCCAAGGGAAGATATATTCCCCAGGAAATTATTAATTATCAGGTCCTAAAACAAATAATGTAATTTAAACACAGTCGGCTCAGGAACAGTTGCGAGTGTAAATACTACCATAGTATCAGGCTGTTGGCAGGCATTTTTGCTTAGGAGCAGGTATAGTCGCCTGTCCATTGCTGCACGGGGAGAAGAAATACGTGTTTAAAATAGTTTTTATATTGTTTAAAAGCGAGGATAGACACCTATGAAAGATTGGGATTTTCTTGAGGGTTTCGAAAAAAGAATGCAGATTTTGGCTGCTATTGACTCTATTGTCAACCGGCTCAACCGCAACATGGCCCTGGAGAACCTTTTTGAGCATGCCCAACTGGATAATATTATATTTTCAGTACTGGTGTTTATCATGGAAAGAACCCTCAGTGAGGATGAAGAATGCACTATCGACAGTATAAGCGCATTCCTGGCAAGCATTATTCCTTATTATACTCCTGATTTTCCAGCCGATAGCACCCGTCAGCTAGCTGAATATATCATCAAGGACATCCTGCAAAATGGCGGGGAAGCCAGATATTACCCGGTTATGAAATACGGAGAGGGATTGATCCCTACTCGCATAAGATTGATAGATGATAAGCTCAAGGACAGTGATAAAGGTTACCTGGTAAGTTACCAGCTTACCAATCAGGGTTATGATCTGCTTTTCCGCACCAAGGAAGTTGAGCAGGAGATCAGCTTTACTATTGAAGAACTAAAACTGCGCGAACTCATCAAACGCAAGAACTATAAAAAAGCTATCAGCCAGAGTGCCAATCTGCGGCAGATGATACGGCAGAAAAGGAATGATATAAGCCAGTTTATCCAGAGGATTCGAGAGAATATTTATGATGTGGATATACAGGAATTTGAAAAGCTGGTGGGCAGCACCTACGCCCTCCTGGAGGAAGAGTATGGAACCATGAATGAAATTCATGACATGATCGTACTTTCGGAGCAGCGCCTGCAGGAAGAGGAGAACACCCGGGGCAGTCTGGATGAAGATATGAAGAAAGCTCGCAAAGAGATCAGTATCATTCGCAGAAATATCACCAATACCATAGACGAACAAAAACAGGTGATACTGGAGCGTCACAGCCTGTCCAGAATTTACAAAGATATGATCGAGGATTCCTTTTCCCTGTCACTGGCCCGGGTTTATGACTTTGAACAGGAAATCCTGGTTCCACTGGAAAACTGTGCTGAAGAGAAGATCAGCCATCTATGGAAGCTGCTAAATCCGCTGTTTAAGCCTAATCTCTATAAGAATCTCAATCTGCTGTCCCTGTATGAACGCCAGTCCCGCATTCGCCCTGAGGATGAGGCGGCGGAGGGCGTTTCCATGGTGGAACTAGGTGAAGATCAGGAACTGCAAAAAATAAAAAGGATAAATGCAGCCCACATAGAATTGATCCGCTCCATTCTGGAATTGGCTGCTGTCAAAGGCTGTTCCTATCGATTTAGTGAATTATATTCCTGCCTGCAAAGCCGTCCGGATATCTATAATCAGTTGATGGAGGATGATCAACTTTTCAAATCCATACTAAAGCTTTATGATCTGAATATTATCGATATCGCTGTCTGGCAAGCCCAACATGAAGAAGTGGTGGCCAATGCCACTGGAGAACTGGACGTAAACTTATGTTTATGTCACATTCAATACGACCGCCCGGATATGTACGGGATCAGGAAAATAAGCATACAAAAACCTGATGATAGACTATTTGAGGACGATCTCCGGTACATGCAGGGTGAGGCGGTCTATTCTAAACATATGATTATCAGTGACTTTCTTATCGAGGTGGATATAGTATGAGTTCATTTAATACCGCTTTGCAAATATTCAGAAAACTTTTAGACAAAGGACAGATTGATCGTGAGAGCGACGGAGACCTTTTTCTGGAGTTTCGCAATGGACAAGTAAGGTCGTTTCTGGCCCAGCTGGAGGAAGAGTTAGACTTCAAAATTGTTGAGGCTTCCAGTACTTTATACCTGGTTCCGGACAGCAGCAATAATTTGCTGGGTTTTGTAAGCAAGGATCTCCGGGAGTGGGTGGCTTCCGATGCCAGATTATTAGATAGTTATCTCCTCTGTTATATTTCCATTTATACCTTTTATCTTTTTTACGGCGGACGTAATCGTAATCCCAAGCAAAGAGAATTTTTGCGGGTTAGTAAATTATTGGAGGAGCTGGACCTGAGACTGGGACGAGCTCTGGCTGATGACGTAGCCACTGCCGGCCTGGAAGAGCGTTATGGCCTTAATTTTATCAAACTGTCTGAACTCTGGGACAGTAAACAAGATTTCGAGGAAAAGGCGCGCAAGACTAAAACAGGTACCATCCTTAATGCCTGCCGGCTGCTGGAACGCCAGAATTTGCTGCGGCTGGTTGATAATGACCGGGAAATTCGATGCACCCGCAAACTGGATGACTTAATGCTGAATTATTATTTAATTGATACCCGAGTGGACGAGATCCACGCCTTATTCGAAGGGAGAAGCGAGCCGGATGCCCAAAATCAATAGGATCAGGATCGTTAATTTTTCATATAACAATGATAGCCGTCATATAGTTGATGAGATTTTTAACTTCCATGGCGGCGAGGACGCTCTTCTGAACCTGGCCAATGGCGGAGGTAAAAGCGTTCTGGTGCAGCTTATGATGCAGGTTGTGGTGCCCGGCGTTAAGATACAGGGGCGCAATATCGCCAGCTTTTTCCGCAAGAAAAAGCTGCCCTCGTATATTATGATGGAATGGAAACTGGATGGCGGAGGAGGGTACCTGCTTACCGGTATTGGCATTACAGCTGCAGAAGCTTCGGAACAGGAAGGCTCACGTCCACAGGTGAGATATTTCAATTTTACCTCAAAATATATCGGAGCCAATGCTTTCGATATTATCAGCATTCCGTTAATTGAGAGAAACGGCGAAGTTTTAGATATCAAGCCTTTCCGGGAAGCCCGTAAAATAATATCCGATAAAGGGAAAAAAGATCCCTACCTGGTGGGATATTACCCGGAGGATGAAAAGGATCATTATGTTAAACGCCTGGCTGAATTTGGTATAGTCCAGGATGAGTGGCGCAATATCATAGCCAGGATCAACGACAGTGAAAACGGTTTGGAGGATCTATTCCAAAAGTACCGCAATTCCAGCCATTTGCTGGATGACTGGATCATTAAAACCGTGGAAAAAGTCATGTTCAAAAGCCGAAGCGAAGAACAGCAGTTGGAAGCCATGCTGCAAAGCCTGGTGCAGGAGGTGGTGGAGAATGAGCACTTTATCATGGAAAAGCAGCTGTTCACCGGATTTCTCCACAGGCTGCAGGAAGTACTTGCGCAATTGGGCGATTTATTAAAGGATCTGGAAGATCAGAAACAACTGGCAGCAAAGCTGGCTGCACTGCATTTATATCTAAGCGAAGAGATAAACACCCGGCAAGATCAGCTGCATATCAACCAGGAGGCAATAGATGCCGCTAAAATTGAGGAACAAAGGATAGAACTGGAGGAGCGCTCCCATGACTGTTTAATCAAACAAGGGGAGTATCAGGAATCTCTGTCCAGGCTGACTGCTGCCGAAGAAGGCCACAGTGAGGCAGAAGCCGAGCTAAACCGGAGCAAAAAAGAGGAAGCCATTATGCGAGCGGCCGGCCTGGCCATGGAAATCCAGCAGTTGAGCTCTGAATTATCCGGGATCGAAGAGAAGCTGTCCATGGCCAGGAAAGATTATGATAAGGACGAACGGGCCGGCCGCCTGGAATATGCTTTGAAAATCAGGTATGAAGAGCTGCTGAAATCTCTTGCTGCCGAGCTTGGCAATCTGCGGACCGAACAGATTGAACGGCGAGAAAAACTGGCTGGTCAGAAGCAAGAGCTGCAGGGTATGGAAATAGAAAAAAGCCGCCTGGATGGGGATAAGGGAAGACTAGAAGAACGTTTGAGAAGCTATGAGGAAATGGAGAATCGCCTTCAGAAGCGGCTGGGAAGGCAATGGATAAGAAATCTCCTGGGCGAACTGGACCCAGCGCAGATGGATCAAATCCACAACAGCTTGCTGGAAGCTAAAAAGCAGCTGCTGACCGGCCACGAAAAAGTGCTGGCACAAAAGTCCTCCATTGCTCAGCGCCAGCAGGACATAGACCTGGAAGGGAAAGAAATCCAGATCAGCAGGGAGAATAATAACAGGGATTTACTGGATCATGAACGCCAGCTAACCACCTACCTGCAAAAGGAGCAAGAAGTAAAAGACATACTGGCCCGCTATGGTTTTGATTCGTCCCTCTGTTTTGAAGGAGAGCGTCTGACATCCCTTTTTGGTAAACATATCAAAGAATTGGAGTACCAGGCGGAGACAGCTGCCCGAACGCAAAATGAAATCATGGAAGCACTCTCATCTATAAAGAATGGACACCTGCATACTTCTCAGGAGCTGGCATCCGCTCTGGCCCAGATGGACATTGAGTATGACACCGGGGAAAGCTATCTGCGCAATCAAACACCGGATATTCGCGGGAAAATGCTGAATGGGAACCCCATTCTCCCCTATACCTTTATCATGTCCAAGACCGACATAAACCGGATCGCGGAATCAGGGGGCCTCGATATAGTCCAGCGCCGTATTATTCCCTTGATGGCTTACGAGGATTTGAATCTATTGATTGAAAACCAGGGTGGGATTGCTCGGCCTCGGGAGGATATCGCTTTTGCCTGCCTGTATGAAGGAAGAATCTTTGATAATGATAATTTAGAGGCATTGATTCTGGAGCTGGACAAAAAAGGGGAAGAGGCCGGAGAACGACATAGCCACTATATAGAAGCTCACCATGCAGCTCTGCTGGATAGTTCTGTCTGTCATAGCTTTGATTATACTGCGGATTTTCGTTACCAATTAGAGAAAGCAATAAGCTCCGGCAGGAAACGCGGCAAAGAATTAGATCAACAGCTGGCTAAACTGGAAGAAGAAAATAAATTTCTTATTCAGCAGCGGAATCAACTGGATGAGGAAGCCAGGAAGCTGGCCGAAAATATTCCCCGGGCGGATGAAGCACTGCTGGCATTCCAGGAATATATAGAAAAAGAGCCCGACTACCAGGAATGCCGTGTCAAGCTGGATCAAATTGGGCGGGAACTGCTGAGCTTTGAACAAAAAAGGGATCAACTGAACCAAAGCCTGGACCAACTGCAAATTGATATATCGGTTGGAAAAAATCGTATTATGGAACTGGAAAGACAGGAACGGGCGGCTGAACAGCAATACCCTTTGTACCAGAAGGCGGCCCCGGCACAAGATGAAGCAGGAAGCATCGAGGAACTGGAAAAACGGCTGAATGCCATAAAAGAAGGTCATAACCAGGAAATCGGACAACTGGAGCAGCGGCAGCAGGATTTAACCGGAGATCGCCGGAAGACACAAAAGAAGCTTGACAAGCTGGGACTTAGCGAAGAATATTACGCTTCAACCTTTTTTAGTGAAAGCGAACATGAATCCATTCAGGGAGAAATCATTCGCCTTGAAGCCTTGCTTAAAACAAAACAGGGAGAAAAAGAACTTGCATCCAGAGCTGAAGCTGCTGCTGCCACGGCGCTCAAAACCGCAATGGGCGAGCTGATAAGACTTGGGGCTGAAGCCCCGCTTCCTCCCCAGGAGATAAAAGGCGATTTTAGTGCGCGGCGGGTAAGACTTCGTCGGCAGGCCGAAGAACTGGCAGAAATGAACAGAAACATTTCCCAAATTTTATTCCGCTGCAGCAGGACCAGGGAGAATATTGAAAAAGCGGTGGATCTGAACAGTATCGAAGCTGCACATACTTTTGTCCCCGAAGCAGATGTTTTTGCACAGGCCTATCGCTGGGAAGATGATTTCCGTAAATTACAAAATAGCAACCGCGCTAATGCGGATACCATAAAGAATCATTACCTGCACTGCAAAATGGATTACCGGGAAAAGAATCTTAATCTGGACAGTATATTTAAAGGCCTCGACCCACTCTGGGATAAAGCGCAAACAGAGTTTGATGATTTTTACTACCTGTTTGAGCGAATGAGCCAGCATAGTGACAAACTGGGCGAGTTGATCGCCATTTATGAGTCTCAGCTGGCCAACCTGGAACGCAATAAAAAGGATATGGTCCAGCAGAGCTTTCTTCAGGGACGGCGAATATTCGAAGAAATCAGCTTGATATCAGAGAGTTCCAAGGTTCGCCTGCAGGGCAGGTCCAGGCTGGTACAAATGCTGAAGATCGATCTGCAGTTTGATAATCATGATTCTGCCCGGCAGCGAATGAATGAATATATTGAAGATTGTATCAGCCAGGTCAGGGATAAAGCCAGGCAGGAGAATCAAGATAATGAAGTGCGTAAGGCGGCAGCCCGTTTAATGTCCAGCCGCGAACTCCTCAATATATATATTGGCACGGCCCGAATACCGGTCAGTGTATTTAAAATTGACATGAACATGCAAAACAGCAGGCTAAAAAACTGGGAAGATGCGGTCCGAGAGAATTCAGGCGGGGAAAAATTCGTAGTTTTCTTTTCCTTGCTTTCCGCCTTAATGGCATACACCCGGGCGCGAAATATGGAAGCTCTGGGAGCCGATCCGGACACCGATACCCGGGTATTAATCATGGATAATCCCTTTGGCCCCATTTCATCGGAGCATCTGCTCCAACCCATGTTTGAAATAGCTAAAAGGCACCGTACTCAATTGATATGTTTATCCGACCTGAAGCAGAATTCCATTATGAACTGCTTTAACCTGATCTATATGCTTAAAGTGCGAAGCGCAGCCATAGGCAGTGATGAATACCTCAAATTCGAGAAGTATGTTAGGGACGAAAACACTTTGCATAACGATGAAAAACTGGAAAAAGCCGTATACCGGGTTTCAGATTTTAAACAGATGCCTATGTTTGGTGAAGATATTTAAATACACAGCGGAGGGAAAAGAATGAAATCCACTTTTGCTGCCCTGGCAAAGAGAAATAGCTTCTTAAGATAATCCTGCTGGCTGATATATATAAAGCCTGCATACATATCATGAAAGTAGCCGTTATCTGACTTTTCTAAGGCTTTGGCACAAAAACAATATTAGGAGGTGTCGAGGGGACGGTTCTCTTGACACTTTTTGGGCCACTCTGAGCTTACTGTTCGCCTTCATTATCTGATTTGACCCTAGCAAACTAGCTATCGCCCTAATTGATAGTCGTGTGTTTGTCTTAATGTAAACTATGATCATCTTGTT
This sequence comes from Syntrophomonas sp., assembly GCA_016841245.1. GTDB lineage: Bacteria > Bacillota > Syntrophomonadia > Syntrophomonadales > Syntrophomonadaceae > JAAYJK01. The sequence goes on from JAENZN010000009.1 coordinate 111,240, forward strand.
TCTCTAACAGAAAGGTGTCAAGAGAACCGTCCCCTCGACACCTTCGGTAAATTAACAGCTTATTTGGGTGATACAATAATCTTGATGTTTTTATCCTTGTTATTGATTAATTCATTGAAACCTTTCTGGATAATGTCGTCAAGTTTGATTTTGCCGGTAATCATAGTATTTGCATCAAGTCTGCCATCACCCAGCATTGCTATAACGGTTGCAAATTCTCCGTTATAAGCTAGTGAGCCCTTGATTTCTTTTTCGGGGAAAGTTACATTATTGAATTGAATCGGAGTATCCTTTTCGAACACACCTGCCGTTACAACAATACCGCGGGGGCGTACGCTGGCTAGAGCAACAGGAACAGTTTTATCGCTGCCGACACACTCTATAGCTACATCTGCACCCAGGCCATCAGTTAGTTTTTGAACTTCAGCCGCGGCATCACCCTCGGTGGGATCAATAACCGCATAAGCTCCGAGTTTCTTGGCATAATCTTTACGAGCTCTGGCCATTTCAATGACCATAACTTTTGCAGCACCGGCTGCTTTAGCACATTGTAAAGCAGATAACCCGATAGTACCGCCGCCTAAAACAACCACATTATCACCAGCCATAACCGGAGCCCGGCGCACAGCGTGCATTCCAACAGCTAGAGGTTCCACCACAGCAGCTATTTCAAACGGCATATCATCAGGAACCTCATAAAGGGTATAAGCCGGTACGTTTACGTACTCAGCAAATGCTCCATCAGTATGCAGACCCGTAAAGGCCAGTTTCTCACAACAAGGATAATTCATTCTATTGCATGAGTAACAGTCCCAGCACACCTGGCAAGCATCGGGAGCTACTTTGTCCCCAGCTTTCCATTTTTCAACTCCTTCACCAACTTCAACGATAGTTCCGGAAAATTCATGACCCAGGGTTACCGGAGCTGTCCCGCCGGTTAATGGATGAGGGCTTTCTACAGGAATAAAGATAGGCCCGGCAATATATTCGTGCAGATCCGATCCACATATTCCGCACCATTCAACCTTGATTTTCACCCAGCCTTCAGGGGGGTCGGGTGGCTCAGGAACATCAACAACTCTTACATCTTTTTGTGCATACCACACTGCAGCTTTCATTAATACGGCTCCTTTCTCAAACTAAGGAATGTAATCAATATCCCAGGCCTTTTTTTTATCTTCAGATTTCTTCTTGTCTTGTTTTTCCTTTTGGTCTGATTTTCCTTGGGTGTGTAAACCATCTTTCTTTTCGGTCAAACTCTCTTTCCCTCCTTAAGTTTATTCAAGTTCTCTATTTTAGTATTGTGTCCTGAAAACAGACTATTAATCTTCAGAAATATTTTTTATACTAATAGTCACATCCTTACAGAGATCTATATTAAAATTTAACAAATGAAAGCCGAACTAGTTCGCAAAATATTTGCCGAAAGACTATGACTTGCTAGCAAAATTTAAAGATGATCTATCGGATAAAGGAATACATTGTAGGAATATAGAAATTCAAGAAAAAAGACTTTGTGAAGGAATATGATACTGTCAAATAGATTTAGTGATAAAAAGTTAATATGATCCGAAGTTTATGAAGCAATGGAAGATATGATCAGCGCAAATGAAGATTATCGCAGAAGTATAGACTTAAATCCATCATCGGCAGATGTGTATGATGAATAACCTTTTAACCTGAAGGGCTGCCCCTATGATAATGGTGTATCTGTAAGAATTAGATGTATTAGTCCGTATAAGGTTTGAGTAAGTGCTTTTGCAGTTATATAAGGAATACGGCCTGTTGTAATTTTTTCACAAATATAATATTGTATGTTTATAAATGAAAACCAGGGACGGCTGGATGAAGCCGTTTTTTCCATGTTTGTCAGTAACGGTAACCACAGGTGGGAACTAGACTCCAGTAGATTTTCTCACCTTTAGACAGTTTAATAACTTAAATTCAATTCCGGTTCTACTATTGAAAGAGGTGAAATAATGAACACATCCCCGGTTCCCGAACCTTCAAGTGAACCCGTATCTAAACCGACTAACTACCGACCTGCTCTGGTAATATCACTTGCCCTACTGGTTTGGCTGGTGCTGGTTGCAGGAGGCTATTATGTGGGCAAACTTTACATTGATCGGTCCATGGAGGCGGTTCAGCAGAACAATGCAGTACATATGGTTACTATTGAGCAACGTATTGATTCACTGGATGCTCAGATAAGCGAAATTAAACAGGCTATCATCAATACTGACCAAACCCTGGCTGATTCCGGGTCAACCCAGGAAAATCTGAATGAGAAAATTGAAGATCTCGATGAACAGCTCAAGGATTTAGAACGCAGCCTCAATATTCTTAAAGAAGCACCATAGGCAATATTTTATGTGGGAAACCAGCTATCATCCGCCGGCATGCCCCTTACTGATTCGACTGAAAGAGGTATCTTTATGAAATGGAAACCTTATTTGATTATTATCATCCCGATATTTTTGCTGGCACCATTTATAGGGCCGGGTTTAGCTGTTATGGACCTGGAGAATTATACAAATCAGATGTCCTTACCGGATCAGGAAATTAACCTGAATATTGAACAGTTAGAAGGGAGTGTCTCAGCCCTTTACCGTACTACCGTAACCGTCAGTGAATCGGCAGTGGAACTTGAAAAGGAGTTTCGTGACCAGGAACAAGCTCTGGAAGAATTAGCAAATATCAGTGAAAGTCATAAGGAGATGTCAGATCAGCTTTACGAAGAACGGATTCTTTCTATGCTGGGTCCGCCTATCGATTCTTATAATTCAGACAAGGTGAATATCAAGGTATTTAAGCTGGACGAAATGGGCTACCGTGGATACATAGCTAAAGTTAAACTGTTCGATCCGGGAGCAGTCAAAGTAGTCGTGGGTCAGGACAAGTTAGGTTCCACAGAGACAACGAGCAGTGCAGTCAGCAGGACCGGAGCCATTTTAGGAGTAAATGGAGGGGGCTTTTATTCTTCAGGCAATAAGCTTCTCCCCCTCGGCAATACCGTGGTGGACGGAGAATTTGTCAACGGGTTTCATCCCTCCGATGGAGATCTATTCTTTGCTGGAATCAGCCGGAACGGCGATTTAATCGGTGGTAAATTCTATGATGAAGAAAGCTTAGCCCGCCTTAATCCTCAACAGGGGGTCAGCTTCCTTCCCGTTCTGATCAAAGGTGGTCAGCCCCAGGCTGTGCCCAAAGAATGGGAAACCACCAAGCAACCTCGAACCATTATCGGCGAGTATGCTAACGGTGACTTTATCTTGATCGTGGTGGACGGTCGCCAGTCAGATTGGAGTTCAGGCGTAACCCTGGAGAGGCTCCAATACAAGCTTGCCGAGCTGGGAGTTAAGGAAGGATACAACCTGGATGGCGGTGGCTCCAGCACTATGGTTTTTAAGGGCAAAGTATTAAATCGTCCTTCTGACGGAACCCAGCGGGCAGTTTCTAATAATATTGTAATACTGCCATGAGAAAGGCCAGGAAGGTTTGAAGTAAACCCCTGGCATACTAAATCAAGTATGTGATAAGTACGGTCAAATTGCCCGGTGAATTTTGTTAACTGAGAAATTAGCGCCTATAATGTTAGAGTAAAAAGCATCGAACATTACCGAGCAGAATTTATAGAAAGAGGGTATTCTATGATTAAGAAAATAATGGTAGCCTATGATGGTAGCTATGAAGCCAATCAAGCCATGAATATGGCTGTGGATATAGCCAAAGGCCTCTATGCTGATATTTTCCTGGTAACAGTATTTAATCCGTTTAGTATTTTTGAGAGTTTTGAAACTACGGACCCGAACGCCGTGAATACTCTCATGGCCAAGGATCGTAAGAAGCTGAATGACATTATTATCCAAGCGGTAAAAAAAGCTGAAGACCAGGGCATAAAGGTGCAAAGCAAAGTAATAGAAGATAAGCCCGGTCTAGCTATGATCGGACCAAATCTGGTTAATTTCGCTGGGTTATTGGATATTGACTTGATAATAATGGGAAGACGTAATGTAAGCGCTATAAATCGCTTGTTTCTTGGGAGTGTTTCCAATTATGTAATACAAGCTGCCAAGTGTGCAGTCATGTTTGTAAAAGAATAGAAATAAGGCTCAGGCCTGACCCAATTCTTCCTGCAATTTTCTCCGCCAGTAATAAAAGCGGTTTTCTTTGATGGATTGCTCTTTACACCATGCGGCTATGCTTTTGCCACTGACTCATATTCTTCCAAACGCTGTTCCCACAGGCTGGCCAAATCGTTTTCGAGCATTCCTGAACACCTCCAGCTCTTAGTTCCAGGATGCCTAAAACGTTCAATGATATCAAATTCGTCAAGCAACTCCTGCAACGTATAGTTCTTGAAAAGCCCTTTGGAATCCATGGCTTTCTTGATATAGGACATATGTATCAACGCAAATATGAAGAGATGGATGTAGTATAATAGTCCAAGAACCCGTTTTCCACTCGCCGCATGGCTTGCTTGCGGAAAAAATCCATCTTGCCCTGTTCACCGATACCAGCAAACAGTTCACTTATACGCTGAGAAGACATACTCTTGCCATGACGATGCTCATGAGTCCGACTCCATTTGTGAAAGCGATACATATTTTCCATAACCAAGTAATAAGCAAAAATGGATGGGATTCTTATTCTATAGAAGTACGTATGAAGCGTTTATGTCGTGCTAAAATTCCATTTGACCTTTATTTGCTATGATTGTTATAATAATTTTGCAGTTATATGCCTGGGCTTCGATGAACGGTGGGTGATTTGTGGACAGGGTACTGGGTATTTACTCTTTCATATCGGCAATTGCAGCGGTTTTTTTCGTTTTCGTGATTAGCATCCTCAACGTGTATATATTTACACGACGTAAAAAAACCGGCGTTACTATATTCGCAAACACAATTTCAGTCTTTGTGCTGTTGAGCGTTATTTTTTATGCAATCAGCAGCGCCGTATATGTGTTACCCATGTCAAATTTGTATATCACTCTATCCCGTGTTTTTATCCTGTTCGCTGCTGTAGGATTATTAACTCTCGCAGTTATTTTTATTGCGGCGAAGAAAACACGTGGCATTTTAGCTTTTTCTCATAACATTCCGAACACATTAAAGAATATCGACGACATTGTGTTTATCTTTGACCACGACGGCAAAGTGACATACATAAATTATAAAGACAAGCTATATGAGCTGCTCGGTCAGAATGACAACCTTGCCATGCTTTGTGAGAGCGTATTTGACCGTTGCGGCGTTACGCTCGATGATAAAATAAATGTAGAGAACACATTGGACACCTTTGAGCTGCCCTTGCATTTTGAAGAACTTAAACGAGACGCTTTGTTAACCATTTCGCCTATACTCCCAGGCAGCGATTCGGGCTTTATAGGGGTGCTGCGCGACGTAACCCAAATAAGCGAAAGCCGACGTGAGCTCTTGCGGCAAAATAAGGAACTGCAAAAGGCAAATGTCCTTTTGTCGGAATATATAGAAACAAAGGCAGAGCTTGAAGCGGAAAACAAACGCCTGTCAATCATCAAGGAGATTAAAGCGACCTTGATTTCAGATATTGAATCCGCTTTAATGAAGCTTCGGACAATCAATTCTGAACTGTATGATAATAACTCGCGCAAGGCTGAAATGAAAAGATTTGCCGTAAATCTGCGTGAAATATATAAGACGGTGCGACAGGTTGTCAGCCGTATTAACGGAGGTGTACTAACCAAATGATTCGCATACTGCTTGCTGATGACCACACCCTGTTTCGCTCTATGCTTGAAGAAATGCTGATGCGAGAAGATAAACTGACTGTCGTTGCCTCCTGCTCCGACGGCGAGGAAGTAATAAGTTGCTGCCGCAGCAGCTTGCCTGATATTGCTTTATTGGACATTGGAATGCCCGGTATCGGCGGTATAAAGGCGCTTGAAGCAATTAAAGAAAACTGCCCTCAAACGAAGGTGGCTATGCTGACCACCTTTGAGGACAGTGAAAATATAAAGAAGGCCTTGCTTTGGGGCGCTGATGGGTATCTGATTAAGGATATGGAACCTGAAATCCTTGTCATGAGTATAAAATGCATCAATGCGGGAATGGTGATGTTTCACCGTGAGGCATATAATCTTATAAAAACGGCTGTTTCCGCCGAGTCACAGGACAATCAGGTACGCATCGGAAAAATGGTCTTTGACGGTGTTGAGATTAACATCATGCGCCTTATCGTACAGGGCAAATCAAATAAGGATATCGGCGCGGCGCTCAGTTACAGTGAAGGAACAATAAAAAATAAGATCTCTAAAATTTTGGCAAACGCGGGATTAACCGACCGGGTTGAATTATCTGTGTTTGCAATAAACAACGGTATTGTATGATTTTTATGTATCCCTTGGCAGCTTGGCGTGAACAGTAAATCCCGACTCTCCGTCGCTTGTGAACTCCACAAGCCCGGAGAGGTTTTTTATTTCCGTTTCTATGCCGGAGAGCCCGTAATTTTTAATAATATCAAAGCAACCTATGCCGTCGTCTACCGCATAGATATCAATTTCGGCAGGCAAAAACCGCAAAATGAGATAAATGTTATTCGCCTGTCCATGACGGATAGCGTTTGTGACTGCTTCTCTGCATAATTGATACACTACGCGGTATTTCTTAGGAGAAAGAAGATATTCCCGTCCGTGGATCTTAATATCAACATGAATACTTTCGTTTTTCAGGTGCTCTAAATCACTTTTTATCGTATCAAAAGTCGCCCCCGCCGCCTTTCCGTCAAGTGCGTTATTTAATTCCGTTAAGCTGTTTTGTAATATTTCCTCAATCTGGCAAATCTTTCTTGAAGCGTCATCTCCTTCAAGGGTAGAGGCAAGCTCCGCTGTGCCTATAGCGACGGTCAGGTTATGACCTAAAATATCGTGGACATTTTGTGCAGTCTGGGTTTTTATTTTTGCGTCATTTAGCTTTTTTACAGCCTTTGCAGCACCGGAAAGCTCTTTGTTGATTTCCTCAAGCTCCCGCCTCTGTTCTGTCAAAAGTGTACGATTTTGAATGATATCGGTTTTGTCACCGAAGCATAGAAGCATTCCACCGTTATCCTGACGTTGTGTCGTAACGCCAATCCACCGTCCGTCGTTTAACAGGATATCCACAGCCCCTTCGCTTTTACCGTATTTCATAAGTGCCAAAGCTGATTTTTTGTCAAACAGCTTGGAGTTTTCAATCAATGCGGTCAGTGTCGGCGGCTTTTCAGGACATGACAGCATGGAATAGAATGTGCTGTTTGCGCCGTAAAGACGTAGATGTTCATCGCAAAAAACAATCCCCTGGGGCAGCGTTTCATACAGACGGACAAAGGAAATGGGCGACAAGTCAAAAAAGCGGTATTTCAAAGTCGGAATTGCAAAAAGCATGAGCGAAAATGAAGCGGCAAGTGGAGAAGCATCAAACACCGGAAAGGGGAAAATCCACGACAGCAGGTCGAGCTTAAAAAGAATGTAATACATATTCCATAGCATGGGAAGCAGTACCACAAGAGAAAAAATTCTGCCGAGACTGCGCTTTTTATGAAATTGCGGTTGCTTCGTGTACCCCAATGAAAGAATCACAATACCTGTTATCAGGTAGATATATTGAATACTATGAGCGATGAAAAAGCTGATCCCAAACCTGTCGCGATATATATCAAAATATGTATAAAAGGACATGTGAAGCGGGTTTGTCGCAAGTGTGATAAAAGCCACAGCCGGGGCAATCGAAATGAGCATAACAAATTTCTTTGGCGGCAGAACGCCTTTTCGGTAAATGTACCCAAACACAATAAGGCATATTCCCATACAGTCAATGGCAAAATACTGCATTACAACAAATAGCCATCGCAGCTCAATTACGGGAGAAACAGTTTTTAAAATTTTCGCAATGATCCAAAGAGCAATCGTTCCCACGGTGGCAAGATATGCGTATAGAAACACTGTTTTTCTGGCTCTGGAAAAAACATATGCGGTAAATGATACCAATAATATCAGCGTCAAAAAATGAGACAGCAGTATCGTGTTAAATTCAACAGCAAGCTTATCGGATATTTCCACAACACCACCCCCCTCATCGTTTTGGCTTTTAAAATCCATTATAGTACTTACATGCAAGAAAGAAAACTTATTATATCCTGTCGTAGGTCATGAATTTGTCTTCTACGGGTCATTTTTTTATGACCTTGCCCGCAAAATGAGTGACCAAAGAAGTGACGGTGGTTACTTGCTCAGATAGAGCAGGCGGTGATATCCTTACTTTGTTAGTATGTTAGCTAAATTTTTTGAAAAACATTCACGAAAGGGAGAGAGGAATGAAAAAAGTATTTACAGCAGCAGTTATCATTTGTCTTGTTTTTGTAAGCACAGCGTGTTCCGGCGGAGAAAACCCAAAAACGTCGGAAGACGGGAATCCATCTGTATCCGATGCAGCTGGCAGCCTTTTTGATTCACTCGGGGCAAACCCTGCCGAAAATGATTCTGGAGCGCAGAATCAGGGAGCACCGGCAAATTCCGGACTTGTAAGCTGCGGTCAGATATTCAGCACCGGCGGCCTAAGCTACAATATTATCGGTCTAAGGACGGAATCCTTTGAAGACGGTGAGATTCTTTTGATAAAAATGGAGATTCGAAATGACGGCGCTGAAAACAAAAACTATGAAACACTTTCCACATTGGAGCTTTATGATGAGAAGGGTGATCTGTGCGACAACGAAGTATTTGCCCGTGTGGAATCGGGATTACACGGCAACATACTTCCCGGCGGTAGATTAGTAGGTGAAGTCGCTTTCAACATAACAGATAGAGCAGGCGGGGATTACGCACTTCATATAGGTGAGTTTTACGAGTATTCTCCTGCAATCGCAATCAAAGAAAGTGATGTCGGCATGACCTTCGCAGAGCAGTTTGGAAAAACTACACCTGATGTCACATACAGCGATTTTCTTGAATCCGATGAGCTTACAATAAAAATAAACGATACATCCACCGTTGTTGATAACGATGGACAAAAACTGCTGCTTATTGATATATCGGTCACCAATAACGGAAGCGAAAGTACAGACTTATTTGACGGATTATACTTAGACGGAGTTTATGCAACAAGCGGAAGCAAATTAAACAGAAGTCTTGGAAGGTATTGGGACTACTTAAATTATGCAATCGAACCGGGAGACACAAAGGACGGCGTATTGGCGTATAAAATTGATGATGATGATACCGTGTTTTATATGATTGTAGCGCCGGATTCAAGTAATTACAGCCAGAAGTATACTCTTGGATTTTCGGCTGAATAAAGAAGGAGTGTGTATATGAAAAAGTCAGTAATTTCTATATTAGTATTAATCCTTTTAATGCTGGCAGTCGCAGGCTGCGGAGAAACAGGTACTACGAGTGAGCCGGGATTCGTGAGCAGCACTCAAAATGGAAGTGAAACACCTACAGAAAATACACCGGACTTCACGCAGGAAGATTCAGACGGCGTATTTAAACATGGTGTGATTGAAATGGAATACTCTATGTTTGGTATGAAAGCATCATCAGTAACCTATTACCGTGGAGAAGATTATCGCACAGTAATAGAAGCGGATACAACCGACACGCCCACAATCATGATTTATTTAAAAAACGAAGATGCGACTTACCGCTTTAACGAAGGAACAAGCAAAGGTGATAAGATTCTTGGCACACTTGACGACGACATGGATTTTCTTCAAGAAGGCGTATCGCTTTACACCGCTGTATTAGAAGCGAAATCAGTGGGCGAGCCTATAACGATAACCGATGAAACGCTCGATGGCGAACCGGTAAAGTATATTCACGGCACTTATACGGATGAGGAAGAGGGCGAATCGGCAATCGTTGAAATGTGGTATTCAGAGAAATACCGTTTACCATTAAAATACGAAATCACATCAGCCGGTATGTCGGTAATGGCCCTGACCGTAACGGACATCAGGGTTGACAATTCCCTTGCAAATGATTTGTTTATACCGCCTTCTGATATTGAATTTGTTGAGTTCGATCCATGCAGCTATATAGATAATTTTCTAGACTTTGATTATTCATCCATTGACGAGGATCGGGATATGTCAGATTTCGGCGATGTAGATTAACAAAAAAAGAAGTCTTTAACATGAAAAAACTACTATCAATGATGCTTGCGGCAATGCTTTTAGCCGCAATGCTCATTCAACCGGTAATGGCATTAAGCGAAACGGGCTCTATTGTCAGCGCAGGCTTTAATACCACTTATGAAATCTAAAAATGACGGCAGTCTTTGAGGTTGCGGTAAAGATTTTGTAGGTACAGGTGGCAGCTGAGATGCGCCAGAGATTGAAATGGCCCATATTATGGACAATGTAAGGAGTGAGGGTAAATACTATCACCCGGCAGCCAATAATATGATTGATTTACTTTCAAAAAGGGAATCATCCTTAATGCAATTGGAATCGCTTATCGCTAATGCCAGGTGGGCTCAAATGCTAAACTGCAACTTATAGCATTAAGAAAATTGGGTCAGGCCTGACAAATGACATTAGCTAGTTAATACACGTCTAATGTCACTTGTCAGGCCTGACCCAATCTACCAATTCTTCCTATTGTTTGCTTAAAATTACTTTCCTAACAGATTATACAGAACCTGTGCCATTTCCGCGCGGGTGGTCGTGCTGAGCGGTGCGAGTGCTCCGTTGCTACCGCCGACAGTACCATTTTCGACCAACAACATCATGGCGTCCTTCGCCCATTCCGCTATATTCTCTTGGTCGGTGAAATCGGAAAGCGTTTTGCCGGATTCGCCTTGCGGGAGCTGCCCCATGACCTGCAATACGTTGTACAGCAGGGTAAACATCTCCTGCCTCGTTATTTCTTTGTCGGGCGCATACATATTGTTACCGATTCCTGCCGAAATGCCCAGCCGCTTCGCCGCCGCGAGATATCCGGTATAATAAGCATTGCCTGCGTCAGAGAAGTTATCGGTCGGGTTCTCATCCGGGGCAATGCCGTAAGCGCGCATTATCAGCACCAGGAATTCGCCTCGCGTTAACTTCGCTTCGGCACTGTAATTGCCGCTACCCGTACCTTTTGTGATCTCACGAGCTGCGATGAAGCTTACCGCTTGGCTGTACCATGCGCCCGATACAACATCATTGTAGCTCACCTTATTATATGCCACTGCATAGTCGCTGAAATGGGTGGTTTCAAAGGTGACCATTCTGGTTGCTGGGTCGTAATGGCCGTTGGGGATGGTAACTACATTGCCAGAGCCGTCTATATACCAGATTACGATGCTCTCCGGATTGGCAAGTTCTGCCGCAGTGGGGGTATAGGGTATGCTTACAGTAACCGGCGCATCGGGATTGCTCCAGTTTGTCTGCTTGCCATCCAGCGTTAGGGTCAGGCTGATCAGAGGCTTCTCACCGATGGCTGCCTTGACATCATCAGAAAGGTCTGACTTATTGCCGACTCCTATGGTGATTTCCGCTTTTTTGCCTTCCGCACCGGTGATGCCGGAAAGCATATCTGATGGAAGCGTGAGGCTGCCGGTATCGGTATCGAAAGTCAGCGTACTGCCGTCTGGAGTGATAAGATTAGCTACCGGCATACCGACAGTGTAATCTGTGACGCCCGGCAGCGAGGGCATAGTAACTGTCACATTCCCTCCCTGATCGAGGTTCTGAGAACCCACGTCTATGAAAGCAGCACTGGCCTCCTTGTCAACCGTGACCGGGAACGTCGATTTATCACCGTTTCCCGCTTTCACGTCTGCTTTATAAGTCGGCGTTGATGATGTTGATGAATTGCTACCGCCACCGCCACCGCTGTACGCCCATTTCGCGTAGACAGTCATTGAAGCGGTAGCGGGCATCGATGAGATAAACTGTGTACCTGCACCGTTTTCTCCCGTAAACCAGCCTCCAAAGATATAGCTGCTTCTCGTGGGATCAGCCGGCCAAGACGCACTGCCGATACTATCTCCCGTGTTGACGGTTCTGGTGGTATATACTGAGCCGTTACTGATAAAGGTGACGGTATAGCCGGTCACCGCTGCCGGATCGTTGAAATCGATGCTGATGGGAGCCGTGGTCAGGTTCCCAGTCGCCCCAGTCACTTTCGCCTGGGCAATGGTGAAAGTCAGGTTGCTGACGTCATTCGCGTTGGCATGGTTTGTCGCGTTGCCGCTGATAGTGACCGTCAATTGAGTATCGCCGTCCCTTGTCACGCTGTAGTCCAGACCAGCGGGCAGGTTCGTTGCGGTCACATCCGCCTTAACCAGCGGGTCTGCCAGCGTGCCGTTGGCTATCGTAATCACTACCGCGCCCGACGCCAGGCTGCCGTCATTGGCCGCTGCTTCGGTTAACGATGTCGGATTGGTGGAAGCGATGCTTGCCGCCGGTGCTTCCGGGTCGCTGAAGTCAATGCTGATGGGAGCCGTGGTCAGGTTCCCAGTCGCCCCAGTCACTTTCGCCTGGGCAATGGTGAAAGTCAGGTTGCTGACGTCATTCGCGTTGGCATGGTTTGTCGCGTTGCCGCTGATAGTGACCGTCAATTGAGTATCGCCGTCCCTTGTCACGCTGTAGTCCAGACCAGCGGGCAGGTTCGTTGCGGTCACATCCGCCTTAACCAGCGGGTCTGCCAGCGTGCCGTTGGCTATCGTAATCACTACCGCGCCCGACGCCAGGCTGCCGTCATTGGCCGC
>JAENZN010000009.1:123965-132880 GCA_016841245.1 Syntrophomonas sp.
CGTTGGCTATCGTAATCACTACCGCGCCCGACGCCAGGCTGCCGTCATTGGCCGCCGCTTCGGTCAACGACGTCGGATTGGTGGACGCGATGCTTGGTATTTCATTGGCGATGACAGTAATCGGCGTGGTCGCTGTCTTTGTCACGCCGCCCAGGGTGTAGCTGACGGTAACGCTTGTGTCTGTCGTCGCCAGAGCTCCCGAAGGAGAAACAGAATAACCCGTGACCGCCTCGCTCGGATCGCCGTCGTATGCCGCGGTGACAACCATATCCAGCGGATCGAAACTCTCTCCTTCAACATAGCTCGTCTTTGTCGGAGGCGTCGTTACGGAGATGCCTGTTAAGGCTTTCGTCGTTATAAACGTTCGATTCTCCCCATAGCTTGTTCCCGCGGAATTCGTCGCGTATGCGCGGCAATGGTAATTGCTATTAGCGGACAGCCCTGTAATCTCGGCTGTGAAAAATGAACCTAATCCGGTACCAACCGATACTACATTATCGGCTATTGTCGGATTTTCAGAAAGACCGTAGCAAAAGCCTCTTGCCGTTATCGTATCATAACCGGCGGCTACATTGGCCGATACCGTCGCGGTCGTTGCCGTTGTAGTTACGGAATCCACCGTGTGTACTTCGGGCGCGGGCACGGCCGGAGTATATGTAACAGTGATAGTGATAGTGTCAACATATGCATCATCAAACGAATCACCCCTTGTGTTTTTGACGGATAGCTGAACTCCGAAATTGTGATTATTATTGATGTCTGCTGCCGATAAAACGGTTCCCCACATATCGGCGGAACCGCCGTAATTGGCGGCGGCTTCGGTCGTCGGCCAAATACCTGTCTTTGCTTTATTATTGCCGACGGCTGAGCCGCTTCCGTCTACCAACTGAACCGAATTATCAACGATGCCGGATGCCAGGCAACTACGACTGATTGAAACCTGTATTCCGTTTATTGTTGCGTCGCTGGGAATTGAAAAGCCGAACTGTGACGCTGTAAGAATTTGACTTGTACCGTTCGCCGATAAGCCTGCTCGTGCATTAATATTATCATCAGATACTATATAGTCTGGATTTGACCATGCCGTCCCCGTACTGGTGCTCGTACCTTGCAGCGGGTATTTCACGCTGTTTGCCGCCTCCGCCGTCGTTGGCAGCAGCGCCAATATCAGCACTACCGTAAGCAATAGACTGAAAATCCGTTTAGTTTTCTTCCTCATTTTCTTTCCTCACTTCTGCTTTATTTTTTCGCTGGGCGTCGCACATACAGATGCCGATGGGGTCGTAAGGCGTTTCCTCCCGGGAAAACCAGCCGCAGCCGCCGCAATCGCCGGGCGGCGGCTTACCCGAAGCTCCGGGTTTACAGTGAGGACAGCTCTCCTGCTCCGCCGTGGCGAATGGCCTGCCCTCATCGGTATACTCCGGATGTTCCTCAAAGTCCGGGTAGGAGGGGTAGCTCTCCTCCATCTGCTCGTCGTATTCGAGGTAAACGGGAAACTCCCGGCCACCCGCACGAAAGACCTTATAGAGACGATTTTGCTCAGGGGGCATGCTTTCACGCTCCTTTTGAAATAATATGGTGTTCAGGTGGCTGAGCCCCCCTGTAAACACTGTGTTTTTACGTTAACTACTATGTGTACTACCAGCAAATTCGGCGTACACAACGCACCTTTTTATCTCCAAAAACCACCTCTGTGTACTATGAGTAATATGAATTTTCAATCACCATATTCTCAAAAAATGGATACAAAAAAACCCTATGATAACTTTTGATGTTATCATAGGGGAAAATTCGCTTTTGGGGGAGTGACTTTTCACCCTCAAAAAGTCACGTTTTTTTAATAGCCCGTCCCACCGGATACAAAGGACAATAATATGCCAAAACCTGCCTATTTTCACAATCGCAGACGTTTTTTCCGTTCAGAAAATCCTTTGAGTAAGGTAAAATGTTCGCTATTATTATAGTCGTTTGAACGACGATTTGCAATCGCGTCCTGCAGGCACAGATAAGCTGCAATTTCCCTGTTCATACCTAAGCTCCTTTATTCGATATTAAAACGTACTGCGCAAGCTCGTCCCGGCTGGATATGTAGAGCTTTTCGTAAATTTCCAGCATGATGTTCTTGAGCCTGCCGACGGAAATATTAAACTGCTCTGCGATTTTGGCATAAGGAACGCGGCGGGCCACCATCAGCGCGAAATGATATTCCCGCAGGGATAGAATCAATGTGATATTATCTCTGGTGAAACGGTTGTGAAAGACAATCCAGTTTTTTACCGTACGCTCCCACTGCCCGACGACAGCCTCGCAGTATTCGGGAAACGCCTCCTCCAGGCACTGCTCAACAAGACCGCTGAACTCGGAGACAAGCTCCGCAAAGGGCGTAATGAAGCTGTGGGGCAGCGCGATGCGCATGGCTCCCAACAGCAGGCGTCTGGCGTCATCCTCGCGCCCAAGACAATAGCAGGCAAGGGAGCATAGGACCTGCAGATAAATATCGGGAAACGTGATTCCCTTCTCCGGCTGGCCGAAGGCCAGCGCAGTCTGCGCCACAGCCAGCGCCATTTCATATTTTCCTATACACATAAAATATTTCGCTCGTAAATAGAGCATATAAGGCACCCTCATCTGCGATGGGAAGGCGTTAAAATCTCCCTCCTTGAGCCAGCCGGGAACCATATTCGGGGCGGTCACGCTGACGGCGACGCTTGAAAGTGCCAGCTCCGCGACCGCGGCAGTACCGCTTTCACTGCCTTCGCCCACATAGCTTTTGAGATAAGTTTCAATTTTAAGATACGCCTGATAGTCCCCCAGGCTAATAGCCGCCGCGACCCCTATCAGGGATGCGCGCAGCCTGGCCGCGTCGTCTCTCCCGGTTTTGTGATAGCAACCCATCACCCTCGCAAAGTCGCCCCGCAGATAGGCAAGCTCGCCCTCGTATTGGAGCCTGATCCGCTCCTCTTTCACAGTATTCAGAATCGCGTCGGGATTATGGATCGGCATGGGTAGGGAAGTGGCCTCGATCACATGCACAAGCTCGGAGGACAGCGATTGAACCGGCGGATTCTTCTCTCTGCGCGGATCGGCGGGCTTTTCCGCATCCCCAGGAATCATCCATGACCTTCCGTATTTTTTTGCGCGGGGTATCCGGTTATCGGCTAAAAGCCGTTGCACCTGCCGGAGAGAAACACCCCATTTTTCAGAAGCTTCTATCGTTGATATGTATTCCATCCTCAAACGGACCTTTCTTTTGGGAAATAATGAATTCATTATAGTCGTTTGAGCGACGTGCCGCAACAATAATGCTATTAGAAAAATGATGGCCGTTCTCTCAAATTTATGGTCTCTTATGTCGTTGACAGGAGCCGATCATATTAAATGAAAAGCAAATTCCTATCTATTATCCAAGAAGATAACTTTTCTTAAACATGTTTGACTTCAAGTCTGGCCATGCCAGGTTTTCTTAATTTGCTGGTCAAAATCGTTTTTAGTTCAGCTTTATCTTCTGAAGGAGTAAACATCGAAAACAAATAATATACCGGACTATAACATAGCAGAAATACTGCAATTGCGACCAGAGCCGGGAAACAACAAATACAACAAATACAACGTACAATAAATAGTTTTTCGTTTAACATATTATCACTCTCCTTCTCATTTTCCCCAACTTAATGGGTGTTGACAATAAATAATGCAACTTCCGTACCAATTTTGCGTTTAATAAATAAATTTTTCACAAATAGAATATAAACGCCGCCAATCGGGACGTTATACAATCTTTTTATGCACAATTATCCAATATCAACAGTCAGTTAATTTGTATCATAGTTGTCACAATCTTGTTAGATACTGCGATAATCGTGACACTCATGGCACACTTCTGGTCAGAGAAGAGGGGTCAGGCCTGACCCCTTCAAACGCTCATATTGGTATTTTTCGCACTATTTGCTATAATTATCGTACGAGGTGATTGATATGAATGAAACCACAAAAGTTATTACCGCCACTGAGTTGAAGACCAATCTGGGTAAATACATCGACTATGTTATTGATGACCACGAGGTTGTTATTACCAAAAACGGCAAAAAAGCCATACGGATTACCCCTTACATTACAGATATCGAACGATATTTTATAGTTAAGGAAAACACATTAGATTATCAATATGGCGGTAAAAAAGTATCATATGAAGAATTCATGGAGATTTATGAGAAAAGCGAGCTGAGAATGGAGTATATCAATGGTGAAATAGTCCTTTTGGCTTCCCCCAACACCTATCATCAGGATATATCCGGGAATTTGTATACCCATCTGCGATCATATTTAAAAGGCAAGAATTGTAAGGTTTTCTATGCTCCTTTTGATGTTCATTTCTACAAAAAGGACCTTAAAACACCCGATGTAATGCAGCCCGATTTGCTCATAGCCTGCGATTTGGAGAATAACATTAATGAAAACGGCCGATACATGGGCACACCCACAATTTGCGTTGAAATTATATCAAAAAGCACCCGTTCCAAGGATATGGTAGATAAACTCAATACTTATATGTTATCCGGTGTGAGGGAATTCTGGATTGTCGATCCTTTTAAACATTCTGTTATGGTGTATGGCTTTAAGGACTTAGAAATTGACGAGTATACCACCTGTAAACTCGGGGATACTCTAACATCGTATTTTTTTGAGGGTTTAGTGATTCCGGTAAGTGAAGTATTCGAGTTTTAAAAAGCAGCTAGTGAAGCAGAAAAAATATATGCCTGCACCGCGAAAAACCCCTTGAAGATTTCAGCGACGACGATCTCATTACTCTGCGCCTGCTATATCCGCATCTGGCAAACCGATTAAGGTAGCTTCATGAAAAACAGTCCTTGCTTTCGAGGCTGGAGGCATGCCGCCCTGATCAAGCCGATTATTTTGACAGACTGACCGCGCGTGAACGCGAAATCGTTCAGCAGGTGCGATAAATCAACGTTTTTCCTTTGCCTAATACTTTTGGGGGTAATCAATCCACATCCTCTCCTGTATAATTAATTTTATTGTAAACTTGTTTTGATTTTCGGCTGAATTTTCCGGTTTTATCGGAAAATTTATTTCCGTTCTTCTTACGCCTTTTTGCGTTTGCACCGGAAAGCGAGGACGTTACGGAAAACGTGGGTTGTAAAGCGAGACCGCCCTAACAGTCAGTAAAACAATATCGAGCCGCCTGTCAACTGAATACAGGCAACCCTCGCCGGAGGTAATCCGGCAAAATCGAATTAAATTTACGGAGGTTTTACAAATGAAATCCAAGAAATTATTATCCCTCGCGTTGGCGCTTATCATATGCCTCTCCCTGCTCCCCATGACTGCGTTTGCGGCAGATCAATATTTATCTCTTGACAAGAGCAATTACAATGCCGGGGAAACCATTACCGTAAAAACAAGTAATATTACTGCGCAGATGGAGCAAGATGAAGCATTTGTCAGCATTTATAAAGCGGGCGCATCTCACAATGCATGGGGCGATTATGATCATCCAAAAGCAGGAACGGATACTTTGACATTTACAGCTCCTTCGAAAAATGGGAGTTATGAAATGCGTTTGTACAGCGCCGACCATTTGAGCGACTACGCTCCCGTGTTTGTGACATCAGTCCCATTTACTGTGGGCGGCAGCGAAACTACAACCCCCCCTGTGGCAACAGCACAACCAGAGCAGGACGACACAACTAAACGTTATCCGACCCACGATGAATTTGACTGGAGCCTCGTTACCTTTACGCCGGGAAACCATTCATGGACAGGTACATACGAAACGAATTATGAAACGCTGTCGCTTATCCAAAAAGGAAATTATGTTTCTGGCGAATATCCCGAATTTGAAAATGGCAAAATAGACGGCGTTGTCACGGACGATGTTCTATACGGATATTGGTCTGAATCGCCGTCATACGCTCCGCCGAGCGACGCTGGGCAGATTGTTTTCGTTATGAACGAGGACGGAAAAGGCTTCACTGGTTGGTGGAGATACGGCAACAGTGGATCATGGGCACTTTGGTCAACAAGCTCCCGTAATGAACAGGACACGTCCGGCTGGGCTTCGGAAGAAATCGCGACGGCCGACGCGCTCGGTCTTATCCCCGATAGCCTGAAAGGGCAGGACTTGACGAAGCCGATTACCCGCGCCGAGTTCGCCGCCGTTTCGGTCAAAGTCTATGAAACCCTCTCCGGCGTGAAAGCAATCCCTGCGGTCAATAATCCGTTCACCGATACGAAAGATGTAGAAGTCTTAAAAGCCTACAATGTCGGCATTACGGCAGGAACAGCGACGGATAAGTTCAGCCCTGACGTTCTCCTGAATCGCGAACAAGCAGCGACTATGCTGACAAGAGTATTCAAGAAAGTGTCAATGCCCGGCTGGACGTTCTCCGCAGACGGAAGTTTCTCGCTTGTTTATACCAAGCCAGCCGCCTTTGCCGACGACGCGAAAATTTCCGACTGGGCGAAGCCGAGCGTATACTTTATGGTTGCCAACGGCATAATCAGCGGTGTGGGCACTAACACATTCGCCCCCAAAGCTACAACCAGCGAGGAAAAAGCAAAAGGCTACGCCCAAGCCACCCGCGAACAGGCTCTCGCCATCGCCGTGCGAATGGTCGAGAAATTAGCGATTTAGCGTTCAGAACGAACACGCAGCAGACCGCGAAGCGGGCTTAACAATCCGACAGGATTGAGAGGGTTTCAGGGTTTACCCTGAAACGCGGTAAGAGGATTTGCGGCAGCATATTCCGTGCTTGCCGGGTATGGAGAGGCAGTCCATACCCACTGCTTGCGAGTGAGAAATCGGAACGTTCAGATAATGTCCGCAAGCAGGGGAAAAATGGACATCCTTTCTGATCACGGCTTGTCTGGAAGTATCCCGAACCCACTCGGAACTGCGTTCTGTTAAGCCGTTGTTTCGCTCTGTCTGCTACGCGAGCTAACGCTCGTAATACGGATACGCACAAGGGCGGAATTGCTCCCGCCCTGCGTGTAATGGTTTTACAGCTCCTTCCTTGGCAGATTTGGTGTTGCAACTCTATCTTACCAAGCGGCTGCGTCCATGTCCTTTAGTTTTATGAACGCTATTCTAATTTACGAAATTTATTATACGTTATCGATTTTTACTAAAAACCATGAAGCGCAAAGACGCCGAGCTTTTCTCCCGACGTCTTTGCCTGTTATCTTTGATTATTTTATATACTCATTGCTCACTAAAATATCAGCGATGACTTCTGTGGGAACAGTGAATTCCTGTATTCCCATACAACCGGGGCCGACTTCATATTCGTCAAAGGATATTACCAGATTTCCTTCTGCACTGATATAGAAATTTTGCTCCGCCGAGATTTTATCAAAAATCTCGATAGGTTCATCGTGGCCTTCGATCGCAACCCAATAAATTTTTCCTTCATCTGTTTGCATCTGCTCTCTCATTTGTAACTTTATATTCTCACTTATGATTTCTACATAGCTGTCATCTTTAAACAAGCTGGGCAGAGTTATCAAAAGCTCATTTTCTTTGTCTATGGTATCATATTTAAGCTTTTCTGCACCCGAGGCTTTGATAATTACAGTATAGCGCCCTATGGACAAAAGCTTATCCGTATCGGTTTTTACGATATAGCCGCTGTCTACCGCGAAATTGCCGGCTCCGTTTTTCTTCATATCTTCCATTTCCAGCATAAATTCTTCATATAGTTTTTTGTTTTCCGCCAGATATTTTTCATTCAAGCTATTCTCCAGATCTTTATCTTCCAAACCTTGAATGGAAGGGACCTTGATATCTGCCTTGAAACGATCTTCATCAACAGTATATTCCCTAAAAGTCAGCACTTTCACCATGCCGCCTATAACCGGCACTTTGGACAGGGTGGAAGCAAAGGCGGTGCTGCTGTTGATCCCTGTTATAAGCAGGGCTATGGACACAGCTATTGAAGCCGCAGCTGTACTTACCTTTCTAATAAACTTTTTCCTTTCCATCTCATATATCTTCCGCTCTTTTAAAGCTTTATTCACTAAAAAACCTAATTCATCCGGAATAGGAGTTTCCAGATACTCCTTTTTAAGATCCTCTAAACCTGTATGCTTCATATTAAACCTCCTCGAAAGCGCTTAGCTTTATGCGCAGTTTTTCCAGGGCCTTGTATAAACGAGTTTTTACTGTATTAACATTCACACTAAGAACTTCGGCAATTTCATCAATTTTCAAGTCTTCAAAATACCTTAATATTACTACACTGCGGTACATATCCGGTAAATTGTCCAATGCCTTTTGCAGGTCAAAGTTTTCATATTCGTCAACCGTGGCCAAGTTCAAATTTGCCAGAACATCCTCATCAACAATAGCCAGCCGCTTTCGCTTGCGCAAAAAATCCAGGGAAGTATTAACGACGATCCGGTAAAACCAGGTTTTTATATACTCGGGTTTTTTCAGGGAACCCCTGGAGGCAATTGCTTTATACACAGATTCCTGGACAATATCCAGAGCATCATCCGCGTTTCTGACATAGCTGTACGCCAATCTATAGTGATTTTCCTTGTATTTAACCGCGTATTCTGCAATTTGTTCTTCCAAGTAACTTTTACTCATTAACGCCAAACCTGCTCCTCTCTCTTGTTTAGATACGTATCTTAATCACTTGACATTTTATAGACGCCTGTACTTTATAAAAAGTTTGTTGATAAGTCAAAATAAGTTTCGCAAATCAATGTGCCGCTTCCTCGAAAACACGAAACCCAGCTAGCCACAACCCCGCTGGCAATCAATGCTGAAATGACAATAAAAGCATGGCGGAGATTAAGTAGGTCTTTGTATAAATACATGGCTTTGGCATAGATTTAATTAAACGACACACCTGCTGAAGCAGGTGGATTTTCTTGCAAGTAAAACTTGC
>JAENZN010000010.1 GCA_016841245.1 Syntrophomonas sp.
CAGGCTTTGACTGCTAACAAGGTTTATTTGGTTTCTTTTTTATGCTGGTCTGCCATCATACGATCCCACATAACTTTGATAGCCGTGGCCATCCCCAGAAGCACACCAATTACAGTAAACTTCGGGCCGGTACCATATTTTTGATCCAGCCACCATCCGCCGTATCCACACAATCCAACAGCAGCCGCAATAGTTGTGACCAGGTTTATCGCCTCACTAAAGGCTTTGGCCCAGTTTTTTTCTTTTTTCTCAGCCATTAATTCACACCTTTAACTGGTCTTCTACTATCCCTCTTCTCTATTCGGCATAAAGATCCAAATTCCTTTTAGCCTTAAGCTATACACTCTTACTCAAGTACAATAACATTCGAGGGCGAAGACGCAAAATCCTTTCGTGAATTTTACATTTTATTGACATTTATTGTCGAATAATTCTTCCGTTACCGTGATAAGTAGCCTTTTCGTTCTAATTTGGTCACATGAGCCTGCACAGCACTGTCTATATTAATGCCAAACTCTTCTTCCATTACAAACATCATAGTAACTGCTGTCTGAGCTACATCCAGCAGTTCCCTGGCTATTTCCCAGATGATAGTGTCATTATCCATGTTCACTTTTTCCCCGCTAAGACCTCGAAATTTTCCTATCACCTGGGCCAGTTCACCGGTTTCTTCCATCAGTTTTAGCGCAGTTGATTCAAGGGTAGGTGAGAGCTGATTCAATTTTGGTAATGAGAGAGTTTTGGTATCCATATAAAAAGACTCCTATCTTTTGATTAATAAAATTAGCTGCCAAGAATATCCGTGGTTTCCTGCTGCCTTTTTATAGAAAGCCAGGAATATCTTAGCTTTTTAGTATAATGGATATTTCCTGCATAATTCCTGAACGATATTTTTTGCTTCAGCAAGATTGCCTTCACTATCAGGGTTACCCAGGGCTATAGCAATAGCAGTTCCCACCCGCTTCATATCATCTGCGTTCATGCCCCGGCTGGTAAGAGCCGGCGTTCCCAGTCTAATCCCACTAGTTACAAAAGGTGTTGCGGGATCAAATGGTATAGTATTTTTATTAACGGTAATATTTACCGATTCCAGAATTGCTTCAGCTTCTTTACCGGTAAGATTCTTGGGACGAACATCTACCAGCATGAGATGATTGTCGGTTCCTCCCGAAACTAATCTTAATCCATTGTCCATAAGTGCTGCTGCCAGTGCTGTGGCATTGGCGATAATATTTTGCTGATATAACTGAAATTCTTCTGATAGGGCTTCTTTAAAACATACCGCCTTAGCTGCAATAACATGCATAAGCGGACCGCCTTGAATACCCGGAAAAACAGCACTGTCAATTTTTCTAGCCCATTCCTGGCCGCAGAGAATAATTCCCCCTCTGGGCCCACACAGGGTCTTATGCGTGGTTGAACTGACAAAATCTGCATATTCAACCGGATTGGGATGAAGACCAGCTGCCACCAATCCCGCAATATGAGCCATATCCACAAACAAATAGGCCCCTACTTCATCAGCAATTTCTCTAAATTTCTTAAAATCAATAATACGCGGATAGGCACTTGCTCCAGCCACTATCATACGTGGTTGGGCTTTGATGGCAGTAGCTCTGAGCTGATCATAATCTATGGTTTCTGTTTCAGCATTTACCCCATAATCAATAAAATTGTAGTTTTTACCGGAAAAGTTTACCGGACTCCCATGAGTAAGGTGGCCTCCATGGCTCAAATTCATACCCATAACCGTGTCACCAGGACTCAACGCTGCAAAATACACTGCTGTATTAGCCTGAGCTCCTGAGTGGGGTTGGACATTGGCATGTTCGGCATTGAACAGTTTTTTGACCCTTTCCCGAGCCAGTTCCTCTGCTACATCGACGTACTCACAACCTCCATAATACCGCTTTCCCGGATATCCTTCAGCATATTTATTGGTCATCACGCACCCCTGCGCGGCCATAACTGCACTAGACACAAAGTTTTCTGAGGCTATGAGTTCCAGTTTATTGTTTTGTCTAATTTCTTCCTGCTTGATGACCTCAGCTATCTCTGGATCAACAGGCCGAACATACTTTTCAACATAATCCACTTGTCCTACTCCCTTCATGACATTTTTTTCGATACTATCTATCTTTTCTACTCTTCTCTGGTGTCTCCCTTCTTGAAATTTGCTATTAATAAAAGATTTTAACATTTCCAGCGCAATTCCCATTCCGCTTATTCTTGAGCCGATTGCAATCACATTGGCGTCATTATGCTCTCGAGCCAAGGCCGCTGAATAAGGATCATGACATAAAGCCGCTCTTATTCCCGGAATTTTATTAGCCGCTATTGAAATTCCTATCCCCGTTCCACAGATCAACACTCCAAAAATATTATCCTCCAGAACCTTTTTTGCAACCGCTTCGGCAATATCCGGATAATCAACTGACTCGCTGCTGTAGGTCCCGCAATCAATAATTTGATGACCTTCTGCTTTTAGCTCATTTATTATATCCTGTTTCATCAAGAAACCGGCGTGATCACTGCCAATAGCTATTTTCATAGGTTAAATCACTCCTAATTAGGATAAGTTTTCCATGATTTTTTCCAACATCTTTTTTATCTGCAGGGCACTCTGTTTATATGATTCTATCCCCAACCCATATGGATCAAGAATTTCTTGGCCATCATAACCAGCGAAATCACTTAGTAAGAAGATCTTCCCTTTACTTTCTGCAAACATTTCCATCATATACAGGCAGTGCTCTCTGGTCATAACCAGAACTACATCGGCATTATTTATCATATCCTGGTCTATTTTTCTGGATCTGTGTCCGGATAAGTCTACTTCATACTGCAGCATGGTATCCACTGCCGCCTGGGCAGCTGGCATGCCATCTGCCGCAAATAATCCAGCCGACCAGACTTCATACTCATCGGCCAGGTCGTCTCCTTGATAATGAGCTATCATATGGGCGAAGATCCCCTGAGCCATTGGACTTCTACAGGTATTTCCACTACACACAAAAAGTACCCTTTTCACCTTGCTCCCCCCTGCTTATAACAGTATTTTTATAGCTAGTACAATTAATATTACTCCACCTGCCATTTGAGCATAGCGTCCAATTAGACTGCCTAGTATTTTTCCACTTCTAAAACCTATCATTGTCATAAGCCCGGCAGTTATTCCCATAATAATTACTGTCAGCAGTACCGGCACTCTAGTAGTGCCTAAAGTAAAACCCGTTGCCAGTGCGTCCATACTAACCGATGCGGTCAAAAGCAGAAGGTTCTTTTCCCCATATTCCAACCCTGCTTCACGGCCTGTCAGCAGCTTGCGGGCCTGATCAAACGTGGCCGAACAACTTTTAATTTCCCGGTAACCTTCCCTAATAAGAGTTACCCCAACATATGCAAGTACTGCTGCTCCCAGCCAACTTGCCCACAAACCCAGCATTTTCCCAGCTGTATACCCCAAACTTAAGCCTATTAATGGCATTAATATATGAAATATCGCTACTGTGACAGAAAACTTGTATTCATAAGACTTAGATGTTCCCCTTAAACCCATGACCAGAGCCAGGGAAAAAGCATCTATGCCTAATACCACCGCTACCAGCAATATGGTTACCAGGTGCCCCGACATATGCATCTCTCCAAATTCAGGAAACAGTGAGACAGTCCTCCTGCTACCTGATTATCTATTTAATGTTCTGGTCTAGCTGATAATGCCCTTTGTATCCGATCAACAAACGATGCTGCTATACCGGTCAAATCAGATGGTAAGGGGGCAAATACTAGTACATCAACATCACTCGACTCACACTCTCTAATTATGGAATAAAGCTGAGCTCCTCCACTTATCAAATCCAACTCGTACTCCTGGTTTAAACCAGTGTAGTTTCTTTTTAGCCCCTTTTGATAACTATTATTCACCAGTACGGTTTTCTTCTTCCGCTTAAAACAATCCTCTAATATTAAATCCAGCTGCTGTGAATCTTCTGCCAGCAATACCACCAGGTCTGTCAAATATTGAAGAGTACTGCCTCCGTCAGGTGCTTCTATTTTCCTGTCCAATACTTCTTGAATAGACTCCAGGGGAACACCGCCCCGTCTGAGAACCTTATAATCATTTTGCAGGTCGATCAAGGTAGATTCCACCCCCACTCCGGTTGGTCCCGCATCTAATACCGCTGCAATTTGGTCATGCAAATCGGTTCTAACATGGTCAGCAGTAACCGGACTGGGACGCCCATACCTATTCGCGCTCGGCGCTGCCAGTGGTCCAGCCCTATCAATTAGCTTAAGAGCTGCTGGATGGTCGGGCATACGCAGCCCTACTCCTGATTTTCCCCCCCGAACTATATCCGGTACGCTGCTTGAGGCTGGTAAGACTATAGATAGAGGACCTGGCCAGAACTGCTTAATGAGCATCTGGGCGTCTTCAGATAGATAACTAACCAGCTGGTGGACCTGTTCCATACTGCTTACATGAACCAAAAGTGGTTTCTCCGGGGGTCTCCCTTTCACCTCAAATATTTTTTCCACCGCCTCCACACAAAATGCATCTGCTCCCAGACCGTAGACGGTTTCAGTTGGAAACGCCACCAGTTCTTTTTCCTTTATCAATCTGGCAGCCTCATCTATCAAATCTTCTTCCGGGTCGACCGGGTGAATCTTTATGTATCGAGTCTTCATCGGCCCTATCCCTTCCTGGCTTTAAGTATTCGGTCCCTGCCAGCCATATCTTTAATAATTTCCACATCGATGAATGCTTTGGCCATCTCCAACGCTTTTTCTCCCTGGTTATTTGCTATCTCTATAAACAGGTAGCCCCCCGGCTTCAACTTTTCTAAAGCCTGGGGCAGCAAACGCCGATATATATCGAGTCCATCTCCAGTCGCCAGAAGCGCTTGAACCGGTTCAAATTCTTTAACTTCCTGATCAAGTATAATATACTCATTTTTTGGTATGTAAGGCAAGTTAGCAGCAATCAGGTCAAAAGGAGGGTGGTTTACCAGGGGGGCGAGCAGATCTCCCTGCCAAAAATCGATTACCACTCCATTTTCGGCTGCATTTATTCTGGCTGTTGCCAGAGCTTTTTCAGATATATCCGTAGCTGTCACTCGAGCCCCGGGCAGATAATAAGCCAGACTGACCGCTATGGCACCTGACCCGGTCCCCACATCACATAAGTCAGTTACCTGCCCTTTAGGAAGTTCCAAGATTTTTTCTACCATCATTTCCGTGTCCGGGCGGGGAATTAGTACGGCCGGGTTGACATTAAATTTCAAGGACATAAATTCCTTATAACCAATTATATACGCTGCCGGTTCTCCCCCTACCCTTCTTTGGATAAGATCTCGAAATTGCTTTCTTTCCAATTTATTAACCGGTGCATCATAATTAGCATATAAATACACTCGCTCCTGCTTCAGCACATGTGCCAACAGCACCTCAGCCTCCAGCCGGGGGCTATCTATTCCTTTGCTGGAAAAATACTGATTGGTCCATCCCAGGAGTTCCTTAACATTCCAGTCTTCTTTCAATTATTCCACCTGTTTCATGCGCTCAGCATGATCATGTGCTATAAGCGCCCCAATAATTTCCTGCAGGTCCCCTTCCAATATCGTATCCAGTTTATGCAGGGTAAGATTTATCCGATGATCACTAACCCTTCCCTGGGGGAAGTTATAAGTGCGAATACGCTCGCTGCGATCACCACTTCCGACCTGACTTCGGCGTGCTCCAGCCATTTCTGCATTTTTTTCTTCTTCCATGACTTCCTTCAAGCGGGCTCTCAATACCCTTAAAGCCTTAGCTTTATTTTTATGCTGTGATTTTTCGTCCTGACAGGTGACTACCAGTCCAGTGGGCAGGTGAGTAATCCTAACCGCCGACTGGGTAGTATTTACGGATTGACCCCCGGGTCCACTGGAGCAATACACGTCTACCCGCAGTTCATTAGGGTCTATGTCCACTTCCACCTCTTCGGCTTCTGGAAGTACCGCTACGGTAGCGGCAGAGGTATGAATCCTTCCTCCGGATTCAGTAGTTGGCACACGCTGCACCCGATGGACACCAGATTCATATTTGAGCTTACTGTAAACGCCTGTCCCATCTACCACAATGATTAATTCTTTAATACCACCAATATCAGTAAAATGAGAATCCATGATATCTATCTTCCAACCCTGCGATTCAGCATAGCGGGAATACATACGAAACAGGTCGCTGGCAAAAAGAGCCGCTTCATCCCCTCCAGTACCGGCACGAATTTCCATGATTACACTTTTATCATCATCAGGATCTTTAGGCAGTAAAAGAACTTTCAGATTCTCTTCCAGCTCTTCTTCTTGGCCCTGGAGTAACTTCAGCTCCTCTTCCAGCATCTGCCGAAATTCTTCTTCCTGCTCCTCCGCCATCATTTCTCTGGTATCTGCAATTTGCTTGGTTACAGATTTGTAGTCCCGGTATTTCTGAACCAGATCCTGCAATTCAGAATGGGCCCGGGCATATTTTTGGAACTGACTCTGGTCAGATATGATCTCCGGTTTGCTCATCAGTTCTGTTAGTTCATCATATTTATCTTCAATACTATCCAGCTTTTGCAGCATAGTGTTACCTCCCAGTAATATTTGCTTAAATCCTTAGCTGCTAGCGATTAATCCCTCTGTATCCTGACCACCATTGTTTTCCTTATCCTGCAGTACCGCCTTCAAAGCCGTGATAGCAACCTCCAGGTGAATAGTACCATCGCTTTTTCTGACTGCTAGAGCTGTCTGCACAGGACCACGCATCATTATTCCTTCCAGAACTGCCATTCCCCCGTATTGGAATTTGTTATTCATTACAAACCACCTTTATATAAGCAGAATTCCAGCTTCATGCCCAGCACTACCTCACTCTAACTCCAATAGAAGGAAGACATTCTCCCGCTCAGAAATTGGCTGCTGTCGGGTTTCATTTTCACGAGCACCTTCCAGTTAGGGAACTTCACTTGGCAGGTCCCCTTTCATTATAGCAAAATAGCAGGAACTTCCGCCCCTGCTATTGATTACTCTAAACCATACTTTCTCTTGAACCGCTCTACTCTTCCTGTGGTATCTACTACTCTGCCTCTATTACCTGTATAAAAGGGGTGGCATTTGGAGCAAATTTCTACTCGAATGCTGTCTTTAGTTGACCCAACCTCGAATTCATTACCACATGCGCATCGAGCTGTCGCTTTAAAATATTCGGGATGTATTTTTTCCTTCACTATTTCACCTCTTTTCAGGCTACCTTTATATAATTTAATATCTTTTTCAGCTAAACAGCCAAACAAACTGCAAAGAAGATTATATCAATAATAATTACAAAATACAAGGATATATTAAACTCCAGCTTGACATTGCGCCTTTAGTGTACTAATATTATTAATACAATTAAGACATTGCAGGGTGGTGTACTATTTGCTTTGGTTTAAAATAGACTATCATTCCGGCCAACCTGTTTACCAGCAAATTTTAGATAATTTTAAGAGCGCAATTATCAGCGGAAAACTCAAAGCCAATAACCCGATTCCATCCATCCGTGAGTTAGCCGGTATGCTGAATGTTAATCCTAATACCGTAGCCCGAGCTTATCGGGAATTGGAAAATGAGGGGTTGATTTATTCGCGAACCGGAATAGGAAGTTTTATTGCTGCTGAAAACCAGTATACTTTGGAAGAAAAAGCCTTGGAAGCTGTATATCCAGATTTAAAGAAAGTAGTGCAATTATCTCGGACTTTTAAGCTCCCTAGAATTATGCTGGCAAAATTGTTTGCTGAGACCGTGGAAGAAATATATGGAGGTGATGGGCAATGACCGCTTTAAGTATAGATAATTTGGTCAAAAGCTACCCCAAAAGCAGTTTTAAGCTTCATATTGAACACCTCACTCTGGAAGAAGGCAGCATAATGGGCCTGCTGGGAATCAATGGAGCCGGGAAGACCTCTTTATTGAAACTGCTGCTTAATATTACTTTCCCAGATTCCGGGACTATTACCTGGACCAAAAACAGCAGTGCGGCCCCGAACTTTATTGTCCATAACGTCAGTTATATGCCGGAATATAAAAATTTATATAATAAAATGAGCTGCGGCAGTATGCTGAAGTTCTCTTCCCAAACTATTCCCGGTTGGAACGACAGTAAGGCAGAACAACTGCTCGCGGTTTTTCCTCTGGACCTGAATAAAAAAATCAGCACTCTTTCTCATGGGGAAAAAACTCTTTTATATGCAGTAATTACTTTCTCCAAAGATGTACCTTATATTATTATTGACGAACCCTCCCGGGGTTTAGACCCGGTAATGCAGGAAAGAATGCTGGAACAATTGAAACTTGCCAGTCAGGCAGGTAAAACAGTTATTTTTTCCTCCCATCAGCTCCTCGAAGTCGAAGAAACTGCTGATACTGCAGCAATAATAAAGAATGGAGAAGTAATTTTAAATGATTATCTGGATGATCTAAAATCATCTCTATTTTTACTGGCTGCCCCTGAGGGTATTGTAATTGCCCCCCGGGAAGATTTTAGGATCCTGGCCCAGAGAAAGCAAACGGGACACAAAATATTATTATGTCGGAGTACAGAATCAGCCCGCGCTTCTCTCAAAGAGCCACTGAAAGTCTATGATGTTAATCTAAGGGACATTTTTCTTACTATTAATGAAAGCGAGGTATATCAATAATGAATCTGTTTATTAAAGAAGTTAATGATCTAAAAACCCGCTTTCTGGCCTTGTTCTTGCTGATTGGAATATCCGGTTATTTTATAATAGTCTATTATGACTTTTTTATTTCCCTTATGAATATAAATACTATCAAAGATGCTCTGGAAATTTCTCCCTTGAGCAGGTATATGGATACCGGGGCTATAATGCAGCAGTTGGCCTTGCTCCTTAATAATATTGATTTTTACGTGTGGTCTCAGTGGTTTGGAAAAAACCTGTATCAAATGATAATCCTGAGCACCATCCTGCTCGCCTTTTCTTCATTTGCTCGTGAAGCAGAACAAAATACTATGAGTTTTCTGCTCAGCAACTTTACCCGCAGGCAGATCTTCACCAGCAAAATCCTGGCTGGCGGTATTCTGCTGATGCTTTTGGTGACAGAAGGATGCTTCCTGCCACTTATGCTGGCCCCTGGATCAGGTTATTCGTTTACGGTGGTCAAAGCCTGCTCTTATCTGCTCCAAATGGTTTCGGCAGCTATGTTTTTGTATGCGGCAGTTATATTATTTTCGGTTTTATCAAAAGATGTTATTAAACCAATAATAGCAGCGATAATACTATTGATGGTTCTGGCTCTACCCAGGCTGATAAAGTTTCTAAGTTCGCTGTACGTTTATCGGTATTTGTCGGGGTATGATATATTTGTCGGTAATGGCGTTCATTATATCTCAGTGCTGTTATTCATTTTAATCACTGCAGCTCTTTTCACGCTGAGCTGGCAGATATACAAGAAAAAAGATTTTTAAACTTTCACATCCAATATTCTTCTGATATTAACCCGGGCTTGTTATTAACTAGCCTTAGGTTGGTGCTAGGGATATAAAGTAAGGGCGTTTTACTGGTCTGTTATGTTAGTTAGAAGATCATTTTTTGAATTTTAAGGAGGGAAAAGTTCATGATTATTACTACATGTGAAAGCGTACCCGGTTATAGAATTCTTGAAATCACAGGATTAACCAGGGGCAGCTGTATTCGAGCCAAACATTTGGGCAAGGATATCGGAGCTGGTCTAAAATCTCTGGTGGGAGGCGAGCTAAAAGGTTACAGCGAACTTCTGGAAGAATCAAGAGAAGAAGCAATAGGACGAATGATCGAGCAGGCTGATAAATTGGGTGCCGATGCAGTAATAGGTATGCGTTTCGTAAGTTCCCAGGTTATGAGCGGTGCGGCAGAGTTTTTGGCCTATGGTACAGCAGTTAAACTAGCAAAAGACTAATATTCTTTATAAACGTCCGTTAATTCAGGCAAATATCATGCAATGCATATGCATTAAGATGGAATGTATTTATGCTTATGAGGAGGGTTGTTTATGGTTTCAACATCTGCCCTTATAGCTATGCTTTTTACCCTGACTCTTTCCATCATCTTGCCTCTAGGACTGGTGTTTTATTACTATAAAAAAGAACGAATATCAATGAAAGCCGTACTAGTAGGAGCAGCGGTATTTATTATATTTCAAATCTTAACCCGTATACCCTTATTACAATACCTGTCTGCCCAGGCGTGGTATTCAGAACTGATGTCCAATATGATTTTTGCCAGCCTGTTCCTCTCTCTGACGACAGGGTTATTTGAGGAGACCGGTAGGTATATCGGTTTTAAATATTTTCTTAAGGACCATTTAGAATGGAAAAATGGCGTAGCTTATGGCTTAGGACACGGTGGGATTGAAGCAATTGGTCTGGTGGGACTTAGTTATGTAAATAATCTTGTTTTAAGTATTATGATTAATGCCGGTACATTTGAACAGACTCTTAATGCCTCACTGGGCAGTGCCGCCGCCGTAGCAATAAAAGCACAGCTTATCAATACCGCTCCACTGCTTTTTGCCGTGGGCGGAATAGAGAGAGTTTTCACTCTGCTGATTCAGATTGCCCTTTCCCTGATTGTATTATATGGAGTGATGAAACAAAAACCTGTTTACCTCATATATGCTATACTTTTGCACGCATTGATAGATATTCCTGCAGTCATCTTTTCAGCCTATTACAATAATCTGCTGGTAGCAGAGTTAATTATCATGGGTTTTGCTGTATTAAGCTATATATTTATCAAACAAATGAAAGTCCCCCTGGAAAATAATAGCCTGGATTAATAATAATTTTTTCTATTATCTTACCTGGCTGACGGTGTAACAAAGCATCTTTCTACTGCACTGCCGTGATTACATTAAGGCATTATTTAATGTTGCCCGGGTGGATTTCTGAGGGCGGCAATTTCACTCTCCCGGGTAATAATAATGGCCGGTGAAATTTCCGCCCGGTAATAAGAAAATTTACTCCTCTTCATTATTATCATGTAGATAACGCAATGTGTAGAACTGCTGTTCATGAAAGGTATCGTAAGGGGTGAAAGGATTTTCATCTGCTTCATACTCTGCAATTTTATTGAAAAAGACATACATTTTGGCATCCAGGTCATCCATAACATGAAGCATCAGAGCTTCTGGAGATAATGGCAGGACCGGCGAACCAAATTCAAGACTGCCATGATGTCCTAATATCATATTTTTTAATAGCTTTTCCAGCAGTTCCGGGAAATCAAGTCCCTCGTCTCTCATGGCGGTTATTTCCCGGGAGATAAATTCATACCCCAGAACGATATGTCCAACTAGCTTACCAATTTCTGTATAATCTGGCAGTACCTCGATCTGGAATTCTTTGATCTTTCCAATATCATGCAATATGGCCCCGGTAATCATAAGATCCCGGTTGATATCCGGATATAATTCGGCTGCTTTATCGCATAACTCACTTACTATAAGGGTATGTTCGATTAAGCCTCCGTTATAATTGTGATGAATTACTTTGGCCGCCGGAGCAGCTAAAAATTGCTGCCAGATTTGAGGGCTAAATATTCTATAGAGCAAATTCTTCATATGCGGATCGCTAATGCTGTCCATCTTGGCTTCCAGTTCCTGTTTAAGCTCTTTTATCTCCCGGCCTGGACTTTTCATATAGAACTGAGGTTCCTCATCCAGTACTTTTATCCGCTTGGCTGTAATCTGCTGCTGTTGGTTGTAAACACCTATGTCACCCAACATACCAATAACGGCCCCGGTTTCCAGTATGCCTGCCAGCTGACAGCTATCCCATACCACGGCTTTTATTTCTCCGCTTCTATCACTCATTCTAAGATTAGTGATATTTTTCCCTTCCCGAGTCTTCCGGGTGGTTTTATCCTGCACCAGGAACTTACCCCAAAACTGGGTTCCTGCAGGAAGATTTTTCAGTTCTTTAACTGTGAACGGTCCTTTATTGTTCACTGCTCCCCTCACTCCTTTAAGAATTATCACGCCAACTTATTCAGCACCTGGTTTCGGATGGGAATAAGATCCCAATTTTATATGAGGGACCTCTTCTTCTAAAACTTTTATAAAATTTCCTATTCCTATACCCGAGCTGTCTCCTCCTATGTGTTCTATTAAAAAATCAGGATCAATATTCAGATTTCGTAATTGTATCATTTCTATCGGATTCTCCTGCACGAATTTCAACAGGGCTTCTATCTCCTCCTCCCGGTCAGAAATACCAGGAAAAACCAGCAGGTTTAACGATATACTCAACCCTTTATCCTTGGCATATTGCATGGAATTTATGACATCTGATAGCGAATAGTCTTTGGGGCGGTGATACCGCAGGTAATTATCTTCCCGGCAGGAAAATATAGTCACCCGCATGGAATCCAGTCCGGCATCACACATCTGTTTTATCCCCCGAGTATAACCGGCATTGGTATTCATATTAATGGTACCCCGACTTGTCTCCCCCCTTATTATTTTAATCGATCGGGCCAGTTTAACCGCATTGAGACTCGGTTCTCCTTCACAGCCCTGTCCAAAACTTATAATGGCATCCCGAGCATTTTCTAAATGTTCTATACCTAGCTGGGCAATTTCATCCACTTCCGGTACGAATGTTAACCTGTTCTGCGGCGAATCAAAGGGCCCGTGATTTTCGGAAATACATCCCAGACAGTCCGCATTGCATGAAATCATAGTAGGTATCCCGCCCTCCCAGCGCTGGTAAAAAATATTCTGAGCCGTATAACATCCATATTCCAGTGAACACCGGGATAATTGGCTCAATATCCGATTCTCCGGATACTTTGTGGTCAGGCGTTTGATTTTAAGCATTAAATTACTGGTATTATAGTTTTTCGGATGCCACTTTCTATGTTCATCTGATTTTATGGCGGCAACATATACTTTTTCATCACGAAATCCTACTGCCGCATATCCAAATACTGGGAGTCTACTACCAGCCTGCTGACTAACCCCGGCTGGTAGCAGGGTGCGAGTAAACCCCTGGGGCAGTAAAACAGCTACTGCGTTTACACCTTGGGCTGGCATACCCGGTATCTTCTCGATTAGGAACATCTCCCCGTTTTCATCCAGACCTACCGGCAAATAACCTGGTAAGGTCACCAGGGAGGCTCCCTGGGGGAGGGGAATCATTTCCTGCTTTTCCGGTTCTACCCATTGGGAACCACTGCGACCCAGCATTGACACCGTTGGGCAGTCCATTAACCTTCCCTCATTATCTGCATATAACGTAAAAAACATATTATTACCCCAATCGTTTGTTTAATTAGGCTCTACCTAATAGGTTATATTATGACGGGGCATAAAAAAAGCCCCTTTTCAGGGGCCTTGCCAATTAATACCGGAGATACTTCAGAGGATTATCTGTTTCGCCGTCAATTTTTACTTCAAAATGAACGTGCGGTCCAGTAGTCCTACCTGTCATACCTATAGTAGCTATTGTCTGTCCCTTAACTACATATTCATCATTGTTGACCATAATTTTTTGACAATGGGCATACACGGTTTCTTTCCCATCCGGGTGTTCAATCACTACCGTTTTTCCATAAACTGCCTGGCTGCCGACAAAAGAAACTTTCCCTGCCGCTGCTGCTTTAATGGAATCGCCTATATTTCCGGCAATATCAACTCCATGATGAAATCCTGATGCACGCCATCCGTAAGCCGAAGTGATACTTCCCGCTACCGGCCAGGCCATCATCAGGGAACTGTACCCAATATAACTACGAGACGGCTGTACCGCTGCTACGCTTACGCTGGTACTATCAGGAACAGCTACTTTTTCCCCTATCTTCAGGTTTTTAGGATTAATACCCGGATTAATCCTGGACAGCTCGTTGATAGAAACATCATATTTGTAAGCAATGTCCCAAAGTGTATCTCCTGCACATATTATGTGCACCCGAGATCTATTGTAGGGTATTTCCAGGATTTGTCCAACTGTTAGTATGCAATTTTGGTCTAAATTATTGATCATCCGCAGGGTATCCAAATTAACCTTAAACTTTCGGGATATGTCCCACAGAGTGTCCCCTTTATTAACACTATAATCCTTCATCTTGCTGTCGGTTGGCACGCTCTGTATACCACCACAGGGGATAAAATTACCCTGATTCAAGGCTGCCATAGCCGGGCCAACACAGCTCGCTAATAATAAGGCACATGTCACCAGTGAACTTATCCACCTCTTATTCACCTAATTTCACCTCTCATTCTGCAGGCACAAAAAAAGGGCCTACTGACCCTAATTTTTCACATAAATGGAGGTGTTTATTCATCAATGGCAATTAATAAGCTTTATGGGCATAATCTTTCTTGCCAAACACTATCGGTGCTGCTCTGATCAGATCTTTATTAGAATTAGTTTTCCTAATAGTATCAAGTATTATCTGCATAGTTTCCACTTGATTGTAGTCATTAAACATGTTTCTAAGGTTCCAGGTTAAATCCATTTCTTCTGGAGTAAAGAGAAGTTCTTCCTTCCTGGTTCCAGAACGCTTCAAGTCAATAGCCGGAAATATTCTTCTCTCAGCCAGTTTTCTATCCAGGTACAGATCCATATTACCCCGGCCTTTAAATTCTTCAAATATTACATCATCCATCCTGGATCCTGTTTCAACCAGAACGGTACCAATAATAGTGAGACTGCCACCTTCTTCAATGTTCCTGGCCGCACCAAAAAACCGCTTGGGTTTGTCCAGCGAGGCGGGATCAATTCCTCCAGATAAGGTTCGCCCGCTGGGTGGCACCACCAGATTGTGGGCACGAGCCAAACGCGTTACGCTGTCCATTAGAATAACCACATCTTTTTTATGTTCCACCAGTCTTTTGGCTCTTTCCAGGACCATTTCCGTAACCTTGACATGATTTTCCGGTGGCTCGTCAAATGTAGATGCTACCACCTCGGCTTTGGTGGATCGCTGCATATCGGTAACCTCTTCGGGTCTCTCATCTACCAGCAGTATAAATAAATCTATGTCCGGATGATTGGCGCTGATACCCTGTGCTATCTTCTGCAGCAGCATAGTCTTACCTGCTTTAGGAGGAGCTACAATCAAACCTCTCTGTCCTTTGCCTATAGGGGATACCAGATCTATAACTCGGGTGGATATTTCTTTACTGGTAGTTTCAAGGGTTATTCTTTCGGTAGGATAAAGGGGAGTAAGGGCATCAAAATGTACCCTTTTAATTGAATCCTCCGGTGGAAATCCATTGACTTCCTCCACTCGCAAGAGGGCAAAAAACTTTTCATTATCCTTGGGCGGTCTTACTTGTCCGCCAACTCTATCTCCGGTTTTAAGCTCGAATTTCCTTATCTGAGATGGAGAAACATATATATCCTCATGACTGGGAAGATATCCAAAGGGCCTTAAAAAACCATACCCATCCTGCATGATCTCCAGTACTCCCTGGGCCTGCAGCAGCTGGTCGGAATTCGTTAATGCCTTGGTGATTTCAAATATCAATTCCTTCTTTCTAAGTTTTGAATAGCCAGTAAGATTCTTGTCTCTTGCTATCTGATACAATTCAAGAATAGTCTTGTGTTCCAATTCGGATATATTCATTTTATCCTCCTTCCACGCTAATCACTGGCTATTGAAGTGCTCATCCCCACTATAAATTCTTGAGCATTAACGCACCATTTGCTTAGCGCTATCATACCCTTTTAATTTCCTTATACAATATCGGTATAAACTTGTCTAATTTTTAGTTGAATATTTTCCCAAGACATGAATTTGATGATACATCAGCGGCAGGCATGCTCACTGATACGAACAACCATGTTGTGTGCTCAATATAAAGTATACCATTATTTCAAGAAAATAATCTTATTAAATTAATATTCAATCTAATCTTAACTTTATTCGGTTATCTTTGAAAAGCGGTTTCTTATCCAGATGATGATTGGCAGTAATATGCCGTATGGTACCGGAAGCACTTCTCATAACCAGCGTTTCTGTTACTGCCCGGCGTTTATGGTACCTGACCCCCTTGAGCAAAAAGGAATCCGTGATGCCCGTAGCAACAAATATGACGTCATCGGATGTTATCAGTTCATCAATGGTAAAAAGTCGATCTACATTGCCTATCCCCATCTCATGACATCGTCGAATCTCTTCTGGGGCTTCTTTCCCCTCTGGGTAAAGGCGAGCCTGAAAATCTCCTCCCATACATTTCAAGGCGGCAGCTGTTATCACACCCTCAGGAGCACCTCCAATTCCCATTAATATGTCTACCCCAGAATCCTCATAAGCCGCTGCTACCCCCGGGGATACGTCACCATCATTTATCAACTTGATTCTAGCCCCTGCTCTCCTGACTTCTTCAATAACATACTCATGCCGGGGCCGGTCCAGTATAACAACGGTTATTTCACTGATCAACTTATGTAAGGCTTTGGCCGCCTGCTGTAAATTTTCTTTAACCGTAGCATCCAGAAAGACCCTCCCTTTACATTCTGGCCCCACGGCAATTTTATCCATGTACATATCCGGAGCGTGCAAGACCGTTCCTTTTGGCGCCGCTGCCAACACCGCTATAGCGCCTGTGCCTCCTTTGGCTACAATGTTGGTACCTTCTAATGGATCTACCGCAATATCAACTTCAGGAGGTACTCCCATACCTACTCTTTCACCAATAAATAACATAGGAGCTTCATCCATTTCTCCTTCGCCTATTACCACCACCCCGTCAATCGAGACTGTATCAAACATTACCCTCATAGCCGTTACTGCTGCATCATCAGCAGCTTCTTTATCGCCTTTGCCAACCCAACGGGCAGAAGCCAGAGCAGCAGCTTCAGTTACTCTCGCAAACTCAAGCGCTAATTCTCTCTCCAAAACCAAACCCTCCGTTCTAATTAAAAAACCTGTTTCCAATCGTTTATAAATTTTTCAATACCTGCATCGGTTAGCGGATGTTTTATCATCTGTTTGATAACCGCATACGGAATAGTTGCAATATGGGAGCCTCGTTTAGCACATTCAACCACATGCATAGGATGCCTTATACTGGCAGATATGACTTCTGTGGGGAAGGAATACTGATCGAACACAGTGATAATATCTTCTAAAAGCATTATGCCGCTATTGCTAATATCATCAACTCTCCCTAAAAAGGGGCTGACGAAACTGGCTCCCGACCTTGCTGCCAGCAAGGCCTGATTAGCAGAGAAAACCAGGGTAGCATTAGTAGTAATGCCCATCTGCTTAAATGAATGAATAGCCCTTAATCCCGTTTCCGAAAGGGGGACCTTAATGACCACATTGGGGTGGATTGCTGCCAGTTCCCGTCCCTCATCAATCATGGCATCATAATCCATACCAATAACTTCCGCACTTATCGGCCCATTAACAATAGCACATATTTCCTTTATTACTTCACGGTAATTTCTTCCTTCTCTGGCAATCAGAGTCGGGTTGGTCGTTACTCCATCCAGAAATCCCATAGCGTTAATTTCCTTTATTTCTTCGATATTGGCGGTATCAATAAATATTCGCAAAATCATCCTCCTTTGCCATCTAGTCTAGTTGTATTTTGTTTACCAGGATCTTCCCGCACTTCCGAAAACCCTAATTTTTTGGCGAATAATTTCTATGGCAGCCTCCCGGGCCGGACCCAGTATCTGGCGGGGATCAATTTCATCCGGTTTTTCCTCCATGACCCTGCGCATAGCTCCCACAAAAGCTTCCCTTATATTAGTATCAATATTGACCTTGCACACTCCCAGCTTAATAGCCTTTTGCACCGCTTCATCAGGTACCCCGGATGATCCATGCAGTACAATGGGGATACGTACCAGGCTCTTTATCTGGGCCAGACGATCGAAATCAAGCCTGGGTTCTCCTTTATATTGACCATGGGCAGTTCCTATAGCGATAGCCAGGCTCTTAATTCCAGTCTGTTCCACAAAATACCGGGCTTCCTCCAGATCAGTATACATAGCTTCTTTTGCACTGACATGAACCTCATCCTCAGTACCCCCTATTTTGCCCAGTTCAGCTTCAACTGAAACCCCTATCGGATTAGCAATTTCCAGTACTTTTTTGGTCACGGCAATATTTTGCTCTAACGGTAGCTTGGATCCATCATACATAACCGAGGAAAAACCGCTGCGGATGCATCTTACTACCTGATCAAAATCGGTTCCATGATCCAGATGCAGTGCTATGGGGACTTTACTCGATCTAGCGGCCAGCTTAACCATACCAGTCAGAAAATCTAGTCCAGCATATTTTATTGCTCCCTGACTGGCCTGCATAATAACCGGAGCATTTTCCTTTTCCGCTGCCATCATGATAGCCTGCACGATTTCCATGTTGTTTGCATTAAAAGCTCCAACCGCATAACCATCTTGTTCCGCCCTGAGCAGCAGCTCATCTACAGGTACGAGTCCCATAAAAATCACCTCTTTTTATATTAAATATATTTATTCACCCGCGAGTTTATTAACAATATCTTTCAAGTTCATAATATCAAAAGGTTTAGTAACGCACTTTCTAACTCCTGCTTCCAGTGCATTTTTGATAACATCCATTTCTCCATAAGCGGTCATCATAATAATAGACATATCTTGATGCACGGCAAGAATCTGCTTGGAGGCTTCTAGTCCATTAATATTAGGCATTTTCATATCCATCAAAATGATATCTGGCTGAAATTCACTTACTTTAGATACTGCTTCTCTTCCATCAGCAGCGGTATTTACTATCCAGTCATCTTTCTTAAACAGTTCTTCCAGCAGTCTTCTGACTCCTTTCTGGTCATCAACAATTAATATCTTTTTTTGCATATACTTCCCCCCTCAGTTTGTGCAACAGACAAATTAAATACGCAGCTTATCCGGGAATTAAGGACACATTAGATCATATTATTCCAGGTACCATCATACCCACTAGCATTACCAGTGCCACTATGAGTAGCACAAATATTAACCAAGGTAAAACAAATAAAAGTAGGGCCTGACTGGTTTGAATTACCAAAGCCTCCCGAATCCCTACAATTTGCAGTGTCATCACCCATAAAAAAGCCATAATGGAAATACTAATGTTTAAGTAGTTAAAATTAAGCAGCGTCAGGGCATACTGCAGTGGGGGTTCAAGTATCCCCGGGACAAAACCAAATGCCAAACAGGTAAGAATACCCCTGCCATTAGCCTGCTTATATATTAATTCACCCAACAGATTATAAATTGCCGCCGAGCCAGCCAGTACAGCCAGAGAAATTAATAACCCTATGAACAAATATACTCCTATATATCCTTCAGGTAAAGAAGCAGTAAACCCTCTAGCATTATTCAGACCCATATTAATAATCATATTCCATAACGCAGTAAACAAAAACGCGATAACTGCTAGAACCAGTGGTTTGCTGCCGCTGAGATATTTTAAAGTAGATGCTGGTTGAAATATGATTCCGTATATGATTTCGATAAACGTCACCCTTCCAGCCCTCCTTTAATAGATGTATTCCAGCACCGAATATCCTGTATCAGGCCATCCGGCATTGAACTGCAAGCTGGTGGAACCAAGTTGTTTAAAAAACAGATCCCAGTACCCCTGACCATTTAATATTTCTACACTGCTGTTTTCATCCAAGCCGACAGTCTGTCTGGCCATATCGATAGCATCATAATAATTACCCAGGCTGTCCACTAAACCCATTTCTAAAGCCATACGGCCTGAAAATACTCGCCCATCAGCAATTTCCAACAATCTATCCTCTTCTATTTTACCTCGCCGTCCACGTCGAACCTGGTCTAAAAATTGCTCATAGGAATCATCAACAATTTCCTGTAAAATTTTTCTTTCATTATCAGTCATGTCTCGATAAGACGATCCAATGTCTTTGTGTTCAGCGCTTTTTATAACCTCCTGGCGAAGTCCAACTTTTTCATATAAGTCTTCCAGGTTAGTCATTTCCATGATCACCCCGATACTTCCGGTAAGAGTTCCTCCGTTGGCTACAATGTGATCGCTGCTGCAGGCAATCCAGTAACCTCCTGAAGCACATACCTCTCCCATAGAAACCACCACCTTCTTACCATTGGTGCGGATTTTATCCAGCTCTATCCCAATCTCCTGTGAAGCTACTGAAGTTCCTCCTGGACTATTTATCCTCAGCAGCAGCACTTTAATGTCTTCTCGTTCATCGGCTGTTCTTATGGCTTCCATAATGTCCCCTGAATCAGCATTAATAGCAGTAGTTAACCCGGATGCTAACTCCCCGCCGATCACCCCATTAATCTCTATTACCCCGATGGTCTCACCGTTGGTATGGTTTGCCTGGACACCGTCCTGCATCACCTGCCATACCGACAAACCGGCCATGGTTACCAGAAATATGGCCAACAAAACTACCACCAGTTTTTTATGCATATTCTCTCCCCCCTGTAATAAGTGCTGCTGTCTCTGGATCTAATTCCTCCTCACTTATTATCCGGTCATCATAATAATAAAGACGTGGGATTGCTTTTGCCACCAAAGTTTTCCGGACCGGGACTTCTATCTCATCCCCAATCGCCATGGTTTCACTTTCTGGAATCTCCACCAAAGCCATCTGCATGAAGACCTTGCCCCGGATCGGATAGGTTTTTCCTTTTATAAGCACGGTTTTTCCGAATCTACGGATACCTATATAAGCTAGTATAATCTTCAGTATAGTTTTTAACAAATCAACCAGCCCGGCTGGCTGGTTGCCAACCTCCAGTGCCAATCCATCAATATAACCTGCTGGGATAACTGCAATTTGAGCATCCCTCTTTAATCGATAGGTTTGGTAATACCCTAGATTAATCCCTTTTTTAAGGTTTTTTAAGGATATCACCCGGCACTTAAATTTAAATGGATCTCTTAACTTCATTTCTCCATAGACCCCGGTTGGATACTGCCCGGACAACAAAGTACCTGAGCGAACCGCATCCATCTGCATATGAGGGTAAAGAACACCCACCGCACTATTGGCACAATGCTTCAGGGCGAAGGTGTAGCCGTTGGCTGCCAATTGATCTATGGTGGCAGAGAATAACTCGAACTGCTCCTGGCTGCAGCGTACAGACACTGCTTCTGCCATATGCGTATATATACCCTCCATTATAATAAATGAATTCTGGGCCAGCATTTGGCATACCTCCAGCGCTTCCTGCAAATTCATACCAAACCGCCCCAGACCAGTTTCAATTTTAATATGTACTTTTACTTCTCGTCCACATTCTGAGGATACCCGGTTAACTATTTGGGCATCGTATGTTGATGACAGGGTAAGGGTTATATCATGATTGGCTGCTTCAGCAACTTGTTCTTCCCGGCTTAATGGGCTTAAGAGCATGATCTCCGATCTAATTCCCGTCTTTCTCAACTTCAGTGCTTCTTGCAGATAGGTAACGGCAAAAAAGTCAACCCCCTGGCTTTCCAGAATACTGGCGGTACCAGCTGCTCCATGCCCGTATGCATTAGCCTTAACGACCGCAATCAGCCTCACCTGCTCCTTCAATATAGATTTAACTTCCCGCAGGTTCTGAATTATAGCTTCTACATCTATTTCTACCCACTGGTCTGCTCCCTTATAATACACTTTTTATTCCTCCTGGCCCTGGGCAGCTTTTTTCCCCGACCCGCTTATGGTCTGGTAAAGAGGCAAAAATTTATTCCAGAACCAATAAAAAAAAGGCGAATAGATTTGATCCCATTCTCCCATAAACTCCGTCAATTCGCCTCCAAAGCCTTTTTTAAAGCGGTATAAACCATACAGGGGATTGCTTTCATCCAGATCCCCGGAAACTCCTCTGAAATCGTATAAAGAACATCCCATATCTTTCGCCCATTGGATCATAGCCCATTGGATAAGATAATTAGGCATGAAATTTCTTTTATTATTGCTGGAGGCCCCATAAAGATACCACACCTTGTTATCGGTAATCATAGCCAGGGTGGCCGAAATAATTTCTCCTTCATGCTCAGCTATAAAAATCCGGGCAAAATTATTTTCCACCATATAATCCCAGATCCATTCAAAATATTCATAACCCCGGATTAGAAACTTGTCCCGCTGGGCCGTTTCGCGCAAAATTTCATAAAAAGCCGGTAATTCTCCTTTGTCCTGGGCCGTTCGTACAATTACCCCCTTTTTACCAGCCAAGCGTATATTATATCTCCATTTGGAGTGCATCTTCTCCAGCAGTTTAATTTCCGATGGCGTGATATCCAGCCGGAAAACAAAGCGAGGTTGGACTCCTTCAAAATTAACTCCGGTTTTATTTTCTCTAAAACCACAATTCTTTAAAATATTTTTATAATGCTTATCATCATTAATGATATCGGGATCTATTTTTAGGAAAATTGCTCCATGTTCCCGGGCTGCTTTTTCTGCCCCGGCAAAAAGATGGCGGTTCAATTCTGCGCTGTCAATATCGACTACCGGACCTCGGGGTGCATAAAATATGCTCTTTTTCAACCCCGGAAGGGGTAACTTCCTTTTTAGTATGAGCAGAGCACCTTTAATCTCCCCATCTTGTTCCAGCACCATAGGCAATTTATCCCAACCCATTCCTTCTTTGACCTGTCCCCATTCCCACAGCTGCAGAAAATGTCCCCGGGGGTGATGGGCTACAAATTCATCAAATCTGCCTTTCTCTTTCTCATCGATAACCCTGGTGGTAAACATTGTGTCGCTCCCTTTGTTTATATTACCGCTTAGTTTCACCATAATAATCTACGGGTATCCGCTGTGCTCACAGGCCGTTTATGCCACAAATAAACTAGGTATAAGGGCGAGACTGCCGCTCGCCCTTATAAACTCCTATTTTTACCACTGTATAATAAAGCGTTTTTAATTAAACCTGTAAAAAGTGGATGGGGCCGATTAGGACGAGATTTAAACTCGGGATGAAATTGGCAGGCAACATACCAAGGGTGGTTGGCAAATTCAATAATCTCTACCAGCCTTTCATCCGGCGATAACCCACTGATGGTAAGGCCATTCTGCTGCAGTATATCCCGATAATCATTATTAATTTCGTAACGGTGTCGATGTCTTTCATAGATCAACTCTTCACCATAATAATCCCG
This sequence comes from Syntrophomonas sp., assembly GCA_016841245.1. Classification (GTDB taxonomy): domain Bacteria; phylum Bacillota; class Syntrophomonadia; order Syntrophomonadales; family Syntrophomonadaceae; genus JAAYJK01. The sequence continues at coordinate 23,132 of JAENZN010000010.1, forward strand.
GGCTATGGTTCCATCGATCAGATGGCAGGGATAGGTCCCCAGCCGCATAGTGCCTCCTTTGTTTTCAACACCCTCCTGGTCAGGCATAAGGTGAACCACCGGGTGAGGGGTATCAATGTCAAATTCTGCGCTGTTAGCACCTTGCAGACCACATACCGTTCTGGCAAATTCAATCACCGCACACTGCATGCCCAGGCATATTCCAAGGAAAGGCATGGAGTTCTCACGGGCATATCGAGCGGTACTTATTTTGCCTTCTATGCCTCTTTCCCCGAAACCACCTGGAACTAGTATAGCATCAACATTTTGTAACAGTTTTTCTGTCCCATCCTTCTCTATCTGTTCGGCATAAATCCATTCAATCTTAACATCGCAATTATACTGAAATCCCGCATGTTTGAGCGATTCTGCGATACTCAGATAGGCATCCTGGAGTTCAACATACTTCCCAACCACACCTACCGTGACCTGCTTGTCCTGACAGCTTATTTTTTCTACCAGTTTTTCCCATTCGTCCAGATTGGCCTCCTGACATTGGAGTCCAATTCTCTTGATTACTTCTTTATCCAGTCCTTCACGGGCCAGCATCAGAGGAACTTCATATATCGAACCGGCATCCTTTAACTGAATTACTGCTTCTTCATCCACATCGCAAAACAATGCCAATTTGCCTTTAATTTCTTTAGATAAGTCTTTTTCAGTCCGACAGACAAGTATATCTGGCTGAATTCCTATACTCCTCAATTCTTTTACACTGTGCTGGGTAGGTTTGGTTTTTAGCTCACCAGCTACTCTTATGTATGGAACCAAAGTAACATGTATATATAAAACCCGGCCTTTACCCAGGTCAAATTTCAACTGTCTTATCGCCTCTAGAAAGGGAAGCGACTCTATATCTCCTACCGTTCCACCTATTTCACTTATTACAACATCCGGATGAACCTCATTTTCAATCAGAGTAACCCGTGCTTTTATCTCATTGGTAATATGGGGTATAACCTGAACTGTTTGCCCCAGATAATCCCCTCTGCGCTCCTTATCTAGAACCGCTTGATATATTCTGCCTGTAGTGCAGTTGGCATACTGGCTTAAATTGACATCTACAAACCTTTCGTAATGTCCAACATCCAAATCTGTCTCGGCACCATCTTCTGTAACGTACACTTCACCATGCTGGTATGGGCTCATGGTACCAGGATCAACATTTATGTACGGGTCAAATTTTTGCAGGGCTACCTTTAACCCCCGGCTCTTCAATAACCTTCCCAGAGATGCAGCTGTGATTCCTTTGCCCAATGAAGATACGACACCACCAGTAATGAATATATACTTTGTCACCCTAAGACCCTCTCTTTCCCTTGTACAAACATAAACAAAATCCTCTAGAATTTTACTACTCTTATTCCTACTTGGTCAACCGACTCGTATAATCCAAAACAATTATTTCCACCTGTTCAGGTAATTTATCGGCAGTTATTTCCAGGAACGCTTGTTTTATTACTTGATCAAATTTGGAGGTAAATTGCTCTACTGGATCCAGCTTAAAACACAAGTGGGGGGTATTAAAATGCATGGGAATAACTACCGCAGGGTTAATCGCCTTAACGATTTGATACGCTTCATCTGCATCAACAGTATATACTCCTCCCACTGGAAGCAGCAGCAAATCAACTTTGCCCAGACCCAGATATTGTTCAGGACTAAGCACGTGCCCTAGATCTCCCATATGAAGCAGGTTAATATCTTCTACACAAATTTTATAGACGGTATTAATCCCTCTCTTCTTTCCGCTCGATTTATCATGAAAGGTAGAAAACCCGATAATTTGAAAGCCATCTACATTGAATTCACCGGTACCTTTAACCACTACTGGTTTTCCTTTTAAATTACTGGCAGCACTGTGGTCCCAGTGCTCATGACTGACAGTGGTAATATCTACTTCTTCATCATATGGCGGGTACCCCAGCTTTTCATCAAATGGATCAGTAATTAGTTTTTTTCCCCCGCTCTCAATTAAAAAGGAAGCATGGCCTAACCAGCTCATTTTCATGATCTATTTAATCCTTTCATTTTATCCTTTTAGTGTCAAAATACCATAAACCATCCCCCTGGTAAACCAGCCGATGGTCCATATTTAAACGTGAAAATATAGCTACCAGAGTCGGTATTTCATCGTCCCTACCCATTCGGGCAGCAATTTCTTTTAAAAGAACCTCATAATATATAGGCTCATGTCCTTCTAAGAGGATCTCAACAGCTAGATCAGCTTCAGTCTTCTTTTTGTTAACCATGGTTTACCTCCTACATATATTCGGGTGCACTGACACCCAGGATCGAAAGTGCATTTTTTATCGTAATACGCGTAACCTTCATCAGCAGCAGCCGGGCATCTTGCAGCTCGGCCTCTACGTTAATAACCCGATGGCGATTATAAAAACTGTGGAATAAGCCAGCCAGATCCAATACATACCTGGCTATACGATGGGGAGCTAAAGTTTGAGCAGATACCCTGATTTCTTCAGGGAAGTCAGCGATTTTTCTCAATAATGCTAACTCCTCGGGTTCCTTTAACAAACTGGTATCAATGCTGCTAACGGCAGGCATCTTGATCCCAGCCGCCCCGGCCTGCCTGAAAATACTGCAAATTCGAGCATGAGCATACTGAATATAATAAACTGGATTATCCTGACTTTGTTCGGCAGCCAATCGAAGATCAAAATCCAGTTGACTGTCCGGACTCCGCATAACAAAGAAAAATCGTGCCGCATCTTTTCCCAGTTCTTCTATCAATTCATCCAGGGCAATAGTAGTCCCGGTGCGTTTAGACATTCGCACCAGGTCTTTACCCCGATACAACCTGACTAGCTGCATTAATAAAACATCCAGCATATCCCGTTTATATCCCAGAGCTTCAATGGCATCCTTCATACGATTCACATGTCCATGATGGTCTGCTCCCCAGACATTAATTACCCAATCAAAACCGCGCTGGAACTTATCCTGGTGATAAGCAATATCAGCTGCAAAGTAAGTAGGCAGGCCATTAGCGCGCATTACCACGTTATCTTTATCTTCCTCGGAACTGCTGGTTTTAAACCATAAAGCACCTTCCTGCTCGTATATATATCCCTTCTCCTGCAGGGTATCTATAACCTGCTGGACAACCCCGGACTCATGAAGAGTTTTTTCACTGTACCAGACATCATATTCAATACCGAAATCCAACAGGGTTTTCTTGATATATGCTACTTTTTCCTCCAGGGCATGTTCTATGATAAGGTTTCTTCTCTTCTCTTTTGGCAACTCGCATAAAGTATCCCCATACTGCTTGATAATATTTTTTACCGTCTGTATCAAATCTTGGCCTGCATATCCGTTCTCCGGAAATTCCACATCATGTCCAGTCAACTGCAGATATCGTGCTTCCAGAGAATCTCCAAATATTTCAATCTGGTTACCGGCATCATTTATATAAAACTCTCTTTCCACTTCATAACCAGCATACTTCAATATATTAGCCAGGGTATCGCCTATAGCCCCACCTCTAGCATTCCCCATATGCAGGTTGCCGGTAGGATTGGCACTGACGAATTCCACCTGCACTTTACAGCCGCGGGCTTCATTATAACCAAAGCTATCTCCTATTTGCTCAACGATAAAAGGAATTTTATGAAGCCATTTATTATTAAGGAAAATATTTATAAAGCCCGGTCCTGCAATTTCGACCTTTTCCAGCTGCTCCAATTCATTTATATCCATACCTTTTATTATTATCTCCGCTATTTGCCGGGGTGCCATTTTCGCCTCCCGGGCCATTATCATAGCGGCGTTGCAGGCAAAGTCCCCATGGCCCTTTTCCCGGGGCACTTCTATCACAAAGTCCGGTACTGAATTATACTTTATCAGCCCTTCTTTCCTGGCCAGTTCCAGTGCTTCGGTTATCTTACTGCTTATTAAACCCTTTGTATGTTGAATGGGATTCATTTTTTTCCTCCTCGAATTTGCTGCTGACATCTATCATATATATTTTATCCCATTGTGGGAAAAACTTATAAAAAAGAACTGGATTTCCCTTAAAATTTTTTATATTGGAGGTACTAAATGCAACTTGAATCAGACGAAAGATCTATCCTGGCCTATTTCTCAGACCTGCAGCAGGCTCAGGAAGCTGCTCGGGTACTAAAAGAAAGGGGCTATGCGGATCTGCAAATTGATAGTATTTCTCGCTATCCCAGCCGTCCGGTTTATAACTCCTATCCCATGAATTTATCAAGTATGGTACTGGGCAGCCGGGAATATGGCAGTCAGGACTACAGTCTTGTCCAGAGTCCGCTTATGGCTGCAGATCCATCAGTCAGTGGCATGTCTTCCCCAGCGGAAACAGCGCAGGGATATTCCTACCTGCTTACCCTGGTAACCGGGCAGGATAAAATTGAAACTGCTCTACAAATACTGACACAGCACGGAGCCAGAATATGAGGTAGATTTCTATCATTAGAACCACTTCTTAAGAAAGGAGTCCATCTCCTGGTGGGCTTCTTTTTCAATTACTTCCAGCAGCCCCGAGGTAGTAGCAATATCATATTTATAATCCTCCAGATAGAGTCGGAGGACTCTATCTGTAGTATCCTGGCCCAGTTCCCCTTCCAGGGCTGCCCAGAATTCCTCCCCACCATTATAGATAGTCTGATAATACTCGCTGCTGGAATCCATTTCATTTAGCTGCCGGTCCAGTTTGCTGGTGACAGCGGTTGGTTTACATATCACCGTAAGTCCCTGGCAATCCTCCTGATATTGATAGGCCGAATAGTTGGCAAGTGCCTCATCCAGCCATGGTTCAGCCACCTGGTCATTCCCTACCATAGCATACCACCACTGGTGAGCAACTTCATGAGCCAGAATAAAGCTGCCCCGGTTACTATCAAATCCAGGGGAAAATAATTCTTCTTTCAAAAATATTAAACCTGAATATTCCATGCCATGGAATCCCTGCATAGGAACAAAAGCGATCTTGAAGTCCGGGTAGGGGTAAGAACCCCAGCGGCAGGAATAATAATACAGTATATCTCCGCATTGCTCTGCTATTTTCTGTGCCTCATCCGTCCCGCTCCTGCCAGGCACGTAGCACTTAACCGTGATATTATGTGCTTCGCTTATAATTTCCTGATAATCATATAGTATCAGCAGGCAAAAGTCACGTGCTTTACTGGCCTCTATTAGGTAAATCTCCCGGCCATTATCTTCCGCGAATATATGGCTGGTGCTCCCGGTGGAAACCAGTTCGTAAGCTTCTGGTATGTTGACCTGGACTTCATAATCAGCGCAATGGAAGCAAAAGGGATCTCCGAATTTGGAATTATAGGCCAAATGCCAGCCTTCTTGATCATACACATTAAGAACCGGATAGAAATTACCCAACATAAAAACCCCGTCTTTACTGCCAAAACGGTAAGCAATTTCTGGTATCCGACTTTTCCAGTTCATGTCTATAATTATATCCTTGTCTGGCATAATATCAAACGGCATTATAATATGCATCAATATTCCATTCAGACAGTATTCAACTTCCTGCCCATTTACCAGCACCTTATCCAACTCCAGCCAGCCGGGATTAAAGCCTCTATAATATGCCTGGGCCGGGGCGGGAGTGGAAGTAGGAGTTTGAAAAGCATTGGGATAAATGGTAAACCACAATTCATTTATTTCGCTGCCGGTAGTATTGAGGGAATAAATACTGCTGTGACCGTACAGCAGGTTGGAGACAATATCCAGATAAAGTTCCATTTTATAACTAGTTTCATCAGGGTCGGGGAATGGCCGGGCCGATGCCGCATCCTCATTCGGAGACTCTAGCGTTAAATCCTCATCAATAGACGATAGGTCCAGATTGTCTTTTCCCAGGGAATCATGAAATGGAATAGCTAAACAGATGACTGATATTAAGGCCACTATGGTGGCGGCATAATAAAATTTGTTCTTTTTCATATTTTCACATCCAACTTACAAACATATACTGTCCCGCAGGAGTTAGCTGCAAGATTTTTTGCGTTTATAAGTTGAGTATCGAGGTCATAATAGAAAATCTTTATTATTAAGTAACAAAATGAGGATCTTGCCATTGGGGACGGTTCTTTTTGACAACCTTTGAAGTGACAAGGGGACGGGGTTATTGACAACACCCTCAACCAGATTACACTGTTGAGGGTGTTGTCAATAACCCCGTCCCCTTGTCACGCACTGGTCCCAGCCAGCTATTATATCTTCAACTTCTTCCAGAGCCACAACTACCAAGGGATCCAGAATTGATCCAGAACACTTTTTAATCGCCCGAAGGGATTCCTTATGCGACAGTCGTTCCTCTTCAGCACATAATCTAGTCAAGGCATCATATATATCAGCTACCGCTATGATCCTGGCAGCAAAGGGGATATCTGTAGCCGCTAAGCCCTGTGGTCCGCCCTTCCCATCATAGCGCTCATGGTGGTACAATATACCCTCCCTAACTCTTTCAATACCCGGGACTTCCTGCAGTATATAAGCACCCTGGCTGGCGTGACCTTCAAGATTTAACCCATTTGCTTCAGAATTATCATTGCAATCCAACCTTAGCTTTCCAATATCATGCAGCAGGGCGCTATAATATAAATCCTGCATTTCGGCTGCATCCAAACCAAGTTTTCCCCCCAGCAAGCGTGTAATTTCGGCCACCCTTTCACTATGACCGGCAAAACCCATTTCTCTTTCTTCAATGGCCTTGACCATAGCTTTTAGCAAATCCAACTGGTAAGCCTGCTGTTTTTTATAATCCAAGAGCTGGGAGATTATCTCTGCAGTCTCTGCGGCCAAATGCTGCAACATTTCCCTTTGTCGGGCTGTGAAAGAACCCGGATCTTTTTTGTTCAGCAGCAATATAATACCGTAAATATCCGACCTGCTCAGTATAGGAATGGCCAGCAGAGACTGAATATGTGCGGGCACGCTTAAATCAGGAGGACAGGAGTTATGATCAACAATAAGCAGCTCGGCCTTCTTTTCCTCTACCCATTTTTTTATACTATTCACATCGAACCCATCTTCTATGGTGCTGACATCACCCGCTCCTAATATCATTGTTTTTTCACAGGATACTATCCGGCTGGCATATTTATTGGTTATTAGTTCTACTTCTGACCGCTCTTGGATACCGCTTAAATGCTTATTAAATTCCAACAGCAGACGTTGTTCCCCAATATATTCAATACGATTCCGGCTGAGCCCGGCATAATAAGTAAAACCCAGGCCAGCCAGCAGAATAATAAAAGCTATTACCAGTACGGGTAAAACGTCTACCAGTACCACTGCGGTAACCAGAGCAGTTACTATGAAACCTGTCAGCACAATATGTTTGGTATCCATTATCCTCACTCACAGTCTATCTTTTCTTTCTTTAAACATTCGCTATTGGCAGCGTTTCTCCTACCTGTGTCCCTTCTTTCAGCCGGTTTTCTACCATAATTATGACCATCGGAAGTACCTGCCCTCTGAAAAGCAGCTCTGCTTAGTGCTTGGACAGCCCTGCTGCCTGCTGTATATGATCCCCGAATTGTTGGCATAAATTCCTTTCACTTCTGGTATAATGTATCTAAAAATTAAGATCTAGAAAGGAAGATTAGATGAGCACAAATCCACTGGTGACAATCGAATTGGAAAATGGAGGTATGATTAAAGCCGAATTATATCCAGAGATTGCCCCCAATACAGTAAATAATTTTATCTCTCTGGTCAATAAAGGCTATTACGATGGGATTATTTTTCACCGGGTAATACCTGGTTTTATGATTCAGGGGGGCTGCCCGGAAGGTTCAGGCATGGGTGGACCTGGTTATTCTATTAAAGGCGAATTCTCTGGCAACGGTTTTAAAAATGATCTTAAACATGACCGGGGAGTTCTCTCAATGGCCAGAACCGCCGCACCAAATTCGGCAGGATCACAGTTTTTTATCATGGTAGCTCCTTCCCCTCATCTGGATGGACAATACGCATCCTTTGGTAAGGTTGTAGCCGGGATGGACCAGGTAGATGCCATAGTAAATACCCAAAGAAATCGCATGGACAAGCCTCTGGAAGATAAAAAGATGCTTAAAGTAAGTGTTGATACCTTTGGTGTTGATTATCCGGAAGCAGAAAAATCATAATCAATAATTTAGTTAGCAAACATGCCCGTAAATACTGGTTAAATAGAGAGCTCAATAGCTGCGTTAATACAGAAGGCTCACTCAATCGACGTACTCTATACAGGGACATTCCTACCCGAAGGAAAGGTGGGTCCCCATACATTGATCCGCCTCAATCAGGGGCCTTCTTATTGCCTTGCTATTGACCTTTTTTGCTCGCCCTGGCAGGGTGTCGACTTTTACGACACCCTGAGGCCATCCCCAATGGGATGGCCTTTTGTCGATGCTCGGCCCTAGTCCTGCCGTACGATTCTTGAATATATATGATATGCCAGTACATATTTCCTATTTCATAGAATTATGATTACTAATTATACCTGGACAATTAACTCCAGTTACGCCATTTTATAATATTGGATTGTTAAAGGCCGCCTATTTACATTTTTTTCACTCGATCATCATATTCGGGCAGGGAAAGCCTTATGTTTTGTAGAATTCTATTATAATTATTTCCATGAAAATGGAAATAAAATATAAGCCGAAAAAATAAATTAAAGGAGCGGGTAGCGTGTTAAATAAGATTCCTGTAAGAAGGGTTGCACGATTTTTTGTTTTTATATTTGTGCTTTCAATATTCCATTTAAGCATCAGCCTTCCCTGCAGCACAGCTGCGGTATCACCCAATCCCTTCACAGATGTAAGCAACAGCCACTGGGCTGTTAAATATATTACTAAACTTAATATTAGAGAAGTAATAACCGGTTACAAGGATGGTTCATTCAACCCGGATAAACAGGTAACCCAACTGGAAGCCTTATTGATGGCCGTAAGGAATATGGATGCAGCAGACGAGATTGCTGCTGTCGATACTAATCAAACCCTGACCTTCTCAGTTCCAAATTGGGCTGAAACTCAATATAAAAACGAACTTTTATACGCAGTACAACAGAGACTTATTATTCCATCCGATTCCAACTTTAGTGCCAATTCAGATGCCAGTAGGGCCTGGATGAGCCAGTTAATAGTCCGTATGATGGGCAAAGAATCAGAAGCCTCTCTTTTAGCCAAAGAAACCAGCAATTTTTCTGATTATTCCGACGTACCGCTATGGGCTCTTGGCTATGTAAATACTGCGGTCAAATATGGTATTTTAACCGGGTTTCCAGATAATTCTTTTAAACCCCTGCAGGCAGTAACCAGGGCTCAAGCAGCTAGTATGCTTAGTAAAAGCGAAGCTTATCTGAATTTGGACTCTATAACGGAAGGAATTATTCTAAACATTTCTGATTCTGTATTAACGGTCTCCATTAATGGAGCAGCACGCAACTTATATTTCCAGAACAATACCGCTATTTTTGGAAAAGATTCTTCTTTTTGTACCTCATCTGATTTAAATATTAATGATAAGGTTAACCTTATCAGCAGTAATTCACAGCTGCAATACCTGGCCGTTTTGGATGAAGGCTCCTTCAGCGATAATTTAACCGGTACTGTAGTGTATCTTATAAGTGACCAAAACCTGATTGTTATTAAAGATAATCTGGATGCAGTCTATTCAAAAACTTGGGATAATTCAACCATTTGTTTAGATCTGTCTGGTCAAAGCTGTGATATTGCCAGCATCATCCCTGGTACCGAGGTAGAATTAACCCTTGATACCCAGGGTATAATCTCGACTATTATATTATGTGAAACGGGCGGCATTACTGGTGATACCGGCATTTTATATGATATTGTTCCCGATCAACAGCTAATTGTCCTTAAGAATTCTTCCGGCAATTTTAAATCCTACCTTTATGATTCTGCTTTAGCAGTCATTATTGACGGAGTAAGATTCCCTAGTATAGATGACCTGCAGATAGGCGATCAGGTTCAGGTTACTGCATCAGGATCATATATAAGTGAAATTGCTCTGGTATCAGCTCAACAGGAGTTAGATATTTCTGGTACCATAGAAGTTATATCCGCCTCCAAGCGCCTGCTGATTATTGATTCAGACGGTACTCTCACTACTTACCAGGTAGCTGATGATGCAGTTATTTCTACTGAAAATGGCAGCGGCATTCTTCTCTCCGAACTAAACTTGGATGATGAAGTTGATCTTACAATTAAAAGCGGGATTATCACCGCCATAAGCGTTTCAGGCAGTTATGTCCGAGGAAGCCACAGCGGTACCATCGTAGCAGTTGATGAAGATGATGATATGATTATATTCGATACCAGCAAGAACCAGGATCAAAGTAGTTTAGAAACCTTTGAAATAAACGCGGCAGCAGAAATAGTAATAGATGATGATGATGACTGTGATTTATCTGACCTGGACAAAGAGATGCAGGCCAGCTTTGAGTTGTTGAATGGTGAAATTATATACCTTCTGGTCGATAGCCGAGTAAGCGGTAATATATTAACATTGAATGAATCCCGTGGAATTTTATCCATCGAAACTGCCGATGGCGATGCGGAATCTTATTTAATATCCGACAATGTAGATGTAAACATCAAAGGCAGCAGCAGGCCCGACCTGGAGGATATTAATAAGGGAGATAAAGTCAAATTAGCTCTTGATAAGAATGATGTGGTGACAGATATCGATGTTGCCATATCATGTTTTTATACAGTATATAGTGTTTCCCAAAGTAGCTCTCGACTTAAAGTCGAAGATGAAGACGGAGACTTGATCAATCTTTATCTTACCGATTCAGTCAATTTAGTTGTTCCGGGTGTTTCATCGCCTGATATCGAGGACTTTGAAGAAGGGGATACCATAAAATCAACTTATATGGGTAATACCCTATGTGAAGTTGAACTAACGGAGATAGTAATCGGTTATATTGCAGCTATCAGTACCTATAATAATACAGTCAGCATATCTGCTTTTGATGGCCAGTATTATAACTACAAGTTTGATACTGGATGTTCGGTAATTGATGGGAGCAAAACTTATACTGCAATCAGCGCCATGAGTGCCGATGACCGGGTGAAAATCCAGGAAGACTCGGATGGAGATACTGTCTTCTATCTTATGAATAAAGTATCTGCCTCTTTTGAGAATACCAACTTAAATGAGGATAAAGTTTATATAACTCAATATTCAACCAGCTATACTTATTATAAACTGGCCTCATCGTGCTATATACATGATGGGACATTAGAAATAGGCATAAGCTCTTTAAGAATGGGTGATAAAATTGACTTATATATGCTTAATGATTTGGTCTATGAAATCAAGCTCCATTAGCAGCAGTTAGAAAAAAATCCCGATTGATATCTCAATATACCAATCGGGATTTTTTAGTGTCTTAACTTATAATCATAGAACCAGACTCGTTCTATGGTCAGGAGCCGTACGGTGCAGTATTATATCTTTTCCTACTTCGTGTCCACTATCGATTAGATAGCCTCGCACTGTCCTTTCAGCCAAGTCGGGGTGATTATTGTGCTGGCTGAGGTGAGCCAGGAAAACTCTCATTCCTTCCCGGCAGTTGATCCGAGACAGCAATCTTCCTGCATTAATATTGGACAGATGACCGCTGCTGCTTTTAATTCTCTGTTTCAGGAAACGGGGATAAGGTCCATTTTCCAGCATATCCAGATCATGGTTGGCTTCCAGGACTACAGCATCGGCATATTCCAGGGCTTTTTCCACACCAGCTGTTACTACACCGAGGTCGGTGGCCATTACCGCCTTTTTGCCTCCATAAATGAAACTGAATCCTATCGGGTCCGCCGCGTCGTGGGAAATATCAAATGCGGCTATGCCAACGTTCCTTACACTGAACTCCTGCTCTATTTCCAGACAGCATTCTGAAGGAAATCCATGTCTGCAGGACAGCTTTTCCCATGTTCCGGGCCGGGTATACACCGGGATATGGTGCCGGCGGACAAACACATCCAATCCTTTGATATGATCATTATGCTCATGGGTTAGCAAGACCCCATCCAGGTCCCCTGCTCTCATCCCGACTTCTGCCAGCCCCCGTTCAATCCTGCGAGCACTGATACCTGCATCCAACAATATCGCAGTATCTCCAAATTTAAAAACAGCCGCATTCCCAGTGCTGCCGCTGGCCAAGATATGTATTTCCACCCTTACCTCCAGCTCCTTTACTTTGTGTCCGGTATCACGGGGACGGTTCTTCTGACACATCTCTAGCACTCTTGTGTCGTGTCAGAACCCCGTGACACCAAGTATCTCCACCTGTATAATTAGATTTAGAACTTTTATTAGCATTAAATCATGATAAATCTGTTTTATATTATACAGAATTAACGGTTAAAATTGGTATAAAAGAACTACATTATAGGAGGAGCATTGTGTTTAAGTGGGGTAGAAATAAGAAAACGATTAGAGAATTGCGGCGCAATCAGGGTTTTACTGCCCGTGAGCTAGCGGCTATGGTAAAGGTGGATACCGTGGTCATACTTAACGTAGATGACAAGAAATTAAAAGATATACCCGAGCCTTTAAGGTCTAAAATAACACCTTATCTGGATGGATCGCACACCGACAAGATCCCCTGGTTATAATAATTTTCTTTGGCTAACTAACATCTTGGACTTAAAGGCGGTATCAGCTCAGTAACCCCTGCTGTTACATGTATTTCACCGGGACTGTAAGCTGTCGTATCCAAATCCCAACCCTGGCTTGGATTCCAACTGCCCGGCTGCAAAGTCTTATTTACATTTTTCGCTGTTTCCTGTACCTAATATAACCAGGCTGAAATGATCCGGCCATCTATTGCTGAGCATCCGATGGGGGAAGCATTACAGAACAGGGTATATATAATGGTTGAGTTTATGTAATAAATAAAGCGAGTCCTTACTAAGAGTATATAACTTTAAAATTCCAGCCTCTACTTGTCTTTATATTAATACGAGTGTATCATAAACGTATACTATGTATACTAAAATGGTGTCTATAGTTTACTTATTTAAGAGATTATACTCATCCGGGGAGGTTTGTTCATGCACGAAAAAAAACCTATTATCATCCTGATAGTGCTTATTTTTTTAGGCTGCATATCATATTTCACTTACCATCATTATTTTTTTAGCGATAGTTCTTTTATTGAAGCCGGCGGCACCATAGAGGCCCAGAACGTTTCACTTAGTGCGCGAATTAGCGGTACTTTAATGAATATCACAGCAGAAGAAGGGGACCTGGTAGAGAAAGGTGAGCTGATCGCCGAGCTTTCCCGCAATGACTTGCTGGCTCAGAGGGAACAATATGCATTTAGCGTGGTAGCCCAGGAAGCAAACCTGGATAACCTGATTTCTGGAGCAAGAACCGAAGAAATCAAGGTGGCTTCATCTGCTGTTAGTATAGCGGCAGCAAATTTGCAGCAGAGTGAATCAGAACTTGAGAGAGCCACCAAGCTTTTTGGAGCAGGCGCCCTGACTGCAGCTGGTCTGGAAAAGCTACAGTTAGCAAGAGATAATATGGAACAGCAGCTTGAAGCTGCTCAAGCTAACTTAAATCTGCTTCAAGCAGGAAGCAGACCCGGTGTTATAGCAGCAGCTTCTGCAGATTTGGAGCGGAGTAAGGCCGCTTTAAAAAGCGTTGATGCTCAACTGGCAGATCTTCAAATATACTCCCCTATAAATGGAATCATCAGCAGCAGCAACTACGAGGCAGGTGAATATATCCAGGCAGGATCATCTTTAGCTCAGGTAACTAATTTACAAAATATGTGGATAAAAGTGTATATTCCAACTGATGACCTGCCCCTGATAACCATCGGTCAAAAAGCTTCCATTACCGTAAGCGGGAGTGACCAGGTTTTTACCGGTACGGTAGAATATATTGCTTCTCAGGGCGAATTCACCCCCAAAACTATACAGACCAAAAAGGAACGTACCAATGTGGTTTATGCAGTTAAGCTGGCCGTAGATAATGAATCTGGCCTGTTGAAACCTGGTATGCCAGCTGATGTAACATTCGATGGGGGCACGGATAATGGTCAATAGCAACCGGGTAAGCAAACGTTTTGGGGAAAATACCGCGGTAGATGAACTCTCCTTACAGATTAAGCAAGGTGAGATTTTTGGTCTGGTTGGCCCGGACGGTGCAGGCAAAACAACATTTATGCGGATGGTGTGTGATTTGCTGGATGCAGATGCCGGAAATATCACCCTTGACGATTTACCTGCAAATAAATTCCCCCGGGAGAGAATTGGTTATATGCCCCAAAAATTTTGCCTGTATGGAGATTTGACCATATCTGAAAATATTAGTTTCTTTGCTTCCCTATACAGTCTGGATAAAAAAGTGACCGCTGAACGTTCCCAGGAAATCCTCAGAGTCACTGGGTTAGAAGGTTTTGAAAACCGTCTGGCAAATAAGCTTTCCGGCGGCATGAAACAGAAACTATCGCTCACCTGTGCACTTATGACTCGCCCTGAACTTATGGTACTGGATGAACCAACTTACGGAGTGGACCCTGAATCACGCAAAGAGTTCTGGCAAATTCTTTACCGTTTGAATGGAACCGGTATCACTATATTGATATCTACTCCTTATATGGATGAAGCTGAACTATGTCATCGGGTAGCACTCATCAATTCTGGTAAACTGGTAGCCTGTGACACACCAGTTGGTTTAAAAAATATTTTTTCGAACCGGGTATTAGCAGTCAAAGCAAATATACGTGATCCATACTTCTTTGATGACTGTCCAGAAGTTATGGATTCATCTTATTATTCAAATCGATTTCACCTGCTGATGAATAATGCCCAAACCATGCGTCCTAACCTTTCAAATTATATACTGGAGAAGGGTGTACAAGATTTTGAAATAGTCGATATTTATCCCAGTATGGAAGACGTCTTTGCCTTCCTGGCAGAGCCTCGTTTGCATACTCCTTCTGCTGGTGATTAGTGACCATTGATCAATCCGGGGAGGTACCGTTTCATGGAATATACTATTACTACCTGTAATTTGACCAAGAAATTCGGTGATTTTACCGCTGTTGACCATGTAAATCTTAATATAAAACCCGGTGAAATCTGCGCTTTTCTAGGGCCCAACGGGGCTGGGAAAACCACGGCCATTCGTATGCTCTGCGGAATATTAGAGCCCAGTTGCGGTTCGGGAAGTGTTCTAGGCTATGATCTGTATAAAGATACTGAATCAATAAAACAAAACCTTGGTTATATGTCACAGAAATTCAGCCTCTACCAGGATTTAAATGTGATAGAAAATCTAGATTTTTATGCCGGCATATATAGTATAGATAAAAATATTAGAAAAATTAGAATTGAAGAAATGATCTGCCTGGCTGATCTGCAGGGAAGTGAACTTGAATTGGTCGTTAATTTGAGTCAGGGTTTTAAACAACGTCTGGCTCTAGCCTGCGCTATAATTTCTGATCCAGAGATTATCTTTCTTGATGAGCCCACCAGCGGGGTAAGCCCTGCCGTTCGCCGATCATTTTTTAATATCATCCAAGAACAGGCTGGAAAAGGTAAAACTATTATTATAAGCACTCATTTTATGGATGAAGCTGAACGTTGCGGTCAAATTGCTTTTTTTAATGAAGGCAAACTCCTGGCCCTGGATAACCCGGATAACCTCAAAAAAGAGTTTATAAGAGGCAGTCTATTTAGGATCGAAGTAGATAATCCTGTGCTGCTGTTAGATAAAATATCGAAACTGCCAGGGGTAAAGGATACCAGCATGCACGGTCGGACTCTGCATGTAACTCTAGAGGAGAAAGCTAATGTGGATATTATTACCGGGTATTCCCGTACCATCCCAGAAGCAATAGATCCTTCCCTGGAAGATGTTTTCCTGGTTCTGGCCAGAAGGAGAGGAGACCAGACATCATGAGCCGGATACTGTCAGTTATTAAGAAAGAGTACATTCAGATGCGCCGCGACAGAATTACTCTGGCATTGATTTTTATGTTGCCGCTGGTACAGATGTTGTTATTTGGTTATGCCATACAGACTGAGGTAAAGCACATCCCTACAGTAGTAATGGACCAGTCGCTGTCCAGCGAAAGCCGTGATATGATTGAATCTTTTTCGGCTTCCGGATATTTTGATGTAGCATATACAGTGGATAGTTATGATGCGGTAACTGCTAGCATAGACAGTGGAAAAGCACAGGTAGGAATAATTATCCCCCCGGATTTCACAAGAAAACTGCAAAGAAACGAATCGGCTTCTATACAGGTGCTGGTGGATGCCAGCGACAACATGGTCGCCAACCAGGCCATCGCTACCGCTAATTCTATCGGCCTACTTAAATCTCAGGAAATAATGGTGAAAAACATGCCTTCCAGTACACTTCCATATGATGTACGGGTACGCCCCTGGTACAATCCCGATGGTATAACTGCCTATTATATGGTGCCTGCTATTCTAGGGATTATTTTAACTATGACCATGGTCATCATAACGGCTCTGGCAATCGTAAGGGAGAGAGAACTCGGTACTCTGGAACAGTTAATCGTCACTCCCCTGAAGCCTTATGAACTGATGCTGGGTAAGATAATCCCTTATATAGTTCTGGGGTATCTTCAGATAACTGTAGCCCTGCTGGTGGCCAGCTTCTTTTTCCATGTTCCTATTCGCGGCAGCCTGCTGGAATTATATTTTCTGACCCTGTTTTTTATTACGGCTTCTCTGGGACTGGGTTTGACTATTTCCAATGTAGCCCAGAACCAAACTCAGGCTTTTCAAATGGCATTTTTCGTTATGCTCCCCAGTATACTGCTGTCCGGTTTTATGTTCCCGCGGCAGGCCATGCCAAAAATAATATATTATCTTAGCTTTTTTATTCCCCTGACTTATTACCTGGATATTATTCGGGGAATTATGCTTAAAGGGATAGGCTTTTCCTATCTGATTGGACAGGTAACTGCCCTACTGGTATTTTCATTGCTTATGCTGGGAGTAAGTACGGCTAAATTTAAGAAAAAATTGGGTTAACCTTGGGGAGGTTGATATTTTGGAGATCAGACAACGAATAATAAGTGCCTGCCGGGAACTGGCAAAAATCCGCGGTTTTCGCAACATTACTGTAGATGAAATCGCCCAATATGCTGGTGTGAGCAAGAGAACCGTTTACCGTCGTTTCAATAGTAAAAACGAAATTCTTGAAGCCACCGTGGAGGACTTCTTAAATGATATTGGACAGGAAGTTGACCTGCTTTTGACCAGCGGAAAAGATATCCAACTAATTATCCAGGAAATAATAAATCACTTAGTAAACGGCAGCAAATCTTTGATAACCCATCGGGTTATGGAAGATTTGAGTAAATATTATCCTTACCTCTGGCAGAAAATCAACCATTTTAGAATGGAACGGATTAAGTCAATGATTAAAGTAGCCGAAACCCAACGAGCATTTGACTCTAATATTGATCCATTAATTTTAAGTACTATGATATCTGTTTCCATTCAAACTGTAATCAATCCGGACTTCATTATAGAAAACAACTTGAACTTTGAAGAGGTAGTGCGCCAGGTGATCACTTTCTTCATGTCCGCCTTTAATTCTGCACCATCAATGCCTGATTTAAACAAATCGATCTAATTTTTATTTCGGAAAAACTTGCCTGGTATGGTAAGCTTATCATATGATTCTTAATCAATAAGAGGTTAGTCAGCTATGAAACGATTTTTTATTTTGGTTCTTACCGCTATATTTTTGCTAAACTCCTGGTATCTGTTCTATCCCGAGGAGACCCAGGGGGCCTTCTACATCGAGCATCAAGCTGAAGCGGAAGCCTTATACTGCCTGGGGATATTTAATGGTTCCGAAAAAGGTTTCGAACTGGAGCGTATTCCCACCCGGGCTGAAGGAGCCGTGATGTTAGTACGCCTGCTGGGCCAGGAAGATTATGCCCTACAGGCCGAACTTACCTGTCCTTTCCAAGATGTACCTGATTGGGCCAATCCATATGTGGCATATCTGTACCAGGAGGGGTTGACCATCGGAACCAGTTCTAATACTTTCTCACCCAATGATTCGCTATCTGTAGAACAGTATATGAGTTTCCTGTTGAGAGCGCTGGCTTATAGTGAGACTGGAGGAGATTTCACCTGGAATGAATCCATTAAAACGGCCTTGCAGTTAGGCATCCTGGATACCACCGCTTATACCCAGCTTAATTCAAACCAATTCCGCCGGGACCACATGGTTTGGGTCTCTTATCTGGCCCTGCAGAGCAAATTAAAGAATCAGGATTATACTCTGCTGGAAAAGCTGGTCGAAAAGGATCAGGCCATTTCCACCACGGCTGCAGCAGCCAGCGGTCTTTATACCGGGGGAACCGCCAGCCTTCCTCCCCAGTTGATAAGCTCCCCAGGGGTTTATGCTGCCAGGAACGCGCTGCAACTGCAGTGGGTTCTTGAAACAGTCCTGCTCAATATGGAACCCCAATTTAGAGTTTATGTTAATAATTACACCGTCGGCGATCCTCTAGATGACTTTGAAACGGCCCTGATAGCAGCGCAGAAATCTGTTAGTGCTAAAACAGGAATTGCACAAGTATATACGAAGTGGCACTGCCTGTATGACGGATATGAACTAGAAGTGACCATTGATTATCTATATAGTGATAAACAATACCTGACCTTAAAGAAAAAAGTAAAAGCTATTGTGAATGAGCTTATATCTGCAGACATGAACGATTATGAAAAAGAAAAAGCGTTTCACGATTATATAATTAATAATGCAGAATATGATTATTACAACTTTCTACAGGGCTCCATACCAGCTTCTTCTTATACTGCTTATGGAGTGTTGATTCTGGGCCGCGGGGTATGCCAGGGCTATGCTGAAGCAATGCATATGCTGTGCTGCGAAGCAGGCCTTAAATCACTAGTAGTTCAGGGCACCTCGGTTTTTGGAGGAAAATGGTATAAGCATGCCTGGAATATCGTACGCCTGGAGAGCCATTATTATCAGCTCGACGTATGCTGGGATGACGTGATAGCACCAAATGGTGATGGGGCTTTAAGTTATACTTATTTCAATTTGAATGACCAGGATATGGCTAAAGACCACCGTTGGGATGAACAACAGTACCCCGATTGCACAGCAACTCAATATAATTACTATGCATATAACCAGCAGCAGGTTAAGGATTACCAGGGTTTTAAAACCTATTTGGACAAGGCCCTGGCTCGCCGGGCAGTAGAACTTACCGTTAGAGTGACATATTTCAACCGGAGCGATTATGGAGATCTCAGTTCGCTAATGTTCCGCAGCGGGAAAGTTCATCGCTATAACTACAGTATAGATGAAGACCTGGGTATTGTATCTATATACAATATTGTTTATTATTGAACCCCCGATGGTTGAAGCTCCCAGTAATCAAAGCGATAAGAAAAGGACGCCGGTTCATAACCCAACCAACGTCCTTTTTATTGGCCTTTTAACACTTTTCCTTTATCCCATTAAATCCTGTTTCTTTACCACCAGGGTACCGGCGACCATATCGCCCAGCCGCTGATTATCGGCTGAAACCCAGACAAATATGGCTCCCACCAGATAACCGAAAAACCCATCCACGATTCTCATCAGGTTTCGAATTACCGATTTACCAATCCCGCACTTTTCACCATTTTTAGTTACTACCCGCAAACCACAGGCCAGTTTACCCACTGTTCCCCCGACCAGACCTTCCATTAAAATAAAATAGGCAAATCCAATCAAGCCAGGGACAACATATATGCTATAATCAATAGTCCCGGTATAAGCCATCTGGGTGGCCTGGGAGGCCAGCATACCACCCATAAATACTCCTATTACGATAGACATAATTATCCCATCCAGCAGAGTAGCCAGAAAGCGAATTCCAACCCCGCTTCCTTTAAGTACCTGACCGGGATATGGCCTGGCTCCTGGAGCAGGATAAGGTTGACTTCCATAGGATGCTGCAGCAGCTGCCGGCGCCTGGTAATAGGGCGGTTGAATCTGGGCGGCGTATGGCTGTCCTGCACCCGAAACCGGTGGTGCTGCGGTGCCCATGACAGGCATATGCGTACCGCAGTTCATGCAGAAAGCCTGACCGGCTTTTATTTCTCCGCCGCAGCCGGGACATCTTGCGGCCGGTACTGGCTGCGGCACAGGTGCTGCCCCTCCGGTTGGACGAGGTCCGGCAGGAACTATCGGCGGCGGGGTCTTCGGTTGGGGCTGAGCCGGGGAAACCGATGGAGGGGCTGTTTGCATCCCCGTGAGGCCAGTACCGCAGTTCATGCAGAAAGCCTGACCGGCTTTTATTTCTCCACCGCAGCCGGGACATCTAGCTGTCGGTGCCGGCTGCGGTACAGGTGCTGCCGCTCTATTCTGCGGGCTGCCGCAAAAGGGGCAGAATTTATTGCTCTCTGAGATTTCCCGGGCACAATTCTGACATTTCATGTAAATCCTCTCCCTATCTCAATATTTTAATGTTCATAATGGGATTGCTCCATAAATCGAATACCTTTATGAAGTTAGGTCTTCTCTTGGATGCCGGTCAGCATAGATGACCAAGGGCAGCATTCCTGTGGGGTAAGATAATATTTCGCCTATTAACTAATATTTTACATAAGCTCGCGGTAGCTGAGAAGATATAAAAGCAGCAAATTTACTCCTCGGGAATTACCGTTATCCCATCATCCGTACCCAGCCATAAATTGCCCTCCTGGTCTTCCAGCCATACCTTTACTTCGTTGCTGCTCATACCATTTTTTTTATCATATATCTGCATGGATGCTCCATCCCAGCGGGCCATACCATCATATTCGGATCCAAACCAATATACCCCACTGCGGTCCTGGAATACTGACCTAACTTTATCCCCGGCCAGTCCATCTTTCTTGGTCCATTTCTCTTTGAACACCGGTTCACCTTTTTCAAAATAAAAGCGAACTGCTCCTCCCCGGGTATAAAAGCCGGTACCCACCCAGATGTCGTTATTGCTATCCTGGAATATGGAACAGATATTATTATGGGGCAGGACGTTGGCACTGGTAAAGCTGGTAAACTGCTGTCCATCATAGTAGGTAAGGCCGCCTTCTGGAGCAGCATAGGAACCAAACCACATACCACCATAGCAGTCCTGGTAAAGAACATTTACCGCATCATGGGCCAGTCCGCTGGCCTGATTAAAAACCTGCCACTCCTCCCCCGTCCAACAGGCTGCTCCGCCCCAGGTTCCGACCCAGAGCTGGCCTTTATCATCCAGCAGCAAAGCATTGATGTTTTCATCTGGCAAGCCGTCCTTTTCACCATAATACAGGAATTCTTTGCCATTATAGCAAATCAGGCCTTTTTCATATCCTATCCATAAATCTCCGTTATTGTCTATTAATAAGGCCTTAATATAAGTAATCTGAGGTTCTATTTCCAATCGGGATAGCATTTTTTTCCCCCGGCGGTCAATCTTAAAAACACCGTCCCGGCCTCCGGCCCAGATTATATCCCCATCACCGGCTAACGCCGAAACTTCATGGGGAGGACGAATAGTTATCCATCTCTCTTCCCGACTGGCAGGAATCTGATCTTTAAGACCCCACCAGACCAGACCCAAAAGTGCTGATAATAATAGTATGACGGTTGCGATCCTTTTAATTATGTTAAACTGCATAATTAATTTTTCCTTTTCTCAATCAGTAAGCAGATGCCCCTGCTGCATTTTTATTATTGGTGCCCCCAGTATTTCTGCTTCCTGTCGGTTATGGGTGACATAGAGCATAGCTGCATTGCTGTCCCGGGCTGACCCTTTTATCAAGTCTAACAGTTCTGCAGCAGCGCTTTCATCTAAATTAGTTAGCGGTTCATCCAATAATAAATAATCTGGTTGAGCTGCCAGAGCTCTGGCTAGAGCTACCCGCCGCGCCTGCCCTCCGGAAAGCTGCTGGGGAAATTTACGTCGCAGCTCCGCCACTCCTGTCTTTTCGAGTATTTGCTGCAGAATATCCAATCGGTCTGCTTTGGATATGCGATGCATACCGAAAGCAATATTTTCTTCTACCCTCATATGAGGCCATAAAGCAGCTTCCTGAAACACCAAGCCTATTCCTCTCTCCCAGGGCGGCACAGCCCAGCCCGCCCCGCTAACCTCCTGTTCCCCCAGATGAATGCTGCCCTGATCCGGAATTTCCAGTCCGGAAATTAGACGTAAGAGTGTAGTTTTCCCACAGCCAGAAGGTCCAAACAGGATGCGCCATTCTCCTGCATCTAACTGCAGCGAAACATTGTCCACGGCTTTAAATATAGCAAAGGACTTACTTATATTAGTAATTTTGAGCATCACTTTTTTCCTCTCTTCCGGTCAAGTTTCTGGACCAAAACTTGTTAAAACATACTATCATCATTACCATCAAAAAAGTAATGAGCATCAAAGCTGCACAAAGCCCGGCTACGGTATCGGTTGCTCCATAATGCAAATAATTGTATATTTTCATGGTCAAGGTTGCTTTTCCTGCCGGAGCTACCAGAAGGGTGGCTCCCAGTTCACCTGCTGCCAGGGCAAAAACCAGCCCTAAAGCTGCCAGCAATCCCGGTAAAATAGAAGGAAGAAAAATTCTCAATCCATGCAGCTCGTTTTTTTGATAAACATCCGCTGCTTCCAGGCAAATTGGATTGATCCTCTTAATATACACCGCCAGAATCAGTACCGTCAGAGGTATAAACCTCATCAGGCAAGCCAGTACCGGCATTATCATGCTTCCATAAATGGCATTGGTAGATGAATGGTTCCAAAGTGCTATCAAAGCTATGCCTACCAGTGGAGCCGGCAGGGCCAGCGGCAGGGTGGTGATTATCCACCATAAATTACTGATTTTAGATTTCTTCAGCAGCTGTTTAGCAGCCGATAGGGACGGAGGCAAAGCAAATAAAGCAGCGAGCAAGGCCACCTTCAGGGAAAATCCTATTTCCTTCCAGGAACCCGACATGGCCATAAGAAAAGAATTTATACTTCCCGTATATTTGACAATCACCAGCAGCGGCACTCCTACCTGCAGCATCAATAGAAATCCAGCTATTATTTTAAGCTCCTGCCATTCCTGAGGCCAGGCCGGTATATTTTTAAGTACCAAGTTAAATTTCTCCGGCTTCAATATGGTAGTCCGCAGTCCGCTGACCGCAAATATCATAACTGGCACGGTTATCAGCAGCAACGGCATAGATAAGGCCATTATCCGGTTCGGATTATTGCTGGCACTGAATTCGGCAAATATCTCCATAGCATAAGTACTGACCTGAAATAGAGAAGGAACACTATAATCGACAATAGTCAATAAAAATAGGATTCCGGTAGAAACCTTTAATATGGGATAGGTAAGCGGCAGGATGATTCGGATCCACACATCTCTATCCGGGACAGAAACCCGGGCCGCTTCTATTAATATCGGGTTTAGCGACTGAAAACCCAGCATTATTATACCAGCAGCTACCGGCAGCAGATACATCAACTGTACCAGTGAAGCGGCCCACCACCCGGAGAAGCTTATACCAGGCAGATTATGGAGCAATAGCCAGAAATCCATTTGATTGAAAGCGGTACTCCAGGCCAGGCTATGAATATAAGCAGGCACCAGGATCATTAATAAAAAGAGCCATTTAATATAAAAACGCGGTCCCTGCTGCCATCTCCAGCACAGCGCAGCGATGAGAAAAGCCACGGCGGTACCCAGCATAGAGACTATAACTCCCATAGTGATGCTGTTTATAAGCAGCCCTAATCTCCTTCCCTGTGGAAGCAGCAGGGGCAGCCATTCCTTAGACGGACTAACCCCGGTTTTAACCAGCAGGTATATTAATGGCAGCAATATGATAATAATAAATATGATTAGCCCGGCCTGGTGTCCCAGTCGTCCCGGGCTCATCAAGCCCTTGTGATAATTCATCATAGTACTTCTACCTTATAAAAATCTCCCTCAGTTCTTCTGTAACCAGGTCCAGCTGTTCATAAGCCTGGGTAATATTTATCCCCATACTTTTAACACCCGAGCTGGGCAGGTATTCAACTTCAATTCCCAGCGGTCTCACCGTTACCTGAGAAAAGCCGGCTGTATATATTTTTCTTTCCACCTCTGAACTCAGCAGATAGTCAATCAACTGTTGACCTGCATCGGGATTGGGCCCCCCGGCCACCAGGCCGGTAGTATACGGAATAATTAGAGTCCCCATTTCATCCTGGTCGGGAAAAATCATTTTAACCGGCTTTCCATTTTCCAGGGCAGCTACTGCATCATCGGTATCTGTGAGCCCCATCATTAATCTACCATCAGCTACCATATCTCTCACCACCGAATTTCCATCCACTACCTGTACACCCCGATCCTTAAGCGCAGAGAAAAAACTCTTACCTTCTTCCGGTCCTAAATATGCATACAGGGCTGCCGCTTGAGTGGCGGTAGTTCCAAACAGGGGATAAGCTATACCCACTTTGTCTGCCGGGTATTTTTCATTTAAAAAGTCAAAGATGGAATCGGGATAATCCTCCGGTGCCATCAGTTCAGTATTGACCAAAATTATCCGGCACCGTCCTCCGGCACCTGCCCAATATCCTTCCGGGTCAATTAGACTTTCCGGAATATCCTGGGCCGAGGGAGACTTATATGGAGTCAATACCCCTTCCTGCTTTAATAATATAGTCTGGGCAAACTCGCCATTCCAGAATACATCCGCCTGGGGGTTGTTTTTTTCCGCTATCAATCGGTTTACCAGCCCGGTAGTCTTGGCGGCTTCCACATCATATACCGCCTGTACCTTGATCCCGCTGGCCTCTTCAAATTCATTCAAGATGGGCTCCGCATAAATCTGGTCTACAGAAGTATATACTACTACCGAAGATTCGTTCTTTTTGTCCTGGCTGCATCCTCCTGCGGCAGAGCACGCAAACAAGAGCAGGCTTAAGATTGTAACAATTATACCTCTTCGTTTCAAATAATCAGCTCCTTATTATCATGTATAGTCTTATTAATTTCGACATCAGCCGTTGTGAACCCTTGAAAAACATATTAATTCTTTGCTATAAAAATGGTCCTTATTGGCAATAAATAAATTAAGGGTTTTTTTATTTCTTAACAGCTCAGCATAAACCAACTATTGCAGGAGGTAGATGAGTTTGACAGTAAAGAATCGGTACCAGAAGCTGAACGACCAGATCGATCAATCAACCCAGGAAGCTATTAGGTCCGCGCATCAGGCCCATACCGCCGTTACTCAGGCCCAAAGCAGCCTGCTGCCGCAGGAGATTCAGTATGCGGAAAGAAAAGTCTCCGAAGCTCTGACCAATGTGCGCCATGTCCAGAACAACCTGGAAACCAGTATTTCACCTGAAGTTCAGCAAAGTCTCCAGCAAGAGGAAGCCAGACTTCTCCAGGAATATACACTTTTCTAAACTAATACCACTATATTTCCCCCTCAACCTCAGGTGGAGGCAAATCCCAGTCAGGATTTCCCTCCACCTTCTTTGTTTAAAGCCCTAACTTTTTTGAAAAATAGTGTATTAAGCCTTAGCCCGGGCAGGGAAATAATGGTCTTACATCGTATTAAAGATATAATAAGCCCTGGGCACTTATTGGTTTGTGAACGGTATGAGCTTCCTGATAAAGGCCGGGATATTTTATCATTCTGATTTTTATGAAAAGGCTATTTAATATTGAAAGACCGCTTCATCCTGTCCGGGGGCGATAACCCCGTTGCCCGGATGGGTTTATACCTTCAGTGATTGCAGTTTTTGTAGGATAGCATCACCTGCATAGAGGAGACATGGTATAAGCGAGCGAGTTATTATGTCTTTACTGTGGGATAATAAATAAAAGTATAGAGGATGACATTATGAAGCGATTTTTTAAAGGATTTTTCCTGCTCACCCTGGGAGCCTTTATGGATGCAGCCGGTTTTTATTTTTTTCTAGCCCCCAACACCATCGCCGCCGGAGGCATCAACGGGCTGGCCCTGGTATTGAATACCTTTTTACCGCAGTTTCCCCTGGGAAGCCTGGTACTGATCATGAGTATACTCATGCTGCTAACCGGCTTCATATTAGTGGGAGCCGTCTTTGGTTTTAAAACTATCTATTGCAGTATTTTAATACCCTTGATTATCTGGGGTCTGGAATATTTTTACCCCTTAAGTGCCCCGCTGGGCAGTGATACCATGGTACAGCTGATCTTTGGAGTATTGATCTCCGGTACCGGGATTGCACTGCTGTTTAACCAGAATGCTTCCAGTGGAGGAACTGATATAGCAGCCCGTATTCTGTATAAATTTTACCATATCGACCTGGGCAAAGGCCTATTTATTATTGATTTCTTTATCACCATTGCCGCCACCTTCACCTTCGGAATTGAAAAAGGTATGTATGCCCTGTTAGGGGTGCTTCTATATGGACTGGCAATTGATGCCGTAATAGAAGGTTTTAATGTCAGCAAATATGTAACCATTATCACCCGGGAGAGTGAACTGGTTAAACATTTTATTGTAGAAGACCTGGAGCGAGGAGCCACTATTTACGCTGCTCGAGGCGGCTATACCGATGAAGAACGGGAAGTGATCATAACCATAGTTACCCGCCGCGAGTTCATCCATCTGCGCAATTTTATTAAAAACCATGACCCCCTTGCCTTTGTCAGTGTCCAGACTACCCATGAGGTATTGGGTGAGGGATTCAAATCAATAGATTAATTAAATATAGTTTCCCCATTATGAAACCGAGCAGGCTATCATTTAGTCCTCTAGTAATACTGTGTGCGTTACTCCAGCTGTGGTACTCCACCTCACATTATCTAATTGCATTTACCAATTCAAAGTGTTAGTATATTTCAGATAATTATTTTATCATGATAATAATTTCATTGTCATGAGAGGTTTTGGTGGAAGGATATGGATGAAAAAAGGTCGCTATTAAATTCCTATATTCCTCTGGTCGAATTCCTGTCCCAGGTATTTGGCAGTTACTGTGAGGTAGTGCTTCATGACGTATCCGAGGCCCAGGAAAGTATAATTGCTATCAGCGAAAATAATCTTACCGGAAGAAAAAAAGGCGGGACTATGTCTCCCGTAGCCCAAAAAGTACTGGAACTTAATAAAGACCAGGATTATGTAATAAATAATATGGAAAAGGCCCTGCAGGGAAAAGATATCCGTTCCAACACTTTTTTCATTAAGGACTCCAGCGGAAAAATGATCGGCATGCTGTGTGTCAATCTGGATATTTCCGCACCGCTAGCTCTGAGAAGAATACTGGAGGACCTGATTGCCATTCCGGGAACAACAACAGAACCATCATCGGGCAAATCATTTTCTTCTAATTTGGAGGATTATGTACGGCTGATTATCAATGACGCCCTGAAAAACACTTCTATTTCTCCCACCCGGATGACTCCTAATGAGAAAAAGGCGGTCATAAAGCAGCTTAATGAAAAAGGCGTTTTTCGCATTAAAGGTGGGGTCTCTGAAGTGTGCCTGCATCTGCAAATATCTGAAGCAACCTTGTACCGTTATCTCAAAGACATTAAATAGGAATCCCAGGGACATATCTTTTGATTACTAATAGCTGAATCAGGAGCCCATCCCCCGTGAGCACAAGTGGTGCCCGCGGCGGTTCTAATGATTAGTAACAAATTTTCATAGGGATAGGAGAGATTATATTATGCTGGGTACTCTTGTCAATACCGGGGCCATCATTGTTGGGGCCCTGATCGGATTAATGTTTAAGGGAGGAATTCCTGACTCCTATAACCGCACCATCATGAAGGCTATTGGGCTGGCCGTGGTGTTAATCGGCCTTCTGAATGCCTTCCAGACCACCAATATTCTCCTTCTAATTTTCAGTCTGGCCCTGGGCAGTTTGTTAGGTGAAATAATGAAGATAGAAGACGGCCTGGAAAACCTGGGCAACTGGCTGGAATCCAGGTTTGCTTCCTCCGGCAGCAATATTTCTCGCGGCTTTGTAACTTCCAGTCTCTTATTCTGTGTAGGAGCTATGGCTATTGTAGGTTCACTGGAGAGCGGTTTGTCTGGCAACCATCAGACCTTATTTGCTAAATCGGTATTGGATGGTATTACTTCCATAGTATTCGCTTCTACCATGGGCCTGGGGGTTTTATTTTCCGCAGCTTCGGTATTTATCTACCAGGGCTTTATCACCCTTACCGCATCTTTTCTACAACAGTTTCTAGTCGAGGCAGCTATAACTGAAATGTCGGCGGTGGGAGGTCTGTTAATACTGTCCATCGGGATGAACATCCTGGATCTGCCCCGAATAAAAGTGGGCAATATGCTGCCCGCCATATTTTTACCTTTAATCTATTATATACTGCTGCCTTTATGGACTAAACTGCTGGGGTTGTATTAGGTTGGTTGGGATAGATGGAAATAGGGGGGCAGTCCCCCGGGTTCCATTAAATACTGCGCATATTCATGTTAAGTACAAATCCCAACGTTCTTCGATTAAATTTTCAGCCTAGGTATCATTAGCCTTGGTTTCTGTGAGTGTAAATCCATACCTCTGGTAAAGATAGCATGCAGCATCTAATATACTCACCATCCAGAGCGGAATATGTTTATACTACTTATCTTTACAGAAATCAATCACTGTTTCCATTAGCTGCTGCCCTAGCCCCCTGCCGCGCATTTCAGGCTCTATCAGAAACCAGCAAAGTTGAGCTGTGGAATTATTTGCTTTGACTATAAATGAATCATCCATTGTTACATCATCTGCAGTCAGCCGGGTTAGATTACTTTTTCTTGGACATTCACATGGTTGTCTTCGGAAAGCTTAAACTCTTTACTAGTACATCTACTTTTCTTACCTCAAGCCCGGTTATTTTCTCCACTGTCAGATGAATTTGACGCTGCAGTTCCGCTGCCGCCTGATGCACAAGAAAACCGTAAGCAATCGTGGTTGAGATATCAATTGAAATAACACCTTCCTGCTCTGCCTTGACTATAATACTCCCGCCACTGGTAACCCCTGCCACAGACTGGGCTACGTACCCGGCGATACTGCTAATAGCACTTTCCGCAATGGTCAATTTGCCATTCGTGGTAAAAGTTGGACGAACCATGGACTGCTCCAGCCATTCTTTTTTTTCCGGAGTTTCCTTTTTCTTCAGGAATATGCGAAGAGGCTGGACTAGCGTACCAGGAAAACTTTTTTTAACCTCCAGGGTAGGGACGGGAATAACATGTCGACTGAAGTGAGTACGGATATACCTGGCTTTTCTGATTTCTTTTTCACTGGCAAACTCTTCAATATTCATTATTTGTGGCACCGGCAACCCAAGACGGTCTGCAATGCGTTTTACCATGCCAACGGAGGTTCCCAGTATTAATATTCTTGTTGGGCCCAATTTGTCAAGGGCTTCTATTATCTCCTGGGCTCGGGTTTCATCCATAAAAAGGGCTGCTTTGATGGCGCCAAGTCTGGTAGCCTGGCGCTTGGCTGAAGAGCCGGCAATGATCTGGTTTTCCTTGATCAGTAAGCCATCATCGATAATAGCTTGTGCCTCAAGCTGATGAGCCACAACGGCAGCCCGATGACTTTTCCCAGTACCGCTGGGACCAACCAGAGCGTAAATTTCCAAATAAGACACCTACTTTAAGATTGATATGATTGTAAAAATTTTATTAACATTTAAACCGAATAAAGAATGCAGTGCCTCTTGAGCTGGTATCGATATTAATCACTGCTTTATAGCGATTTGCAATATTATAGCAACTGGCAAGCCCTAGTCCAGTTCCGTTATCTTTGGGGCTAAAGAATGGTTTCCCAAGCTTATCTAATTTTTCAATGGGAATTCCAGCACCCTCGTCTTTAACACTTAGAACTACCTCCTGCCCATCTTTAAATGTCCTCAGCGTTAGACATCCGCCTGAATAAGTGGAAATATTTTTGTGATTATGTCATTTAAATTACACATTTTGGTTTCAGCTGGCTGAGTTTTAGTCAAAGATAAAAAATCAGATATAATAGAAATTGCCCTGTCTATTTCATCAATCATTAATTCAAATTGGCTTTTGAATGCTTGAAGTTCTTCCCTATTTTGAAGCAATTGGAGATAACCCCCCAATTCCTGCAGCCATTTGACCAATAGTGTTCAGCTGATCCAAGCGGTATATTTCCTTTTGATATATCTCTGCATCTTTACGTTCGGAGATATCATAAGAATTAATGATAATCCCATTCACGACATCATTTTCCAGGAGGTTACTGCAAGCAGCTTCAAAACAACGCCTAATAACGTTGCAGCAGTATGTGCCCCTTTGGGTAACCCTTCTTAAGGGTATCGAATCCCTGAAAGTTATTATCAACAAAAGGTTGCCGTGTCCTTATTGACTCAACCCATATGCCGGCAGTCTTTAAAGGAAATTTTACGGGTTTATTGTCTATAGCACAGCTTTTCATCGCCTGTTCGGACCACAAATGTGCCTTCATTTCTGTTTCGGCGTCATCGACGAATCCAAAAAAGCCCAGTTCGCTCTCACTGATTTTTATACATTCCTCAATAACAAAGGATGTGAATCCTACGATTGTCTATACAATCAAATCTCATTTATGGTATTTTTCTCCTTTTATTATTTTAAAACCCCGGTATAACTGTTCACTTAGGATAAGAACCGCCATCTGGTGGGGAAAGGTCATAGAGGAGAAAGAGATGGATTGATCTGCTTGTTTTTTTACCTGGGCAGATAGACCGTGGGAACCGCCGATTACCAGGTTTACCCGGTTTCTAGCGGACATGTTCCAATCGTTAATATACTCTGCCAAACGCTCTGAATTCAGACTTTTTCCTGCTATATCAAAGATTACTAAAATCTCATCTTTCCCCACCAGACTCAGTATTTTTTCCCCTTCTTTTTGCAGGATCTTTTCTATTTCTTTTTCACCTGCCCGGGGGTTAGTCTTTTCTTCCAGCCCGTCTATTAATTCAATATTCGTATAAGAGGTTAGTCTTTTAGTGTATTCTTTAATTCCATCCTGATAGAATGGTTCCCGTATTTTACCCACCGATATTATTCTGTATTTCATAATCTACTCCATTAGTAATTTTTCACAGTCTAACCCAGTATGACAGAAAAATAAAGGGGCGATCTGGCCAATCGCTCCATAGACAGTATATATTCTGAAAGCTATAGGGTTGCAGAAAGTAATTCCGTTCATAAGGGATGAGAAATGGGTGGCCTTTTGGTCATCAGGTTAACGTGACCTTTATCGTGAGTTTCTCTACCTGGGCCTGCTCTGCGTTTATGATCCTAATTACTGTCACCTGGACTGAATCTCCTACCTGTTTCTCTAAAATATAACCCTGTAGATCCAGTCCGGTAGTTATTTCGTTTCCGTCTATTTCACATATGACATCAAAGGCCTTTAATCCAACTTTATCAGCTGCACTTCCGGTTTGCGGTTCGATTATTACCCCTCCATTAATGGGAAGTTCAAAATACCTGGCTTTTTCTTTACTTATCTCGCCGATAACTCTTATGCCCATCATAGGCCGGGTTACTTGGCCATTATTTTTCAATTCTTCTATTACTGTTTTAACTTGATTGGAAGGGATGGAAAAACCCATTCCTTCAAAACCGCTTTCAGCAATTTTTATGGTATTGATCCCAATTAATTCGCCATCCAGATTCACCAGGGCTCCCCCGGAATTACCGGGATTGATCGCTGCATCGGTTTGTATCAATCTAAATAAAAATCCTTCTTCCGTTGTTAACAACCGATTTAAGCCGCTGACTATTCCTGATGTTACTGATCTCGCAAACCTGAGGCCCAGCGGATTGCCGATGGCTATAACTTCCTGGCCTACTACTAAGTGTTCCGAATCTCCAAATTTGATGGGGGTAACATGATTATCAACTTTTACTTTGATAACCGCCAAATCAGTCTGGGGATCGGTACCAATCACTTCCGCCTGTTCTTCGTTGCCATCGGCCAGGGTCACGGTTAAAGTGTCGGCCCCCTTAACCACATGATTATTAGTTACTATATGGCCTTCATTATCCAGGATAACTCCTGACCCGGTAGACTCTACTGTATTCTGAGCGAACATATCTCCATCCCGGCTCAGGTTACTGATTCCCACTATCGAAGGACTGACCTGGGTGGCAACGTCACTTATTCGCCCCCTATAAACCTGGTCTTCGTTATTCAAAATGCTCTGGCTTTTTTCGGTCAGGTTATAACTTTGACTTGCATACCAGAACGTACCTAGCCCTATGCTGAAGAAGGTAAAAAATGCTATTATTAGTCGCGTGTTTCTGCCCATTGGGTTCCCTCCTGAAGAAAACTTGTTTTTTCATTTGCTTAGCTGGCTAATCATTAAAAATAGCTTTATCCTCAGAAAATAAATTATACGGTATAATATATTCCATCCCAACCAATTAGTAAATAAAATTTATTTGTTGGCAATATATACATAAATATTTAGGTCTAATTGGGATTTTCGATTCTAATAATTGTCATATATCAAATTATTTTTATATCTTAAAAATTACTATATTACACGTTTTACAAACAGTATCTAATTAATTAAGAGATTCGATCGATACTGACTTAATGGTTCAGGGAACAATTGCTTTTACAATTCGGTTGGAAATGATTATGGGTCGGCCGCAGGGGTTGCTGCATATAACACAAGCAGGGGCGAACAGCTGTATCGTCTATCGTCCCTGCTTGATTTCAATTGTTTTTTCCCGGTTTTTTAGTCCGAAGGCCAAAAGCTGCCTGGCTCCGATGAATATCGGTTTTGATGGTTGGTTCTGCTGTTTGGGTCCTACTTTACTTCTGCCCCCAGGGAGATCAATTTATCAGTAAGGTTTTCGTAGCCTCTGAATATATGGATGGCATTATCAATTTCAGTTTCTCCGTCCGCTACTAGTGCTCCCAGAACCAGAGCCGCTCCAGCTCTCAAATCAGTAGCTTTAACCCTGGCTCCACACAGTTTACTTACTCCCTCAACAACAGCAGTATGGCCTTCAACCTTAATTTTAGCTCCCATACGTTTTAATTCATCAACTATCTGAAAGCGGTTTTCAAATACGTTTTCTACTATTATGCTGGAACCCTGGCTGATGCATAATAATGCCATCATCTGCGATTGCATGTCCGTTGGAAACCCAGGATACGGCAAAGTTTTAATATCAACTGGACGAATATAGGGTCCAGCTTTAACCACTATACCCTGATCGTTTTCTTCCACCCGGGCTCCTGTTTCCTGCAGCTTGGCAATGATCGGATGCAGGTGAGTAGGAATGACATTTTCCACCAGGACTTCTCCTCCGGTAATAGCTGCAGATATCATATAGGTTCCCGCTTCAATGCGATCAGGAATTATGGCGTAACGCCCGGCGGTTAATTTCTGGGCCCCCTCTACCTTTATTACGTCGGTGCCGGCCCCGCGGATACGAGCTCCCATGGAGTTCAGGTAATTAGCCAGATCAACGATCTCCGGTTCCTTAGCGGCGTTTTCAATTATACTGGTGCCTGGCGTTCTAGCCGCCATCATGATAATATTTTCAGTAGCACCTACGCTGGGAAAATCAAGATACACCCTAGCTCCACCCGGAGTATTAGCACAGGCATATATATAACCATGCTCGATTTGAGTCTGAGCCCCTAGTGCTTGAAGACCTTTAATATGGAGATCCATTGGCCGAGAACCGATATCACATCCACCCGGCATGGAAATTACCGCTTCGCCGCTGCATCCCAGCATAGCCCCCAGAAATAAATTGGAAGCTCTCAATCGTTTGGCCAACTCATAGGAAGTCCTGGTCTTGATCTTACTGGGATCTACAATTATTGATAAGCTGTTATCTTCATTCCATCTAGTTTGAGCCCCTATCTCATTTAGTATCTGTATCATTACTTCTACATCTCTTATGCGAGGCAGGTTATCCAGTATAGTTTCTCCCTCGGCCATTATGCTGGCCGCCATGATTACCAACCCGGCATTCTTGGCACCACTGACACGGACTTTACCGTTTAATGGTTTTCCCCCTTTGATAAAGAGAGTATCTTTCACTGATTACACCTCTCAACTCTAAATATTATAAACTCTGCAAAAAATTGCTTTCAAATGTCTTATAATCAATTCCCAGCGATTTAAATACAGCATCTTCCATGCTGTTACCCTCACCCAGACAGTTTAATATATCCAGCAGACTCTCTTCTCCATAATTGTCAACCATGTATTCAACTACCTGCAGTGATTCCCAGTAAGCTATCTGCTGATCTAATTCATCAAAATTTTTATTCAGTTCGGCAAATTTATAATAAGCTGAGGCTTGCTCGGAAGATGGTTCTACAAATTCAAACCCCGTTAACTTCTTCTCCACATGTTGGGCAATTCCTTCTGTAAACCAGCGTGAATAATTTCCTTTTGTAATATCATCTACCAGCAAATGTGCAAACTCATGATACATCGGTCCTTCACCGGCAAATATTTTATGCCAGTCGCTTCCATTAATCCATTGCTGGGGAGATAGCAGCCTGATGGTACCTGCCCAGTAAACTCCCATGGCCTTTTCGTCCTTGTCCCACCCAAAGCTTTTAGCCAGACTGGAACTGTCAGGATATATGATAATAGTGGTTTTATAATCAGGTTTACGGCCCATAAGATCTGAAACCTGGACATAGGCATCTTCCGCAGTTTGGCCTATCACTTCAACATAATCACCATCTACCTGGAGATATTTAATTTGAAAATGTTCTGTCTCTGTTTGTACAAAATTAGCTGTTTTCCAGGTTGTTTCCTGGGCCACGAAAGCCCTAACCACAGATTGGCTGTTCCTGGCGATTAATAGAGCCAGTAATAAAATTACTAGCAACAGCAAAAAACCATTTTTATATGGAGTAAGTACTTTAAGTGCGTTCATAGTACTGACCCTCCCCTCCGATGACCATTATACTACGGGGAGAGGGGTCAAAGGGACGGCCAAATTATGGAACTATTCTTTTAGAAACTCGGTTACTGCAGCCGCAGCCATGGCTCCATCGCCAACTGCAGTTGATACCTGCCTCAACTTCTTGAAACGTACATCTCCCGCGGCAAAAATACCGGGGATGGAAGTCATCATGTTTTCATCGGTGACAATATATCCATTGGAAAGATCTAATAGGTCAGTAAAAAATTCACTGGCAGGTATCATTCCAATGCTTACAAAAACACCTTCTACTTCCAAATTCTCTTCTTGTCCAGTTTTCACATCATATAAAACCAGATTTTTCATCATGGTGTTATCACCTTGAATACGTTTTACAATCTTATTAAGCTTCAATTCGATTCTGGCATCTTTAAGCATTTTGTCCAGAGAAGTTTCATTGGCCCTGAATCCTTCGCGCCGGTGAACCAGATATACTTTAGAAGCTATATCCGATAAATAGAGGGCTTCTTTTATCGCCGAATCACCGCCGCCGATTACCGCTACCGGGCTTTTTTGAAAGAATAGTCCGTCACAGGTAGCGCAGTAGGAAACACCCTTGCCGGTATATTCCTTTTCCCCTGCCACTTCCAGTTCCCTCCTGCGCGCCCCGGCCGCAATAATAAGAGCCCGTCCCTGGTACTGGCCTTGTGAGGTTATTACGGTCTGGATCCCATCGCTGGAGGTTATACCACGCACTTCGTCATAGACTAATTCTGCTCCAAAGTTCTCGGCCTGCTCTAGGAACAGGGCCATTAATTCTCCTCCGTTAATACCCTGGGGAAAACCAGGATAGTTTTCTATCATATCTGTGATCCCAGCATTGCCCCCGGGTATATTGGATTCCAGTATTAGAGTTTTTAGTTTGGCCCTGCCAGTATAAATAGCCGCGGTTAACCCGGCTGGGCCAGCACCAATAATTATTACATCGTACATGTTTTTCTCCTTTCATGAAATCAAGTAGGAGGGGGCGACTAACCTCCGTCCTCTCACACCACACGTAAGTACCGTTCGGTATACGGCTGTTCATGTGGATTAACGAAGTATCTGATACGTTTCAAATAAGCTGACTAGCCCTTGGTCTCGACAGTAAGCGAGTCCGAGGGCTTTATTCGCCTGGGGAGTATTTGATAGCCTCCAATAGGCCTTCCTTGAACGGCTTATCAAACTAGCCCATTCTTGTGGAATTCCCAAAGCCACCAGGTTCCTGCGTTTGGTTTTAGGTTTCTTCCATTGTTTTAACAGACACATCCTGAGTCTTCTTCTAATCCATTCATCCAGAGATTTTAAAACGCTGGAAGTGTCTATTAATTGGAAGTCCCCTATCCAGTCTCGCAGATACTGCCTTAACCTTTCTATTCGGTCATCCATGCTGATTCCCCATCTGCGGCTGGTTATCTTTCGCATTTTATCTTTGAGCCGTCTTACGGTCTGGGGGGCCAGTCTGACCTTCGCTTCCTTCTGTGAAGTAAACGAAAATCCCAGGTATTTTCTCTTCCAGGGGCGATCTACCGCGCTCTTCTGCTGGTTGACTTTCAGCTTCAATTGTCCTTCTACAAATTTCCTTACACTTTCCATTGCTCTTTGCTCGGCTCTTTTTGCTCTTTACATAGATGTTTCCATCGTCCGCATAGCGGGTAAATTTATGGCCTTGTTTCTCCTGTTCTTTGTCCAGGTCATCCAGCATAATGTTTGCCAGTAGCGGACTTAATGGGCCTCCTTGGGGAGTTCCTTCTTCGCTTGCTACTTTGCAGCCATTTACCATAATTCCTGCTTCCAGATACCGGCGGATTTAGCTTGAGTACTCGTTTGTTTTTTACCTTAGCTTTGATTTGCAAGCTCATCCAACTGCTCTTAGCCTGATGTGGTTCCTGTTCGTCAGACCGGAGATTTGCCGCTGACTTCCTTCAGATTCTGCGTTACCGCAGACACCCTTGTCTTAAGCTAACGGCTACTGCTACCTTCGCCGTTCGGGACTTTCACCCTAGAGCCAGCGCCCATACCGGGCGCACAAATAAAAAGCCCTGACCCATACGGATCAGGGTTTTCGAATTAACCTACCTTAAATAGTTTAAGGGATTTTGAAAACTGCCGTACACTTGAACCTCAAAATGCAAATGCGGTCCGGTACTTCTACCTGTATTTCCAAGTGTTGCTATAGTCTGCCCTTTTTCCACCTTCTGGCCTACAGAAGCGGTAAAACCATCACAATGCGCATAGCGGGTTTCAATCCCATTGCCATGATTAACAATCATGAAGTTACCGTATCCGCCCTGCCATCCAGCGTATGTTACATAGCCGCTGTCCGCTGCTTTGATAGGGGTTCCTCTTGTGGTAGCGATGTCAATCCCGGTGTGTCCACTCCTATAATACTGGGTGATAGAACCATATACCGGCCAATCCAGGGTACCGGTTCCTCCGCCAGATCGGGATGCCACCTGCACCACCTGGGTACCTTTAATTATAACTTTGGTAATTGGTTCTTTAATAATATCTTCTTCCAATATCTCTCTATCTTGCACCACTCCGTTTACCAGGGTAGCTGTATAGGCTATGTGCTTCTGACCATCCAAGCCGGCCTGTTTGACTTTAATACTGGAAGAAGCTTTGTCCGCTATTACCTCGGTCTCATAGGGGATGGCTTCCGTTTTCTCTCCTTCTACTTTAGTTAAAACACTTATGTAAGGTTTACTTTTCTCTAAAATAAGTTCCTGCCCTAGGTGGAGGTCTTCTGTCTTCAAGTTGTTGGCATTAATGATATCATCCACATACATATCGTTCTTGCGAGCAATCAGCCACAGACAGTCGCCTTCTTCAACAATGTATTTTTGGGGGGCAGATGTCCCGGTAGTTATAAGATTATTAGCCTCTTCCATGGATAAAACGTCTTCTGGGTCAGCCAGCCCGTCTTTGATTTCAACGTCTTCTGCGAAAGATACTTCCAGCAGTTTTTCATTCTGATCCACCTGGGTATATTCATCTTTCAGGTCCTCTAGCAGCTGTTTAGCCTGTTCGTCCTTTCCCATATAGGCTATTATTTCCCCATCGACACTAATCGCTGCCACCGGAGCCTTGATATCCAATTCTTTTAAAAGAACCTCTTTTATTTCATCTTCCGGGGTAATCGCACCTGGGAGTGCCCAGGTTTTTTTATACTCAAATACATTGCATATCTTCATTTCGCCATCATATTGATCATTAATTTCTGCTTCAATCTGGGTTCTTATATGATCTACTTGATCACAGGATTTAACCAATATTTTTTTGTTATCATCTATATATACTGCATAAGCTGACGTCTGTGACCCTATCAAACCCACTACCAACAACGTAACGATTACAAGAGATACAGATACCATTGGTAATCTATCCCTGTACTTACTAAAATTTGTTATCATAAAAAAATTCTCCCTGTATTTAATGCCCTTTCAGAATTCGATTTTAACCTCTAAATTTCCTTCTTTCTGAATCATTTTTTACATTTTGCCCGCCATTTGTTTTCTTAAATCCAGATAAATCGCACCTTCTATTCGCTTCTTATGCATCTCACAGCTCACCTGGTGAGGCTTCTTTAAGTCCATGCTCTGATAATAAGTATTGGCATGGCAGCCACCACCACAAAAATACCTGGCCCAGCACTCCTTGCATTCTTTGTCCTGGAGCTGATTGTTAGCAAAATCTTGTCTGATTTGATGGTTCTTGATCCCATGGAAGATATCCCCCATATAAAAAGCAAGGTCTCCCACAAATTGGTGACAGGGATAAATATCTCCCTCAGGAGTCACTACCAGATATTCAATCCCTGCCCCGCACCCGGTTACCCGTTTAGCCAGGCAGGCTCCTCTTTGCAAGTTAAGATTATAATGGAAGAACTCAATTTCTTTTCCCTGTATATAATTTTCTAGCAAGACCTCCGTAAGTCTTTCGTATTCGTCTAGAACACGCGGTAAATCCTGTTCCTGAATGGAGTAACCATTATCCGGTCCAACTGCTGGTTCCAGGGATATACAATCAAAGCCCAGCTCGATTAGATGTTCCAGATCTTTGGAAAAATCGATGTTTTTCTGGGTGAAGGTCCCCCGGGTAAAATAGCTGATGGGATGACGAGCCACCATCTTCTGAATACGAGGCACAATCAGATCGTAGGTCCCTTCTCCGTTATTTAAAATACGGCAGCAGTCATTGGTGGATTTTCTTCCATCCAGAGATAAAATAACGCTAATATCATTTTCTATGACCCAATCAATAATATTGTCTTCTAAAAGAACCGCATTGGTAGTGAGGGTGAAATTAAACCGCTTACCGGTTTCCTTTTCCCGCTCCCGGCAGAAGATAACCAGGTCTTTCAGCATATCTGCCACCAGCAGAGGTTCGCCACCAAAAAAGTCTACCTCTAAGTTTTTTATCTGACCGCTATTTTCCAATAAAAAATCCATAGCTTGCTTGGCTGTTTCCAGGGTCATTAAAGCTGGTTTCATTCCAAAATCACCCTGGGCAGCAAAACAGTATTCACATTTCATATTACAGGCATGCGCTACATTGAGGCATATAGCTTTAACTTTCATCGATAACAAATCAACCTTAGGAATTTCAGTTTCCGAGAACAAAGCCCCATGTTTTTGCAAGCGGCTCAATTCCTCCAGCGCATCTGAGATATCATCGTACGAAAAAGACTTTTCGGTTTCGGCAACAGCCCTGTCAATGTATCCCTTATGTTCTATAATATTCTTAAAAAGTAAATTTGATAATCCATCCAGTAGATGAATAGCTCCGCTGTTAACATCCAGCAGAATATTCAAATCATCCCACGAGTATAAGTGTATATGGGCACTAAAATCATAGTTCTTTAATGATTTCATAAGGTTCCTCCCGGATAATATAGAAATTTCCACTAAAAAAAGGGGCACTAGCCCCTTATCTCTTTTCTTAAACTTAATCCCGGTTTTTACACGATTGATTTCCAACCGTACAGGATGTCTTACAAGCAGATTGACATGATGTTGCACATTCCCGGCAATTAATATCCTGAACTGCCCTTTTCAGGTTAGGTTTTATCATAGTAATAATATGTTTACTCATTATTTCTTTCTCCTCTCATAACTCTCTGGATATATACCTTCCAGGACTACCCCGTTCCGGGGCAACTAATGTGCCTTCATTTTATTACGGCACAATTAATGACGCAATACCTTATTCGCGTTCGCTCACCTTTTTAGTTTGGAGCCCTTTAGAGCACTACTGATTCCACATTCGCTGCGCTCACAAGTAAACAATGGAGCGGGAAAAGGGGTTCGAACCCTCGACACCCGGCTTGGGAAGCCGGTGCTCTACCACTGAGCTACTCCCGCCAATAAACTTGTAAAAATATAATGGCGAAGCCGATGGGATTTGAACCCACGGCCTCCGGCTTGACAGGCCGGCATGGTAACCGCTCCACCACGGCTCCGCAAATCTTCGCAAATCATATATTAACAAATATACTGCTGATACGCAAGTAATAGAATATATATGGTGGGCGCAGCAGGTTTCGAACCTGCGACTTCCACCGTGTGAAGGTGGCACTCTCCCGCTGAGTTATGCGCCCATATTAGTATGATTATGCAAACAGGTCGCAGTTCACTATGGTCTGGCTTCTCTTGGCTCCCACAGCAATCAGGCACTGTTTTACTCCCGTAATCTCTTCAATTTTATTAAGATAAGCCCTGGCATTGGCTGGCAGATCATCGAATCTGGTGATGCTGCTTATATCCTCCTGCCAGCCCGGCATCTCAATGTACTCAGGTACGCATTGTTCAAGTACACTTAATGTCTCAGGGAATTCATATAGTAATTTATCCTTGTAACGATAGGCTACACATATTTTCAGGGTTTCAAAAACATCTAATACATCCAGCTTGGTAATAGCCATGTCCGTCATACCGTTTACTCTGGTAGCATAGCGAAGAATTACCGTATCCAACCACCCACATCTCCGGGGTCGGCCGGTGGTGGTTCCAAATTCAGCCCCTTTTTCCCGCAGTAAATCCCCGGTTTGGTCCATGAGTTCAGTAGGAAAAGGTCCCTCTCCCACTCTGGTAGTATATGCCTTGGCCACCCCCAGTACCTTGCTTATCTGAGTAGGTCCGATTCCTGCTCCTACACAAGCTCCCCCTGATATAGGATGAGATGAGGTTACAAAGGGATAGGTACCATGATCGATATCCAACAGAGTTCCCTGCGCTCCTTCAAACAAAACCTTTTTGCCCTTATTAATGCTTTCATATATCAAAACGGAGGTGTCTGCCAGGTAGGGTTTTAAGTGATTCATCTGTTCCAAGGCTTCCTGCATAATTACTTTATAATCGAACCCTTCTTCATTATATATCTCTTTTATAATTCTATTTTTACAATCTACCAGCTTTTTTAACTGCTTTTCCAAGCGCTCCGGCTCTTCCAGCAAATCGCATATTCTTAGCCCAATTCGGTTTATTTTATCTGCATAGGTAGGGCCTATACCTCTTTTTGTAGTTCCTATATGGCTTTCCCGGTCTTCAAGCTCATCTATCTTTTTATGGAAAGGCATTACTACCGGTGCCTTCAAACTTATGCGCAGATTACCGGTATCAATACCTCTGGCTTTTAGTGATTCCAGCTCTTCAATAACCTTGCCCATGTCTATAACTACTCCATTACCAACTATGCACAAGGTATTGGGATATAAAATTCCTGATGGTATCAAGTGAAGCATGAATTTTTCATTAGCTACTTCCACTGTGTGGCCTGCATTGCTCCCCCCCTGGTATCTAACAACGCAATCCGCCTTTTCGGCAAGAACATCAGTAATTTTTCCTTTTCCTTCGTCTCCCCACTGGCTTCCTATCAATACTGTGGCTGACATCAGTCCACCCCCTGCTCCACGTTAACCCTGGTTTTTGCTAATAAAATTCAATAAATATTCGGTTTAACCACCAGCAAACTAATATTAGCAGAAGCCTTTTCCAGTGTCAACAAATGGGTCAATTCGTATCCCCTTTGCATAGGATAGCTAATACCTCGCCCTTTAACAGAACTATGATATCACTGGAACACTTATACCAATTTTTTGGGGGGTACAACAGATTATACTATTGGTTCCCCTGCAAAAACCCTAAAGATAGCTTTTTGCATACCTAAAGATTTAGGAGAAGAACGACGGCATGCAAAATCACAAATATTACTTTTTGCAGTGGAACACTATTAAGTTATTAATAGAAATATGGATCGTTTGGTCCAGGACATAGCCGCCAGCAATTGGTCCTATAGTTCACTAAATACATGGGGGTAGGTTTCTCTAATATAGGCAACTGGTATAATCTCCAGGTCAGACCAATCAGCTGATATATCTTCTCGGTTATCGTATGGTATCATAATTTTCTTGATTCCGGCCTGTCTTGCAGCATTTATTTTTTCGTGTAATCCACCTACCGGTTTGACTCGGCCCTGAATAGATATCTCCCCTGTTACCGCAATATCCTGCCGGATAGGTTTTCCTTTCATGGCACTCAATACGGCCAGGTATATAGCGGCTCCTGCTGAAGGTCCATCTACTTTACCGCCACCTATGAAATTTATATGTAGATCATAATCGTAAATGTTTTCACCAAATTCGCTGCGGATTACTGAGGCCGCATTAAAAACAGAATCTCTGGCCATCGAACCGGCAGTATCATTAAAACGAACTTTGCCCGCCCCTTTTGGTTCAGCGGGAAAAGTAATAGCTTCGATTTCAAGCAATCTTCCCCGGTAACCATAGGCGCCCAGGCCAAATATCCTGCCCACTTCAGTTTCATCAGAGGCTTTGTTGTCAATATTAAGGGTTATCCGGCTGTTTTGTATGGCCTCATAAACATCATGTTTTCCTACTACCAGGATACCTTCGTCAGTATTGTTTTTATTGAGAGCAATTGAATAGGCATCCACCAGCAGCTTATTAGCTAATCTGCCATCATCAGCATACTTACTGATTAACTCCGAGACCCCTTCTGGTATACCAATATTTAATTTCTGAGCTGAGCGTTCAACAATATTTCTTATCTGTTCTGTGGTCAGCGGATTAAAAAATATTTCCATACAACGCGATCTTAATGCAGGATTTATCTCTTCCTTGCTCCGGGTAGTGGCACCAATCAATACAAAATCTGCCGGCACCCCTTTCTCAAACATCTGCTTAATATATCTTGGTATCCGTTCATTATGTGGATCATAATAAGCCGATTCGAAAAAGACCCTTTTATCTTCTAAAACTTTGAGCAATTTATTCTGTAAGGCGGCATCCATTTCTCCAATTTCATCTATAAACAGTATTCCCCCATGAGCATCACTTACCAGACCAGGTTTTGGTTCGGGTATACCCTCGTCGGCCAGGTCTTTACGCGCTCCTTGATAAATCGGATCATGTACTGAACCCAATAGTGGATTAGTTGATTCCCGTGGATCCCAGCGCAGGGTAGTCCCATCCACTTCGATAAATGGTGCTTCTTTGCTGAAACAGTTCTGCTTTCTGCCTTTGACTAATTCCAGCGCTAATCTGGCACAGCTCGTTTTACCCACTCCCGGAGGACCATACAGCAATATATGCTGAGGGTAGGGGGTATTTAGCTTTGACACTAATGCCTTAATAGCCTTATCCTGTCCTATAATTTCATCAAAATCAGCTGGTCTTAATATATCCAGCACTGTTTTGCTCAAGTTTATATTTTCCATCTTCTCTAATCGGCCCAGATTTTTAAGTGTCTGCGCATTTTCCGGCGAATTTTTTTGTTCCTTGAGTATCTGCAGTTTAATCTCCTGGATATATTCATTGTGCTTTTCATCCATTTTCTGCTGGATACTATTATGCAGGTCTTCCTCTATTTGCCGGCGAGTACATAACTCTGAAAAAATCTCTTCCAAAGCAGTCACTTCGATAGATAATTTATCTGGACGCAGCAGACAGTTAATGGTGGGATCCTCCAGCAGAATTCTGCGTAAGGCCAGAATTTTATTCTCCAAAGTATCAGAATTCATAAGCTCTATGGCATCTAACTTATTGGCTTTTAATACCAGTTCTTGCGTCCCATAAAATTGATGCAGTCGATCATATAGACTGTCTAATTTCCACTCCAGTTTATCCTGCCTATCTACTAGCGCTGCCCGTCTCACTTCTTTTACCTGGTAATGTTTCACCTTTATCCCCCTAGTTTATTCAGCTGCAACTATTATCTGTATATTGGCCTGAATTGATGGATATATTTTGATTTTAGCTTCATAAGTGCCCAGATGTTTGATAGGATCCTTCAATTCTATCTTTTTCTTATCTATTTTGGTGCCATATTCTTTCTGCAGAGCCTCTGCGATCTCTTTAACCGTTATGGCCCCGAACAGCTTATCACTTCCTCCGGTTCGAGCCAGCAGTTGGATGGCTTTGCCGTTTAACTTCTCCTGCAGTGCTTTAGCCGCGGCTTCTTCTTTTCCCTTTTGTTTTTGCTGTTTCAGATCCTTTTCCTGGGTCTCCTTGAGTCTGGTCTGAGTGGCTTCTAGCGCCATACCCTGGGGTATCAAATAATTTCTGGCATAGCCATCGGATACTTCTTTAATTTCTCCTGTTATTCCAAGTTTTTTAACATCTTTGATCAAAATCACCTTCATTATTCATTCCTCCTGCTCCATTCGTATTTTTCGAAAATCAACCAGCGAATCAAATAATCCAATAATGCTTACGAATATAATAGCAGATAGAGGAAAGACCATTACCAGTAAAATAAAACCTATAATTACGAAAACTCTGGTTGACTGCTTCTGTTCCGCTATTTTAAATATTATGGTAGATAAGCCGTAATATACTGCGATTGG
The DNA here is from genome assembly GCA_016841245.1 of Syntrophomonas sp. GTDB lineage: Bacteria > Bacillota > Syntrophomonadia > Syntrophomonadales > Syntrophomonadaceae > JAAYJK01. The sequence continues at coordinate 68,015 of JAENZN010000010.1, forward strand.
TACTATGATCCATAATATATTGGACCCCACATAATAAATATTATTTAGCTCATCTCTTCCCCATATCCATAGACCCAGACCCGCAATAGCCATCCATACTAGCTGCCAGGGCATACTCTCTTCCCGGAATGGTTTCTTCTTTAGACGTTCAATGTTTCGTTTTCGGCTGATATAAGAGGCAAAAGACAGCATTAAAAATACTGCTATAATTGCCTGATTGTAGAAAATCGCTGGTAAATGACGGGCAAAAGCGGAGGTAGTACTCTTTAATGACATCTCAAATTCAGCCTGGCTTATCCCCATCTGCTCATACATATCAAATATGCCCATTTCTTCGTAAATGCTTATACTCTCAGCAGCAGACTTGTTTAACTCTGCTTCTAACCCGTTAATCCCTATCCCCCCTGAGTAAAGGTAGGAAAACAATAAAAAAAAACTTACCCCCAGGATTGCGGCGGTCACTCCCCTATGTTGTATTTGCTGGTAATTCTTGTTATAAGCAGCCAGCAGGGTCATGACTAGTGCCGGCATACCAAAGAGAGCCAGGTAACCTAGAAGATTGCTGGTCCCAGCCATAACGAATAGTACCAATATATTGATAAAAAATATAATGAGGATTTTATACGATTCTAAATATAGTCCGGCCAAAATTAACAGAGTACCCCATAGTATTGCTGGGATCATTGTTATTCCGGGTAATAATGCCATGGCCACACACATCGTGGATGTGAATAAAAGAAAAAAAATGAATCCTGGCAATTTATCACCTCTTTCTGTTGCCCAGGTAAAGCAGTAACTGATTCATATCTTCATACCATTGGTCTTTCTCGTGAGATTCTATCATTCCGGTTTGCAGTTTTTTCTTGGCTAGAAGGTCAATGGTATGGAATTCCACGCCCAATTTTCTTCCCAGAATATAAGTAATCATTATTATCGAAGCCAGGGCATCACTGGTATTAGTATAATCCGCCCTTATCAGCGCTTTGAAGAGTGTTCCTACCGCCTCTACCAGTTCTGCTTTGAGCGATTCGGTCATCTTCAAGTTACTGGCAAATAAGACCTCACTGTTCTTTTTCCTCAAACTTACCACCCCCTATTACTTGTTCTCTGTAATTCCATTAATTTCCTGCTCCGGGAGTGGACATAAGATAAGCCCCCATATACCTGAGGGCTTTCTTTGCTTTATTCTGCTGTATATGGCAGTAAGGCCATGGTCCTGGCTCTTTTTATTGCTACTGTAATCTGCCGCTGGTGTTGAGCACAGTTGCCGGTTATTCTTCGCGGCAGAATCTTTCCTCTTTCAGTTATATACCGTCGTAATTTGGGAATTTCCTTATAATTTATGTGTTCAATTTTGTCCGCGCAAAAGTTGCACTGACGCCTTTTTTTTCGTTTATCTCTTTTCAAGCTTTTTTCCCTCCTTGATTAGAAAGGTATTTCATCTTCCTCATTTTGTTCAACTATGTCTATGTCGGTAAGGTTTACTTCTTGACCAAATTTTTCCCAATCATCTTTAGAAGCTTTTGTCGAACTGGTATTAACCGTATTTGCACCACTGCTAGTCCCAGCTTTATCCAGAAACTTCACCTCTTCGGCTACTACTTCGGTTACCCGTCGACGCTGTCCGTCCTGGGTCTCATAGCTACGTATCTGCAGTCTTCCTTCCACTGCCACCAGCCTGCCCTTGCCCAGGTAATTAGCACAATTTTCAGCGGTCTTATTCCAGACTACAACTGGAATAAAATCAGCTTCATCCCTTTTAAATTTTCGGTTTACTGCCACGGTAAAAGTAGCGACTGCTGTGCCGTTTTGAGTATATCTTAGTTCCGGATCCTGAGTGAGACGCCCGATTATTATAACTCTGTTTAACAAATCCAGCTTACCTCCAGTTCAGGTTATTTTACCTACTATTCTTCCAAGCGGATGATCATATGGCGCAAAAATTTATCTGATATTTTTATTACCCTGTCCAATTCATTAACAGTTTCAGTCTCTCCGTTAAAATGCCAGACGGAATATATCCCTTCGGAGTAATCCTGAATGCTGTATGCCAATCTCTTTTTCCCCCAGCCATCCAGTTCCTTAACAAATTCACCACCAAAGTCTGCAATTATCTTTTGCAGCCTTTCTTTGGCTTCGGCAAAATCTTCTTCAGAAAGATCTGGCTTGAGAATGAACATCATCTCATATGTGCGCATCGTTACACCTCCTCCCTATGGACTAGCCCTTGAGAAGGGCCTTAGGCTCCGATAATACCGGAGCAGGGACTTGCAAATATTATACCAGTATAATTATACTATGGCAAGACTTCTGCTAAAGGATGCCTTTGATAAGCAGACTATTCAGTTCTGATACTGGTTTTTCAATAATAAAAGTATTATTGAACAAAGCTTTCAATACCGCTATTGGTTCCTCCTGTTCATGGTATTTAAATGCTATTATGCAGAATTTTTCAGTATGAGGCATGTTTTTAACAGTAACCAGGTCCCCGGCAGAAAATTTTAATTGCCCCTCTGGTTTTACAGTCATTCTTCTCCTACCCCTTTCAAGCTAGAATCCCCCCTGATAGCATGCTATGCAGAAGAAGAGGCATTTGTTAACAAGACTGTATTATTTCTCTACCCTGAGCATCCGTTTCTCAAACTGTAATCTGGGAAGCATTACTATACGCCCGCAACCCTGGCATCTAATCTTAATATCCGCTCCCATACGAGTAATTTCCCAGTGATAGCTACCGCAGGGATGTTTTTTTTTCATACGTACGATATCACCTAATTGAAATTCTTTCCTCTGCATCTTACCCTCCCCATTCCGGTATCAATAGATAAACATTTAAAAATTCTTTATCCGGATAGGCTTAAACCCTTTATTTAATACTCTCCCCACCATAAAACAGGTACATTGCCTTTGCTGCATGGCTTGGAGAAGTGCTCCCGCTTGTCCCTCGGCTGCGGATATTAATAAACCTCCAGCTGTTTCCGGGGAGAATAGGATATCCAGGACTGTACTATCAATATCCTCATCACTGACGAATTTATCCTGCAAATAACTGCGATTTTTATATGCTCCTCCAGGTATTAGTCCCATCTGAGCGTATTCCAGAGCTCCTTCCATAAACTGCACCTGATTGGCATACAATTCAATTTCCACCCGGCTTCCGGCTGCCATTTCGTACAGGTGTCCAACTATACCAAACCCTGTAACATCGGTAAGCGCATGCACTCCCACTTTCCCCACGGCTTCTGCCGCATGATTGTTTAACATGGTCATCCATTTGATTCCTTCTTGATAGGAAGCTTCAGATATCATCTCGGCCTTTATAGCAGTAGCTATAATACCGTTGCCAATGGGTTTAGTCAGAAACAGAACATCTCCCGGCTGGGCTCCGGCATTGCCTATTACCTGCTCTGGATGGACCAGACCGGTAACCGCTAATCCGTATTTAGGTTCGTTATCATCAATGGTATGCCCACCTACCAGTAAAGCACCGGCTTCTTTTATTTTAGACAGTCCACCATCAATGATGCTGCGCAATATATTCAGGTCCTCACAGGCCGGAAAACAAACGATATTCATAGCCAGCAGCGGCTTTCCTCCCATGGCGTACACGTCGTTGATAGCATTAACAGCTGCAATTTGCCCAAATAGATAAGGATCGTCCACCATGGGAGTAAAAAAATCTACCGTCTGAATAACCGCCTGTTCACTGTTTAATCTGTAAACCCCGGCATCATCTCTGGTATCTATACCTATTAGTAAATCTGGGTGTTGCGGAGGCTTAAAGTCTAACAATATTTTCTCCAGGGCCCCTGGATCGATTTTGGCAGCTCACCCGGCAGCCCTGACCATTTGGGTTAATTTGATCTTCTGCATAACTGCCTCCCCTCCTTTACTAAATTCTCATCTTAGAAATAACTTCCTTGCCGCCTTCCTTAACAACTGGTTGTCTATGTTCTGACCTTGGTCTAGAAAGACTGCATAAATGCCCGGTAGGCCTTATAAGACATGTACACATCTACTTTGCTAACTATTTCAAAGGGGGAATGCATACCCATTACCGCTACTCCACAGTCTACTACTTCCATACCATAATAGGCCATGTACTGGGCAACTGTTCCGCCCCCGCCAATATCAACTTTACCTAGTTCACCCACCTGCCAGGACACTTTTTCATCCTCAAACAGCTTCCTGATCCTCCCTAGAAACTCGGGATTAGCGTCACTTGATTCCGACTTACCTCGTGACCCGGTAAATTTGGTTACTACCACGCCCCGGGTTAAGAAACTGCAGTTTCTTTTCTCAAAGACATCCGGGTAATTGGGATCAACTGCAGCATTGACATCTGCTGACAATGCACAGGACCTTGCCAAACAGCGCCTTATATCCAGGTAGTTAGTTTTACCGGCCAGATGCATAATCTCTGTCACTATATTTTCTATTACCAGAGAATGCAGGCCGGTATTGCCTACACTGCCAATTTCTTCCTTGTCGACAAATAGACACAGGACTGTTTTAGCTGGGTCTTTCACTTCTAGAACCCCTTGCAGGGATGCGTATGCACTTACCCGATCGTCCTGTCCATATCCGCCAACCATGCTTCGATCCAGGCCTACCTCTCTGGCCGGGAAAGCCGGGACCAGTTCCAGTTCGGCACTGGTGAAATCCTCTTCTTCTATTTCGTACTGGTCTTTTAACCTCTGTAGAACATGGTTTTTTACCAGGTCTTTTCCCTCTTTATCCAAGGGGATGCTTCCTGCCAGAGCATTCAAACTTTCTCCGCTGATCGCTTCCGACATCTTTTTCTCCATTTGCTCCTTGGCCAGATGGGGAAGCAGATCAGAAATGGTCAATACCGGCTCTTCTGTCTTTTCTCCCATAACGATATTTACCATATGCCCATCTTTTTTAACTACCACCCCATGCATGGCCAGCGGAATAGCCAGCCACTGGTATTTTTTTATTCCCCCATAATAATGAGTTTTTAGCAGAGCCAAACCATCTTCTTCGTAAAGTGGTCTGACCTTTAAATCTAATCGGGGAGAATCAATATGAGAAGCTACTATATTGATCCCGTTTTCTATTGGATCCTGCCCCATAACTATTAGGGCGCATATTTTCCCTTTTTCTCTAATAACTATTTTCTGACCGGGTTTGAGGTCCTGACACTCATCTATGGAGATGAACCCTTTATCTCTAGCTGTTCGATAAATATTCTCTATAGCTTCCCTTTCGGTTTTGCTCTGGTTTAAAAAATCCAAATACGATTTGTTGAATTTGTGTACTGCTTCTGTTTCTCCTGGAAGCAGTTCAGTCCAGGCATTTTTTCCCAGATGGTCATCTTTGTCAAGCAATGCTTCTACCTCCTTTAATTTAGTTCTCTATAATTGTTTTTGAGTGTAAGTAAACTTGAAAATGCTTCCTTATTTCACCGTGAGCTGCGTGAACATATATTGCACCCATAATGGTACCGCAATGGAATGATGGTATATCAGTTGCACCAGCATGTGTTGTGATGTATTCTGCCGTTAGTTAATATTATATTACCCGCTTCGGTATCATTTTAAATAATACGGCTATTATTTAAGGTGCTTTTACGTTATATCTGCACATATAATAGAAATGTGCTAGGTTTTTATTCCGGTCAGATCTTTCATCATAGCGAAAGTTTGCAGCATATAGGCTGCTGTTATTGATTTTTCCACGGCATCAACGATAGGCAGAATTATATAAAACCCCATACCTGAAGCCAGCACCATTGCCGGATATAGTAAACCTAAAATAATAGTCAATACTATCAAGTTTTTTGCTGCTACCAAAACCATTCCCAGCAGACGGTTAATTGATGACAACCACCCCCAGGAAAATAATCTGTCTAATCCTGACCACAGTATCTGAACAACCTTACTGCTCAACAAGAAAATGACTATAAATGACATTGCTAGGGTCAAAAGGTAAGCCAGGTAGTGAGCACCATCATCAAAATCCATACCGTTGACCAGGAGAGTGCTTTCCATGTTAACCACTGTAAGTGGTATTTTACTCCGTATTACTTCGCTTAGAGCAGTAATTAATCCATAATATTCCTGCAGATATGAAGCGAAACTATCATAATAGACAACTGCCAGTAATATTCCTGCAGCCAGACTGATGATACTGCCAAGTGTTTTAATAAATCCTTTTTTAAACCCGGATATCCCGCTTAGTATTAAGATAGCGATAACAAAATAATCAAATACATTCATACCCGTTAGCTTATCTCCATTAATTAAAATCAAGATAATTATACCATAGTAAACCGATTTACGATTAAATTGCCTAAGCGGCCGGAGATTGTATTCCTTTTATTTGCTCACAATTCTGCCAGGCAGGCAGGATGTTTCACTGCCCTGGACAGAGATTTTTGCGGGAACAACTTGACAATAAATTGATTCCCTGCTATTTTTATATGTAATATATATTTCCATTATATACCATTTAAAGATAGGAGTTCCGCATGGACTTATTGCAAGCCCTGGATAATATTAGTACAGCAGCAATATCATCTTATGTCAAATCTTTCGGAATTATGGCTCCTCTAGTTGCCTTTATTTTGTTTATGCTGCAGGCCGCCTTCCCAATTTTTCCTTATCTAATTTTAGCAGCTGCAACAGGTATGCTATTTGGTTTTAAAATGGGTGTATTCTTGTCCTGGAGCGGAGCACTTACAGGCGCTTGCTTGGCTTATGGTATTTGCAGAATTCTCGGGGGTAAAAAACCCAGTCACTTTATTAAAAAGCATTTGGGTTATGACGTACGAGAGCTTAATAAGGAAATGGCCTTCTGGAGTATACTGATTGCCCGTATTATACCAGTTATTCCCACTCCGGTAATCAATGTGGCAGCAGCTATCAGCGAGGTTCCTTTCTGGAATTTCTTCTTCTCCTCTGCTTTAGGTAAGCTTCCTACAGCCATACTATATACTGGTTTGGGAATCTGCTTGTTCAATACTAAAGGTATCAAACTGCTTTTGCTGGTCCTGGCTACTGTTTTGCTGCTGGTCGGCACCGTTCGTTATCTGAGTCGAGATAAAATTCACCTTTTCCATTAAAGCATATCCGATAACCGGTTTTATTCGACGCTCATTTCCGACATGTTCCAAAAACGGTTTTATGTTTCTGGTGATATTTCGAGGAATCGTGTAGATATTTCCCGGGAAATATTTTATATAGTCGGAAAAAACCTCCTGACTGCAAGACCGGTTTTTTTATCATATTCTGGCGGAAGGATATTAAAGTTGAATACGACTAGTTTTGATTTCTAGTGGCAAGATATAACTTCAGATTTTATCTTATACCCTTTTTATCTGACTAGACTGGATATAGAACAGCAGCGTCATATTGAAATGACCAGAGGGAGTATAAGTTGTACCCGCAGCCTTAATAGTGCAGCAACGAAGTGAATGCACATCAGTTGTCCCGGTTCGGGGTAGTACCCGCAGGGTGAAGGGCGGGTAGTTCCGCCCTGCTCCACCAATGCCTCCTGAATATTTATGCATTAAAAGAGTTATTTTTAGGTTTTTGCAACCTAGGTTCCCGAAAAGTATAACCAAAAAGCAGGAAGAAATCTACACAGCACTAGGTGTGGATCCACCCTCGTTATAAATTCCGGGAATGCAGGGAGTAAAGGAACTTGGGGAAATCAAATTCTTTTGCAAGGGGAGTTAAAATCTGCCTATTGCCATAGGCGACTACCGAAAGGCAAGCTAATTAATTATTTTCCAGGTACTATAATCCAACATATTAAACCAGTAATAAACCAAATATCCCCAACTATCTTAACAAACATGGCTAATAAATATCCCATCAACTAATCAAATAAAATGCATGGTTCTTGTTGGTTATTTTTTTTGTTTTTTCAATTTGATTGGCAGCGGGAAATTTTCAGGCACGTTGTGCTGCTCCAGAGAAAGACATTCGGGTTGGGTTCAAGACGAGACTTATTTATCGTTCAAGGCAAGAATGCTCTTATAGCGCATTCTTGATAGCAATGAAGCGAAATAGGCCCAATGCTTTATTGGCTTTTCCTGTTAAGCGATATTCATGAAATATTCTATAAATTGGCTAATGATTAACTAACTGTTCTATGAATTCGCTACCGTTTATTTCGTCTCCCATATTTGGAATAATATTCATAGTTTCTTGCCAAATTACAATTTCTATACTTCATCTTTTCCATATTTACCTGACTGCTTCCAATGCTTTTAGAAAAACTGCTGTAATGTATCCTGCCTGACGGTGAAACAGGGCTGCAGCTGATGTTCCTAGTTTTTCCCCCCAGAAACAAAAGCCCCTTTTCGAATGTTACTCATAACAAAGAAAAAGACCTGGCAAAAAGCATTTTGACCCAAATACGACAGCCCAAATGCCTGAGTATTCATATTGGCGGAAGCGTGTGAGAATCGAACTCACCAGTGACGGGACCACCGCCACACGACTGGATTTGAAGTCCAGGCGGCCCACCAGGACCGATCCGCTTCCTTAATAGTGTTAATGCGCAGCATTGACACATCAGTGGTACTGCAAAGTGCTTCCTTAATGTTTCGTGAACGCACGCGAACATGAAATCCGTGTGCTGTTAAGTGCCTCCTTATGTAATTTGAGCGCAACGGACGTAAATTCACCCATAATAGTACCGCAATGAAATGGATGCACACCAGCTGCCCCGGCCCCGGAGTGTACTCCCACATTCGGCTAGAATTGAGTATAATGTCCTTGTCTCATCTTGTCAAATCATTGTTTTTCCTGCCGGACATAATTATGTACTATCTATCGTTTTCTATCACCATAACCGATTCAATTTCATATCCTTTCTTCTTAAGCTCCTCAGCTATTTCCATGCCGTATAATTCCTCTATGCGTATGATAATCTTAAACCTGAATTTCTTTGCATCATAATAAACTACGGTATTTATAATATTGATATTGTGGGAGGCTATAATGCCAGTAATTTCTGCCAGGCTGCCAGGCCCACTGGGTACGTACAGGTCTATTCTGCTGTGGGGTTGATTCACGCCCAGAATATCAATTAAAGCATCGAAAATGTCTGTTTCAGTTACTATACCTACTAATTGGCCCTCGTCCACTACGGGCAAACCGCTGATCCGATACTGGCGCATAATTTTAGCAGCAGTTTCTATATAATTCTGGCTGCCCACTGTCAACACTTGCTGTTGCTTTGGTATTATATCTTTTATTTTGGTTTTCACCAGCAAGTAATTCAGTTCATGAATGCTCAGCGAGGTGGCCGCAGAAGGTGACGCCCGGTTCAAATCCGAAAGAGTTACGATCCCTATGATCTCTTTTTCTTGCATTACCGGCAGCCTTCTTATATTATTTTCTTTCATAATGCGAAAGGCCTCGGTAATGCTGGTATCTGGATTTACTGTCTTTACATCTGCTGTCATACGATCTTTAACTTTCATTTTTCACCCTCCCAGGTAAGCTTTTTTGACTTCATCGCTCCTTAATAATTCACTCGCTGTCCCTTCCAGAACTATTTGTCCGGTTTCTATCACGTAAGCTTTGTCTGCTATCGAGAGCGCCATATTTGCATTCTGTTCTATGAGCAATATGGTAGTTCCCTTTTGGTTAATATCTTTTATTATTTCAAATATTTCCTTTACCAAGAGAGGTGCCAATCCCATAGAAGGTTCATCCATCAGCATTAATTTAGGTTTGGCCATCAAAGCTCGGCCAATAGCCAGCATTTGCTGCTCTCCCCCCGATAAGGTCCCTGCCAGCTGCTTTTTTCTTTCCTGTAAACGAGGAAAGCACATAAAAATGCTGTACAGATCGTTTTCGATTCCCTTTTTGTCTTTGCGCAGATATGCTCCCAGCTCCAGGTTCTCTAAAACCGTCATATCAGGAAATACTCTTCTGCCCTCCGGCACCTGTGAGATACCCATTTCTACTATTTTCTCCGGTGCCTGTCTGCTGATATCCTGCTGTTCAAATTCAATGGTGCCGTTTCTAGGCCTTAATAAACCTGATATACTTTTCAGAGTACTAGTTTTTCCAGCTCCATTGGCTCCTATTAGGGTGACAATACTCCCCTGTTCAACTTCAATGCTAACTTTTTTTAAGGCTTGAATAGCACCATAATAAACATCTATCTCCTTAACTTTGAGCAACTTATTCCCCCCTATCCCCAACAGCTTAATCTCATTTATCACGTTTTTATTCTGGCATCTCCTACTCGATGAGTAAAGTGGATTTTATCATAATATTCAATCAGCGGCAGGGCATATTTACGAGTAGTATCAAGAAGATCTCGAAATGCCGCTAGGCTTAATTCTCGTTCCTGTGCAAAGTAGCTATCCAGTCTGGTCTTGCCTTCTTCTATCGCATCCTGCAGGAAAAACATATCCTGGCTGATTTTTGTCAATATCTGTTTCCCCATCAAATAAGCTATAATTTCAGCAAACCTAGCCTCATCAACCTGAGCTGACTGTCTTAACATTTCCATTGCAGGTGGGGCAAATAGATTCTGCCTCATTTCCCGTTCTATTATTGTCATTACCCGCAGGTCTTCTTCCCCCGGAGCTGGTATATGGCCGGGCAGCTTGATCTGGTTATTCCGGGTTTCTATCTTACCAACATCTTCAAGTTCTTTTAGGATTAAGTTATATGTTTTGGTGTTAACATTTTTTAAAAAGCGGCTGCGGATTTCCTCACGGGAATGACCCTGCCGCAATGGATATTTTTGATGATATTCCTCCAGGGCGGTTATGATTTTATTGGCAAATTGATACAGACCATAAGTGCTCATATATTCGTCTTTTTTCAAGGCCACCACCTTATTTTCTTCCAACAGCAGCTCTAGTTCCTGTCTTATTTTCCCTTCTTCATTGCCAGTTCTCTTGGACAGTTCATCAACACTTAATACATCCTGGGGATTTGATTCTAATTCATAAAGCAGCATTTCGGAAAGATTGCCTTCCTCTTTTACAATCAGCTCATTAAGGGTCTCTTCTTTGAAACGTTTTTGCTTGGATGCATCAGGGTCAATAATTGTGCCCCCTCCAATAGTAGTAACCGGGGAATAATATCGTATAACAAACGGATCTCCTTTGTGCCCTACCACTGGTTTCTCCATAACTATCTGGACATACCCTTCCTGGCCAGGATGAAGTTCATCCTGCTCCAGCAAGACTACCCTGGCCATGGTTTCATCAGTACCCAAATGGAATCTAATCCTAGTCCAATTTTTTAATATCCTGCTGCTCGATTCTAATAGCCGTAAGCGTGCATCCATACGATAGGTCGGGCTTAGATAATCTGGAGTTGACAACCAGTTCCCTCTTTCGATGTCGGCAACATCGATGCCCTGTAAATTAACGGCCACCCGCTGGCCGGCGTATGCGTTATTGACTTTATCATTATGTACCTGCAGAGTTCTAATTTTAACTTTCTTGCCGCTGGGCATTAATTCCAGGGTTTCACCGGTTTCCATCTGCCCCGACCACATAGTCCCCGTCACTACCGTTCCAAAACCTGCTTTAGTAAAAACCCGATCAACAGGGAGTCTAGCCTTGCCAAAAGCTGGTTTTTCTGCTATCTGGTCGGAGAGTCTTTGTATTTCATTTATCAGTTCTGGCAGTCCTTCTCCCGTAACAGCTGAAACGGAAATAATCGGGGCATCTCTTAATATAGTGCCGGATATATATTCCCGCACCTCTTCCTCTACCAGCATTAACCAATCCTCATCCACCATGTCTTTCTTAGTCAGAGCAATAATGCCTTTTTTTACTCCTAGCAGCTCTATAATATCCATATGTTCACGGGTCTGGGGCATTACTCCTTCATCTGCAGCAACAACCAACATAACCATATCGATGCCAAATGCCCCGGCCAGCATATGCTTGATAAATCTTTCATGACCTGGCACGTCAACAATAGCTGCCTTCTGACCATCAGGTAAAATAAAGGGGGCAAATCCTAATTCAATCGATATTCCCCTTTGCTTTTCTTCTTTCAGGCGGTCAGTTTCAATTCCGGTAAGTGCTTTTACCAGGGTAGTTTTTCCATGATCAATATGTCCTGCCGTTCCTAATACCAATCTTTTCATCGGCATCCCCCCTTGTAAGCATGTCTAGGTACTAAATCAGTTCCTGCTTGGTGCTGGTTTAATCTATTCTCTGTCCTCAACTAACCGGGCTACCATCTCCACAATTTCCTCTTCATCCCCCGGCAGTAATGTTCTGACACTGATCAGCATTTTATTGTCCTGCCTGCGGGTAACCAGAGCTGGGTTTTTAAGTCTCAGCTCTCCAGCTGCTTTCTCCAAGCTTAAATTATTGAATTCTATCTCGACCCCTGCTCCAGGCATTTTGTGGTTCGGATATGCTCCACCTCCTACCATATCCTCCAGCAGAATCAGTTTAATGCTGCTCAGGGCTTTATTATCCTTTAGTCTTGCTTTTAGCAGGAGGAGAAGGTTTTCTGCCTTTTCCTCCATCTGCTCTTGACTACGGGTTAGCATTTGAATAATGGGTATTTTTTCCCGGGGATCCCCGGAAAGGTATTCTAATAAAGTGCCTTCCAGAGCAGAGAGAATCAGCTTGTCTACTCTCAGGGCACGTAAAAGTTGTTTCTTTTTCATTATTTCAATATATTCTTTCTTACCCACTATAATCCCGGCCTGAGGACCTCCCAGCATCTTATCCCCGCTGAAGGTTATTATGTCTGCTCCTGCCTGCACACATTCCTGGACGGTTGGTTCCCCTTTTAATCCACTATCATCCAAAGAAGTTAATATGCCGCTTCCTAAATCCATAAAAACCGGAAGTCCGTTTTCTTTCCCCAGACTTACCAGTTCCTTCATAGATACTTCCGCAGTAAAGCCTATAATCTGGTAATTGGATGTATGAGCGGAAAATAACAGGGCGGTCTCCTCACTTATGGCCTGGGCATAATCGGAAACATATGTTTTGTTAGTGGTGCCTACCTCCATTAACCTGGCCCCACTCAGCTTCATTACTTCAGGAATCCTGAATGCTCCCCCAATTTCTACCAGCTGCCCACGAGAGACTATGACTTCCTTCCCGGCGGCCAGGGTGGTTAACCCCAGCATTACTGCGGCTGCGTTATTATTGACTACTAGAGCTGCCTCTGCTCCGGTAAGCCTTTTTAATAAATCTTCGACATGATAATAACGGGAACCCCGCTCCCCTTGATCAAGATCCATCTCCAAATTGTTATAACTCCCGCCGATTTCCTGCATATATTTAATAGCACGTTCTGCCAGCGGAGCTCGCCCCAAATTGGTATGCAGTACTACTCCGGTTCCGTTAATAACTCTCTGCAGCGTGCCAGCGTTGGCCTTTTCAGTTTTTAACTTAATCTTATCCACAATGGTAGTGAAGATGTTGTTTTTGTCTATTTCTTCAGTTACCAAGCGTAATTCTTCCCTGGTTTCCATCACTATCGTTCTTGTAGTTTCAACCACAAAATCCCGTTTATACCTGGAAATCAACTGCTGTATCTCTTCCTGACGAAGTATTTCATCTATGGGCGGAATTTTTTTAAGGTTTATCATCTGGATCCTCCTTACCTACCTATTAGGGATGCTTGATACCATTTCAACTACAATTTCTTTAACCGCCTTTGCTATTAATACTACCAGTATAATTATACCCAGTAAACCAAACAAAGGGTACACCCTGCTTACCAGAGATGAGAAACTCTGCAGAGAGATGGGTAGAGCTAGGGCCAGGGTGATCAATAAGCTAAAACTGTAGCTTATGCTGGTAAAACCAGAAAATCGCTGAGCAAAACCATAGGCATTCGCTATAGCGGTCGTTAGAATTCCTACCCATAGCACTATAGTATAAACAACTTTCGTCCCGGGGGAAATATATCCGGCAATATACAGCATAGGCACTTCATAATGGAGAATGTTTGGAAGAAATTTACATAACGCCAGATAGTTGAATAAAACCAGTACTCCTAAAAGGCCTCCCCCCCAGATGGCACCCCAAATCCCATCCCGCCGGCTTCCGATCGATTGATATTCGGTTAGAACCACCATGGCCAGGGCAAAGTTGTATGCAACGTACAGAACGGAAGACAGCAGCCACCAGCTCTTTTCCTGCCGACATATAAAGACCGTATAGGTTTCCACTTGTCCTCCATCCACTACTAGAGCTGCATATCCAGTTATTAAGAGTAGCAGCACTAATTTTGCGGGAACCAAAATGTTATAGGATTTTATCAGACCCCTTTTCCCCGTAAACAGGAATATAGCTACCAGAACACTGGCAACTAATATCCCTAATTCCTTGGGCTGAAATAAATGTTCATAAAATACTGCTCCACTGGCAGACAGCATCGTACTGAGTCCCAGAAATAGAAATACCGCCATTAACAGATCAACAATTCTCGATGCCTTTTCTCCCATCAGTTGATGGAGCATATCCTGGTAGCTGCTAGTTGCATGTCGATGGGCCATATACATTAAAAGTCCTCCACATAAAGCAAAAAGCAGCATGGCTAAAATACAGCCTTTCCTTCCTTGAATACCGTAACTTACAAAAAATTGGACTATCTCTTGTCCGGATGCAAATCCTGCCCCTACTACTGCTCCTAAATATCCCATCACCAGGCTCAGTCTGCTTTTAATATTATCCATCTCCTGATCTCAAGAACATATACTTCATAAATACGCTTCTTAATCTGAAAAATACCGCATAAAAATATTACCAAGCGTTAATGCTAACTTAGACTATTATGTGGAGGAGGTGAGCATTTGCCATCTGGAATCAGTCCTAGCACAACTATATTTTGTCAGCATTATACCCACCCAACTTGTATCAGCGGGCTATCTCATACTGCCTACTCTCTGGTCCAGGAGCTGAATCAGAATTTAGCTCGAGAACTAGTATACTTATGTATTGGCACTGACCGGGCTACTGGTGATTGTCTGGGCCCGCTGGTTGGCAATCGGCTTCGATCCCTTTTGCCATCCGCTCATATATTTGGAAGCCTTGAGGAACCGCTTCACGCCCTTAATCTCTCAGATACCATGCAGCACATCTACTCTCGCTATACTAATCCTCTTGTCATAGCTGTTGATGCATGTCTGGGGGGTACCGAAAAGATTGGTTTTTTAAGCATTAAGAAAGGTTCTCTGGCTCCCGGATTGGCCTTAAAAAAGCAACTGCCCAGGGCAGGAGATATTCATATAGTAGGAACAGTTAATGTTTCAGGGTTTTGTGAACATCTTGTTTTGCAGAATACTCGTTTGTTTCTTGTTTACAGAATGGCGGAAGCTACTGCTCGCGCGCTGTTTCTAGCCCATCACAGGCACAGTTCCGCCAGCACCGGTTGTGCTTTCAATTCTTCACCGTGCAAGTAATCGCAGTCTTCACGAGGTTACAAATAATTATGGACAAGCGCTACAGTCTTAAGGTTGCACTTCCAGCACTACCCCGGAGCCGGGGCACCTGATATATCATCATCTGCTATCCTGTATAAAATTAAGGAAGCCCTGCAGAGGGCTTCCTTAATCATTGCTTCAGCGCTTTGAATTTCCGGTTTGCCTTTTCTTTAACATTATTTAGTTTTTTCCCGCTTGGCCTCGTTTACTTTTTTGTCCCTGGTCATTTGCGTCTTGCCTTGTATTATTCCACCTTCTTCTATGGTGATGATTCGAGCAATTATGTCACCCAGCATCACCCCGGTGTTAGTTATGTCCAGTCTTTCAGTGACGGTAACCGTCCCTTCCACTTGTCCGGCCAAAATCATGTTAGCGGCCTTCACGTCACCTTTAATGGCGCCTTTTTCTCCCAGCAGTAGACTGCCTTTAATATCGATACTGCCTTCCAGGCTTCCATCAACCCGAATTGAACCCTGCGAAGTTAACTCTCCCTTTAGCACCACCCCGGGAGATATCAAGCTTTCTATCTCACCAAAACTTGTTTCCTTTTTTCTCAAATTTTTTCACCCCTGCAGTATTTTCTTTATTTTGATTAAGGCAAGAACAGCATAGGATCCAGGGGAGTATCATATTTATAAATGGTAAAGTGCAGGTGAGGTCCGGTACTCCTGCCGCTGCTCCCCAGAGTTGCTATGACATCTCCTTTTTTAACCTGCTCGCCTTCCTGTACCAGAAGTCGATAATTATGCCCATACATGGTCTTAAATCCATATCCATGGTCTATAGTAATGGTTCGCCCATAGGCGCCCAACCACCCGGCTTGAATTACAATGCCATCCGCCGCAGCCACTATATCACAGCCCACATTGTTAGCTATATCTATCCCATTGTGGTAGGATTCACTTTGCCCTCCGAAGGGGGATGACCTCCAGCCAAAATATGAAGTGATTTCACCAGAAACCGGCCATTGGTTGGGCATACTTCTAAAATACTCCAAGTCATTGCTTACTCTAGCCAGCAGTTCGTCTACTTCCTTCTCCTGCCGGTCCATCTCGGTCTTGACCCATTGTGCTCTTTCCAGTTCATCCATGTCGTACCGGGCACTGCACACCCAATCCTGTCCACCTTGCCCGCCTCTAGAAGGAGTTGTTTCCTCATTGCTTTCAGTGCTTATTCCCATCATTTCCTTAAGCTTCGCCTGCTTCTCTTTAATCAACAGTTGCTGCTCTTCCATTCGTTCCAGTTCTTTGGCAAGATTGTGAATAGTAGTGGTCTGTTCGGAGTTAGTAGCCTTAAGTGCGTCGACTTTCTGTATATCATCCTGGCTTTTACAGAACAAATAACTGATGGTAAAAGAAGCGGAAACGAAGATTAGCACCCCGGCAGCAATTGACATCACTAGTCTGGTAGACAAATTTATTCTTTTGGTTCCGTCAGCATTTTGTGGTATTAACAGCAGGGTATATTTCTTGTTTTTCCTTTTCCATGTCTTTTTCATCTTCGGCCTCTATGTCAATTTATTAATAACCTTTATTGCTTGTAAGTACGCACCAACATCACATCTCACTCTAAATTATGTCACAATGAAACGAAGGCACCTTCATTACTCCGGCCCGGGGCAGTACTCCATCATCGTTTGTGAGTATTCCCAGATTCCAAGTTGCTCCCTTCGAAATGTTAGCGCTCAAGAAACATAGCCTGGCTACAAGGCAACCCCCTCGAAAGAAGCTGGTGTTGTTTTATAACAATAGTACCAGCTATGCTGCCTCTTGTAAATCTCCCGAAGTCTTGCCCGAGGGGCTCTCTACCCGCAGGTTGCCTTTATGCACGCCTTTGTCAACCATCTTTAGGAGGCGCTAATGTTTCACGTGAAACATTAGCGCTGATCCGGATTTAAATTCCAATAATATCGCATATTCTCTCCAGATCATCCAGACTATAATACTCGATAATAATTTTTCCTCCCTTTTTTCCACTGGACACTTCTGCCCTGGTTCCCAGACACATCTGAATCTTTTCCTCCAGATCCTTAATCTCCGCGCTCTTTTTCTGTCTCTGGGCTTTTAGCTCACCTTCCCCTGCCCGTGATTTTTTCACGCTGTTCTCTATTTGACGAACAGATATCTTGTCTTCCACTATGGCGTTAGCCATCTTGATCCTATCTTTTTCATTGCCTATTGCTAATAACGCCCGTGCATGACCCGCAGTTAGTTTACGCTGTTCTAATAGTTTCAATACTTCTTCTGGAAGACTCAGTATCCTAACCGTATTGGCAATGTGTGACCGGCTCTTACCTATACGTATTGATAGTGATTCCTGGGTGTATTCGTGCCTATCCATCATGCTTTTATAAGCTCGTGCTTCTTCAACAACTGTCAAATCATCCCGCTGGAGATTTTCTATAAGTGATATCTCCGCAGCTTCCTCTTCACTTATTTCCTTAACAATTGCTGGCAACGACTTCAATCCCACCATCTGAGCAGCTCTCCAACGCCTTTCTCCGGCGATTATTTCATAGCCCTCTTCATGTGGTTTAACCAGTATGGGCTGTAGTAAGCCATGCTCCTTAATCGAACTTGCTAACTCTATTAATGAGTCTTCTTTAAAAAAACTGCGCGGTTGATCTGCTCTAGCCTTAACCTGGTTAACCTCAATCTCCTGCATATTATCGCCATCATAAATAGTATTGTTAGAGGATAACAGCGCATCCAGTCCTCTTCCTAAACCTCTTTCCTTCTTAGGCACGTTTTACCACCTCCACCGCTAAATCCTGATATACTTCGGCGCCCTTGGACCTGGGATCGTAAACCACTATCGGCTTTCCATGACTGGGCGCTTCACTTAATCGAACATTTCTGGGAATAATAGTACGATACACCTGCCTTTTAAAGTGAGTTTTCACTTGATCAACCACCTGAATCGATAGGTTGGTCCTGGCATCAAACATGGTAAAAACAATTCCCTCTATATTCAGGTCTCTATTTATTCTCTTTTTTACTAGCGATATAGTATTAATTAGCTGGCTCAATCCTTCCAGAGCATAATATTCGCACTGGAGAGGAATGATCACTGATTTGCTGGCATTCAGTGCATTTAAAGTCAATATGCCAAGGGAGGGTGGACAATCAATAAATATCCAATCATATTCATCCTTTATTGGTTGAATAGCCTCTTTCAAGTAATTCTCCCGGTAATCCCGGCTCGCCAATTCCACTTCTGCTCCGGCTAGTTGAATTGTTGCTGGTATAATATCCAGATTCCTTACTCTAGTACTGCAGATAACCTCTTTAATGGGTACTTCATTGACAATAAGGTCATAGACACAGTACCTCAGCCTATCTCGATTAATACCCAGCCCGCTGCTGGCGTTCCCCTGCGGGTCGCTATCTATCACCAAGGTCTTATATCCTTTTAGGGCAATACAAGCTGCCAGGTTAATAGCGGTAGTTGTTTTGCCAACTCCCCCTTTTTGATTTGCTACCGAAATAACTTTTCCCATACTAGCCAAATCACCCTTCCTTATTACCATTGAGCTAACTAGACTCTCGCCCTTATCTGCTGCAGTGAATTGGTGTTTGCGATCAGTATAACACTTCATTAACCACGGTACAGGGTAGCCCCCCAGGTTTCACCGTTACCTCTGACACGCAAAACAGCCTCATTACAGGTATACCTCGACCGCTCTCATTCGAAGACGGTGTCCAATACCACAAAAATTGTTTTCATCCTACTAATCAATATCTCTTCACTATCTGTTATTATATCAAAGATGGCTATTAATTGATTAAAAAGTAGCTTTTCCCTATCTATTTTTTCCCTTTATCCACATACTACCATTAAGTTGTGCCCGAACAAATCATACGCAGGTGCCTGATTTGTTCTGTGGAAAATCATTATGTCAACCTGCCCTTCCATCTTTGCATTCACTCCATATAGGATTATGGTCCTGTGTTTCAAGCACTAAATCAAGCTACACCTCCATTGATGACGTTACTATGCTTTTCTATCTGAACTAACCCCCACAGGCGGGTTGCTCTTGATCCTTTTCCGGTAATAATTAATCCATCGAATAAGCCAATAAAAAAAGGCTGCTATCTCACTTAAGATTAACAGCCTCGCTTCGCATTGTCGATTTACTCCTAACTTCCAGGAATTTTTCTCAGGTTTTTTCTGGTTTTCGCAATCTTAATGGTTATTTCATATTGCTCTTCCAGGTCTCTTTCCTCCATGACGATATCAACTCCCGTTTGCCGTGCCCTTTTTATGGTTTCTCTAATAGTGTTAAGAAATATTCTGGCATCTCTTATAATCATCGAAACATTTTGATTGCTGTTGCTTCGTTTACTCTCCCCGGGAATATTATTGCGACTCAATTTATCAACCAGTTCCTCGGTCTCTTTAACGGTCAACTCTTTTTCAAATATCTGCCTAATAACTTCCATTTGAGTCTCAGCATTATTGATTTTTAATAGTGCCCTCGCATGTCTTTCCGATACCACTGCCGGCTCTATCATTTCTTTGACGGCTTCGGGCAGTTTTAATATCCTCAGTTTATTTGCTATAGCGGACTGACTGCGCCCTATTTTCCTGGCCAATTCATCCTGGGTCATGCCAAACTGGTTTATAAGAATATTATACGCATTTGCTTCCTCAAAATAATTTAATTCTTTCCGCTGTATGTTTTCAATTAATGATACTGCCGCTGCCTTTTCATCGTTCATTTCCTGAACCACTGATTGTATCTCTTTCATTCCCAGCATGCAGCATGCTCTATATCTTCTCTCTCCGGCCACAATCTGATACCCATCTTCTACAGCTCGGACTACTATTGGCTGTATCAAACCATAAGCTCTTATAGATTTGGCAAGATCGATCAGCTCGTTTTCGTCAAACTCATGTCGGGGTTGATAGGGGTTGCGCTGGATCTTTTCCAGCGGAATATCTATGATTTCCATGTTTTTGCTTTTTTCCACCATCCAGGGCCAGTTTCTTTTGCTCATTTACAAAACTCCTTTACAAAGGCCTCTTAACCGGTAAACCTGTTCGTCGCGGATATTTTTCAGGGGTTGGCTGAATCTTCCTTATTTGAATAATGGCTCTTTGTCTACCTCCCCCAATTTTGTATAGATGGATATCCTCTACTTTTCCTCCCAGCACCTGCAGCGCATTTTGGGACTGCTCGATTTCCTCTTCGTACCTGGGCCCTTTCCATAAAAATACCATTCCTCCCACCTGGGTAAGGGGCAGGCAATATTCTATAATCACTCGCATGGCCGCAACGGCTCGGCTGGCAGATACATCATATTGTTCCCGATAATCTTTATGGTGCCCAATCTCCTCTGCTCTGCCTCTTATAACTTGTACCTGGTTGATTTTTAGCATTTCGATAGTTTGCTGAAGAAAATTGCATTTCTTTAGCTCGGATTCCAGCAGCGTGTATTCGTTATCCTGACAGTACATGGCCATTATTAGCCCAGGAAACCCTGCTCCACTTCCCACATCAATAATCTTTTGCTTCTTTAGCTGCCACCGTTCAAAAACCTTTTTACTATCTTCGATGTGCAGATCAAGCTCTTCCTCAATAGTTCTTCTGCTAACCAGATTGGTCTTATCATTTTCCTCCAGCAAATATTTCTTGTATATCTTTACATTATTTTCCATGAGCTAGCCTAATTCCTTCTTTTCTTTTCTAAAAAAATATATAGTACATTGATATCCGCAGGATTTACTCCGGTAATACGAGATGCCTGACCCATTGAAGTAGGTTTAACCTCCTGGAGTCGTTGTCTGGCCTCGTTGGCCAAGCCATAAACCTCATCATAGTCTACATCTGAAGGAATTTTTCTATTCTCCATTCTTTCAAATTTTTTTACTTGTTCTAGCTGTTTAGCGATATATCCTTCATATTTTGATTGAATTTCTATCTGTTCGGAAATATCATGATCCAGCGGTTCAATCCAGTTCATTATTTCAAAATCCACTAGATGTATTTCCGGTCTCTTTAATAATTCCCATAAGGATACCCGGTCTTTTATGGTAGCGCTCCCCATCCGTGTAAGAAATGCAGTCATTTCCTCATCGGCCGGTGTAAAGTTGGTTTCCTGGAATGCTGTTCGTGCGTTTTCTAGAGACTCCATTTTTCTATTAAACAAATTCCAGCGCGTATCATCGACCAGTCCAATTTCCCGGCCTCTCCCGGTAAGCCTGATATCTGCATTGTCCTGTCTTAACAGCAGTCTATATTCAGCTCGAGAGGTTAATAGACGGTAGGGTTCATCAATTTCTTTGTTGACCAGATCATCTATCAGCACGCCAATATAGGCTTCATTTCTCTTTAATATAAATGGTTCTTTTTCCTGAACTTTCAGCGCTGCATTTATTCCCGCAATTAAGCCTTGGGCGGCGGCTTCTTCATAGCCGGAAGTACCGTTAATTTGGCCAGCCGTAAACAAACCTTCTACCCTTTTGGTTTCCAGACTTAATTTCAATTGCGAGGGAGGAACATAATCATACTCTATAGCGTATCCGGTCCTCATCATACGTACATTTTCCAGCCCGGGTATGCTTCTTAACACTGCCATTTGAACATCTTCCGGCAGGCTGGTATTTAAACCCTGAACATACATCTCATCTGTATGTCTACCTTCTGGTTCTACAAACAACTGATGAGCATCCTTGTGTGAAAAACGAACCACTTTATCCTCAAAAGAAGGACAATATCTAGGGCCCCGTCCTTTAATTACCCCGGTAAACAATGGCGCCCTCTCAATATTATCCATTACAATCCGATGAGTCTCAGGCGTACTGTGAGTTAACCAGCATGACATCTGCTGCCTTTTTTCCTTCGTACTAATAAATGAAAAATTCAATACTCTCTCATCCCCTGGTTGTTCAATCATTTTAGAAAAATCCACTGATCTTCGGTTGATACGGGGGGGGGTACCGGTTTTAAACCGACCCAGCCTTATCCCATTATTTATCAAACTGGCAGATAATTTTATAGCCGGGAACTGGTTGCCGGGGCCTCCATCGTACATTACGTCACCTATGATGATGCGCCCCTTTAGATAGGTACCGGATGTAATTACCACACACCGGCATTTATATCTGGCTCCAGTTTTGGTGATTACTCCGGTTATTCTATTTTCACTGGTTTCAATATCTTGTATTTCAGCCATTAAAACATCCAGCTTTTCCTGCGCCAGCAGTGTCCTAAGCATTTCCCGGTAATATTCGAGCTTGTCAGCCTGAGCCCTTAGAGCCTGAACCGCAGGCCCCTTCCCGGTATTAATTACACGCATTTGTATATGAGATTTATCAATGTTTATTGCCATTTCTCCCCCCAGTGCATCGATCTCTCTCACTACCTGTGCTTTAGCTGGTCCTCCAATGGATGGATTACATGGCATTAAAGCTATATGTTCCATGCTCAAGGTGCATAACAGGGTTTTACAGCCCATTCGGGCAGAAGCAAGGGCAGCCTCACAACCAGCATGCCCCGCACCTATTACAATAACTTCATAGCTACCAGCATTATATATCATTTTAGTCCTCCCGCTCTTGTTCATTGGGCTATAACTATTTGCCTATGCAGAATTCTTTAAAAATTCGATTAATACTCTCTTCTTTCAAGTTTCTGCCGGTAATTTCCCCTAGACTGTCCATAGCGTTTTGTAAATCTACTCCCAGGCAGTCCAAGGAAACTTTTTCCATAGCATCCATAGCTTCCTGGATATAGCGTTTACCCGCCAATAGGATTTCTTTTTGCCTTAAGCTAACTGCCATTTCAAGATTATCACTATCCATAAAGCCGTTTACGGCCTTTTGTTCTATGATATCTTCTAACTCTTGTATACCAATGTCTTCTTTTATAGATGCCCATATAACCTTTAATTCCGGAAAATTATCCTTTATCTCTTCTTCACTAATGTTTTTTGCCATCAGGTCATCCTTATTAATAAGCACTATAACCCGTTCTTTGTTTTCAATGTCATGATAAATAGCACGATCCAGCTCGTCCATTCCTGCCTCTATATCCAGCAGGAATACTACTAGGTCCGAATCTCTTACCGCTTGTTGGGCTCTGCTTATTCCTATTTGTTCTACTATATCACTGGTTTCTCTAATTCCAGCTGTATCAATGAGTTTTACCGGGATGCCATTAATATTTATATGCTCTTCTATTAAGTCTCTGGTGGTTCCAGGAATATCAGTTACTATAGCCCTTTCTTTTCTTAGCAAGGCATTTAGCAAACTCGATTTGCCTACGTTAGGCTTACCGCATATGGCCACACTTATTCCCTCTTTATAAATATCGCCCAGCTCTCCCGCTTTAATCATCTTTTCAATACCGACCCTGGTCTTTAATAATAACTGCCGAAGCTGCTCAAAATCAAGGTCACCGACGTCCTCGGAGAAATCCAGGTTGGCTTCTACCAGCATATTAGCTTCTATCAAGAAATCTTCCAGCTCTTTAACATACTCACTATTCTTCCCTTCTAGTTGCTTCATGGCTAGTTTTAATCCCCGGTCGGTTTTCGCCCGTATAATATCTATGACAGCCTCAGCCTGTGCTGCGTCCATTTTACCATTCACAAAAGCCCGCCGGGTAAATTCACCCGGTTCAGCCAATCTAATTCCGGTATTTAAAACGCTCTCAAGACATCTTCTGGCAGGTATTACTCCCCCATGGCAGCTGATCTCCACCATTTCTTCCCCGGTATAACTCCGGGGTGCCTTCATGGTCGCAACCAACACCTCATCCAGTCTTCCACCTTCTTCATCTTTCAGCCATCCCAGTGTCATAGTAAATGGTCTTTGCTCCAAAAGATCTTTGCCACTTACCCTGGCTTGAAAAATCTGCTTCACTTTTTTTATACAGCCTTCTCCGCTAACTCTCACAACAGCGATTCCACCCTCACCAAGTGGTGTTGAGATGGCTCCAATTATATCATCCAGCATTAATTCCATACTCCTATCGGGTTTTTTGCCGTTTATTTAATTTTTATAACTCCAGTTATAAAAAGTATTTACCAGTACTTTGATTCCACTGCAAAAACCCTTAAGATAACTCTATTGAATGCCTAAATATTCAGGAGGCATTAGCGAAACATGATAGAACCACCTACCTTTCACAACTACGGTTACTCCCCCGAACCGGGACAACTGATGTGCATTCACTTCGTTGCTGCACTATTAAGGTTGCTGATGCTTTTGTTGGTCACTATTAAGTTTGCGGGCACAACTGTTCTTGCGTTATCACCTCACCAATACGTTTGCGAGATGGCATTTGAACACAGCTGTTAATCTGCCCGATATCCTATTTGCTATGAGGCCAGCAGTTGGTGTTTTCCATGCGGTGACTGACGACGGCATATTTATGCATTCAAAATCACCAATATTACTTTTGGCAGTTGAATCGTAATGTATATCATAAAAAAAGACCCTCGCAAGGGTCTTTTTTTTACTTCTTCATTGTTATAACCACCTTGCGATTTGGCTCATCCCCGGTTGAGTAAGTGGTAACCTGTGGGTCGCCCTGCAGCACAGTATGTATGATCCTTCTCTCCTGCGGGCTCATCGGCCTCATAACAACATTCTTATGTGTAGTTTTTACTTTATCGGATAATTTTATAGCCAGTTTTTCCAGGGATTTTTCCTTTTTCCTTCGATAGTCCTCCACATCCAGTACTATCCGAAGTTTTTCTTCTCTGCTTTTATTTACTATCAAACTGGTCATATACTGCAATGCATTGAGCGTTTCGCCCTTCCTTCCTATTACTAGGCCCATATCTTTCCCAATGATATTGATCCTTACTTTTTCCTTATCCCACTCGACCCGTTCTATTTTATAATCGATTTTCATTTTATCCAGCAAGTCCACCAAAACTTTTTTTACATCTTCTTCCGGTTTCTCTCTCAGCGTTACCTTAATTATAGCTGGCTTTTTACCTACTATCCCTAATATTCCTTTATTAGGTTCTTCCACTACTTCTATTATTACATCATCTATTTCACAACCTAATTCATCCAACGCTGCCTTAATTGCTTCATCAACGCTTTTTCCTCTTTTTTCTATCGCGTGAGCTTCCATTATTTTTCTTTCCTCCTTTTTCCCTCCCTGCGTGATTCCCAGTATTTGAGGCATTATCTTCTTCCGAGCTTGTGTGGACCGCTTTTTCGACAACCCCACCTTCGATGACTAAACTCGAATTATTATCAATTTTAACCTGTTTACTATGCCAATTAACATACAATTGCTGAAATATACCCAGCGTATTAAACATTACCCAGTATATAGGAAGTCCGGCTGGCATCTTTAAGACTATCCATGCCATAAAAAGCGGCATTACATATAACATGGATTTCTGGGTCGGGTCTTTGGTATCAACCATAGAAATCCTTTGCTGCAGAAAGGTAGTTACCGCAGCCAAAATCGGGAGATAAATAGGAATAATCTGTCCTTGCCCAATATAATATGACACTGATTGCCCAATATTATCAATACCTAAAAAAGACGCGTGCTCAGTCACTGCAAAATCAAATTTAATCAGAGATTGGTAAAATGCTATAAAAATAGGCATTTGTACCAATAAAGGAAGACATCCCCCAAAAGGACTAACTCCTTTCTCCTTATATAACTCCATCATTTTCTTTTGCATTATCTCCGGTTCATCTTTAAATTTTTCCTGAACGTATTTTACCTCTGGTTGAATCTCCTGCATTCCCCGCATGGATTTCATTTGTTTCTGGGTGAGCGGGAATAAAACAACTTTAATCAAAATGGTAATTAATATTATTGCTAATCCGTAATTAGGAACACCTATAACATCAGTAATTCCGTACATGAACTGGATTAGTTCAGAAAACCAGTGTACAAAAGTCTGCCACAAATTCGTCCCTGCTATTAGACCAAGCAGATAGCAGGTTTCACCTCCTTACTAACTGGAGAAGCTGCTGCTTCTTTTTAGATGTCGGTGGAGAATAAGTCCGATATGACTAGCATATTTTTAAGCAAGTGCTTACTCTTCTTTTCACTCTTATGGAACCGGGTCATATCCTCCTGCATGAAATGGATGACATCTACAAATTCTCCTGACTGATAACCATCCCCCTTTAAATATGCCATATTTTTGGATTGCCTCAATAGAATATACAGAACAGGAAGGATAGAATCGACATGTAGGTGCCTTTTTTAGGAATTTAAACTTCTGATATACCTTAATTAATCCTATGAACATTCCTTTTAACATAGCCCTGCTTTCCTCATGACTCTAATATATTCACTATTCAAATCATCCCAGCTTGCTTCATTAATTGCGGTTCGGGCCACGATGACTACATCCACACTATCCTTTATATCACTCATATTTCTATATATAACTGTTCTAAGCCTGCGTTTGGCCCGGTTTCTTTTTACCGCATTACCCACTTTCTTACTGGTCACAAAACCATAACGGCTGTATTCCCTTTCACTCTTAATGATAAATACTACCATATATTTCCCTGGTATTTTTTTCCCTTTTTTGTATATATTATTATATTCTTTCTTCTTATTTATTCGGTGTTCTTTATTTAACATGCCTATCCTTCTTTAGACAAAGCTTCCTCTCTATCTGATAAAACAAAAGGTCGCTTTTACGACCTATGCAGAAATTGCTTTTCTTCCCTTTTTCCTTCTACTTGCAAGTACCCTTCTTCCTTCAGCAGTTGACATTCTCTTTCTAAATCCATGAACTTTTTTTCTCTGTCTATTCTTAGGCTGGTATGTTCTTTTCATAATATCTATCCTCCTCTTTTGTAAAGCACCTTCTAATTATATTTATATGTTGCCCCCTATGTCAAGAATTCAAGGGCTTATAACACTTCTAAAATTAAATTTTATCTGTTATGATTATACTATATTTTTACTAATATCCAAATTGGAAGTGTTCTACTCTTTTTATATGAGTTATCCAGATATCCACAGATTATAATAATTGTTAACAACAATTTTTTACACAAATCAACAGGAGGATGCCCTTAATGTCATTAGATTATTCTATGGTATGGAATAAAGTCCTGGCTACTATGCGTGAAGAAACTGACTCAACCAGTTTTGATATCTGGTTTTCAATGGTTAAGTTCCACAGCGTTAAAAACGATAATGTATATATAATCGTACCTAATACCCTTACTAGAGATTGGATAGAATCTCGTTACCTTACTATTATTCAAGACAAGTTTAAGGAATTAACCAATCGTAATATAAATCTTGTATTAACTACCGAACCATTTTTAGATAATGTATCAGTCTCACCTACATTAAATATGAAATATACCTTTGACTCTTTTGTGGTAGGTAATAGCAATCGCTTTGCCCATGCAGCCTGTTATGCAGTGTCAGAGTCACCCTCTAAAGCCTATAATCCGCTTTTTATTTATGGTGGTGTAGGTCTGGGCAAGACACATTTAATGCAAGCTATAGGTCACCACATATTACGAAAATATCCTCATTATACAGTAATGTATGTATCATCGGAGCAGTTTACTAACGACCTTATTAGTTCTATAAAAGACGATACTACCTCCGGTTTCAGAAATAGATACCGCGGCATAGATGTGTTGATGATCGATGATATTCAGTTCCTGGCTGGTAAAGAAAGAACCCAGGAAGAATTTTTTCATACTTTTAATACCTTATACGAGTCTAATAAACAGTTAGTGATATCCAGTGATAGACCTCCCAGGAGCATTCCCACCCTGGAAGACCGCCTGAGAAGCAGATTTGAATGGGGATTAATAACCGATATTCAACCACCAGATTTAGAAACCAGAATTGCTATACTAAGAAAGAAAGCCCAATCTGAGAATTTAAACGTTCCTTATGATATTCTGGATTATATAGCTAATTCTATCGATTCAAATATTAGAGAGTTGGAAGGTGCCTTAATTAGATTAATTGCCTATGCTACCATAAGTAATAAACCCTTGATTATGAGCACGGTTACAGAAGCCTTGAAAGATATTCTTCCTCCTCCCTGTCCGAGGAAGATAACTATAGAGTTCATTCAAAAAGAAGTATCCGGTTATTACGGTTTAGATATTCGGGAGTTAATCTCCAAAAAGAGAAATAAACATATTTCTTATCCCAGGCAGGTAGCTATGTACCTATGCCGTAAGTTCACAGATGCTTCCTATCCGCAAATTGGTGAACAATTTGGCGGCAGAGATCACACTACGGTAATGCATGCTAATGATAAAATTGAAAAAGAACTCACAAATGACCAGGAAGTGTCTGTTGTAATTAACGAATTATGTAAGAATATAGACCCAAATTATAGTGTATAAAAATACAAGTTATGCACAAGTTGTCATGAGTATCTACTGCCCGTATTTTTGGCACCGTGGTCTATATCCACATATCCACTGCTACTACTACTACAACTACTATCTGTTAATAAAGAAATAAATAAAGACAATTTTTAAAACAGAAATCAAAAAAAAATATTTCCCCGGAGGTTTTTATTGATGAAATTTGTTATTGAAAAAAAAGAGCTTTCTGCTATTTCCAGTTTAGTTTATCGCGCCGCATCCAACAAAAATACCATCCCTATATTATCAGGGATACTTATTCAGGTTAGCAAAGAAAAAGGCTTAACTATGACTGCTACCGATATGGACATAGGTATTACAGCGTCTACTCAAAATATAGAAGTTTTAGATGAAGGAAAAGCCCTGGTAAATGCTCATTACTTTGCTGATTTTATAAAACTTTTACCAGATGGAGTAATAATTATTGAACTCAATATTGAGGCCTCAAAATTAAATATTAACTATGGGCGATCTTCTGGATTTATCAACATATACCGTGATTTTGAGTACCCCAATTTACCATTAGAAAAAATGGAGAAAAAAATGGTGTTGCCTCAAGCAGTATTAAGAGAAGCCCTGCGTAAGACTTCGTTTGCTGCAGCGGCTAATCACTTCCGACAGGTATTTACCGGGGTTCTTTTTGACTTGGTAGAGGATAATCAATTAAAAATAGTAGCATCTGATACCCATAGACTAGCTTATTTTAATTATCAACTAGAAAATGATAATCTAAACCCATTTGGCTTTATAATTCCGATTAGAACAGTAAATGAGCTTTTAAGGGTTCTGAATGAAGAGGAGGAAGTAATTAATATTTCTTTCAGCGAAAATAATGTTATTTTCCATAAGGATAATTTTATTTTATTGTCCAGACTAATAGAAGGGAACTACCCCAATTATAAACAGGTAATACCATCAACATCTACATCCAGGGTTTTAATCAAAAGTAATTCGATATTAAATGCATTAGAGAGAGCTAAAACTATGCCCACCGATGATAAACTAAAAATACAGCACGTACAATTTAAATTTAACGAAAAGGAAGTAGTAATAAATGCTTATTCAGAGGTTATGGGCGAATTAGAAGAAGTTATTGAAGATGTACAAATAGAGGGAGAAAAAGAAGTAAATATTGCTTTTAATACCAATTATTTTTTAGATATTGCAAAAATTATGCAGTCAGAATGTAATGACATGGAGATAAGTTTGTCTGGATCAATAGGACCTGCTATAATAAAGAATCCAGATAATGACAATTATCTCTATGTACTGGTTCCACTACGTACCGGCAATTAAAGAAGAGTAGGATTTGAGGATTGAAACTCAAAAAGATAAAAGTCTTAAATTTTAGAAATATAAGTCAGCTTGAATACACAGCAGCACCTGGATTAAATGTTTTTATGGGAGATAATGCCCAGGGAAAAACCAATATACTGGAAGCAATATATGTGCTGGCAAACGGGAGTTCTTTTCGCACCAATACAGATAAATTGATGATTCAGCATGAAAAAAAAGGCTTTAATCTGCAAGGTGCTCATCTAATTGAAAACAGAGTTATTAATACTGAGATTGAATATAGTATAAACCGAGGAAAACAAATCATAATAAACTCCAAAAAGACTAATCAAAATAATCATAATCGTCTGAGAGTAGTTGTTTTTACTCCAGACGATTTATATTTGGTTAAAGGAAGTCCATTACGAAGAAGAAACTATATAGATTATATTTTAAAAGAAGTTTCTAATGAATACAGGTTTTTGGTAGAAAATTATTATAAAATATTAAGGAAAAGAAATGAGTTATTAAAAAAAACCCCTATAAACAATAGAACTTATAATCTATTAAATGAATTATTTATTGAATATTCTGCCAAAATAATTACGGCTCGAATTAAATTTGTTAATTTGCTAGATAGTATAGCGGCGAAAAACTTCGGTCAATTGAATAAGGAAGCAGGGGTAATTAAGATTAAATATGCTTTATCTTTTCCGTTTCAAGATGATAAGGTGAATTACCAAACCCTAAGCGATAACTTAATAAAATTTATGCAAGAAACCAAGGAAAAAGAGGTAAGAAGAAAAAGCACCTTGGTAGGCCCACATCTGGATGATATAAACATCTATCTGAATAATAAACCGGCTCGTCTTTTTGCTTCTCAGGGCCAGCAAAGAAATATCGCGGTAAGCTTAAAAATATCAGAGGTCCAGGCGTTTAAAGAATTAAGTGATTATTACCCGGTTTTTTTACTTGATGAGGTACTGGCTGAATTTGATGATCATAGAAAGAGAAGTTTGTTAGAACAGATAAGCAGTTCAGACTATCAAAGTTTCCTTACTTCGGTTGTTAATGATATGATTAGCAGCTTTGAGGGGAAAATTTCTCTAATAAAAAATGGTAAAATAGAAGGAAATACTTAAGATAGAAGGGTTATCTTGATATTGCTATACCGGCAGGAATCAGATGCGGGTTTATCATCTATGGACCAGGTTATAATTTGTATAAAGGTTGTTTTCATGTTAAAGGTTCGATGCACGCACTAAGAATTAAAGATGGAGGTAGTAGCATGTATGTTCATCTGGGTAATAATTACATCATATCCGGGAAAAAAATAGTGGCTGTTTTGAATTACCAAACGCCAGTATCAGCTGATTTGCAAGAGATAGTTGATGTCGCCCGACTGGAAAACAAGCTGATTAATATAAGTGATAATGGCAAAGAAAAAGCAGTTATCGTCTGTGATGACAAGGTATACTTATCTCCTATATCTTCGATAACTTTATATAAAAGAGCTTTTAAGCATTATAAGGAGGGTTAAATTTTGGAAGGTCCCTTAAATGGATACAATGCTTCAGACATTCAGGTATTAGAAGGACTTGAAGCAGTTCGTAAAAGGCCAGGGATGTACATAGGAACAACCGGGCCTAAAGGCCTACACCATCTGGTGTTTGAAATAGTGGACAATAGTATTGATGAGGCTGTGGGAGGCTACTGCAACGAGATACAGGCGATTATACATGAAGGTAACAGTGTATCCGTATGCGACAATGGTCGAGGAATACCGGTAGATATCCATCCCCAGATGGGAATTCCGGCACTGGAAGTAATAATGACTACCCTGCATTCAGGAGGAAAATTTGGCGGCAGCGGTTATAACATTTCCGGAGGTCTTCATGGAGTGGGCCTATCGGTTGTTAATGCACTTTCAAGCCACATGGAAGTTACCGTAAAGCGAGACGGATTCATATACCGACAGTGTTATGAGCAGGGAATACCCATAGGCAAAGTGGAACAATGCGGGACTACCAATGAAAATGGCACGGTTATACATTTTCTTCCTGATCCGGAAATATTTGAAATTACCGTATTTGAGAAAGATATAATTGAACAGCGCTTGAGAGAGCTATCTTTTCTTAATAAAGGTTTGAGAATTACTCTTTTAGATGAAAGAGAAGAGGCGCCTGAAAAAAAGGATTTTCACTATAATAATGGCTTAAAGGATTTTGTGGCTTACATAAACAAAAAGAAGGAAGTTATAAACGAGAAACCCATATATTTTGAAAGTAGAAAAGAAGATGTTATCGTAAATATAGTCATTCAGTACAATAATGGCTATAATGACAGTCTATATTCGTATGCGAATAACATAAGGACTCAGGAAGGCGGAACCCACGAAATAGGTTTCAAGAACGGGCTGACCAGGGTCATTAATGATTTCGCCAGGAAAAGCAACTTTCTAAAAGAAAATGACACCAACCTATCGGGAGAAGATATTCGTGAAGGAATAGTAGGAATAATATCGGTTTTAGTTAAAGAACCCCAATTTGAGGGGCAAACCAAGACTAAACTGGGGAACACATATATAAGAAGCATAGTGGAAGGTGCGGTTTTTGAAAATGTAGAAGACTATCTGAATGAGAACCCGGTGATAGCAAAAAAAATATTAGATAAAGCCATCTCGGCCAGGCGCGCCCGCGAAGCAGCCAGGAAGGCCCGGGAGTTAACCAGAAGAAAAAGTGCTCTGGAATCCACCAGTCTACCAGGTAAACTAGCGGATTGCAGCAGCAAAGACGCGGAACTGTGCGAATTATATATTGTAGAAGGAGATTCAGCAGGAGGTTCTGCCAAACAGGGAAGAGATAGAAACTATCAAGCTATACTGCCATTAAGAGGAAAAATTCTAAATGTGCAGAAAGCCAGGCTGGATAGAGTACTAGCCAGTGAAGAAATTAAAGCCTTGATAACAGCAATCGGAACCGGTATAGATGAAGATTTTGACATTAAAAAAGCCCGCTATCATAAACTGTTCATCATGACCGATGCCGATGTAGATGGCTCACATATTCGAGTGCTGCTGCTCACTTTTTTCTATCGCTATATGCGGCAGCTTATTGAAGAAGGATATGTATACATAGCTCAACCTCCTCTTTTTGGTTTAAAGAGAGGAACTGATATGCATTATTTTCATAAGGAAGATGACATGAATAACTTCCTGAACGAAAACAAACAAAAATGGGCAGTGCAGCGGTACAAGGGTCTGGGGGAAATGGACGCCGAACAGCTCTGGGACACTACCATGGATCCAGATAATAGAACCATTCTTCAAGTTAATATAGATGATGCTATACGGGCGGATGAAATATTTTCTGATTTGATGGGAGAAAACGTACAAGCCAGAAAAGAGTTTATTCAAGAAAACGCAGTATATGCTACTAACCTGGATATTTAGGGGTGAATTATAAGTGGGAGAAAAAAATTTGTTTGAAAAAATAATACCGATCGACATAGAGAAAGAGGTAAAGAAATCATTCCTGGAATATTCTATGAGTGTAATAGTATCCCGGGCAATTCCCGACTTCAGGGATGGCTTAAAGCCGGTTCATCGCAGAATACTGTATGCTTTATATGATCAGGGAATGACTCATGAAAAAGCCCATAGAAAGTCAGCCACTATAGTCGGTGAAGTAATGGGAAAATATCACCCTCATGGTGATGCCGCTATATATCAAACTATGGTAAAAATGGCGCAGGAATTTTCTATGCGCTATCCAACGGTAGATGGACATGGTAACTTCGGGTCCATAGATGGTGATTCAGCAGCCGCCATGAGGTATACAGAAAGTAGAATGTCCAAAATAGCATCTGAACTCCTGAAGGATATTGATAAAGATACTGTAAACTGGAGAGCTAATTATGATGACAGCAGACAGGAACCGGTAGTATTGCCCGCCCGTATTCCTAACTTACTAATCAATGGCTCGGCAGGTATTGCAGTGGGAATGGCAACTAACATCCCTCCCCATAATCTAGGGGAGGTTGTAGACGGACTTAAAATGCTGATAGAAAATCCTCAAATTGAAATTGAGGAATTAATACAGGCTATTCCTGGCCCGGATTTCCCAACTGCGGGAATAATAATGGGAACAGATGGGATTTACAAAGCATATAAAACCGGTCGAGGCAGCGTTAAGATGCGCGCCAAGTACGAAATCGAAGAAAGAAAAGGCGGAAGAAATGCCATAGTAGTAACGGAAATTCCCTATCAGGTGAATAAATCCAGGCTGGTAGAAAAAATTGCAGAACTGGCCCGGGATAAAAAAATTGAAGGCATAGTCGACTTAAGAGATGAATCAAATAGAAATGGCATCCGGGTAGTTATAGAGGTTAAAAAGGATGCTAATGTAAATGTAGTAGTAAATAAGTTGTATAAACATACTCAAATGCAGGATAGTTTTGGCATAATTATGCTGGGGTTGGTTAACGGACAACCTCGAACATTATCTCTTAAAGAGGTACTGGAAAACTATCTTGAACATCGCCAGGAAGTTATCAGGCGCGCTACGGAATATGATTTAAGGATTGCCCGGGATAGGCTGCATATTGTAGAAGGTCTGAGAATAGCGATAGAAAATTTGGATGAAATAGTGGCTTTGATCAGGAGCAGTAAAGATCGCGAATCCGCCAGAACAGGTCTGATGAACAGATTCGAGCTCACTGAGAGACAGGCTAATGCTATTCTTGATATGAGGTTGGCGCAGCTGACCGGATTGGAAAGAGGCAAACTGGAAGAAGAATATAAAGAACTGCTGGCCAGGATCGAAGAGTATTTAGATATTCTGGCTAAACCAGAGAGAATCCTGGCTATAATTGAGGCCGATCTGGATGATATCAAAAGCCGGTATGGTGATGTAAGACGAACCGAAATAGTACCAGATATGTCTGAAGATGAAATTGAAGACTTTATTGATGATCACGAAGTGATGATTACCCTGAGCAATCGGGGATATGTAAAAAGGCAGCCGATAGACGCCTACAAATCTCAAAGACGGGGTGGAAAAGGGGTTATAGCAAGTAAAATAAGAACGGAAGATGCCGCCGACAGCGTCTTGGTTACCAGTGTACTGTCCAATTTGTTGTTCTTTACCAATCAAGGCCGGGTTTTTTCCATGAAAGCCTATAAAATTCCGGAGTCTACCCGGCAGGCCAAAGGACTGCCTATTATTAATTTAATTGAATTGAGACCGGGAGAGCTGGTCACTACGCTGGTAGCCGCCAGGGTTCTGGACGATAAAAAACACCTGATTATGGTTACCAAATACGGAATAACTAAAAAAGTACCTCTATCAGCATTTGCAAATATTCGCAAAACAGGTTTAATTGCGGTAAATCTGCATGAAAATGACGAACTAGTAGGAGTAAGAAGAGTAGAAGCAGGGGACCGGATTATGATCGCCAGTTCCCATGGCTTTTCCATAACCTTTGATGAAAAACAGGTGCGACCTATGGGTCGTACCGCTGCCGGAGTCAGAGGAATTAGACTTGCACCCGGTGATTATGTGGTTGGAATCGATAAGTATCGAGAGGGAGCCGACGTTCTTCTGGTTACTGAGAAAGGTTATGGGAAGAGAACTAGCTTGAGGGAGTTCAAGGAGCAAAATCGAGGAGGGAAAGGCTTAAAGACTATAGATATTACAGATAAAAATGGACAACTGGTGGCCTTTAAAGTAGTAACCGCAGATGAGGAACTGGTTATATTAACCGGGGAAGGTCATGTAATCAGGCTGCTGGTAGAAGATATATCGATTCAAAAAAGGTATTCCCGGGGAGTACTGCTGATAAAGGTATCCAGCAATGATAAAATAGTAGGGCTGGCTCGATTTAAAGCAGAGAAGGAAGAATAAAAACGTATGGAGGAAAACCAGCCATGAGAACGCCGGTTAAAAAGGTGGCAGCGATTCATGACCTGTCAGGATTTGGGAGAGCTTCGCTATCAGTAATTATACCGATAATATCATCTATGGGGATTCAGGTCTGCCCCCTGCCTACCGCCATACTATCCACTCATACAGGGGGTTTTGAAAACTACAAATTTATTGATTTAAGCGAGCACCTGGAGGATTATATAGACCATTGGAAAAGGCTGAATATTTCATTTGACTGCATATATAGCGGTTTTCTGGGGTCGCCCCGGCAAATAGATATTATCAGCAGGTTTCACCAGGATTTTTCTTCTGACCATCCGCTCATCGTTATTGATCCG
This sequence comes from Syntrophomonas sp., assembly GCA_016841245.1. GTDB lineage: Bacteria > Bacillota > Syntrophomonadia > Syntrophomonadales > Syntrophomonadaceae > JAAYJK01. The sequence continues at coordinate 104,319 of JAENZN010000010.1, forward strand.
GTAATGGGCGATAACGGGATACTATATCAGACCATGAGTCAGGCCATGGTAGAAAAAATGCGCACTTTCATACAAGGGGCAGATATTATCACTCCCAACTTCACTGAAGCGGCTTTTTTATTAGAAGAGGAATACCGGGACCACATAAGTGAAAAAGAGGCCAAAAGGTGGTTGTGCCGCCTGGCTGAGATGGGGCCTAAAACCGTTATTATAACCAGCGTACCAGATATACCCAGCCGCCGGAATACAGAAGTAATAGCCTTTAATAGCAAGGATGGCCGTTTTTGGAAAGTAAAATGTGATTATATTCCAGCCTTTTTTCCCGGGACCGGGGATGGCTTTACCAGTGTTATAGTAGGAAGTATGCTGCAGGGTGACAGCCTGCCCATTGCATTGGATAGAGCGGTGCAGTTTATATCGCTGGCTATAAGAGCCAGTTATGGCTATAACTATCCGCACCGAGAAGGAGTTCTGTTGGAGAGAGTACTGGATAATTTAAAGGCTCCGGTTATGGTAAGCAGTTATGAAATATTAGAATAGTGAAATAGATAAAACAAAAAGATAAAACAAAACCACTACGCTGAATGAATGTTATCTTGCAAAGCTAATCAGAATGTAATATAATTAACAGCAATCTTTCAAAAGTATAGAAGAGTCAGTGCAATGAAGGGGAATAGTAAATACTATTAGCAGTTTAGAGAGCAAGCGGACGGTGCAAGCCTGCCTGTTGAAGTATTGAATCCACCCTGGATGCAGTCTGTGAAAGCAGAATCGGTGGTTCCGATATAACCAGGTGAGCGGGTGTTATTAACACCAATAAGGGTGGCAACGCGGGATTTTACCTCTCGTCCCTAACCGGGCGAGGGGTTTTTTATATTCGCAGTTTTATTTATAAGTATTTATCCAAGGAGGATTTGACTATGATAGGACAACAGTATTTACTGCTTCCCGGGCCTACCCCCATACCGGACCGGGTGTTGCGCGCCATGAACAGGCCTATGATAAATCACCGGGGACCTGAGTTCAGGGATATGCTGTATGAAGTTACCAGGGGAGTAAAAGGCATCTATGGTACCGACCAAAACTTATTGATTTATCCTTCATCTGGAACGGGGGTCCTGGAGGCCGCTGTAGTAAATTTTATCTCTCCAGGAGATAAAGTACTGGCCGTATCTATCGGCGTTTTCGGCGATAGATTTGCTGCTATAGCTCAAAACTTTGGGGCAGAAGTAGAAAAAATTAGTTTTAAATGGGGGGAAGCGGCTGACCCCCATATTATTAAAGAAATTATACAAAAGGACAAGCAAAAACAGATTAAAGCGGTATTGATTACTCACAATGAAACATCTACAGGTGCCTTCAACGATATTAAAGCCGTGAAACAAGCAATGCAGGATCATCCTGCATTGTTGATGGTGGATTGCGTTAGTGGGCTGGGGGCACTGGAGTTCAACATGGATGATTGGGGAGTTGATGTAGCTTTAAGCGGCTCACAAAAAGCCTTTATGATTCCGCCTGGACTAGGGTTTATGGCCTTCGGCAACCGGGCTTTAGAAATTCATAGGAATAATACCAATCATCGTTATTATTGGGATGTAACCGCGGGACTAAATTATCTGGAAAAAGGGCAGACTGCTTTTACACCAGCCATTTCCTTAATCTATGGGCTGCAGGAAGCACTGGTCATGATGGCGGAAGAAGGCCTGGATAATATTATCCAGCGACACAGAAATTATCGAGATATGGTAAGGGCAGCAATTGGAGAACTGGGTTTAGAGCTGTTAGCTCCAGACCAACATGCGTCTACGGCTTTAACTGCGGTTCTTGCTCCAGGAAGATCCGGAGCAAATCAAATTCGCAGCAAGATGCTGAACCGCTTCAATATAGTTCTGGCTGGAGGGCAGCTGGAGTTGGACGATGTAATGTTCAGGGTTGGGCATCTAGGGTATGTAAGGGAATTAGATCTGCTGGCCGTAATTGCAGCCCTGGAAATTACCTTGCTGGAGAGTGGCTTTAAAGTAGAGCTGGGGGCAGGCGTCCATAAAGCTCAGCAGTATATACTGGCAAGATAAAGATTGAGAGAAGAAAGGAGTTATGAAACAGGTGGAAAACTTAAAAAAGGTAATAATAAGCGAAAAAATAGCCGAGGAAGGCCTGGCCCTGTTAGAAAAGGAACTTGAGGTTGATAATCGGGATGGAATATCCAGAGCAGAACTGCTGGATATAATCGATCAATATGATGCTCTTATCGTTAGAAGTGTTACTAAAGTTGACGAAGAACTGATTAAAAAAGGTACCCGTCTAAAAATTGTAGGCAGAGCCGGCAATGGAGTTGATAATATAGATGTGGACGTATGTACCAGACATGGCGTAATTGTTGCCAACACCCCAGACAGCAACACCATATCAGCTGCGGAACAAACCATAAGTCTGCTGCTTTCTTCCATAAGAAACACGGCCTGGGCAAATGCCTTTTTGAAAGGCGGAACCTGGGATAGAAAGCCCTTTAGAGGTGTAGAACTATATGGAAAAACCGTTGGAATAGTAGGTCTGGGAAGAATTGGCTCCATGGTGGCAACCAGGTTAAAAGCCTTTAATATGAAAGTAATTGCTTATGATCCCTATATATCCGACGAAAGGTTTGAACGTTATGGAGCAGAAAAGAAAGAAAGCCTGGAAGAACTGCTAAAAGAAGCAGATTTCATAACTGTGCATACACCCCGCAACGAAGAGACTATGCATATGATCGATGAAAAAATGCTGGAATTTGCTAAAGACGGAGTCCGGCTAGTAAACTGTGCCCGGGGCGGAATAATCAAAGAGGAAGCCATATTGAAAAGACTTGAAGCAGGTAAAATAGGCAGTGTAGGATTAGATGTTTTTGAGGAGGAACCGGCTCGAAGCAATCCCCTTTTTAAATATAATAATGTTGTGGTGACACCTCATTTAGGAGCAGATACCTTTGAAGCCCAAAAACGAGTGGGAGAAAATATTGCTGAACAGGTTATCATGGCCTTGCGGGGAGAAATAGTACCCAATGTAATAAATCTGCCTACCATGCTAGGAGAAGAACTGGAATACTTAAAACCATACATTATGCTATCAGAGAAAATGGGCAGCATCTATTATCAACTGGTAAGAAACCCTATCGGCAGAGTGGAACTTATCTATAGCGGACCTATGACCCGCAACGAAACCGAGATGCTGACCGTAGCATTTTTAAAAGGATTACTGCACCCAGTTATGGATGATAAAGTCAATTATGTGAATGCTAAATTGATAGCTGAAGAACGAGGGATTAAGGTTTATGAAAGGAAAGAAGAGACCAGCACCAGACGCTATAAAAACACCATTGAAGCCAGGATATTTAACCATGAGTCCAATCTTAATTTGGTCGGGACACTGTCTCGGGCCCGCCAGCCCTTGCTGGTAGAGATAAATGATTATGAAACTGAAAATAACCTGGAAGGATACATCCTGCTGGTGGAAAATGAAGATCGGCCCCGGATAATAGGCCCCTTTGCAACCGCACTGGGAGATCATGGAGTTAATATAGCTTCTATGAAAGTAGCCCGTAAAACCAAAGGGGATATCTCGATTATGCTTATAAATGTAGATAATAAAGTAGAAGATGAGGTTTTAGAAGAACTGGAAAAACTGGAAGGAATCAATGCTAAACCGAAACTGCTTCATTTTTAAACTGCTTACTTTATACGGAAGAGGGGACAGAAACGACTAGTAGGCACTTACCAGAGTCAAGTAAAGGAGGGATTCAAGTGTTAGATACCAGACAAATAAGAGCAAATCCCGAACAGATAAAGGCTCAATTAGCAAAAAGAAACATTTCCGGAGTTTTGGATGTCTTTTTGCGGTTAGACGAGAACCGGCGCGATATCCTGGGTAGGGTAGAAGAATTAAAGAGTTTTCGCAATTCCGCTTCTCAAGAAGTAGGCAGAATGAAAAAAGAGGGCCAGGAGCCGCTGGAATTAATGGAAAAAGTGCGCCAGATGGGTCAGGAGATTAAAGTTCTGGATGAACAGCTAAAACAGGTCGAGATGCAGATAGAAAAAATTTTGCTCAATATACCTAACCTGCCTCATGAGTCGGTTCCAGTAGGGGAGGATGAAGCCAGCAATGTGGAAATAAGGCGCTGGGGAAACCCCCGCCAATTTGCTTATGAACCATTACCGCACTGGGATTTGGGGGTTAATCTCGATATCCTCGATTTTGAAAGGGCGGCAAAACTATCAGGGGCCAGATTTACCGTATATAAGAGCGCCGGAGCTTTACTGGAAAGGGCCATTATTAATTTTTACCTGGATATTCATACCCGGGAACAAGGCTACCAGGAAATACTGCCTCCATTTATGGTAAGCGCAGAGTGCATGCAGGGGACCGGACAACTGCCCAAATTTGCTGAAGATATGTTTAAGATAGATGGCATGGAGATGTATCTGGTTCCTACGGCGGAAGTTCCCCTGACTAATCTATATAGGGAAGAAATACTGGAGGCGGGACAACTACCCATCTATTTAACTGCCTATACGCCATGTTTTCGTGCCGAAGCAGGATCGCACGGCCGAGATACCCGTGGGGTCATAAGACAGCATCAATTTAACAAGGTTGAACTGGTCAAACTAGTGGACCCGCAAACTTCTTATGAGGAACTGGAGAAATTAACCAATGATGCTGAAAAAGTGCTCCAGTTGCTGGGGCTGCCCTACCGGGTAATGCTCTTGAGCACCGGGGATATGGGTTTTTCAGCGGCCAAAACTTATGATTTAGAAGTATGGATGCCCAGCTATAATCAATACAAGGAGATATCCAGCTGCTCCAACTGCGAGGACTTTCAGGCCCGGCGGGCCAATATCAGATACCGTCCTGCCCCCAAAGCCAAACCGCAGTTTACTCATACGCTTAATGGATCAGGAGTTGCCGTAGGAAGAACCGTGGCCGCCTTATTAGAGAATTATCAGCAGGAGGACGGATCAGTAATCATTCCTGAAGTCCTAAGACCGTATATGGGAGGCATGAAGATTATAAAACACTAGCCCGAAGGGTCTTTGATAACCTAAAAACAAGGACTTTGTTTATTGACATAAAAATAGGCGTATGCTATACTTTCTTTTGCATTGAATCAAAAAAATGCATCCTTCGAGATGGAGGGGTGTCCGAGCGGTTGAAGGAGGCGGTCTTGAAAACCGTTGAACTTTTGCGGGTTCCGTGGGTTCGAATCCCACCTCCTCCGCCATTATAGTTTACTACGGAGAGATGGCCGAGTCGGCTGAAGGCGCTCGCCTGCTAAGCGAGTAAGCGGCTAATACCTGCTTCGAGGGTTCGAATCCCTCTCTCTCCGCCATTAGAATAAAAGTAAGATTTTTTGCTGGATGCATAAATGGATGCAATAAGCGCCCGTAGCTCAGCTGGATAGAGTGACAGGCTACGAACCTGGAGGTCGGGGGTTCGAATCCCTCCGGGCGTGCCATATTTATAATAAGCGTTAGTAAAAAGCAATAGCTAGGAAAGCCCATGGGTTTTCCTAATTTTACTGTCAAAACCCCAAAAAAATTTGCGCCCGTAGCTCAGTGGATAGAGCAACGGTTTCCTAAACCGTGTGCCGGGGGTTCGACTCCCTTCGGGCGCACCATATGGCGGTGATTCCCACTTATGAGGGATGAAGAATATATGCGGGAAGCTCTCGAATTGGCTCGCAAGGCATATGATATGGGAGAAATCCCAGTAGGAGCAGTTATTGTGATAGACGATAAAATAATTGCCCGGGCCCATAATGAAAAAGAGCTGCGCAATGATGCCACAGCTCATGCAGAAATGCTGGCTTTACAGCAGGCTGCCGAATATCTGGGCAGTTGGCGGTTGACCGGCGCTACCATGTATGCTACCCTGGAACCTTGTTCTATGTGCGCAGGAGCTATGGTGAATGCGCGACTGGGAAGACTGGTATTTGCTGCCCGGGATACTAAAGCAGGAGCAGCGGGATCTATATTAGATATCGTCAGGGCTCCCTGCCTGAACCATCAGGTTCAAGTTAAAGAAGGGGTTTTGCAGGAAGAATCAACAGAACTGTTAAGTACCTTTTTTGAATATTTACGGAGAGATGGCCGAGCTGGCCGAAGGCGCTCGACTCGAAATCGAGTAGGCGGTTAATCCCCGCCTCGTGAGTTCGAATCTCACTCTCTCCGCCAGGAGAATAACTACCATAAATATATACACAATTTAATATCATACGGAGAGGTGGCTGAGTTCGGCTGAAGGCGCTCGATTGGAAATCGAGTAGACGGGTAACACTGTCTCGAGGGTTCGAATCCCTCCCTCTCCGCCATTAGGAAATACCAAGGGGTTTCAGACTTAAAGCTGGAATCCCTTTTATGGTATTTGTAGGTAAGGGTCGGTCTAGATTAAATATGGATCAATATCTTTTGCCAATTTCTGCGTATTACCAGTACACTTTTCATATATTAAAACGGTATGACATGCATCGGAAGCGTAATTGTTATACCACCTAGCCATATATACAAATGTTGCAGTATTAAATCCAGCCCAGACAGCTACTTTCAATATAGAACAGCTTGTTCAACAAGGGAGCCAGTATAGTGAAATAGTTAAATGGTGAAGGTTGGGCCTTAAGCTAGACGGTAGGCAAGGGTAATATGATACACTTAACTGGATGTTAGAAAATTATGATAAGATAAAAATATTGGGTCGGGTAGTCGGTATTAATAGATAAATTTAACTAATAAAATGATGATACCACTGCAAAAAGTAATATTCTTGATTTTGAATGCAAAAATATGCCGCCGTCAGTCTCTGGAAGGGAAACACCTACTGCTTGCATCATAGTAAATGGGGTACCGGGCAGATTCATATCCGTGTTCAACTGCCCTCTTGTCCCGTCCGTGGGGCTCAACCCTATTTGCTAGGAGTCTTCGCAGGTGGGTTCTGCCATGCTCCGTCAATGCCTCCTGAATATTTATGTATTCAAAAAGGAGTCTTTAGGGTTTTTGCAGTGAAATCAATGATGCAAATTTGATTGGAAATACCTACAAGTGATAAGGGGCTAATATGCAAAGACTTAAAGAGAAAATCATAAAAGAAGGCAGCGTACAGGGCAGCAATATACTTAAAGTGGATAATTTCCTGAACCATCAAATAGATGTAAGTTTTTTAAATGAAATTGGACGTGAATTTGCCAGAAGATTTCAGGATGCAGGTATAAGTAAAATATTGACTATCGAGGCGTCTGGAATTGCGGTAGCAGCGATTACGGCCCAGTATATTAAGGTACCGGTTGTATTTGCCAAGAAAACGGAATCAAAAAACCTGGACCAAAACTTATACCAAAGTGAAGTTTTCTCTTTTACCAAAGGCAAAACTTATCAAATAATGGTTTCTAGCAAGTACCTGGACAACAATGATCGCATATTAATTATCGATGATTTTCTGGCGAACGGAAGAGCTGCTCTGGGTTTAAAAGAAATTGTTGAACAGGCTGGAGCAGAATTAGTTGGTATAGGCATTGTCATAGAAAAAGGGTTTCAACCTGGAGGTGCAATCCTGCGTGAGGCCGGTATCAGGGTGGAATCCTTGGCCATCATCAAGACGATGTCAGCAGGAGAAATTGTTTTTGAAAAATAATAGGGAATATTTTTAAAACTTATACTTAGCGTGACTCAGGAGTAAAAAAAAAGACACCTAATTTATTCATTTGCTAATATCCTATTTTCGTGTTAAAATTTCGCTCTAGGTGTTTGTTATAAAATGTTTTGAAAGACAGAGCATTCATAGAGTAAAATGTATTTATAGTAAATAATAATTGAATTTAGATTTGCCGTGCTAGACGGGGAATTAGCGGTGCCTTGTAACCTGCAACCCGCTGCAGCAGGGTCGAATTCCTGAGCTGAGGGTATACTTTGTGAGGTCTGGCTTAAAAAAGTGGCGTTGAAAGCTGGGTCCTTCGCAATAAGACATCTTGAATCGTGTCAGATCCGGAAGGAAGCAGCACTAAGGGATCCATCTTATGTGACGAAGGAGAGCCTGGGTGGAGTTAACTGTTTAAGTAACGCTTGGAAGGTATATTCGAAGCCAGGTGCACGGCATAAATTATTATATCTGTATTTTTGATAGACTAATGACAGAGCCCTTCCATGACCACCTCGTACCGAGGCGGTCTTGAAAGGGCTTCTGTATTATTTCGAGCGAAGGGAGCTCAAAATTGCACCCTTAATTGTACCGCAAAGAAATGAAGGTACATCAGTTGCCCTGGCACGGGGTTAACCCCGAAGGGGGCTTTTGTCATCGGCCTGATAGCAGGTTATGTAACTAGCTATTTTATTTTTAACCCTCAAGGAAGAAGGAAAATATCCCATAAAACATGAATAACAAAATAATCGAGTTATAATATACTTAAGTGTTAAGTCTGAGAAAGGAAGTAAGATATGGCATACTTGGCATTGTATAGGGCATGGAGGCCACAAAAATTCAAAGAAGTGGTAGGTCAGGAACAAACTGTGACTGCTTTTAAAAATGCCATAGCAGAGGGGCGCATGGCTCATGCTTATTTGTTTTCCGGGCCCAGAGGGACAGGTAAAACCAGTGTGGCCAAAATACTTGCCAAAGCACTTAACTGTCTTAATGTAAGTGAAGGTGAGCCGTGTAATGAATGCAGTTCATGTCTGGATATAAATCGGGGTAATTTTATGGATGTGGTTGAAATAGATGCTGCATCCAACCGGGGCATTGATGAAATCAGGGAACTGAGAGAAAAGGTTAGAATCATGCCCGCCCAGGGAAACAAAAAGGTATATATCATCGATGAAGTACACATGCTGACCACCGAAGCCTTCAATGCTTTGCTGAAAACGATTGAAGAACCCCCGGAATCAGTTATTTTTATTCTTGCGACTACTGAACTGCAAAAAATCCCAGCCACCATTGTATCTCGCTGTCAGACTTATCAATTTAGAAGAATTACTATGGCTGAGATAACTGCACGTTTGGAACAAGTAGCAGCAGCTAATAATATTGAAATTAGCCCAGAAGCGGTAGCTATTATAGCTCGCAGATCGAATGGCGGATTAAGAGATGCTCTGAGTATTCTAGACCAGATATACTCTTATAAGGGCACAGCGGTTCAGAAGGAAGATGTTCTTGAAGTACTGGGCTTAGTTGATGAAATCTTTATGGCTGAGCTGATGGACGCACTCTTATCACATGATTCAGCCCAGGTGATAAACTTGTTAAATATAGCTCTGGATCAAGGCAAGGAAAGCCAGCAAATAGCCAGAGAGAGCATAAGCTACTTAAGGGATTTACTATTATATTCTTTACTGGGAGATAAAGCTGAATTAATGGCCGCCAACCAAAGCCATAAAGATGTTTTAGATAAACAAAAGGGAAAGACTAACCAGAGGAAGCTGCTATTGGCTTTAAGAAAAGTGATGGATACCGCCGACCGTTTGAGATTCAGTGAGGGCAACCGATTTCAACTGGAGATAGCTTTTCTGGAGATATCAGAGATATTGAGTGATAATAATATTGAACCAAAACCTATAGCAAAAGCAGCGGTTGTTGGAGATAGCGGCATAAAAAAAGATAAAGCCAAGAAAAAAGATGTTCGGGAAGATTTATGGAAACAAATATTAAATAAGGTTAAAGAAAAAAGAATCCCCACCCATGCATTATTGTTCCAGGGTAACTTGCTGGGAATCAAAGAGAACACGATGTTTATTGGATATAAAAAGGGCTATAAGTTCCATAAAGAAAGAATGGAAGAACAAGCCAACCGAGAAATATTGGAAACGGTGATAAAAGAGATCCTGGAAAAAGATATGAAAATACAGTTTATTTTTTTGGAAGATGAACAGTATAATGATATTGTCGTTAAGAAGGCTATAGAAATATTTGGTGAAGAAGTTATAGAAATAAAAGAAGATTAAGGAGGAATTTTCATGAAATTTAACCCTGGCGGAGGAGCAAATATCAACAAAATGATGAAAGAAGCTAAGAAAATTCAGGCCCGCATTGCAGAAATGCAGGAAGAACTGGAAAATCGGGAGTTTGAGGCTTCCTCAGGGGGAGGAGCGGTAATTGTTAAGGTTACCGGGAAGCAGCAGATAGTATCCCTGAAGATATTACCAGAAGCAGTAGATACAGATGATATGGAGATGTTAGAAGATATGCTTTTGGCTGCTGTCAATGAAGCGATAAAGCTATCTCAGGATACGGTTTCACAAGAGATGTCCAAGATTACCGGAGGCTTAAATATACCGGGCATGTAGCAATATGAAGCTGCAGACCGGCGAGATATTAGTAATCTAAAAGGGGGAATAATATTTTGCGATTAGCCCAACCCCTTCAGGCTTTAATCGATCAGCTGTTGAAGCTGCCATCTATAGGCCCCAAATCAGCACAAAGATTAGCCATGTTTATATTAAGATTACCAGATGAGGAAGCGCGGCAGCTAGCTATTTCCATAATAGATGCCAAAAAAAAGGTATTTCCCTGCCCAACTTGTGGTTATCTAACCGATGTTAATCCCTGTATGATATGTACCGACCAACGTCGGGATAATACCCTTTTATGCATTGCGGAAGAGGTAACCGATGTTATGGCTATAGAAAGAACCGGATTTAACGGACGCTATTTTGTTCTGAACCAGGATTTCAATCTATTAAAAGGGAACGATATCGATGACATAGATGTTAAATCTTTACAGGAACGAATTGCTAATGGGGGAATAAAAGAAGTGGTGTTAGCTTTAAATCCGGATATAGATGGGGAAGTGTTATCCAGATACCTGGCCAGCATTATTGCTAAACAGGGGGTTAAGGTTACCCGTTTGGCCCATGGGCTGCCTGTAGGTGGAGATATAGAATTTACTGACGAAATAACACTTAAGAAAGCCATAGAGGGAAGAAAGGAATTCTAACATAAAACATGTCTGCCTGGCATAGAGATTAAACAGGATAACTTTACTTGTAGGGCCAGGAGGAGCATGACATGGCTTATTGCACCAACATATGGAACAAGGCCTGCAGCTTATTATGCTTAAGGGAAGATGGGCAGCAGCAGGTAAACGAAGATATATCAGATGAGTGTGTGCTGCAGCAGGCACATCAAGAATTAAAGCAAGCACAGAACTGGTTTGCCAATTTAGATGAACCGGAAATGATTGATTATGCAATTTACAAGATAAAGGCAGCAGAAAAGCATTACGATTATCTGTTGAAGAGAATCAGGCTTAAAAGCCAGGATAAATAAAATAGAGTCATAATTTTGATTTTGAGGAGAGATGGCAGCGATGGAATTTGTTAATATAGTTATTGCAGCGTTGTTTATGCTGGTAATTATATACCTGATTGCCCAGGTATTGCTAAAACCGATTAAATTATTATGGAAATTGATTCTTAATTCAGCCATAGGTTTAATTTTGCTGTTAACCATAAATTTTGTTGGAGCATATTTTTCATTTATTCTACCGGTTAATATTATAACTATTTTAATAGCAGGTTTTCTTGGGATACCGGGGTTGCTGCTGTTGATATGTTTCCAACTGCTCATGGCGTAGATATCAAATCTCAGATGCTAAATATTACCGGATAATTAAAGGCCGTTAAAGGGCCTTTTTTCTGTTATATTATTAGCCGAGGACAGGCATCATAAAAGCATATAAATAATTTATGGGTTATAAAAACCTTTGGAGACCGAATGCATATATTTCTTATATCGGGCTAACCGGGCTATGTTACACCACAAACTGCAAATATGAGTAACATTTCTTTAAAATAATATAAATATTGACGCACAATTGAGTGCAGCATTATACTATATATAATCATCGGGCACAAAGATACGCATAACTAGGAGGTGTTTTTTAGTTGTAGTTAACACAGAAACCAGGGTTTTAGAAGCGTATGTAGGAGAATATGCCAGCGGCAAAAGCGAGATAGCCATAAACCGGGCATTAGAATTGAAGAATCTGCAGCGAAAAGTAACCTTAGTTGACTTGGACATCGTCGAACCTTTCTATACCTTAAGACCGATTAAGGAAATACTTGAAGGAGAAGGCTTAAATATAATAGCTTATTCCAGAAGTGATAGTTTCGGTTTAGGAGAAACTGGAGCCATGCTCAATCCTCAAGCAAGATGGGCTTTAAGAATTGAAGGAGACATAATATTTGATGTTGGTTACGGTGTCCATGGTGCTAAAACACTAAATTTGGTGGAGGGAGCAGAGGAAGCCGGGCTAAAAATACTGGCCGTAATAAATTACATGCGTCCTATGACCAGCTCAATTGAACTAATAAAGGAGTATATAAAGGAATTAAAGACAGTAAATGCCATAGTGGCTAACACCCATTTAGGTAACGAAACTACTTTGGATATAATAATAAAAGGTAACCTGGAAATTTTTAAAGCAGCAAAACAAATGAATATACCCATTGCTTATATGGCTATGGAAGAAAGACATAGAGAATTTATTTATAAGGAGGAGTTTTTTGTACCGATGAAATTTATAAAAAGATATATGCCAGCTGCCATATGGTAGCTTTTAGATTATTATAGACTACGAATATAGAAATTAACCCGCTGCTATTAAAGTGTTTCCTGGTTTTAGAATGGGAGGTGCGCAAATTAAATGGAAAAGATAATAGGCGAACCAAAAAAAGCGTTTATGACTGGAAATGAAACAGTAGCCTGGGCTTGTTTGGCTGCAGGAGCTGATATAATGTTTGGATACCCTATTACTCCTCAGAACGAAGTCATGCATTATTGGACTCGTCTGGCTCCAAAATATAATCGAAACTTTCTTCAAACAGAAGATGAATTATCCGCTGGCTTTACAACTTGTGGAGCGGTTCAAGCTGGGAAAAAAGCATTTACAGCTACTGCAGGACCGGGAAATGTATTAATGCAGGAGCCCTTTGGTATGGCAGAAGCTATGAGACTACCGGTCTTATCGATTATACAACAGCGAGGAGGACCATCATCTGGAACGGTGGTATATTCCCAGCAGGAAGTAACTCTGACTACTTATGGCGGTAATGGTGAGGGACATAGAATTGTTTATTCAACAGCTACTCATCAGGAAGTTTATGATTATGTAATTAAAGGCTTTAACACCGCCTGGAAATACAGGTTCCCAACCTTTGTTCTAGGGGACGGCTATCAAGCTAAAATGAGAGAGCCGCTGGAGATGTATGATCCGCAGGATAAGGGGATAGAAATCATCCAACCATATCCGCTTATTGGCATTCCGGGTAAAATAGGGGAAGATAGGGAACCACAGCATTTGTGCAACATTTACAGTCTGGAAGAAGAACTATATGAAGTAGTAATGAGAGTATCGGCGGAATATGAGTCAATTTCGCCCGAGATTGTTGAATTCCAAGCCAGAAACTGTGAAGATGCTGATATAATAATTATTTCTCATGGGGTAGTATCCAGAGCGGCAGATGATGCGGTTAAAATCCTGCGGGCACAGGGAATAAAAGCCGGCTATTTTAGACCGATAACCTTAAGACCATTTCCGCAGCAGCAGCTGAGAGAGGTTATAACTCAGAGCGGCGCAAAATACTTGTTGATTGCTGAATCTGCTTATGGACAGTTAGAAAGACTAATCAAACAGGAAATATACGGGGAAACAGTAGAAATAGAGACTTTGTTTATGCCTGGAGTAGGCATTATTGACTTTGACATAATTAAAAAAGTTAAAAGCATCATATAGGGCAGGAAAGGAGGTAACAGCAATGGAAATGCTTGCCCCAGCAACACCGAAATCATGGTATTTACCTACCAAACCACATAAATTTTGTCCTGGTTGTGGACATGGGATTACCTTAAAAGCTCTGGGAGAAGCTATAGATGAATTAGGTATACAGCAGGAGACTATTTTTGGATGTGATATAGGTTGTTCACTGCTGGCCTGGAATTTTTTCGCTTGTGACAGCACCCAAACCCATCACGGTCGTACTACTCCAGTTATGGTTGGTATAAAGCGTGCCCGTCCTGAGTTAATTACTATAGGATATATGGGTGATGGAGGAGGATACTCAATTGGTTCTCAGCATCTGCTGAACTCAGCTGTTCGAAATGAAAAGGTTACACTCATTCTGGTTAACAATACTAATTATGGAATGACCGGAGGACAAATGGCACCAACTACTTTACCGGGGCAGATTACTGAGACCAGTCCCTATGGCAGAGACCCGGAAACCACCGGGTATCCAACCCGGGGACCCGAATTTATTGCGGAGTTAACCCCAGAAGGAGCCTATGTAGCCAGAGCTACAGTATCCAAATATAAACAGTTGAAAAGGTTAATCAGGAATGCTATAAGAAACCAGATGGAAGGAAATGGGTTCTCTTTTGTTGAAGTACTATCTACCTGTCCAACTAACTGGAGAACTAATGCGAACCAGACCTGGAATTTCTTAGAAGAGAAGATGGAGCAATATTTCCCGGTTGGTGAGATAAAGAGCCCCTTAGGAAAGGGGGATAAATAATGTCATTGATTAGAATTGCCCTGGCCGGAGAAGGTGGTCAAGGAGTACAAGCGGTTGCAGAGATTTTAACCGAGGCAGCATATAATGAGAACCAGCAGACCATCTACATCCCTAACTTCGGGCTCGAGCAGAGAGGCGGGGTGTCCATTGCTTTTATTCAATTTAGTGATCAGAGGATTGGCGCTCCCAAATTTAATAAAGCGGATGTCGTTATTGCCTTGAGTGGGCGAGCAATTGGTAGAACAGCAGGATATTCAGATGAAAACACTCTATTTGTATATGACAGTGGATTTGATTTCGATAAAGAAGATTTACCCAAAGAGGCTAAGAAAATTATTGCCATCCCAGCTGTGGATACTGCTAACCGGGTGCTTCATCCTAAGGTATTTAATATGATCATAATGGGTGCGGTAATCGGATTAACTAAAGTAGTTTCTTTTGAAGCAGCTAAGGAAGCTCTGGAGCATAAACTGGCTTACAAGTTTGAAACTAATCCCGATCTTAGGGAATTGAATATTAAAGCCATGGAAATAGGAAAACAAATGGCGGAAAAATCTTTACAGGAAGAGGTGGATAATAATGGCTAAAGAATTCAATGCATTATCCATCCCCATGGAAAAAGCGATCTTTCACATTTTCCCTGAATATTGTAAAGGATGTGGACTATGTAAGGAAAAATGCCCCAATGATGTTCTGCGCTGGTCAGATAGACTGGGATTGTACGGAACTCCGGCTGTTGAGCCCAAAGATGAGGACAGCTGTATAGCCTGTATGATATGTGAAATGGTATGTCCCGATTGTGCCATATATATAGAGAAGATAGCCAAAAAGAAATAAAGAATTTCTTGCCGAACGGAAAGAGAAGCATGCTTTCCTGAAAAAACTGACGATGAATTTCAATACCCCTTATGGTAGAGTTCAATATTATCATAGGGGTATTTGTCTTTGGAGTATTAAGTAAGGCGTCAAGTATCATTCGATAACTTGAGATAACTTTCATTTCTGGTGTTGGAGCAGCTCGGAAAAGCAAAAACACAGACTCCTTAATACGGAAGAGAACGGTTGTCAAAAGACCTAGTAGAGTTTATAATAAAAATGCTCGTGCAAAAAGAGGCTCTTCATCCAGAACAAAATAAATAGTTCTTCTTGACAATTAATTGAGTGGATGATAATATAAGTTTTGCGCGTGGCGGGAAGCCAAAGCGCACAGGATCTGATAAAACTGAACAGCAAGA
>JAENZN010000042.1 GCA_016841245.1 Syntrophomonas sp.
GCTCAGTGGTAGAGCATCGCCTTGCCAAGGCGAGGGTCGAGAGTTCGAATCTCTTCTTCCGCTCCATAAAAAAATGTGCCTCGGCCAACTGCCGGGGTGTTGTATTTTTCGCGAAATTAGGGTAAATTCTTTAAAGGGCTAAATCGGCTTATTTTAGTGCGTTAGATTTGTATTAATAATAAATCGAATTTTTAAAACGATGAGGTTAGGAGGAGCGTAAATGAACGCGAGGGTAGAAAAAATTGACAAGGGTGAAGCATTCCTGGAAATAGAGGTAAGTGCGGATAAGCTTGAAGAGGGTATGGAGTATGCTTATCGTACAGTAGTGAAGCAAGTTACGGTACCCGGTTTCAGGAAAGGCAGAGTGCCCCGCCAGCTATTGGAAGCTTATTATGGTAAGGAAGTACTTTATCAGGATGCCCTGGAACATGTTGTCCCGGGAGTCTATGACGAGGCGGTTAACGTCCTGGAAATTAAGGTAATGGGGCAGCCGGAATTCGATTTTGATATTGATACTATTGAAGATGGTAAACCTTTTATCTTAAAGGCCTCAGTAGCGGTTGAGCCAGAAGTTGTGCTGGGGGAAATAGAGGGTTTAGAGATAAATGTTCCCGATTTTACGGTTAATGATGAGATGGTCGAAAACAAATTAAATGAAATGCGTTCCACTTATGCTCAGCTGGTTGAGAAAACTGAACCCAGTGTAGTGGGGGATACAGTTACCATGAACTTTGAGGGTTTTATCGATGGGGTACCCTTTGAAGGAGGAAAAGGAGAGGATTATCAGCTAGCTTTGGGTTCCAATACTTTCATACCCGGTTTTGAAGAGCAGTTAACCGGTTTAAAAGCAGGGGATACAAAAGATGTGAATGTTAGTTTCCCAGAAGACTACCAGGCTGATGAATTGGCAGGCCAACCGGCAGTGTTCAAAGTTGAAGTTAAGAGTGTACAGACCCAACAGATGCGGGAATTAAATGATGAATTTGCTCAGGAAGTCAGCGAGTGTGAAACAGTAGCAGAGCTTAGAGAGGATATTAGAAAAAATCTGATTGAAATGAATGAAGCTAGTCGCCGGGACGCACTGCGCCAGGGAGCCTTGGAGAAAGCTATGGAAAAATGCCAGGTAGTGCTGGCAGAATCAGCGATAAAATCTCAGGCTGGGGTTATGGCCCAGCAGCTTGAGCAGCGCTTCGCATCTCAGGGAGTAACCCTGGAACAATATTTAGCTATAACTAACAGCAGTATCGAAGTTCTGATCAATTCATTAATGCCGGAAGCAGAGAAACAGTTAAAATCTAATTTTGTGCTGGAAAAATTAATTGATGAAAAAGGTATAGAGATTAATGATGAAGAATTAGATATATATATTAATGATATGGCTGAAAAAATGAGTATGGAAGTTGAAGAAGTTCGTAAGAATATAGAAGGTATGATAGAAAATATCCGATATAATCTTAAGATGGATAAAGCGGTAGATTATCTAGTCGATCATGCGGTAGTTACTATCCAAGATCCTGCCGCAGCAGATCTGGACGACAGCAATGAAAATGTTGAGAACGAAGCAGACGATACTGAAGCTGGAGAATAAAAAAATACTAGCGGGTTAAATTAGTGAATAGTTTTAAAGAGGTGAATTGCGTGTCTTATTTAGTACCTATGGTGGTAGAGCAGACTAACCGAGGAGAAAGATCATACGACATATATTCTCGCTTATTAAAAGACAGGATTATTTTCCTGGGCAGCGCTATAGATGATACCGTTGCTAACCTGGTAATAGCTCAGCTGTTGTTTTTAGAAGCAGAAGATCCCGACAAAGATATCGCTCTTTACATCAACAGTCCGGGAGGTTCGATCAGTGCCGGGATGGCCATATATGACACCATGCAGCATATAAGGGCCGACGTATCAACGATATGTGTTGGTCTGGCCGCAAGTATGGGGGCATTTTTGCTGGCAGCCGGCGAAAAGGGAAAACGATATGCTTTACCCAATGCCGAGATAATGATTCATCAACCCAGTGGTGGTACCCAGGGGCAGGCTACAGATATTGAAATACATGCCAAAAGAATAATTAAAATGAGAGAGTCTTTGAACAGGATTATGGCGGAAAGAACTGGTCAACCACTGGATAGAATAGAGCAGGATACCGAAAGGGATTACTTTATGACTGCCCAGGAAGCTGTAGAATATGGTATTATTGATGAAGTAATGGGTCATCCAAAGGCCATTAGTAAGAAAAAATAGCTACCTTGGAAGAGGGGTGAATAGATGCATAAATACGGGGACGATAAAGGACAATTAAAGTGTTCATTCTGTGGAAAAACTCAGGATCAAGTCAAAAAACTGGTGGCGGGCCCAGGTGTTTATATTTGTGATGAATGCATTGAACTATGCAATGAGATAATCGAGGAAGAACTGGCGGAAGATCTTGGGCTGGAACTGGGTGACATTCCCAAGCCCCTGGAAATCAGGGAAACTCTGGATGACTATGTAATAGGCCAGGATACTGCTAAAAAGTCTCTCGCAGTTGCGGTATACAATCATTACAAAAGAATTAATCTGGGAATGAAACTGGATGATGTAGAACTGCAGAAAAGCAACATTATGATGCTGGGGCCTACTGGAAGCGGAAAGACGCTTCTGGCCCAGACTCTGGCAAGAATATTGAACGTACCTTTTGCCATAGCAGATGCTACCTCACTTACAGAGGCGGGTTATGTGGGAGAAGATGTTGAGAATATTCTTTTGAAACTTATCCAGGCCGCTGATTATGATATTGAAAAGGCCGAAAAAGGCATCGTATATATCGATGAAATTGATAAGATAGCACGTAAAACTGATAATCCAAGTATTACCAGAGATGTTTCCGGCGAAGGCGTACAGCAGGCCCTGCTTAAAATATTGGAAGGTACGGTAGCCAGTGTTCCTCCTCAGGGTGGAAGAAAACATCCTCATCAGGAGTTTATACAAATAGATACCAGCAACATACTTTTTATATGCGGCGGAGCCTTTGAAGGTATTGACAAGATTATACAAAACCGGGTAGGCCAAAAGGTTATGGGTTTTGGTGCAGACATCAAAGCCAAAGAGGAAAAGAAAATAGGAGAAATCCTGGAAATGATATTACCTCAGGATCTTCTGCGCTATGGGCTTATTCCTGAATTTGTGGGCAGAGTACCGATAATAGTAACTCTGGATGCCCTGGATAAGGAAACCTTGATAAAAATATTGACCGAACCCAGGAATGCTTTGGTGAAACAGTATAAGAAACTATTGGAATTGGATGGAGTTGACCTGGAATTTATGGATGAGGCTCTGGACGCTATTGCCGAGGAGGCACTGCGCAGGAATACCGGAGCCCGAGGGCTCCGGGCTATCATTGAAGATGTCATGCTGGAAGTTATGTATGAGGTGCCTTCCCGCATAGACATTACTAAAGTGTTAGTAACCAGAGATGTGATTGCCAAAAAAGAAAAGCCGTTACTCGTAACTGTTGATGCCAGACGGAGAGTAAATTAACAATAAACAATCAATTGAACTTCAAAAAGGCAGTGAAAACTGCCTTTTTCATCTTGCCGATGAAGTTGGCAAGATGTCAGACCGATGACAACAGTGAAGATCAAGGCATGAAAAGAGACCAGGATTGAATCGTACCTAAGTACGATGATTGAGTGGTTTTCTTTATTTTTTGTGAGCCTGGTCGAACCTCAAATTGCACCCTTAATGGTACCACAATAAAATGACGGTACATCAGTTGCCCCGGCGCGGGGTAGTCCTGCAAAGGGCTTCTTTATTTTTTATGAGCTTTGGCGAACTCAAATTGTAGTCCTGTAAAGGGCTCTTTGAAATAATCCAGATAATCGCTGTTGTCATTAATCTGGAAAAGGCAGTGAAAACTGTCTTTTTTTACTGCCTTTTTTACCTTATTCAACTGACTTTGCAGGGAATAATATAATCAATAGTCTGTAATTCTCATAAACTTCCGCTCATATGAGAATTAGAAAATCTTATCGGGTCCATAACAACAGAGCCGCTTTAAATTGGGCAGAATACTAGCTGTATTTATAGTTCGTACCCATCTGCCTATAGCGGTGGTTTGCTGCCGGAGCCAACTTGCAGAGAAAGGAAAGAGTACATGAACAATATATTCATGAATTATGGCCCCATCTTGTATATGGTACAGTTATTTTTTGCAATAGTAATAGGGGTATATTTTTGGAATCTCTTAAAAAACCAGCAGACTAAAAAACATGGCCTGGTAAGGGAGTCTGAGAAAGAAAACGGTAAATTAAAGGAAATGCGCAATCTTAGGCTTACTGAACCTTTATCCAGCCTGACTCGTCCCGCAGATATGAAGGATGTGGTGGGGCAGGAGGAAGGGGTAGACCTGCTCCGTGCTGCTTTATGCGGACCCAATCCTCAACATGTTATCATCTATGGTCCTCCCGGGGTTGGTAAAACTGCGGCGGCCAGATTAGTTCTGGAAGAAGCCCGGCGGGTGGAAATATCACCTTTTGGCAAAGATGCCAAATTTGTAGAAATTGATGCCTCTATCTCCCGTTTTGATGAAAGAAATATCGCTGATCCTTTGATTGGGTCGGTGCACGATCCTATTTACCAGGGAGCAGGGTCTATGGGATCGGCAGGGATACCTCAGCCCAAGCCGGGTGCCTGCACCAAAGCACACGGGGGGGTGTTGTTTGTTGATGAGATAGGTGAACTGCATCCAATGCAGATGAATAAACTGTTAAAAGTACTGGAGGATAGAAAAGTACTTCTTGAGAGTGCCTATTATAGTGAAAATGACAAAAATATTCCGGGTCATATACACGATATATTTCAAAATGGTCTGCCGGCTGATTTTCGACTGGTAGGAGCTACTACCAGGATGCCCAACGAATTATCTCCCCCCCTTCGTTCCAGGTGTATGGAAGTGTTTTTCAAACCCCTGGATAAAGAGGATATAAAATTAATTGTGACAAATGCAATCAATAAGGTTGGCATAGAGGTATTTGAAGATGCGGTTAATGAGATAGTGAAATATGCCGGGAATGGTCGTGAAGCTGTCAACATCGTACAATTAGCAGCGGGAATTGCCCAGGTGGAGCATTCATCTCGGATATCCCTGGAAACAGTAGAAAAGGTTTTAAACAATGGACGTTTTTCGCCCCGGGCCGAAGTTCGGCCTAAAGAGAACCCGGCCGTAGGAGTTGTAAACGGTCTAGCGGTATACGGGGCTAATGTGGGAATGCTGATTGAAGTTGAAGCTAAAGCAATCCTGGTCGATAAAGGAACTGGCAGCTGGACTGTAACCGGGGTTATTGATCAGGAAGAAGTAGGAGCCGAGGGAAGAAAATTGACCCGTAAAAGTATGGCCCGGGGCGCGGTGGAGAATGTTCTTACTGTATTACGTTCCGAGTATGGACTTAAAATATCTGATTACGACCTGCACCTCAACTTCCCCGGAGGAACCCCGGTAGATGGTCCATCGGCAGGAGTAAGTATTGCTACTGCCATATATTCTGCCATTACCAATAAGGCAGTGTATAACCTGCTGGCCATGACGGGGGAAATATCTGTTCATGGCAAGGTTAAACCGGTAGGGGGAGTAATGAGTAAAGTTGATGCGGCCAGGAAGGCAGGAATTAAATTAATAATCATTCCCAGTGATAATTGGTTAAATATATTCGAAAATCTTACTGATATTGAAGTGATTCCTGTAAATGATTTAAAACAGGTACTGGAAAGGGCATTTGTTTAATAAGGTTGACACATATTATATAATCAGTAATATAATTTGATATCACATAATACCAGCAGTCAGATAATAGAAAAGTATTTGCTGATGACTGTAATCCTAAACTTGCTTGAGTGTCAGTCATATAGTAGAATTAATTTGCTTGGGAGGTGTTTTTTTGGAGTCAAATAATGACATATTTAGAGTAATACCTATGCTCCCTTTGAGGGGAATGCTGGTTTTTCCATATACTGTTATTCATCTTGATGTAGGCAGGAAAAAATCCATAAATGCCATAGAAGAAGCTATGTTGGAAAGTAAGGAGATTTTTCTAGCCACCCAAAAGGAGGCTCAGGATGATGATCCGGAAGAAGCAGATATTTACCATGTGGGGACGGTAGCTGAAATCAGGCAGATATTAAAAATGCCTGGCGGTACCATGCGGGTTCTGGTTGAGGGCCTACACCGTGCAGAAGTGCGCAGTTATGTAAACCATGACCCTCATATAGTGGTTGAAATCGAAGAATATAAGGATGATCCAAAACATAAACCAGCCGAACTGGAGGCTTTGATGAGGACTTTAATATCACAGTTTGAGCAGTATGTTCGGGTCAGTAAAAAGATACCCCCGGAAACGGTGGTATCAGTAGTGGCTATAGAAGAGCCGGGCAGATTGGCTGACGTGGTGGCTTCTCATCTTTCCTTAAGGATCAATGAGAAACAAAAAATACTGGAGGCGCGGGATACTTCACAACGACTGGAATATATGTGTGACATTCTGGCCAAGGAAATGGAAGTACTGGAACTAGAACGAAAGATAAACATCCGGGTACGTAAACAGATGGAAAAAACCCAGAAAGAATATTATCTGCGTGAGCAGATGAAAGCTATACAGAAGGAACTGGGAGAAAAAGACGAGCGAACTGTTGAAGTTGAAGAACTCAAGGGACGTATAGAAGAGGCTAAACTGCCAAAGGATGCTCACGATAAGGCTTACAAAGAATTGGAAAGGCTGGAGAAGATGCCTCCTATGGTAGCTGAAGCAGTTGTGGTGCGTAACTATTTAGATTGGATGCTGTCCTTACCTTGGTCAAGCGAAACCAAGGATAGACTTGATTTGAAAATGGCTGAGCGGATACTGGAGGAGGACCATTACGGGCTGGAAAAGCCGAAAGAAAGAATTTTGGAATACCTGGCTATCCGTAAGCTGGCTAAGAAAATGAAAGGACCTATCTTGTGCCTGGTAGGGCCTCCCGGGGTTGGCAAAACTTCTCTGGGTAAATCAATAGCCCGGTCATTAGGACGCAAATTTGTACGTATGTCCCTGGGCGGAATACGTGATGAAGCAGAAATCCGAGGACATCGCAGGACCTATGTGGGTTCGATGCCAGGCAGAGTACTGCAGGGGATGAAACAGGCGGGTTCCAAGAATCCGGTATTCTTATTTGATGAAATCGATAAAATGACTATGGACTTTCGCGGAGATCCAGCTTCTGCATTGCTGGAGGTTCTTGACCCAGAGCAGAATTTCTCGTTTAGTGATCATTATCTGGAAATACCTTTCGATCTATCCAAGGTAATGTTTATAACTACTGCCAATTCAGTTTATAATATTCCCCGGCCCTTACTGGATAGAATGGAAGTAATAGATATTACCAGTTATACCGAAGAAGATAAGCTTCATATTGCTATGGACTATCTGGTTCCCAAGCAGGTGAATGAACATGGATTAAAGGAAAAGAATATCAGTTTTTCTGAGGGTGCCATAAGAAAAATAATTCGTAACTATACTCGTGAAGCAGGAGTAAGAAACCTGGAAAGAGAAATCGCCTCTATGTGCCGTAAAGTAGCCCGTAAGGTAGTGGAAGATAAAAATGTTCATGTAAATGTAACTGCCAGCGTAGTTGCGCGTTATTTAGGTAAGGAACGCTACCGCTTTGGTGTCGCCGAAATCGAGAACCAGGTGGGGGTAGCTACAGGCTTAGCCTGGACCGAGACCGGGGGAGATATACTGGCTATTGAGGTAGCACTGTACAAAGGTCAGGGTAAGTTGATTTTAACCGGGAAACTGGGGGACGTTATGAAAGAATCAGCCCGGGCGGCCTTAACTTATGTAAGATCCAAAGCTGAAGAGCTGGGCATTTCCCAGGAAACTTTGGATGACAACGACATACATCTGCATGTACCGGAAGGAGCCATCCCTAAAGATGGTCCATCAGCAGGTATAACTATAGCCAGTGCACTGGCGTCAGCTATGTCAGGCAGACCGGTTAGAAGCGATGTAGCTATGACCGGAGAGATTACCTTAAGAGGTCGGGTTCTTCCCATTGGGGGAGTGAAAGAAAAAGTGCTGGCAGCTCACCGGGCTGGGATTAAGACGGTTTTATTACCAGAGGATAACAAAAAGGATATCCAGGACATACCACCACAGGTCAGGAAAAAAATCGATTTTCAGTTGGTATCTCATATGGATCAAGTATTGGCAATGACGATGGAGAAAAGTGATGTTCCTCTAAATTAATAAGGTATGAGCAAATCCACTGGCAAAGAAAAACAGGCAGGTATATCCTGCTTGTTTCATTATACTGGTAAAAAGTATATTCGAAGGTCGAATTTCACCTGGAGAATGATGGTAACGGGAAACAGAAAAAATAGAATAGGAATTGGAAAAATGAAGATAAAGAACGCGGAATTCAAAGGAGTATTTGTGGACATTAAACAGCTTCCGGAAGGTGAATTACCTGAGATAGCACTGGTGGGAAGATCAAATGTCGGTAAATCTTCTTTAATTAATAAATTAGTTAACCGTAAAAAACTGGCCAAGTCCAGTTCTACGCCGGGCAAGACCAGGACTATTAATTACTACTTGATCAATGATGAATGGCATATGGTGGATTTGCCTGGCTATGGCTATGCCAAAGTGTCTAAAGTGGAAAGAGCTAAATGGGGGAATATGATTGAATCTTATTTAAGCCAGCGCCAGCAGTTAAAGGGTGTTCTGCAGATTCTTGATATAAGACACCCTCCCAGCAGTGACGACATAATGATGAAGGACTGGCTCAGTCATAACCAAATACCGGTTCTGCTGGTAGCTACCAAAGCCGATAAGATATCCCGGGGAGCCAGGGCTAAACATCTGGCAGTTATACGTAAAGAATTAAAAGTGCCACCGGATCAGCTTCCTATCTGCTTTTCAGCGGAAACCGGCGAAGGTGTGGATGAAATCAAAGAAGCCATACAGGAGATTTTAAATTATACCCCAAAATAGGCTTTAAGCCTATTTTGGGGTATAGATTTGCAGGCAAAGCATAAGCCCCTGACTTCACCTTTAAGCTCAAGGGCATCGGAAATACGGTTACGTTATACGCCAAATTTTGGAGTATTTTTTAAAGTAAATAAACAAGTAGTCTTATGGTTGAGGGGTTTTTTAGTATGAAACAAAATATAATGAAGGCTTTTTCGGAATTATCGACTCCACTCATTGCGGATGCATGTGTTAGATTAAATCTTGTTGACTACGTCAATAACCTTAACTGAATAGGGCTAAGACCTATTCAGTTTCAGCTTGTATGATACGTTTTTTCATATATTCCAGCAGTTCTTTTTCTTCATTGATGCTGATAGAATTGATGAACTCATCGAGCATGGCTATTATTTTTTCTTTTCCGCCTTCTTCCACCAGTATATCATTGGGAGTCTGCCCATCTAATTCGCGGTGGGGAGTATTCAGCCATTTTTCGCATTCACGGTCTTTTAATACCGTAAACCAGAGCCAGTTATATTCCATATCAGGCGGAGCCTGCAGCATAAGGCTGTTGAAGACCTGCAGGCATTTATTCGGTAATACAGAATTTAAAAAGCCTGACTGCCTCATGACATCTTCCAGCACATCAGAACAGCTCAAGACTAGATTTTGTCCTATGATCATCCGGGAATACCCGGCTGCTTTTTCAACTGGTTTGAACCACGATAACCCCTCTGTCTCGTGCTGTAGTAGATACTCCTGGCTTGATTCCAATTCATCCAGGAGTATTTTTTGTTCATCCTCATCGAGGGGTGCTATGCGCATATCATTCAAGTTGACCAGTATCTTGTGGCCTGCATGGTCAAATATACCGTACAATAGCTCTCCATAGTTTTTTAATACATCTATTACTTCATCTTGATAAAGATCTTTGATATAAGCCAAATGTTCTTTTATGAATTCCTTCTGCCGAGCATCGTTTTCCAGCATCAGAACCATACCGGAGAAGAGGTTTACATCTTGCAGCTGCACCATCCTAGCCAGCAGAAGCATTTCAGGGTCTTCTTGCTTCAGGGTAAGAGCTTCTTTTATTATGACCTGGTAGCTGGTATCCAGGAAAGTATCATTTACATTTAGTTTAACCCCGTCGGAGCCAGTGATCTGGTAGACGGAAAGATATGAGTTATCCAGGGCTTTTAAGCATTCTCGCAGCGGTATTTCCATATAATCTTGATTTTCCTCCAGGTAATCAGCTGCCATGCTTATACCCGTATTATCCTGAAAATCCAGCCACATCCAATCAGAAAAGACTGATTCATGTTCCGGTCGTAAATCCTTATTCACACTGAACCTGGTGAAACGTGATCTAATCTGCTGCCGATGTTTTTTAACTTCAGCCTCGAAATAACGATCCAATTTCAGCTTGACCGACACTAACATTTGGCTGTAATGTACAAAGGGATCATCGAATGAAGGTGTGATATCACTCAGCAGTCCACAGCAGTTCTTGTATTTTTTACCGCTGCCGCACGGACATGGATCGTTGCGACCTAATTTAAGCTTCCTGGCCAATTTTATTATTCCCCCTAAAACGTTGTTGCTAGTTTTCTATAAACAAAGGTTACTACAATATGGGGGTAAAATACAGCCAAACCTGCGAAAAAGAGATATGTCTTAGTGTATAATATCCACAGCCCTTTCTTTTTAGGCAATATGTAATCAAGTAGGGCAGTGATATGCTATTGAGAAACGAGCCCGAAGATCCAATTTGACTTGAAATATTTAATTATCTGTAATAATCTTCATATTACTTGCAAAACAAGGCAAAATTTAAGTACAATTTAGAATGTATAAGCAGACATTAATTACTCACTTCCGTATCAGGCGAGTGTTATGCTTGGTCAGAGCAAGGAGGGTAAGGCTATTTAAAAACCTTACGCCCCCAGCTTATATGCAGCCTATTACTTATATAGAAACGCCTTCTCCATTTGCTAGCATTAGACCGGCCGATGGCGGGACCAAGCATAACACTCGCCAAGGGTTACAACCGTTACTATCGTGTCAACTGCGAAAGTTGAGTTAATTACTACTTATGGATAGATACTGCAAGGAGGTTATCTAGATGGGTACAGCCAACAATTTGCCCACCGTGTACGATCCGGATCAGGTGGAGCGTAAATGGTACCAGTACTGGAAGAATAATGGATACTTTACTCCAGAATCTGATTATAACAAAAAAATGTTTTCTATTGTAATGCCACCGCCTAATGTAACCGGAGCACTGCACCTGGGTCATGCTCTGGACAATACTATACAGGATATCCTGACTCGCTGGCACAGGATGCGGGGTTATAATACTCTATGGCTGCCGGGGACCGATCATGCCGGTATTGCTACCCAGGCCAGGGTAGAAGAATCATTAGCCCAGCAGGGAAAAAGCAAACATGATCTGGGCAGAGAACAGTTTTTGGCTAAAGTCTGGGAGTGGAAGCATTTATATGGAAATACTATTACCGATCAATTAAGTCTCTTGGGCTCTTCTTGTGATTGGAGCAGGGAGCGCTTCACTATGGATGAAGGGTGTTCCAAAGCGGTACGGGAAGTTTTTGTTAATCTTTATGAAAAAGGATTAATATATCGGGGCAATTATTTAGTCAATTGGTGTCCTAAATGCCACACTGCTATTTCTGACATTGAAGTGGAACATAAAGATCATGATGGGCATCTGTGGCATATTAAATATCCGGTCCTGGATTCTGATGAATATCTGGTTGTGGCAACTACCAGACCGGAGACTATGTTGGGTGATACTGGAATTGCTGTTAATCCTGAGGATGAAAGATATGATCATCTGGTTGGGAAGAAGGTTATATTGCCTTTGATGAATCGAGCGATTCCTATATTTGCTGATAGCTACGTAGACCAGGAATTTGGTACTGGTGCGGTCAAGGTTACTCCTGCTCATGACCCCAATGACTTCGAAATGGGCTTAAGACATAATTTAGATCAAGTTGTGGTAATGGACAATCATGGTAATATGAACGAAAATGCCGGTCTTTATCAGGGATTGAGCAGGGAAGAAGCCCGCCTCCGGGTAGTACAAGACCTGGAAAAGCAGGGACTGCTCTTGGAGATAACCGACCACCGCCATGCCGTTGGTCAATGTCAGCGCTGTGCAACTATAATCGAGCCTATGGTATCCATGCAGTGGTTTGTGAAGATGAAACCGCTGGCTGAACCTGCTATACAGAGAGTAGTGGATGGCGAGATAAGATTTATTCCCGAAAGGTTTACCCGGATCTACACTAACTGGATGGAAAATATTCGGGACTGGTGTATATCCCGGCAGCTGTGGTGGGGTCATCGTATCCCGGTATGGTACTGTCAAGATTGTGGAGAAGTAATCTGCAGCCGAACGGACCCGGAAAAATGCAGCGCTTGTGAGTCTGCCAACCTGATACAGGATGAGGATGTTCTGGATACCTGGTTCAGCAGCGCTTTGTGGCCTTTCTCCACCCTGGGTTGGCCGGATGCCACTAAAGATATGGAGTATTATTATCCTACCAGCGTACTGGTAACCGGAAGGGATATCATCTTTTTTTGGGTTGCACGTATGATTTTTTCAGGTATAGAACAAACTGGTCGAGTACCTTTTCACGAGGTAAACATACATGGTTTGATTCTCGATGGCCAGGGGCGAAAGATGAGCAAGTCGCTGGGAAATGGAATAGATCCCCTGGAAGTAATAGACAAATATGGTGCTGATACCTTGAGGTTTTCTATGATCACCGGAGTTACTCCGGGTAATGATGTGCGTTTCAACTGGGAGAAGGTAGGGAACACCAGAAATTTTGCCAATAAAATTTGGAATGCTTCTCGCTTCGCCATGATGAACCTGCAGGGTTACCAGAAGATTGAAATATCTGATGAAGAACTGCAGCTGGTAGATCGCTGGATACTGTCTCGTCTAAATCTCATGGTGCAGGAGGTTACAGACCATCTGCACAAATACGATCTGGGTGAAGCTGCGCGAGAACTATATGAATTCATCCGGGACGAGTTCTGCGATTGGTATATTGAACTGGCCAAACCCAGGTTGTTTAATCCCCGTGATGAACGTGAAAAACTGGTAGTACAAAACCTATTAAATGATGTACTGCAGACTATTTTAAGAACCCTGCATCCTTTTATGCCCTTTATTACCGAGGAGATTTATCAGAACCTGCCCGGTCACAGTCAAAGCATCATGATGGATGCTTGGCCAGGGATGGATGAAACTAAAATATGGCCGGAGGCAGTAGAACAGATGAAACAGATAATGAATGCCATCCGGTCTATCCGGAATATCAGGGCTGAATTCAATATAGCACCAGGTTCGCCCATTGACGTTCTTATGCTCATACCGGATTCGGGTCTGAGACAGGTGTTCATGAACCACCAGCCCTATCTAGCCGAAATGGCTACTATAGGGAACTTGGATATAGTTGGACAACTGGACAAAAAACTTGAACAGGCAGTTTCAGCGGTAAGTTCGCTCATGGAAATATATGTTCCCCTGGAAGGTATCATTGATATTGAAAAGGAAATAGCCAGGTTGAACAAAGAGCTTAAAAATGTGCAGTCTGATCTAAGCAAAGCTGAAGCCAAGCTGCAGAATGAATCTTTCTTATCCAAGGCTCCAGAGGAAGTCATTGCGAAAGAAAATTTCAAAGTAGAAGAGGCGAAAAGCAAGAAAGAGGGTATATTACAACGGCTGCGAATATTCAGCTAGCAATATCCAGGCACCTGGAAAGATTTAGTGTGTTTGGAATCAAACCAGGTTTGGCAAGAATAAGCAAACTGCTGCAGCTTATGGGTAGTCCGGAAAAAGGCCTGAAATGCATACATGTTGCAGGTACCAATGGCAAAGGATCAGTTACTTTTATTACTGCGTCTTTATTAAGTGCAGCGGGTTATCGGGTAGGCCGTTTTTCCTCCCCCCATTTACATTCTTACCTGGAACGCTTTACCATTGATGGTCGGGAAATAGATGCCGGACGGTTTGAAGAGTACCTGGATTATATCCAGAGTCAGGTAGACAAGATGATAGCTGCTGGCGAAGAACACCCTACCGAATTTGAGGTGATGACTGCCCTGGCTTTCCAATATTTCAAGGATAGTGAGGTAGATTTGGCAGTAATAGAAGTTGGATTAGGTGGAGTATATGACTCCACCAATGTTATTATACCGCTGGTATCAGCTATTACTGGAATTGACTACGATCATACCGGAGTTCTGGGAAAAACTCTGGCGGAAATTGCGGAAAATAAGGCGGGTATTATTAAAGCTAAGATACCTGTGGTTCTAGGAGCAATGGATGAGGAGGCCAGAAAAGTCATTCTGGAAAAGGCGCATCTAGAAGATGCGCCCTGTTTTGACCTGGATACTATTAAGGTTAACCCCCATGGGCATCCCGGAATTGAAGGACAGGACATCGATATCGATTTTGCCGGCCAGGAAATAAATAAAGTTCGTTTTGGACTTCCCGGCGATCATCAACTGGACAATCTACGTATATCTCTGGCTATAATTCGTTTATTGGAGAATTATGCTTTTGTAGTCCCTATTCCCAACTTAATAAGTTCTCTTAAGCAGATAAAATTTCCGGGTCGGATGGAAGTTGTTTCCCAGGATCCTCTAGTTATAGTTGATGCAGGACATAATCCCCAGGCTGCATTGGCCTTAGCTGGTTCTCTGAATAAAATCTTAGGAGAACGAAAAAAGGTACTGCTATGTGGTTATTTGGATGATAAAGATGCTTCAGGGGCGTTATTACATCTAGGGGTCAACACCAGTAAATGCATTGTAAGCAGGCCAGAGGGCGATAGAGCAAGAAATTGGGTTAGAGTAGCTGAGCTGTGGAATAAAATGTATCCGGGAATAGAATGCTATAGGCAGGAAAACATTGAAAATGCGGTTCAATTAGGATTGGAACTGCTTGCTGGTGATGAATATCTGTTGATCACCGGCTCTTTTTACCTGCTGGATAGAGCGCGACGGAAGTTTACGAATACTTAAGGCTTTGTTAACAAATTATTAACAAAGCCTTAATATTATTATTGTTATCCTGAGTTTTACAGTAAAAATGATTAAAGGAACCCGTTAGCCCAGTAATTTCAAGGGCTAGC
>JAENZN010000043.1 GCA_016841245.1 Syntrophomonas sp.
CCCTAACACCTTGGTTTTTTAAATATTTTTTCCAATTGCCTATTGACATTTAACCGCTGGACTTATTGATAAAATCTATTAAATCATCTAATGTAAGCAATGGATAAACACACAACTCGGAATTTTGCGGGTAATTCACTCCGGCAGGAACCGCTGCTCGTTTATACCCTAGTTTTAATGTTTCTTTGAGCCGAGCCTCGATAAAAGAAACTGATCTGACCTGGCCGGATAATCCTATTTCTCCTATAAATATAGTATCGGCGGGAAGCTTACATTCTTTAAAACTAGAAATAATGGCCGCAGCAATTCCCAAATCAGCTGCCGGGTCTTTAATAAAAAGCCCGCCGGTTATTCTAAGATATACATCATAAGCTGATAAATTATATCCACGCAACTTCTCTAATACCGCAATTATTAAGGATAAACGGTTTTGATCAATACCCGAGGCCATACGCCGTGGATATCCCGGTCCGGAAGAAGATACCAGCGATTGAACTTCAATAAGTAGCGGCCTGCTTCCTTCAAAACTGACGGTTATAGCCGTGCCGATAGAATTTTCACCGGAGCCCAGTAATACATCAGAAGGATCCAGAACCTCAAGTAATCCCTCACTTCTCATCTCCATCAGTCCTATTTCATTGGTCGAACCAAAACGGTTTTTTATTCCCCTTAACAGGCGAAAACAGTAGTTATTTTCCCCTTCAAAATAAATGACTACATCCACCATATGTTCCAAGACCCTGGGTCCTGCTATCGCACCTTCTTTAGTTACATGTCCAATCAAAAAGAAAGCCTTTTCCATTTTCTTAGCTATTTCAGTTATTCTGGCGGTGCATTCTCTTAATTGTGCAACACTGCCGGGAATAGAGGATATATCTCGAGAGTAAACCGTTTGTATAGAATCAACAATGATAAGTCCTGGATTGATATCTTTGATATATTGCTCTAAGAGATCTATTTCTTGTTCATTTAATAAAAAGATATTTTCGTTGTTTATATTTAAACGCAACGAACGTAATCTAATTTGTTTTAAGGATTCTTCTCCCGATAAATAGATCACCTTTTCCCCAGATGCTCCAATATGGTTGGCTACCTGTAATAAGAGGGTAGATTTACCTATCCCCGGGTCTCCACCCAGGAGTACTATCGAACCAGGCACTATGCCGCCACCGAGTACTCGGTCTAATTCTCCAATTCCGGAACTAAACCTTTTTATATCGTGACTGGAAATCGATACTAGAGAAATAGCCTCTACGTGTTTTTTATTAATACGGGGAGATTTTTTCTCAACTCTTTCCTCTACCAGGGTATTCCATGATCCACAAACCGGACACTTACCCAGCCATTTTATACTTTCATAAGCGCATTCACTACAGATGAAT
Organism: Syntrophomonas sp.; assembly: GCA_016841245.1. Classification (GTDB taxonomy): domain Bacteria; phylum Bacillota; class Syntrophomonadia; order Syntrophomonadales; family Syntrophomonadaceae; genus JAAYJK01. Next base: position 1,383 of record JAENZN010000043.1, read on the forward strand.
TTACTAATAATTTTCCCCATAATGCTCTCCTTATTAGAACATTATACCCTAAAGACCCATAACAAAATTGTAGAAATTAAGGCCCAATAGAATAATTTCCTCTAAATTTTTGTATTTTTGTATTATATATAATTATCGTAATAACTAGTATAAATAATTAAGACCGATGACAAAAGCCCCCTTCGGGGATCACCCCACACCGGGGTTGTACTGTAAGAGCTTTTTGAAATAACACCGAAATTCGTTTCCAAATTATTTATGAACATGGCCAACTCAAATTGCACCCTTATTGGTGTTAGAGTTTGGCGATAACACATCAGTTGCCCGGCACGGAGTTATCCCGGAGGGGGTCTGTCATCGGTCTGAAGGTACCACCAATTTGCGGCCCTTTTCCTTCTACTAAAATCACTTCTCTATCCTTTAGTAACAATCATTTTATCATCCACTGCATCTACCAGTATTTTATCCCCAGGAAGCACATTTTTTCTCAAAATCTCTTCCGAAATGCTGTCTTCCACCAATTTCTGCAGAGCTCTCTTGAGTGGACGCGCGCCATAACTGGGATCATACCCTTCTTTCATGATCAGCTGCCTGGCTCCATCCCGAATCTCCATTTCGTATCCATTGTCTTTAACCCTCTGTTCCAGGTCTTTTAACAACAAATCTATTATTTTTACCAAATCTTCATCAGACAAGTTTTGAAAGACTATCATCTCATCCACCCGGTTAATAAATTCTGGCCGGAAGGTATGTTTTAATTGCTCCATCACCCTGTTCTTCATCTGGTTATAATTCTCTGCCTCGTCTATCGCCCGGTTAAAACCTACCTGTTTACTCTGCTTGATATATTCGGCACCTACATTAGAGGTCATAATCACTACCGTATTTCTAAAGTCTACGGTTCTTCCTTGACCATCGGTTAAGCGCCCATCTTCCAACACTTGAAGTAATATATTAAAGACATCCGGATGGGCCTTTTCTATTTCATCCAGCAGTATTACTGAATAAGGCTTTCTTCTAACCCGCTCGGTAAGCTGCCCGCCTTCATCATAGCCTACGTAGCCCGGAGGAGAACCTATCATACGGGACACGGCATGTTTTTCCATATATTCAGACATATCCAACCGGATAATGGCATCTTCACTGCCAAACATGGCCTCGGCCAGTGCCCGAGCCAGTTCTGTCTTTCCTACTCCCGTCGGTCCCAAGAAAACAAATGAACCTATCGGTCTTTTGGGGTTTTTTAAACCAGCTCGGGCTCTTCTTACTGCCCGGGCTACAGCTATTACGGCCTCATTTTGACCGACCAGTCTTTTATGCAGTACTTCTTCTAGATTGACCAGTCTTTCGCTTTCCTCAGCCGCCAGCTTGCTTACCGGTATCCCAGTCCAGCTGGCTACTATATCGGCTATCTCCTCTTCTCCTACCGAGCCAAATTCTACACTCCTCTGGTTTAGCCATTCCTTGCGTTCGCTGTCCACTTCGTTTTTAAGTTTTTGCTCTTCGTCCCTTAATTTAGCTGCTTTCTCGTATTCCTGACCGTTTATGGCTTCCTCTTTTTCTTTTATCAATTCTTGTAAACGCAGCTCTTTTTGTTTTAATTCCTCCGGCAGGATATAGTTGGCCAGACGCACCCTGGAGGAAGCTTCATCAATGAGGTCAATGGCTTTATCGGGCAGAAAACGATCACTGATATAACGAGCAGAAAGTCGAGCTGCCGCTTCCATTGCTTCATCGCTTATCTTAACCCCATGATGAGCCTCATAACGATCCCGCAGACCCTTTAAGATTTCTATGCTCTCCTCAATAGTTGGTTCATCAACCGTAATGGGCTGAAAGCGCCTTTCCAGTGCCGCATCTTTCTCAATGTGTTTCCGGTATTCATCCAGGGTAGTGGCTCCTACACATTGAAACTCTCCTCTGGCCAGGGATGGTTTCAGAATATTAGCTGCATCGATGGCTCCTTCTGCAGCACCTGCTCCAACGATAGTATGCAGTTCATCAATAAATATTATTACATCTCCGGCGGTCTTGATTTCATTAACTATTTTGGTAAGCCGATCTTCAAACTCACCACGGTACTTGGTACCTGCAATCATAGAAGATAAATCAAGTGCTACCACTCGTTTGTTGGCTAGTATCTCGGGAACCTGATTCTCATTAATTCTCTGGGCTAGTCCTTCTACTATTGCGGTTTTGCCCACCCCTGGGTCACCGATTAATACCGGGTTATTTTTTGTTCTGCGGGATAATATCTGAATAACTCTTTCTATTTCTGCAACTCTTCCGATTACTGGATCCAATCTGCCTTCTCCGGCATCCTTGTTTAAATCACGACTGAAGGAATCCAGTGTTGGAGTCTTACTGCGCTGCTTTCTTTTGGCCTGGGCCGACTGCCCCTGGCTATCCTGCTGGTTATCCCCCAGGTTGCTGTTATCATAGGCAATGGGGGTATCTCCTCCCAATAGAATTAGTACTTGTTCCCTTAGATCATCTAATTTTACCCCCATAGATAACAATACCTGCCCAGCTACACCATCTTCTTCATGTAATATAGCCAGGAGTAGATGTTCAGTCCCTACATAATTTACTCCCTGAAGCCGGGCCTCTTCAAAAGACAAATTAAAGACCTTTTTGGCTCCCGGAGTAATCGGCAAATCGCCTGCCGCCGGTTGGTTGCTGTCGGTTTTTTCCCCTATCAGCTTGGTTACCTCTACCCGTACTTTTTCTAAATCAGTACCCATACTAATAAGTGCTTTAGCTCCTACACCTTCTCCTTCTCGCAAAACCCCTAATAATATATGTTCGGTTCCAATGGCAGAGTGGTTTAGCTGACGAGCTTCCTCCTGAGCATGGATAACCGCATTTCTGGCTCTTTGAGTAAACCTTCTAAACATAATAATCCTCCTTTCTTATGCTGCACTGATCCGAAAGTTCTTTACTTGCTGCTTTTGAGCAGGATTTCCTTGATAACTTCGGCACGTTTAACATCCCGGATAAAAGCCTCCATTTCCCCACCATTTCTTTTTTGTAGATGAGCCGGTTTTATCGCTACTACCAGTTGATTAATAACAAAGAGACTAATTCCCTCAATGATGCCCAAATCAACTCCCAGACGAACATCGGAGAGAAGTGCTAATGCTTCATTAGAGTTCATTACCCTGGCATTGGTCAATATTCCATAGGCACGTCCTACCCGGTCTTCCAACTGGTACTTCATTTCCTCCTGCAGACTTTTGCGCAGCATTTTCTCCTGCTCAACAATCTGTCTACTGATAATCCCCAGATTAGTAATAATTTCATTTTCTGTCTGACCCAGAGTAATTTGATTTGAAAGTTGTACATAGTTTCCTACTATTTCAGTTCCTTCACCATATAGACCACGCACCGTCATACCCAGTTGATTTATATTTTGAAAAATCCTGGATCTCTGTCCACTGATAGCTATTGCTGGCAAATGAAGCATGACCGATGAACGCATCCCAGTTCCTACATTAGTAGGACAGGCGGTTAGATAACCTCGGTGTTCATCAAATGCATAATTAAGTTGCTGCTCTAATTCATCATCTATTTCCTGGGCTAGTTTATAGCATTTTTCCAGTTGTAGTCCTGGTAATAAACACTGTATCCGCAGATGGTCTTCTTCATTAATCATTGTGGCAATTGATCCATCCTTACTAGCCAGCAAACCTCGGTAAGATTCTGCTGATAGGCCATGTTCGGGACTTATCAAATGCTTCTCTACTAATATCTGTCGGTCCAGGGTAGATGTCTGGTCAAAAGTAATCAGATCCATCTGCGATAGCAGTTCACTGTTTTTCCAGGCATCGCTTATCTCCTGCATTGATTTATTGCCGCTTTCGGCATTCATAAAGTAGGGAAAAGTAATATATTGAAGATTTCTAGCCAGACGAATTCGGCTGCTGATTACTATATCTGATTCTGAACCTGCTCTGGAATCCATCCAGGCAACGAAGTTACTATTTAATAAATCGCTATCACTCACCTGCCGCCCTCCTCATTAATAACTTTTTCCAATCCCTTTATTTTATCTCTAATTTCAGCTGCTTGTTCATAGTTTTCTTCCTTTATTGCCTGCTGAAGTGCTAATTTCAATTCTCCCATTTCCTTTTTCAAAAATACTTTTTCGCCTCCCCGAACCGGTATTTTACCTACATGATTGCTGTTGCCATGAATGCTCCTAAGGGTAGGTTCCAACTCGGTATCAAAAGCTTTGTAGCATTCCGAACAACCCAGTTTACCTGTCTGGCGAATATCTGTAAAGCTCATCCCGCAATTGCTACAACTGTTGGTACTAGCCAGTGAGTGTACATCCTGCAGGTTAAAATCACTACCTAAAAAACTGCCTAGGAAATTTGGTATAGAAAATTTCTTATCATTGTCAAATAACAGAAAACCTTTCTGAGCTGCACATTCGGTACATAAATGCATATCTGTTTTTTTACCATTTACCATTTGGGTTAAATGTACCGTAGCCGGTTTCTGCTTACAATCATCACAAAACATTAAAACATCCTCCTCACTTATCGCTAATTCAAATTCAGGTACTCTGAAAGCCCTCGAGCTACCGAATTATACAGGTGTTTTCTATGTTCATCGGCCAGATCACTGGATGCAGATAAAACAATATGTTTCAACATGTTGCCTGATTCGCTATCCAGCATCTTTTTTTCCATCAGCTCATTAATGAAATCGAATAGTTTATCTCCATCCATTATGGTGCAAATATCGCTGCTAATGGTAAAACGAGTTATGCGTACAAAGCCTTTTCCGCCTCTCCTGCTTTCAGTATAGTAACCATATTTCTCCTGGAACCTGGTAGAAATAACATAAGTTACCTGGGAAGGTACACAGGAAAAAGTCTCAGCTAATTCAGCTCTCTGTATCTCAATTTGCTTTTCTTCACTTCTGTCAATCAACACTTTTATATACTGCTCTATCCTATCTGCCAGGCTTTTTTTCATAGCCATCTCCCTATTTGACTTTATTTGACTTTCTTCGTTAATTATAATATTTATTTTTTAAAAAATAAACCCCTACTTAACAGGATTAATAAATTCTAATCTACTTATACCTGCCAAGTCAGAAACAGGGGGGGCGTTCTTCTTGTTCCCTTCTCTCTCTTTTCTGAGAAGTGAACAAGAAGAACGTCCCGAGACCACTCACATTGAAGCAAACACAATCAAAAAAGTACCTGAACGTATCATGAAGCAGTTGGCCAAAAATATATTTAAAGCCATGAACCAGGAAGAATATGAAATACCGGATTACACTCAAATAGAAGACCATGCTGAAGCCAAGCAAGTTATGAAGGATTATCTGGAAGACCTGATAGAACAAGTGGGCAAAGAAAGCTGCGAGGAAGTCAGCCAAGCAGTCCAGGAGGCTCAGGAAATCTTAGAAAGCGATCTGTTCATAGAACAAAAAGGCATCCGTTCCCTGGTAGATAAAGACGCCCGGGTAGGGCACAAAAGCAAGACCCAGAATTTTTATGGCTACAAGGCGGAAATATGCCAAACTACTGACGGGAGTTTAATAACCAGCATAATTGTAGAACCGGGTTCGTATGTTAACGGCAGCAATTTTAAAGAGCATCTTGAAGAAACCAAAAAATCCGGATTGACCGTAACCAGAGTATATGGCGATAAAGCCTATTTTCGTCCTGATATCCTTAACCTGATCAAAGAAAAAGAAGCTTTAGCCTATATCCCGGTAAGCGCCAGTGCATATAGAATCAATGAGGAACTATTAAGCTACAACAAAGACAGCGATCAATGGTTTTGTGTTATGGGAAACGAAACGGTAAAAATGGTCCCTAGAACCCGTAAACGAAATGGCAAAAAGAAACAGTTCTTGGAATATAGCTTTGAACGTGAGCACTGCCGAAATTGCCCTCGTCGAGCTGAATGCATAGGTAAGAGCAAGAGGATAGCTAGAGTCCTTATAATTAGTGTAAATACTCCTGAACTATATGAATACAGTCAAAGAGCAAAAACCCCGGAATTTCTTGAGGAATACCGTAAGCGGGCGAAAATCGAACCCAAGAATGCAGAATTAAAAAGATTCCATGGATTAGACCGAGCCAGAGGCTATGGTCTACGAAGTATCGGCATTCAGGCAAAGCTAACAGCCCTGGCGGTAAATCTAAAGCGGATAGCCAAGCTGGTATCCGCTTTAAATGTATTAAACTCTTATTTTCTGCGCTGGTCAAGATGTTGGCTATTGATTATCCGATCAGCTTGGACTGGATCTGACGTCCAAGCGGTTTTAAAAGGCTACTTTTTCAGTGGTTTCGAACGTCCCCCCTGTTTCCTGTTTCCTATTGCTCTGACCAGGTAATTTCTATAATGCTGTTTTCCTTGATGGGGGTGGTAAAACCCGCGTCTTGACCATCTACTTTCATGATCAGTCGCCGTTGAACTGACGGCTTGATGTCTACTACCCTAAAAATGTCGCTTAATATGGCGCTGCTTTCACTTTTATCGATGGTTATCCTGGCTCCCTGCTTTATTTTTTCTTCCATTTTAACAGACTGTCCATCCATTATTATTGATGCGCTTTCTTTTTGAATAGCTACTATATCCCCATTCACCTGTACTTTTATATCATGTACGCCCGATTCACTCACGAAATCCTTGATTAATGGAGTTGTCGGCCTTAAAGCATAGATTATTGCTGACCCGAATGGAACAATTTGATTCATATCAGCTTCCTGGTCATTAACTTTGACCGCTATTGGTTTCCATTTTAATACTCTCTTTTCACCATTTATATAACAGTAATAAATACTCTCTACCAGCAAATGTTCCGGCAATCCACACTGCTGCAAAATACTTTCTAAACTATTGGCTGGTTTAAATTGCACTACAGCTCGGTCAGGTATCTCATCTTCTTGGGTAACCTGTTTTCCGTTCACCAGTACCTGGGTTTGAACCCCTACCTGCTGCCCATTTACACTAACCTGACCATGCATATCCTTAACCAAGTCAGAAACCAACAGTCGAGCGTCCTTGCCACTCTGCCCTCGGTGGAATTCAATACGGTCGCCATCACCAATCAGGCTGTCCAGTGAGGCATCCTGCTCATTGATCTTGATAATTGGTGGCTTACCCACTTCACCTTTGATGGTTTTTACCACACCATTTATTTTAAGTGTTTTGCCCAGACCTGGTTTTCCATAAATATTGCCTAAATTCATCCCTGAACTCAGTAAGGCACTGGATACTGTAAAATCTCCCACATTCCATAAAGCCAGCTCCCTTTCATTTACGCTCACCTTGACAAAAGGTGCCGGCGGATTGGACAAAGCATGATAAGCGATTCCCAACGGGGTGACTCCTTGCGGGCCTAACAGATAGGAGTCCTTTACTTCAATTTTATCAAACTGGGCTGGAGTCCTTAAGCCCACCCTTTGCGAAGCTATAGCTAGTTTTTCTGCTAATTCCTCGGTTAAGCCGGGTGTAAGGCTTCCCCCTCCTACACAAACTACTGCATCAGGCTTTTTCATATTCAGTTCCAGGATGTGTTTTACAATACTGGCCGTAATTTCTTTAACCACCGGGTTTAATTTTTCTATTACTTCACCTGCCACCAGGATAATTTTATTTCCTAGTATATCTGCAACTTCTAGCTCCTCCTGGCTGGCCAGCTGGCGTTTCATAGATTCGGCAGTATAAAAATCCAACAGATATTCTGAGGCAATATATTCGGTGATCTCATCTCCCGCACAGGGAACCATGGCATATGCGGAAATACTGCCATTTTTCACTATAGCCAGGTCAGAAGTACCAGCACCTATATCTACCAGAACCAAATTCAACATGCGCATTTGGGGAGGTATGGCAACTGATAAGGCGGCGATGGGTTCCAGGGTGAGACTGATAACTTCCAGTCCTGCTCTAGCCAGGGCTGAAAACAGGCTGTCAACTACTACCCGGGGAAGAAAGGTGGCAATAATTTCTACTGCTATTTCTTCTCCCCGCTGACCTACCAGATTAATAATTTCCTGACCTTCCAGGAAATACTTGACCACACTGTAGCCCACACAAAAATAATTATTCTTATCTCTATCGGCTGCTTCCGTTCTGGCCAACTGCAGCTGGGCAGACTGTACCGCCTCTATCTCCAGTGCACAGACCTCTGCCCGAGTAACTTCATTTAATACCGTGCAGCGTCTTTCAGCTTTCCCCCCGGCCGTCTGCAGAGAGCGCCCTGCGGCAGCTACTGCTGCTTCTTTCAATTCCAGCTGTAGTCGATTTTCTAGACTATCCTTGATATTTTTTATGGTGGCGGCAACCGCCTCTACATCATGAATCTGTCCATCTACCATCGCCCGAGTAGTATGTTCCAGCATTTCACTGCCCAAAATCTCATATCCTGCGTCATTTTTTTGCATAACTACCCCTACTATTTTGCGTGTGCCAATATCGAGGGCAAAAAGTTTTTTTTGCTCCACCAGCTTCCCCTCACTTTTTAATATTTATTACCCCGGGATGGTCTGTTTATCCTTAAACAAAAACAACCTGGGTTAAACACATGCATCCTGTATTGCCTAATTTGATTAAAACTTATAGGGATATCTTTCTAGATTGAGAATAGATTCCCTTCACAGGCTGCTTTTTTCTTTATTTAATCCCTTCTAAAAAGCAGTAAAATCGCTCCGGTGTATGCATAAATATGCTGGTGACCGTTTGTCAGAGTATGGGGAACAACATCCTACCCAGACGATTGTCGGAAGAGGGCGAGCGATATGGAGGTCGCGAGAGGGGAACTGAATATGGATGGGAATTTACTCTGTTCTTCTGGAGACAATCGTCAAGCAGTTGATGTTATCCATGCGGAGATTGGGCACAAGTATGTTTATGCATACCCTCAACCTACACAGACTTTTTCAGGGGGAACTATTTAATAGACCGATATTTGCTTTTAACTACTTGTAATACGAACAGCGGCAGTACCACTTGTCTTTTTATACGAGCAGGTTCTTTGAACAGTCGGTACAACCACTCCAAGTTAAGTTTAATGAAGAAGTCTGGTGCTCTCTTTTTCTCCCCGGCTATAACATCAAAACTGCCACCAACTCCAATACAGACCGGCACATCCAACTTAGCCTTATGTTTATATATCCAGTATTCCTGCCGGGGAGCGCCCAGAGCTACTAATAAGATGTCAGGTCTGGCCAGGTTGATGCCATTTATTACTGCCGCCATATCCTCCTCTTTATGATATCCGTGCTCACTGCCTGCTATCTGCAATCCGGGATATAAGCTCGATAAATTTTGAGCTGCTTTATCCGCCAGGCCTGGGGAAGCGCCCAACAGATAAATTGTCCATCCTCGACTTACTGCTTTCTCGCTTATTCTATAAACCAGGTCTATTCCAGTTATCCGATCACTTATTTTATATCCCATCAATCGGCCCGCCCAGACAATCCCGATCCCATCAGGGGTTACCAGACTGGCAGAGTTAATAATTGCTTGCAGTTGCCGGTCTTTCCTGGCAGTATAGGCTATCTCCGCATTTAAAGTAATCACCTGTTCAGTTGTGCCGGATTCAATTAGACATTTTAAACGTTCCATAGTTTCAGTAATATTCAGTAAATCAATCCTGCAACCAAGTATATCAGCCTTTTTCTGATCAGGCATATCGATCCTCATTTCTGCACATTATATCAGTATTATAACTCATTTTCTCCGGGTATTTGTTTTTCTAGACACAAAAAAACCGCCCTGGGACGGATGCAGTTTGTCGCCAAATTCGCTAAGGTGAGAGGCCATTGACAGAAGCCCTTTCTAGAATCAGAGTCAATCTCACTACGCTCAAAACAACAAGGAAGTCCGTAATCAAAGGTACCCAGGAATATTGATATAGTAGGCTGAAATAACGCTAATATTCGTTTCCGAATTATGTTGACCCCTACACAAACACCAACTTGCATCCTTAATTGTATCGCAATGAAATGAAGGTACATCAGTTGCCCCATAAGCGGGTTGGTGCTGTAAGTGCTTTTGTTATCGGCCTGGGCCCGCCTTGGCGGGTTATTCCCTTTAAGAGGTACTGCCTACTTTATCTATCGCCACGCCCACAGTTTCGTCTTCAGCTTGTACTACTTTTTGCAATGATTCATAGGATCTGACTACACTTAGCAGATCCACCATTTCCTGGATAGCATTAACATTAGAATGTTCCAGATAACCCTGAAGAACATCCGGATTGGCTGGCACAACAGATGTTGTTAATCCTTTTTCATTACTGTAAAGACTATCTCCAAATCTTTCTAATTTTTCCGGATCGGAAAAATTCAGCACCTTCAAGGTAACCGTTGCGGTTCCATCTGCATAATTAATAACGCCCGTGCGATCAACAATAAATTCCCCGCTAATATTAATATGTTTATTATCTTTATCAAGAACCGGATTACCTTGATTATCGGTCAAAGAGCCTTCTGAATTTATCTTAAAGGCTCCATTACGTGTATAACGCTCACCCTGCTCTGTCTCAACTGCAAAATAACTCCCGGTTTGGGCCAGAGATAAATCGGTTGGTAAATCGGTTTTATCAAGATTCCCTACCGACAGGTCAGTCGCTATATTTTCCAGGCATACTCCGGTTCCCAACCGGCCTATGGCTTGGATTGATTTGCTGATTGGATCTGCTGTGGTTTCTAGACGGCTGATCAGCATATCAGGAAAGGCCCGGGAAAGCGATACTTGCTTTTTATATCCGCTAGTAGCCGTATTAGCGATATTATTAGCAATCACATCCTGCCTGGACATCTGCATCATCATACCAGATGCAGCCGTATACCATCCTTTTATCAAAAGGTTACCTCCTAATAATTGCTATAGACTATATATCGTCTTCCTGCAGCAATTACTTGAACCTATATCAGATTTCTAGTTCCCTTTTTCTTGGTTTGTCTTATTACCGATATTTGTTCCAGGGCTTTACCAGTACCCATAGCTACACATGAAATAGCATCCTCGGCAACATGTACCGGGAGGTTAGTCTCTTTTGACAGCAATATATCCAACCCATTCAATAGTGAACCACCCCCGGTCATTACTATACCATTGTTAACTATATCTGCTGCTAATTCAGGAGGTGTAATCTCGAGTACCTTCTTAACCCCTTCGATTATGGCTTCAACTGGTTCCTGCAGTGCTTTGAAACTTTCTTTCGAGCTTACCTGAATATTTTTGGGCAGTCCGGTCAGGAGGTCTCTACCCCGCACCTCCATGGATCGATCCATATTTTCTTTGCTTACATAGGCAGTTCCTACTCTGATTTTTATTTCTTCGGCGGTGCGCTCTCCAATCATCAAGTTATATTCTCTCCGGATATACCTGATTATAGCTTCATCGAACTTGTCCCCACCTACTCTAAGCGAAGCATCACAGACGATCCCTCCCAGTGAAAGGACTGCAATATCAGAAGTCCCTCCCCCAATATCAACTACCATATTACCGCTGGCATCTGATATATTCATGCCTGCACCCAGAGCAGCAGCCAGAGGTTCTTCAACTATATATGCTTGCCTGGCCCCGGAAGATACTGTAGCTTGATTGACAGCCCGCTCTTCTACATCAGTAGCACCGGTTGGGATGCACACAATTACCCGGGGTTTGAATAGAAATTTAGTTCCAATAATTTTTTTAATGAAATATGTTAACATTTTTTCGGTCGTATCATAATCAGCAATAACACCATCTTTTAAGGGCCTAATAGCCACAATATTCCCGGGGGTCCTTCCTAACATCTGACGAGCTGCTTCTCCCACCGCAATTATTTTATCTGTATTTTTGTCTATAGCTACAACGGATGGTTCATGTAATACGATACCTTTGCCCTTTTTGAAAACTAATACACTGGCTGTTCCAAGATCAATTCCAATATCCTCGCTGGCGAATAGCATGGTTAGCAAGGCCCTCCTCGACATTTTTACATAATTATACCATTATTATATCTTATCGTTACTATTATTGTTGTATATTTTCTTATTGTGTTAATTCATGGCTATTTGCTGCATATTTCTGTCGAGTAGCTTCTCCACCCCGGATATGCCGTTCAGCCTTGTTTTTTTCTAGTATCTCCTTTACTTCCTCGGCCAACTTTACATCTATCCTAGGAAGGCGTTCTGATACGTCCTTGTGTACAGTACTCTTGGATATTCCAAAAATCTCCGCAGTCTGTCTTACCGTATTAGATGTTTTAACGATATGATTAGCAATCCTGACTGCTCTTTTTCTAATATAATTTTGCATCCTAGTCCTCCCACCAGTTAAATTATTTAAATATATTCAAGTGCTTCTCCGGGAAGAACAACCTGCAAGTTTATTTTGCATATATTTTATGGTTGATTCCACTGCCAAAACTCTAATGATAACTTTTTTGAATACATAAATATTCAGGACCATTGGCGTAACATAGCAGATACACCCACCCTTCTCCCTACGGGTACTACTGATGTTCCCGTTGGTCACTATTAAGGTTGCGGGTACAATCTATACTCCCTCTGGTCGTTTTCCATATGACGCTGCTAAGATTCATAGCAAATGGGGTTGAGCCTCACGAATCGTTCTAAAAGGCATTTGAACAAGGATGTGACTCTGCCCGGAACCCCATTTATCAGGCAGTTAGTGTTTCCGATGCGGAGACAGGCAAAGGCATATTTCAACATTCAAAATTATGAGAACCTTACTTTTTTAAGTGGAATCATGGTTAGATTGGTAAATTCGGCAAGATACGAAAGTGAAGAAGCGCGGTATCGGGTAAAGGTTAAGAAAGGCGATATCATCGGCTCATTATGCTGCAAAACGAAGAACGGAATCCCGGTAAAAATAGTTTTCGTCAGCAACCGCAATAAGAAGAGCGAATGGCGTGCCATAATATCGACTGATCTTTCATTGGATGATAAAGAAATAGTCCGCATTTACGGTATGCGCTGGGGGATCGAAGTCTTCTTCAAGGCTTCAAAGAGCCTTTTGAAACTTGGAACTGAGTACCAGGCCGGAGCTATGATATGCTCATCGCCCACACGACGATAGTTTTCACCAGATACATCCTTCTGGAATGGGAACGTCGTCACAATCAAGATTCACGCAGTTTTGGAGGCCTGTTCTTCCTGTTCTGCGAAGAGATACAGGACTTGGATTATGAAACAGCTTTAAGGCAATTGATGTATTACTGCATGATGCTGCTTAATTATGTCCCCAAGAAATTAGCAACAGCTGTTTCATGTCAAGTGATGTACTGGATTGCTTCTCAGCCCCTATATATTCAGAGGTTATTCAGCAATTTCTGCAGTCGAGTAGACCGCGGGAGTTTCACCCGCAGTCTCTCACGGAACCGTACGTG
>JAENZN010000044.1 GCA_016841245.1 Syntrophomonas sp.
GGCCCTAAATACTGGCTACTTGTAAACTTATTTACACGGAACTATCGATACTCCCGTGGAAAATCATAAGATGCAGATTATCCGACTTCCAGGGTTATGCTATCCTGCTCCAGGCCTGCCAATACCTTGGAGAAGGTATATTATCTGCTGTTTATCAAAAAAGAAACGACCAGGGAAGGAACCCTGGTCGTTGAAAGGATTAAAGACTATTTTGTATATTAACCCCTGAGCAGGTCGCCAGCTATAACCATGCGCTGTACTTCGCCGGTTCCTTCATAAATCTGGAATATCTTAGCATCTCTCATTAGTTTTTCTACCGGATATTCTTTGGTGAATCCATAGCCACCGAAAATTTGGACAGCTTCAACACCGCACATCATGGCAGTGTCTCCAGCATAAGCTTTCGCCAGTGATGCGGCTTTGCTGAAGCGAGGTACATCCATATCCTGCAGGGAAGAAGCTTCCAGGTAAAGCAGCCTGGATGCTTCAATATGCATAGCCATATCCGCCAGTTTAAACTGGATAGCCTGGAAACTGGAGATAGGTTTACCAAACTGGGTTCGTAGTTTGGAATATTCCAGAGATTCATCCAGGCACCTCTGGGCAACGCCAGTAGCCATGGCTGCAATACTTGCTCTCGAAATATCCAGAGTTTTCATGACTACAAACCAACCCTGCCCTTCTTTACCCAAAAGGTTCTTGGCAGGAACGCGAACATCTTCAAATATTACTTCGGTGGTATTTGAGGTGCGGATACCGAGTTTATCTTCAACTTTACCGATGCTGATACCCGGGGTATCTCTATCAATCATGAAAGCACACATGCCTTTGTAACCCATACTTTTATCCAGAGTTGCCAGAAGAGTATACTGACCAGCTATGCCACCATTAGTTATAAACTGCTTAACACCGGTGATTAAGTAATCGTCGCCATCTTTTACACAGCGGGTGGAAAGTGCTCCTGCGTCAGAGCCAGCACCGGGTTCTGTAAGACAGAAGGCACCTAGAATTCCCTCATTTTGGCGGCCAAACCACCATTTTTTTTGCTCATCGTTAGCGGCTACAAGGATAGGGTCAGTTGCCAACAGTGCACTGGCCACCATAGTAGTACCAATACCAGCATCGCCCCAGCAGATTTCTTCTGCAACAGTATTCTGAGCTACATGGTCCAGGCCAACTCCACCGTATTCTTCCGGACAAGCCAGAGTCATAAATCCCAGTTCCTGCATTTTCTTAATAACATCTTCCGGATAATGATGGTTATTGTCCCATTCACTAGCGAACGGAGCTATCTCATTTACTGAAAAGTCATGGGCCATTTTCTTCATCATTTCTTGTTCATCTGACAGACGAAAATCCATTTAATATTCCCCCTCTAATTTTATAATTGATCAAATTAATCTGACAACTAGATGTCTCTGGTCCAGAGTGAGCACATTCCAGAGCCGCCGCCTACGCAAAGCGATGCGCCGCCCATAGTTTTACCCTGTCTTTCCAGTTCATAGTACAGAGATACAATGATACGAAGTGCGGTACATCCAACTGGATGACCCAGGGCTATTCCAGATCCATTGAGGTTGCACTTGTTCATATCCAGTTCTATACCAAAGTCTTCCTTCAACATACGGCCAACTCCCAGGAACTGAGCCGCAAAAGCTTCATTGATCTCCCAGTATTCAATATCTTCAAACTTTAATCCAGCATTCTTCAGAGATTTGGGAATTGCTACTGCAGGTCCCAGACCCATAATTTTTGGGTCAACTCCGCCATGAGTGATGTCAATGAGCTTCATCAAAGGTTTCACACCCAGTTCAGCAGCTTTTTCCTTGGACATTATCACCACGGCAGCCGCTGCATCATTAATACCCGAGGCATTGGCGGCGGTTACTACTCCACCCTTTTTAAAGGCTGAAGGCAGTTTGGCCATTGCTTCCAGGTTAGCATCAGGAATCATATGCTCATCAGTTTCATAGAATTTACTGCCTTTTTTACTCTTGATTTCATAAGGGATAACTTCACGCTTGAAAGTACCTTCCTTAACTGCCCTGGTTGCACGCTGATGGCTAATGAGAGCTAGATCATCACATTCTTCTCTGGTAATACCATATTTCTCGGCAATGTTTTCGGCTGTTACACCCATGTGACCCGGTACCATACCGTCAAATAAGCCATCAAAAATCATGGAATCTTCTAATTTGCCAGCGTTCATACGATAGCCCATTCTAGCTTTCAGTGCCATATAGGGTGCATTTGTCATGCTTTCCACTCCGATTACCAGAGCAATGTCGTTATTACCTACTTGAATATTACGTGCGGCAATCTCCAGTGCCCGCATTCCGGAAGCACAGTTCTGGTTCACATTGCAAGCGGTGCTATCAAATCTTAATCCACAGGCCATAGCTACTTGTCTGGCTGGCAGGGAGCCCTGCCCGTGTGGAAACACCTGACCCAGAGTTAATTCATCGATTATTCCTGCATCAATACCCGCTCTTTCGATAGCGGCTTTGCCTGCAGCAATCGCCAGATCGTTAGCCTGTACATCCTTTAAGCTGCCCAAAAAACTAGCGATAGCAGTTCTGCATGCGCTTACTAATACGATATCCTTCATTTTTAAGAACACTCCTTCCAAATCAGTCAACTAGGCAGACCCGCCGAGTACAAATTGTGGTCCCCGAAGGGGGCTTCCAAATCACTCAACGAGGCAGACCCGCCGAGTAAAATTGCATCATTAATTGTGCCGCAATTAAAATGGAGGCACATCAGTTGCCCCGTAAACGGGGTGGTCCCCGGAAGGGGGCTTCCATAAGGTGCTTTTGAATCGAGTCATTGGCATGGCTTCTCTCTAGGGGTTTACAATTATAGATCAGGGGATAATTTCTATTCATACTTGGATAAGGCTATAAAACTGCCTGATTGAATACACTCCTCCTTCCCTGGCAGGCTGAATATTAATCTAGCAAATAATATGCCATAAATTAATGTTATCTAATAGAAATAGCCAGGATTAAAGTGTATTTTGTGGTAAAGTCTAAAGCAGAGGGATTTGAAAGTGAAAAAATATTCAGTTGCATTTGAAAAATGGGGGGGAAAACAAATTTTTTCCCCAGCTTAACGAGGACCAATCTTGCAATATTGCAAGATTGCCTTGCAGTTTTGCAAAGCGAAAATATTTTCTTGTCTAAACTGGAAGAAAAGCGGGATTTATCTTAATATTAAGAGCCTTGCAATTTTGCAAGGCTCTTAATATTAAGTGAGGATTGACATACAAAAGATATTACATTATTAAATGCCATAAAGTGAAAAATAATAAATGATGGCGAGTATACCTGGTAAATGAATAATTATGGAGAGAATAGTTACCATTCCATGTACAAGATTGTAATTAAAGTAAGCAAATCTGTAAGCGGAGTTCTGTATTTGATAGTCATCTATCTGGGATATCAGTTACCTGACACCTCTAGCGACCTAACCCGGAAACGAAGCGGGCCACTTCAATGTTTCTCTATTTGGTCTTGCTCCAGGTGGGGTTTACCTAGCCGTTCAGTCACCTGAACGCTGGTGAGCTCTTACCTCGCCGTTCCACCCTTACCCGGCAATCAATAGCTTATATGGAATATCCAGGCAAATCCGGTATAAGCCATTGATTGTCGGGCGGTTTGTTTCTGTGGCACTTGCCTTGGGGTCACCCCCACTGGACGTTATCCAGCACCCTGCCCTGCGGAGCTCCGACTTTCCTCAGAATAAAATTCTGCGACTATCTGACTTACTTACTTTAATTACAATTTGCCTATTTATTATAGTAAAATTAATTACAGAAGTAAAGTTGCAAAGTTTAGAGGGTTTTTAAAAAATAATCATTCGCTGAGCAGGAAAATAGAAATTATTAGAGAATATTTTACAAAAATAGTGTTGAAAGCAGTAAAGTGATTTTCGAATTTTTATTTATGTTTTTATAGAGATCATATTTACTTGTTTTCAAAAAAATTAAGTAATAGAATAAGTAATGATGGAAGAGGGGGGTGAAAAGGTGTTAGCATTTGGATCAGAAGCTGCTCAAGGCGCCGGTGGAGGTATACTTTCAAACCCACTAATCACAATTTTAATAATTATATTGGCAACTTTTATATTTTTGAAATTTTGTGGTTGGGCAAAGAGTTTTCAGCTTTCGGGCGGATTTAAGAAAACGGTTTTTATTCTTACAGCTGTAGGTTTGGTCGGGTTTAATGTTCTGTATAGCTTGGGAAATGCTGCAATAACAGCGGGACACGGTTGGGATACCGCAACCATAGCCCTGCTTGCAGCACTAATATGGGCATTTATTTTTGCGTTTACCATAATGGCAGAAACTAAATAGCTTGTATTGTGCTCGGCCGATGACAGAAGCCCACAGGATAAACCCGTGCTGGGGTGATGTACCCTCATTTCATTACGGTACAAATAAGGGTGCAATTTGGGCTCACTGCGTTCGAAACAATAAAGAAATGAAGATCAAGGCATGAAAGAAGCCCGTGATTGAGGCGTACCCTGAGTACGTTGATTGAGCGGGCTTCATTATCCTTTGTGAGCCTATACGAACATAAACTGTGGTCCTGTGACTTTTTGAAATAACGCAGAGATATGTTTCTCTATTGTCGGTGAGTCCTGTACGAACATCAAATTACACCATTACCGGTGTTCGCGCTGAGCTATAACACTTGCCCGGTACGGGGTAATCATGTTAAGGGTTCTGCCATCGGTCTGAGGCGGCGGTTGCCGCCTTTTTTTGATTAGGAGATAATAATCAGGTAGATACTATTTTATAACAGTTTAGCAGCAGGGGGGAAGGCTTTGGATAAGGCAGTAACATTCAGCATTATAAACCGCTATTCGTCAGAACAGGGACTAATCCAAATTGAAGATCCTATGATTATAGAGGTCGGTCTGGACATATTTATTAATGAGCAGTTTTATAAAAAGATATACTGCTCTCCTATAAATATTGATGAATTAATTATTGGTTCTCTAGCTTTCGATAATATGATTAATTCTGTAAAGGATGTCCATGAGCTGCATATAAAAAAGATGGAGTTGCTGTTGGCATACAAGTCATTAATCCGGAGGATTTCGGAAGCTGTAGAAAATCAGCAGCAGAAATCCAGGTTGGTGCCTGGGATATTGCCAGGCTTATGAAAGAACACCTGGATGCATCAGATATCCATAGACAAACAGGTGGAGTTCATATTATGAGCCTGGGCGACCGCAAGAGGCTGATGGTGAGCCGTGAAGATATAGGCAGACATAATGCAGTAGATAAGTTATGAGGTTACTGTTTAAAGAACGAACTGGATTGCAGCAGTAAGATATTACTCAGTAGCGGTAGGATCAGCAATGAGATAATTGAAAAAATTCGTTTTAGGGATATTAAAATCGTGGTGTCCAGGGCAACTGTGACAGATTTAGCCAGGAAAAAGGCTGAAGATGCTGGTATAACCTTGATTGGATTTGCCAGGGGGGAGAGATTTAATGTTTACTCTCATCCAGAACGTATAATTATTAATGATCGTAGGTGATATGCTTATGAAAGAACAGGTTAAGATTAGGGTTGTTACGGCTGAAGAAAAGGAACAGGTTATATGGACTTTTTCGGGGAAAAGACTTTGGGATAGCCTGGCTGATAGCGGCCTGGATATAGGAGGCATATGTGCTGGTAATGGTGTGTGCGGCAAGTGCAAGGTGCGAGTTGAAGGCGCAGTTAATGCCATTACAGATCGGGAAAGAGAGCATCTGCTGCCGGAAGAGATTAGAGAAGGATTAAGGCTGGCTTGCTATTGTAATGTGCATGCTCCGTTAAAAGTATATATCGATTATGCTGGTAAAGATTTGAACAGTAAAGATATAAATTTAGATTTTAATCATTCTTCAGAAGAGATTCCCCTCATAGAATGCAAGCAGATTTATATACCCGGTATAGATCAGGAAAATCCTGTGTCCATACACCACCGCCTGAGAAAGGCTCTTTCAACCCATAGTCTGGAATTGAGTATTGACAATCTGTCGTTTCTTTCCAGCTTGGATAGGGTTGGCCGACCTGCTCTGGAGCTCAATGCTTTAGTATTTCCAGATAACAGAATCAAGTATATCGGCCCCAAACAATCCAAAGCTTTTGGAATTGCTCTGGACATCGGTACTACTGCTGTTTTTGCTGCTCTGCTGGATCTGCAGAAAAAAGAAGTGGCTGCCATGGTCAGCAGGAGCAACCTGCAGAAGACTTATGGTGCGGATATAATTTCTCGCCTGAGTTATTCCCAGGAGAACGATGATGGCATGAAAACCTTACATCAGGTGCTAATAAATAGTATCAATACATGTATCGAAGAAATGATTGAGGAAATTGGGATTAAGGGGCAAGATATATATGTGTTTAGTGTGGCAGGCAATCCAGTCATGCTGCACTTCTTCCTGGGATTAAGTCCGGCAGGTTTTGCAGCGGCACCCTATGTAGGGGTGTTTAATGACGAGCTTAGCTGTCCAGCCAGGCAGTTAGGACTTAACTCTGCCCGGGAGGCAGAATGTTTTATCCTGCCTCAGATAGGCGGGTTTGTTGGAGCAGATACTACTGCTGCTTTACTGACTATTCCAGCAAGTGAGGAGCATACTTATCTATTGGTGGATATTGGCACTAATGGAGAAGTAGTGCTCAGTAAAAAAGGACAAATGTGGGGTGCTTCTGCTGCCGCTGGCCCTGCATTTGAAGGCGGTGGAATTAGCTGCGGCATGAGAGCCGGTAAAGGTGCTATCGATAGGGTTTATTTGGGTGAGGATGGTAGGCTGGAATTCAATGTGCTGGGCAGTAGTTTGCCCCGAGGTCTATGTGGTTCAGCTGTTATAGATCTGACCGCCTGCTTTTTAGAAAAAGGGATTATTGACAGTAATGGAATCGTTAGCAATCATGATTCAAACCAGTTTGTGGTCGAGAGAGGCAGGCGTGGAGATGAGATAATCCTGCTGTCGGGGGAAGAAACTGGTAACGGGTTACAAATTTATATCGATCAGGAAGATATCAGGCAGATACAGCTTGCTAAGGCTGCCATTCGTTCAGCAATCGACATTTTATTAGATGAGGCAGGGATTTCGTATCAAGAGATTGATTATATTTACCTGGCTGGATCATTTGGCAACTATGTTAACCCTTCCAGTGCCTTAAGGATTGGAATGCTGCCGCCTGTACCAACTACTGCCATCAAAAACGCTGGTAATGCTGCTGGTCAGGGTGTGGTGCAGGTATTATTGTCTTATTTGGACTGGGAAAGAGCAAAACTGATCCGGGATAAGGTTAAGCATGTAGAAATTGCCGAGCGGACTGGCTTCCAGGAGTTGTTCCTGAGCAGACTAAATTTCTAGTTTTATAAGAGAGGCTAAACCTTTTATCTAAAATTAATAGACGCCAAGTTTTCGATATACTGTTTAATAAAGGGGGATTTACATGGACTACCAAAACTTGCTGGTAGAAAAGGATGAAAATATCGCGGTAGTAAAGATTAACCGTCCTGAGTTGAAAAATGCACTTAACCTGTCCTTACTGGAATCAATAGGAAATGCATTTGTCGATCTGGAAAAGGATACTGAAGTGAATGCAGTGGTGCTTACCGGCAGTGATGAAGTATTTTGTGCCGGCTTCGATATGAACACGGTGATGAATCTAGGACAGGGGAAAATGGAAAAGGTGGACATAATTGAAAGAGCATTTTTGAGTGTCCTGCGTTATCCCATGCCGGTCATTGCTGCTGTAAGCGGGCCGGCTATAGCGGCCGGTTTTGATCTTATGGTTCTGGCTGATATCAGGATTTTTTCGGAAACTGCTAAAGTGGGTCAGGCTGAGATACGCTGGGCTTTAACACCTTTAAATGATCCCCTGTGGAAAATTATTGGTATGGGAAGAGCTAAAGAGGTCACTATGACCGGAAGAATTTATGGTGCCGGGGAAGCCAGGGAGATGGCCCTGGCCAATTATGTTTATCCAGTAGATCGTTATTTGCAAGAAGCTAAAATGTTAGCCAGGAAAATAGCGTCATTCGACCGTAATGCCCTGAAAGCTAATAAAGATCAAACCAACCGGATACCGGGAATGGATACTGAAGCTGCCATACGCACTCAAATCTGGGGTTTTAGGAATTTTGTGGGCAGTGATGAAATGATCAGCAGGATGTCAGAATTCTTGAATAGCGCTAAGAACCAGGGATGAATATCTGTTGGAGGAACTTAGAAAGTAGGGAATGCAATGAAATTGGAGGGCAAAGTAGCCTTAGTTACAGGTGGAGGTACAGGGATTGGCAAAGCTGCAGCTCAGGTAATCGCATCAGAAGGTGGCAGAGTAGTTGTTGCAGGTCGGCGCCTGGAGATGCTGGAAGAAACTGTGGCTGAAATTGTAAGTAAAGGAGGGCAAGCACTGGCCTGCTCCACAGATGTTACCAGTACCAAGGATATTGAGAAGTTAAGGGACAACATTCAGGAAAAATATGGTCGATTAAATATATTAGTTAACAATGCAGGGTCAGCTATGTTTAAACCATTTTTAGATACTACGGTGGAGGATCTGGATCGTATATATCAAGTGGATCTGCGCAGCGTATTTCTGGTTTCCCAATATATGGTTCCGCTGATAAAAGAAAGCGGGGGAGGAAGTATTATTAATATCTCATCCATACTCGGTGTGCTGGGGGGTAAGAAGGCAAGTGCTTATTGTGCTATGAAGGGTGGAGTGGTTCAGTTAACCCGGGCTCTGGCTGCCGAATTAGGACCAGATATCAGAGTCAACTGCTTGTGCCCGTCTCATATTGTTACTGATATGATGCAGGAGGAAATGCAGCGGATTGAAGATGCTGGGAAAATTGACCAGTTAAATAAGTTGTTCCCGATGAAAAGAGTTGGTTATCCACAGGATATGAAAGGCATTATGCTGTTTTTTGCCGGTGAAGATTCAGCCTGGCTTACAGGCAATATCTTCATGGTTGACGGTGGTTTGTCCTGTTATATTTAAGAATCAGGGGGTACATACATGCTGCTGGATTATCATATTCATGCTGCAGCGCATGGGGAATATAGTTATTCATGGAGTTGGCTTGAGCAGTTTATGAATACTGCTCGAAGCAGACAGCTTATAGAGATAGGTTTCACAGAACATGATGAGTACATAAATATGATCGATTTTCAACTACTTGAACGTATCCGGCAGGAGAATGATGATATTACAGTTAAAATCGGACTCGAAGTAGATTACTGGGAGGGTCGGGAAAAGGAGATAAGACAAATAGTGGCTGGATATCCCTTCGATTATATTATCGGTTCTATCCATTACATAGACGGTTGGGCTTTCGATCATCCTGATTACAAGGATAAATTTGATAGTATGGACCTGGATGATATTTGCCAGCGCTATTTCGACCTGGTAAATAGTTCAGTAAGATCGGGATTATTTACGGTTATCGGACATATTGATCTGGTTAAAAAATGGGGGCATAGACCGGTCAAGCATAATTTGAGATACTATACAAAAGACGTTTTGAATAATATTAAAAAGTCAGATCTTACCGTAGAAATTAACAGCGCCGGGTTAAGAAAACCTGTTGCCGAGATGTACCCCTCCAGGGAAATATTGGAACTAATGGCTGAGATGAAAATTCCGATCACTCTCTCTTCTGACGCCCACCACCCTTCAGAAGTTGGAGTGGGAGTAGCAGAAGCAGCCAGTATGGCCTGGGCAGTGGGTTATCGAGAAATAGCTTCATTTAGCAGGGGAAGTAGAATAATGCTGCCGCTGGTGCTTTAAGACGGGATAAGGCCTTATGATGTAACAATTACAACCTATATTTAAAATGGTATAACTAAGGAGATAGATAAGTGGTAAGCATTGCGATACTGGTGATCAGCCTGGGTGTGATTTTGGTTGGAGCCGAAATCTTCGTGAATGGTACAGAATGGCTGGGAAAAAAACTAAACCTTTCTGAAGGAGCAGTTGGCAGTGTGCTGGCAGCTGTTGGTACAGCTATGCCGGAAACCCTGATACCAATAATTGCTATAGTCTTTGGCAGTAATTCTAAAGGACATGATATAGGGATAGGAGCGATTCTGGGAGCGCCTTTAATGCTATCTACTCTAGCTATGTTTGTAACCGGTATTGCTGTAGTTATATTCAGGCGCAAGAGAACTTTTGGGGCTAAAGTTGTCGCTGATTATTCCAGTATGTCCAGAGACTTGGGGTTTTTTATCCTGGTATATGCTACAGCTGTTCTAGCCGGGTTGATCCCTCCAGAAAACCGCATATGGCAAATCAGTATTGCAATAATTATGGTGGTGGCGTATTGCTGGTATATTTTCGTCATGTTATCTGAGGAAAGGGACATAGTGTCCGACCATGAACTGCCAAAATTCTATTTGGCCAGGAAAAATACTTCACCTGCATTGGGCCTGGTGATATTTCAGGTATTTATAGCTTTAGGTTTAATTATCTTGGGTGCCGATATGTTCGTTAAATCGGTTACGAAAGTAGCTGACATGTATGTGGTACCGGCCTTTATATTGGCACTTATTATTACTCCGATTGCTACCGAGTTGCCCGAGAAGTTTAACAGTGTAATATGGATATCCAGAAACAAAGATACTCTGGCTCTTGGCAATATAACGGGAGCAATGGTCTTTCAAAGTTCTTTAATACCGGCTCTGGGTATATTCCTGACCCCCTGGCAGTTAACCGGAAGTGCTTTGATCGTAGCGCTGCTGGCTATCGCTTCAGCGAGTTTCCTTTACCTGGAACTCAGGAAGAAGAAACATATTTCGGCGCCTATATTGTTAATGGGGGGTTTTTTTTATGCTCTATTTATCTATTTAGTATACCTGGGAATTATTAAATAATAAGCTGTATAGGGATAGATAATAATAAGGAAAGATTTGGGTGGATGAGCTTTTGTGATATTCTAAATTATATGTATACAAATATTTAACAAAGGAAGTGGACGAAATGCTTGGTAGTAACCCATATGACAAAGCCCATGAGCTGGCTAGTGCCATTAAGGACAGCGATATTTTCCGCGGCTATATAGCGGCCAAGAATGAAATGGAAGAAAAACCTGAATATAAAGAAAAAATATTTAAGCTGCGTGAAAAACAGATAGGAATTAATCGTGCTCAGGTATTGGGGGAAGAGCCTGCGCCGGCAATGATGCAGGAACTAGCCTTAGAATTTGCCAAATTAAATCAACATAAGGAGATAGCCAGCTTCTTTGAAGCTGAGGCTAGATTTATTCAAATGTTCAACGATGTACAGGAAATTATTCAAACGAGCCTTAAAAACGATCTGGGTGAGTGATTACTACAAATAATTGCCCCAAAGCAGACCATATATTTAAGAAAAAAGCTGTAGGCAGATGAATTGCTTCAGCTTTTTTTTCTCTGATGAAAACCTCTAAAGAAGATGTGAACCTGCGGATTGATGGAGTGATCAGGCCCGGGCTCTAATTTGTAAAATATAAGTACAGGAAAAAGAGAGATTGATATTGCTCAGTATTGTTGTAATGCCTATGACAAGATAATAGGATAACAGTATAAATGATTATTGTATACATCTTGCATACTTGCATACAATATATCTGTTCAAAAAGT
Organism: Syntrophomonas sp.; assembly: GCA_016841245.1. Classification (GTDB taxonomy): domain Bacteria; phylum Bacillota; class Syntrophomonadia; order Syntrophomonadales; family Syntrophomonadaceae; genus JAAYJK01. The sequence continues at coordinate 11,635 of JAENZN010000044.1, forward strand.
ATTTACATTATAATAAATTTCAATAATAATTGGAAAAGTAAAATTCTTGATTAATTCCAAAGGAGGAAGAATAAGAATGTCATATGTAAACAATTTAATGGACAAACTCATCCAGAGAAATCCTAATGAGCCTGAGTTTCTACAAGCTGCCAGAGAAGTATTGGAGTCGCTTGAGCCGGTTATGGATAGACATCCGGAATATATTGATGCCGGGCTTTTCGAAAGAATAGTTGAGCCGGAAAGGCAGATTATTTTCAGGGTTCCCTGGGTAGACGATAAAGGAGATGTCCAGGTTAACCGTGGTTTCAGGATTGAATTCAGCAGCGCTATTGGACCCTACAAAGGTGGATTGAGGTTACATCCTTCCGTAAATTTAAGTATTATCAAGTTTTTAGGGTTTGAACAGATTTTCAAGAACTCCCTGACCGGGCTGCCCATTGGTGGCGGTAAGGGTGGAAGTGACTTTGATCCCAAAGGGAAATCTGACGCCGAAGTTATGAGATTCTGCCAGAGTTTCATGACCGAACTATACAGACATATTGGTGCCGATACTGACGTTCCCGCTGGTGACATAGGCGTGGGTGGGCGTGAAATCGGTTATATGTTCGGGCAATATAAGAGAATAGTAAATCGATATGAAGGCGTCTTAACCGGAAAAGGTTTAACCTGGGGAGGAAGTTTAGCCCGTACTGAAGCAACTGGTTACGGTCTGGTATATTTTGTAGACGAAATGTTAAAGACCAAAGGCGAATCATTTGCCGGCAAACGGGTAGTTATTTCTGGATCCGGGAACGTAGCTATTTATGCAGCTCAGAAGGTCAAAGAACTGGGTGGTGAAGTAGTTGCCATGAGCGATTCAAGTGGTTATTTCGTGGATGAAAAGGGAGTTAACCTGGATACTATAAAACTTCTTAAAGAAGTCCAGAGAAAAAGGTGTAAAGATTATCTTGCTGTGCATGACCATGCAGCCTATTTTGAAGGATGCGATGATATATGGACAGTGCCGTGCGATATCGCATTACCTTGCGCCACTCAGAACGAAATCAATGAACAGTCAGCCAGGACTCTGGTTGCCAACGGCTGCATAGCAGTAGCTGAAGGTGCCAATATGCCTTCCACTCCAGAAGCAGTTAAAGTATTCCTGGATAATAAAATACTGTTTGGTCCGGGAAAAGCTGCCAATGCAGGTGGGGTTGCAGTATCGGCTTTGGAGATGTCTCAGAATAGCATGCGGTATTCATGGACCTTTGAAGAGGTAGACGCTAAACTTAAAGATATAATGATAAATATTCATAAGAAAGCCTACGAAGCTGCTAATGACTATGGCTTCAGCGGCAACCTGGTGGTAGGAGCAAATATTGCCGGTTTCCTAAAGGTTGCAGATGCCATGTACAGTCACGGTATCGTATAAAAGATAAAATATATAAACATAGATGTATTGTCAGGGAGAACCCTTTCGGGTTCTCCCTGCAGATTGTCGGCGAAGTCGGCAAGATGTCAGGCCGATGACAGAAGCGAAGATCGAGGCATGAAAAAAGCTTGCGATTGAGGCGTACCTGAGTACGTTGATTGAGCGAGCTTTTTGAAATAACGATGAGATTCGTTTCTGTCATCGGTCTGGAGGGAGAACCCGTTTGGGCTCTCACTGCTTGTTCCTCCAGCATTTTTATCAATTGTCAAACAATATATTATAACCTGGAAATTACCTGATACAGCCAGGTTTTGGTAAATTATGAATATGCTCTTAATAGGTGGATGCTTTACTGTAGACTAGGATTCTATGTTATAATGTCAATTGCATAAAGGTTGAAGGTTAATTTAGGAGGAGATATATCGTGAAAAAAAATATTATACTGCTTCTGGCCTTAGCTGTTATTTTATTTTTGGCAGGGTGTGGTAGTAATCCTTCCGCAGACGAATATGTCGGGGAAGTTAATGGAGAAAAAATTACTAAAACTGAATATCAGGAACGCTTTGCACTTTTGCAGGCCAGCTATAAAATGCAGCAGGAGGTCTATACCGGTGTAACAGTGGATGAACTAACGGATGATGTTTTACAGGAGCTGGAGACCCAGGCTTTTGATGACATGGTATATCAGAAACTGCTGATGAAAGAAGCCGATAATCAGGGCCTTGAAGTAAGTGAAGAGGAATTGGATACAGCTATTAATGATTTTAAGGAATCACAACTGCAGAACAGTGAAGATGCTTACACCGAATTCCTTACTCAAGTAGGATTGGATGAAGAAAAATTCAGGGAAGAAATGAAAATGGAGTTAATAATCTCCAAAATTCAGGAGGAAGTAGCTGCGGAAGTCTCAATAAGTGAAGAAGAAATAAAGGCTTATTATGAAGAAAATGCGGAAATGTACAAACAGGCGGCAGGCATACAGATTTATCATATACTAGTTGATGAGGAAGAACTGGCCAACCAAATCCTGGACCAATTAAATACGGGTGCTGATTTTTCCGAATTAGCCATGGAATATTCCACCTGTGGCAGTGCAAGCAGTGGTGGAGATCTAGGTATTGTTAATGAGAATACTACTTTTGTCCAGGAATTTTTGGATGCTGCTTTGAAGCTGGAACCAGGTCAGATGACAGAAGAACCAGTAAAAAGTAAATTCGGCTATCACATTATTAAAGCTGGGGATAGGCAGGAAGAATCTATCATCGATTTTGAATCAGTTAGGAACAGCATTATGCTCCAACTTCAGCAGGAAAAAGAGACAAAGATCTTTAATGATTTTGTAGAAGGATTAAAGAGTAACGCGGATATCAAGGATTATCGAGATACTAATAAATAAGCTGATTTCGTTGGTTGCAAAGTCAATAAATTAATAGGAACTGGCTTAACCATCCTATTAGGGATTAAAAGGACTTCCTGGAGTCCTTTTAATTTTTGATCATATTGACCAGCGTGACCATTACTAATACCTGGGATAGAAAGGAAACTCGAGGATAGCAAATATTTTATTGCATTTCATATCCGGCTTCTATATAATCCCGAATTTGACAGTTGGGAGAAGGAAAACGCTCGGAGAACCCTGAAAA
>JAENZN010000045.1 GCA_016841245.1 Syntrophomonas sp.
GCGTGAGAACTACGTTTGCCTTCCTGGCAGTTTTTGCTGCTTTTAGATGTTTTGGGGGAGGGGCTCACCTGAGTTCAGGAAAAAGATGCGTATTTATTAGTACCGTGATCTTGGTAGTTTTTGGCTATTTAAGCTGTACCATGATTCTCACCCAGCAGATATTGATTATCCTGGTGACAGTAACCGCATTGGCCGGCCAATATACTATCGTTAAGTGGGTGCCGGCAGGTACGGACAAACACCAAATTACTGATAATAGAATCAGATTTATGCAAAAGATCAATATGTCTGTTTCTCTGCTTATTTATACTATAATCACCTTTCTATTGATCACAGCCGGCAGCTTGACATATGCTTTGGCGTTAACTCTGGGAGCAATCCTTAGTTTATTGCTAATTACTCCTCTGGGCTACAACATTGTTGCAGGAATTGATAATACTTTTGATATCTTGACAACAAGGAGGTGAGAAATAATGTTTAGAAAATTAATGATCCCATTTGCATCGACATTTGCGTTAATGCTGACTGTTATCGGTACGGCTAATGTAAGTTCGTTTAAGTTTTTTATACTCTATGAGCCAGATGTACCGAAGGCTTTAGAAAAATAATCGAGAAGAAGGGTTTATGGTGTTTGAGGTTTTAATACTTGAAGATGAAGAATATAATCTAGAATTTTTGAAGAAGATCGTAAGTGAAGTACCAGAAGTAACAGCTGTTTACGCAACTTCTAGTGCTGAAGAAGCGATTTCACTTGCTCGAAAACATAAACCGAACCTTGCTTTGCTGGACATAGAATTATCTCCCGGCGACCTAAATGGCTTGACTGTAGCTAAGAGCATATTTAGTAATGACCAGAATTGCCTTATAGTCTTTATAACTGGTTATGCTAAATATGCTTTACAGTCTTTTTCGGTTCATCCGTATGATTATATAGTTAAACCTATAAATAAGGCCAAGCTCAAAACCCTGGTGATGGAAATTGCACAAAAATCAAATAAACAAAAGAACGCCAGCTCGGATGTTATTACTTTAAAGAGAAAAGGTGAGGTTTTTCATATCAATCAGGAAGATATTATTTTTATTGAAAAGTATGGTAAAGAAGCCCAAATTCATACTGGTGATGAAATGTTCACTACCTATCAAACTCTTGACGAAATTGAGAATAGTCTGAATAGTTCCTTTTTCAGATCGCACAAATCGTACTTAATAAATGTAGATAAAGTACAAAAAGTAAGCAAAAATAGTAATAGATCATATGAGGTGATCTTTCACGATTATGAAAAAACAGCAATGATAAGTAGGGATAAATACAAGCAATACTTGCTGTTGTTTAAGATGTTTTAATTATAATAGTATATTTTTTTATTAGATTCAATTTATCCTGGAGTATAACATAATAAAGCCTGCTGAAACTTCAAAATCAGCAGGCTCCCTTTTTAATTTTAGAAGTATTCTCCGTGTCTATCAAACATAGGTAAGATCCGCCGTTTTATCCTACCCATCATCCCTATCACATTAATATCTTTCTTGCTTACATGTTGCGGGGGACATTTGGGATTAGTTATAAATAAAAAAATATGATCATCATCACCCGTTTCTAACAAATTTCTAATAGCAGGCTGCTGATTTCGAATGAGAACCAGGACTGTTTCCTCCTTCCCTACCCTATGAGTTCTTTTTATAAGCACCATATATCTGGCAAAGGCTTGAACATTAATCTACTGCTTGTTATATACAGCAGCATTTAAACAAAAATGCCTTTTTTTGCCGTACTATATAATCTGTAAATTGAAAAGAAAATTTAAAACCTGAAGGCGCATTTTAATTTCAAGAGGTGCCTTTTATTTTTTGCTTTCCTTTTTTCGATGATGAAATTTTTCAAGCAGCAGGCCAAATTGTGTGCCTGGGGAGCGAATATACTCTATATGTGTTTCCAGGGCGCACCTTTTTGATGTTTCTGCGAAAATGTGCAGTACGGATTTCAACTTCAGCGCTGTAATTTTAATAATGGGGTTTTGAAAATTGAATAGCTAATTCTAATTAACATTTGCAGGATCTTCAGAAAATATTAACCACAGGGATAATCCCTGCGGTTAATTAGCTTAAGAAATATTTTGCCGTAGTGGACCGGCGAAACATCTGTTCCAATGCCTTCTATTGAATCCAGGTTTGCTTATTACATAGCCTTTTTTCGATGATGATTTTATTCCAGCAGCAGGTCAAATAGCTGCTATGTTGGAACCACTAGCAGTCGGTATGCATGCTGTTCACCGGATTCCAGTCATGGCTGGCGATAATGATGTATTTTTAGGCGGTGGCACTATCGCCTTATCTGCTTTGCAATCTGCCAACGCAGTCGGTGCTAAAAAGGTCATAGTTGTCAAATCAAATTTCCAGGTAAAGTCTAGCGATAGTTCAGGCACCGCAGCATTTCTTGTATTTCTTGCCGCTGCCGCAGGGGCAGGGATCATTGCGGCCAATTTTTGCCCCGGTTCTCAGGCTGTACACACTGGCTGCATTGGCTTGCTGTGATTTAACCTCGGGATTACGATGTTTTTGTTTGTCGGGGATCAATTCATAAGGAGTATGTCCCTTGAGTTCCCACATTCTTGTATGGGTGAATACTGAATTGACTAAATCAGCCAGGATTTGCGCAGTCTGCGAATCGGGTATTTCGATGAAATTCAGCAGCAGTTCAAGGATATCTTGCGTTGTACACTTCATCATAATCATGTCGGATATTTCCAATAAGATATAATCAGCCTCATTCTTAGTAAAGCCATAGTTATTGATTAAAAAGTGAGCGAGCTTCTTCATGGCCGGAGTGCGTTCAAAAAAGTCACTGTCACTGGCATCCAGCAGCTGCCGTTTGCTGAAAGGATAATAGTCAAGTTCATCATGTTTCTTTATCGCGGCTTTCAATTCCTTTGGGTCATCCACCCGTTCATCCATAATACCCTGGGCGGTAACCTTTATCTGTTGGTAGAAATCAGATGCCATTGCTATTACTGAATAGTATCGCTTAAAATCCACCGTTTGTTTGGTTATACTACCTATTCTATCTGCCAGAACCCATATATCCATGACCCCATAATAATACAGAGCTCCGCAGGTCAAGTTTATCCAATCAGTATTACGGCTTACGGTGGCTGCAAGATCCCGGTCATCTGCCGCCTGAAAAGCCCGCAGCAGTTCGTCGGGCATAAATATGACGCGTTGGCCGTCCATCGTTCCGCAAAATGCCAGGCAATGTTCAATAAAACAAGTCACATCAAAACCAAACCCATCACAAACTATGTAACCGCCTGACCTGGCAATTTTTTGCAGCAGTTGCAATCTTCCCTTATCCAATAACCTGAGTGTATTAATCATGTTTCGAGACTGATACAATGCCAGATGTTCCGCCAGTTCATTCTTATTTAAAGCGCTGACATTTTTAATATCAAGATTATGTCTAATATTATCCAACTGGTATTTAGTAAGGTCTAGCAGGCAGTCTTTAAGACTCATCGGCAGTTCTACCTGCTTCCATAGTTTTTTTATTCGTCTGGCTTCATACTTGATCGCGTCTTCTTCCATGCGAGTTAGTGTATCCCTTAAAATATCATATATCTCTGGGTCTTTTTTTCCAGGCATAACCTTCATATCTCCTTTCCCTACCGCCAATATCATATACCAGGTCACTGTTTAAAATATAACCTGTATCCCCTGCCCTTGCAATAAAGAGCGAATTATTTTAAGCGATTTATAGTGAGAAGAAACTTAACCTATATGTGTCCATGGGCACCTCTGCTGCCGCTTTGATCTTTCATGGAAACAATGCACTATCAACACACCGCTGCAACGAGGCGATGGAATCCGCCGTTGGTTTTGCTAATTGCAGCCCGCCACTTAAAGATGCGGGGAATATTTTAGCCTCGTTATTTGTCTCCAGTTACTTTTTCACAGCCAGGTCCCTTTATAATACTGCGTCCGCCGGTCTGAGGGATTACTTGTATTTGGGTGCTGATCCTCTCCTTAAGCGCAGGAACATGGGAAATAACCCCTATAAGTTTCCCATCCTGGTGCAGCCCGGCCAGGGTCTCCAGGGCAGTGTCCAAAGCATATTCATCCAGACTGCCGAAGCCTTCGTCCAGGAAAAAGGAATCAATGCGAACATTGTAGCTGGCCATGCGGGACAGCCCCAGTGCCAGGGCCAGGCTCACTATAAAGCTTTCGCCTCCGGATAAATTCTTGGTTGATCGAATTTCCCCGGCCTGGTAATTATCTATAACATTCAAACCCAGCAGTTCAGAGTTGTCCGTTGCCAGTAAATAGCGATCGCTCATTTTAGCTAATTGTTGATTGGCATAAGCAATCATGGTCTGAAAGGTAAGACCTTGAGCAAAGTTGCGATATTTCTTCCCGTCAGCCGATCCTATCAGGTCATGGAGGATATTCCAGCGTGATAGTTCTCTGGTTTGCAAATCAATGGTTTCCATTATTTCTTTTTGACTGTGACGGGCTTTTTCATCTTCAGTCAGACGCTGTTTAACTGCGCCGATTTCCTGCCGGATGGTCCCGATAGCAGCTTCGCAGGAGGTAAATTCCTTTTCCAATTCGTCATAGGGCCGAGCAGTAACATTTTTTGCCCGCTCTTTATTCAAGGTTATGGTTTTGTCCTGTATAAGGGCCGAAGTCTCCAATTGTTCATTTTTCAATCCCTCAGCCGCATTTTGTAATTTTGTGTACTCCGGCTCATCCAGGCACGAATCCCGGTAATCAGCCTCATGTATGAATTCTGCCCGGGTGAGGCGGACAAGCCAACCCTGTTCCATTTGCTCCAAATCTCCGGCCCGGGTTTGGGTTGAGGAGGTGATTGCTTCGATTTTACCCTTAAGGTTTTTGAGTTCCTGTTCAGCATTGCGCAGCTTGTCATTTGCCATCTCCAATTCCTTTTCGGCAGCTTGCACATCATCACTGAGCCGTTTTTCCTCCTCATCCGGATTTTTATCACCAAAGCGGTTCTGCCGCTCCCCTGCTAATTTATTAAATTCTTCCCGCCCGGCTTCCAGATCCCGGCCCTTGATCTGCAATTCTTCATTTAATTTGTGCTGCAGCGTTTGCATTTTAGCCAGTTCAAATTCATTGGCGTTGATCAATTTCCTCTGGTCCTCTTTTTCAGCCTGTTTGGCCTGCCATTTATCCCGGCGCCCGGTGAGCCGGTCAAGGCAGGAATCCAAATTGGTGACAGTAAGATCATCTATACCTGTTCCAAATGGTTCAGCCAGGAGAAGAGCCTGGTTCCGGGTTTGGCCATATTGCCTTTTTAAGGATGCGGCCTGTTTCTCTGTCATAGCATATTCATTTTGCGCCATTTCCAGGTCATGACGGCACTGGTCACGTTTCTTCTCCGCATCGGCCCGGGATTTATTAAGCTGTTCCAATTCATACCTGGACTCTTGGGCTTCTTTGCTTTTTTGTTCAACCTGGTTGATCAACTGTGAGTATCTCACAATCTGAGCCTGAATCTTTTCCGCTTCCCTGGCTATAAGGTCCGGCAGTACATCATCCAGACCAGCGATATTCAGCTGCTGCAGAAAATCGGCCCTGGTGCTGCTTGCCTGAGCAAAAATCGCATTTAAATCCGCTTCATGACCATCCAGCTGTTGCAGGTCTTTGGCGGATTCGGCCTGTTTTACCCTTAAATCAGACAGATTATTCGCTAAAATTTTGAGCTCATTTCGGGCATTATTAAGGGACGACTCGGTTTCATTAGCCCTGGGTAAATTCCCCCGGGCGTAAGGATGATGAATCGAACCGCACAAAGGACAGGGCTTACCGTCTTCCAGATCCGCCCGCTGATCTTCCAGGCTTTGGATTCGTTTCAGCAAATCCAGCTCAATTTCCAAATGGCTGATTTCATTTTCCAGCTGCTGTTGCTGATTATCGCCTAACCTGATATTTCCCTGCAAACCGGATTGCTCCGCCAGGAGCCGGTCCCGCTGAGCCGCCGTTTCCGCCAGTGATTTCCCGGTCTCGATTATAATCTGCTGACTCTGCTGGAGTTTGTCCGCAAGATATTTTCTCTCTTTCAGAGAATCCAGTTCAGTGCGCCAGTCCTCCACTTCGCGGCCTGCAAGCAAGGTTTTGACAGCTTGAAGTTTTGACTCATGCCGGTCAGCTGCTTCCCGGGCTTGAATAACAATTGCATTATAGCCTGACTCAAGTTCGGTTAACGCGGTTTCGCTTACATCCATTAGTCCGGCTGCCCTGGCTGATTTTGTTTGGGCCTCACTGGATTGAATATCCATATCCTTTAGCGTATTGAATATTTGCTTAATGGCTGCCAGATTCTCGATTAAATTGGCATCAACCTGATTATTATCAAGATATTGCTGAATTTCATCCAGCTTTTCCCGGTATTGTCCCAGTAAAATATCAACATCCAGAATGCGGTTCTGGGTGTCATTGTAGACCTTTTCCGAGTGGGCAATATCCTGCTCCCATGCTTTAACCTGATTATTCTTGTGTTCAATAGTAATATCCAACTCCCGGACGGACTTGATGACCAGGAGTCCCTGCTTCTGCCTAAGCTGGGCTGCAGCCAGCAAATCTTGGGCGGAATTGCGGGAATACAAGATGTTTTTTAAGCCTTCCTCAGTTGCAGGCAGCCTTTCCAGGTTACTGGCCAGTTCACCCAGTTCCCTCTTTTGATCATCCCGCTTGCCGGTTATTTTGATATAATCTCCATCAAGTTCCCTGGCCCGGCGGGCTTTATCCAGCTTCTCCAATTCAGGTTTAAATGACTTCACCCGCTGTTCAAGCCGGGTATTTTTTTCGGTTAATACCTTTAGATCCTGTTCCTGCCGGGTTATATCCTTCAACCAGAGCATGGATTTTTGTGCTATATCTCTTTGTTCTGCCAGCCGGGGCTCCAGGGCCAGCTTGTTTTCCAGGTCAGATTGAAGTTCCTGCCTGGCCTCATCAGCCAATAATTTTATTCCGGCGGCACTTTCCTTAAGTTTTTCGAGTTTCCTTGCTTCTTCCGTTCTCCGTTCATGTACCTTTATGGAAATGCGGCTATAAATTTCAGTTCCGGTAATCTGTTCCAGAATAGGGGCCCGTTCGTTGGAAGGGGCCTGAAGGAATGCAGCAAAACCACCCTGGGCCAGCAGCATGGAACGGGTAAAGCGTTCATAATCCATACCGGTTAGGAGCTCAATCTTTTCTACTACCTCACGCAGCCGGGATTCTATTATTTCACCGGTATCCGCATGGGAAAGCTCATGCCGGGGCATTTGCAATTCCCCGTTTGCCTTATTACGAGCCCTATGCTGGCTCCACTGGCAGCGATAACGACCGGCCTGAGTCTCAAAGCAGACTTCCGCCATGCATGCACCCGTAAGGCGGGACATTAATTCGTTGGTGCTCTTGGTGACCCGGTTAAGACGGGGAGTTCTTCCATAGAGGGCCAGGCAAATGGCGTCCAGAATAGTGGTCTTGCCCGCTCCGGTGGGCCCCGTAATGGCAAAAATCCCATCAGAGGTATAAGCCGGATGGGTAAAGTCTATGCTCCATAAACCCGCCAGGGAGTTTAAGTTTTGGAAGCGAACATTAAGTATCCTCATCTTAAGCCTCCGTTTCCAAACCGTCGTTCTCTTCTTGAACCATCAATACCGCCTCACGGTAGGTATTAATGAGATCATCCTGCTGCTCCGGGAGTATTTTATTGGCATCCAGGCAGCGTTTGAAAACCTCATCAATACTCAAGTCGGCGAGAGTTTCCTCCCCGGAACTGATTGCCACATGCTCAAGTACCCGCTCATTCTTGATCCTTAAGATCTCCAGGTTAGTGCCGGCCGTGAGCTCATCCAGTCGATCCCGCAGATCTCCCATGATCTGTTCTCCGGTATAGATAAGATCCAGAAGAATGCTGGTGTCCAGACTCTTCAGCTCTTCCAAGCGGGCGGTTATATGCTCCCAATCCCCTTTTATGCTATCCAGGTTTTGAAATCTGGGAACAGCAATATCTGTAACAACAGTCTGCCCGTTATCAAATTCCAGTCTGCAAAGGATTTTTTCCTGCCTGGCTTCGCCAAAGCCCATAGGTATCGGCGATCCGCAATAGCGCATGAAGTCGGAGCCCCCAACCTTCTGGGGTATATGCAAATGACCCAGGGCCAAATAATCAATGCATGAGGGAAAAATATCTTTGTCAACATGGGCCAGGGACCCTACATATAGATCCCGTACTCCGTCCGAGTCAATGGTCTGTCCCCCGGCTGTAAACAGATGCCCCATAGCAATAATCGGAACCTGCTGCTTAAGCTGTTGCCGCACTCGTTCAGCTTCCTCACAAACACCGCCATAATGAGTCCGAATCCCCTCTATGAGCTTGCGGCCTTTCTCTTCATAGCTTTCTCCAGCCTCGGCCCGGCGAACGTCCCGGTCCCGCAGATAAGGAACCGCACAAATGATCAATTCCGGAGCCCCATTGCCGTCCGACAGGACGATAACCTCATCGGTAATGGATTCCGGCATGCAGCCAATGACATGAACATTAAGATAACGCAGCACTTCCCGGGGTGCATTCAAAAAGGAGGGAGAATCATGGTTGCCCCCTGTAACCACCACATGGCGGCAGGGCGAATTCGCCACCCGGCACAGAAATCGGTAATACAGCTCCTGGGCCCGATTGCTGGGAGCAATATTGTCAAACACGTCCCCTGCTACCAGCAGAACTTCAATTTCTTCATTTTTTATGTAATCAGCCAGCCAGTTCAAAAAGGCCTCAAATTCCTCATACCGCTTGCGCCCATACAAGGCCCGCCCGATATGCCAGTCGGATGTATGTATGATTTTCATGATTTCACCTGCTTCAATTATTGTTGATACAATTTTAAGCTACTTTTTATATATGGTGTTGTATAAGTATATAGAGTAGCGGAAGTTGATATATTAACTTTGATACGTAATGTCATCTGTTGCTAAACAATATCTCTACTAATATAGCACCTGACTGGGAAACAGCAGAATATACGGTGCAGTGAAAATGGCAAGACTTAGAGCAATCCGCTTCTTAGCAGCAATATCAGCTCCCATTTTGTTGAGTGAGTACTTTAAATTAAAGAAATAAATTGATACTGCCGCTATGGTAATAGCTAATAAAACATAAAATAACGAGTACGGGTTATCAAATGGATTATAAGCCACTGGGTTCGCGATGTAATGATACCACCAATCCCCAAATTCAACAATCTGTGTCAAAAACATAAATCCTGCACTGATAAAATCTGATAAGAAACCAAATATCCATACTTTAATAATTAATTTCTTATAAGTGTTCAAAATATCGTGCTGTTTTAGTAATTTAAGTGTAATAAGCAGTACTATACTATCAATCAGAAAATTAGCAGGCAAGACAACAAGCCAAGATATTGGAAATATCAGCAGAAACCATAATGGAAACAGCACATTATAAAATTTTATTCCTTTTCTCATACTTATTGCCATTCCTTTCACTATCGCTAATACATAATGGATTAAAACATTCTTCAAATTGGACCTTTCATTTTTATGTTATACCGTTAGGAGAATTATTGTGGTTCGCTTCATTATTTATTAACCCTGCTAACACAAAGTTTAATAAATAATCCCTGCTATCATAATCCTACTAATATCCAGTATAACTTATCTTTTAGCTGTTACTGCATTCTATTTAGTACTTTAATTATGGATTAGGAGAAGTTGATTAAACTATTTAAGGTGGTTATACCTCTGTCCCCCCCCCCCCGTGTCACTCATATGCAAATGTAAGTCAAGAATCGTCCCCGCTTGCATACGGTTTTGCTCAAAATCTTACTGACCATGAGATTTATATCAGATAGAAATGTAATATTTCTGATAAATCAATATCGATTCCGACCTCATGCAAATCGTTTTTGCGTAGAGACCAGAGATATTCAATCATCTCCTTCTTATTTCGGCCATAATGTATACGATTATGACAGGTGCTACATAGACATACTATGTTTTCTGGCACATCAATCGATATGTCGAAACGATCTATATACTTCAATGGTATAAGATGATGTGTTTCCATGTATGGAAGTCCATCAATCATCCTTGGGAATGTCTCGTGTGAAGCATCAAATTCACATTTGAAGTCTGCATGACATAATGCTCTCTTAGAAGCAATAGGATCACGAGGATATGATTTCGTTGTCCGATTTGATAATGTTGGCTTTTCGCACTTCTCATGTAGAAATTCAAATCGATTCTCTTGTCTTAAGTCATAGTTCTGTAGATACTGATTAACCGCATCGTCTGTATCTTGAGCAAATAATCCAAGCGCTTTGATCGCACTGACAAGTTCCGGACGTAGCCGAACAGTATATGTTCCCTTTTCTTTTTTCAATTCAATCCAAGCAACGCCCCAGTATGTCTCCTTGCCATTGTCACCTATCAACCTAAATTGATTAAGATGTTTAACCGCAAACTGCCCCAGCCTGCGGTTCTGCACGCTGAAAAAGCGGTGATCTTGTCTGTATAGTTCTCCTAGAGCTTTACATGAAGCAGTGTATTCTGGTGCCAGATACCATTTTTCAAGAGCTGACAGCATGTTGTCATCATCTTGAATTTCAGGTAAGCAAAGGATTTCCATCCATTCGGTGGCTGAGATATTTATATCATAATTGTGCGTGCGTGAATTACGATAAACATTCATCATATCTTGTTCTCCTTCTGTGAGTTATAATTGAAAATTAATTGCGCCTGGGTTCGAATGTAGTTATCGATGCAACGAGCATATCACGAATACCTGCTAATCTTCCGTATTTTATAAATATTTGGCCGTTTTCCGAACTGCAGTATCATAGCCATTACACACAACAACACGTACTTCCTATTATTGCTAAACATTCAGCTATACATGAACTGCCGATTATTAGCCAAATAGGAAGTTCACAACTCAGCAGGAATAGTTCGTTATAAACTTAAGGTCTAACTTTCGTTTTTGAGGAGATAAGACTACTCCTTTTATCAAACGCCTTGTCAATATATGTATTAGGGTCATCTTTAAAATCATCCCATTTTACCAATACACAATATCTGTTGTCTTCAGTCCAACAACAACCACTATCTTTTGGAATGTAATAATTATAACTAAACTCCTTAACGACAGTATCATCATTTACACTCACGTAATTATGGCTGTCTCCACAAGAGCTGCATGTATACTTGCCTTTATATATGCTTTTATACATGGACGGCAAAACAACACCTAATATACCATTCTTAGTATTATTTTTTCCATTATAGAGTGAAGCTTGCAACTCTCGTTTTATATAGGTTTGGTCTTCAAACAAGCTATTTTCAGCGCTATAACTTCCAATTAAATGAATTGTTACGGTTGAATCCGAAAGATAGTCTTCTCTTATTTTTCTCATAATATAATCTTCATCTTCTGAATCAATTGCCTCATTTAATGATTTATCAACTATATCAATATCTAAATCATTTTGTATTTCTTCTTTATAAGAGATATCTTCTGTCTTAAACGAGATAAAACATTTGTGAGCCATAATTTAAAACCTCCTCTTATTTTTATATTAAGTCCTTAAGCTCGTCTATTGTATCTATATAGGTTTTCTTCTCCCACTCAGCGCTACAACTCTTATAAAATTCGTCCTGATATTTCTTATAGTTCTCGTCATCTCCTAAGCAGAAATAACAAACCGAAAGAGTAGCATACATCCAAAAATTAACCTCTGCAGCTTTTAAATTGCTTTCAATAATTCTAATAATTTCTTTTTGTACATTCTTACTTTCAAATTTCAGATATATAGATCCTTCATCCTTCAAATTGTTCTGTTTTGTCTTTAATAATAAACAATTGGCAAAGTTTTCGCCGTTATAGTAATCATTTTGAATAATATATCCTTTTTTGTAATAATAAATAGCTTCGTCTAAATAATCAAAATTTTGATTCAATCTATATAAGCGTTTATAAATTGCTCCTGTAATACCTAGCGTCTCTATATCAAGAGAATTTTTGGGACTTAACCTTTTGATAATATCAAGTGCTTTATCCAAAGCAAGAGTTTCGTTAGGGGCTTTAGATTTATATGTACACAGAGCCAGCTGTTGTACTACGTAATCATTATTTGGCAGTAAATCTACAAGCCTGTCCCATATGGGTATAGCACTTTCAAACTGGTCTTGATTTTTTAATTTTTCAGCCTGTTCAACTAAACTTGAAATATTTTCACTTTTTCCTTTAGCTTCATCTACTATTTTATGGTATTCCTCATCGGTAAGAGATGGCGGAGAAATATGCGGCAAAAATGTATATAATGGGCTATCAGGTTCTTTCTTTTCACTGGCTGTAACAAACTCTTTCAGTTTTTCTCTTATAACCTGAGCTTCTTTATCATCTAAATTTTCCCCAATTTCTCTATATACAAGAAATCGCGAATGATTTAAGTCAAAAGGAATTCTGCACTGCTCTTCTGCCATAATGATAGTAGAATAGGGTTTTAAAGCATGTCTCACTCCTAACTCATATATTGCATTTGGATTTAAAGTTGTAATATCCGCAATAACTAAATCTGATTTCATTAATAAAGTATACATGCTAACATCAATTATTGAAGAACCTGCTATTTCATCTGCTCTTATCAATTCATAATCTGTCAAGTCTTTTTCAAATAACTCTTTAATTACTTTTTTATAAATCTTATCTAAGTCTACTTCTTTTGAGTTTTCATAGTCCATTTTTTTCCCAAAACCCATTACCACAAAACAAATCTTTTGACTCATATTAATCCTCCTTATTGTTTCGAGAGTTAAAATAAATGTCCATTATGGTGCGAACCTACCATTAGGCGAACTGTGTGTTATTGCTATTTTATCCATACTGGAACTGCTGATTAACAAATATTTTTGCACTTCACTCTATACTTCAGTTTATCATCATTGAAAGAAGGCAATACTTCCGCCAGAGGTGGTTATATGCAGTCCAACAAGACTTGTCCGTTAGTCGAACAATATCTAAATTATCTGGTTGTAATAAAAGGGCGGTCCGGAAACACAATTAAAGAATACCGTACTGACTTGCTTATGTTCTTTAGTTATATATGCAGTTCTCGGGGAACCCCTATTTTCGATAAGAATTTCGGTATTATTGATCAGGAATTCATTAAATCAATCTTATTAAAGGATATCTACTCTTTCATTGCTTATTGCCAAAATGTGCAAATGTCTTCTGCTGGTACTAGGGCACGGAAAATAGTATCTATCCGCCAATTTTGGAAATATCTCAAAACAAAAGCACATCTCCTTGATAACAACATAACCGAAGAGCTTGAAACTCCTAAATTACCCAAAAGAATGCCCAAATATCTCAATTTAGAGGAATCGGTACGATTATTGATACAATGCCAAAAATCGCCAAGAGATCATTGTATAATAACCATCTTTCTGAACTGTGCTTTACGATTGTCTGAATTAGCTAGTTTAAACATCGATCAGGTGAACAACGACATATTAACCGTAACCGGTAAAGGGAACAAAGAACGTAAAATATTCTTAACTCCAGCTGCAAAGAAATCAATTAATTCCTGGATGCAAATTCGAAACACACTAAACATGGACGACACTAAAGCTTTATTCATTTCAAGAAACGGTGGCCGCATTACAACACGAGCAGTACAGAATATTGTGAAGAAATATGTTATTGCATCCGGACTTGACCCAGTAGCAATATCTACTCATAAGCTCCGACACACGGCAGCAACGCTTATGTATAAATATGGGCGAGTAGATATCCGTTCACTTCAAAAAATCCTTGGTCATGAAAGTATCGCTACAACTGAAATCTACACTCATATAGATGATCACCAGTTACAATCCGCAGTCAATTCCAATCCGCTTGCTATGATGTTTAATTGATATTTCACTGCTTAGTGGGGGTAATGGATCTATTGACAACGGTAAGGTGAATACAGGAAAAAAACCAATGGGTCTGTCAATAATTTTGTGCTTTGCTCCTTCGCCATCCCGTTCATCGTAGATGAGCCTTAACTTTGTCAGGAAAGAAAATTGACAGTTGCAACAGAATCTGACCCCAGTTTTGAACCCTTCCTGTCCACTTTCTCAGGACATCCTGGGTGGCCATAAACAGCATTTTTAGTAAGGCGTCGTCCGTTGGGAAAATGCTTTTTCCCTTAGTTACTTTCCGTAGTTGCCGATGGTAACTTTCAATCATATTAGTAGTATAAATTATTTTCCGAATTTCTGGCGGATACTTAAAGAATGTGGATATTTCGGACCAATTATTACGCCAGGATCGTACAATCAAGGGGTATTTATCTCCCCATGTGACCTCGAATTGGTTAAGCTCTTCTGCAGCTGCCGCCTCTGACGGTGCTGTGTAAATGGGCTTTAAGGCAGCTGTGATCTGTGTATTACGGTCCAAGACGACCACGAGTCCGGTCATTTAAGGCCACCTTCACG
>JAENZN010000046.1 GCA_016841245.1 Syntrophomonas sp.
GGGAGAGTAGGTCGTTGCCAGGATTAATTTTTGGGGTCAGGCAATAAGTTAGTAAGTTAGTGCCTGACCCCATTTTGCTCTTATAGCCAAAGCTTCGAAGGCAGCATAGAAGAGTTAGCGAAATATATCAATACGCTGTACGAGCGGTGCCGGGACACTTGCTTTATAACGACACAAATTAGACTGGGGTTCCAAAGGGAAGCTTTCTATAATTAATTGTAATATAATCAATCCAGGGCAGATCGTACGACTGGTAGGGTGAAATATCAAGATGTAGATGTTTTTGCAGAGAATAACTAAAATATACCTTAGTTAAATCTTTTGATAGGGTGAACGCTTTGCTGACGAGCTGAATACAGGTTCAGGCAGTTGGTAAATTCGCTCCGGTCTCTTGTTTTATCATATAATGACCGATAATATAGGTATTGAAGGTAGATAGATCTAAAACAACTTTTAGGGAAGGATAAACAATATTTGCATACTAAGACACCCATTTACACTGCTTTAAAAGAATATGCGCAGCAAGGAGTTTTACGTCTGCATATGCCCGGGCATGCGGGGGGCTGCGGGTTTATAGACCATGGCCTGAAACAAATTGCTGAGATTGATGTAACTGAAGTACCAGGAACGGGAAACCTGCATGTTCCGGAGGGGGTAATTGAGCAGTCCAGGATTCTGCTTGCGAAGGCTTTTGGAGCCAGGGAAAGTCTCTTTTTAGTTAACGGTGCCAGCTCGGGCATTCATACGCTATTAATGTCTCTGAATAGAAAGCAGAAAAAGGTTATAGTACCCAGGAATGCCCACCGGTCTTTTTATGCAGGAATGGTTTTATCTGGGATTGAACCGGTATATGTTCCATGTCAGATCAGCAGTAAGTTTGGTTTAGCTATGTCGGTCAGGAGCAGTGATATTGTGGACTTGCTTGATGCAAATCAAGATATAGAGACTGTTTTTATAACAAGTCCTAATTATTATGGTATAACCTGTGATGTTACTGCAATATGCAAAGAGGTTAAAAAGAGACCGACAAGCGTATCGGTATTGGTAGATGAAGCCCATGGGGGACATTTCCCCTTCCATGATAGCTATCCTCGTCCAGCGCTTAAGTCCGGGGCAGATGCAGTGGTAAATGGACTGCATAAAACTTTACCGATTCTAAATCAAGGTGCATGTCTGCATGTTCAGGATGAACAATATTTCTGGAATCAGATATTTCCAGCCTGGTCTATGCTAACGACCAGCAGTCCTTCTTATCCGATATTAGCTTCTATAGATCTGGCCCGCAGTTTTATGATGATCAAGGGACAGGCTGTATTGGAGAAATCTTTAGAGCTGTCCAATAAGTATAAACATAAAATTGGTGAAATTAGAGGGTTATCCGTATGTACTGAAGAAGAATTAATTAATATTCCCGGGACCGCGGAGATGGACCCTTTGAAATTGTTAATAAACGTTAGGGATATAGGCATAACTGGTGACCAGCTGGCTCAAATGCTGCGTCAGGAATATTCAATTCAAGTGGAAATGGCAGCGCCTAATTATATTTTGGCCATGATGTCCATGTTTCATCGTACTCAAGATTGGGAGCTGTTGTATGAGGCATTAAAAGAAATTGTGGGGAAGTATCCAGGAAATAAAGAAAAAAAGGAGGATGTCCCGCTACAACCTGAGCCGCAGGTTAGATTGACTCCTCGGGAAGCTTTTTTTTCTAAGGCCATAGAAGTGGATTTTTCCTACTGCCGAGGGAAAATATCTGCTGAAGTCATAGCTCCATATCCTCCGGGAATACCATGTTTACTTCCTGGTGAATTAATCAATGAAAATGTATACGAATACTTGGAATTTCTCAAAAAGGGCAGAATATCCTTATATGGTCCTGGTGACAGCAGTTTAACTAGAGTAAGAATTATAGATTACTAAACCTTGTTTCCACTGCCAAAACCCATTAACTTTGTGACAAACAGTTGGTGCTTCCCATGCGGAGACTGACGATGGCATATTTATGCATTCAGAATTACGAATATTACTTTTTGCAGTGGAATCAACCTTACATTTATTTCTTAGATGGGATTGATGGATTCGATGTACCAGAAAGGTTTCTTTATTAGTTTTGAAGGTATTGATGGCTGTGGAAAAAGCAGTATAATAGCTTACTTAAATACTAAATTGAATGATGAAAACATTATTAATATCAGAGAACCTGGAGGCACTATAATATCTGAAGATATACGATATATGCTGTTAAATGATAAGAATAAGGACATGGCACCGGAAACGGAAGCGCTTCTGTATGCTGCTGCGCGCAGTCAGGTAGTTAAACAGATTATAAAACCGGCTCTTGCCCAGGGAAAGGTAGTACTGGCCGACAGATTTATAGACTCCACTATGGCCTATCAAGGCTATGGAAGAGGGTTAGATCTCCAATCCCTAAAGGTTCTGAATGATTTTTGCACCGGAGGGTTAACCCCAGATTTAACCATTTTATTAGATTTGGAGCCAGAAAAAAGCTATGGCTATAAAAAAGGTCTGGCCCCAGATCGAATAGAAAGCGAAGGCTTAGGTTTTCAACGATTAGTTCGGGATGGATATCTGCAGCTGGCAGCAGCCGAGCCAGATAGGATAGTTAAAATAGATGCTGCTCAGGATTTCTCTTTAGTGACTTTATTAGTCATGCAGCATATTCAAAGGGTTGTGGGGCCGGTGTTGGGAGAGGATATATAAATGAGAGTAGAGCGCGATAAAAGGCTGAGAAACTCTTACCAATCTAGAGAAGCACCGGGTTTAACCGATATCCGAAGGGGATCGGAAGGTACTTTTGACCAGGATCTAACTCAACAAAGTCAAAAGCAGATACAGGAGCAGATGAATGAAATACTAAAACAGATAGATTTGCTGAATAAACAACTTAAAAACAATCTTACTATAAGCAATCTGGTACTTTATAGTAATCTGATTAAGAAATTTTTGAAAGAGGCCAGCTTAAGAGCCTATCAACTAAAACAGGAAAGAGGATTGAATCGCAGGGGGAGATTAATGCTGATTACTATTAGTAAAATTGATATGGAAGTAGAACAAATGATTAATGATTTTGCGGCTAGCCAGAAGGAGCCCTTTGATATATTGGCAGTTATAGATAAAATAAGGGGGATGCTTGTAGATTTAATAATATAAGTCTACATTGCAAGCTTGTAGAATGGACTACTTTTCAAACATAGAGGGACAGGAACGAGTGGTTGAATATTTAAAAAAGGTCATTAGTACGGATGAGTTCAACCATGCCTATCTATTCTGGGGAACGGCAGGAATAGGAAAAATGCAGACCGCTCTGGCGTTCGCTTATACTACTATTGCAGCTTCAGACAATGAAGCCTATATTTATTTGAACCAGATGATTCATCCGGATTTGAAGATTATACAAAAACTTGAAGGCAAAACCAGGATATCCAGGGAACAGATAATTAAAGATATCGAACAATGGTTGGCAGTAAAACCATACCGGACCAAGCACAGAATAGTAATTGTTAGAGATGCACATTTAATGACTCCGGAGGCAGCTAATGCGCTATTAAAGACCCTGGAAGAACCGCCTGTCTACACCATTATTATCCTGGTAGCAGACAACAATAATATTCTGGAGACCATCGTTTCCAGGTGCAGCGTCATCGGTTTTTCCCCGGCCACAACCAGGCATGTGAAGCAGTTTCTGCTGCACCGCGGATATGATGAGCAGCAGGCTACCAGCATTGCATTATTAGCCCAGGGTAGTATTGCCAATGCACTTAAGCTGGCAGAAGGAGAGGAATTAAAAGAACTCTGGAACAGGGCCGTAAATATCTTACAGGCAATTTATACTGGAGAGATAGAAAAGGTAATAGAGACGGCAGAAAAACTGGATGATGATTCGGAACTGCTAATCACTACGGTTGAAACAATATTAAGGGACATATTGGTTTATGAGGAAACCAAAGAAAAAAAACATTTATATTTTCCAGATAGTTTGGATTTAGTTAATGTGCTAAAGAATATTAACTATAGTAAACTAAAACAAGCTATCATAGATATCAGCTCGATGAAAAAATATTATAATAGTAATTTGAATACCCTTGTTTTAAACATAAATATATGTTTCAAAATTCGAGACGCCATAAAAACTTCATAAACAATAAGGGAGGTTATTATATTGCCATGGGTTGTGGGAATAAGGTTTAAGCTAGCTGGGAAAATATACTATTTTGATAGCGATAATCAGGCTTTCGATATAGGCGGAAAAGCAATTGTAGAAACCGTGCGAGGAATAGAGTGTGGAACGGTTGCCATAGGCAATCGAGAGGTTCCTGAAGAAAAACTGGTCTTACCGCTGAAGAAGGTTATTCGTAAGGCCAGCCCAGCGGATATAGAAAGCTATGAGAATAACAAGAAAAAGGAAAAAGAAGCACTTGAAATATGTCGAAAAAAAGTAGCAGAACATAATCTGCCGATGAGATTAATTGATGCGGAATATACATTTGATATGGGCAAAATCATATTTTACTTTACTGCCGACGGCAGAGTTGACTTTCGCGAATTAGTAAAGGACTTAGCTGGCATTTTCAAAACCAGAATTGAATTGAGACAGATTGGCGTGAGGGATGAAGCTAAAATGCTGGGCGGCATCGGGTCTTGCGGACAAGAATTATGCTGTCATTGTTTTTTAGGTGAGTTTGAACCAGTTTCAATCAAGATGGCCAAAGAGCAGAATCTATCCCTGAATCCGACTAAAATATCAGGCATTTGCGGTAGATTGATGTGCTGCTTGAAATATGAATCAGAACAATATGAGAACCGGGGAAACGAGGAGGCTGGCAATGGAAAAGACAGTCCGAGAAATTGCAGTGATTGTAAGGGAACTAATTCTTGAAGTAGGAGATTTGAAGGAGCGACTGGCCTCTCTGGAAAATAGACTAATGAAGGAAGAACCACGTTCCCAAACTTCCTGTCCCTTGTTATTAGAAGGAGAATCCTATGGAAATTTAGGACGGATATATAATGAAGGATTTCATGTCTGCCCGGATGCTTATGGACAACCCCGGGATGGAGATTGTCTTTTTTGTATTGCGTTTCTTGAAAAGGAGTAAGAACTGTAATCTATGGATGAATTTCTAGTGCATGAGAATGAAACGCTGGATGATTTAGTATTAGGAAACATGAAAATAATTCAACCCCAAAAGGGCTATAGATTTACCATAGATTCGGTCTTAATAGCTTTTTTCGCAGATTTACAGGGAGTGCAGCAGGTAGTTGATCTAGGAACTGGCAACGGAGTGATTCCCCTGCTGTTATCCTATCGAGACCGGTATATTAATATAACTGGGGTGGAATTCCTTGATAGCGTGGCAGAAAGAGCACAGAGGAATATTTCACTTAACGGCTTATGCAGTAGAATAAAAATAATTCATGCTGACATTAAAAACACCCACCATTTTTTGCCCTCGGGGAAAGCCGATCTGGTAGTATCAAATCCTCCCTTCTGGAAAAAAGGTGCAGGCAGAGTTAGTAAAAACCATGAAGAAGCTCTAGCTAAACATGAGTTAAATATAGAGTTGCCGCAGATAATTAGAGCTGCCAGCTATTTGCTTCGTCCCCAGGACGGCAAATTATGCATGATTCACAGAGCGGATCGCCGAGAGGAAATTCTCAGGTATCTTTATCAAAACCAGCTTAATAGAATCAGGATACGTTTGGTACAGGCCTTTCAAGATAGGCAGGCCAATCTGGTACTTATAGAAGCACAAAAAAGCATTTTTAAACAATCCCTGGAATTAGCACCGCTGGTAATATACGAAAAAAGAGGGGTTTATTCAGAAGAAATAAAACAGATTTACGATACCTGAGACAGTTAACAAGATCAAGAGCATAATAATAATATCGCTAGTGAGGTGACCAATAGTATTGGGGATACTTTATATATGCGGGACACCTATCGGAAATCTGGAGGATGTCAGCATTAGATTGTTGAAAACGCTGCGAATGGTTGATTTCATTGCATGTGAAGATACCCGGCATACGATTAAGCTGCTGAACAGATATAAGATAAAAAAGAAATTAATAAGTTATCATGAACACAGCAGACGGAACCGGGAGGATTATATTTTAAAGCAACTCATGGAAGGTAAAAACATTGCTTTAGTTTCTGATGCTGGCATGCCAGGGATTTGTGATCCAGGGGAGAGACTGGTACAAAGGGCGATAGAAAATGATCTGGATGTTGAAGTAATACCCGGACCATCAGCAGCTGTTTCGGCACTGGCGGTCTCGGGATTGGACACTAGCGCATTTGTTTTTGAAGGCTTTTTGCCCCGACAGGAGGCCAAACGAATAGAGGTATTGGAAAGAAATAAAGAGGAAGCCAGAACAGTAATATATTATGAAACTCCCCACCGGTTAATGAAAACACTCTGTGACATACAGACCGTGCTGGGTGAGAAAAGAAAAATTGTGATGGTCAGAGAATTGACTAAAAAACATCAGGAAATTATCCGGGGGAGTATTAATGAAATTAGAGCCAAAATTAATGAGCAAGTCCCTCGCGGTGAAATTTGTCTTTTAATTGGAGGAGAGATAAAAGAACCGATAAAATTAAATGTGGATCAATTAATAAAAGAAGTAGATGAATTGATTAAATGTGGAATGCTTAAAAAAGAGGCCTTCAAACTGAAGGCCAAACACTATAATCTACCGAAGTCTGTTGTTTATAAGTATTATACCAACCGTGACTTGTAATCCTTATTAACCAACTTCTTTGGATAGTTCGGTTAGACAATTTCTACACAGGTTCTTGCCTTTATAATTGATTACTTCTTCCGCATTACCGCAGAAAATACAAGCCGGCTCGTATTTTTTCAGGATAATTTTTTCGTTGTCAACATAGATTTCAAGAGCATCTTTTTCCTCGATTCCCATGGTTCTTCTTAGTTCAATAGGGATAACTATGCGACCTAATTCATCAACTTTTCTAACCACACCGGTTGATTTCATCATTTGGCGACCACCCTCCTCTGCAATAACATTTATCTTGTCCCGACACAAAGTATACCAACATTGGGATAATTAGTCAAGGATTATTCTACATAATCGGACAAAATATGGGGGCAATAAGCATATTATTGTCGTTTCAGGGGGAGGTTGCTGGGATCATTCAACAAATTGTCGTGTAATGAGGAGGGGTGTTTTTTGTTGTCGAGTATGCTAGTTTTGATATGAATAAAGCCATCAAAATATGGTAAAATATAAAATACTGCTTTTTATATCGTCCGAAAAAGCAGATTGCTTAAGATCTTATTGACAAGTAATGGCATAATGTAAAAAAACAATATAAATTATTTTATAAGGATTAGAGAGCAGGAGGGACAATCTAAATGACCAAAAAAAGCTATTATATTACCACGCCTATTTATTATCCCAGTGATAACTTGCATATAGGTCATGCTTATACTACGGTTGCGGCTGACTGTATGGCTAGATTCAAACGAATGCAAGGGTTTGATGTTTGCTATCTAACCGGGACAGATGAACATGGGCAGAAAATAGAAAAAGTAGCTTTGGAAAAAGATATGACTCCGCAGCATTATGTGGACGGAATTGTTGAAGGCATAAAATTATTGTGGGAAGCTATGTTGATATCCAATAACGATTTTATACGCACAACGGAAAAAAGACATGAAGAGGTAGTTAAGAACCTGTTCCAAAAGGTCTATGAGCAGGGAGACATTTACATATCCGAATATGAAGGGTGGTACTGTACCCCGTGTGAAACATTTTTTACCGAAAGACAACTGAGTGATGGAAAATGTCCGGATTGTGGAAGAGATGTAGAGAAACTAAAAGAAGAAAGCTATTTCTTTAATATGGCTAAATATGCGGATAGACTTCTGGAGCATATTGACAGTCATCCCGATTTTATACAACCTGAATCACGCAGAAATGAAGTTATTAATTTTATTAAAAATGGTTTAGATGATTTATGTGTATCACGTACTACCTTCAACTGGGGAGTCCCTGTTCCCTTTAACGATCGGCATGTTGTGTATGTGTGGTTTGATGCATTAATTAATTATGTAAGTGCCATTGGTTATCTTGATGATAAAGAGAAATTTGATAGATACTGGCCGGCTAATGTTCATTTGATGGCCAAGGATATTTTAAGATTTCACGCGATTATTTGGCCTATCATGCTGATGGCCGTGGGCCTGCCTCTGCCCGAGAAAGTATTTGCCCATGGATGGATAATGCTGGAGGGTGGAAAAATGTCCAAGTCCAAGGGAAATGTAATTGATCCCCTGCAGTTAGTCAATAAATACGGAGTAGATGCCGTACGTTACTATCTGGTGAAAGAATTAAGTTTTGGCCAGGATGGGATGTATTCAGAAGAAATGCTGGTCAACCGTATCAATTCCGATCTGGCCAATGATTTGGGTAATCTGATCAGCAGAACGGTAGCCATGATAAACAGGTATTTTGACTCCAGAATCCCCGAGCGTATCGGAGAAGATGCTCTGGATCAGGAACTAATCACAACTGCATTAACAGTATATAGTGAGGCTACCGAAAAACTGGAGAAATTAGATTTTGCAGCTTATATACAGTCAGTATTAAAATTAATTTCCCGAGCTAATAAATATATAGATGAAACCCAGCCCTGGTTATTAGCTAAAGATGAAGATAAGCAGGATAGATTAGGAACTGTATTATATAATCTGGTAGAAACTATACGCATTGCAATCGTACTGCTGGCACCAGCTATGCCAACTTTACCGGAAAGAGCTAATCAGCAGCTAGGTATTTTTGAAGATCCTGCAATTCTAACCTGGGAAGAAGCTGGTAAGTGGGGAGCTGCTCGGGCGGGAACTATAGTTCATAAAGGAAAAGCGTTATTCCCGAGGATAGATTTAAAGTATCAGGATGGAGAAGAAAACTCAGATCATGAGGAACTGGAGAAGCAGAAAATTGAAGAAGATAATAATTTAATAGATATTGAAGAATTTGCCCGGATGGATTTGAGAGTTGCTACGGTTATTGCCTGTGAAAAAATGAAAAAGGCCGATAAACTGCTGGTTCTTAAGCTGCAGGTAGGAGAAGAAGAACGTACCGTTATTTCTGGGATAGCTAAAGCATATGAACCGGAACAGCTGATAGGTAGAAATGTGGTACTGGTCGCTAATCTTAAACCGGTCAAATTAAGAGGGGTCTTATCTCAGGGCATGATTCTAGCTGCCTCAGACCCTCAGGATAACCATATCGAGGTATTAACAGTTGAAAAAATAGAATCTGGTAATCGGGTAAAATGATAATACAGTACAGGTACAGGCATGGTGTAAGGGGAAGTACTTTCTATCCTTACACCATTTTGTTTGCAACAGGTAGACCCGGTACCTTCTGGCAGGAGGAATGATTGTTGTTAATAGACTCACATGCACATTTACAGGATAGAGAATATAAAAATGACCTTGATAAGGTTCTGGAAAGAGCGGCCCAGGCAGGAGTGGGTACTATCATATGTATTGGTTTTGATTATCCCGCTTCGCAAAAAGCAGTTGAATTAGCTAATAGCAAGCAAAATGTATATGCGGCAGTGGGAATTCATCCCCATGATGCGAAAACCCTGGATGAACAAATGCTGGAAAAACTGTATAATCTAGCTCTAAATCCCAAAGTAGTAGCTATTGGAGAAATAGGCTTAGATTATTACCGCAACTTGTCCCCCGTAGAACAGCAGAAAAAGGCGTTTGTTGAGCAAATCAAATTGGCTCAGGAATTAAAAAAACCGGTAGTAATTCATGATCGAGATGCCCATCAGGATGTCCTGGATATAATAAAAAAAGAAAAAGCAGGTATTAACAGCGGAGTAATGCATTGTTATTCAGGGCAGATGCCGCTGGCGGTTGAACTGATAAAAGAGGGCTTTTATATATCCTTTGCTGGACCTTTGACTTTCAAGAATGCTAAAAAGTCCCATGAAGTAGCGCAAAAGATAAACCTAGAACGTATTTTAATCGAAACTGATTGTCCTTATTTAACCCCAGAACCTTATCGGGGCAAACGCAATGAACCGGCCCATGTAAAATTGGTGGCGCAAAAATTAGCTGAACTCAGAAATAAAGAGTTGGAAGAAATTGCTTATATAACCAGTAATAACACCAAAAGAGTATTCCAGATGGATTCATAAATAACCAAAGGATGTCACAATTTCTAGTAATACGTCAGATTTGCAGGTATATTTATTTTACCTTAATGAGTTATTTCTCCAAAAATTGTACATGTAAAAGGAATAAAATATTTTTAAAAGGATAATAATTATAGAAAAACTGTGCAGCAGGATTTAATACTAATTAGTGAAATTTTTGGAAGCGTTTATTGTTTGAATAATGAAAAATACTTATTTTTAAATAAAACATTAATTTCTTGCCTGCCATTCACATGTACAATGGTTATCAATAGAAAGTGAGGAGAATGATGAATTTAGTGCAGGATAAGAAAGGCACTAGTCTTAAGACGGTAATTATGTCAGGTATGGCTTTGCTATTACTGATAAGTCTTTTTTATGCCTTGGAAAAACCGGTTGCGATTGATGTTGATGGGAAAAATATCAAAACTCGAGTATTTTTCACCAGTACTGTGGAGGACGTACTGGTAAATAAAAATATTGCTCTTGGCCCTTATGATAAAGTGCAGCCTTCTTTAAATGCGATAGTAAAGAGAAGTGAACCTATTAAAGTAACCCGGGCAGCTAAAGTTACCGTCATCGTTGGTGAAACTACCAAGGAGATCATTACTACTCCTGTCTCTATTACTGAAGCGATAAGTTTAGCTGGATATGAACTGGGGCCCAAGGATATAATCAAAACCCTGGCGGTAAATAAAACCGTAGCCAATCAGGTCATTGAGGTTATAAGAGTAACTGAGAAACAGGAGCAAATAGAAGAGAGCATTCCTTATGAGACGGAAAACACGGCGGATAATACTTTGGAAAAGGGACTAAGCCGAACAATTAAAGCAGGCCGACCAGGGATTGCAGTTAACACCGTAAATATTACTTATCATAACGGACAGGAAATTGCACGAGAAGTAATTGATAGCGAAACAAAATCAGCCCCGGAAAAAGCTGTTGTGGCGATGGGAACCATCACCTCCATTTCCAGGGGCAATTTAAATTTTAACTTTTCGAAAGCTGCTTATATGACGGTTTCAGCTTATACTTACACGGGGCATAATACTTCCTGCGGATTGAAACCTGCTGTAGGGCTAGTAGCGGTTGACCCTAGTGTAATTCCCCTGGGAACCAGACTGTACATTGAAGGTTATGGTTATGCTACTGCTGCGGATACGGGTGGGGCGATAAAAGGCAATCGTATCGACGTATTTATGGAAGAAAAAGGGCAGTGTTTATCCTGGGGACGCAGGACAGTAAAGGTATATGTATTAGAGTAAATGATACTAAGACTATAGGGGTATATTAATTCACTGTGAGCAAAACAATAAGGAAGTCTGCGATTAAGACGTATTTAAATACATTGATTAGCGGACTTCTTCGTCATTTCTAAGTGTTTCGTTAATTATTAAAAGGGCTTTTTAAATAACGCAGAGATTCGTTTCTTTATTATTTTTGAGCCTTGTGCGAACTTAAATTGTGATCCTGTGAAGGGTTTCTTTATTATTTTTGAGCCTTGTGCGAATTTAAATTGTGATCCTGTGAAGGGTTTTGGTCATCGAGCCTGGCATAGAGCCAGGCTTTTTATTTGCCATTGATTCCCTCGGTTTAAATATGAGAAAAAACAAAAAATTATACAAAAGGAGGTGATGTTGAATGTGCAAAAAAGAGACCGGCTTTTTATTAGTAATATTCTTATTGGCAATATTACTTGGGGGCTGTCAGAGTGCAGAGAAAAAACCATTAGAAAACCAACCTAATGATACGGGATTGACTGCCAGTGACCGCCGTGTTCTTGCGGACCGACTTTCCAGGCTGGCAATGACTGTCGAAGGAGTACAGAAAGCAACCGTAGTAATCTCAGATATAACTCTGGCTAACGATTCAGGAATCAATACCACTAGTACTGAAAATACTGGTACTACCGATACAAATCAATCCCAATCAAGCATCAGTGGAATGATCGTTATGCTGGGAATAAACATTAACGACCAGATGGATGAGGAAAAAACCAAGACTGACGTCAAAGACAAACTAAAGGTGTCAGATACACGTATTTCTCAAGTACTGGTAACATCAGACCCGGAACTAGTCAAAAAAATTAATGATGTAGCTGCGGGAATTATTAAGGGAGAGCCCATAAGTAAATACCAGATGGATCTCAAGCAATTGGGAAAAGAATTTCAAGGTGATAATCCAGCCTACTAAAGACTCAGCAAATTTGTAATATTTAAAAAATATAGAATTCAGGGGGTATATTATGAAACGAGTAACAGTTATTTTGATAACAACCCTTATTTTGATAAATATAGTAGGATGTCAAACATCCTCCAATAAGCCGCTAACACAGGATCAGAATCAAACCAATAATTTACAGTCGCAAGTTGATAATAACCAGAACCAGGTTATCGTGGATAAATTTAAAAACCTGGCGGAACAGGTCTCGGGAGTTAAGAAAGCATATGTAGCCATTTCAACCCCCAATGTCTCCAATAACAATGGGATAGGAACCATTAATACCAATCCGGATTATAATACACCAGGAACTACTACTAATACTAACACCGACATCAACACTAAGAACAATATTATCAAAAGAGATCCTCTGGGAATGAATGAAATAAACAATAATACTAATAATCTACCAACTTATAATCCACCAAGTCCGTCTTCAACAAGCAATATTACTTCAACTGCTAATAATATGGTAGTAATGGTTGGATTAAAATTGGATAGTACAAACAATAATTCCAACATGAGCAATATAGAAAAAATGGTTGAAAATAAGATTAAAAATGCAGATAGCCGCGTCACTCAAGTTCTAGTTACTACCGACTCAGGAATGATTAGTGAGATTAATAGTATAAATAATTCCATAAAAAATGGAACTTCGGTACAGAGTATTCAGACCAGTATTAATAACCTTACCCGCAAGTTAACCACCAATCAATAGCATAACCATATGATGACGGTTGTTTTGATACAGAGACACTGCTTTGAGTTAAACAACCGTCCCTTTATTTTCCGTTTTCTAGTATAATGGTATTCGGATTATGGTAGTGAGGTAAGATTATGGATATATCATCTAAAACAGGAATTAAAGAAATAACTAGTAAATATAATATATTCCCCCACAAAAAGTGGGGGCAAAATTTTTTGATGGATAAAAATATTTTAAATAAAATTGCCAATGTAAGCTGTTTAACATCAGCAGACCATGTAATTGAAATAGGTCCCGGGTTGGGGGCTTTAACCAGGGAGATTGCCAATCGAAGTAAGGGCGTCTTAGCTATAGAAATTGATCCAGCCTTACAGGATGTGCTCCAAGAAACACTGGCAGACATTAATAATAGTCGCTTAAGAATGGCTGATGTCTTAAAAGTAAATCTTGAACAAGAACTATTGGATGCCTTTAATCTAAGCAAACTAGATACATATAAGGTGTGTGCTAATATCCCCTACAACATAACTACTCCAATTATTTTTAACTTGTTGGAAAAATGTCCTAATATGAAATATGCGGTATTGATGATTCAGAAAGAAGTTGCAGCAAGGATTAAAGCGCAGCCAGGAAACAAAGAATATGGATTATTGACGGTGATGATAAAATATTATGCAGAAGTTGAATATCTAATGGATGTGTCAAGAAATTGCTTTTTCCCTAGACCTGAAGTTGATTCATCGGTAATAAAGATAATTCCCCATGGTGCCAACCAATTCAAACTTAAAAATGAAACAGGTTTTAAATCATTAGTAAGGAAAGCATTTCAGATGAGGAGAAAAACCATGTTAAACATATGTTCTGCTGAATTTGGAGTGGAAAAGGAAAAGATAAAGAGGTATCTTGATATTTTGGACATAGATTACAATAAACGGCCGGAAAACCTTACTATTCACAATTTTATAAGTATCGCTGAAAATTGGCCTGCTGCCATGGAGGAGAGTTTTGATTAAGCCAAGAAATCAAATTATATTTATTAGTTGACAATAGAGAAGTTTTTTAATATACTATTATGTTTAATCTTGACAAACAAGGGCTTTTGTTATAAAATTAACAGGATAAAAGAAAGAGGGTGGTACAATGAGTTCTCCAAGAGCCATATCAGAGATAAAGAAAGATTTAGAATTATTTGTGGGCAGTAAAATAAGGCTGAAAGCAAATCGGGGAAGGAACCGAATTATAGAAAAAGAGGGGGTACTCGAATC
>JAENZN010000047.1 GCA_016841245.1 Syntrophomonas sp.
TTGATGGCCACACTCCTAGAAGTATAGACAACATAAGCGGCCAATTTGCAACTTTCCAGGGTTCGAATTAAAGAGATTTTTTCAATTAATTTTAGAAAAGTATCGTTGGTCAAATCCTCCGCCTGATTCGCATCGCGGGCAATATTGTAAACATTCTTCAGCACCAGGCCATAATAATCGTTATATAAATTCAGCACAAAGGTCTTATCATCATCGTTTTCCATGGCGGCAATCGCCATCATAATCATGCAAAATCACATCCTTTATAGACCCTACTGCCGAATAATTTGATTGCTTCTTCTTTAAGCTCTTTGTCATAAACCGCATCTGGATCGGCCTATTTCTTCATAATCATTTCCAGTTTTGTAAATTTTCTGACTGCTCTTAAATGATACTACTTTACAGGCATCCAGACGATAATTTGTGACGAAAAAATAAGATACTCCTAAAAATGAGCTGAAACGTAACTTGATAAAGAATTTTTTTAGAAATAGATGTTGCAAAAGCTTTCTTAGATTGTCTTTATAGATAAGAAAATTTCCAAAGGTAAATATTGCATATTAGAAAATAATTATCACAATATCACTGGTTGGGCGAGACACACGGGCGCCCCGTTCAAACAGATGTTTTCCTGAACTACGGAGAAAATAGAAGTTAGTTTGGTTTTAAGCAAAAACAATATTCTTTTGCTTAAGATAAATATAATCGAAGGAGGTGATTAAATTGAATATCAAAAATCTAAATTCTGTCATGTCAATAGAAGCCCATACATTAATGCCGTCACATCTATTCCTTACGTGTCCTTACGTGCTCCCCCGATCATCACCGATTCGGTTGAAGCGCTATCCAAAACATAAAAGGCAAGAACTTTGATGTATGCGGCAAGTACAAATTTGAGTCTACTTGAAAATCTATATTGAGGGAGGTAAACTTATGAAAAGCAGATCAAAAGGATTGATATTAGCTTTTCTGATCATAACAACTATTCTTTGTGCATCACTACCGGTTCTGGCAGCAACTACTATTATATATAATGGTGGTAGTGGCTGGAGTCAAAGTGGATCAGAATGGCATTCCCAAAGCACCGGCCGAGATGGTCAGCCGATTGGTTATAGTCCCCCCATGGTATGGACCTGGAACAACAGTTCATCGACTAGTGAAGCTGGTGCTTGGTCAATCTCAAATGCGTCCGGAGGTTGTTACATTTACGCGTATATTCCTCGAAATTATGCCGATGTAAATCAAAGATATTACATTTGGGATAATAATTCCATAATAGCTAGCAGTTTGGTTAATCAAGCATCCTATGCAGATCAATGGATAAACCTCGGTTATTTTTCCATTGTACCAAGCCATACTGTGCGTGTCCAATTTGACGATTTTACCCCGGGGGTATCATCTAATACGAGATATGCAGGGTTTGACGAAATGAGATTTGTATTTTAGAGGAGGTGTTTCTTAGTATGGTTACCAAAATAAAATATTGGAAATGGTCTGCAGCCATCGGATTTCTTTTCCTGCTTGTTGGTTTGGCTGCTGTCATAGGCAGCAATAATGGAGTCCCTGTTCAAGCCGCGGATCAAATAGAGAATAGTGTATCGGCAGATACAACACTGGGTTCTAATTCTGATATCAGCAAGATAAAAGACATGCTTCTTAATAGTTATCAAAATTACGATTCCGTAAGCTTCAAATTTAATGCATGGGAACTTATCGATGGGAAAAAGCATCTCACTAACGCTTCGGTTAAGGTGGTGCAAAGACCTGTTCCAATGGTTAACATGACGATGACCAGCGGAATGGATGGAGAGAAGCAATACATTACCCAAGAGATTAGTGATGGCAAGCAGACTTTCACCTATGATGAGGGACGCAACTGGTATTTTGTGAGAGATACTTATATCTCTCCTGATCCCAAAAAGATGCCGGCTGAAGCACCGGAAAACGCGATATCTGTCTATGAAAACGGTACCCGTATTCCCAGTGGCGGAGATGTCGAGCTTGTAGTACATCCCGAGCTTCTGGCGCAAAATTGGATGCTAAACTCGCAGGTCTCAATAGGCGAAGTTGAAAAAGTCGCCGGGCGCGAAGCTTTAAGGCTGGATATCTTTCCTTCGGAAGCAGCAAAAGATAAATTGGGAGATAAGCGGGTCTATTGGATTGACACCCAAACCGGAATCATCCTGGGCAATGACATTTACCATAATGACCAAAAATCACAAAGTTTTGTTCTTGAAGATGTAGTTTTAAACCAGGAAATTCCAAAGGATGAATTTGTTTTCATAGCTCCGCAGGGGGTTCCCGACCTAAATACCATACATGCTTCTCCATTACCAGAATAACTCTAAAGTAAAATGCGGTATTGATCATAAACCAGGGAGGGACATTCCCCCCTGGTTTGTTAATGGCTTACATTTTTTTGTATATACTTTTATAGATAAAAACACCTGAGAGGAAATTTATTTTTATGAAAGCAAACGCTTTTCTTTTTTGTAGAAGTTATTTCGACTTTGAGCACTCGGGCAATGCTTACAGAAATATTGTCTACATAAGTAGTTTGTCTCTGATAGCTATCACCAATACAGCAATACAAAGTAAAATTCCCTGTATCAGAGTTAGCTTTTTTTCAGTCAATTAACAGCTGATATTTTCAACTTACCTACTTCTGTATCATAACTAACTTCTAATGTAATATTTTCAATTAAAGAGTAAAACCTCCTTCAATAGCTTATCAATGTATCGGTATTTCACATGAAGCTGGCTTAATAGGAATGTTTTTATTTTATACCTCCTTTATCTAGATCCTTCTTATTTCAAAATATCCCCGATAGACTGAGTGTTCACCTCCTATTTCTACCTCATTGACAAGAGTGCAAGCAAGTATTTTCCTTCACATAAAATATTGCATGATTTGCTAGAATCACCTCTTTCTCATAAACAAAATACCTCCTTAAAATGTCTTTCAATAGAAAAGACAACCAAAGGAGGCTTTCTGCAACATATTTTCTGTTTTTT
This sequence comes from Syntrophomonas sp., assembly GCA_016841245.1. GTDB lineage: Bacteria > Bacillota > Syntrophomonadia > Syntrophomonadales > Syntrophomonadaceae > JAAYJK01. The sequence continues at coordinate 3,016 of JAENZN010000047.1, forward strand.
GAAATATTTTTTAAACTAATCTATGTATTTCACTCCCTCGGCCATCTTAACCGCAGTATCTTTTTCCATCTGTCCCCGAATCATGAATATACGATCACTCATGGTCCATATAACCGTAACCAGAGAATTTTTTACTACAACCGTTCCCTCATGCCCGTTGATGCTGACCGGTTCAAAGGCGGAGGCGTTTTCCGTGTCCAACGCCGACTTGTTGCCTTCGCTTAATTCCATATAAGTGATAAGTGCCCCCTGCGGACTTTTAAATTCGATTCGTTTTAAAGGTTCGCTGTCGGAAATAGCATTGACTTCATATCCGTCCGGTATATAGGTCGGCACATAAGCTTGGTGCCAGTCAATGGCTGTAGTTGTGTTTCCTTCCTTGTCGGTGTCCTCTAATTGAAAAGAGGTATATTCCTGTTGAATATCCATCAGAAAATTCAATACCCTGACTCTAACCGCCTGTACGGTCACCACTGTGGCACCTAATATTACCAGCATGATCAACATGGCTATTGCCGCTTTGTTTAAGGCCTGCCAAATACGCCGCCTTCCGGCATAAGCTTTCGGCTTTTTTAGATGAGCGTTCAATTGCCGGCTGAATTTTTGGACTGCCACCTCGGAAGGCTGAAATTCAGGATCGTTTTTCAGCTTTTCTTTTTCTTCCAAGAAAAGCTGACCTTCTTTTTCCGCGGCGTCGTGCATAACCAATTTAAACAGGCTGTCTTCATATTCTTCATAAAGCTTTTGGCGAATTTGTTCCGGGCTGTTATTCGGCACGCTTATTCATCTCCTTGTCCATGAGCTCTCTGGCTTCTCTTCGGGCTCTGGTCAGATATTGCCGGACACTGTCCGGAGCTATTTGGAAAATTTCCGCTATATCCCTATCATGCATTTCCAATATGTACTTGAAATACAACAGATCTTTATGCTTCTCCGGAAGTTTCAATATAGCCTTCCCCAGCTCTTCTATTTCTTCCTGATGAACAATTCTTTCCTCTAAATTATCTTCAAGACTGGGAACCTTTTCCCCCAGGTCAAGATCTTCTCCATAATACACATGTTTTTGCTGCACATCTCGATGTTTTATAAAATTGATGGCCACACTCCTGGAAGTATAGACAACATAAGCGGCCAATTTGCAACTTTTCAGGGTTCGAATTAAAGAGATTTTTTCAATTAATTTTAGAAAAGTATCGTTGGTTAAATCCTCCGCCTGATTCGCATCGCGGGCAATATAGTAAACATTCTTCAGCACCAGGCCATAATAATCGTTATATAAATTCAGCATAAAGGTCTTATCATCATCGTTTTCCATGGCGGCAATCGCCATCATAATCATGCAAAATCACATCCTTAGTTATGATTATACAAGCATTTCAATGAGATTTGGCGTAAAAAGAAAAATTTACCAATAATTCTAATAATTTGGCTGTTAAAAAATAATTTCCAAAAATAATGTTGCAAAATATTTTTTAAGTTGTCTTTATTGATAAGAAAAGAAATCGATTGAAAGAAAATGATGCCTTTGATTGGTTAATAAATAGGACAAAACATCATCTAAAGTATTCTCAGTGATTATAGTGCTTATTATCAGTGCAATTATTTATGTGTTTCATGCGAGTTCCTGGCACATAAATGTTGATATTAAATTTAAGGGAGGTTTCTTATGAACAAAAAGTTGATTAGCTGTTTATGTATTTTAGTTTTTATTCTTACCATTCCTGCCACAGCTTTTGCCTCAGGAGAAAGCGATATCTTCAACTTGTTAAAAACCAGGTCTGATCCAGCTAACTTTTCCTTTTCTCTTCAACGGGGAGCTGCTTCATCATCCACTGATCGTGCGTATAAAGACGACTATACTGCTGCAGAAGTATATCCCCAGGATGGTACTGTTAGCGAAGATGATAATGTTGCTTTTCGGGTGCGGAATGCCCAAAGGGAGAGTGCTACAGGGCTGTACGTAAGAGAAGATCTTGAAGACTTCAGTATGTGGTATTACTCAGGCGAAGGTGAACCAGGTTACAAATATTTGTATGCCAACGCTCCTTCATATAACGAAAGCCAGTGGGTTAGCGTATCTGGAATATGGTATCCTTAGATACAATTTCTACCGGTATACTCGCTGCCGGTAGAAATTAAATATAATAATTTTACTGTAAGATAGGAGAATCAACAAATGCTTAATATTGGAAAACTGCACGTGCTTTCATTGCTGCTGGTATTGCTTGTATTCCCGGGGTGTCAGGGACATCAGGAACATAAAATTGTCACCCCGGGGACTTCCGGGAATAACCCCAGTAATCACATTCAAAAGCAGTTGGACAGCAATTTGGAAGTGAATGCTAAAGTGGCAGCCCCCTCTGGAATAGACCAGCTGAATACATACCTTGTTACTGCATGGAAATTTGACGAAGAACAAATCCAGCTGTTAGAAGATTTATGTATTGGTGAAAGTAAAATTATTCAGAAAGATTCATTTGATGAACATCACACCTTCTATCGCACCGCAGATGGCAGAGAAATGATGACAGATTGGTCAAAAATGGGAGCCAACATTCACTTTCAAACCCCCGAATTTTCACCTTATATTCGGCAGCTACTATTTAATTATGTCAGACCAGGTGAAGCACGTTATAATTTTAACCATTTGAGCCGTTTGCGAAATCAGGATTTACCTTTTATGTCTTGTTCCCAGGCTGTAGATGAGGTGAAAGAAAAACTGGCTTTTCTGGGCATGGGGGAAATCTATGAAGAAGAAGTATATGGGTTGAATTACCATAGCCTGCAAGCCGAAGAAAAGCTCCAAAAGGAAAAAGGCAGCTTAACTGATCCCAGAGATGGCAGTATTACTCTGAAAGAGCAGTGGAGTGAAAAAGACGATTGTTATTATATGGTTTTGCACTGTGGTATTGACGGTATTCCGATTTATCCTGATGATCATGGCATTGTTGAAAACAATACTGTCGTATGTGGCACCTCAATTGCAGTCTGCTATTCCTTAAGAGGATTCGAGTATCTGTCTATTTATTCTCCCTACCAGGAAACATCTGTTGATCAAGCAAATTTGAATATATTGGATGTTGAAGAAGCTTTATCTGCAGTAGCGAAAAAATATGAAAATATTATTATTAGTGATCCAACTACTATTACAGATGGTGAACTATATTATGTACCGACACTTGTCCAACGTTCCAGGGACAGCTATAAGATGGTTCCAGCCTGGTGCTTTACGGTCGAAAAAATTATCAATAAAAATGAAAAACCTTATACTTATTACGACCAGATCATTATCGACGCAGCTACCGGAGGTGAAATACTATGAAGGAATTTGTAGGGATTCTCCGGATGGATTGCTGGCGAGCGTTTACTTCTGTCGGCTTTTTGCTGGCTGTGTTCGGTATGTTATTAGCCCTACTATTTAATACCAGTACAGAAAGAGCCGTGATGGATTCAGGGGAAGCAGATGTTTTATACTTGTATGTAGTTGCTCATTTTCAAAGTTTTCTGGTATTATACGTTATTCTTGCCGCCCTTCCTTATGCGACTAGCTTTTGTACAGATTGGAATTATCAATTTATACGTTTCGCTGTTATACGAAGCAATATTAAAAAATATGGTATTTCCAGGGTCATTATCTGTGCATTATCAGGTGGGGCTGCGGTAGCTTTAGGCGAGCTTCTTTTTATACTTTTTTTCCGTTTAAATCTACCGCTGGTCAATACACAAAATCCTGTTTTTGAGAGTATATGTTCTACTTTCTATGGTGATCTTCTTGTTTCCGGACATTTTATCGCCTATTTTGCTTCCCGGATTATCGTCATATCATCAGCTGCAGCAGTTTTTGCGGTCCTGGCCCTGTTGATTTCCACCTATATCACCAATGTATTTGTTACCTTAGGTTTCCCTTTGGTAGCATTTTATTCTTTAATAAACCTCAGTGGACAAATTGGTCTGCCCAAGTGGTTGAATTTATATAGTATATTATTTGGCACATGTCTGGAAACCCCCACTGCATCAGTGATTTATTCTTTTTTTAGCTGCAGCCTGCTATGCGTGCTGCTGGGAGTATTAGCTGTCCGGAAAATTGAAAGGAGGCTTGAACATGGATAGAGCCAAAAGGATTATTTTCTGCTGTGCTCAAAACTTGCGTAAATGGCCTTCCAATCTACGAATCTATGTACTTGCTCTTCTGCTCATTGCTTTTTTGAGCACTCTGGTTCGTCCGATTGCAGCTTTTTCAGCCACAGTAAATGTGCCCACTGCCCCCTGGATATTTCCTTATCTGGCACTTGATCCAACGGTGTTATTACTGCTGATGCTAGGAATTGTATTGCTGTTTTGTGATGCTCCTTTTATTGATGCACATCAGCCTTATGTTATCATTCGCTCCGGCAAAAGAGATTGGTTGTTGGGACAAATTCTATATATTATGGCAACATCAGCAGTTTATTTTCTCTTTATTACATTGAATTGTGTTCTCATGCTGCTGCCTGATTTGGCTTTTTCCAGTGATTGGGGCAAAATACTGGGTACTTTGGCGCAAACAAATGCTGGTAATGCATACGATATTCATTTACCTGTCAGCTACCAGTTGCAGCTGCAATACACTCCCGCTGCGGCTATGATCTGGAGTCTATTCATTAATTGGATGGTTGGTACATTTTTAGGACTGTTTATGTTTGTGTGCAACATGCGTTTGCCCCGAGAAATAGGCGCTGTTGCCGCCAGTTTGCTTGTTTTACTGCAGTACTTTTGCTGGGAAGCCGACGGCTTCATTATTTTTCATTTTTCACCCGTATCCTGGGCGAGTCTGGGTAATCTCGATATTACCCATTTGACAGCTTTACCCTCCAATACCTTCGCAGTTTGTGCTTTAGTTGGACTTAATCTTATTTTAATTTTACTGGCGAATTTATTTATTAAAAAAATGGACATGGATATTTTACCGCCGGTATAAAGGAGTTGTTAGTATGGTGGAAAATATACTGGTTGCAGAAAATGCAACTAAAAAGTTTAAAAACGCAACGGCACTTGATTCAGTGTCAATTTCTTTTGAAGCAGGTAAAATACACGGTATTGTAGGGCGCAATGGGTCGGGTAAGACGGTTTTTTTTAAATGCATATGTGGCTTCATGCCGCTTACTTCTGGCGTGATTTTAGTTAAAGGCAGGCGAATCAACAAAGAAATTGATGTGCCCCAAGACATTGGTATAATTATTGAAGCTCCAGGGTTTTTGCCTAATTATAGCGGCTACAAAAATCTTAAGCTGTTGGCAGTGATTCGTAATAAAATTGGTGAAACAAGAATTAAAGACTGTATAAAACGGGTAGGCTTAGATCCTGAAAGTAAAAAACCGGTGGGCAAATATTCTCTTGGAATGCGCCAGCGTCTAGGTATAGCTCAGGCAATTATGGAAGACCCGTCTTTTCTTATTTTGGATGAACCAATGAATGGTTTGGATAAACACGGTGTAGAAGATGTTCGCAATCTATTATTGGCGTTAAAAGATGAAGGGAAAACCATTCTAATTGCTTCTCATAACTCCGAGGATATCGTTGCACTTTGCGATACAGTATGTGAAATGGATGCGGGAATTCTTACAGTAATCAGATAGAAAAGGCAAACCCTCAGAGGTCATACTCGAAATGAAGAAATCTGTATAGAACTAAAATATCTTTATTATCTATTTTTGCTACCCCACTAGCAGGGAGGTACTAAAGCTGTTGACGACTACGTTAAGCTCCTTAATATTTATATTTGATGACGTAAATTAAAGATGAGATAAACTATGTCGGGGATATCCATTGAAAAAGATTATTACATCTTACAAAATCATTGACAGAAATGGGAAAAGATAAGTAAAATACGAGTAGGCTTTTGCCTACTCGTATTTTACTTCTTGTTCCTTATATCTTTATTGCTAGACGAAGTAAAGAGTATCAAAAATTTTAAAAGGATTATTATCATGAGTCTACTCGGCCATTCCAGCAATAACATTGTTTCAGAAAATCATAACGCGCCCCATCGCCTAGATCATTCGTCCCGAAAGAAGTTTAGCTGGATATTGATTACTGGCTTATCTGTATTCGTCATATTTTTTACGCTGGGGATGGCTGTAGGAACATACTTCAATCGTTTACCGGAACCTGTTCAAAGCTACGCTATGACCGGACTGGAAAACGGAGATAGGCCGCATAGAAACACAACAGCATTTTCTTATGGCCTTAGTTGATGAATTGTTAACCGGTTCCAACATCTCTAAAATTCCTGAATTTACCGATATCTTCCAACAGCATGTGGAAACCGATTTGTCGCTACGAGATATGCAATGGTTCGCCCGCCAGGTGATGGAGCTTGACCCGGAAAAAGATTTTACGCTGCAAACCCTGCCTTACAGCGGTTTTGGGGACTACCAGGGACATAATTATGTATATCTGTCCACAGAAGAGGTAATCAGCTTAGTTAACCGAACCATTAACCCCTATATCAGTGACATTAATGAGAAAGATATCAAAATTATACGATTGGAGGAATGAAGCCATGACAAACAAAAAGGCGGCCCTTTCAGATGCGGAATGGAAAATCATGAGGCTCCTTTGGGAACAATCGCCCCTTTCCTGCCGTCAAATTGAAGATGTGTTCAAGGAGGAAACCGGTTGGACCAGACACGACATCTTCTCCTTTCTCAAGCGCATGGAAACCAAGGGAGCATTGCGAAGGGAGGATGGAAATCCGCAGCTTTACCATCCTTTGCTGGACTATAATGAAGCCGTAACTGGGGAAACTCGTTCTTTTGTAGGAAAATTATGGGACGGAAATTTGGGTTTGATGGTATCCACTATGATAAAAAATGAGCATTTGAATGAGGAAGAAATTGATGAACTGTTGAAAGCCCTCCAAGAAGCCAAAAGGGGAGGTGCATAAGCATGATAGAAGATATTTTAGTCCTTTCATGGCAAATAATTTTGTCATCCTCCCTGCTGATTGCCGTACTGCTGGTATTGCGCAGGGTATTCCGGGGAAGAGTGCGCCCCACCCTGCAATATGCGGTTTGGACTTTGGTGCTCATACGGCTTCTGATCCCTCTGAATATCTCCAGCCCAATTAGTGTTATGAACGTTATCCAACCTCAGCCTATTACAACGGGAGAAACCCATGTATCGGACCTGCAAACATTTTCTTCTCCGTTTTTTGAGCCGCTGACATACTCCGAACCGCAAAGCAACACGACAACACTGGTTGAAACTGAAAAAAATATTAGTTCTATAGAAAAACCCGGCCCATTCCAAATGCTTTTTATCTTATGGGTAATTGGTGCTTTAGCTGTGTTTGCTTATATGGCAATCCTGAACAAGGTATTCCTGCGCAGGCTGCACCAATCGGCTATAGAGCTATCACTTGACCAGATCCCCTTCTACCCTGACCTATGCCGGCAGGTTGGGATAAAAACTCCATTGCCGGTTGTTGTTTCCAGTCACTTGACTTCCCCCTGCCTGGTCGGTCTGTTTCGCCCTTACATTGCCATCACGCCGGAGGCTGAAGCGGACAAAAAGATTCTTAAACATGTATTGCTACACGAACTTTGCCATTTCAAACAAAAGGATAATCTTTTCAGCCTGCTGAGAAATATGTGTTGTGTCATTTACTGGTTTAATCCTCTGGTTTGGGTGGCGGCCCTGGCCTCCCGCGATGATTCCGAGTTAAGCTGCGATGACCGGGTTTTGCATTACCTGGATAAAAAGGAAAGCCTCGAATACGGTCATACGCTTCTTATCTTGTTGAGCACCTGTCACAAGAAAGTTGGCATTCTTAATACGGCTACAGCAATGGCAAACGGAAAAAGCAGAATTAAGACAAGAATTAGCATGATTATCAATCGCCCCAAGAAATTAAAGAGTGTTTCGGTTCTGGTCGTAGGGCTAGTGGTTTTACTGGGCGTGACGACTTTAACGAGCGCCCAGGCTGATGAGCGGTTAAACCAGGAGGCAATTACGCAAGTGGCGGATGATGGGGGGCTAGCTCTGGTGGATAAGGCAGGCGCGTCCCTTATGATAAACGAAGCCGGCGGGCAACGCACCTTGGATATAGAGTCCTTGCGCCTGCTGGCCAAGGGAGATTTAACTTTTAGCGATATCATCAACGGCTATAAGGCCGATGAGGTGGTAAAGGGTGAAACCTATCACTATACGACATGGCGATACAGCATGGATAACGGTTTGCGCTTTGATTTGCAATATATCCAGGAAAAAAACCTGCCTGATCGATATACCGCTTCACTCATCCACAGTGGGTCCAATTACATCTTTTTTCCCTGCCGACCGGAATCACTGGAGCGATTTCTGACGGCTTGCGCCCAAGGGGACCAGTATTCTTTAAAAGCCTATGCGAGTTTTGATGCCAAGAAGGTTGCCGAGATAGAGTATGATGAGACAAAACAAGCGTTAAGAGTTTTTGATGAGGGCCAGACCTATACCCTGAACGAAAGCGGTTCATTCGGACGGGTCTGTTGGTCACCCGACAGCGTTTACGGGGCGTTTATCAATATGACGACTCTGGATGGAAAGGCGGGAAGGGACAATTGTGCTTATCTGTACGATTCCCAAAATCATCAGTTTCATAGTCTGATAAACCCGAAGACCATTCTAGCAGCGTTCAACGAACGCGGTACATTTGATGAAGAAGTCACCAGAATCTACCTTCGTCCTCGCATCCAATGGTCGCCGGACAGTAAAAAGCTGCTGCTTTCCTGTTATCCTGCTATAAATGACAATCATGTTGTTGCTTACTTAATCTATAATGTTGCTCAAAATGCGGTGGAGGATATCGTTATAAAAGAGGTCCCCAAAACACTTGACGAGGCGCTATCTTGGGAGTGGTGACCAGGCAACCCTGGTAACCCGCCCAGTTAAAAGCTAATGGTTATTGGGGTAATACTTATGAAAGTGTTTTACTATCTCCAAACCAATTTGAGGACATGACATTGCTGAAAGCACGTCAACCTGATTTGACTTCTCCAGACTGGAGTGACAGCTTGTATATCGCAATGAGCATAGATTCGCAATACAACCCGATTGGCAATAGATTATATTTTCTTATCAACCTCCTTCAAATGCAAAGGATGTACTCCAAATAGGAGATCACTACTTTTTTAATTATTAAATGTGAAGAGTTGTCTCCGAATCACTTCTGAGACAACTCTTATTCGTAATCCCCCCCGGCTAGGCTGGGGTTTCAGGCCGTTGTCAAAAAAGGCTAAGGCCATTCGAAATGAACAGGTGGGTCCGAGCAGGGCACAAAACTGTCATCACCACAGATCCTGGAAGTTAGCTTAGCTACTCAATTCATCCCTGATTAAATGATTAAATAATATTTTGTTAGCTTTAAATTCCCCGTCTTTAAAAGAATAATCAATAATAATATTTCCTATATATTTTAAAAAATCAGCCTCAGCTCCTACAGTAGCTCTTAATGTATTATCTGTATCTGTAATTTCATATTTTATATAATCTTCATAGTAAATTTTGGAGATTGTATTAGGATAACCTCCTGAAAATTCATAAGGGATGTTATCCAGGTTGACATTTGTACTTTTATCATTTATTTTTATTTCCGCTTCTTTTGGGGATAATATCTTGATTTCAACTTTGTCTTTTATTATATCCAAGGGGTTTTCTATTTCATATTCAACAAAATTTTCAGGGTCTATGACATGGATTGTATTAAGGACACTACCAGTTCCCCTTCCTCTACTTAATATAATGACCAATTCTTCTTTCTTATCCCCGTTTAAATCCACATAGCTTAACTGAGGTAAATCTACAATCATGGCGATAGTCTCCCAGTCAAAAACATGCTTTTTCTCATTAACGCTCAGGATTAGACCTTGATACATTTCAGCCCGTGATAGCTGGTCCTCTTCTTCGTTTAAAGCGTACAGGTATATCTTTTCCTCCGGTATCGAAGCAATAAGCTTGATATCGCTGTCGATACGTACCGCTTGCTTTTCTTCATCCCACTCTGTCTTCGCACCTAACGCCTCGGCCATAAGCCTGACCGGCACATAGGCGCGATCATCAATGATAACCGGAGAGGCAGCGGTAAATTCTTCACCATTTATATACAACAGGATTTTCTGCATCGCGTTACTCTCAAACGCAAGAAAGCTGAGGCAAATTATTAATGAAAGTGATACGGAAATTATGCACTTTTTTTTATCCAAGATTTTATACCTCCTTTATCTGTATCCTAAAATATACCCGATAGCCCAAGTGTTCACCTCCTATTTCTACCGCATTTACAAGGGTTCAAGAAAAGTATTTTCCTTCACAATTGATATGATAGCAATCCAATTCAATATATTAACGTGTCAGAATATAACGATTACTCCTTGTGCCCCTGAGTTTTCTGTCCCATCAGCCGCGTAAGCAGGAACGATGGAGAAACCGGCCATCAGGACAAGAAGACAAATGCAGATAAATATTTGTAAACAAAATACCTCCTTAAAATATCTTTCAATAGGAAAGACAACCAAAGGAGGTTTTCTGCAACATATTTTCTGTTTTTTGAAATATTTTTTTAGCTAATCTATATATTTCACTCCCTCGGCCATCTTAACCGCAGTATCTTTTTCCATCTGTCCCCGAA
>JAENZN010000011.1 GCA_016841245.1 Syntrophomonas sp.
ATGGTAATTAGTAAGGTTTATAATTGGAAATTTATTAACAAGATGCTTACAAAAACTATTATACGAGGACTATTCTATATTACGAACAGTCCATACCGGCGACATAGTATGGTATGATTCCGAATTGACAGACTACCTCAACGGTTGGACTCCAGTCTATATTGGTTCTACTGAGGGATATATCCTAGATAGTTATATTCAAGAATATTAAATTTATTAAGTTTTCCTAAGATACGTAAAATTTATTTCTACGAATCTCCTAGTGCAATTCATTTTTCATATATAAAATTTTGATGAAGTATTGGGAAATGAATTGCATTATGTTTTAAACGTGGACAGTTGAAATAAACATAATGGGAAAAGGACAATATTTATGAGATTATTATTTCTTTACAATATATGTCGCAAATCTATCATATTAGCGATATTTCTGCTTCTGGCCTGCCTTATCGGTTGGAGCGGCGCGGCTTGGGCGGCAGTGCCAGCGTCTACGTCGACATCAACATCACCAATGCCGCCAATATTCGCTGTAGCCGGTAATACCGGGATAAGCAGCGATTCAGGTATACATAAACGGCAAGCGAACGATGCCCTCCGCACTGGCCGAGTTGGCGTTTGTAAGCAATTCGGAAGAGGAAAGCCTTCTCAACCAGGATGCTTTTCAAAATAAAGCCGCCCAAGCCATAGCCGACGCCATAGCCGCTTGCATGCCAGTTACTGCGTCCGTGCAAAATCCGAAATTATAAGAATTCCTGCAAATTAGATTATATAGAGCAATAAACCAGTATCTGCATCTCAGTTTGCAGATGCCTGACCCAAACAATACAGAGCAATTAGGTTTTCATTAACTAAACTTAAACGTATGGAGGGAAATCTTTTGAATAAAATAATGGCAGCCAATAAACTCAAACTTCTGCAATCTATTATAATATTGGTAGTACTTTCTTTCATAATCATCGGGTGCAGCCATTCGAAAGATACGGCGCTCACCCCGATTATCGATACAACCACTTCGGATAAGACGCCTTCCGTAACAACAGATGATATAAATGCCTTATCCAAAGATGAAAATAAGATGGTGGACGCAAATGAAAGAACATCTCTTCCCCCACGCCCAACTGCACCAAAAGAAGACTGTAAACGCATACCCAATACAGCCACTACGGGCAAGACATCTTTTGTAAGTACGGATAAAGTTAATCCCTTACCTGCGGATGAGAGCAAAAATGAAGCGCTCCCTTCGACGGTTGCAGCGGAGCCTGCCAATAAGATGGTTTTTATCAATCAAGACGATATAAATTCCCTGTCCACGGATGAAAACAAAATGATGAATACCATAGAAAAACTAACGCTTACCATGCGCCCGATTGGCTCAAAAGAAGAAAAAGCGGCCTGCGCGGATTTAAAACTCGAGCTGGAGTCTTACGGCTATCAAACCGGAGTCCAGGAGTTCCCTTATATCGTGCAGAGCGTCAAGCTCAGAAACATTCCTTTTACGGAAGGGAAGTTTTGGGATTTTAATATCAGCCAGCCGGATGGGACCAGTCAAAACTTGATCGCGGTCAAAAAACCTGCTATCCCGGATGCTAAGGATGTTATCATCGTAAGCGCCCACTATGATACCACCGTCCACACCACCGGCGCCATAGACAATGCCTCTGGAGTGGCGGTGCTCATGGAAGTAGCGCGTAAAACAGCAAGCTTTCCCAGCAATATAGAAGTACGTTTCTTGTTATTTGGGGGAGAAGAGAATTACTTATATGGGTCCCGCTACTATGTAAACAGCTTAAGCGACAATGAGCGCCGGCGTATAATCGCCGCTATAAACCTGGACTGCGTCGGTGAGGAAGGCCCCAACCTGGCCACTTTAGGGACCAACAACGGTAAAGAAAACGAAGCTTGTAAGCTGTTCGCGGATTATGATATACAGATTGACAGAGGTGCTATGAGCGATTATTATTCTTTTGTAAAAGCAGACATTCCCGCCTTGACCGTTGCGCAATATCCAGTTTTGGTGGGAACCGGGCAAGAATTGCCGGACGATATTGCCCGCATAGACAAAGCCAAATTAAAAACCGTGGCCGACATGGTTGCCAAGGTGCTGCTGAATACCATGAAGTAGAATTTTTTGCTTTTCCGTCTTTTAGGCAGCGGAGCCTGCCTAAATATGCTGCGCTTAATGGATAATTCCTGTATTTTTTGACGGAGATAACGCTTCATGGGAAAGGAAATAATATTTTGAAAAAGAACCGCTTGCTATCATTCATATTTTTACTAATAATTATTTCAGTGTTAACGTCCTGTAACAGCGTAAATACTGTTCCTCCTTTTACAGTGCCGCCAGTTAATTCCCAGCCAAATCCTCCGGCGGTACCCATTCAGCGGACAATCCTTCGCCGATTTCTGATAATCCTGTTCAAAGCAACGAACATTCAGATTCAAAAGAACCCCCTTATTGGGGGATCTGGATTATTAAGAAGCAAAGCAATGTTACGTCATTAACGACCGAAAGCATCAATGACTATATAGGCAAAGAGGTCATCGTAAATGAAAAGCAAATCGTCACCAGCAAAGGTACCGTAGAGAATCCAATATATAGGGAAACGATTAAGACCAATGCTGAATTTTACAGTGATTGGCGAATTCCATTCAGCAGTCTGGGAGTCACTGACAATACGGTAACGGAAATCGATGTCGCCAATTATCAGCATGAAACCGAAGATGGAATCGGATCGGATTTTGTTCTTACCAACGATAACCGGCTATATACCATTATCGGCGGCGTTCTTTTTGAATTAATAGATAAAGATGTTTAAAAAGAGCCGGATATTCGAATGCTATCTGGCCCTTTTCCCAGCTATTGGTGTGTTCTCACATAATCAGCATATACAAACATTTCCTATTCATCCGATTTGTGTTTTACTAGCCCTTGCAGGCGTTCTCCAATAGGACATAGAGTTCGTAACCGGGCCAAGGGAAGCATCTCTTTTGGTTAGATTGGATGCCGATGTATTGATGTTTGCATACCACTGCCCACCGTTATTTTCACCGTTAAAGGACAACCTTTACCAGTTTTTTCATATGTCCGTCCCCATCAGAACCAGGTGCACTCGCCAACATAGCCAGCAGGATATTCTTGAAGCGAGAACCGTTTTAATTGCTTTGTCCAAACTTTGCAGTTGTCTTGTGGATAAGATACAATCGGTTTTCCGCATATGGAGAATCAGTAATAATTTTTTTACAAGGAGGTGTTACAAATGCTGCTTTAAAGTGTTTATATACTATGAAAGAAAAAACTAGGCCGGTTATTGCGAATTGTAGTCTTTAAGTTTGCAGAGTGTTACTCCTGAAAGTTTATATATAGCAAAAGGGAGGTGGACAGGCTATGGGTGCATATACGATCTCCGTCTACAGTAAAAAGGCTCTCTCATCTTCTAATGATCGCTGACCTCTTGAAAGTCTTTAATTAAAATAATATTTAAGAACTCTGCAATATTCGAATAGTTCGTTAAAGCCTTGTTGCATTTAAACAGTTACTACTGAATAATAAGGCATTCAGCAAAAAGGCAATGGTTCTTGATAAACAATCAAAAGCTGGACAAGCACTGCCAACAGCAACAGTATTGATTTATTAAAGAATGATATGTGGTGAGCGGTTATTATTACCGTTTGGTTTCTCAAGTGGAGCAGTCTATTAGAATGGTATCTTGGTGGAACAGACTTCTTACACTGGGCCGAGTTATTGGGATTAAGATCATGGTTAGGATTTTTACTTACGTATTTAAATGGTTTTTGCCTTTTTTCCCATTTAATAAAATGCCATCAGATCAAAAAACACCGTGGAAAGTAGTATTTGATCTGATGGCTCGCCCCTACACAAATTGCAGGTACTTTATTTTAACACCTGCTGGGGATGTTTGTGAAGGGAGATTTTTGAAGGAGGTTTAACGATATCTAATTTGTATTTTCCCAAAAAAGAACAAGGAGGTTGTAAAATTGAAAAAGAAAATATTTGGAACATTGATCGCTATGGTATGTGCATTGTCATTATCGGCTAATGCTTTTGCAGCATCGGATTTATCTACTAAGGTGCCGACAACATCTGGTTCACTTCAGCTTGAGCAAGGCTATAGATTATCAACACCAGAGGAAAAAGCAGCAAGTGATGCGAAATCTAAATTAGCTGACGAGTATGTTGCATCAAAGAAGGCTAAGACTGTTAGTGAAAATTCAAGTAGTAATCTGATTTCGCCTTTATCGGCAGGAGGCTCTAAAACCAATTTAGTGGGTCATTTTAAGCAAACCTATAACAATACATGCGGGCCAGTATCTGCCAAAAACTGTATATCTGGATATACTCAATATAACGGCGGTAATTCACCGTCTGAAACAACATTAGCCACTGCATTAAATGTGAACCCTGGTGTTGGAGCAGGTGCATCCTTTGATGCTACACTATGGCAACCAACGTTGAATTCTTATGCTCCTGGAAATAATTACACATTAACTTGGGGCACATCATCCGGGTGGAGTACTAGCCTTGCTAATAAAGTGATTTATACGATAGATAAGGCGGCTAATTACGATGTAATATTCGATCTCTATCACGGGGCAATATCTAATCCAGTCAGGCCAGAATATGCGAGCGGAGCAGCACATTATATCTGTTGCTATGGATATAATGATGTCTCAAAGATCTACTCTATTTCTGATTCTTACAGTGCCGTTCCACAAACCTATACTTGCTCGTATCAATCTGCGGCTGATTCCACAAAACAAAGAGGATGCATCTGGTAAAATATTGATCATTAATTAAATTATGCCCTCATAACTTGATACGTAAAAGAGGTTTTAGTATGAAAAAACTAAAGATATATATATCAGTAATCATCATAATTTTCTTAGCATTAATATTAGTTGGTATAAAGGAGAATTTTTTAATTACTCAAGAAAAAGAAAACAAAACCTCAGCAACCCCAAAATCAATTGACAATCCAATTGACTTACCGCTAAATTTACTAATAAAAGGTATGATGAACACGAATGAAGTTGTTGCAACAGATAAAGATTCAAATAAAATATTACTATATAACCTCACAACAAAAAAACAGTCAACAATTATTGAACCATTAAATAAAGGTTATTATATCAAAAATGTAGTATCCAATTATGATTGGATTGTGTGGATAGAATATGAAATGCAAATTCAGGATCCCTCAAATAAGCCCTTCAAATGGTTTATTGTAGCAAAAGATGTCAAGACCGGTAAAGTTATAACAGTGGATAAAAGTATATTTACTGATAACAAATATGATATTCCGTTATTTGTTAATTTAACGCCGGATAATCTTGCACTTTCAAAAGAAAATATATTAGTATATGCAAAGAGCAATTTAGAAGATTCGAATGTAATTAGTCAATTAATTCTTTATGATTTAAATACAGAAGTATCAAAAACTATATCTAAATCCAAGGAGGTCTCAAAGGAGTTAATATATTTACCCAATATTTACGGAGATAAAGTTGCTTGGAGTTTATTTAGGGACTTGAATGATGATGTTGATAGAAATATAACATTCAGGAATACTCAATTTAAATATTCAGATATTTATATATATGAGATTAAAACTGGTACCACAAAACAGATGACAAAAGATGATTTTTATCATGCTCCAAGTATGTTTGGTGATTATATGGTTGCTATTCATACACCTTTAAATAGAGACAGCTACTCTGAAGTTGTATTATTTAATCTAAATACGGGCGATAAAAAAAGTATTATCAATGAAAACTCACCAATTGAAAAAGATGATATTGCTAAAAATATATATCGAGATCGTCCGGTAATAAATGAAAATTTCATTAGTTGGTTTAATACTGGTGGATTTAATAATAATTATATTTATGATTATAAAAAACAAAAATTTGTTAAATTGTATAAAAATATTGATGATGAACATCAGAGCATTACCATAACGAAAATGACAGATAATTATATATTTATGTTTTTACGCTCTCCGAATGATAATGATCGGAATATGTATATTGAAACAGATAAATTTATAGAATCAAATTAAATCTATTAGAAGGAATATTATTGCACCGGCAGAATATTACTACGGCAGAGAAATCCAGCTTGAAGCAGAGTAGACTTGGGGCGTTGCCCAAATTTATTCCTCGCCAGAAGGCGACTGGTCATACTGACTTTCACTTGCGTGTATTCCCAAGACGTTAGTTTAAAATAAGCTCAAAAAGCAACGGTTAAAGCCGAATTGTACCTTGAGCGAAACGAAAGGAACGAGTAATAAATTATGACTAAAAGGATTACAAGTATATTAGTAGGGTTAATTATGGTAATGATTTTTTTTGTTGCCGGCTGCTCAAATAATTCTGCTAAAAACGAATATAACCCGGAAACATCAACAAATGCGGGGGATAAAAACACGGCAGCCGGAACGGAAGAAACTTTTAATTATAACCCAGAAGAAGTTGCTAAAGAGAAAGCAAATAGTGCAGTCGTTCCAAAGAAAATCAATTCTGATGTAGTTGTAAAATTCGTCGAATCCATAGGCTACAAAGTCCGGATAAATAGTATAGCTTCTTATTGGACAGTGCTGCCCAAAGATTTTAATGAAATCAAAGATGGTTTCGAAATTGGAAAATTTTTAAAAGAACGGAATCAAAAGTCAATAGAATATGGGTTTGATCTTTCCCAATATATGGGGAAGGATGTCGCTTATGTAACTTTAGGATTGGAGAAGTCCGATAAGGATGCAGGAGAATTAATCGCCTTTTTATCTGATGATAAAATAGTTGGAGTTTGGACCTATGATGATAAAGGTGATATCAATAATAATGATCATATGGTGCTAACAGAATATCTGGAGCATAAATAAAGTAAGCGTAGGATAGTCCTCATCGGCTAATAAGGTAAAATACCCCTCTCTGTAAGAATACAAATCCGGATGCAGTTATTCAAAGACTATGCTTAAAGCTATATCGTTCGTCAGTCAGTCAGGAGGAAGCGCACGAAGGTATCGACTTTGCCTCAGCAAATAATGATTTTAAGGCAAAAAATCCAACCTTCGGCAGTACGATTGTTATAGGTACTGCTACAGATTTGAAAGAAGATCCGTCAAGCTCATCCATGACTTTGGTAAAGCTTGATAAAGGAAATCTTGTAAAAGTTATGGACATAAAAAATTCATGGGTTTTTGTTCAAGCTGCCTGCTTTATTCCTCCAGCCAATGAAGGATACATTCCCATTGAGAATATTATAACAAATTTTGAGGAGGTTACACCGAATCAGGGATTTATTAAAGGTATGGTGAGTGTTTTTACGAAACCGGATAATAAATCGGAAGTTTCTGCGACTGATGTAACGGGAGCCGTAGATATCTTCAAAAGAGAAAACGGATGGGCCTATTGTAGATTTGTTGGCGGTTTGGAAGATGGTTGGATAAAAGAATCAGAAATTCAATATACTTTCTATTAGTCCTAATGGAACAAACTTCCTGTTCCAATATCCAAATTTGGTTATAAACCAAGTAAATCTAATTCTTATTTGATACCAGGAAATGGAGGAAACTGTATGAAACGAAGTTCCCTCTTATTGGCTGTATTGTCTGTTATGCTCATGCTAACGGGATGTAGTGAAAATTTTGATAACCCAACAAAGATGCTGCTACATTGCAAACCGTAACAGCTAATATTAATTTTAGAGTATCTGCCAATAACCCGGCTATTTCCGAACCTACATCTCTTCTGCCTGGGGTTTCAATATTGTTAATTGGAACAGATGGTAAAATAATTGATGAGCTGGTTACAAATGAGCAAGGTGAAGTCCAAAAAGATATTACGGTTCCTATAGATCATAAATATCTTGATGAGTCTCAGGTGCACTACCATCAAGAGGCACCGTTACAGCAATTGCCTTTAAAGAAGGCTATCGGCCAAAAGTCCTATATGAAGTACCCATAGATGGTACGGTACAACCGTTTCTCATGAAATCTAATAGTTGAAGGCGAAAGAAATGAGCCCGATGTTCAACCAGGGAACAATCATCATCTTGAAATAATCTCTCTCTTGTTAAAAAGTATGAAGCTATTTTAAATAGTGGGCGCTAGCGCTTGGGGTTATCTGTAATTAAGATAAAAAATGAGTTTTGACGGTATGCGTTCGGAGAAAGATTGATCCGGCGGGAAGATTGTTTGAGTAAGTAACATATATGGATTAAATAAGTAAAAACTTTTCGTTTGTTGAAAGGCTTTGTGCATCACGAATAATAAGTTTTGAAAGAGACCTGATGAAAAAATAAATACTAATAGCTTGTTTGGTTTTGGTTTGTTTGGTGGTTTTAATATTATTTTATCTAAATGCCGGTGTTACCATTAATATTGGAGAATCTAAAAAGTTCAGTAAGGAAGAAATACAAACAGCAGTAAATTGTGTAATTGAAAATTTTGAAAAAAATTTTAGCGGGTGTGATCTTAAAAAATTATGGTATGACGAAAAAGAATCAAATTGGGAAATTGCAACTTATATGTCTTTTGGAAGAGGTTCGATCAATGGAGTTAAAGAAGAAAATGTGATTGTTTTGTTTTCAAATTTTTATGTTAATGGTACTGGTGGAAATGGCAGTTTAAATCCGAATTCACCATATAATGACTGGAACTGGATACTTATCAGAGATAGTAAGACAGGTGTTTGGAGAATAGATGATTCGGGATATTAAGTATTTTAAGTACGATGTTACTGCTAACTTCTTTTTAGCTACTCCTCACCATACCGCCGTATAGTTGGAGAAATACAACAGGGGGTCAACCCTGGTGCCGCCAACATAAACCTCAAAGTGCAAATGCGGACCTGTAGACATTCCCGTACTGCCCACCAAGCCGATGGTTTGGCCCTGCGTCACCGTTTGCCCGGGCCGACGGCGCTTATTTGGCTCATGTGGTCGTAAAGGGTCTTATTGCCGTTGCCGTGGTCGATGATAATATAGTTCCCGTCTTTTACTCAGTTTATGTTCAAACACTTAGTCCTCGGGTCCAATATAAGGGAACCCTTCAACCAGATGAGTAAATACAGAAGTTATTTAGGGCAATTTATTACCGGTATCGAGTGCCTCTTTGAAAAACTGAGCGGGCATGTAGACCGTATCTTTTTGTAATACAATACTGGTATGGGTTGCCTGATCATGTGTGTTGCAGAATATTCCATCAATCATAGATGCTGCCACCTTGCCGTCTGAAATATCAAGACTGGCAATACCAAGGGATTTTCCGTCTTTTACGAGCTCGTAGTTATATTCAACGGTGTTTGGATACTCAGGGTTATCTATATTTTTAGAAACTACATTTACTGTATATCCTAAGTTTTCAGCCGTTGCGACAAGCGGCAAATAAGGCGCTCCATTAACATTCAGGGCTCCCATTTTCCAATATTCCGGCAGAGCTTTCTCGGTAACAGGTTCGGCGGAAGGAGTATCAGCCTCAATCTTTGCTGACCTTTCCGTGGATGACGCTGAACTGGGCGAAGTGGTAACTGTTGTT
This sequence comes from Syntrophomonas sp., assembly GCA_016841245.1. Lineage (GTDB taxonomy): Bacteria > Bacillota > Syntrophomonadia > Syntrophomonadales > Syntrophomonadaceae > JAAYJK01. Next base: position 9,552 of record JAENZN010000011.1, read on the forward strand.
GGATTGGGGCTTGCCGTTGAGGATACGGTATCATTATTGCCTCTACTGCTTTTGGCCTCGGTCGCGAATACCATAGTTGCACCTGCAACTATTAAAACAGCCGCCACAAGAGTTATAATTGAGTTTTTTTTCATTTTCATAATCGAAACGATCCTTTCTTCAATAGCATTTTTGCTGAAATTGTTCACAAGCGGTATTATACCGCTTCTCCTTTCTTCCAGCCCAATAAGAGTCAAAGCATAACTGGACTTCATGGTTTCTCCCAATGTCCTCACAACGGCTTCATCGCAGGACAGTTCAATATCCCGGTTTGCCAATACATACATTACCCATACCAAAGGATTGAACCAATGTACACATACGCCAGCAACGAGTAAGAGCTTCGTCAATGCGTCAAAGCGTCGAATATGCACAAACTCATGAATGAGGATATATTCCAAATGTTTTAAGTGCGTCCAGTCCGTGCCTTTGGGAAGGAGTATCACTGACCGAAATATTCCATAAGTCAGCGGGGCGGCTATTCTATCCGACTGCCTGATTTCCACCTTTCGCCTTGTGGGATGGCTCCGCTGCCAGGTCTTAATGAATTCGTTGTCAACCGGCAGGGCAGTCTTATATTCCCTACGCCACCGAAGATGCGTGACAAGGAAAAACAAGGCGCAGGCCGAAAAGCCGATAAACCATGCGACCATAAATGGAGATATGTTTACGGAAGCTGTTTTCGCCAACGAAGTGTTTATCGTGTCCGCCGCCGTTCCAATATTGATTGGAGACATGTCTGTAATGGTCGTATCCAGGCTTGAAAAGTGCGTTTTCAGCATGTTAACAAGCGTATAAATACTGAAGATTGACGTAACGGAAAAAGGAATAAGCAGACGACACAGTGCCACAGCCCAAAGCACAAGAAACGTTATTTTCGGAATCCGGTGCAGCGCAAGAGCCCGGATGATTACAATTGCCAGAATGAGAACGGAAGCCGAAAGGCTCATGTTCAATATCTCCATAGCCATCCCCTCATTCCAGATTGCTAACAATTTCTTTGAGCTTTTTGATTTCTTCCGGCGATAAACTCTTCCATCCTAAAATGGATGCTACGAGCTGGTCGGCAGCGCCATCATACATCTTGTTGATAAGCTCTGTAGTTTCCAGTTTCCGTGTCTGTTCTCTTGTGACAACAGGATGGCAGACAAAATCGGGATCATACCGTCCTATAGCCCCCTTGGCAATGCACTTTTTAATAACCGTATAAGTAGTGGTTTTACTCCAGCCCACCTGCTCTTTTAAAATTTCTGCAATTCGTTTCGCCGTTGTATCACCCTCTTTCCAAAGAATGTCCATAACTTTTAGTTCTGAATCAAAAAGTTTGATTTCCATAAGCAACTCCTTTTTATCAACTGTTCTACTGCAGTAGAATGAAACTGTCAAGAGCTTTTACAATTATTTGTAGCATATGTTCCTTGAATAACAACCTCTGGCTTTCATTATGATATACGATGATGTGACTTAAGGATGCTAGAACGTTTTGCATATAAACCAACTCATAGGGCATGGCCAACCCGCACAAAAGGCGCAGGTTGGCCTCCGCTTGTAGGGCATACCTGTTAACGTTGTCAGCCCTTGTAGAAATTCTCGGTATGTTGTGGTTCTGGCCTCATATTATATCCGCCCCCTTTTGTCGTCCAATATCTCAATCAGGGCTTGCATGCTTTGCAGTTTCCCGAAAGTCTCAGGGGCTAACTCTGCCGATTCAAGATGCTGAAAAAAGTTTTTGATTCCCATGCGCTGAAAGCATTTCTGAATTTTTTCTTTGGTATCCCCGTCCAGGCCAAGCAATTCGGCCAGTAAACCCGCGCACTTTCTATATTCCGACTTGTTTAACGTTTCTAAATTCATCCTTTCTTCCACCTTTCGTATAATTTATCGCTAATAAAAAGTACGATGGCGTGACAGCGAATCAATCGGCTATCACGCCTCCGTTATCTTTTAGGCGGTCGTCACATCATCTTAATCAGCCAGCACCTACCATGCCGCCGTATAGTTGGAGAAATACAACAAGGGGGGCAACCCTAGTGCCGCCGACATAAACCTCAAAGTGCAAATGCGGACCTGTAGACATTCCCGTACTGCCTACCAAGCCGATAGTTTGGCCCTGCGTCACCGTTTGCCCGACACCGGCGCTCATTTGGCTCATGTGGGCGTAAAGGGTCATATTGCCGTTGCCGTGGTCGATAATGATATAGTTTCCGTAGCCGCCCGCGTCGTAAGCGGCGGTTGTGACCACGCCGTTCGCGGCAGCCAGTATCGCCGTTCCGTATCCCGCCCCGATGTCAATGCCGGTGTGGTTTTTGTAAATGCCCAGAATAGGATGCAACCTGGTGCCAAAAAAGGAAGTTACATAATCGCTGGCGGCGCTGGGCCAGATATAAACGCCCTCCGCGACAACCTCCGTTCCATCCCCCAGGTGTCTCAAACCTGTGATCAGGGCTATAAAATATCGGTCGTAGTCGCCACTCAGAAGGTCCTCCAGTACTTCCCTCTGGTCGTCGTTAAAGCGGTAGATTTCCGCCTGCTCCCCTGCGGTTCGCTGGGTGATGATGATATGCAGAACGCGCTCGTACCATGTTCCCCCGTCGCTGTCGGTATGCGCCACGGTTTCTATCCAGTGGTCAATTTCTGTCATATCCCAAAACACTTCCCGGATGAGGTCAACACGGGTCTGGTCGATGGTGACGACATCCATGCCGTCGTCGGTCAGGGCTGTTTTAACGGCGAACACGGACAGAATGTCTATCCAGATATTGCGCGGGAATTGGTCGGTAAAGGGCACCAGGGAGCTACCCACCTTGATAAGCCCGTTGCCCGCGTCCACGTTGGTAATGTAAGAGAGCTGGAGATCGGAAATGTTCAGGAGCTTGGCAAGCTCTATTCTGTCCGTGGAAGCCTGGTTGAGTATAACGATGAATTCGCTGTTAGCCAGCATGGTCCGGGCCGTATGCGATTGTAACAGGTCGTCTACGTTTTGCGTGATCCCGGTGCAAAACGCGCCGTACTTACGCACCCGCTTCCAGAGGGTGAACAGGAAATTGGCGCTGTATTCATGCTGGAAGAGCAAATAAATCTCATCAATAATAATGAAGGTGTTTTTGCCCTTGGCCCGGTTCTGAGTGATGCGGTTTAAAATGCTGTCCAATACGACAAGCATCCCGATGGGAAGAAGCTGCTTGCCTAAATCCAGAATGTCGTAGCAGACCAGGCGGCTGGTCACGTCCACGTTGGTGGGCTTGGCGAAGGTGTTCAGGCTGCCGGAGGTAAAAAGCTCGATGGCCAGGGCGATTTCCTGCGCCCGGAAGGGTATGAACACCGCCGTGCTTTCGGTGGTCAGGGTCCGGATGGCGTTGATTTTGCGCAGGCCATAGGGCAGCGCCGTATTCAATCCGTCCATCTGCTGCCAAGTCAGGGGGGAGAACTGGCACAGGTGCTTACGGGCCGTGGTCAGCAGGATAATATCGCGTCTGTCCGTCGGCAAAGCGTTCAAGGCCTCGCTTATACGTTCATCCGACACGGAAATGTCATAGCCCAGCACGTTAAAGCTGTATAGATCCTTGAAATATTCGTCCATGATGGTCAACTGCTTCAATTCCTTTTCGAACAGCTCGTCCCAAGATATTTCCCGTTCTCTGCGCCTTTTCAGTTCATCGTAATAGTCGCGGGCTTCATGCTTCAATACTTTTTTTTGCAAAAGCTGCCAAAGGTGTGCCGCTTATGTTGTTCGTGGGAATGAGGCTTCATGTTCTCACCTCCCTTCGCGTCCGCAAAGGCGGGTGATGGCTTTCCCTTTTGCCACTACTACGGTTAGGAGTTAAATTTTGGCAAAATGAACGGCAAAAAGTGAACAACAATTTGCCGCAAAACGCAAAAAAAGCCCGACTGGATAAAAACCAATCGGGCGCAGGAGCTTGTATATCTTAACGTGTAATGTGTGTAGGTAACTTCATAACCGCAATAGTCCCATAAGGCATAAAGTCTTTTTTTGATATGCAGAATAATATCAAATTATGTCGAAGACAAAGAAACACGGTGGTATCCTCCTTGTGCCACCGTGTCCTTAAAAAGGGGCAAACTTAATACACCCTCTGCTATGCTATTTTTAAAAAAGGAAAACGGCGGCCCTGATTTTTATTTCAAAACCGCCGTTTGGCATTGAGCCATCTTCTATAGTATGATTATTACCGCCGAAACAACGGTTTTTTTGTAGCTTTCAAGAAGTGAACCAGTGTAGTGCCGCAAGAGAAAACCCCACTCCTAACAATTGTAAAATTGAGTTCTTCGTTCAATAATCCACTGCATTTCCAACGCTGTCTTCTAAGCACAATTTTTACCCGATACGTTTGGCGTTAGAGCAACTATTTCTTGGTTGCTGACAGCTTGTAAATTGGTTATCAGCAGTTATTTAATGTCAGAGCTTGGATCGAAATTACTGGTTGTATCGATAAGAACCGTGTTGGTGCGGCCATCCCAAACCACGCCGAGGTTCAGCATACGGGCGATGTCGTGCAGCCTTAAATAATTGCTGCCCTCAACATGATAGCCGGTACCACCCATTTTAAGATCACCGATATAAAGCCTGGCTGTGCTTCCCCTGGCAGATACTTGCGTAATGGTGCTATCGGCAAGGCTTTTCGTTTTCATTCTTCTGCGTAACCTTTTTATATCTCTAAATTTAATCGGGTAGCACGACAATTTTATTCTGGTATCGCTCGTACAATCATTTTATGGTATCGTTACATATTCACGCTGGCGGTAGACGATATTGCCGGCGGCATCCAACAAACCAATATCCATCCGATAGGTTTTGCCGCTGTAAAGCTTATATTCCGGATCGATATTGCGACTGGCATCGCTCACTACGTCACCGGTCACTAGGTGTACCTCTACCTCCTCTCTGGGAGTTAAAATGATATTCTGAGGAGGATAGCCCTTTTCAATTTCTCCGGCCCCGCTTAATATTTCCAATCCTCTGTCGTCGGTTACGTATATTTCATAGGAGGATATGGCATCCAAAGTGATATCCGTTTTCCAAATAATGCTGTCTGTGGAAGCGGCCGATACGGCGCAACTGATGCCGTCAACTTTTTTGTTTTTATAATCTTTTTCAAAATCTGCAAAAAACCGCGGAAACTCGGGGTTTTCCAGTTCATACAAAAAAGCCTGTTCAAAATCTCCGATAAACTCAAAATTGTCCGCTTCCAGGTAGTCGTATTGATCAAAACTTACCGCCGGCACGTTGTCGTTTTCGTTCGCAGTATCAAAATTTACCGAGGCAAAGGAGATCTTTTTCTCACCATCATAAGCAAAATATACGGAGACATGCCTTTTCTGTCCGGAATTCGGGGATATCAGACTTGTTACAGGTAAATTTCTATACTCGTGGTACCCTATATTATTAAATTCATGAAATTCCATCCCGCCTAAGGTGGAGGCTTCGTATACTCTTTTATTTTTATACAATATCGTGTTTGATGTCCCATAAAGGCCATATGCGCCGGAGGATAATTTTGCTTGCCCTCTTGTTCCTTTCAGCTCCAGTATAATGTGAGTCTCTACCCGTCCCTTGGTATCCCTTGTTTGTATACGGTTGATGGCGATGTCGGCATTTCCGTCGTCGCCGGTAATATCATTTACCCAAAGGGGTAGAGTTTTCCCCAGAACATTTACGCTGAATTTCACACCGTCCTTAAAATACACCTCATTTTGCGTTCTGTATTCCAGCCCGTCCTTGGTCATATCCGCCAGCGCGCTGCCAGTAAATATCGCTGTCGCTGTTACGACCGCCGCCGTAAGCACCGAAATGATCGATAGGATTTTCTTCGTTTTTTTTGCCTGTTTAATCATAGCGAATCTCCTTTTGATTTGTTTTGCGTCTGGACACATGGCGGTGGTAAAGGTTTGGTTTTTTAAGCCGGTAGCAGATAGCAGGCTGAGGATGGTTTTCATATAATTGTCTTTGTTTTCATCATCCATATCCTTTGTCACCGCCGCATCACAGGATATTTCGCAATCCTCAACCATATTTTTAACAACAAAGTAAACCAGGGGATTAAACCAGTGAACCGCCTTGACAAGCATAGCCAACCATTTATAGATCAGATCTTTTCGCTTATAATGGGTAAGCTCATGCCGTAAAACAAAGGACAGGTTTTCACTCAACATATCAATATGGGGCAGCACTATAACGGGGCGGAAAATCCCAACCAGCAACGGCGCCGTTACCCCGTCCATCATCAGGAATCCGATTTTGCGCCTTATTTTCATAGCCCCTTTGCATTCCTCAAGCTCCCGGCAATCCTTAACAGCAAAAGCGTTTTTCCTGATTTTGTGCCAAAAAATAATGTAACTGACGACACCGCATAACAAGAACAGGGCTGCGCCAAAGAGCCAAATCAAAGCCATTGCATCAATTATGCCAATGGAAACATTGGGTGCCAGCTCAATACTTCTGTATTCCATGGGCGCACCGTCAAGGATTTTCGTTTCCTGATGACGTATAGGCTGCGGATGATCTGTTGTTTGCGTCACATTTGTCTGCTCTGTTGCGGCGGAGGGAGGCGCAGATGGAGCTTCGATGGTATGGGGCGGCAGTTTTATGGAAACGGGCACCACCATGGCGAGCAGGACGATAAGCCATATGTAATACTGCCATTTTGGGCTGAATGCTTTTCTGGTCAGCGGCTTTAACAACAGCAGGATGCCCGCAAGCACGCCACCCACCACAGACAGTGTGAGAATTGTTTGGAAAATCGATTGCAACATCATTCCCCCTCCTAAAGCTTGAACAGCTTCTTGATCTCTTGGATATCCTGCTCTGATATCTCTTTGTTCTCATAGAGCGCTACCACCATATTCTTAAGAGAGCCATCGTAAATTTTGCCAATCAGTTTCTTGGCCTGACGGATTTTATAAGCGTTCTCATCCAGCAATGGTGTGTAGAAATAGGATTTCCCTCTTTTCTCATAAGTGATTGCGCCTTTTTCGGCCAATCGGCTCAATAAGGTTGAAACAGTGGTGTATTTCCACGTCTTATCCTCTAGCCTGTCACAGATATCGTAGGAAGACAACGGCGTGTCGCTTTTCCATAAAATTTTCATAATCTCCAGTTCCGCCTCGGTAATATTTACCTTTGACATTAAGTCACCTCCATTATTTAAAACTACAAATGTCGTTGGTGCTTAAATACTACATCCGTAGTTTAAATTTGTCAAGTTTTTTGAAATTTATAAGGAGGAGCGCTGGCCTAAGCCAGGTTCCCCCTTAAGGTAATCATGCAAGTTCGGCCCCTTTCTGCGAAAAGAGGTGCGGGTCACGTCATTCTGAGCCTTGTAGCCTGAAAAGTCGTTAAACCCGCCAATGCCACCGATCAAGAGCTGTCCGTTCTCCTCTAAAAAGGTAAGGCTGTCTTTAGTTGTTATTTCAAAACCGTCGTTTGGTATTTGATATGTTTTTTGCGCAGGAATTTGTCTGCCAAGCTGCGGTTTTTTTATTTACCGAGTGGCAGTCATTTTTTTATTAGACATCATCATGTCGGCTACCGCAAAGGGAATACAGAAAGCCAAAGAAACGGGGAATTAAAATCTCCCGCTTTCTTTGTAAAAAGCTCATTTCATTTATGAAGCGCTGATAACAAACAGTAATCACATCCTTCTTGAACCGAAGTATTATTGAATGCTATTATCACCCTCCGCTCCCGCCGACGATGCCGCGTGGCCTTCATAGTAAAAATCTCTGGACAGGAAGATACTCAGTCCCAGAAGGATGATGAAAACAGCACATCCGATAACCATGGTCTGGATTCGGACAACGTCGGCCAGCGGCCCGAAGATGGCCATGCCAAGCGGCATGAAACCTGTGAACATCACATTGACCAGGCTGAAAACCCTGCCCAGCATGGAGGGGGCGGTCTTTTCCTGGACTAAAGTAAAAACCGCCGATTGAGCGGCTGGAATGGTCATACCGATAAAGAACATCAGCACGACAAAAAGCCAGAACACCTTTGTAAAACCAACGGCCAGAGAGGCAATGCCGTAAATCATTACGCCCATAAAGAAGGTCTTGTTCCGATTTTTAAAACCACCGGTCGCGCCCAGCAGAAGCCCGCTGATTAAAGCCCCGGCAAAACCCACGGTCTCGTTGATCGTTAAGAATATTACATTGCTGCCGAAAGTACGTTGAATCATAAGGGCAGTTAGGAAGCCGGAAGGTACGCACAGAAAAATGTAAGCGCCATATGTTGCCAGCATTCTGCGCAGGAACTGGTGCCCACAGGTGAACTCAAGCCCTTCCTTCATTTCCTCCCATACGGAGGCTGACGCTGTTCTTTCCACCGGCTGATACTCTGGTATTTTTATCAGGGCCAGGATACTGATTCCCATGACTGCGGTCGCAACGTCAAGGAACAGGATATTGTAAATGGGGCCGACCGCCATTAATGCCCCGGCAGCTATGGGGGAAACAAACTGAACCACAGACTGAATGCTGCCGTTGATTCCGTTTACTCTCATAAGTCCGTCTTCAGGAACCAGCTGCGGAATCATGGCGTTCACTGTGGGCGCATGAATGCCGCTGCCAAGAGAGCGGACAACGGATACCAGTATGATGGCCGGTAAGGCGGCTTCACCCACGTTCCCCGACATCATAAATACAGCAAGCAATAGGGTTGTTGCGGCAATCATGGCGTCAGCGGCAATAATCATCCGCTTTCTGTTATAGCGGTCCGCCCAAACTCCCGCAAACAACGATATAATCATTTGGGGCAAAAATGCTGCGAGTGTCAGGACAGTAACCCAGATTCCCGACGATGTTTCCAGCGTCACATACCAAATAACCGCCATCTGGACAATTTGTGATCCAAAAAGCGAAACACCCTGACTAATCAAGAAGGCAATCGTCTTTCGCCACCATTTTGGCTCATCATGAAAACGCATGCTATTTCTCCTTATCTTTTATGGAAATAGCGTATCATCATCATGTTGATTGGTGGCTTACTGGAAAGATATTTTATTTCAGGACCTGATAAATCAGGGAGAGGTGCTTTTCATCCACCGCCTCGCAGCTTATCAGCTCCAGCGGCATTCTGTTTGGCAGCGACAGACTTCTGAACAAGTGCGGTTCGCCTGTTCCCACCAAACAAGGAGACACGACCAGGCTGATTTCATCAACCAGTCCCTGTTCTATGAGTACGCTGGTCAGGACTCCGCCGCTGTCTGTCCGGATAATCCTGCAGTTGTATCGGTTATATAAGACTTGGAGCGCTTGAGCGTAATCCACGTGATCGTCCCCGGCGGTAATAAAATCGTAATTGCGCTCGCGCAGATACTCTAGATAGGATGGGGGCGTGGACGCGGATACCAGAACAATAATGTCCTTGCAATACTCTGAATCCCTGAAAACATGCAGATTCCGCAATTTTCCACGGCTGTCCGGCACCACCCACCTCAGCCTTTGGTCGTCCGGGCTGTCCGCCGGTTTCGTAAACGCTTTTTCTGTCTCGGGCGGATAATGTTCAGCCGCCGTATAAACGGTTTCGCTGCCAAACAGCACCATGTCCGGTTGGAAGCGGTTGGCAACGGCGTAATAGACACCCGTGTCAATAAAACCGCGCACGCAGCCATCCAAGCTCATTTGCGCGTGCATAACAACTTTTGGTCGCATAAACTTGCCTCCCTATCGTGTTTTGGTATTAGTATACCTGAGCGAAGTGACAGCCTTATGTCAGCAGGTTAGAATCCCGTCTTTCTTTTACGCTATAATTTTTTTAAGCATCGGATTGTTTTCATGCTCGTTTACACTAGGCTGATGTGGATCAGGGTTATACTTATTATAAAACTTAATAATGTGAAATCCGCATTTATTTACATAAAAATGAATGTTATGTTTTTCAAAATAAGGTGTAACGAGCGCCCATACTTTTGTTTCTGGATATTGCGCCTCAATTGACTGCCACGCTGCCGAACCAATTCCATGACTATGCGATTAGAGTAAATCGACCGAATTGCATGCAACCTGCTGTGTGGAAAGCCCCTGCTGCAGATCAGGTACAAAGCGCTCCACGCTCGGAGTCTGTTGTGCGACCTTTTCTTTGATTGGTTTCATACGTTTTCTCTCACAATCAAAGTAATCACCGACCAAACCACGTCAGCGATGGAAATAGTCCGGAACTGAAGACTAATGTGCCAGTGAAAAAGCAAAGCTGGAACTGCGATCCCTGCATGTATCGGAAAGACTGCACTCATCACAGTGATATATGCACTCCATGACGTCCTTATTATCCATTTTGCCGAATTCTTATGACCGCAATGGGAAAAATATCTTTTACGTCTTTCCTGAACGTGGGATACTCCTGTTTCTTTACCGATTAAAAACTTATGTTCATTAAAGTCACATCCTAATTATTTAATGGAATTCCTTTTTCAAAATTGCATACTGCATGGTATTTTCGTATAGCGGTGTACCGTCGGAGTTATTTACAAATGAAATGAATTCCTTGAAGCATCCCTCTTTCCGCATACCGAGGCGCTCGCACAAATGCTGTGAACGGAAGTTATCGTCCTCCACATAAGCGTATATTCTGCGGGAATTTTTCTGCGTGAACAGATAGGCAAGATAAGCCTTTGCCGATTCGTATGCGTAGCCTTTTCCCTCAAACGCGGCGCTGAAATGCCAGTAGACACTGTAGGTATCCGGCATTTCTTTCCCGGCAAAGAGATGACCGATCAACTTGCCGCCGTCCTTCAGGCAAACGGCGATCACGGATTCATCCGCGGTACTGCTGAATTTTTTGACCGTTTTGACAGCTTCCTCCATGCTGTCGAGCTTTTCGTCCATAAAGCAATGCACACGTGGATTTCGGAGATATTCAAACAAATCACCCGCATCACCCTCTCTGAAATTCCGCAGAATCAGGCGATCTGTTTCGATGAAAACAAGATCCGGTTCCGGCTTCTTCAGTTTCATAACCTTTTTAAAAGCGAAGAATCCTTCTTCCATGCCGTCATTGTCCTCCGAGTATTCTTCTTGTGGACAATGAGGATCCGGATGGCGTTCGCAGTAAAACTCATTGATTTGAAACCCGCATTTGTTCACATAAAAGTGGATGTTTCTCTTTTCAAAATACGGGGTACCGGTGTGCCAGACTTCTGTGTCTGGGTATTTTGCCTCGATTGCCTTCCACGCCCCATAACCATATCCCGTGCTATGATATTCCGGGTCGATAAAGAAGATTTCCAAATGGTTATGGTTTGATTTGCGGTTAATGGTCAGAATGACGCCGCCGACGCGCTGGCCGCTTGCATAGATGTTATAGGTTTCCGCCTCTTTGCCGTAATAATTTCTTTCAATGTCGCGGTCGGCTGGGACAGGCTTGTCAAGTGCTTTTCCGTTCGTTTCGATCAGCGCAAGCGAAAAAGCGGTTTGCACTCTTTTCTTGAATTCGGCTAATACCGCTTCACTTACCGGTTCAAATGTGATTGTATTCATTTTTCGTCCTCTTCCTTTTTAATATTTTCAAACGATTTTCCAAGCAATGACACAAACTGGGAAACCGTATCAGTCACGATATCGGCACACGGCTCCAAAGTGCTTTTAAAAGCGTTACTCTCCGCCTTGAAAACATCCGAGAAAATAGCTGTCAAATAGGCGCTTCCGTCCTCTGTCAGCAACAGTTCCTTTTCCTTGTGTCCGGTGGGAACGAGTTCTATATATCCGAGCTTGACAAATTTTTGCGTGACCGAGTGAATTGTTGTGCGCGGTACCTGCCAGTCTTCACAGATCCGGCGCTGTGTATGCCGCTTTCCGTCGGAAAGCGCGTATAACAGCACAAACTCATTCTCATGAACCCCAATTTGCTTGGCGATTGAGTAGTACAAACCGTCAAGTTTATTGATGGCAATCATGAACTTCAATATTTTTGTACGTTCAGAATCCATATTGCCCTCCAAATAAATTCGATATCGGATTTATTTTAATCCGATATCGAATTTATGTCAAACTGTTGTGTTAAAAAGTAAGCGGGGATTTTATAGATACAACGCGAAGGAACAATTAGGGAAAACAAAACGCAGAAGAACCGGTCGTCAGTTAATCAATTAAAGCAAGATATAAATTGTATTTTATGCCTGAAAATGGAACTTCCAGTTCTCCTTATACCTATGTTTTACCCTGCATCTAAATTGAGCAAATGACACAATGAAAGAACAGCCCCGGAACTATTGAAATTGCTGTGGTTTCAGGGTTGTGGTTTACCTGCCCGATTTTCCCTCATAACCACAATATGTTATCATTATTATCACCTCAACGTGGCCGGGAGGTAGAAATACTGCCGTGGAAATAGCAGGGCAATATCTGGGAACGGAGTAAATTTCAAATAACCTGTATTAATTGCTTAGCCTTTGCTTTTCCTCATCGCCTTAAGAATATCCATCATTTCCAACGCGTCTTTTTCAGCCATGTTCAGCGCGGTGATATAGCGGTCGGCGGCGCAAACGATGTCTTCATTCTCGCCGGGCGTATTGATAACCTCCCGGATATTCACTTCACCGCTATCCATTCGGTTAAGCATGCGCAGAACGGACATCATGGAATAGTGGGCGCTGCGCAGGGTGCGAATGATTTTCAGCCTGTTCATTTCTTTTATGCCGTATTTTCTGTATCCTTTTGAATCTCGCGGAACCTGAATCAGGCCGTTTCTTTCCCAATCCCGCAAAACATCCATTGTGACACCGAGCGTTTCAGCGGCCTCGCGTCTGCCGTTAAAGGCAAAATTTCCGTCCCCGGCAGCGCCATGCTCAATAATATCAAGCGTTAGGCGGATGGCTTCCTCAGCCCGCGAATTTTCTTTCCGCAGATGCTTCAAATATTTCCGCGTGCCCTGATACGCCCCGTCAAGATCACCCGCCGCCGCTGTTTTTACGATTGCCAGGACTTCCTGTCTGAGCCTGTCGCTGATAATTTCGGCCCGGAAAGCGGCGCGCAGAAGTCGCAGCTGTTCAAGATGCCTGTCGTTAAAGACGCGGTAACCGCTTGCTGTTCTCGGTATCGCAGGGAGCAGCCCCATCTCCTCATAAAACCGTATTGTATTGGGATGAACGCCTATTAATTTCGCTATTTGAGCGGTTTTGTAAGTCAGGCGGAACCACCTCCTTGCTTGGCAGCCTTTATTATACCTTATATGAGCTACAGTACCACCGTACACGTCTTAATCATTCATGGCGGCGGCCCGGAAAAGAACCTCGCCGGTGGCAGAGCGTGCGCTTTTCATGATTTCCTCCGGCGGTCCCTGGGCGATGATTTCACCGCCTTCGTTTCCGCCCTCTGGGCCAAGATCAATAACCCAGTCCGCCGCCAGAAGCATGTCTGCATTGTGTTCAATAACAATGACGCTGTTGCCAAGACGCACAAGTCGGTCAAATACGTTTATCAGTCTGCCTGCGTCATGGGGATGAAGTCCGGTGGTCGGTTCGTCAAAAAGGTACAAAGCTTTTCCGCCGCTGTTCCTGGAAAGCTCCTTGGCCAGCTTCAGCCGCCGGGCTTCACCGCCGGACAGCGTTGCTGCCGATTGCCCAAGATTGAGATATCCGAGTCCCACATCCTGAAGCACCTTAAGCTTCGCTCTGATGTTTTCCTCGTCGGCGAACAGCACGAAGGCTTCGTCAATGCTCAATTCCAAAACCTCTGAAATATTATGCCCCTTGAATTTTATATCCAGAACAGGCTTTTGATACCGCTTGCCGTGACACACGGGACAAACCACCTCCACATCCGGCAGAAAATGCATGGAAATGGACAGCTTGCCTGTGCCCTGGCATTTCTCGCACCTGCCACCGGCCACATTATAGGAAAAATGTTTGGCCGCAAGGCGCTTTGCTTTCGTTTCGGGCAAGGAGGCGTATAAATCCCGTATATCGGTAAAAAGATCGGTATAGGTTGCGGCGTTGGACCGGCTGGAACGCCCGATTGATTGCTGGTTGATGATAATTACATCATCAAGGTGTTCGAAGCCGGAAATATCAGGATTTTTACTTTTCTTCGGCTGACGAAAGCAGGCGTCGGCGGCCTCCGCTAAAACTCCGAAAATCAAGCTGGACTTGCCGCTGCCCGAAACGCCGCTGACCGCTACAAGCTTTCCCAGAGGAATATCAATATCGATATTTTTAAGATTGTTTATATTGGCATTTCTAATGCGCACATAGCTGTTACCGTTTGGGGTCCTTTTTCGCTGAGGCTTGCCGACGTTTGTCTGAAGGTATTTCCCCGTAACAGAGGCTGCATATTTGATAATCTCCTGCGCATTGCCGCAGGCCACAATTTGTCCGCCTTGTTTGCCCGCGCCCGGACCGAAATCGATGATATAGTCCGCCGCTTTCATCATTTCCACATCATGTTCAATGACAATGACAGTATTGCCCATGTCGCGCAGGCGTCTCAACACTTCAACAATTTTCCCGGTATCCCGTGAGTGCAGGCCTGATGTGGGTTCATCCAGCACGTACAGCACTCCTGTCAGACCGCTTCCCAAAATGGAAGCCAGCTTGATACGCTGCCATTCTCCAGCTGACAAAGAGGCCGCGGACTGATCAAGGCTCAGATATCCGGCGCCCACATCAATAATCCGGTCAATCCTTCGCTTGAGGTCATCCACTACTTGATGAACAATATTTAAGGCGTCCGGTGAAACAGAATCGGAAAGCTCTTTCAGCCACTTACTGACACCAACAAGAGACTTGGACAGCAGCTGTTTAATATTCATCCCGCCGACCCTGACTGCAAGGGTTTCCGAACGAAACCGTACGCCCTGGCACTCCAGGCATTCCTGCCGGATTAAGAACTTCTCAAGCTTTTGTCTGGCGCTGGCGGAGCTGTTTTCCGCATAGCGCCGCATGAGGTTGGTGATTACCCCCTCAAACCTCCCGCCGGGCACGGTTTTGGGAGGAGCGATATCAGGGAAGCGCTCTTGGAACTGTTTGCTCAAAACACCGAATAGGAGCAGAGCCATTTGGACGTCATTGTATTGGCCAATGGGGGTATCGATGTCCATTTGGAAGCCGTAATGTCCGGCAGCCTGAATCATGGACGCACCGTATCTGTCGATATACGCCTGATCCCATCCGTGGATGGCAAATTCCCGGATACTTTTGGATTTATCAAGCAGAAGGTTGACATCCGGTGAATTCACAACTCCGATTCCCCGACAAACAGGGCAGGCTCCCTGGGGTTTGTTAAAAGAGAAATGGCTTGCGGTCAGCTCAATAACCTGCTCACCACAATGAGGACAAGCAATCGTCTGTTCATACACCTCCGTGCCGTCCGGCTCCTGTTCGGGCATTTCCGTATACACGGCAAAGACCGTTTCGTCATAATCCTGAGTAATAATCTTTCCGCAACGCGGGCAGGGTCTTTCACCCAGCTTGGAGTACAATACGCGGAGATAGGCGGAAATCTCGGTAATAGTCCCCACCGTGGAACGCGGGTTGCTGTTTGTATGATGCTGATTAATTGAGATCGCGGGCGACAGTCCCTCAATAGAATCAACCTTCGGCTTGCCCCCGATATTCATCATCAGGCCCATGGATTCCATATACTGCCGTTGGCATTCTCTTTGCAGGGTTTCCAGCGCCAGCGTTGATTTCCCGCTGCCGGACAGTCCTGTGAATACAATCAGCTTGTTTTTGGGAATCTGCAGGTCTATATTTTTCAGATTGTTTTCTTTTGCGCCTTTAATATTGATGAACATAAAATAGATCATCCTCTCTTACCCTTTAAAACAAAAAACAGTATACCATCGAATTTCTTAGTGGTGGCATACTGGAGGGTTTGGAGGGATAATGCCACGGCATTGTTCAAGATTTCTGCAGCGCCAAATTTATACCAGCATCTTTTAAAGATGGATTGCTCGGTTCAACTTTACGCAAAATGAAGAGACCATAGATGAGCAAAGGCAAGAAAACAATCATTGTACTGAGAGCATCCGCCAATGTAGTATTCGTTGCCGAAGCCTGCCCGAAGCTCCCATTAACAGCGATTGCATTAAAATCGCTGCAGATATTAAACAAAGCATGGCAGATAATCGCCGGCCAAATGGATTTGTTTCTTAAAAAGCACGCCGCGAAAAACACGCCCATAAATGTCGCGTATAATACCTGAGTGAGGCTGGCCATCAACGATATGCGTCCCAAAAGCAAACTGACCAAATGGATTAATCCGAACAGCATACTTGAGGTTATCACGGCAAGGAGCAAGTACACTGGCAGCACTTCAAGACAATTGACGAAGCCAGGCAAGTCCTATTTGAGTACATTGAGGTCTTCTATAACCGACAAAGAGTGCAAAAGCGGCTGGGGTACCTCAGTCCAATCCAATGGCTTAATCAGTGGCAGCGACAGGCTTCCAAATTAGTGGCTTAGCAAACTGTCCGAAAAAGTGTTGACTTCCCGTTATAAATAATTCGAAGTCTAAGCTGTAATTTGGAATTTATTAGCTTACCATGATGCTCACATTTTCGCCGATTATTCAAAATCCGTCCAAATAGTTTTGCAGGGAATCAGCCAACTTCCCAATATGTATCCCATCGACAAACGAATGATGCACCTGAACGGAAAACGGAAGAATCCATTTGCCATCTCTTTCAAAAAATTTCCCCCAATCAAATAAAGGCGTGGCATTGTCTTTCTTTCCGGAGTTTGTATGCGAGATATGTGTATAAGATACCCACGGCATCGGTGAAAACTGAAAGACATCATTTCCCAAGGGTCCTGTAAAATACTCCTTTTGATTTTCTGCCTTTTGGGTGGCTATCGCAATATATTCTTCTAAAGTATCTTGCATTTCTACATTAACGACCTTAAAAAGCTCAGTGTCCTTATCTATATATGTAAAAGCGGTGTCAATTCTATCGTAAAGTACAATCTGTCCATCTACAAAGCGGTATCGAAACTCCTCAATGCCGTTGGCACATTTGGAAACAACAAAGATCAGAGCCATTGTAAATGGATACTTCATTGTCCGTACTTTCTCCAAAAAATTGCTGATGTCCAATTCGAAAGTCACACAATATGAAGGTTCTATGCTATTCCTAAATATCTGACAGTGCAGAGCGCGTTTCCAATCGGTTACATCAATTATCTTATAACGACCGGCCATAACAATTGCCTCCTTTAAGCAGCAGATGAATGCTCATTTTTGATATTTCATGGGTATGTATCGTATACCATCCTTGGTTTGTTCCACATCGGTATCTGTAAATCCCAATTTATGATAAATCTCTCTGGCATAAGGAGAGGAATGGACAGTGATCATTTCTGAGGCGCTGTTTCTTAAAGCCGCTGCAAATAATTTCCGCCCGATTCCTTGCCTGTGATATCTCTTGTCCACAAAGAATAACGCAATATGGCTACCTTCGTTTATTATCGCTATCACGCCGCCAAGATTTCCATTTTCATAAGCGCCATACATTTCAAGGTTATTGATTTGATTTTCATCATTGATAAAATCCCGAAAGGTATTGATGCCTTCTTCCAGATACTCGGGCGCTTCAAATTCTAAAAATACATCCCATACCAGGCGCATGGCATCCGCTTTCTCAGCTTGGATCAGTTTTTTGATTTCCATTTATTTTATTGATACCTCCTGACATCATGGTTTTTATAGAAGTGTTTTAACCTGCTTTTTAGCCTTGTTACCCAATATTTCACCGGATAGAGCTTTTAAGATAAAGTTTTCTATTTCATCCGTTTTAAGGGTTTTTCTAATGATAAGCAGTACATTTAAGATGTCAAGCAGTATGGATTTGCGCATGGTTTCTTTAACGGACAGGAGATTAAATGAAACAAGTTTACCAGCTATTTTATGAAACCCGGCTTATACGCGTACATGCTTTTTGTTTCCAATTACACATCGCTTTCTGATAATTCCAAAAGGAAATTTTTTTTACCAATATAAAAAACATATCCATAATACTGTTTGTATTTTGAATACAACTCCGCTTCATACTTCATATATTCAACAAAAGCCTCTGCGGCTTTATTTCCAGCATTTTTTTCCAAAAATGTTTTTTGTATTTCTTTCTGCGGAATAAAATAAGTATCCGTCCAGCATTTTTCAGGCAATGTAAATGCAGCAACAAGACTATAACCGGCTTTTTGCATTATTGAAATATTATGCCCTATTGTACCTATTTCAGGAACAGCATCAACCCAAAACTTTTCAATTTCAGTAGGTCGTTCATCGGTAAACCATGACTCATATGTTACAGCAATATAGCCGTCTTTTTTTAGAAAGCCTTTCCAATAATTCAAGCCTTTTTCAAAACCTATATTGGCAATAGCCCCTTCAGACCATATAACATCAAATTCTTCATTTTGAAACGGTAAATTATCCATTGAACCGACAATGCCTTTTACCCTATTCTGCAAACCGAGCTTTTCAGCGTTTATATTAAATTTTTTAATAAAATCGGGAAAAATATCAAGCCCAGTAATGGTTCCTTTTGTATTTTGAGCAAGAGTCATTGTTTGACCGCCTGTTCCACAAGCAAAATCCGCAATTTTTAATTCATTTGAAAAATTGTCAATAAAACTTAATGCCCTAATAGTAGATTCAGGGCTACCAGGTCCCTGCCGTTCCAACCTTCCAAAATAATCACAAATTAAGTTTGAATCAAAATCGTGAATTAATGTTTCTTCGTTTTCCATATGTAAACTCCTTAATCCAATGTAGTATCAATTATTCTTTTCAATATATTTTTCCACTAATTTAGCCGCCATTTCGTATAACTATTGAATAAACGAAGTTGTTTCGTCTATCTGCATTATATCTAACTTCACATTATAGACGTACATAGACGTATCCCGAAGATTCAGTAAATCTCCTAGTTTCTAACAAGCATTTACGACATACATCTAAATCTACCGTACCAGCCACACATAATCTTGCCTGCAATCCACAATATAGTCAACATATATCGTCTGATTCTTAACTCGGTATAAAATGATATACCATTTCTCAACGAACATCTTGTGGTATTTGTTTGGCGGAATAAACTCGGCCTCAAAAAACAAGAAACGCTCCGGCATTGGTACAGGGAACGGTTGGTGTCCATCAGGTCATTTTTGATTTCGCGAGCAGCAGCGGAACTTTTCCATGAAAGAAATAGACATGGCCCGCCAGCATCTATCGGGCAGGTCGGAAACAATCACAGTATACTGAAACTTCTTTTCCTATACTTCACCTCGTCAATAATACCGTCCAGGCATTCGTCTAATTCATCAAGCGTAACTCCGGCGCGCTTTACTATACGGATCTTCCTCGGCGGCCCGTAGTTCTGCCCGTAGTTTCAGCATTTTTTCACGGAAGGTAAACGCCTCTAACCCAAGATCCCCTAAGCCGTTTTTGTAAGATTATACCGGCTTTTCGGTTAACTTTAGCAAAGTTGCAATTCAGCTAAATTATCCCAAAAGGTTTTAATCCTTTTCCCTTATAATTACATATTAAGCATATTATACTTTTTTGCTCGAATCAATGAATAAAGCAGCGATAAAGCGCATTTATTCGTTTCAGCACTATAAAAAAAGCGCTGATCTCTTAGTGCCTTAATTTATTAATCCATCTGTGCTATCACAAACTTATTTATGACTTTCTCATTTTTTGCCGCAGGGTTTCATATTGCAGATACCGCTGCATGGTGTACATCTTGGTCATGGAATTGGAAATGGGCGTGCCCGTTGCAAAACAACGCCGCGGCCTTCCGTCAGTTCGTCCAGGTAGCGGCATTTGGCAAACAGGTCGCTGGATTTCTGGGCCTCGGTCTGGGCTAGGCCCGCCACGTTGCGCATCTTGGTATAAAGGAATAAATTTTTGTAAAAATCCGCCTCGTCCACAAACAACCTATCAACGCCCAGTTCCTCAAAGGTCACGACATCATCCTTGCGGCTGGTGTCATTAAGCTTTTTCAGCTTTAACTCCAGGTTCTTCTTGGTCCTTTCAAGCTGCTTGATGGCGTAGTGTAGAGCATACACAATAGGAACTGCGACGCTGAGAAACGGCACTGGGACATCTAGCTCTCTTACGATTACATCCGTTATCGGAACTGGGTCAGGCAGAAAAATTACCACTGCCGATAGTTCCATAAATTAAAAAATCCCTCTCATGTGCTTTTAGCTATGAATAAAACTGAGGAAACTGCGTTGAGTGCCGTAAGATTTACATTTGGTGAAGAAAATACTGAAGATGAGGTAAATTATGTCGTGGATATTCTATCTAAAGTTATAGAATACAAGCGTAAAAAATACATGATATTTATTCTCAAACGTAAGTATAGCATGAGAAAACTTGGGTAAACGAAAAGATACAAAACGAGCCGAAAAATCGTGCCAACGCACTTATTTGGGCTCGTTCTTATGTAAAACTATCTTCTCAGTTTCACATTGTTATGGCATCCAATTTGTAAGGAATATTCCCCAAATTAGAGATTAACCACGGTTTTTTTGAGCATAGTAACCGGTGTGGTTGCTGACGCCATTAACGTCCACTAATTCGCAATTGTCCATTTTCCTCCGAAAATGAAAGCATATCCACGGAATATCCAGCAAATCCTTCGGAAGTCCTACCCTCATAGAACACGACCACGCGGTTATTAGAAATATGGATTACATAGCTTTCCTTCCACGGGCTGGAAACCCCCGTTACCCAGCCCACGGCCTCATAATATTCATAGTATTCGGATTGCAGCTCTGCGCTCAGAAGCTCATACTGAACCCGACCGTTGCGTTCTTTTACCGCCTTTGCCCATTGAGACGCTATCTTATAATATTTTATTGCCGTTTCTTTTGGCATAAAGCTCTTTACGACTCCCATTGCCGTCTGTTCATCCACCTTGGCGGAGTCGAAAGAAAAGTCAAATGCACAGCGGAGATCCGCAAGCATGATATATATATGAAGCTCATCCACATAGAAACCGTCATTCGCTGCCGCGGGTTGTGTCGCCCGGATCATCGCTTTTGCGGCGGGATAGTCAAAGCTATCTAAAGTTTCACTTGAAAGCGTTACCCTGTGATTGTCCTCAAACTGTGAAATGGGATGGTCCGGGTCGTAAGTACGAATGAAAATGGAGCCGACCGCATCACCGGAACGGGTGAAGCATAAATCCTCGGTAATGCCTTCGGCTTTCCAGCCTTCGGGAAGTAAAAGTGAATATAACCCGGTATCGTATACTTTAGTGTCAACTACGGCTGTGTGCTTTTCCTCGTCTAAAGTTGCGGCAAACCTCATATTGATTGCAAGGTCAGAAAGTGATATATAATTAGTATTATTTATGCTAAAAGTACGCATAGGAATCCGAGTGTTATCAACATGAAAATCACAGGAAGACAAATTCGCAATGGTCTTTATACCCTGTGATAATTCGGATAATTCTCCGCCCACTGGCGTATAAGGAAGTTGGGGAGAAAGCTTAACCTGTAAATTATAACCATTACGTTCCTTACCATCATCATACCACGTAACCCCGAAATGCTTTTCCGTATCGTTCAGTATCATAGCCAGGTCTCGCAGTTTGAAATATACGTCGTCCTCAATCTCATATGCCCACAGGGATACTCTTTCACCATCGGTATAAAAGTCATACTGGACGGGCGTGGCAGCAGCATCGGACGTACCGACCGCTGCCAGTACTGGAATATTCGACCCAGTAGCCAAAAATACTCCGGCAATAACGAGTATACTAATGATTCGTTTAACTATTCGCATATATAGCCTCCTCGTAAACATCAATTAATTTTTATATATATAGTAGAATTGGATATGTTATCACAAAAAACAAACAGAAATGGAATACTAGGATACTTGAAAGCTCTATTTTATAAAGGTGATCTTACATAATAACGCATCCACCTCCCTTATTCTACCAATTTTCACAAGAGTTCGAGTAGAATATCCTTTCATAATGTATAAGACAATCCAGGAGGTATTTTGCAACACTTTCATTGGCATTTTTTTTGCGCTTTCCAAAAAACAAAGGCGCTAATCTGAGCTTTTTACCAGGTTTTTTACGTATCCCTTCTCTCAATCTGCCATCAGTAGGCTTTTCTGCATCTTTTGGTATAGCCCATGAACGGCCAAATCAAACAACGCCATCTATTCTATTTTCTTCGCAGAGTTTTTATATCCTGCGTTCAGAAATTCCTCATTTGATTGCTGCATCCCGAAATGTAACCACTCATTGAGCATAATGCGAACCACAAAGCTACACTGTGGATGTTTCTACATCGTTTAGCTTTACCAATGAGAATTGTAAAATGATACAGGGTGATATAATTTTGAGGGAAAGACTTCAAACGATATCATTGCTGAGCAATCTGCCGATAGTAGTCGCCAAATTGCCAGATATATCCGCCTCACTGAACTTATTCCATCTATTCTTGAGATGGTTGACGAAAAGCAGATGAGCATTCTTAATCAGACGCTGGATGTTGTTATTATGTCTGGAATCATATTCAGCATCTGCCAAAAGCGCCAACCTTTCATGGAAAGACAATGATTGATACTCTGTCTCGTTCTCAATTTGCTTTTGGTAAGTTTCTGCAAATGCAGGAAGACGCATGTTTTTTAGCTTTCTTATTGTCTCATTTTTCATGGCTTCCACCTCCGTAATAAGCAGCACCTCTTACGTAGGCATACTGGTTTGATGCTGATGATGAGGAATGTGATTGTGAAGCACATGCATCCTTTTTGTCTTGACCGGATTCCAATATAAGCTTGTATATATAGATCCCCCGTTTGGTACGGGAGATGATTATGACGGAAACAAAGGTCAAAGTGCATATAGTGCAAAGCGGAAAGGTGCAGATTTTGTCGAGTTTCTTAGACGCCGACTCATATTATTGCGCGAAGTGATGGCAGATGATGCGGTGATTTTTGTTCGTATGAGTTTGCACAATGGAAAACTGCTACCGTGCAGCTGAATTATCACATAGCGGTAGATTACCAGAACTACTCGATTCCCTATGAGTACGTCAAGAAAAAAGTGGATGTAAGATA
The DNA here is from genome assembly GCA_016841245.1 of Syntrophomonas sp. Taxonomy (GTDB): domain Bacteria; phylum Bacillota; class Syntrophomonadia; order Syntrophomonadales; family Syntrophomonadaceae; genus JAAYJK01. Next base: position 32,631 of record JAENZN010000011.1, read on the forward strand.
CACCAAAAACATGATTAAAGTCTTCTACAAAAGTTCCCGTATTTGCAGCCACAAACGCCTTTATGGAATGCGTGGGCAGTATTCCACGGTCATTGATCATATGCCCGCAAATCAAGGTTTTTGAGGGTCTGAGGATTCCGGTAGAGTACGTTGTATTCCCGATGCTTCTGGTTATGTTGAGGGACTCAAAATTCAGTATTGTCCGACCTGTGAAAAATACATTTTCTTCCTTCGGGAATTATGCCCTTACTGTCTGGAAGTCAAACCAGAGTGGAAAGAAACCATGGGTCGAGGGACAATTTACAGCCATACCGCAGTAAGAAGAAGTTCTTTGCCGGAATTTGAAGACCGGGTTCCTTACACCTATGCTATAGTTGAACTGCATGAGGGTATTCGTATTCCTACTAATATTATCGACTGCCCGGTTGACCAGGTTAGAATTGGTATGCCGGTAGAACTGGCCTGGATAGAGGAATCAAAAGATATAATTCCCATATTTCGGCCAGCCACCCCATAGGAGGTTATTCCTCCTGTAGAAATTTCTTAACCCGCAGCTGGTAATTTTCAGTATCGAACATCTCAAAAAGATTCCGGGCTTCAACTTCTAAGGCCTGGCTCAGATCCATATTTAAGCCCTGGTTAACGACTTTCTTAATAGCTTGCAGGTTGTGGGAATTTTTCGAAGCTATGATTCCCCCCATTTCCTGTGCTTTGGCCAGTGCCAAACCCGCTGGGGTGACATATTCGACTATTCCCAGGGACAGTGCCTCTCTGGCATCAATATGCCTGCCAGTAAAGAGCATTTCCTTGGCCTTACCATACCCAATCAGGCGAGGCAGTCTCTGGGTGCTGAAAACCAATCCCAGGTTAACTGCCACCGCACCCATGACTGCAGTTTCATCCATTATTCGGATATCGCTGCATAAAGCTAGTTCAAATCCAGCTCCCAGCGCATAACCGTTTATGGCTGATATTACCGGGCAGGGAAGGTCGGCAATAATTTCCAACATATGGTACAATTCAAGAAAGTAATTCTTATTTTCTGTTGCCGAGTTATGGGCTTGTTCTTTGATACTGGCTCCAGTACTGAAAGAGTGATTTCCCCTGCCGGTAATAATTACTGCAGCCATATTGCCGGCAAGTTTTATACAGGCCTGTTGCAGTTCTTTTATCATTGCAGATGATATTACATTGGCAGGTGGAGAATTTAACGTTAGAGTGGCAACCTGCTGGTCAATATTAATATCCAGCAGCGGTTGGTTTTTAAATTGGATCATATGAACACCCCCCCCCGATCACAATAAACCATAAAACGAGTAATATTTGGCAAGTTATTGGTAAGTATTTTATATATAATAAGTATATTCCTTTAATAGTTTTTTGGTTAGCAAAATATAAATACACTGATGTTCGATGGGAGGAATTAAATGAAATTAGCCATTTTTGATTTTGATGGGACTCTTTTCATAAAAGATACCCTGCCTTTTCTAGGCGAAGAATGGGTCAGGCAGGGGAGGCCCAGATATAGATACCTGATAACCTACTTGTCCATTATGCCTATTTTAATTTTCTATAAGATGGGGACGGTCTCCAGAGCGAAGATGAAATACCAGGCGATGAAGAAATTTCAGAAGATGTTTGCCAAATTGAGTGAAAAGCAAGTCCAAGAATTTTTCCAGCAAACTTACCCGGCCCTGACTAGATATTATAATCCGGAAGTGCTGGCTGAAATAAAAAGGGCTAAATCAGAGGGATTTCATTTGGTTTTGTTATCTGGAGCTTACTCCCTACTATTGAATCTGGTAGCAGAAGATCTGGAGATAGATACGGTGATAGGAGCGGAGCTATATTTTGAAAACGAGACTATTAATTATAGACGGGAGATATCTTTTGTAGATGGCGAAAACAAGCTGGCCCTGCTCAAGGAAGTTTTTACTGGTCAGGAAGTGGATTGGAAATTGAGCAGATCCTATGGTGACAGCTATGATGACCTTCTGGTCTTAGAAATTGCCGGTGAAGCAGTGGCAGTAAACCCGGAAAATAAACTTCTGGATTACGCCCGGGATAATGAGTGGCGAGTTATCAAGTTTACCGGCTAGTATAATTTTAATAAGATTTTACCTTGACTATTGCCATTGATATGGGGGAAAGTTGTTACGGGTTATTCTCTCCATTCATTCTGCGGGCTCACCGTGGTGATTCTGGTATACCAATGCCAGGTTTCTGCAGTTGACCCATGGAAGCCTGCTTTTACCATAATCCATTCCAGTTTTGATCAAGGTTGAAAGTAAAGGATTTTGATTTTGCGTTACCCCATTATGTTATAATTTATAGCGGAAAGAGAAGAGGAGAACAATATGGAACTTGAACAATGTGTGAATTTCGTTCTAACCAAAGCACAAAATTCTGTACAGCAGCTGTTTAAAGCTGAATTATCACCCTATGGAATAACACCTGGTCAGTATGGGGTATTGAAATGTCTCTGGGATCAAAATGGGCTTACCGCTAAACAGCTAGCTGAGAGACTATGCCTGGATAGCTCTACCATTACAGGTATACTAGATCGAATGGAAAACAAAGGCCTGATCAACCGCTACCACGACGTTAGAGATCGGAGAGCATTATGTGTAATGATCACCAATGCCGGACTGGATTTACAAGAACCGGTAACAGAGGCCATAGTAAATGCTAACAAAAAAGCACTGCTGAATTTCGATGAAGAACAGTCCAAATTACTGAAAAAAATGCTTTCAGAACTGAATTCAAATTTATAATCTAAGCTCACCAGACCTGAACAGAAGTTCTGTTTACAGAACTTCTCATATTGTCGACAAAGTCGGCAAGATGGCAGGCCGATGACAGAAGTGAAGATCAAGGCATGAGAAAAACCTGCGAATGAGGCGTACTCAAGTACGTCGATTGAGTGGGTTTTTTGAAATAACGCAGATATTCTCTTTTGTCGTTGGTCTGAGAAGTTCTGTTTACAGAACTTCTCACGTTGTCGACAAAGTCGGCAAGATGGCAGGCCGATGACAGAAGTGAAGATCAAGGCATGAGAAAAACCTGCGAATGAGGCGGAACAATGTATGTGGACACATCTTCCCTTCGGGTAAGGAATGTCCCCATATAGAGTACGTCGATTGAGTAGGTTTTTTTGAATTAACGCAGATATTCTTTTTCCGCATTATTATTAGTGAGCCTTGCGCGAACTTCAAATTGTGATTCTGTTAAGAGCCTTTGTCGTTGGTCTGAGATTCCCGTTGGGAGTCTTTTTAATTGACGCTGCATAGACTAAATTTTTAATATTTCGATAATGTTGTAAGATGGCTATTTGCATTTTTGTGACTTGAATCGTCAGCCAAAGAAGATATAAATCTAAATTACTAAAAATGATTTGCATGCAAATTAATAGTTGACAAATTAAATTCCTATACTTAGAATCAAAGTAAGCAATTTTAATCCTGACAGGCCATTTTCCGGGACTATTTATAACCTGCAGGAATAGAAAAGGAGAGAAAAATATGGATTTTAAACTAAGTGAGGAACAGGAACTTATCCGGGATAATATGCGCGAATTTGCCAGGACTTATGTGGACCCCGTTGCAGTAGAAATAGACGAAAACAGCCGCTACCCGGAAGAAGTTATCAAGAAACTGGCTGATGGTGGATGGATGGGGATGCCATTCCCGGTTGAATATGGTGGATCAGGGGTGGATTACCTGACTTACGCTATAGCAGTTGAAGAGCTGTCCCGTTCTTGTGCTGCTACCGGGTTTACTATGTCGGTACATACCGGTTTAGCCTGCGGGCCCATAGCCCTTTATGGGAGTGATGAACAAAAGAAAAAGTATTTAACCCCCATGGCCAAAGGGGAACATCTGGGTGCTTTTGCTTTAACTGAACCAGGAGCAGGAACCGATGTGGGATCTGCTACAAGTACTGCGGTATTGGATGGGGATGAATATGTTCTTAACGGGGTAAAAACTTTCACTTCTAATGGTCCAGTTGCCAATACTTATGTGACGTTTGCCTGGACTGATAAAAGTGACAAAAGGAATGGCATGAGTGCCTTCATAGTACCCCGGGAAACGCCAGGATTAAGTGTGGGAGAACACTTTATGAAGATGGGGATACGGGCTTCTCAGACTTCAGAGGTAATTTTTAAAGACTGCCGGATACCCAAGGAGAACCTGCTGGGTAAAGTGGGTGAGGGTATGAAAATCGCTATGGCTTGTTTTGACCACGGCAGGATTGGTATTGCCGCTCAGGCTGTAGGTATTGCCCAGGCAGCTCTGGATGAGTCCATCAGCTATTCCAAACAGAGAGTACAATTTGGTAAGCCAATTTCCAAGAATCAGGCTATACAGTGGATGATTGCTGATATGTATACCGATATCACCGCCGGTCGATTTCTGTATTATTATGCTGCATATTTGAAAGATCAGGGGCTGCCTTTCAGCAAAGAAGCTTCCATGGCCAAGGTGTTTTGTGCTGAAATGTGTTCCAAACATGCTTCCAAAGCAGTTCAGATTCATGGCGGATATGGCTACTGCAAAGGCCAGAAGGTGGAACGCCTTATGCGTGATGCGAAAATAACTGAAATTTATGAAGGTACATCTGAAGCTCAAAGAATGGTTATAGCCGGTAATGTATTAAGATAGAGATGAGGCAGGAAAAGAGTATCTCTTTTCCTGCCATTATTATTTTTATATTGAAGAGAGGTGTGAACCATGCCCAATATAGTATGTTGTTTTAAATGGGTGGTGGATGAAGCCTATATTAAACCATCCAGCTCCGGCAAAATTGATCTGGAATGGGCTGAATACAAGTTGAGCGATTATGACCGTAATGCTATTGAAGAAGCGGTTCAGCTGCAGGAGAGGTACGGTGGTAATGTTACTGCCGTTACGGTTGCCTCCAGTGATGCTACCAAAGGAATCAAAGATGCACTTTCCCGGGGGCCGGAAAAGGCATATTTTATCAATGATGATCAATTTGAAAACCTGGAACCGTCACAAACCTCAGCTATACTGGCTAAGGTGATCGGTAATCAGATAGACTATGATTTAATTATATGTGGCGAAGGATCTAGTGACATGTATTCTCAGCAGGTAGGACCCCGACTGGCTGAGAAGTTGGGTATTCCTTGTATTGCATTTGTTAACCAGTTGAGTATTGAAGATAAGCGGATAATTGCTGAACGTAAAACCGATGATGGAGTGGAAGTCATCTCGGCTTCTCTGCCAGTTCTGGTAACAGTATTACCTGACATTAACAGTCCTAGGGTTCCTGGTCTTAAAGATACCCTGGCAGCATCTAAAAAGCCGGTGATTGAAATAGACCTGGAAGACCTGGGTGTTGAATATGAAAGGCTTCTTATCGATGAAGGTCTGAGGGCGGCCAGTTTGGAAAGAAATTGCACCCAATTTGGAGATGGACCGGAGGATATTAAAGCATTTGCTGAAGCTATTCGGAAAACTGGTGTAATAGACAGGGGGTGATAACATGTCTGGAGTTTGGATATATGCAGATAAATATGAACAGGGATTGGAGCTGCTTACAGCTGGTAGAGGCCTGGCCGATATGCTGGGTATGAAACTTACGGCCCTGGTGTCAGGAGATATTAATAGAGCACAGGATTTTATAACCCGGGGGGCGGATGAGGTATTACTATTACCTCCCCTGGCAGAAAACCAACCGGTACAGGATTATGTTCCTATTATGGCAGATGAGGCCAGAGATGCTGACCCGGATGTTTTTTTGATAGCTGCCAGTCTAAAAGGAAAAGAAATGGCGGCCCGGATAGCTGCCAGATTAGATACCGCTTTGTGCAGCGAGAGCAGTCTTATGAACATAGATGATAATGGCAAGCTGCGGATGGAACGCCTGATGTATGGTGGAGCAGCCATACAGACGGTGAGCATTAGCAGTCGTCCGCAGATGGCGACCATTCCTCCGCGGTCCTATGAAGCTGCCCAGATCCAAAGTGATCGTCAGGGAAGCATCAAAACCTTAACATTACCTGAACCTTCAGGTATGCAGGTGATGGAGCGAAAAGGAAAAGATCAGGCTTCTGGTGATATAATCACTGCCAGGATAATCGTCTGTGCCGGCCGGGGAATTGAAAATCAAGAAGATCTCGCTATGGTCAGAGAATTGGCTGAGATTCTGGGCGGAGAAGTAGCCTGTACCCGCCCCATATCGGAGGAGAAACATTGGATGACCGAGGAATCCTGTATAGGATTATCAGCTAAAGAGGTTAAACCCGCCCTTTATTTAGGAATAGGGGTATCGGGTCAGATTCAACATGTGGTTGGAATCAGAGAAGCGGGAATAATATGTGCGGTGAATTCAGATGAAAATGCACCCATATTTGAATCTGCTGACTATGGAATAACCGGAGATCTTTACCAGATCATCCCGGCCTTGATAGAAGAATTTAAGAAATGATATGACGCCAGGTACTAACTTAATAACTTATTAACTTAATTTACCTTATTGCAACCGGCTCGGCTGGGCGATTATGCTTTATCCCGCCGTCGGCCGGTCTTATTTTGGTATAAGCAGGAACATTTTCTGTACACATAATACCAGCCAGTTGTGATATTTAGGTGTTGTAATGCGCCTTATCCTCCTTGCTAAGACAAAGCATAAAACTCGTTAGTGGTAAAGTGCGAAGTTGAGTTATTAACTCAATTCACCTAATTCCGGCTTCGGCTGGGCGAGCATTATGCTTTGTCCCGCCGTCACCCTTCGGGTACTACCCCGAACGGGACAACTGATGTGCATTCACTTGGTTGCTGCACTATTAAGGTTGCTGATGTTCCCGTTGGTAACTATTAATGTTGCGGTCGGTCTTAAATTGCATAAGCAGGAATATTTTCTATACACATAATACCAGCTAGTTGTGCTATTTAGGCGCTGTAATGGTGCCTTACCCTCCTTGCTTGGACAAATCACAAAACTCGCCAGTTGGATAAGTTAATAACTTAGTGCCTGGCACCGGTGTAAAAAGAGCCAAAATAGCCGGAGGTCTGGGTTTGATCTTTTTTTTGCTGGCCTGCCATTATTTACATCAAGGAATAGGAAGCCCAGGGTGGAATTACTAAGAAAACATAAAAAATTCAAATTATGGAGATGAAAGACAGAATGAAAATCAATTGGAAGTACTCTCTGGTACTGGTCTTGTTCTCAATACTCGTATTTACATTTAATGCCCAGGCTTCCACTAATCCTTCAATCAGTATTAATGGTGAGCTCAGAACACTTTCCCCCCCAGCGGTTATTAAGAATGATCGTACTATGGTGCCGGTAAGATTCGTTATCGAGGATGAAGCTCTAAAAGGACAGGTATACTGGGATGGGAAACAGCAAAAAGTTGCTATGGACTGCCAGGGAAAATACATAGAATTCTTTATTGGAAGCAGCTCTGCCAGGGTGGACGGGAAGATTTTGAAATTTGACACTGCACCATATATTTACCAGGATCGCACCTATGTCCCGCTGCGTTTTCTGGTTGAAGCTCTGGGAGCCAGTGTGAGCTGGGACAGCCGGGCCTGCAGGGTAAATATACAATTCGACAATTGTTCTCAAGTATTTGCCTATTATTATTATTCTTCGGGACCAGAACTGACGGATAATATTAAATATTTTACCGACATAGCTTTTCGTTGGTATGAGACTGATGGCGAAGGTCACTTGAATTTTGAATATGAAGATGACTACCAGACAGTGTTGGATTTTGTACGCGGTCATGACGTAAAGACCCATGCCAGTGTTGTATTAATGGACAGCAGCAAACTGCATCAACTGCTGTCTAGTTCTCAAAACCGTAAAATGCTTATAGGTAACCTGCTGGATCATGTTAATAAATACGGCTATGATGGCGTGAATATTGACTTTGAGTTTATCAATGCCAGTGATGCAGCTTACTTCACCACCTTTCTTAAGGAATTAAAGGCATCTCTGGGGGAAAATAAAGAATTATCAGTAGCTGTTTTTGCCAGAACTGAATCAGACCAATGGGCGACGGGGTACGATTATGCTAGAATAGGAGAAATTGCTGATCAGGTGGTAGTCATGGCTTACGATTATCATTACCAGACCAGCTCAGCAGGTGCAGTGGCTCCGCTGTGGTGGGTGCAAAAGGTGGTAGATTATATGAGCGCAAAGATACCTGCTCAGAAAATACTGATGGGAATGGCTACCTATGGTTATGACTGGTCTTCGAACGGCAGTGCTCAAACCATTACGGCCCAGAAATTGGCAGTAATCCAGAAGGAATATCAGGTCACTGAGCATTTTGATAGCCAGAGCATGAGCCCTTATTACACCTATTGGGATGAGTATAAAAACTATCATGAAATATGGATGGAAAATGAAAGAAGCCTGAGCAGCAAATATGATGAGGTTTCGAGTGCCCGCCTGAGAGGTATATCTTTCTGGAGAATCGGGAACGGTTTTTATGACCTGTATGAGGTTCTGAAAAAGAATGTGTAATGGTGACGTAACGAGGCAGCGGCAGTGAGTTGGAAGCATCGATAAACCCCTATACTTAATAATACTGGAGCCTGCAGCCGGGTTACCCCGGCTATTTTCTTTATTAGGGTTTATTAGATAGTATCATCCCTGTAACTCATAATGGTTTTAATTGCTATAATTGCTATTATTGATTATGATAAGGAAGTACCGTGACTCGGGGCAGGCGGTACTTTTTTATCGTACCCGGGTTATTTTGTATTATAATATTTTGTATATAGTTCACCCTGCAAGGATTAGAACAGGACTGGAGGGGAGAAAATGTCTACAGAGCAGCCTGGCCTTTTTGGGGAATATGGGGAAACCCAAAAAGAGCAGTTTGTGGCAGAAACGGAAAATAATACCTACCTGCCTTTTTTACCTGGTATTTCATCCGGTGAGGCCTATCCAGAAATTGAGTGTATCAGGGAGCTGGAGGCAGCTGCCAGTGAATGCCGACGCTGCCGACTGCGGGAAACCTGCCAGCAGGTAGTATTTGCTGGTGGGCCTCCTGACGCACGGATAATGCTTATCGGCGAAGGGCCGGGGCAGGAGGAGGATATTCAGGGGAAACCTTTTGTGGGCCGGGCCGGCCAACTGCTGGATAAAATTCTGCAAGCCGCTGAGCTGCAGCGGACTGAGGTATACATAAGTAATGTAGTCAAGTGTAGGCCGCCGGGAAATAGGCTGCCCAATCCAGACGAAGTCAAAGAGTGCCAGAAGTATCTGGAGGCTCAGATTAGGCTTATTAAACCTGCGATAATAGTATGCCTGGGATCGATGGCCAGCCAGACCGTGATAGACCCTAAGGCCAGAATTACCAAAATTCGAGGTAACTGGTTAATTAGACAGGGGATCAAAATCATGCCTACTTATCATCCGGCGGCTTTGCTGAGAAACCCGGGGTATAAGCGCCCCACATGGGAAGACTTCAAGCAGATTAGAGATGAATATAAAAAGATAACTGGATAAACAGGTGACGGTGAAATATTGGAGTAATTACAGCGATCTTTGAGGTGAAAAACAATTGGAATTACTGGTATATAATGAAAATGAAATGGAGCAATTGGGCGAGAAAATTGCTCGGGTTCTGGACCATAATGATCTAGTGTATCTGATTGGCGAGCTGGGAGCAGGCAAAACAACCTTAGCCCGAGGTATAGCCAGAGGAAGAGGATATGCGGGAAGAGTTACCAGTCCTACTTTTACTCTGATGAATATATATAAGATAGGTAACGCTCAAATTAACCATTTTGATTTCTATCGGCTAAATCATGATGAAATATGTGACCTGGGATTGGATGATTATCTGGACAGGGAAGGTATGAGTTTGATTGAGTGGCCACAGGCAGGGGAAAATTATTTGCCCGAGGAGGCTTTATTTATAAATATATCTCTAGTTGACGATGACTACGACCGAGAGAGAATAGTAAGCATAATAACCCGGAGCAGAGAATACCAAGAAAAAATTAAGGAGTTGCAGGAATTGTGTTGATACTGGCTGTTGACAGTTCTACCCCGGTTGCTGGTGCAGCGCTGGTAGACGAAGACCGTGTGATAATCGAAAGTTTTATTAATTATAAGAAAACTCATTCAGAAACCCTTCTGCCTACAATTAATAGGATTCTGCGGGAATGTGATTGCAGTATTACAGATATTGATGTTCTGGCAGTAACAGCAGGGCCTGGTTCTTTTACCGGGTTAAGAATAGGAATGGCCGCAGTCAAAGGCATAAGTATGGCTGCCGATAAACCAGTCGTAGCAGTTTCTACTCTGGATACCCTGGCCGGTAATATTGCCGGCAGCGATGCTCTGGTTTGTACTTTGCTGGATGCTAGAAAAAATGAAGTTTACTGCGGCTTCTATGAAGTTAGTGGGACTTGTCCGGAAAGAATAAAAGGACCGATGGTTTGTACACCGGAGACCTTTTTAAGTATAGCCGTGGAACTGGCTGCTTATAAACACCAAGAAAAAATTATTCTTTTAGGCGACGGTTATTATAGATATTCGGAGTACTTTGATATAGAGTTAAAAGACAAGCTTTTGCCCGTGCCCGGGCATCTAATGCTTCCCCGGGCGGCAGCGGCAGGGGTACTGGCTGTGCATAAGGCCAGGCAGGGTGAATTTGAAGATGTTTACCACCTGCGCCCGCTGTATATTAGATTATCAGAAGCTGAGTACCGTCTGGGGAAGGGAGCAGTATAGTGCTGGAAACAGTCTGCTTGATCAGAAACATGACCGTGAAAGATTTGGAGCGGGTTATGGAAATAGAAATGGAATCCTTTCCTCTGCCTTGGTCCAAAGAATCGTATCTGGGGGAATTGAGCAACACTTTTGCCAGTTACCTGGTGTGCGATTATGAAGGGGAAATTGTGGGCTTCGGTGGTATATGGGTGATTTTTGAAGAAGCACATATTACCAATATCGCTATAGAGCAAAACTATCGGCAACAGGGGATGGGAAGAATGCTGATGGGTAAATTGGAGAACATTGCCAGAGACAAAAGGGCGATTAGGATTCTGCTGGAAGTGAGACCATCAAATACAGCAGCCCAGATAATGTATAGGAGTTTGGGTTTTGTGCCAACCGGTATAAGAAAAAAATATTATTCCGACAATAACGAAGACGCAATTTTAATGACCAAGTATTTATACTAATGTATATAAGATAAGTGAGGTTAACTGGTAAGATATGAAAGACATACTTATTCTTGGTATCGAAACATCTTGTGATGAAACAGCCGCTTCAATAGTAAAAAATGGATGCGGTATATTGTCTAATGTTATTAATTCGCAAATAAATATTCACCAGCAGTTTGGTGGTGTAGTACCGGAAATCGCATCGCGCAAACATATTGAAAATATTGCGATGGTGGTGGATAATGCTTTTAAGGAAGCTGGGTTAAGTTACCAAGATATCGATGGGGTAGCTGTTACTAATCAGCCGGGATTGATTGGAGCTTTGCTGGTAGGACTGTCATTTGCTAAAGGTTTTGCCTGGGCCTTAGATCGTCCTTTACTGGCAGTAAACCATCTGCATGGACACATTTATGCTAATATCCTGGAACACCAGGATATATCGTTTCCTGCGGTATGTCTGGTAGTATCCGGCGGTCACACCAGCCTGCTGCACATGAAGGATATCGATAGTTATGCAGTAATTGGTGAAACTCGTGATGATGCTGCCGGAGAGGCCTTTGATAAGGTAGCCCGATTTTTAGGGCTTGGTTATCCGGGAGGACCAGCAATACAAAAAGCTGCAGCTTTGGGAAAAGCTGGGAAAGTTAAATTACCTCGGGTTTATTTAGATAAAAATGATTTTGAGTTCAGTTTCAGCGGGCTAAAAACAGCCGCCATGAACTTGTGGAAGAAAATGAAAGGAAATGAGGAGTTAGCGGTATTCGATCTGGCAGCCGAGTTTCAACAGGCCCTGGTAGAGGTGCTGGTCGAAAAGTCGCTCAAGGCGGCTAAAATATATCAGGTTGATTCCATACTAATGGCAGGTGGAGTTGCGGCCAATCAACATTTAAGGCTTTTAATGAAGGAAAAAGCGGGTCAAGAAAATATAAAGGTTTTTTGTCCTTCATTACCATTGTGTACTGATAACGCTGCTATGATAGCCGGCATCGCATACCATCAATATATTACTAAATCTTATGCCCCACTTGATCTAAATGCTTATCCTGGTCTATTGTCCCTGTGAAGATATTCTGTGGATAATGTGGATAACTTTGTTGATAACTAATATTTCCGGGTTTTTGGAGGTCCTATAAAACATTTGCAGTCCTACAAAAAAGAACGGGTGTGGCATTATAGCTAATCTGTCTTGTGGATAAGTGTTCTAGTTAAGGAGGGATGGGGATGCACCCCGTTTTATTACAGTTTGGTAATTTCAAAGTCTATTCATGGGGGTTTATGCTGGCTGTTGCTACAATAGTGGCAATAGTGGGCATTGGAAGTGTTTTCGAACGCGAAGGTTACGATAGGGATATGGTCCTAGACATGATCATACTTATGGTAGTATTCGGGATATTGGGAGGGAGGATAGCATATATCCTCTTTTATGAATGGCCGGCTTTTATAGCTGCCCCCGGGATGTTTTTTTCACCTGGTTTTACTGGTCTGGTATGGTATGGAGCTTTTGTAGGCGGACTATTAGCGTTTATGTTTTATATTTGGCGAAAAAGTCTGAACTTCTGGGAAATGGCAGATATGTTTGTTCCGTATTTAGCTCTGGGTTATGCCTTAGTAAGAATCGGATGTTTCCTGAACGGCTGTTGTTATGGGCTGCCAACTGGTACGGAATATGGAGTGGTATTTCCTGCTGTGGATAATTTGCTGCGTCATCCCACCCAGTTATACAGTTCAATGCTTAACTTCATTTTATTTATATATTTGTTATGGCTTCTTCCGCGCAGGAAATTCATCGGGCAGGTTTTTCTGGCTTATCTTATGGGTTATTCTATTTACCGGTTTATTATTGAGTTTTTCCGATTCAGTCTAATAAATTATGGGCCATTTACACTAGGACAGGTATATACCATGATTATGTTCGTCGTGGCCCTGGGCTTATATTTCTGGATCAGAGTAAAGGACAGTAAAACTATATATGTGAGAAGAGGCAGGCGCAGGTAATATGGAAGATATACAGGTAATAAGACAGGCATTAAGGGAAGATATGAAGCTTTTTCGGAGCCAGATGACATCTCAAGAAGCAAAGAAGGCGAGTCAGCAAATTGCTGCTCGGGTATTGGAGTTGGAGCCAATTCGCAGGGCTAAAACTATTATGGGATTTTTCAGCATTAATAACGAAGTGGATCTATGGACTCTGCTGGGTTTATTGAAAGATGAGGGGAAGACTATTCTTCTGCCTAGGGTGACCAAAGCAAGAAACCTGGAGGCGGTTGAATATACCTCGCCCCAAAAGCTTCATAAAGGCATATATGGTATTTTAGAACCTGAAGGCGAAGCTTTTCTTTCCCGGGATATCGACGTAGTTCTGGTGCCGGGTCTGGTATTTGACGCCAGGGGCTATCGATTAGGATATGGTGCAGGTTATTATGACCGTTATTTACCGGTCTTGAGAAAGGATGCGTTTAAATGCGGCATTTGTTACGAATACCAGGTAGTTGATGACATTCATCCTTGTGGAGCAGATGTTCCGGTTCACTGGATAGTTACTGACAGGTCAGAGCTGGTTATTGATTGGGACTTTTTCTAAAGGAACATAATATAAGATTACTTTTCATAGTTACCTTCGGATGCCCTTCCAACTGTTACTTATATCAGAATAATTTATAGTAAAGCAAGAAGAACTATTTCAATATGACCTCTATATGCTGTATGATTCTGCATTAAAATTAATTTTTCCCCAAATTATTAGCTTAAATTATTGACATTTTACTTGATGTGCACTAAAATTCACTCAAACACCTGATATGTTAATATATGGAAGATAAGGCGTGTGATTGAGATGTGATAGTAGTAGTATATCCTGAAAGTACGCAGTAGCTGCTGTTTTCTTGCCAGTTACTGGCAGAAAGGATTATATAAATTTCACTTAGTTAGATATAATAAATAAGAGGTACTAACAGAATGGAGAGATAGAGAATGGATAGATTACGAGTAATTCTTTGTAGTGATGCACCGCTTTACACTCAAAGTCTGTCAGTGGCATTTGAGGAGAACTATAATTTTAAGGTCCTGGACAAGCTCCAGCCCGGGGAATTGATAGATAAAGCCTGTATTACGCAACCGGACATAGTAGTGTGGAAAGTATCTGGTGCCGAGTTTATTCCGTTATTGAAGGATTTAATTAAACACTGCCCCATGCTGCAGACGGTTATTATAGTAGAACATCCAGCCGATTATGACTTGATTAATATTCTTGATTGTGGAATTCGCGGATGTTTGCCCATGCGTTTAATGCCTCGTCAAATTGTAAAGGCAGTGGAGTTGATTGTCACCGCAGGAATTGTGTGTATACCCAGGCCAGGTCCTTATACCTATGGGAGCCGCCTGGAGGTAGATGAATTTTCGGGGGCATCGCTGCTGACCAGCAGGGAAAAAGAAGTCATCACCTTTTTAGCTCAGGGCTACTCTAACCATGAAATAGCAAAAACTCTTTGTCTATCTGAATCAACCATAAAATCACACTTGCGCAGTGCCTTTAAAAAATTTAATGTCCGTAATCGTACTGAAGTTTTAGCTTTCTTGTACAACCAGGAAAAAGATAAGAAAAGAGTTAATAAATAATCATTTTAGCATTATGTTTAGAAGGCCTCTCTCTCCAATGAGGCTTAGCCTCATTCCAAGACCGGATGATATATTATAATCATCCGGTCTTTCAGACCGATGAGAAAAGCCCCCTTCAAGGATTACCCTGTACCGGGGTAACTGATGTGCTTCATTTCCTTATGGCATCATTAAGGCATACACTATACAGCGCCAGATTAATGTTTGCAGCGCTTAAGTGAGATTAAGGATGTTCACGCAAGGCCTGGTAATAATACAAAATCTCATCGTTATTTATATCTTAAATCTGGTATAATCTTGGGAATAAAAGAGCCATGCTCTGCCCCTTACTACCAGTCCAGTTGGAGGAAGGGGTATGGACTGGCAGCAAGTGCAAAACAAACGGGAGAGAAGGGTGATTATATATTGAAGAGCTCTATAAAAAAGCTCAGTGTACCGTGGTTTGAGTGACTTGGTGAGTAAGTGCAAACGATTTTATATCCGGTGCCAAAAAGGTTCTGGAAGGAGACTGGATAAATCGACCATTCATAACATAGCCGGCATCCCAACTGCTGTCAACTGATACCCATTCGTCTCCAATTAAAACTTCGTTCCATGCGTGCAGCTCCCAGCTGTTTCCTGATTCTGCTTGGCCATACACTACCTTGGTAGGAAGGTTGGATGCTCTGGCCAGTGCGGCAAAAAGGAAGGAATAGTCACGACATAAGCCCTTTCGATTCTTTAACACCTGACTGGCTGTAACTAACTGAATATCTTTTTTTAAATAAGCATCATAATCATAGGAAATATTTGCAGTAACCCATGAATGGATGTTATCCAGCTTTTCTCGGGAGCTCAAGTTGTTTGGTGCGATAGTGGCAGCTAAGTCTACGATATCAGAATTACTGGAATCGACATATAGAGAGGCCGAAGTATAACGGCTGTCTTCCATAACCTGATTGCTGACCAGGAAGCGGATGCTGCCATCAAAGCGCTGCGCGTTGTCACCCGCCCATATAGTATACTGCCCGGATCCGAAGCGCAGATTGATTGTAGTGCTAAAAGTATTCGCGTTTACGTCGGCTTTCCAGGAAGTCAGCTCTTGTTGGGGGCCCCGTATGCAAAACCACACTACATCGAGATCTGATGTACCTTCGATCAATAGGTTTCCGTTACAGGTAATTCCATTGCTATTAGGATTCGTCACCTGTATCTTAGAGTTCCTGAACCCGGTAGCATATGCTGCCTGGGCTTGAGCATCGGTAAAAATGAAGTTAAGACTTACCAGGAAAATAAGAGTTATTAACCCAACGCTGTAAATTTTACGAACTTTCATCCCTGCTATTCCTCCCGTCAAAAAAACCTGCATGCCAGCATACAGGTTAATTGCACTATAGTAGAAATATACCGGTAACTGGCTGGCATAACGGTAAAAACCATTTTAGCCCCTGTAGCTTTGCGTCACCATTTTTCAATGGTTTTGCCTTTTTCATTTTTATGATCTTCCATTTATAAATTAGGAAGTAAAAACAATATACTATATTGAATAATATTTGTCAACAATTAAGGAAAAATTAACTATAAATTATTAAATATTATTAAATATTGCAATTATTCGGGACAAAGGAGAGGGCATTAAAGCAATAAAAATGAATGAGAGGATAATATCGGGACGAGACAATCCTATCTGAGGATCAGGTAATCTGTTCTAAAGGATAAAAAATATATGATAAAACCTGCGGCATAATTAAAGGTGCAATTTAGCTCGCTTCGCTGGAAATAATAAAGAAGCCTGCTCAAGCAACGTACTTTAAGGTACAGGGACACACCGTCTGCGAAGGAATGTCCCTGGGTATGTGCCTCAATCGCAGGCTTTTCTTATGCTCTGATTTTCATTTCTTCATAGTTTTTGATCATAAACCAAATGGTGATAATGGAAAGGGCTTCCGTTATCAGTCTAGTATCTTGCTATCGACAAGCTGTAAGACCGGTTTAATAAATAATTTGTATATTTATTCTGCTCCGGACTGCTTTTTATCATCTACTACTACTTCTTTGAGTGCGGCAAAAACGCTGCTGAGACCGGTCAGGTCTCCAGGTATTATAAGCTTGGTGGACTGTCCGTCACCAATAGCTTTTAATGCCTCTAGAGATTTTAAAGCCAGGACTTTGTCGTCTGCCTGTGCTTCTCTTATCATAACCAGACTATCTGAAAATGCTTTCTGTACCATGAGAATTGCTTCTGCTTCACCTTGGGCTTCGAGTATTTTAGCCTGGCGGTGTCCTTCTGCTTCTCTTATAGCTGCTTCTCTTACAGCTTCAGCAGTCAATATAGCCGATTGTTTTCTGCCTTCAGCGTCCAGGATAGCGGCGGTTTTTTGTCCTTCGGCCCTGAGGATCGCTTCGCGTTTTTCTCTTTCTGCCCGCATCTGTTTCTCCATAGCATTCTGGATATCCATAGGTGGCAGGATATTCTTTAATTCTACCCGGTTTACTTTTATCCCCCACTTATCAGTAGCTTCGTCCAGAATAGAGCGCAGTTTGGTGTTGACTACATCTCGGGAAGTAAGGGTTTCATCCAGTTCCAGGTCACCAACGATATTTCTAAGGGTAGTAGCAGTAAGATTTTCAATGGCTGGTATAGGTGAAGCGATTTCATAAATATACTTGAATGCATCGGTTACCTGATAGTAAATTACGGTATCGATCATCATGGTTACATTATCCTTAGTGATAACCGGCTGAGGGGGGAAATCCATTACCTGTTCCCGCAAGTCCACTATAGCCCGAAAGCGATCGATAAAAGGAACTATGACATTAATGCCTCGGGCAGCGGTTTTATGATATCTTCCCAGGCGCTCAACAATACCGACCGTAGATTGTTTGATTATTTTTATGGCAGTCAGGCCAATAAATATTACAAATAGTACCAGTACAGTATTTACAAAATATTGCATCAGAATCTCTCCTTTCAAATAGCCAACATTACTGTTTATTCAGAGATTTTAACCAGAAGCTTAACTCCTTCTATACCTTTAACTTCGACCCGGGTACCTTCAGCAATCTCATCATCGGATGCAGCTGTCCACACTTCCCCGTTTAGTCTAACCTGGCCATAGTGCATGGGTTTAATCTCGCTTATACTAACCCCGTGCTGGCCTATAAGAGCTTCTGCCGTGGTTGGAACATCTGCGGTTTTAAACAGTTTTACTACCAGGGGACGGGTAAAGATTATTAATAGAGCACTTAATATGGCGAATATCAGCAGCTGGCTCTCCAGGCTGACCAGTATATTAAGACTGACCCCCAGTGCTACCAGCAGAGCGGCCACTCCCAGCCACAAAAACCAAAACCCTGCGGAAGCCACTTCAATAGCTCCGCTGACTATGGCCACCAGTATCCATTGCAGTGAAGACATGTTATACCCCCTCTCTAAATAAAGGAAGAACCAGGATTATGTTTCTGCATCTAATCATATCATACTCTTCTGCATTCCATAAGCAGTAGTTGGACGTCCGGCTGTTATTATTTTTTGCCTGAAACGGATACCTGCTATACTTATTTTGAGAAATAGTAAAAGTCTTACCCCCATCAAATGTAAATTGTAGCTGGACTAAAATATGTTGTATAATGAACTATGATAATCCTAAAACACGATCTGGTTCAGGATATATATAAACTAACCGAAATAGACAACTTATAATTGGTTGATAAAATAATATCTTATTAAAGGTATTAATTTAGGCCATTGGCAGTTCCGGTATGGGATTGCCGTTTATAATCTTAACTCGAAGTTATTGCTTATAAGGTGATTTTGCCCTGTTAAGGGTTTTATTTATTATCAGGGAGGTATGTAAATAATGAATCAGCAGGAATTAGTTGCTAAACTGATAGCGCAGTGCCCAAACGGAAAGATAAGCTGTACCGAGTTAAGGAAGTTTGCTGTTGATAGTCAAATCGAGCTGGCTAGAATGGGAGAGCTTTGTGATGAGGCCGGTATAAAAATCTATGGCTGCGAACTGGGATGCTTTTAGGAAGGACAAGCATAGTCAGCTAACAACTATGTGGTCTGAGGGAGGGGAAGCTGATGAGGGATAGTTATGGAAGAGAGATTAATTATTTAAGAGTTTCCATTACTGACCGGTGCAATTTGAGGTGCAGATACTGTATGCCGGAAGAGGGCATAAAAAAGGTAGACCATTATGATATACTCAGCCTGGAAGAGATAGCTCGACTTATCAAGATCGCTTGCAGCCTGGGGATCAAGAAGGTTCGGCTGACCGGAGGAGAGCCTCTGATAAGAAAGAATATCGTTCAGATGGTAAGAGATATTGCGGTTTTACCGGGTATTGATGATTTGGCTTTAACTACTAATGGGATATTATTCTCGGATATGGCAGTAGAGTTGAAGCAGGCCGGTCTTAACCGGGTAAACTTTAGTATGGATACTATGGTTGGTGAAAAATTCAAATATATTACCCGAGGCGGGAATCTGGAAAAAGTAAGTGAAGCGGTCTTTCGAGCCCTGGAGTTGAGTATGGAGCCGGTTAAAATAAATACCGTAGTGATTAAAGGTTTTAACGATTCTGAGATTATGGATTTTGCGGCCTTAGCTTACAAATATCCGCTGCATATTAGATTTATTGAGTTCATGCCAATTGGAGACTTGTTGTTCTGGAATCAGGAGAAACTTATAAGTGTAGATGAAATTAAGAGCAAGATTGAGCAGGAATACGAACTTTATGAAGGCAGCAAAATAGAAGGTAATGGCCCGGCCAAATATTATCATATGCAGGGTGGCTTGGGAACTATTGGCTTTATAAGTCCCATGAGCAATCATTTCTGTGGGAGCTGTAACCGAATTCGTATGACGGCTGATGGAAGCTTAAGAGGGTGCCTCTATGAAAATGCCGAGGTTAACTTAAAATCGGCTCTTCTTGATGGAGCCAGCGATCAGGAATTAAAGAACCTGTTTATTAAAACCATAAAAAATAAAGCTCCCCGCCATCAAATGAATTCTGGATGGGGCAGCGAAAATGAACGCAAGATGTATCAAATAGGAGGATGATTTCTCGTGGACTTTACCCATATTAATAATGAGGGACGGGCTCGTATGGTCGATGTCAGCGGGAAAAATGACACGGAACGGGCCGCGATTGCCCGGGCAGTAGTGAAAATGAAACCCGAGACTCTTAACGCCATAAAAAGCGGAGGTATTAAAAAGGGAGATGTTTTATCCGTAGCCCAGGTTGCTGGAATAATGGGAGCAAAAAAAACATCAGCATTGATACCTATGTGCCATCCATTGATGCTAACTTCGGTGGATATAAGTTTCCAATTCGACCACGATAACTCCAGCATAATAATCGAATCGCAGGTAAAGACAACCGGTAAAACCGGGGTGGAAATGGAGGCTATTACTGCAGTCACTATCGCTGCCCTTACCATCTACGATATGGGAAAGGCTCTGGATCGATGGATGGAAATAGGCGGTATAATGTTAGTGGAAAAATCAGGCGGTAAAAGCGGACATGTAATACAAGAAGAGAAAGAAAAAGTTGTGAAAGACGGAAGACTATATTCGATCTGTATAAGCCCGGAACGAGGCCAAGTTAAGCGGGAAGTGTTTCAGGCCAATATTATAGAAAATCATGGTATAGAAAATGATGGGCATGCCGGACCATGGACCAGACAGGTTACCTGCCTGGACCGAGCCAGTGTCTTAAAAGCTAATCAGGAACATGGGCTGGATGCAGGACCGGGAGACTTCGCTGAAAATCTGCTGATCGAAGGAATTGATCTTAAGGAACTACAAGTTGGTGAAAGACTTAAAGTGGGAGAAAGTGCAATTTTAGAAATATCTCAGATAGGGAAGGAAGATCATCCTAGTGTAGTGACCAGAACCCTGGGGGTAAGTCTGCTTCCCGATGAAGGGTTATTCTGTCGGGTGATTCAGGGTGGTAAGATTAAGAAGGCTGATGTCGTAGAGGTGATATAATGTACAAAACCGGTATACTGATAATGAGCGACAAGGGCGCGGCCGGGGAAAGGGAGGACCGCAGCGGTGAACAAATCAAGGAAATGCTCGGTCCTGATTATATTATTGGATATTATGAGGTAATTCCTGATGAAAAGGATATCATAATAGAGAAGATGAAATATGCCTGTGATGAGTTAGGGCTCAGACTGCTGTTAACGTCAGGAGGTACCGGGTTTTCCAGTCGTGATGTTACGCCTGAAGCGAGCCTGCAAGTTATAGAAAAATTAGTTCCCGGTATCCCTGAAGCTATGCGTTCTTATGGTATGCAGAAGACAGCTAAAGCTATGCTGTCCAGGGCCGTAGCCGGGATAAGAAAAAATACTCTTATTATAAATCTGCCCGGAAGTGTTAAAGGGGTGCGGGAATCACTGGAAGCAGTCATCCCCGCATTGGCACATGGGTTGGATATTATTATTGGTTCTGCCTCAGAATGTGGACAGGATTAATTATTAAACAAATTAGATTTATATTATCTAGGGGCGGTAATGAAATAATTTCATTACCGTTATTTATTTATTTTTTGAATTATTTATGATGATAATATACTGAAAAAAAGTCTGATTTACGGCAATTGGGGAAAATATATTAAAGTGATTCTATTTAAATTTTAAAAAACAGCGTTATTTGAAGGTATAAAAAGAAAATGATAGGAGCATACTATTAATCGATAATATTGGGTGAATTTAGCCTGGTTTCTTATTTGAATACTGGCTGAATCTTGCCTAATATTATAATTAATGTTAGCACTCATGCTAGACGAGTGCTAACAATAGAAATAAAAAATATGAGGAGGTATACCTTTGAACATTCAACCTTTGGCAGATCATGTAGTAATTAAACCTATTGAAGAAACCGAAGAAAAAACTAAAAGTGGGCTCTATGTGCCCGATACTGCGAAAGAAAGGCCTCAGGAAGGTAACGTACTGGCTGTTGGGCCGGGTACGGTAAACGAAAAAGGAGAAATCATACCCATGGCTGTAGCAGTTGGAGATAAAGTCATCTTCAAGAAATATGCTGGCAACAGTATTAAGTATGACGGTGACGAATATCTTATTATACCTGAAAAGGATATACTTGCTAAAATAGGCTAAAACAAAAGAAAAAGGAGGATACACAGAATGGTATCTAAAGAGATAAAATTTGGCGAAGAGGCAAGAAGGGCATTGGAAAGAGGAGTAGACGCTCTGGCCAACACAGTTAAAGTTACTCTGGGGCCCAAGGGAAGAAACGTTGTTTTGGACCGCAAGTTTGGATCCCCTACCATAACCAATGATGGTGTTACTATCGCCAGGGATATTGATCTCGAAGACCCCTGGGAAAATCTGGGTTGCCAGCTGGTTAAGGAAGTTGCTACCAAGACCAATGATGTAGCAGGAGACGGAACTACTACAGCTACCGTACTGGCTCAGGCTATGATTAAAGAAGGACTTAAGAATGTAGCTGCTGGTGCTAACCCAATGGTCATGAGGCATGGCATTGATAAAGCAGTTAAAGCAGCAGTCGCTGAAATCCAGGCCATTAGTAAACCAGTTGAATCAAGAGAATCCATTGCCCAGGTAGCAGCCATCTCAGCAGACGACAAGGAAATTGGTAAGCTTATTGCTGATGCCATGGAGAAGGTCGGCCGGGATGGTGTTATCACTGTAGAAGAATCACAATCAGTAGGTACTTCACTGGAAGTAGTGGAAGGAATGAGCTTTGACCGTGGTTATATTTCTCCTTATATGATTACTAATACTGAGAAGATGGAAGCCGTTCTGGATGACCCCTATATTCTTATAAGTGATAAGAAAATTGCATCTATTAATGAAGTGTTGCCGGTTTTGGAAAAAGTAGTTCAGACTGGCAAACCGTTATTGATTGTAGCGGAAGAAATCGAAGGTGAGGCACTGGCTACTCTAGTGGTCAATAAACTTAGAGGAACCTTCAACTGTGTAGCAGTTAAAGCACCGGCCTTTGGAGAAAGAAGAAAAGCTATGCTGGAAGATATCGCTGTTCTGACCAATGGCCAGGTTGCTTCAGAGGATGTCGGCATTAAGATAGAAAACGTAAGTGTTGATATGCTGGGCAGAGCACGGCAGATAGTGGTTAAAAAAGATGAGACCATTATTGTTGACGGTGCTGGTACCGAAGACGATGTAAAGGGCCGTCTTGCTAATATCAAGGCTCAGTTGGAAGAAACTGATTCTGAATATGATCGCGAAAAACTGCAGGAAAGAATGGCTAAACTGGCCGGTGGTGTTGCAGTCATCCAGGTTGGAGCTGCTACTGAAACTGAATTAAAGGAAAAGAAACATCGGATTGAAGATGCACTGGCAGCTACTAAAGCAGCTGTTGAGGAAGGAATAGTATCTGGTGGAGGTACTGCTCTTATTAACGCCATGCGGGCCGTAGAAAAGCTGGAGGCTGAAGGCGATGAGATGACAGGTATAACGCTGGTTAAGAAGTCGTTTGAAGAGCCCCTGCGGCAGATCGCTAATAATTCAGGTACGGAAGGTTCAGTTGTGGTTGAAAAGGTTAAAGAAGCGGCTATTGGTATAGGATATAATGCCATGACCGGAGTATATGAAGACATGATTCAAGCTGGTATTATTGACCCGGCCAAAGTTACCCGCTCTGCAGTGCAGAATGCAGCAAGTATTGCCGCCATGGTATTAACCACCGAGGCAATTATCACTGAAAAACCAAATGACGAAATGAAGGCTATGGCCGGTATGGGCGGCGGCATGGGAGGCATGGGCGGCGGTATGCCCGGTATGATGTAATACGCCCCTTATCCAAAACTGGTAAGTAAAAATTAAGATAAAGATGAAGCCCCCCGTTAATTCAGGGAATTAACGGGGGGCTTTTCTCTTCTATTTTAGTCTTACTTGAGGATTTGCATTAGAACAAAACAGCTTATGTGTCTTATCCTTGGGGTGCATTATAAATACCCACACCTAATTGACAGGAAATTACAGTTCCTTCGGCGAATGGTTACCTATAAGTATGTTTCATTGTTTAAAAGCTCTGCCAGGAGGGAGGACCGTATGGAGAAGTATTCCTTTTTTCAAGTAGTAGATTTTATGATATAGGAGGTGAGCATAGGTGAACGGGGGATATAAGATTGAGCAAAAGCCGTCTCCAAATGAAAGCAGCAGAAACGGCAGGGAGATACTGGCGATAGTTGATCATATTACCGCCGGTAAATACCCGGGATGCTTAAGCTGGTTGCAGAATCCGGCAGCAGAAGCGAGCGCACATTACCTGGTAACACGCAGAGGAAAGATATTTCAAATGGTATCTGACAGTAAGGCCAGCTGGCATGCTGGACAAGTAAACAAGCCGTCCTGGAGTCTGTACAGTGGCACTAATCCTAATCGATATACTATAGGCATCGAACATGAGGGCTATGGAAGCCAGGGTGGAGATGGTACCCTTACTGAGGAGCAGTATCAAGCAACTTTATGGCTGCACAGGCAGCTGATAGAAAAACATACTATTCCGATTGATGAAGATTATATTATTGGGCATTACCGTATTGACAGTGTAAACCGACCTAACTGTCCGGGACCTAAGTTTCCCTGGAGCAGGCTATTTCAAGATTTGAGAAATGGGGTGATAGATGTGGCATTAGAAAAATGGATGATAGAAAGTGGCGAAGCGGCTATAGATGAACTGGCCAAAAAAGGATTGATAAATACAGCTGACACTAAAAAGGGTGAAGAAAACCTGGCTGCCAGTGTTCCAGCCTATCTCTTCTGGATGATGTTGAACCGGGTAGCAGATTACAGGGTACATAAATAAATTTAAACGTAGGTCTTGATTATAGTTCAGTTAATTAAAAAGGCAGCCAGACCATTGATCTGCTGCCTGTTTGTGTTTGTGTGAACAGACCTTTTAGCGGAATAGGAGGAAAGCAGAGTAATAAACACGAATTATCTAATTCAGTCTTATAATCAGCCTGTAGTTGAAGGGGGGAAGCGATATGGGTTTAAAACAGCAGTATAGAAATATCCGCAGAAGACAGCAAATCGTGGGAGTATTGATTAAAAATGGGTTGGGTTATGTGGTGCAAAGATTTGGTCTAACCAGTCTGGCTCCTGTGGCAAGCCGAAGAGATGTGATGAGCAGCAGGAAAGAAGCACATTATCTGATGGCCGAAAAGCTGCGAACAACTATGGAGGAACTGGGACCTACTTTCATTAAATTGGGACAGGTATTGAGCACCCGCCCCGATCTGCTGCCTCCTCCGTATATAGAACAGATGGAACGACTGCAGGACAAAGTTCCGGCAATGAATTATGAGGAGGTTGTCCAGCAGTTGATAAAAGAACTGGGACATCCTGATGATATATTCGAAGAATTTAATTGGCAGCCACTGGCCGCTGCTTCTATTGGACAGGTACACCAGGCCAGGCTGAAGAGCGGGGAAAGGGTAATCGTCAAAGTACAGCGTCCGGGTATAGAACGGCAGGTGGAAAATGACCTGCAGATACTGCTGACCCTGGCCAGGTTTTCGGAACGACGATCTAATGAGGCCAAACGTCTCAATATCGTGGCCATGATCGAAGATTATGCCAAGATGTTTCTGCGCGAGCTGGATTATGCCCGTGAAGCCAGGAGTACCGATATAGTTTATAACAACTTTACGGGAGATGATCGGGTAATCATACCTCGAGTATACTGGAAATATACCACGGGAAAAATCCTTACTGAGGAGTATATAGAAGGGGTTAAGCTTAATGATATTGAGGAGCTAAAGAGACGGGGATGGGATGTGAGGAAAATATCCCGTCTGGGTACAGAAACATTTTTGTCCCAGATCGTATTTCATGGTTTTTTTCAGGCTGATCCTCACCCGGGCAACATAATTATAGTGAATGAAAACCAGATCTGCTTCATTGATTTTGGCGAGATTGGTACTCTTACCGAAACCAGACTGATGAATATAGGCGAATTGATTCTGGGTATCAGCAAGCAGGATATGGAGCGAGCTATGTCCGCCCTTCAATCTATGGGTATTCTGGATAGACTAAAAAATAATCCAGAAGATTTCCTGGAAGATTTCAGTGACGTGGTTTTAAATGTGTCATCAGGTGGTCTGGGCAAGCTGGATATGAACCGCCTGCGTAAAGATATTATGACTTTAGCCTACAACTATCAGTTGAAACTACCAGCCTATCTCACCTCCCTGATGAAGGCACTCATAACAGTAGAAGGGGTAGGCAAAAAGCTTGATCCCAGCTATGACTTTATGGAAACTGCCAGTGAGCTGGCCAATAAGGTCTATAAAGAACGGCTTAAACCAGAGAATGTTTATAAATATCTTAATCGTAGATATTACCGGGATATAAAACCTTTAGGTGCTTTGCCTCATGATTTGCATGAAATTATTAAAGCTGCCAGCAGAGGCAACCTGCAGTTTACTATGAATGTAGACTTGAGTGAAAAGTCCCACCATAAAATGGCCCAGTTGGTAAGCCGTCTCAGTTCCAGCCTGATCATTACTGGGGGACTGATAGGGTCATCGTTAATAGTCCATGGTAGTCATCCTGATATTATCGAACAATATTCGGTGTTTGGTGTGGCGGGTTTTGCTCTGGCGGGCATAGGACTCCTCATTTTCCTTATCTCCTCTATGAAAGCCTAGTCATGAAAGTTTGGAATAATAATAATAGCATAAGATTATATCGTCCTGACCGAAATCTCGTGCCCACTCACAATTCATTCCTGGATTGAAGCCCAAACTGATTAACCTAAAGGTCAAACGGGCAGCAGGGTTGCTTGTGGACGGATTACAAACGGGCTATACTGAGGTCATAACCACAGGTTATAAAGCGAGGTGAAAGAGGAGGTCGATATTTATGTTAGTTGGCAAACCGGCTCCCGTATTCGAGAGTGAAGCTTTCCACAATGGGAAGATCACCAAAATCAATCTAGAGGACTATAAAGGCAAATGGGTAGTAATGTGTTTTTATCCGGGGGATTTTACCTTTGTATGACCTACCGAATTATCAAGTATAGCCGTGGGCTATAGTGAATTACAGGCAATAAACGTAGAGGTGCTGTCCATGAGTGTCGACAGTGTGTTTTCGCATAAGATATGGAATGAAACCGAGCTGTCCAAGATGGTGGATGGAGGGATACCGTATCCTATGCTGAGTGATCAGGGTGGTAAAATAGGCAAGCTCTATGATGTTTATGACGAAGATGCCGGAGTTAACGTGCGGGGAAGATTTCTCATCGATCCTGATGGAATCATACAGGCTGCGGAAATCCTATCACCTCCAGTGGGACGGAATCCCCAGGAATTACTCAGGCAGGTACAGGCTTATCAGCATAACCAGGCCACCGGTGAGGTAATGCCATCGGGATGGGTGCCAGGGGAACCAACTCTGACACCTTCTGCCGATCTGGCTGGCAATGTATGGAAGGTGTGGCAGCCTAACAAATAGTCTATATAGAAAGAAGCCAGACTTTTTGTCCGACTTCTTTCTATATAATTAAGTAATATTCTGCTCCATAGAGGACATAATAATCAGCAGGAGGTGCTGTCATGAATGCTTTGATAATATATGCTCATCCTAATCCCGGTAGTTTTAATGCAGCTCTGGCAGGAGTAGCTGAAGATATGCTTGAACAAAGCAAGATTAATTTGAAGGTAAAGGACATATATGGTCTGGAATTTAACCCGGTATTGAGCGAAGAGGATTTTAAGGCTTTTCATACCGGCCATTTGCCGGAGGATATCCAGGCCGAGCAGGCAGATGTAAAATGGGCTGATCTGCTAATAATAATTACTCCAGTATGGTGGTATTCATTTCCTGCCATCTTGAAGGGATATATCGATCGGGTGTTTAGTATCGGCTTTGCTTACCAGTATGACTCTGATGGTCCTCATGGAATGCTGGGCGGGAAAAAAGTACTGGTAATTACCACTTCCGGGGCAGAGGAAGAAACCGCAATATCCACCGGTATGCTGGAAGTAATACGGACTATGGTAAACGGAATTTTCAATTTCTGTGGATTTGATTTCATTCAATACGAAAATTATTATGCTGTACCAACTGTTACTGATCAGGAACGTAAAGGCATGTTGAATCATTTTAGAGAAATTCTTAAAACCTGTGTCTGAGCCAGAACCTCAATCTTCAAGGTTTTTAAATCAAGGTCATGAGCAGCTTTTGGTATCAGCTGCAGCGGCCTAGAAAAATTTTTTGATATCTAAATATAAGAAGTGGGGGTTACCCCCACCTGTGCCAGCTTTTTTTATTATAAAATCTTTATTCTGTCCAGATTGTCCCGTGAATTATATTCTTTTATGCATATAGAATCATCATAGAGGTAAGCAAATTCTGGAAAGATTTGCTTACCTTTTTTGCCGGTAGAACCGGATAACTTAGTAGCTATACGAATTTGTCCCGGACAAAGGTTTAAAGCAAAAACGATACTTTCAGTATTGCCATAAAAACCGGCATGAGCCAGGCCCTCCATTTTGCCAAGTACAATGATATCATTCCCAGCTATGATTTCAGAACTTTCATGGACGTCGCCCCATACAATTACTGATCCCTCAGAATGTATTTTTTGTCCGCTGCGCACGTTCCGATGGATAAATAGGTCTTTAGAATAGGAACGGCTGATGTTGAGTTCGATATTATTCAATATCATTCCGTACTCCAGACATAGCTGCTGGAGGTTGGAAATGTCCTCAAAGGCAAGGGAATTAAGTCCCTTGCCTTTGAAAATTACTGGAGACCCTTCAAACAACTGCTGATTAGCTGCAAATTTTTCCTTTAGAATATGAATATAATCCGAATAATTACCTTCTTCAAATACGAATACCAGGTTATTATTAATGCCTTTTATTTTTATACTGGCCAAGATGCTTACCTGCCTTTAATAGGAATACTAATATCCAAAGCCGAATGTCTTCCTTCGCGAATAAAATTAACTTCTGGATTTCCCGTGATCTCCATGTGTTTAGCTATAACCTGAATAATTTCTTCCTTAATAGTATCCATCACTTCTGCTGAAGTCCCGGCTCGATCGTGGGCTAGAACAACTCTTAGCCGGTCATTGGCTTGCCGGCGGCTGGAGCTTTGTTCCTGTTTAAACACATTCTTTATAAAAGTTAACACATGTACTACCCCCTTTTATCTGGTAGGTATAAAATTCCGTCCCAGACCTCTCAACTTATTCCAGAAAGAATTATCATCTAATTCAAGAAATGGGACATCTTTACCAGTGATTCTCTGGGCTATATTATTGAAAGCCTGAGAAGCCTGGCTGCGTTCGTTTAATATAATAGGTTCGCCTTTATTGGTTGAAATAAGAACATTTCTATCTTCGGGTACGATTCCCAGCAAGTTTATACAAAGATGTTCAGTTAAATCTTCTATACTTAGCATATTGCCGCTTTTTATCATATCATTCTGTACCCGATTTACCAGCAGGTGAATATCTTTATATTGAGCTGATTCCAGCATGCCGATTATTCTATCTGCATCTCTAACTGCTGAAACCTCAGGGTTAGTGACTACAATAGCTTTATCGGCAGCAGCGATTGAATTCTTGAATCCCTGTTCTATGCCAGCCGGGCAATCTATAAATACATAATCAAATTCTTGTCTTAAATTGTTGCACACTCCCTGTACTTGTTCCGTGTTGATATCGTCTTTGTTTCTGGTTTGAGCTGCGGGAAGCATGCACAGGCCAGGAAATCTCTTGTCTTTAACCAGTGCCTGCTTAAGTGTACATTCACCTTCAATAACCTGGACGATATCATAGATTACCCGGTTTTCCAGGCCTAATATCAAGTCCAGCTTTTTTAACCCTATGTCCAGGTCCATAACAGCTACTTTATAACCCATTCTGGCCAGAGAAGTACTCAAATTTGCTACGGTAGTAGTTTTACCCACACCACCTTTACCCGAAGTCACTACTATGACCTCACCATTGGTTTTACCATTTTCCATTAAAAAAGGACCTCCCCTTCTAAATTGTCACACAAATTCAGGCTATGGTAGCATTAATTCACTCATATATCTCTTATTTTAAATGATTATCTTGTCGGAATAAACTGCTAATTTAGCAAATTGTAGAATATAATTGTTTTATTAATAAAAAAATTCACATGAAAAGATATATGAGCCCTGTGCGGGCTCATATGGAGAGGGAATGTGATGGAATTTATGTTTTTATTTTAATGGGGGGTGAAGGTTAACTATATTATTACATAAAGCGACAAAATATGCAACATATTATTTGAAATAATTTATATTATTTTTTGGCGCAATAAAATGGTGAAATCATATATTTGGTCGAATAATGTTGAGGAGCTGCTCCCGAAAACCGTGCAGTAGCTTTTGATTACATTTCCAATCAGGTAATATGTACCGAGCAATTTCGACAATGAGATTGTGCTAGCAATCGCAAATATAGTCGATAGATATCTTTATAGGATCGTTCAATGGTATGAGGCAAAATAGTGGGACAAGGGGACTGACTGGCATCGAAGTGTTGCTAACAGAAGTGAGAAAACAAAAGCAGGGTTATAAAGTAATACCCTGCTTATTCAGTACCTAAAAAAGTACATAAAAACCTATTAATGTAATATGAGCATTTTACGGTTTTATAATTTTTTAAACCAATCGGAAAGGTGGCTGCTAAAAACTAGAACTCCTATTATTCCTGCTATCAAGCCCAGACTAAGAACAATAATGATTATTACTAGTGCTGTTGATTCCTCGGTACCCATATGATCACTCACCCTAATATTTCCTAATACTTATATTATCATTATTATTTTAAAAAAAACATATGTTAACCTAATAAAGTAAAATAAATATCTGTCACGCCAATGTCGCCTTCTTATTTATGTATTCAAAAATTAGGGTTTTTGACAGTGAAATCAATAATTAAGAATGAACACATTTCTTTCTCCTGCTTAGAATAAAGCAAGGAGAGTGATAGTGAATGTATATTGTGAAACCTGAAATCATTCAGATTTATGATAGTCTATTCCAAAAGGAAAAGGGATGGGCACCTCCAGGGGTATCTCTTATCGCAGCTAGAAAAATGTGGCCATCCACCCAGGGAGAGGGTTCTGTAGTGGCAATTATCGATACTGGTATAGATTGTACCCACCCTGATCTTAAAGCTAATGTTATCGGGGGGATTAGTTTCGTAGCTGGAGAACCTGATTATCTTGATTCGAATGGACATGGAACTCATGTAGCCGGAATAATTGCGGCCAATGGAGCACTGCTGGGAGTAGCTCCCCAGGCCAAACTGCTGGCAGTAAAAGTATTGAGTAAAGATGGCTTTGGTTCATACAGCGATATAGTTCAAGGTTTAAAGTGGACGCGCAGCTGGACAGGTTCTGCTGGTGAAAAAGTCAATGTAGTAAATATGAGCCTGGGAGGTCCTTTTCCCAATACTGCCATGCATCAGGAGATTATCAATCTGGTTGAAGCAGGTATAACGGTAGTCTGTGCAGCTGGCAATTCCGGGGATGCTGACCCAGATACCAGGGAAATATCATATCCGGCTTATTACCCGGAGAGTCTCGCTGTGGGAGCAGTAGATCTAAAGACCGGGATAGCTGATTTTAGCGATTCCAATGAGCGAATTGATATAGTGGCACCCGGGGTAGATACTTATTCCACCTATCCTGGTGGGAAATATGTTAAACTTTCAGGTACGTCCATGGCATCTCCCCATATTGCTGGAGCAGCTGCCTTGATTTGTTCCCGTAATTTGCAGCGATTTGGGCATTATCCTTCAGCACAGGAACTAAAAAATATGCTCAATTATCAGGCCATCGATCTTGGAACAGCAGGATTTGATACTTTATACGGTTATGGACTGTTTAGTTTTAACATCGATGGCGGAAAAAATATAACGGTAATCGTTGGGGAGCGCAGATACACAGTTAATAATAAAGAATATAATTTAAAAAAACCTCCTGTTTCAGTTGATGGTGTTGTATATGCTCCGTTAGAAGAGATATGTGAGCTGCTTGGGGTAGATTCCAGTTATATTGGCTCTGATGGAAGCAGCGACTACCCTGAAGGAGCGGTTGAAATTTGGTCATAAGGGAGGAGATGTGCAGCTGCCTTGATTAACCTTTTTCTGGAACCCAAAAAAGAAGGGAAATAATCCAATATTGTAGAATAGTCTATACCAGGAGACTTACACAACCAGATAGGGGGATGATATTTATGTCTGAAAAGTTGCACATCTTTGCCGTGTCAGACTCTGTAGGTGAAACTGCTGAAAAAATAGCTATTGCATCAGTTCTGCAATTTGAAGTGGAGCGGAATGTTACACGCTTTTCCCGGGTAAATAAAGAAGAACAGGTAAGAACAATTGTCTCCAAAGCCGTTGAAGAGGATGCTGTTATTGTATATACTATCGTGAAACCCGAGTTGAGCAAATACTTGGAAATACATAGTAAAGAAAAAGGTGTTTTAGCAGTAAATGTTATGGAGCCGTTATTCAAGGTTATCGAAATCAAAACTGGTTTAAAGCCAGCGTACATTTCTGGTTTAACTCATGCCATGGATGACCAGTACTTCAATCGTATGAAGGCGATTGAATATACTATTGAACATGATAATGGTCAAAATTTAGAAACCATACATGATGCTAATTTAATAATTCTGGGGCTGCCCAGAACATCAAAAACCCCATTATCTATGCATATTGCTAATTTGGGAATCAAAGTAGCCAATTATCCTATAGAGATTGATACAGAAATACCCCAGGAAATTGTGAATATTAAGGGCAAAGTGCCTATGGTAGGATTGACCATTGATATGGAAACCTTAATGAAACTCCGTAAAGAGCGCATGAGGAGTTTTGATCTTCCTCAGGATATTGAAAGTCTGGATGAAATGGTAGCTGAGGAACTGGATAATGCATACCGCATTTATGCCAAACTGAAGTGCCTGGTAATCGATGTTACTATGGAAGACATAGAAACAGTAGGAAATACTATTACCCATAAATTTAATCTTCCTTTAAGAGTAACCCATCACCGTTGCTAGAATAGTAGACTTAAAGCTGGGGGGATTATGTGCTCCCAGCTTTTGTTTTGGAGGCTAATATTCAGCTAAAATGCTGCTTGAAATCGTAAACAAAACAGTTGATGGATTTTGAGCAGTAGAGTGATTTTATAAGGGAGATGTTTATGCACTACGTTTATATCCTGAAATGCAGTGATAAGACCTATTACACCGGTTATACTACTGATTTGCCGGGAAGACTTAAAAAACATAACGAAGGTAAAGCCAGTAAGTATACCAGAGGGCGATTGCCGGCTAAATATGTCTACTGGGAAGAAACAGAAAGTAAGAGCAGTGCTTTGAAGAGAGAAATTGAAATAAAAAAGATGAAACGAACAGCCAAAGAAAAGTTAATCCACACCAGTAAACCTCCCGTTTTTGATTAGGTATTTGGATTATCCCCATACATAAAAACCGTGCCGGAGGGGATAATATGCAAAAGACATCAATCGACGAACAGGAGGTTTTAAAATATGTCTGACAAAAAAGGCAGAATAATAAACAAAGATTCTCTGGTAAACAACAGTGCTTTTGTAAAGGAGCAGTATGAAGGACTGTTGGTATGTTCGGATGAACAAGGATTTTATAATATAGGCATACAGTTGAATGATAATGATGTTTTGATCGTAGATCAGGCCAAAGAGACCAATGTCCGGGAAAGAATTCAGAACTGGGCCGCCCAGGTGCAGGATATCCAGAGTAAATACAGTAGTGGATATGAACCCTCGGGAATCCTACAGGACTAAAATATGCCTTCTGGATAAAGAAATTAAAATTCGAAATTCCGGTAATAAATTCCTTCTTCAGTATATAATATTAGTTATTGGAGGAGGGATTATTGCGTGATGGATTATTTTGAATATGTAAAATTTCCTTTTCATGACCGGGAATGGTTAAAAAAGATGCTCTTGGGATGTATCTTCATGATTATCCCCATAGTAAATATTTTGGTACTAGGTTATTTTGTGGAGTGCATCCGGCTGGGTATTCGGGGAAAAACCAATCTGCCCGATTGGGCAGATTGGGAATTATATTTACGGCAGGGCTTAATGACTCTGCTGATTTTCGTCGCTTATCTGGGTATCCCCATGTTATTCACTTTTATTCTGCACATCGTGCCCATACTGGGGATCATGGTATCATCTATAGTAACACTGCTGGCCGGAGCTATGGTGCCTATGGCTATCGCCAACTGCGCGATCACTTCTAATATCATGGATGCCTTCAAATTTGGAGAAATAATGTATAACATAAAGCAAGTAATCGATTACTATGCTCCGGCCTACCTTATCATGGCCATTATTACCGCCATAGCTCCCGCAATTATCGTGGGAATACCGATAATTTCATTTGCAGGTATTTTTCTAATGTTCTATAGCGGGGTAGTATATACTAATTATATAGGTCAGCTTTACCATCAGGCCATCAACAGTTAATCAAAGAGAGTGATTCTCTAAGCTGATTGGTCTGATTATTGGTCAGAGCACTCTGAGGTTTTCGCTTTCGTGAGATGCAGTAAAGTCATAATAGACTGTTCTATGGTAAAATTGCCTTCGGGATCGAAACGATCATTGCTCACGCCGCACATCAGACGCTCGTCTTTTTGACCGCAGACAATAGTTGAAACCATGTTAATTCCTTCCACGGCCCAGTCGGCAAAAGCATTGGCATCAGAGAAGGTCAGGCTTTCTCCGGTATTTTCAATTTCCAACAGTTTGGCAGTGCGAGCCAGAATCATGGCCGCCTCCTGGCGGGTGATAAAAAACTCGGGTGCAAAGCGGCTGTTTCCTACCCCGTTGACAATACCCAGTGCAGCAGCTGCCAGTACATCTGCATTGTCACAGTCGGTGAAGGTTGCAGTTGCTTTATTCGTAAGCAACTTGCCAATGCTTTGGTCGGCAGTTTCTTCGATTGCCAGCACCAGCATATGGCAGAAGTCCTCCCGGGTACAGTTATCCCGCCAATAGTTCTGAATATCCTCTGGAACGAGATTCCGTTCCACTGCTTCCGCCGTCGCATCCTGGGCCCACCACGAGGCCTGGGGAATATAATCTGGCAAAGTGATAACACCATATTTTCCGTCTTTGGACACAACGATATGGGCATCGTTGTCACGGAATATTTGT
Source organism: Syntrophomonas sp. (assembly GCA_016841245.1). Lineage (GTDB taxonomy): Bacteria > Bacillota > Syntrophomonadia > Syntrophomonadales > Syntrophomonadaceae > JAAYJK01. Next base: position 67,600 of record JAENZN010000011.1, read on the forward strand.
CTAGAGGGGGAATTGGCCGTGTAATTAAAAGTATAGGTATCAAAAACTCCCGGGCCAAGGACGGTTTCTCCATTGCTATTAATGATATAGGGTTTGTCCAGTTTGAAGGCGCAAATGTAATCACCATCAAAAATACCGATGAAGCTTGTATTGTGTTCGGAGGCAATAAGCCGGCCCCGCTCAGAATATACATAGTTCTGGCCGTCATCAAATCCTATAATTATTTTGCCATCGCAACAATAATGTAGTCTTCCCTGCTGTCCCACAATCAGCTCACCCCCCCGATTATATGCATCGTACCAGGTAGAGGTGCCAAAGGGATCAGATTCATCATAGTTCTTAGCCAAAATCATTAGCGGATAATCATATCGAGACTGCAAAGGGCTCCAGTTATACGAAAATGGTACGATAACATTACCCTGCCAGTCGATACCGCCCATTTTACCCTCGCTATTTTGCACGTAAACAATATCCCCGCTGACAGCGGAAATTGCTTGATATTTATCACTGATGAGAGTGCCATCGGAAGCATAAATGCTCATAATTCCATCTATGGTGTTGGTATAGATCCCATTCGGATAGCCGGAAAGATTGACATCACTTGCCAATTCGCCAAAAACAAACTCGCTTCCGTAACCGAGATTTTCCACTATCTTTCCGCTAATTAAATCATAAAGATAGCGTTCTCCAAACCACGTGCCTGGTCGAATAAACTGGTCTCCTACCATGGCCATACATGTCCCCGCATCGCTGACCGATACCACCGTGTACATACTGGGAACGATTTCCTTTCCATCCCTGGAATAGACGCCCCAACCATCATCGGTTTGGACTTTGATCCATCCCCTGGCAAATTCGATGTTTTTTTTATTCCCGAGGATCAATTCACCGGAAAAGTCATAGAGATTACATAGTGCATCACCTCCGACAATGAACAGGTCGCCGTTTATTTCTTTGATTTCATCATATTCTAAGGGTATGATGACTTGAAAGGGCGGTTCCGCAGCCATGGCGACAGGCGACTGTAAGATTATGGCTATTGCCAATATGCAAATAATGATTCCCTTTTTCATATTAATTGCCTCTTTCGTAGTAGCAGCCTTATACAAGGTTAAGCTAAGTTAGTTTTTAAATACCGCATTTAGAAGATAAAATCTTATTACCCGGCTGTTTTTCCATAAAGAGTGGTCCTGACATAAAAAAATGCATCAACGTTTGGCATAATGTAAGTTCTTCCCGGTATTCTTTAAATCGCATTTCTAAGTCCAAGCTAAAATCCAACTTCCCATAACAGATTTACAGCCTTACAATGCTAAAATAAAATAAGAACTTCTATTACAAATATAGCATAGTAAGATAAAATATTGTATAATACAGAATGTTCGGGATGTGGCTCAGTTTGGTAGAGCGCCTGGTTCGGGACCAGGAGGCCGCAGGTTCAAATCCTGTCATCCCGACCATTAATATGCAATTGTGCAGGGGAATCACCCCTGCTTTTTTATTGCTTAAATGTAAGTGTAACTTTGTAGTATTATTAATATAAACTCCTTTCGGAAAAATCTGCTCACCTCTGATTTTATTTCTAACTCTTAAACAAAAATAAAATTGATCGAAAAAATATTTCCTTCGCAAAAACCAGCCCAAAAAATTTAGCAAATCATGTGCCCCGAGAACACATATGGGTAATATTCGTTTCTCGGACACACAAAAACATAATTTTGCAAAAAATTAAAGGAATGCATTTGAAAATAAAGCAGGAAAAAAATATAAGCTGGTGTGGCCCTTGACCTTAGCATGAGAATTGCAACAGTAGGAAGCAGGAGGCGCCCAGTATCCCGGTGGCGGAGACAAAATGAGAAAGAGAAGCCGGTGTACATGACGATGCCAGTAACCTGCTCGAAAGCATAATTATCTTAAACTATGTCTTCGACCAGCTTAAAACTAACCTCACTATTCCCTTTACCTATTCCTCTTCTGCCACAAAATTTCTCGTAGGGCTGAGCAAATAATGCTTTGCTCTTTAAATCTCGGTATATAATCAGAATACTGCCATTCACCGTGTGCTCAGCAGCATCGGTGATAATCTCTACTATATTACCCTGGGGATCCTGGTATTTCTGCCCCGGTTTAATGTTAAAATCAATAGGCTGGGAGTTTATCTCGTTTCGCATAATTTGGTGCAGCTGCTGGTAGACTGTTTCAAAAGAACCAATATTATATACTACATAGTCACAGGTATTGATATCTCTTAATTCTTCCTGGGCCAGGGCTATTCTTTTTTGTTGTTCGGCATTATCTATACCGCTTTGTTTTATGCTTTTAATAATTTCGTTTAAATCCCGGTAGATAAATATACTGATTACCTTTTGATAACCGACTTTGGCCTTTAAACTTCTTATGCCTTCCAAATTCATAATGGCTACACCATTCTTTTTGACCGCCTCTACCCTTTTCAGCTCATCAAAAGTAAGACCATAGATTTGATCCAGATAATGGATTTGTTCCACTACTTTACATCCCGTACGGTACTCCAAATACTGGTCTCTGCTTATAAAGTAGTAATCGGTCCCTTCTTTTTCCCCTGTTTTCATAGCCCGGGTAGTGAAAGAGATAAGGGGTTCCAGGTAATCCGAATCATTGATCAGTAAATATTCCATTAGTGCAGATTTACCAGATGCTGTTGGGCCATAGAATATGAAGTATTTCATATAAATCCTCCTCGTGCTCATCATTTGTAGCTGTTTTTCAAAAGATGTTCTAAAAAATCTGATAAATCATCTAAAAAGTATTATGGATAGGCAAAGGCTTGATGCCGAAGCTGATAAAACGAGTCTTTATACCAGGCACGGTATTATTAATCCCTAATCCTTATTTCGTAATAAAGCAGTATTAACTTTAGTATATTTGCCAGAACTGGTTTTTACTTACTGGGCAGCTGCACAATGTTTATTAAGGAGCAGCTAAATATGGGATGCTCGAGCAGGATTTTTAATAACGGAGATAATGAAGTAGGTGGCCACTGCAATTACGATAATAGCAGCACCGGAAGGGATGCCCATGACGTAAGACACCCACAGCCCCCCCAGACAAAAGATAATGCCCAGTGCAATGGAGAGTATCATGGTATGATGCAAACTGTAGGTATACTGCCGTGCTATTGATGGTGGGGCAGTTAAAAGTGCAATTATCAGCATTATCCCCACCACCCTGATCAGAACTACCACCGTCAGGGCAACCAGTACATAAATTATGTTTTCCAAAAGAGCTGTAGGCAAACCTATCACCTGGGCAAATTCCTCATCGAACAGGTAGGTTTTAAAAGCATTAAAAAATACTGCTATGGTACCTACAATGATCAAATTCATTATTATGGTTATTATCAAGTCCAATCTGGAAACAGTAAGTATGTCTCCAAACAGGTAGGAGGTGATATCCGGGGGATAACCAGGGGTAAAAGCGATAAAGAGAATACCCAGAGCCATACCCAGAGCCCAGAACATTCCTAAGACTACTTCTGGGGTTATATGAGTTTTGTGTTGCAAGCGGCGGATACCCAGGGCTGACAGGACAGCAAAGCCCAGGGCACCAATTAAAGGCTCTATTCCCAGGTAATAACCCAGACCTATTCCCCCAAAAGCAGTGTGAGCTATACCGCCGCTCATCATTACCAGCTGTTTTTCTATGATGATGGTACCAATTATTCCGCAGGCAATGCTGGCCAGGATAGCACTAAAAAATGCATTCTGCAGGAAGTTATAGTTTAACAGAGCTTCAATCATGGTATCCCTCCCCGTGCTGAGGCAGCACCCGGTGAGGTACTCCATGGGCTAACAATTCGACCGGGCACCCGTAGACCTGGCCCAATAAGGTGTCGGTTAATTCCGGGGCCCCATGATAAAACAAGCTTACATTCAAACAGGCCAGACTCTTAACATAAGAAGATACCACTCCCATGTCGTGGCTGACCATAATGATGGTTATGTATTCGTTAATGTCCTTAAGTAAAGAATAAATATGCGATTTGGATCCCGCGTCCAGGCTGGCGGTAGGTTCATCCAGCAGAAGAATCTCAGGCTCCATAACCAGTGCTCGGGCAATCAGCACCCGCTGCATCTGCCCCCCCGAAAGCTGACCGATCTGCCGGTCTTTTAGATCATAAATCTCCAGCTTATGCATGATATCTTCAACGGCTGTAAAATCAGTATCTGCGTACTGGTGCATGAAGAGATTGTGTTTGGTAAGTCTCCCGGTTAATACTGCTTCCGTTACGCTAAAAGGAAAATCCCGGTTCAAATTAAAGCGCTGGGGTACGTAACCTATTTTCCCATGAGTATTGCACGGTGGCAGCCCCAGCACCTGGACGCTTCCAGATGATGGTTTTACCAGTCCGGCTATTAATTTTAAAATAGTACTTTTGCCGCTGCCGTTAGGGCCAATTATTCCCAGAAATTCCTTTTCCTCAATTTTCAAACTGATATCAGAAATAGCCCGGACATTTCCATAAAAAACACTCACGTTTTCAAGTTCGACTACCGTTTTCATACCGTCTCCTATCTTTACTGCTGGAGTATCCGGGCAAAGGTATCGGCAATTTTTTGCAGATTATCTATATAATCCACTGCCAGGGGATCGATTTGTTCTGTATAACCACCAATATCTTCAGCTATGGCGTCAGCCTGTTTGCTGCTGACCGAAGCTTGATAAAAAATCACCTTTATGCCCTTACTTTGGGCCAGGTCAATGATTTCTTGAATATGGTCGGCAGTAGCATTTTTCCCTTCTTCTTCTATGGACACCATTTGGAGATTATAATCGTCTGCGAAATATCCCAGAGCAGGATGATATACTATGAAGGACTTCTGTTCCAGTCCTGCCAGGGATGATTTAATATTATTATCCAGCTGCTCCAGCTGCTGCTGGTAAGTTTCTGCATTGGCCCGGTAAGTGTCTGCATTAAGCGGGTCCATCTTGCTTAGCTCATCCGCTATACTAGCCACGATTATCTTTGCACGTTGAGGTGATAACCATATGTGGGGATCACGTTCACCGGGGGTGAATTCCCGTTCCGGATATACCCTGGCTACTGCTGCAGGCAGGTCAACTACTTGGATCTGCGGGTTTAAATCATGGATATCAGGTAGTATATTAGCCTTTTCGGTAGGCACCCCGATAGCAAAATATAAGACCGCGTCGCTCAATTTTACCATTTCCTGTGGTGTGGGGGCATAATTTTCCGGATTGGAACCGGGAGGGATCATGACCACCACATCGACCAGATCACCTGCGACTGCTTTAACAAAGGTTTGCTCGGGAACAATAGAAACGGCGATAGTCGCCTTAGGAGTTTCATCCCCAGGTGTGGCCGTGTTTTGGTCTGCACTGCATCCAGCCAGCATCAAAAGAGATAGAGCGACCAGGATAAGGGTATATATAGAAACGGACTTTTTCAATGTTTTTTCCTCCTAGTACCAGACTTACAAACAATATATTATCATTATTGATAATAAAGACTATTTAGTCAAGATTATCCATTATTGAAGCTAATTATTACCATAACAATCCAGGATTCATTTTGTAAAAATAAAACCGGATGTATGGTTTTTTTTGTATCCCGGGATAACTGGCCCGAATATATCTTATAGACAAATCACTGGTTGATAAAAAAATATTCGGATACTTATTGGGGATGCGGTACTTATTTTGCCTCTGGTTGTATTTTCTGCTTGCCACACACTTCATTATTGAATGACCGAAAAATGCTTATACTACCCAAAGATACAGATAAGGTCTTATGCATACCGATTCCTTATGCGGGAAAGATATAGCAAATTGGAATTAGATTTACGTATCGACAATTATATCCAAAATTTAACCTATTTAGAGAGGTTGATAATTGTGTTCAGGTTGTTGTCAAAAAAGTTGCGCCGTTGGCAGATATTAAGCAGCAAAGATCAAACTCAAACAAAACCAGATCGTTCCCCGGTCTACCTTTCAAAGAATTTGGAGGGGAACCTTCAGATTCTTAGAGAGGTTCTGGGTCAAAGCAGTGATGTAATCATTCGTGAAATGAAAATTAGCTCAGATTCAAACGTTGATGCAGCCGTTATTTATATTGATGGTATGGTCGATAGGAATTTGCTAAATCGGGATATCCTGCAGCCATTGATGTTTAACCTGCAATTAATTAAGGACCATATTAGGCAAAACCACTCCAGCCTAATCGATTTTATTAAATCAAGCGTGTTAACCGTGGGGCAAATAACTGGTACAGAGGATATTGACAGGGTTATTTCCGACGTTCTGAAAGGCCATACCGCAATATTGGTAGAAGGCGTAAACCAGACCTTGCTTATTGATGCTAAGGGATGGGAAACACGAGGCATTGAACAAACCACTAACGAGGTGTCGATTCGGGGTCCAAAAGACAGTTTTACTGAAACACTGCGTACCAACACGACTTTACTGCGACGCAAGATTAGGGATCCGCGCTTAACATTTCAGAGCCTGCAAATTGGGGAGCGGTCAAAAACTGATGTGGCGGTTGTTTATATCAAGGGTATCACCCCGGACAGTCTCATCGAGGAAATCAATCAACGTTTAAAACGAATAGATGCCGATGCCGTTCTTGATAGCAGCTATATAGAGCAATTTATTGAAGACAATCCCATATCCCTTTTCCCTACCATCGGTTATACTGAACGACCCGATGTCACGGCGGCTAAAATTCTGGAAGGCCGTGCCGCCATTCTGGTTGATGGTTCTCCGATGGCCCTGACCATGCCCTTTTTATTTATTGAAGGTTTTCAAAACCCGGAGGATTATTATGCCCATCCATTTTTTGCTTCATTAATACGGTGGGTTAGATTGTTGGGTTTTATCCTGAGTATCTACTTGCCAGGTGTTTTTGTTTCACTAAAAGCTTTTCACCCGGAATTATTCCCCACCCCATTGCTGGTTTCGGTGGCGGGAGCCAGGGAGGGGCTTCCTTTCCCGGTCGTATTAGAAGCCCTGTTAATGCTGATGCTGTTCGAGGTCCTGCGGGAGGCGGGCCTTAGGATGCCCCGATCACTTGGTCAGGCAGTTAGTATTGTGGGTGCCCTGGTAATCGGGCAGGCAGCCGTATCAGCCGGTTTGGTAGGTGCACCCATGGTAATAGTGATCGCAGCCACGGCTATTGCTTCTTTTTTAGTCGTCCCCTTTGCTGATATTGGAGCCTTGTTGCGCCTTTTGATGACGATAGTGGCAGGCTTTTTGGGTCTATTCGGAATGATTATTGTTCAGCTGGAAATACTCAGCTATCTGGCTGGTTTACGTTCCCTGGGGGTTCCCTATTTATCTCCCGTAGCCCCCCTCAACATTCGCGGACTGAAAGATACTTTTCTGCGGGCGCCCTTGTGGGCCATGGACAGTCGTCCTGCATCTTTAAATTCACCCGATATGAGGAGGCAATCACCTGATCAAATGCCCCAGGTACCCAAAACCGAATCTAACCAAGGGGGAAATCAATGAAAAGGGAACCATGTTTTAGAATTTACTTGGCTATTATTTTAGTGATTATACTAGTGTGCTTATCCGGGTGTTGGGATAGTGAGGAGTTGAATAAAATATCAATTGTATCAGGTCTGGGCTGGGATCTTGATCCGGATACGGGTGAGGTCACGCTGACCTATCAATCAATTATTCCCAGTGAGATTAAAAGTACATCAGGTATGGATGGAGGCGGGGAACAAAAGGGGGGCAGCGCACTTCGTGCTATTCAACTCGATCAGGATACGGGTGCATCTCCGTATGATGTATTAAATCGGTTTACCCAACATGGCAGCCGTATTCCATTTTATCAGCATACCCAGGTATATGTCTTCGGAAAGGATGGAGCACAAAAGGGGATTTACGGTTTCCTAGATACACAGGCCAGGAATCCGGTAAGCCGCCCCAACGCCTTAATAGTAGTCTCAGAGAAAAAAGCCAGCGATATTCTTGGAATTCAGGATGGCATGGAAAATATTCAGGCATTCGGAATGGCGGCGGAGATAAAACTGTCAGCGCAATTTTCTAAATATCCGGCAGTCACACGTTTGGATTTTCAACAACGCATATTGAGTAAAACTACGGCTCCTATTGCCCCTATTGTAGGTATAGCTGAGGAGATTAGCTCTCAAGGTGAAAAAGTCAAAAGACTTCGCGTTATGGGCACGGCGGTTTTTAAAGAGGATAGGATGATTGGACAGCTAAATGAACGGGAATCGAGTGGACTTCTGTGGACTATTAACAAAATAAAAAAAGGGTTTGTAATAATACCAGAAGCTAGTCTGGAAATTGTGCGGGCTAAGGGTGAAATTGTTCCTGAGCTGCAGGGCGATCAAATAATAATTACTATTGAAATAGATGAAGAGTCAAACCTGGTTGAGTATACCGGCCACCAAGATTTGACTTCGGATATTCTGCAAGAATTAGAAAAGGGGCAGGCTAAAGAGATTGAAAGTCAGGTAATGGCTGCAGTCGAAAAATCCTTTGCTCTCGATGCCGATGTTTTTGGGTTTGGGGAGGCGGTTCATCGTAAATATAAAAAGGAATGGAAAGATCTTCAATCGAGGTGGGACGAAATATATCCCAATATTGAAGTTGTGGTAAAGGCCAAAACTCATTTGAATGAAATCGGGGATGTCAGAAAAGCTTTATTAAAGGATTAAGGTAGGAGCAGGAGTGTGATCTGTGTTTTTAGAGCAAGGTAAAATATCTAATTTGCAATTAAGCGTTTTAATAACAGGCTTTGTTTTAGGTTCTTCCGTCATTATTCCTCCTGGCCAGGGTGCCGGGCACGATGCCTGGATTGCGGTTGCTTTAGGCTTGATGGAAGGTTTACTAATAGCCTGGATATTTACTGCCCTGGCCAGGCAATTTGAATATAAGACGATTATAGAAATAAATTCTCTTGTCTACGGAAAGATTCTGGGCAAGTGTATATCTGTTCTGTTCATATGGTATCTTTTTCACCTGGGGGCATTGGTTTTAGACAATTATGCCAGGTTTTTTAAATTGGAAATCTACCCCAATACTCCGAAAACAGTTCTTTTTCTTTTACTTATGCTGGTGTGCGCCTCGACCGTAGGCAGAGGGATCGAAGTATTAGCCAGATGCAGCGTAATTCTAGTGCCGCTTACCATCTTGCTTATACCTGTAGATACGCTTCTACTAATTCCGCATATTGACCTCAATGACTTGATGCCTATTCTGGATGTGCCCAGCGAAAAACTATTATGGGCAAGTCAGGGGGCAGCCAGCTTTCCCTTTGCGGAAACAGTAGCATTTTTAATGGTGTTAGCTTTTATAGATAAGCCAGAAAAAGGGCCTTCTGCTGTTTCCAGGGGTTTACTAATAGCGGGATTTTTCCTAATTATGGCTGTAGCCCGAAATGCTGCGGTATTAGGACCAATGGCCGTAATTACCAATTACCCATCCTACCTTATGGCGCAAGTCATCGACATTGGTGATATCCTCACTCGTTTCGAGGTTGTGGTGGGTATTACTTTAATCACCATGGGGTTTATCAAAATCTCGATTCTGTTTTATGGAACGGTTTTAGGTCTGGCCCAGGTTTTCAATTTAAGTAGCTACCGCCCGATTATTCTTCCGGTAGGGATTCTCATGGTGATTTTAGCCCTGACTAATGTGGGGAATACTTTGGAACTGTTTGAGTTCGCGTATAAGAGCTACCCTATCTATGCAGTTCCCTTTCAAATCGGCATTCCGCTTGTTACGCTGATAGTGGCTAAATTGCGAAGATTGCCTCAAACAGGGGGTGACCAGGTATGATTGCCCTATTGATCATGGGGTTCGGAATTGTGGCCTTAATACAAATCCCTGCTCTGGTTCAAAAACAATGGTGGCGGGAATTAATCGTGTTTATGGTTTTATGGTCGGCTGGTTTTATTCTCAGCATTATGATTTCCACAGGAATCACACTGCCGCCCATAACAATGATCATTAACAAATATATAATTGGAATATTCGAGTTATAAAGGCGTTTAAATAGATTTTTAAGGCTCACTCCAAAGCTGCTTTCACAGACCGACCAACTATCTATTTTCAATTTCGAATGTTGAAGCGGAGGCATTCGAACCCCATGAATCTAGTGAAAAAGAGAAGATCAAGATCTTTTAGATACTAGCGCCAACTTTATTGGGCTATGTGTAAATCCCAACAAGATATGTATTGTGACATAATACGTTTCTTGCAAGTAGTAATATACCTAGGATGGTTTCCCCTTTCTAAATTCTCAAAGTATCCATTTTACTCATATCTGAGTAAAATGGATACTTTAGCTTTTTGAGGTTAAAGTACCATTCGTTTTATTAAAACTTCCTTATATAATTCCTAGCCGATTCATTTAGTTTTAGTTACGAAAAATAATAGCTTCTTCGCCCTTTGCCTATAAGTGTACATCCACCCTTTGGCATTTTTACCCTTGATATCTATCGCTTAAAAAATCAAGAATCTAACCACACAAGAATCATTGTAGCAAAAAAGGACGGCTACAATGTTGTTTCATTGTCCTGAAACAGTACGATCAATACAGCGCTATAAGGAAAGATATAAATAGTATTTTTAATATAAAAATTACTCCACCTGTAAAAGTGAATATTACAGCCATATGCCAATGAAAACTCAAATGTTTTTACTTAGAGTAAAAACATTGGCATATGTTTTGCAAATTTACCAGACCAAGGATGAAAGTTTAAGAAAAGGAGGCGGAAAATAAATTGAAAGGTAAGACATGCAAAGAGATGAACATCGGGGACAAAGCAGAGTTCAGTAAGAGTATTACGGAAGCTGATCTTATTATGTTTGCAGGGATTACTGGAGATATGAATCCAGTTCACATAAACCAGGAATTTGCCAAGACTACGATATTTGGGAAAAGAATTGTTCATGGAATTTTATCAATAGGATTTATATCTAATGTGCTCGGAACTCAGCTCCCTGGACCAGGGGGAGTTTATATCAACCAAACATGTCAGTTTTTGAAGCCGGTATATATTGGGGATACCATTACTGCAACGGTGGAGGTGATTAATAAAGATGAAGGTTTAAACAGGGTATGGCTGCGAACCTACTGTACTAACCAGAATGACCAAATGGTGGTAGATGGTGAAGCAGTTATGATGCCCAGGAAAGAAGTCGAAGAAAAGACCGCGTAATTATCAATTAAGGAAGTGTGAAGACATGCCATACAATTTCAAATATATACGATGCGAACTGCAAAACAGAATTATGTTATTAGCGATAAACCGGCCTGAAGTTCATAATGCATTGAATTCTGAATTGTTCAGAGAAATAGGTGAGGTTTTCCAAAAGATGAAAGATGACCCTGAGGTAGATGTTGTGGTTATTACCGGGGCCGGAGAGAAATCTTTTATCGCGGGTTCGGATGTCTCGGAGATGTCACAGTGTTCACTTTTAGAAGCCAGGAAATTTGCATTGGGAGTCAATGATGCTCAGCAAAAAATAGCCAATTTTCCCCGACCTACAATAGCAGCAATCAATGGATTTGCTTTTGGAGGGGGACTTGAGGTAGCGATGTGCTGTGATATTAGGATAGCTTCTGAAAATGCAAAATTTGGCCAGCTTGAAGTTGATGTAGGAATAATTCCGGGTGGCGGCGGCACCCAAAGACTTGCGAGGCTAATTGGGACCGGACGTGCCAAAGAGATGATATACACATGTATGATAATAGACGCCCAAAGGGCATTCGAGATTGGATTGGTAAACCGGGTTGTAAGTAAGGAAAACCTAATGGAAGAGACTATGAAACTGGCCAAGAAAATCGAACAGAAATCCAATGTAATGTTGACCTTGGCTAAAGCGGCTATTGATACAGGAGCGGATATGGATCTCGAAAACGCTTTGAAAACTGAAATAGAATTATTTGCTGAATGCTTCGGAAGCGTAGATGGACCAGAAGGCCTAAAAGCATTTGTTGAGAAAAGGAAGGCAAATATCATCGGAAAATAAATTACAGGAAAGGATGTTTGATTATGGAGGTAAAGACTATTGCAATAATTGGCGCAGGAGCCATGGGTCTTGGAGTTGCTCAGGTAAGCGCGGCCGCAGGTTATGAAGTTGTTCTGAATGATATCTCAGATGCTTCATTGGAAAAAGCGATTAAGGCAATTAAAAAAAGTTTGGAAAAAATGGTAAGCAAGGGAAAATTGGCTGAGACAGAGATGAATGATACTATAGCTCGAATCAAGACTACTATAGATCTGGAGGCAGCTTGTAAAGATGCGGATCTGCTGGTTGAATGTGTATTTGAAAATCTGGCTCTCAAAAAGGAAATGTTTGAAAAATTCGAGCAGTACTGCAAACCGTCCGCCATATTGGGAACTAACACTTCTGCTATTCCGGTAACCGAAATTGCCAGTGCTACCACCTGTGGCGATAGAGTTATCGGTATTCACTTCATGAATCCGGTTCCTCTTATGAAGGGCGTAGAAATAATTCGGGGTCAGCTGACTTCTGATGAAACAACTGAAGCTACATTGGATTATATAAATAAGATTGGCAAAGAAGCTGCTATAGCCGTTGATTTTGCAGGCTTTATTGTCAGCAGATTACTAGATGTGTTAATGAATGAAGCGGTAAAACTGGTTCAAGAAGGTAATTCCCCAGAAGATATCGATAAAGCCATGCGCCTATGTGCTGGGCACCCCATGGGTCCCTGTAAGTTACTTGACCTGGTAGGAGCAGAAATTGCCATGCATGGGATGGAGACCATGGAAAGAGACTTTGGCGATAGGTATAAACCTCACCCACTGCTTAAGAAAAGAGTTCTGGCCGGGCTGTTGGGAATGAAAACGGGTAAAGGGTTCTACGAATATAACTAATATAACAACACAGTAATTAAAGCAGAAAGGAGGACGTTAGACTTGAAAAGTATTAAAGAACTTTACGATTTATCAGGACAGGTAGCTATAGTAACCGGTGGAGCAGCAGGTATAGGACTTCAAATGGCTTATGCACTTGGTGAAGCTGGAGCGAAGCTGGTCATTGCAGCCAGAAAACTGGAGCGCTGTCAGGAAGTCGCTCAACAAATGGAAGAAGAACTGGGGGTAAAAGTACTGCCCGCCAGGGTGGATGTAAGTAAACCAGAAGAAATAGATGCATTATATGATTTGGTTATTAAAGAATTTGGACGGGTAGACATTCTGGTAAACAATTCTGGAGCAACCTGGGGAGCGCCTTCTCTTGAATTTCCACTCGATGGATGGAAAAAGGTGATTGATACCAACCTTACCGGATCGTGGATTATGGCCCAGAAGGCTGGACAGATAATGGCTAAACAGAAATATGGCAGAATAATCAATCTGGCCTCTTTAGCTGCCTTTGTTGGAGCTTCAGCTGAGATTATGGATGCGGTTGCCTACCAGGCCAGTAAAGCAGCTATAGCTGGGTTGACTAAAGATCTGGCGGTTAAGTGGGCCGAACATAATATCACAGTAAATGCCATAGCCCCAGGCTGGTTCCCGAGTAAAATGACTGCTGGCACTCTGGATAAGAGTGAGGAATTAATGCTGCAGTATATTCCCATGCGCAGATTTGGCAGTGATGACGAATTGAAAGCAGCTACCGTATTCCTGGCCTCCCCCGGGGCGAGTTACTGCACAGGCGTAATTTTAAGTGTAGATGGTGGATGGGTAGCACAGTAAAGAACATATTTGGAAAGGAGACGTATTATTATGTCATTTCAAAAAAGTAAAGATGATATCGTTGTGGTAAGCGCAGCTAGAACTCCCTTTGGGCGGTTTGGTGGCTCAATGAAGGACATTGATATATATGATCTGGGAGCAATTGCAATGAGAAATGTTCTGGAGAGAATAGGTATGGCTCCAGAGCTGATTGAAGAAGTGTGGTGGGGATGCGGTGATACCACCAATTGTAAAGACCCGTATACTCCGGTAGTGGCTCGTCAAAGTATGATGAAAGCCGGTATTCCGCCTGAAGTCCCATCATTATATTATGATCAGGCATGTACAACGGCAATGACCACAGTGAAATACGGATCAAGAAGTATTCAACTAGGAGAAGCCGACATTGTAATGACCGGAGGAGCAACCAGTTTTAGTACCGTACCGTTTCTGCTAAGAAATATAAGGTGGGAAGGCAAGAAACACAGTTCTTTCATGATAGAAGATCCGATTATACCCCTGGGGTATAAAGATTATGCTCCGGTTGCGGTTGACTCCGGTGATGTAGCGCTTGAATATGGAGTATCGAGAGAAGAACAGGACGAATTGGCGTATGCCAGCCATGTTAAATACGGTAAGGCATGGGAAAGAGGATTCTTCAAACATGAAATGGTTCCTTTAACAATTGAGAAGAAAGATAAAAAAGGAAATGTAAAATCCAGTCAGGTTCTTGATATCGACGAACAGTATCGTTCAGATATTACTCCGGAAGCATTGGCCAAGCTGAAACCAATATTTGGCAACCCTACCTGTACAGCAGGAAATGCACCGGGAATGAACGATGGATCCACTGCCCAGATTATAATGAAAAGGGAAACAGCGGATAAACTTGGATATGAACCTCTCTATACGGTAGTTGCAACATCAGCTATTGCGCTTCAGCCGAGAATTATGCCCGTATCCCCTGCTTTTGCCATCAAAAAATGTCTGGACGAAGCTAAATTGAGTATTGAAGATATGAAATTTATTGAAATAAACGAAGCATTTGCATGCGTGCCACTGGTATCCTGCAAACTTCTGTCTAATGAACGGTTCTTAAACAGCAGTTATCAGGAAATGGTAAAAGAAGTATCGAGTCAGCCGATTCTCGATAACAACGACAGCAAATATCAAGAATTAAAGAATAAGTTGAATGTGAATGGCAGTGCCATAGCTGTTGGGCATCCTAATACTGCCAGCGGTGCGAGAATAATGATGACGGCTGCCTATAATCTTAAAGAAAATGGCGGTGGATATGCAAGCTGTGCTATCTGTGGCGGATTGACACAGGGTGGTGGTTCCATCATCTGGGTAGAGTAAATCCAAATATCATTTACATAAATGGGTAAACGCTGAGAATATTTCAGCGTTTACCCTCCCCTCTCCTGATACCAGCAGAAAAAGACAAGGAGGTTTAAGGTTATATGGATAAACAAGTGAAAATATTGGAAGGGATAAAAATTGTCGATCTGACAAGGGTTTTTACCGGTCCATTCTGCACTCAGATACTGGCTGATATGGGTGCTGAAATTATAAAAATTGAAGAAGTTGGCCCTAATACTAATGAAAGGAGCTGGCCTCCCTTTGCTCCTGGGACTGAAGAAGCTACTTATTTTATCGGCCTTAACCGGGGCAAAAGAAGTATAGAGCTTAATTTCAAAGAAGAGAAAGCCAAAGATATATTTTATAAATTAGTCAGTGAAGCAGATATAGTATTTGAAAATTTTGCCCCCGGCGTAGCAGATAAGTTGGGAGTGGGTTATAAGGACTGCAAAAAGCTGAAATCGGATATCATATATCTTTCCATATCGGCTTTTGGTCAGTATGGACCTTTTAGTAAACTTCCGGGATACGACATGCTGGCCCAAGCCATGGGAGGCTTGATCAGTATTACTGGGTATCCCGAGATGCCATTGCGGGTTGGGTCTTCCATTGGGGATATAATTGCCGGTTTATATGGAGGAATGGGCTTGCTAGGGGCTATATATTATAGAGACAAAACGGGTGAAGGGCAGCACATTGACGTATCATTGGTTGACTGCATATTTACCTGTTTAGAAAACAGTGTACCCGCATACACAATATGCGGAAGACCTACCAAAAGACAGGGGAGCAGGCATCCTGATGGGGGACCATATGATGTCTATACATGTAAGGATGGTTTTGTCTGTGTTGTTGCTTCTAATGAAAAACTATGGGGTAGTATGTGTAATTTAATGGGGGTACCAGAAATGGCTACTGATCCCAAGTTTAACAGCAACGCAGCCAGGCTGGAAAACATAGAGGAAATGACTGCTTTTATCAATAATTGGATGAAAGATTACACGGTTGATGAGATGGTAACTATGCTGCGTGAAGCTAGAGTAGCTGTAGCACCCATATTAGAAGTACCCCAGATTTGCGAAAGTCCTAATACCAAGGCTCGTAATATGCTGGTAGAGTATGAGCATGCTACCGCCGGCAAGATTAAGGTGACTGGAAACCCGATAAAATTCGGAGCTTATGATGCTCTGGCTGAACTCCCGCCCCCATTCAAAGGACAGCACACCAAAGAAGTATTATTGGAAATGGGCTTTAGTGAACAAGAGATTTCAGAGATGCTTGACAAGAAAGAAATTGGAGATGGATTTATTACCAGAGCAAAAAAATAAGAACCAACAATAAGTTCATTAAGAAATATACATTACAGTAAAACCGAGTTTAGCAGATGTTATTTGATAAATCGAATTGTTTAACTAGAGGCTGTAATAGAAGTAAACAACAAGGAGGTAAGTTTTGTGATTAGTTTTGAATTAACAGACGAGCAAAGAGAAATGCAGACCATGGTTCGCAAGTTTGTTAAAAACGAAATTATACCAGTAGCTGCCGAATATGATCGTACCAGTGAAATGCCCTGGCCCATTATTAATAAGGCTTTTGATATTGGGCTCTGGAATTTTAATTTACCTGCCAGATACGGTGGATTGGAGCTTGATCATGTTACTGAAGCTATCTTGATAGAAGAATTATCTTTTGGATGTCTGGGTATCAGCGGAGCATGGGATGGAAATACCCTGGCCTTAACACCAATATTAATTGCTGGGACAGAGGAGCAACAAGATAGATGGCTGCCCCAATTTGCAGAATCTCCGGTACTGGCCGCTTTTTGCCTGACTGAACCCAGTGCAGGGTCAGATGCAGCAGGCATGTTAACCAGAGCTGAGAAAGACGGAGATGATTATATATTAAATGGTACCAAATGTTTTATTACTCATGGTGGTATATCTAATATGTATACAGTTTTTGCCAAGACTGAAAGGGGCAAGGGAACTAAAGGAATAAGCGCTTTTCTCGTAGCAGGTGATGCACCTGGAGTTTCCATGGGAAAAGTGGAAGATAAGCTGGGAGACCGGGCATCACATATTGCTGAAGTTATTTTTGAAAACGTGAGGGTGCCAGGAAAAGATTTGCTGGGCAAAGAAGGTGCAGGATTCAAAATTGCTATGCAGACTCTTGATCGTACCCGAATGAGTATCGGTGCTGCCGCAGTAGGTGTTGCCAGACGGGCATTAGAAGAGTCAATCGAATATGCCAAAACCCGTACGCAGTTTGGTAAGCCGATTGGTGGGCATCAGGCTATTAGCTTTATGCTGGCAGATATGGCTACCAAGGTTGAAGCTGCTAGAAGCCTGGTGCTGCTGGCAGCATCAGAAATAGATGCCCACAGGATAGATCCAAAGTATGGCGCCATGTGTAAGTTGTTTGCCGGAGATATAGCCATGGAAGTAACTGTGGATGCGGTACAGATTCATGGTGGTTATGGTTATATGAAAGACTACCCGGTTGAAAAACTTATGAGGGATGCCAAGATACTGCAGATTTACGAGGGAACTCAACAGGTTCAAAGGATGGTAATATCAGGTATTTTGCTAAGTTAGCGTTAAATCTTAGCCAAGAAATAAAACTTGGATCATAAAATGATCCATGTCCAGACATACAGAGCGTGCCGAATTATACAGGATAATATCTAGGGTATTAAATCCCTGGATATTATCCCTGGATTCGGCAAATAAATTCACTGGTTGTTTGTTTGGCAAGTTAGAGTTAATTCGTCGATTAAATATTATATTGAGTTGACTAGTTGACCATCTTCACTCCATTTTCCCCTCCACATAAATGCTGGATTTACACAGGTAAGAATCGGAACACTGATCTTACCTTGTGTATACGGCATTCAAAAGAGGGTCTCACACAAATATAGGCTGCAGAAGATTGAGTTTATTAAACTCGCAAGTCAAAGGAGAGAAAACCATGTTTAAGATAATAAAGAAGAAGATTTTAGCTCAATCCATAAAGTTAATGGATGTGGAAGCTCCAGAAATTGCTGAAAAAGCCAGGCCGGGACAGTTTATTATCCTTCGCATAGATGATATAGGAGAAAGAATACCTTTAACCATTGCTGATTTCGATGCGGATAAGGGGATTATTACCATCATATTTCAAGAGGTGGGTAAGAGTACCCGTCTGCTGGGTGAATTAAATGAGGATGATTCAATACTTGATTTTGTGGGTCCATTAGGTTGTGTTTCTGAAATTGAGAATTTTGGCACAGTAGTATGTATTGGCGGCGGTGTTGGCGTGGCTCCTATATATCCTATCGCCAAGGCCTTATATGAAGAAGGCAATCAGGTAATTTCCATCATTGGTGCACGTTCTAAGGACATGCTTATATGGGAAGACGAAATGAAAAAAATAAGTACCAAATTATATGTAGCCAGTGATGACGGCAGTATAGGTATCAAGGGATTTGTTACTGATGTCTTAGAAGATGTGCTGGCTCAGGTAAAGGTGGATAGGGTAGTAGCCATAGGACCGGCGGTAATGATGTCTGCGGTTGCCAAAGTTACTCCGAAAAATCTGCCTCTGATAGTAAGCTTGAACAGCATTATGGTTGACGGAACTGGAATGTGTGGTGCCTGCAGGGTTGAGGCTGATGGAAAGACTATGTTCGCGTGTGTAGATGGGCCGGAATTTGATGGCCATAAAGTTAATTGGGAACTAGTATTACAGCGCTCGAAAATGTTCATAAATGAAGAAGCAATGGCAAATGAGAGGGGAGGATGCAAATGTCAACGCCAAAACGCAAAATAATTCCCAACAAGCATCCTATGCCTCATCAAGAGGCAGGAATACGCAACAAGAATTTTGATGAAGTAGCCCTGGGCTATACAGAGGAGACAGCAGTAGCTGAGGCTGAGCGTTGCCTGCAGTGCAAGAATAATGCCTGTATGGAAGGGTGCCCGGTTAATGTTGATATACCAGCCTTCATCAAAAAGATTACCGAGCGCGACTTTGAAGGAGCTATTAATACTATAAAAGAAAAGAACAGCCTGCCTGCTATCTGCGGTAGGGTGTGCCCCCAGGAAAGCCAGTGTGAAAAATTCTGTACATTAGGTAAAAAGAATGAACCTGTGGCAATAGGCAGGTTAGAGCGCTATGCGGCCGATTGGGAACTAGCCCGGGGTGTTAAAATTCCTCAAGTTCCTGAAAGCAATGGCAAAAGGGTAGCTATTGTGGGGTCAGGTCCATCAGGCTTGACAGCTGCATCCAGCCTGGCAGCTTTAGGCTATCAGGTCGCTATACTGGAGGCCTTACACATACCAGGTGGAGTTCTGGTATATGGAATTCCTGAGTTCCGGTTGCCAAAAGCTATAGTGGCTGAGGAAATAGAAAACATTTCAAAAATGGGTGTGGAAATAAAATGCAACCATGTAGTAGGTAAGCTCAGCAGCGTCGATGAATTGTTGGAAAACGGATATGATGCTGTTTACATTGGTACAGGGGCAGGACTTCCTTCCTTCATGAATATTCCAGGTGAAAATTTAAATGGAGTTTATTCAGCCAATGAATTCCTAACTCGTAACAATCTGATGAAGGCTTATCGATTCCCGGAATATTTGACTCCTATTAGAGTAGGTGAACGAGTGGCGGTTATCGGAGGAGGTAACGTGGCTATGGATGGGGCACGTACGGCATTGCGCCTGGGTGCTGAGTCACACATCATTTATCGTCGTTCTATGGAAGAGATGCCTGCTCGTGCTGAAGAAATCGAGCATGCTCGGGAAGAAGGTGTAGTCTTTAATCTTCTAACCAGTCCGATTGAATTCAAGGGTAATGAAGAAGGAAGAGTCACCTCTATGATTTGTCAGCGTTTTGAACTGGGTGAACCGGATGAATCAGGACGGAGAAAGCCAGTAGCTATAGAAGGATCAGAGTTCGAAATGCCAGTCGATACGGTAGTCATGTCGATAGGTCAGGGTCCCAATCCTTTAGTGCAGCAGACTACTCCTGATTTAGAGACTAATAAATGGGGAAATATTGTGGCCGATGAAGATGGCCGCACCTCTAAGCCGGGCGTATTTGCTGGTGGAGATATAGTGACCGGAGCAGCTACGGTTATCCTGGCCATGGGCGCAGGTAAAAAAGCTGCAGCTGCGATTCATGAGTATCTAAGCAACGACTAGGCAACAGTTAATCTGTTACAGATAAATGCCTAAGTATTACTGAGGGGGGGAAAAGGCAACTTATTAGGTAAAGAGTCTGATGCATTAAGTATGTCATTATAACGGCATCAGACCCTGAAAGGCAGAAAATCTTATGACATAGCATCTGGCAATGCTAAATTAAGTTAATTATGCGTCATAGGATTAATCTTAAACTCCCAATCAACTATATCATAAATGGGAAAAAATTACCAGTAAATATACTTGGTTTGTTATTCAGAAGGTAATGGATGAAAAGCTGTAAGTCAGTGATTAGTTAATGTGATTTGGGAATACAATTTCAGTTCAAAGTTCATAGTGTTTATAAGAAATAATAATGCTTTCAGTAAAGATAGGAAGGGAGAATACAATGAATGTAAAAATGGAAGAAAACCTAATCGTAAAACCGGAATCAGGTAAACGGTGGTTTGCTGTTTTCATGGTATCTATGGCCATAATGATAAACTATTTGGATAGAGTTAATTTCAGTGTAGCTACTCCGACTATGATGGAATACTTTCACTTAAATGCAGCACATATGGGAATACTTATGTCTGCCTTTTTCTGGTCATACACACTGACTATGCTTCCTGCAGGTGCGCTGCTCAATCGCTTTGGGCCTAAACAGGTTCTGGGCTTCTCTGCTGGGGGATGGGGATTGGTTACGATGTTAACCGGTGCCTGCCAGAGTTTTGGGATGTTTTTAGGGATTCGTATTGCATTAGGATTTACTGAAGCCCCGGGATTCCCGGCCAGTGCTCGAGTTGTTTCAGTCTGGGTGCCTACCCGGGAAAGAACCTTTGCTTCATCGTGTTTTGATTGCTGTGCTAGACTCGGATCTGCATTTGCACCACCAATAGTTGCATGGATTATTATTAATTGGGGCTGGAGAATGTCCTTCGTTATAACTGGCGCCGTTGCGGTAGTGTATGCTATAGTCTGGCTTCTTACTTATCGCGAACCTGACGATCATCCCACGGTAACTGCTTCAGAACTGGCATATATTCGCCAGGATGAAGTTGTCAGCGAAAGTGGAAAAGTAGAAAGCAAACCAATTCCTATGTATAAGTTATTTACATATCCAGTTATCATGAAAGTGACGATTGCCTATGCATTGTACTTGTATGTATGGACAGTATTTGCTTCGTGGATGCCTACCTATTTTGTTCAGGTTAGAGGGATGAGTCTTTCTGAAATGGGCACTGCTGCCATGATACCTTATATATGTGCAGTTATTATGGAACTAACTGGAGGAAAAGTATTCGATGCCTGGCATGCCAAGGGAGCTACTGTAAGCCAATTGAGACGAACTGGGATGGGACTTGCCATGGTAGGTTCAGCAGTATTTATTTATCTTACAATGCAGGCAACAAGTGGTGTTCAGGCGGTCATCTATCTAAGTGCTTTTATGGGTATCTTTGCCTTTGGGGCATCAAATGTTTGGGCCATACCCAGTGATATTGCTCCTTACGGTCAGGCTGGCGGAGTTGGAGGAATCTATAATTTTGTGGGTAATTTTGGAGCATTATTTGCGCCTATGGTTACAGGATTCTTTGTATCTTCAAAATATGGTTTTAATGGAGCTTTCACGGTATGTGTCATTTTTGGATTGGTAGGGGCACTCTTGTTTGTATTTAACAAATATGATCGTTTAGAGCCAAGACAGTCGGATATATAAACTTTATAAAAGAAAGATAGAAAGGATGGAGTCATATGGAGTTAAGCTTACGTTTGGACAAAAAAATAGCTATTGTAACTGGCAGCGCCATGGGAATCGGTAAGGCTATGGCCCAAGGTCTGGCTTCGGTTGGGGCAACGGTGGTAATAGCTGACATAGCTGAAGATATTGCCCAAAAGACAGCCGCTGAAATTATCAGTGATGGAGGTAAGGCTGCGGCATACAAGCTTGATGTTACTGATAGTGAGCAGTATAAGAATTTTGTGGATTCCGTAGTAGAAAGATTCGGCAGAATAGATATATTGGTGAATAATGCAGGATTAAATCGTCGCAACCTTTGTATAAACATGCCTGAAGAAGATTGGAAAACAATTATTGATGTTAACCTTACTGGGGTATGGATAGGTTGCAAGACGGTAGCTCCGGTTATGATAGCTCAAGGCAGGGGCAAGATAATAAATACTTGTTCAATAATGGGTTATGTGTCGTTACCTGAGCTCACCGGGTATTCAGCTAGCAAGGGGGGCATATTGCAGTTAACCAAGGCCCTGGCACTTGAGCTGGCAGACTATAATATACAGGTGAATTCTGTAGCACCAGCGTATATTCTTACCGAACTGACTCAAAAACTGAAGGATAATAAAGAGATGTATGCTGACTTAATCGGAAGAACTCCGATGAAGAGATTTGGTACGGTAGAAGAAATAGCCGGACCGGTAGTATTTCTTGCTTCGGAGCTATCAAATTTCATGACCGGTCATACCATGCCTGTTGATGGCGGGTGGCTGGCCTGGTAAGTTCTTGCTAATTTATAATCATCGGGGGGAATTAGTTGCCTTAGCTAGTTTCCCCTAAATATTAATTTCATACTATGTTTCTTAGAGATATCGGGTTAAAAGGAGATTCTTATGACAAAATGGCTGATAATTGGCAGTGTTTCTGTATTGACATTTTTGATAATTATATATCGTGGAAACAGGCAGATTAAATGTAGGGATACCATTTTAGAAAATATGGCCAGAATAGACAACAATGAGATTGAACATATCGGTTATGTTTCGTATCAGGGAGGTTATCCACCAATACCTAAACCTCAAAAATTAAATATTGCCTTATCGGATGATTACTTACTTATGGTTACGAAGGAAGGCATAAAAGGTAAGGTTGATTATTCCCGATGGATAAAATGTGATAAGTTTACGACTAAAAAGAACCCTGATCTAAGAGGGAAAAGCGTTGTACTATGGGGACCCTTTTTAGGAATATTTCTAAAACCCAAAATAAGACACTTTATGGTGATTAATTATTTGGATGTCAACCGAGAAGAAAACAACATTCTCATAGAGTGCAAAGATCTTAGCGAATTAGATTTGATAAACGAAAAATTGGAAAATAGATTGAGCAGCTATAAGTGGAGAAACGCTAAAGAATTAAATGAAAAAAGAAGCGCGAGTAAATTATAAGGAGTGATTTTTTTGGATTTTACAGGCCAAACAGTAGTAGTGACCGGCGCAGCGTCAGGTATAGGGAAAGGTACGGCCCTGGCATTTCTTGCAAGGGGTGCAAAAGTTGCTTTAATGGACATAAATGAAGCTGGTTTAGATGATGTTGTTAATGAAAATCAAAGTAAAGCCGAAAAATTATTGAAATTGCCAACTGATATTACTAACAGCGGAGCGGTGGACGACTCTATTGCTAAACTGATAGAATGGTCAGGCCAAATTGATATTTTAGTTAATTCGGCAGGCTTGTACGTACAATCAATGGTAACTGACATGACAGATAGTTTTTGGGACAAGACAATGAAAATCAATTTATACGGTAGTTTTTATTGCTGCCGTAGTGTCGCAAAGGAAATGATTAAGAAGAAATACGGCCGAATTATTAATTTTGGCTCTATTGCAGGACAGAGAGGCTCAATGGCAAATGCACATTATACTACTACCAAACGGGGAATCGAAGGTTTTAGCAGAAGTCTGGCGCTGGAGCTAGCTCCTCATAACATTAATGTGAATTGCATAGCACCAGGAATAATTCTGACCCCAATTTTTAGTGAAGAGATTCTAAAAGAGCGGGGAGACGTATGGCTGCAAACTGTTCCTAAAGGTCGATTTGGGACACCCGAGGATATAGCAAACGGTGTTATGTTCTTATGTTCGAAATATGCAGATTATATTACAGGATTTACGCTTGATATTAATGGAGGAATGTATATCCGTTAAGTTATAATTTATGATCGCAAATACTAGCATTATTATCTTACTGAAGTAAAATACAATTCAAGCGAGGTAAATGATTTATATTGGCTAGTATTTATAGCAAAAGGGAGGAACTGCTTATGTTTAAGAAAATATTGGTGCCGGTTGATGGCTCAGACCAGTCAGTACAGGCTGCCAAGGTAGCTGTGAATGTTGCCGATAAACATGGAGGATGTGTGAATTTGCTGTACGTTATACGTCCTTATGCTTTTGAATACAGCCGGGTTGATACCGGGATAAATCCTCCAGTACCTGAATTACCAGGTGGAGCATCTAATGTGGGTCAACAGATATTAGAAAAAATTCAGCAAGAAATTGAACCGTCGGGTATAGAGATTACTACTGAGTTAAATCAGGGTAATCCAGCCGAGGTAATCTGTGAAAAGGCACAAGCAGGAAATTATGACTTGATTGTCATGGGTAGTCGGGGTCTAGGCGGATTGCGCAGTAGCCTGTTAGGAAGTGTTAGTAACCAAGTGAGCCACTTAGCTTCTTGTCCAGTATTGCTTACCCGGTTGGGGAAAGAGGAACACAAGATACTACAGGAAGTTGTTCCTAATTATCAGATATACCTATAGAAGTAACCTTGAAACAGCAGAATAGGATCGAAAAACCAGGTCTAGCATTAAAATATTTAGAAATAGACCTGGTTTTCTATCATTTTGATCCAGTATCAAAGACAGGAGGCTTCATATGTTGAATAATGTTTTTTCCCCAATTAATATAGGTAATTTGCAGATATCCAATAGATTAGTGGTTCCGGCTATGGCTATGGGGTTCTGTAATAAGGATGGCACTGCTACAGAAAGATTTATAGCTTATCATGAAGCCAAGGCTAAGGGCGGATGGGGACTTATAATTACGGAGGATTATGCAATAGAGCCTGGAGGTATAGGCTATCCTAATATTGCTGGTTTATGGGAAGATGTACAAATAAAGAGTCATAAAAACCTTACCAATATTGTGCAACAGAACGGGAGCAAAATTTTTGCCCAATTATACCATGCAGGACGACAAACAAACTCCATGTTAACAGGTGGTATTCAGCCCGTAGGTCCATCACCCATACCATGTCCGGTGATGCAAGAGATGCCACGTGAATTAATTATAGAAGAAGTCCATGAACTGGCAGAAAGGTATGGTGATGCTGCTCTAAGGGCGAAAAAAGCTGGGTTTAATGGCGTAGAGGTCCATGGTGCTCATGGTTATTTAGTAGCTCAATTTATTTCAGCTTATTCTAATAAAAGAACAGATAATTATGGAGGTAATCTGCTTAATAGAATGCGCTTTCCGTTAGAGATAATCTCTAATATCAAAGCTAAGACCGGGAGTGGTTTTCCGATCATATTTAGAATGAGCAGTGAAGAGTTTGTGCCAGATGGCATAACTCTGGAAGATGCCAAAGCCATAGCTATAATATTAGGAAAAGCTGGTGTTGATGCTATTCATGTTTCAGCTGGCGTCTATGCTTCCCGCTTTAATATCGTACCTCCCGCTGCAGTTAAGCACGGTTGGAATACGAGTAATGCAGCAGAAATAAAAAAAGTAGTATCCATACCTGTTATAACTGTCGGACGAATAACTGATCCATTACTTGCTGAGGCAATTATTTCATGTGATAAGGCTGACATGGTCGCTATGGGAAGAGCTTCACTTGCTGATCCATATCTGCCGAAAAAAGCAGCTGCTGGGAAATATGACGAAATAATATATTGTATTGGATGCTTGCAGGGATGCTGGGGTAAAGGTCCAAGAGGCAGATGTATTCTTAATCCTCTTACAGGAAAAGAATTGGATCTTAAGTTTAGCTTGGCCGAAAACCCCCAAAAGGTATTTATTGCCGGTGCTGGGCCTGGCGGTATGGAAGCAGCTATTATTGCAGCTCAAAGAGGACATGAAGTACACCTGTTTGAAAAATCCGATAGATTAGGGGGACAGTATCTTCTGGCTGCTGTGCCGCCGAATAAAGGAGAAATTTCTTCTTTTATTGCCTGGCAGCAAAATCAGCTTAATAAATTGGACGTAAACATTTATATGAACACCAAGCTAACTCCTGAAATTGTAGCATTAAAGAAACCGAATGTGGTAATAGTCGCAACTGGAGGTGAACCGTTAATACCAGATATACCGGGTAGCGATCAGAGCAATGTAGTGACTGCCCATGACGTTTTAGCTGGAAAATGCAACGTTGGAAGAAGAGTAGTAATAATCGGTGGAGGATCAATAGGAACAGAAACTGCTGCTTACCTGGCGCATCATGGGAAAGATACTGTGATTATAGAAATGGGTTCTGATATTGCTGATGACGAGGAATATGCAATAAAACACTACCTGATGAAAAACTTAGAAGAAAAAAATGTTAAGATATACCTTAATGCAAAAACGAAAGAGATTCAAGAAGATGCTGTAATCACAGTTATAGGTGAAAAAGATGAAAAAATTGGGCCTATCGATACAATTGTCTTAGCTACTGGCGTAGAATCAGTTAATGAACTTACAGTTAATTTAGAAGGTGTGGTTGCAAAGCTAATAACTATAGGAGATGCTCTGGAGGTAAGAAATGCGACAGAGGCTATAGAAGAAGGTTATCGAGCAGGATTAGAAGCGTAAATAAGGTGAAAGGTACTGTAATAATAGATATGCTACGTAGTATTCTATGTAGTCTTATCTATTATTTTTTTTCATTAAATTTTCATAACTTACCCCAATTTTCTACTTATGCTTATAAAGAGGTGTTCTGTGTAACGAAAAGCGACGGACGTGAGCCCAAAAACTGTTCTGATATGTTACAAGCCATTGAATCAAGTTTTTATAAATAGACTTAGATTTTAGAAATAGAACGGTGACACTCAGATTAATAAACCTACAAATTCCTCTTGGCATAAGTTTTGCAACAATTCAGAAAACAAACACTGTATTTATGGCCGGCAGGAAAGGAGGATAGGAATAGATTAGTATTTTTTGATACAAGAAGATACACTGAAAAAACTAACCCGGTGTTTTTGGTAACATTTCATAAGATTCTAAGTCAGCTTATAGATGAGCAAATAGCGTTATGATTTAATTCCATAGATATGTTGTAGTTACGGTCGTTAGAAGTTAATGCATAGGAATAAGTACGGAATTATTTAGGAAGATGCAAAAAGGAAATGAAATTTTAAAACAAATTAAACGAGAGGTGAACGACTATGTTTAGAAAGGTGCTAGTCCCCATCGATGGTTCGGATCAATCAATTAAAGCGGTTAATGCAGCACTGGATATTGCCAACAAATATGGAAGCCAAGTAACCTTGTTCCATGTAGCTCAGATTGCTTATGATTATTCGGGTATGGGTCAATGGCCAGAAATATCAAGTGAAATTGTTAAGAAAATGGAGAATGAATGGAATAGAGTTGGAAAAGAAATTTTAGAAAAAGCAGCTCAAGAAGTTGATTCTTCTAATATTGAAATAACACTTGACCTGGAGCAGGGTAATGCTGCCAGGGAAATTATATACAAGGCTGAAAAAGGCAAATACGATTTAATTGTAATTGGCAGTCGGGGGCTGGGGGGAATTAGCGCAGCCGTAATGGGAAGTGTTAGCAACCAGGTAAGCCGCACCGCCAATTGCCCAGTACTTATCATACACTAGGAAGCATTACAGTATTGGAAAAGTAGGGGCCAAATTATAAATAATGACTAGGTAGTTGCTTTTGAATTGTTTAATGTTTTCTACTACCAAGAAAACTTTTAAGAGGAGGATTATGAAATGGCTAATCAACGAAGTATGCCAATACCAGGAGATAACGATAAACTGAATGGGATGATGATTGTAATATGGGTATTTGCATGGGTGGCATTAGTTTTGGATGTTATGGATTGGCAGTTGGTTTCTGTATCTGCAAGTCTTATACTATCGGAGTTTGATATTTCTTCAGCCAATATGGGATTGATACTGGGGGCACCATTATTTGGAGCAGGTCTTGGTGGCTTATTATCGGGGGTTCTGTCTGATAAATATGGAAGAGTAAACGTTATGTTTTATTGCCTGATATGGTATTCGATATTTACCATAGCTTTTGCCTATTCCAATTCTTTTACATCGATGTTGACACTAAGATTATTAGTGGGGATTGGATTAGGTGCTCAATGGGGTGTAGGGAACACATTGGTAGCAGAATG
Source organism: Syntrophomonas sp. (assembly GCA_016841245.1). Taxonomy (GTDB): domain Bacteria; phylum Bacillota; class Syntrophomonadia; order Syntrophomonadales; family Syntrophomonadaceae; genus JAAYJK01. The sequence goes on from JAENZN010000011.1 coordinate 95,943, forward strand.
TCTTCCTAGTCGGTTAAGAATTATGTGTTCAGCAGTAATTCAGACCGGTTTTGCATTCGGGCCTTTAATTGCAGCGTTTCTAGGGAAGATGATAATGCCCTCATATGGATGGAGACCTTTGTTTTATGTGGGAGCAATAGGGTTAGTTATCGCTATATTGGCGAAAGTAATCATTCCTGAACCGCAAGCCTGGCTGGATACAAGAGATAAATTGAAAGAAGCCGGGGAATCTCTTGGTAATGTTGGCAAGCTGTTCAGTAAAGAAATATATGAAAAAACTGGTACCAGTCTGAGAAGGAATACTATCGGGGCATTTTTCCTGGTACTTGGTACACTTATAGCGTACTGGAGTGCATTCAGCTGGATACCAAACTGGTTGGTTACAGAGAGAGGCATGGATATTGTTAAATCAATGAACTATTATATGTTCCTGCAGATTGGTGGGATGATAGGATATATAGTATTTGCCTACATAGCTGACCGCATTGGGCGTAAAAAACCAGCATTGGTGGTTCTGGCTGCTTCGTTTTTCGCAGTCCTGATCTTTGTAAAGATTCAAAATCCTACGGCAATGTTGATATTTGCTCCGATATATTCATTCATAACTTATCCAATATTTGGGTTGTTTGGTGGATATATGTCTGAGCTCTTCCCAACTGATATAAGGGCTACCGGAGTGAATGGTATATACAATCTGGCGAGGATGGTATGCTTCTTTGGCCCATCTATACTGGGTGGAATAGCGGCTTCGACATCATTTACTTTCGCCATAGGAGCAAGTGCATTTATGTACCTGTTTAGTATTGTTCCGCTTCTGTTCCTGCCTGAAACCTTTGTTAAGAAAACAAAAGCTTCTGCTGCCTAGGATTCAGCGGAAGAATGTTTTGCACAATATCATGATTGAAAGCGGCAGAGCCTGTTACGGTTCTGCCGCCATAATAACCTTTATCTTTATATAGTTACAGTTTGAAGAATGGGAAACACTGCTGATCTTATAATATAGGATGAGCAGTGTTGGTTTATCTAAAAATATAGTCAGTTATATTTATTATGCTTGGTTGAACAAAAAATATTGGGGCTATACATAGATAATATTGCTGGGATTCTATTGTATTATATTTCCAAGGTTTTTAGAATTCTGTATACTTCCAAATATCGTTTATAAATGATTTTGTACCCATCCTTAAAAAAAGTGGGAGTAATAGACGAAATATTGAATACGATTTTGATTGAAAACCCCAAAAATTTTTTTGCAGAATCAAGATAATTTATAAAAGCACATTTATTTTAACAATAGACGTATTACACCAATTGCAAAAGTGAAAAAGCTGTTACTAATATTAAAAGGGGAAAGTTAAAATGGATAAGAATTATTTGGAAACTATAAAAACCTCAACATTTTATATTCCTTCTATTATTGTATTTGCAGGTGTGACAATCTTGTATATTTATCATTTTCATCCTATTAATGTTGTTGATTCAGTGGTTTATTGGTTAATATATCTTTTTATAACTATATTTTTGCAGGTTGTTATTTTTGTTCAAGCCAAGCGAATAAATAAAAAATAATATCTTAAAGAGGCCAGATCCTTGAAATCATGATTAGCATATGACTGCATGATATGTAGTATATTGCAACGATATAAATGATGTTATGTGTAACAGAATAAAACGGTAGAAAAGGGAGCTGATATCTTCGATCCAAAAGATGATAGCGAGCAGTGATGTATACCAAAGAATTATTCAAGGCTGGTATGTTTTTTGCATCCCATGTATGTTAATGATTATTGAGCAAAGGTTGATTATTTTGAAAGAAATCGGTATTTATATTAATAATAGAAAAAACCAGGCACAAATCTTTGGTGAATTTCTGCTGAAGCAATTAAGCAAAGAGAAATTCAAAGTATGGGTTGAAACCAATGCACCATGCAATCTGGAAAATACAGACTTAATAATTGTAATTGGTGGAGATGGAACCTTACTTGAAGCATTTGGTCAATTTGGTAAATGTGAAATACCATTTTTATGTATTAATTTTGGAAATACAGGTTTTTTAAGCGCCATAGAGCCGAAACAATTTCATGACTATTGGCCCTTGATCTTAAATGAAAAATATTATGTGGAAGAAAGGTCGGTAATGCAAATATCCATAACGAGAGATGCAGGCGAGGTTCTTAAATATCATGCGTTAAATGATGTGGTTATAAGATCAACACGGCTAAAAACATGTCGCCAGATTTTAAAGATTGATGGCAAGATGTTTGCTGAATATGAAGGCGATGGAGTCGTATGTTCTACATCAACGGGATCAACTGCATATTCACTCTCTGCCGGAGGAGCAATAATCGATCCACAATTACAGGCCATTACAATAACACCCATATGTTCAAAGATAAAATCTTTGAGGCCAATTGTATTAAGTTTTGATCATACAGTGGAAATTATCTGTGACGATAATCTGAATCTATGCAGTTTGATCGGAATTGACGGCAAGGAAAAAGCAAATTTGTGTAGTAAAGACGTGGTTAGAATAGATAGGGCTTCTATAAAGGCAAAATTAGTGCAATTGGAAAAAGGTCGTTATTTAAATCGAATACAATACAGGTTAGGTATAAAAGGTCTTTGATTATGCGGTACTGTTTTATATTAAATTGTTTATGAGAGGTGTTCTTTATTGAATAATCCAGCCTTAAAAACTTACGCTGATTTCTTTCCTATTTTAGAACAATTTTGCACAAGGGGAATATGTTTCTGGATGTGCGATATTGAAAAGTTTGTCTGTAAAGTTCAGGGAGAAGACTCGCCAGGAGATTCCTTTGAAATAGGAGATCCTATATTATCAGGGGGGTCTGCTCGGAGGGCAATAAATGACAGAACAGCTGTTTTTGTTGAACTCCCTAAAGAAGTATATGGATATGAGGCTAATGTAATTGCGGTACCTCTAATGGATACCGATAATAGAGATGAAGTTGTAGGCGTTATAGGAATGTCCAGAAGCAGAGCTGTACAACATGAAGTTAATAAAAGTGCCAGGGACTTAAATATATTTATCGAAAACTTGGCTCAAGCATCAGAAGACGTAGCAACCGGTGCTGAAGAAATATTATTACATTCCAGAAAAAATTTAGATATGAACAATCAGATACAAACCATTAATGTCCATATAGAAAAGCTATTGCAGGATATTAGGGATGTTTCTCAAACCATTAAATTATTGGGTATTAACATTACTATTGAAGCTGCCCGCGCTGGAGAAAATGGCAGGGGATTTCAAGTTATTGCTAAAGAAATCGGCAATCTATCTAATAATGCTGCTAACATATCTGTTGATATAGGAAAGACTTTAGAAACAATTAAGTGGGCGGTTCAAGAAATGACCATTTCAAATAACAAGGCTATCGAAGCAACAGAGAGAGAAGCAGCAGCCTCTCAAGAATTATCTGCCAGTACCAGGGAAGTGTCTCTCATTTCCAGGCAGCTATTGGAAATAGCTAAAGAATTGTGATTTAATTTTTAAAATAGTGAAATTACAGTATTTTCATTGGAGGGGCTAAGAATGATAAATAAAACTACTTTTGTATGTGAAAGTTGTGGCAAGCAGATTAATGAGCCAGGCTTATGCAGTGAATGCTTAAAACGGCACGATAGAGTGGTCAAGTTCATTATTTTTATAGTATGGATTCTAGCAGTTATTAGTTTCGGATACTATTATGTACTTTTCATTGCTTAATTAATCGGTTCTTTTTAAATAGATATTGGAAATACGAAGGAAAGGAGAGAAAAGAGCATGAAAGAAAAACTCACCCTGGCTCCCCCCA